>NZ_JAQOMR010000001.1:3082500-3820000 GCF_028401385.1 Marinicella algicola
AATCGCCAAGCCATCCAACCGCCGTGTGCTTCAGGTGCCGACAGCCATGCGGCAGGGCGATCGTGATGTCATCCACTATGAGCCTTTCTCCGAAGTGAGAATGGCGCTGGCCGCCAATTACGGCAAGACACCGGACTACCCGGCATTTGATCCCTTTGAAGTGTTCTCGACCACGGAGCGGACGGGCACGTCACCAAGCACCGCGGACGTGATCTACGATACGGATGTCGGCGGTGAGGTCGAGCTCAAGTTCACGCCCTTCCCCACGACGAAACCCGACATGCCCTTCGCTGCCGGTCTTTCGACGGAGGAGATCGAGAAAACAATCCTTGCCAATGAAACCGTCCTGCACAACAGCGTCGATGACATTTCGATGCTCAGCTATGTGGATCCGGATCGTTTCGAACCTGAACAGGTCCTGCTCCCGCTCAAACCGGCAATGGCAGCGCAGATTGTCGATGAAAATGTCTCAGTCAGTGCCCAGCAGTCCGTCTTCACCCAAGACTTCAACGATGACATTCTGCCGGTCCGCCAGCGTGTCGAAGGACAGGCATTCCTCGTCGCAGCCGGATATCCTGCTGCGCTGGCAAGCGAACTGGGCCGCCTTATCGAGGAGAGCACGGATTCCCCGATGCTTGAAGGCGGAGATACGCTGCGTATCGGCTTGATGCGCATGGGGCGTAATATGCGCGTGGTTCGTCTCAGCCTTTACCGCGAAGGCAACCATCTGATGACGATGGCGCTCAACGACGATGGCCGCTTCATGAAAGGCGTCGAGCCGCCGATGAGTGATGCCGTAGCCAACGCGTCTGCCGACGAAAGCGATCTTCTGCTTGGCTTAACCCAAAAGCCGGTGCGCGTTTATGACGGTGTGTTTCGCGCTATGCTGACATACGGGCTGACCAAGGATATGGCCAGCCAGCTCATCAACCTGCTCGCAAGCAAGGTTGATTTGCAGTCGATGGCCTCGCCGGACGACCAGCTTGAGCTGTTCTTTTCCGACTCCGACGCGAACGGACGGGCCACCGATACCTCCGAGCTCTTCTATATCCAGGCCAATATCGGCGGCGAAGATATCAGGCTCTACCGGTTCCGCGACCCGAAAACAGGGGCGACCGACTTTTACGACAAGAACGGCCGGAGCATTCGCCGCTTCCTGTTGCGCAATCCGGTTCCCAACGGCAAGTTCACTTCCGGTTTTGGAATGCGCCGTCATCCGGTGCTCAAATATGCTCGCATGCACAGCGGCGTGGACTGGGCCGCACGCACCGGCACGCCGATCATTGCCGCCGGCGATGGCATCGTCGAGAAAGCAGGCTGGTCTTCCTCCGGATATGGCAACCAGACCATTATCCGGCACGCCAATGGCTATGAAACCTCGTACAACCACCAGAGCAAGATCGCACCGGCGGTCAAGGAAGGCGCGCGGGTAAAACAGGGCCAGCTCATCGGCTATGTCGGCGCAACCGGCCTGGTCACAGGTCCGCATCTACACTACGAGGTCATGGTCAATGGCACCAAGGTCGACCCGATGAAGATCCGCTTCCCGAATTCTGACGCGCTTGACGGGGCAAACCTCGCCCGTTTCGAATCCGAGCGCAAACGCATCGACGCCCTGCTCGGCAATGAAGGCGCGTCTCAGGTCGCGTCAAGCAGGGGCGGCTGACCGCTTTCAGCACAACTTATGGCCGGATACTCCATCCCGACATCGCAAGTCGAAATGAAAACACCCCGCAACGATTGCGAGGGTTCATTCTTAGTCGGTCTCGTCCGACGCCATAGCTGTGGTCGTTCAGGCGACGTCCCTCAAGGCCGCGGCACTGAGTGAAAACAGCAGCCGGTCAGACCCGGCGTCGACCTTGATATGGGCCCCGTCGGAAATCTCGCCGCCGAGGATCTTCTCGGCCAGCGGGTCCTGAACCGCCGTCTGGATCACGCGCTTCAGGGGCGCGCGCCATAAGCTGGGTCGTAGCCCTTTTCAGCCAGCCAGTTTCGAGCACCCGGTGTCAAGTCGATCTCGATCTTGCGGTCCGAGAGCAGATTTTCGAGCCTGCCGAGCTGGATGTCGACAATCGCGCCCATATCGTCACGATGCAACCTGTTGAACAGGATGATATCGTCCACACGGTTCAGGAATTCGGGCCTGAACGATGCCCGAACCACGTCCATCACCTGATCGCGCGCCACCGAACTATCCTGATCATCGCCGAGCTGGGTCAGGAATTCCGACCCTAGGTTCGAGGTCATGATGATGATGGTGTTGCGGAAATCAACCGTGCGGCCCTGACCGTCCGTCAGCCGCCCGTCGTCAAGCACCTGCAGCAGCACATTGAAGACGTCCGGATGGGCCTTTTCGATCTCATCGAACAGAACCACCTGATACGGCCTACGCCGCACCGCTTCCGTCAGCAGCCCGCCCTCGTCATAGCCGACATAGCCGGGAGGCGCACCGATGAGGCGGGCAACGGAGTGCTTTTCCATATATTCCGACATGTCCATACGCACCATCGCCGTATCATCGTCGAACAGGAAACGGGCCAGCGATTTGGTCAGTTCGGTCTTGCCGACGCCGGTAGGGCCGAGGAAAATGAACGAGCCGATCGGCCGGTTCGGATCCTGCAATCCAGCCCGCGCTCGACGAACGGATCGGGAGACTGCCTGCACGGCATCGCCCTGACCGACAACCCAACGGGCCAGTTCATCTTCCATGCGCAGCAGCTTGTCACGCTCGCCTTCCAGCATCTTGTCGACAGGAATGCCGGTCCAGCGGGAGACCACCTGGGCGATGTTATCCGGCGTAACAACTTCCTGCAGGATCGAATCGGTCACTGTATTGTCCTCGGATTCGGCTTCCACCAGTTCCTTTTCCAGCTTCGGGATCGTGCCATAGGCCAGTTCGCCCGCCTTCTGGAACTCGCCACCGCGCTGGGCAATCGCAAGTTCGTTACGGGCTGCATCCAGCTGTTTCTTCAGATCCGCCGCCCGGTTGAGCTTGTTCTTCTCCGACTGCCAGCGGGCCGTCAGCGTATCGGCCTCTTCTTCCAACGAGGCAAGTTCGCCCTCAAGCTTTGAGAGACGGTCCTTCGACGCCGTGTCCGTTTCCTTCTTCAGAGCCTCGCGCTCAATCTTGAGCTGGATGATCCTGCGGTCGAGCTCATCCAACTCTTCCGGCTTGGAATCTATCTGCATGCGCACCCGGCTTGCCGCCTCGTCCATCAGGTCGATGGCCTTGTCCGGCAGGAAGCGGTCGGTGATGTAGCGGTTCGACAGTGTCGCGGCGGCCACAAGCGCGCTGTCGGAGATGCGCACCTGATGATGCTGTTCGTATTTCTCCTTCAGACCGCGCAGGATCGAGATGCTATCCTCCACCGTCGGCTCATCAACCATAACCGGCTGAAAGCGACGGGCAAGGGCGGCATCCTTTTCCACATGCTGGCGGTACTCATTGAGCGTGGTGGCGCCGACGCAATGCAGCTCACCGCGAGCCAGAGCAGGCTTCAAGAGGTTCGACGCATCCATCGCACCGTCGGCCTTGCCGGCACCGACAAGCGTGTGCATCTCGTCGATGAACAGGATGATATTGCCGTTTTCGGACTGCACCTCGTTCAGCACCGCCTTCAGCCGTTCTTCGAATTCACCACGATACTTCGCGCCTGCAATCAACGCCCCCATATCGAGCGCCATCAGCTTCTTGTTCTTCAGGCTCTCCGGCACATCACCGTCGACAATCCTGAGCGCCAGACCCTCGGCAATCGCGGTCTTGCCGACGCCGGGTTCACCGATCAGCACGGGGTTGTTCTTGGTCCGGCGCGACAGCACCTGAATGGTACGGCGAGATCTCGTCGTCACGGCCGATCACCGGATCGAGCTTGCCGTCACGGGCGTCCGCCGTCAGGTCACGCGCATACTTCTTCAGCGCGTCATAGCCCTCCTCGGCGCTGGCGCTGTCGGCAGTGCGTCCCTTGCGGATTTCATTGATGGCTTCGTTCAGCCCGTTTGGCGTCACACCGGCGCCTTCGAGCGTCTTGGCCGTCGAGGCGGATTTTTCAATCACCAGCGCCAGAAGCAACCGTTCGACGGTGACAAAACTGTCGCCCGCCTTGTTCGCGGCCTCCTCGGCGGTTTTGAACACCTTGGCCAGCGGCTGGGAGAGATAAATCTGGCCGTTTCCGCCGGAAACCTTTGGCATTTTTGCAAGTGCCGCATCATTGGCAAGGCGCGCCTTCTTGGCATCGCCTCCTGCCCGCTCGATCAGCGAGGCAGCCATGCCCTGCTCGTCATCGAGCAGAACCTTCAGGATGTGCTCGGCACCGAATTGCTGGTGGCCTTCACCGAGAGCGTAAGTCTGTGCGGATTGCAGAAAACCGCGCACGCGTTCGGAGTATTTTTCGATATTCATGTCCTTGCCTCCATTCCTCGCCCTGCCCTTTTGAAGCGACGGGACGATGACCTAGAAAAGCCCCTTTTTGCGGCAGGCTTTGATTGCGCGACTTTGGCGCCGCTCAAGGTCAGATATGGGTGCAGACATCAGGGCTTTAAAGAGGACCGACAGAGAATTTGTTGCTGATATGCAACACCGATTATTCCCTCAGCTATGGGCGAAAATATCGGTTTCTTCCCAGCCGAGAAGATCGAGCTTGGCCCGTGTCGGCAGGAAATCGAAGCAGGCCCCGGCCAGCGCCATCCGGTCTTCGCGCACCAGCCGCTCCATCAGCTTGTCGCGCAGGCCGTGAAGATAGAGAACATCCGAGGCGGCATAGGCGAGCTGGGCGTCTGAAAGCGTTTCCGCCGCCCAATCGGAGGATTGCTGTGCCTTTGAGACATCGACTTCCAGCATTTCGCGCAGATTATCCTTCAGCCCGTGGCGGTCGGTATAGGTCCGGGTCAGGCGAGAGGCGATCTTGGTACAGAACACGTTTTCGGTGGTCACCCCGAATGTGTAATAGAGCACGGCGATATCGAAGCGGCCGAAATGGAAAATCTTCTGGCGCGCCGGGTCTGCCATCATGGCCACCAGGTTCGGCGCGTCCTTCTGACCGGCAGCGATCTGAATGACGTCGGCTGTTCCGTCGCCCGGCGAGATCTGCACCACACACAGCCGGTCACGTCGCGGTATCAGACCAAGTGTTTCGGTATCGATGGCAATTGCACCGGTATAACGGGCGGCATCCTCGGCCGGAATGTCGTGTCTGTGGACTCGGATATTGTCGTTCATCCGTTATTCTCCGTGGGCTTTGTTCCTGCAATCAATTCGGGTCATAGCGGATCGTGGAAGAAGACGATAGAAGAAAAGCCGATACAGGCGGCAATTGACCGGTCACGACAGACGTTGTCGACAGGCAGCGAAATGGCTATCTGGGGACAGATTTTGGGCAGGCGAAAGGCAAAGCGATGATAGGCAGCAGGATCATGGCACCGGTCTGCGCGCTGTGGAAGCGGCATCGGGGTCTTTGCATAGCCTTCTTGGTCACCGCGTTGATCACGGTCGTGTTTGCCCTGCAATTCATCCTCTCGGTGTTCTACTGGCGCAACCCGGAGAACCGCAACCTTGAACTAAAGGGCTGGATGACACTCGGCCACGTCGCAATCGTTCATGACATCCCTTCATCGGAACTGGCCAAGGAACTGGACCTCACGCCCGACAGCCGATCCCGGCGGATGATGCTGCGGCAGATCGCCCGCATCAAGGGGCTTTCGTTCGACGAGTTGGAAGACGAGATCGCTGAAGCCCTCGATGATTACGAGGATGAAAAGGCCGATCACGATGAGTGAGCAGCTTCTGGCACTCCTGCCTGTCTACGGCGTGCCGGTCATCAGCCTGACCGTATTTCTGGCCTGTTGCGGCATCCCTTTGCCGACAGCGATGATCATGCTTTTCGGCGGTTCTCTGGTTGCGACCGGGGACCTGTCATTCTGGGTGATCTACCTTTCCTGCCTTGTGGCAGCCTCTTGCGGCGATCAGGTCGGCTTCTGGGCAGGACGTATCGGCGGAACCGGCTATGTCGAACGTTTTGCCGCGCGTGGACCGAAGCGACAACGCCTGGTGGACCGCGCCCGCGATTATCTTGAGCGCAGAGGCATTGTAGCAATCTTCTTCACGCGCTGGCTGCTGGCAATGATCGGCCCTTATATGAACCCGGTTGCAGGTGCCGCAGGCATGCGCTGGAGGCTGTTCATAACCGCCGCCGTCCCCGGCCAGATGCTCTACGTTCTGATTTACACTCTGCTCGGCTTTACCTTTTCCCACAATATCATTGCCGTGGCGCAGATCGTGGGCAATGCCAGCGGCTTTCTGGCGGCTGGCGTGGTGACGCTCGCGATCGGCTGGTACATCACCCGTGTTCTTCATTTTTCACTGAAGCGCCGCCGCAGGCGCTATCTGAAGCCGCGCGGTCGGCGCATACACCGCTAACGCGGAAGGCAACTGCGGCTCGCCCGTACACCGTCATCAAAACGCAGCGAAAACGTCATTCAAATGCAATGCCGCGGGACTATCGCGGATGCGCAGCTATTTTCTCACACTCTTTACAAAGAGGTTTCCATGCGCGCACGTCTCGCTCTTCTCGCCGCCGCAACCTGCCTTGCCGGCACGGCCCAGGCCGCCACCATCTATCCCCTCGACCGCGCCACCGTTCTGGTCGGCTCGCCATTCGACTTCAAGGTCGAACTCGATCAGGTTTATGACGCTGGTGACGTTGAAGTCACTGTAAACGGCGAAGCCTACGCCGATGTCTTCGGCTCCGAAGCCGAATTCGTCGCCGAGGAAAACGGCAAGGACGGCGTTGCCGGTTCCGCCATGATCCTGCGCGGTATTTCTCTCACCGAGGCCGGTGACTACGCCGTTGCCGTTAAGGCCGGCGACGAGACAAAGGACGTCACCTGGACCGTCTATGATACACCGGCGATGCCCAAGGCCAAGAACATCATCTTCTTCGTCGCAGACGGCATGTCCATGGGTCACCGCACGGCCGCCCGCATCATGTCCAAGGGCATGACCGAGGGCAAGGCCGATGGCCGTCTCAGCATGGACGGTCTCGATCATATGGCCACGATCGGCACCTCCTCGACCCATTCGATCGCCACTGACTCGGCCAACACCATGTCGGCCTACATGACCGGCCACAAGACCCGCGTCAACGCCCTCGGCGTCTATGCCGACCGCACGCCGAACAGCCAGGACGATCCCAAGGTCGAAACCATTGCCGAGGCGCTGCGCCGCCAGACCGGCAAGTCGATCGGCGTTGTCTCCACTGCTGAAATCGAAGACGCGACCCCGGCCGCCGTCGTTGCCCATACCCGCCTTCGCGCCGACAAGGCCGATATCGTCGGCATGTTCTACGACATCAAGCCGGAAGTCATTCTCGGCGGCGGTTCCGCCTACTTCCTGAAGTCTGACGTCGCCGGCTCCAAGCGCAAGGACGACAAAGACTACATCTCCATGTTCGAAGATGCCGGCTACACGGTCGTCACCAGCGCAGACGAACTGGATACGGCAGAAAAGCCGGAAGACGGCAAGCTGCTTGGCCTGTTCCACACCGGCAACATGGACACCAAGCTTGACCGTTCCTTCCTTAAGAAGGGCAGCGTCGAAAAGTTCCCGAACCAGCCCGGCCTCGTCGAAATGACCGATGCCGCCATCGAACAGCTTTCCAAGAACCCGGAAGGCTTTTTCCTGATGGTCGAGGCTGCTACAGTCGACAAGATGTCGCATCCGCTGGATTGGGACCGTGCCGTCGTGGACATGATCGAATTCGACCAGGCCATCGGCTCCGCCATGGAATGGATGAATTCCCATCCGGACACGATGATCGTCGTTACCGGCGACCATACCCATGGCTTCTCGGTTATCGGCACCGTCGATGATGAGGTTGACGCCGAGGAAATGCGCGACAAGGTTCTGACCTATGACGCTGCCGGCTTCCCGAACTACACGGACGACAACGGCGACGGCTACCCGGACAAGGTCGACGTCTCCCGTCGTCTGGCGATGTTCTCCAACAACTTCCCCGACTATTACGAGACCTTCCGCCCGAAGCTGGATGGCCCGTTCCAACCGGCGGTGAAGGACGAGAATGGCCGCTACGTTGCCAACGACGCCTACAAGGATGTTCCCGGCGCCGTTCTGCGCACCGGCAACCTGCCGCACAACGCCTCGACCGGTGTTCACGCCGTCGATGATGTTGTCCTGCAATCCACCGGCCCCGGCGCCGAAGGCTTCAAGGGCTATATGGAACAGTCCGACGTATACGGCGTACTGGCCGATACCTTCGCTCTCGGCACCAGCCAGAAGCAGTAGGTCTCGTTTTCGCTGAAACAGGATCGGGCAGGCTTGCCTGCCCGATCCTCTCCTGCAAAGGCATGGAGTGCATTATCGTGTCCGACGACAACCTCATCTCTCTTCCCGCCGCAGCCTGCTGATCACGTTTGCCGCGCTTGGCGCTGCCGTGACCCTGCGCCCTGCCCATGCCGCCTCGGCCGAACTGGCATTCGACGAGCTTTACGGCAGCTTCAGCCCGCTGGGCCTGAAATTTTCCGGCAAGGTCAAGGAACTGACCGGCGAAAAGGTTTCAATCCGCGGCTTCATGGCACCGCCTTTGAAGGCCGAGGCACAGTTCTTTGTACTGTCTGAAATTCCGATGGCGCTTTGTCCGTTCTGCTCCTCGGATGCCGACTGGCCGGACAATATCGTCGTTGTCTACCTCGACCGGAAACAGACATTCGTGCAGCCGAACCAGATAATCGAGGTGACCGGTACGCTCGATACCGGCTCCTGGGTGGATCCACAAACCGGGTTTGTCAGCCAGCTGCGCCTGAAGGACGCGCGCTACAAGACCGTCTGAACGCCGCCCCCGCCGTGAAACCTGAAAGCCGCGCCCCATGCTCCCCTTCGCATTGAAGATGTTTCCATCACCTTTCCCGGCCTCTCATCGCCAGTCCTGAACATCCCGTCTCTGGACATTGCGCCCGGCGAGAGCGTGGCAGTGACCGGACCTTCGGGCTCGGGCAAAAGCACATTCGTCAACATCGTCACGGGGTTGGAACGGCTGCAATCCGGTCATGCCCGCTGGGGCGATACCGATCTCGCAAACCTTGGCGAAGGCAGGCGTGACCGCTGGCGCGGCGAGAATATCGGGCTCGTGATGCAGGATTTCCACCTGTTTCCGGGGCTTTCAGCCTATGACAACGTGCTGCTGCCCGCGCGTCTGGCGCGTGCTGCCGATCCCCGTCGGCTTGCGCGGGCCAAGGCCCTGCTCGATCACGTCGGCATTCCCCGCCATCACCAGAAGATCGAGACCATGTCGCGCGGCGAAATGCAGCGCGTGGCGGTTGCCCGCGCTCTGTTGCGTGAACCGGCGATCATCATTGCCGACGAACCGACAGCGAGCCTCGACAGCGAGGCCGGCGCCATTGTCGGCAAACTGCTTGTCGAGCTGTCCCTCACCCTTGGCTGCACGCTGATTGTTGTTTCCCACGACGAACGCCTCGTCGCCCCCATGGCCCGCAGGATTTCGCTTTTGTCCGGCGCCATCGCCGCTGACGACAGGAAGGGCTGAGCCATGTTCCGCTTCATCTTCTCCGATCTCAAAAGGCTCTGGGCCGGATCGACCGTCATCGTGCTGCTGATCGCGCTTGCAACCGCACTTGGCGTCACCATCACGCTTCAGGAGCGCGCACTACGGCTCGGTTCTGCCCGGGCGTCCGAGAAATTCGACCTGGTGATCGGCGCCCCCGGCAGCGAAACGCAACTAGTGCTCTCCTCCGTCTTCCTGCAGCCCTCCGACCTTCCCTGATGGATGGCGATGTGTTGCCCGCACTCAATGAAGACCCGCGCGTCGAATGGGCGGCGCCCATCGGCTTTGGCGACAGCTATGCCGGATATCCGATCGTGGGCACGACCACCGCACTCATCAAGACCACCGTGCCGGGCTTTTCCAAAGGCGGCATCTTCGACCACGAAAGCGAAGCCGTGGTTGGGTCGGCGGTCGATCTCGACGTCGGCGCTGAAATCAAGCCGATGCACGGTACGGCGGAGACCGGCGGCCACACGCACACCGAACTGGTCTATCACGTCTCCGGCAAGGCGGAGCCGACCGGAACGCCATGGGACCGCGCGATCCTGGTGCCGATCCAGGCGGTCTGGCATATCCATGGCCTCGGGCATGATCACGATGGTGAGCACGAGGATCACGACGATGAAGAGCATGTGACCGGCGCTGATGACCTTCATGACAGCCATGCGGCTGAAGAGGCGCATCATGACGACCACCACGATGAAGGCGGTCACGCGCATGGCGCCGATGCCGACACGCCACTGGACGAGCACTGGCACCAGGGTGAAACGCCCGGCCTGCCCGCTATTCTGGTCAAGCCGAAATCGATTGCCGATGCATACCGGCTGCGGCAGGAATACCGCGAGGCCGATGGCACGGTCGCGGTTTTCCCGGCCGAAGTCCTGACCCGACTCTACGCGACACTCGGCGACGCCCGCCAGGTGCTCACAGCCATTGCTGTCGGCGCGCAGATACTGGTCGCAGCAGCGCTGATGCTGGTGACCGTCATTCATGTTTCACAGCGGCGGCGGGAAATCGGGGCGCTGAGGGCCTTCGGTGCGCCACGCGGCGCGGTCTTCACCATCGTCTGGCTTGAACTATTCTCGCTCGTCGCGCTCGGTATCCTGATTGGCAATATTGCCGGTTTTGTCGCCGCACGCATGATCTCGCAATCTATCATGGCCGGCCGCGGGTTCGACATGCCGGTCGGCTTTGCTGCTTCGGATGCGACAGGCGCTGTGATACTGGTCGCTGCGGCGGCAATCCTCTCCGCGCTGCCCGCCTTTCTGGCCTACCGCCAGTCCCCGGCCGCAGCACTGAAGAGCTGAGCGCGACAAAGCGGAACCGAACGGCCGAGACTAAGCCGGTCAGGCTTGACACCCCCGGCGATGCGGAACATTTTCCGCCGCAGCGGCCCTCTATCATTCCCCATCCCGGCCGCCATTCCGCGAAAGCCTGAAATGCACGAGATCTTCAACAACGTCATCCCGATCTTCTCACTGATCCTGATCGGCTGGGCGGCAGTTCGTTTGCGCTACATGAGCGCCGATAATGCCGGGGTGCTGACCAGTTTTGTCTTCAAGATCGGGCTACCGCTGCTGCTGTTGCGCACGATTGCAAATGCCGATTTTAACAATACCGGGCCGGTCAAGATCTGGATTTCCTATTTTGGCGGCGTCGCGGTTGCCTGGACGGTGGCGGCACTTGTTTCGCGGCTGGTTTTCCATCGTGACCGGGCATCAGCCGTGATCATCGGCCTTTCCGGGACATTCTCCAACATCGCGTTGCTTGGTATTCCGCTTGTCAGCCATGTCGCCGGCGACGCAGCGCTTGTGGCGCTTTCTCTGGTACTTGCGATCCACATGCCGGTGATGATGGTGACTGCGAGCGTGCTGGTTGAACGGGCGAAAGCGCAGGAAGGTGGTGCGATCAGTAATCCGCTGAAGGTGTTCACCACCATCGGCTACAATCTTATCACAAGTCCGATCGTCATCGGGTTGGCCGCCGGCGCCATTATTCACCTTTTCGATATTCCGCTTGAAGGCCCAGTCGGCACCGTGGTCGAAATGCTTGCCAGCATGGCCGCTCCGGTTGCACTGGTCGCCATTGGCATGACCTTGACGCAATACAAGGTGGCCGGCAATGTCGGTCTGTTTTCGACGATCACCTTTATCAAACTGGTGCTGATGCCCGGCATCGTTTTCTTGATCGCCTCGGTGCTCGGCCTGCCACACTCGACAATCGCCGGTATCGTTCTGACCGCCGCAGCACCCTCCGGCGTCAACGCTTTCGTGTTGGCCAACCAGTTCGGCACGGGAAAGAACATCGCCGCGTCAACGATTACGCTGACAGCGGCGCTCGGTGTGGTGACGGTAAGTTTCTGGGTGCTGTTGCTCGGCTATTGAGCGAGAGACAAAAAGGCGGGACCGATGCCCCGCCTGTCATGTCCGATTATTCGCTTTTTCCGGCTGCTCGCTGTCGGCTGAGCCAGGCGGCGTCGCCTCGGCGCCAGCGGCTGGCGTAGCCGTCGTGCTCCCCGGGTCTGCAGGCCCTGCGCCAACATCGCCGGAAGCGCCGTCGGTTGCAGCAGGGGCAGCATTTTCACTGCCTGCCGCAGGCGCCGCAGCATCACCGGAACCGTCGCCCGCCGCCGCAGCCGTTTCATCCGGCGCCGGCGGTTCGGGAAAGGCACCGGATTGTTTGACATCGTGCTGAGATAGGCAATCAGGTCAGCACGATCCTGATCATCCGAAAGTCCGGCAAAGCCCATCGCCGTTCCCGGCACGTCCTTCTTCGGCGCCTTGATGAAGACATCGAGGTTCTCATAGGTCCAGTGCTTCTCTCCGCCATCGGAAAAATCCTTCATCGCGGCCGAATAGGAGAAGCCTTCATGGCTGGCAATCGGGCGGTTCACGAGATCCCAGAGATTGGGGCCAACCTTGTTGGGGCCGCCCTCGGTGTCGGTGTGACAGGCCTGACAGCGCTTGAACACACGCTCCCCGGCTCCCGCGTCCGCGCTGGCCAGCAGGACGGAAATCGGCGTTTCTTCGACTTTTACCGGAGCGCCGCTTGCATCGGATTCAGGCACGGCAATGACATAGCCTTCCTTTTCCGGCAGCCTCGGGTCGAAAATCGCCTCGGATACGAACGATACCGTCATCAGCACGAATACCGTCCCCAACAGGGCCGCCAGGACCATATTGAGATTGAATTTCATTGCGTTGCCGCTCCCCTTCACCCGGCCTCTCTACCGGATCACCTTGCAATCTTGAAGAACCTATGTCTTTTGGTGCCGCGATGCAACGCTGCATCGGCACCTGAAACCGCTCCTCCTGATTGTGAGTGACAAATAAACGAAGAGCATGCAAGTGGCGATGAACAAAACCGACGAAACGATCGTCCTTATCCCGGCTCGCATGGCCTCGACCCGTCTTCCGGGCAAACCGCTGGCCGATATCGATGGCAAGCCGATGATCATCCATGTCGCCGATCGTGCCCGCGAATCGGGTATGGGCCGTGTCGTCGTCGCTGTTGATGATGCCGCCGTATACGAAGCGGTGGAGAAGGCCGGCTATGAGGTCGTCATGACCGGACGCCAGCACCAGTCGGGCTCGGACCGCATTTTTGAAGCCTTGAAAAAGGCCGACCCCGACAGGAAGGCGAAGACGATCATCAACGTCCAGGGTGATCTGCCGACGCTTGACCCGGCAACGATCCAGGCCTCGCTCAGGCCGCTGGAAAACCCCGACGTTGATATCGCCACGCTGGCCGTTGAGATCACCGATGAATACGAAAAGACCGCCTCTCAGGTGGTCAAAGTCGTTGGCGCGCCGACCGGCGCCTACCGGCTGCGCGCACTCTATTTCACCCGTGCCACGGCGCCCTGGGGTGAAGGGCCGCTTTACCACCATATCGGCCTCTATACCTATCGCCGTGCGGCGCTTGAGCGTTTCGTCTCGCTGCCGCGGTCTTTCCTTGAGGAGCGTGAAAAGCTCGAACAGCTCCGCGCCCTCGAGCATGGCATGCGGATCGATGTCGAGATCGTGAAGACCGTGCCACTTGGTGTCGACACCCCGGAAGATCTCGAAAAGGCGCGGGCGATACGAGAAGGCAAGGGTAAATCGTCATGATCATGAAAACCAATCGCATTTCGTTTCAGGGTGAGTTCGGCGCCAATTCCGACATGGCATGTCGCGACATGTATCCGGAGATGGAGCCGCTGCCCTGCAAGACCTTCGAGGATGCGTTTCTGGCGGTCGAAAACGGCGATGCCGATCTGGCGATGATTCCGATCGAGAACACGCTGGCCGGCCGCGTCGCCGATATTCATTACCAGTTGCCAGACTCCCGGTTATCGATCGTTGGCGAGTATTTCATGCCGATCCGGTTCCAGCTGATGGCGCTTCCCGGTGTTGCGCTTGACGAGATCAAGACAGTCCACAGCCATATCCATGCACTCGGCCAGTGCCGCAAGATCATCCGCCGCAACAAGTGGAACCCGGTGATTGCCGGTGATACCGCAGGCGCCGCAATCCTGGTGAAGGAAAAGGGCGACCGGACCATGGCCGCGCTGGCCCCACGCCTCGCCTCTTCGCTCTATGGGCTCGATATCCTGGCCGAGAACGTCGAGGATTCCGAAAGCAATATCACCCGTTTCGTCATTCTCTCCGACAGGGAAAAACGTGCGGAGCGAAATGGCCCGGACAAGACGATCGTCACCACATTCGTATTCAACGTGCGCAATATTCCGGCAGCGCTCTACAAGGCCATGGGCGGTTTCGCGACCAATGGTGTCAACATGACCAAGCTTGAAAGCTACCAGATCGGCGGCAAATTCGTCGCCACCCAGTTCTACGCCGATATCGAGGGCCATCCCGATGACCCGGCGGTGGCCCTCGCGCTGGAAGAGCTGGAGTTCTTCTCCGAAAAGGTCCGCATTCTAGGGGTTTATGAAGGCCACCCCATGCGCCGCCACCTTCAAGCGATGCCAGAGGCGTAGATATCTCCTGACGCCGGTCTTTTTCGGAAAATGAAGCCTCATCTTTCAAAACGCATTGATGGCGTACCTGCCTGGGCATAAACGCCTCGGCAGGCGCAACGGCATGCGCCCTCAAAACCGCATGCGCTGCCGGAAAGATCGAGAGAGTATCATGAACAGGAACAAACTTGTGGTCGTCGGCGTCGGACATGTCGGCTCATACGTGCTTGCCGATGCCATCAAAACAGGCCTCTTCGCCGAAATCGGCCTGATAGACATCATGGAAAATGTCGCCCGTGGCGAAGCGCTCGACCAGGCGCAGGCGACCGCGCTCACCTATATGAACAATGTCGATGTGCGCTCCGGCGGCTATGAGCAATGCGCAGATGCAGACGTCATCGTCATCGCCGCCGGTCCGAGCGTGATCCCCGATCCTGACAACCCGAATGCAGAGCCCGACCGCGCCCTGCTGACCAGGACCAATTGTGAAGTCATCCGCGAGGTCATGGCCGGCATTGTGCCCTTCACGACGGAAGCCATCATCATTTTGATCACCAATCCGCTGGATACCATGGTCTATATCGCCGAAAATGAATTCGGCTATCCGGCGGGCCGCGTCTTCGGCACCGGCACCATGCTGGACTCTGCCCGGCTCCGCAAACTCGTCGCCGACACCTACGATGTCGATCCGAAATCTGTTTCCGGCTACATGATGGGCGAACATGGCAGCACCGCCTTTCCGGTCCTCAGCCATTTGACCGTCGGCGGTATCTCTTTGATGCGCTCGATGGGTATCTCGTCCCGCGGGAAGACATTCAGGATCCCGATACGGTCAAGACACGGATCGTCTCAGCCGCCTACGAGGTTTTGAACGGCAAGGGCTGGACCAATGCCGGTGTCGCACAATCGGCGATCACCATGGCAAAGGCCGTACTGCTTGACGAACGCAGCATCTATCCGGCGTCGACCACGCTTCATGGTGAGTATGGCTATGACGGCGACGTCGCGCTCAGCATGCCCTGCATTATCGGCCGCGAGGGCGTCATTGCAAGACTGCCAGTCAGCCTGAACGCATGGGAAGCAGATAAACTCGCCGGTTCCGCAGCCTTCATCAAGGCCGCCATGCGCGATGCCAGGACTGGCCCCGAGGGGCTGCGCGGGCCGAGTGATGTTGTCGCCGGCAGTGGGGTTCTGCCGGCGGTTTCTCGTGCTAGGGCGCAACCCGGCGCCCGGTCACGGTGACAGCGGAACTGCCTAGATTACTTGTCAGGTTCGCAGATGCGGATGCGATGGCCATCGGGATCGGCGATCACGAAAGTTGGCCCGAAAGAGGCAGTGACAAGCGGCTGCAGGATGGTGTAGCCATCAGCTTCCGCGCGCTCGAAAAATGTTGCAACGCCGCCATTTTCATCGGTCATGATGCCAACCTCCATGACACCAGGCCCGCCTTCGGCTTCAGGCTGTGCCGTGGATTTGCGCCACAGACCCAGCATCAGGCCACCCGGCATATGAAAGGCCGTAAAGCCAGGTGAGAGCGCGTTCGCCTTCTGGCCGAGAAGGCGTTCGTAGAATGCGCCGCTCTTTTCGGTATCTTCGACATAGAGCACGATGAGATTGATGGCCGACATGATGATCTCCTTTTCGTATTTCGATACGGAGAAGCACTAGACGGCACCGCTGACAGTTTCTGTCAGCATCATGCGCCCGGCAATTGCCGGCGCCATTCGGCAAGCAGCACGGCTCTGCGCCGTGGATAGCGCCGTGCAGTCTCGTTCATGGTCGCGATCCGGTCGGTGCGAAAATGGCGGAAATCTTTGCGCATCTCGCACCAGGCAACAACGATGCGCACCCTTTCGAAATAGGCAAGGCCGATGGGCCAGATGACGCGGGCCGTCACCTGATCGCGCTCGTCACGATAGTCGATTCTGAGAACCTGCTGTTCGCGGATCGCGCTTCTGAGTGCGGCGATATCGGCAGTCTCCTCAGACACAGCGCGCGGTCCGACGATCAATGCGGTCTCGTCTATGGTCTCAGACAGGCCCTGCGGCAACACCGCAGCGATTTTCGTCAGTGCCTGGCTTGCAGCGGAGGAGAGCTTCGGGTCACTGACCTTTTCGACCCAGCGGCTGCCGAGCACCAGCGCCTCTATTTCTTCCTGCGAGAACATCATCGGCGGCAGAAGAAAGCCGGGCTTGAGCACATAGCCAACGCCTGCCTCACCCTCGATCGCTGCCCCTTGCGCCCTGAGGCTTGCGATATCGCGGTAAAGCGTTCTGAGGCTGATGCCGAGCTCGCACGCCAGCTCACCACCAGAGACGGGATATCGCCTCGAGCGCAAGGCCTGTAAAAGCGCCAGCAATCGCTCGGAGCGCGAACCTGCCACGGGCTTACGACCAGTCGAGAAAGTCGCGCATCAGCCGGAAGGCAATGGCTCCTTCAGCTGGCGCATTGATCCCACCTTCATGCCGGCCTGCAACAATGGTTTCCAGTTCGTCGCGGGTAAACCAGCGGCAATCTTCCAGTTCATCATCGTCCCGACTGATATCGAAGCTTTCTGCTTTGGCAAAACAGGCCAGCATCAGCGAATAAGGCATCGGCCACGGCTGGGAGGCGTGATAGCGCACAGCCCCCACACGGACCGCTGTCTCCTCGAGTGTTTCACGCCTGACGGCATCCTCCATGGTCTCGCCCGGCTCCAGAAAGCCGGCCAGACAGGAATACCGCCCTTCCGGGAAGTTCGGATTGCGGCCCAGCAACACACGGTCTCGCTCCTCATCGACAACCAGCATGATCACCACCGGATCCGTGCGCGGAAACATCATGTGGCCGCAGGCGGTGCACTGCCGGCGAAAGCCACCGGCGGCGCCTTCGGCCTTTGTCCGCAGCACCCGCAAAAGCGGTGATTGCGCCCCCAGGCATTGAGGCTGGTGGCCAGCGCCAGGGCCCCTTGCGTCTCTTCATCGAACAGCCCTTCGGAATAGACTGCCCTTGTGCTGGTCACCTTCAGATGAGCCGGCAGCGCTTCGGGGTCGACGCCAAGCTCGATCGAGAGCAACGGCATACCATTGGCATCATGGCCGAGAAGAACGGCGCTTTCCCGGTCGGGCGAAAGCTCCAAAATTTCGTAGCGGGCAAAATAGGGGTCAAGCACCTGTCGCTCATGCTTGACCAGGGGCCTTCCACCGGCAAAGGCGATGAACCGTGCGCCCGGCGTACGAGCGGCCGTGATCAGCGCATCATCCGCCCGGTGTTCGGAATCGCGAATGATCCTGCACCCCGCAAAGGCGGTCAGTGCGCTCGGGTCATCATGCGGCCCGGCCTTGTCGAAAATCGATGTCATAAACGGGTCATTGCCTCCGTTATCTTGTGCGCCAATGCGGTCATCTTTTCATCGCTACGCGGTTCAGCCGCGCCATAGCCCCAGATTGGCCCCGGCCAGTTGGCATCGCCCTCAAACCGGGCGACGACATGAACATGGAGCTGGCGCACGATGTTGCCGATGGCTGCAATATTAATTTTGTCCGCACCTGTCACCTCCTTCAGCGCCTTGGCGACTTCGTTGGTCTCAAAGGTCAGCATGGTCTGGTCGAGTGGCACAAGATCGAACACTTCGCTTGCGCCCGCCCGCTTAGGCACCAGCAGAAGCCATGGCCAGCGCTCGTCCCGCATCAGCCGAAGCTCAGAAAGCCCAAGAGATGCGACCAGTACGCTGTCCCCCTGCAAACGTTCATCAAGCTTGAATTCCTGCATGTTGCCCCCGTTTTTTGTTGAATACCGCCCCGGACTTCTGCCGTTTCTCCACCGTGCTCTATCCAGACATGTGTATCAAACAGACGCAAGGCTATAACCGCAAAAGCGTGGTGCAAAAGCGACCGGCCCGACATCCGTCGATATTTTTTGCGAGCCACGCTTGCAATCAATCCGCAAATTGACGATATCTGCGACCGGGAGGCTGGTGGTGGACGTGCCCCTCGCCAACCGGGTCAGGTCCGGAAGGAAGCAGCCCCAACGAGTTGTGCACGGGTCATCGTGCCGGTCTCCCACCCTCTCCTTATCCAACGGAGACGTCCAATGAGTATCGACAGCGTTCGCGCTCATCTGAGCGAGGCTGCCCCCGATATAGCGATCATCGAGACGGACCAAAGCAGTGCCACTGTGGAAGAGGCTGCCTCGGCCCATGACGTTGCGCCGGCGCAAATTGCCAAAACGCTTTCCTTTTCCGTCAAGGACGAGCGCTTTCTTCTCGTCGCCCGCGGCGATGCCCGCATCGACAACAAGAAAGCCAAGGCCGCGTTTGGCGGCAAGATCCGCATGCTGCCGCTTGATGATGTGGAGGCCATCACCGGCCATCCTGTTGGTGGCGTGTGCCCCTTTGGTCTGGCTCAGCCGATCACGATTTACTGCGATATAAGCCTGCAGGCATTCGAAGAAGTCTACCCGGCGGCAGGTGCGCGAAATGCCGCCGTGCGGATTGGGCCGGAACGCATGGCCGAAATCACCGGGGCCGCCTGGGTCGATGTCTGCCAGGAAACCACCGCTTGAGGCAGTCAGGCGCAGGCGATCAAAAATCCTGTGCATTTCTCGGCAAGCTCTGCCAAACTGCCGCCGCTTCCGTGACTCCTGCGACGGGTCTCGACTATCCTCGCGGTCTGCCAGCCGTTGAAGCCGGCCGGACAACAACCAATATGAGTGGCAATGGCCGACGACGCATCAGACATTGAGCCGAAGAACGACGCTGCAGACGGCGGCTATCGCGTTCTGGCGCGCAAATACCGCCCCAAGGACTTCTCCGACCTGATGGTCGGCCAGGAGCCGATGGTGCGAACGCTGACCAACGCATTCGAGACCGGGCGGATCGCGCAGGCCTATATGCTGACAGGCGTGCGTGGTGTCGGCAAGACGACGACGGCGCGCATTCTGGCACGCGGCCTCAATTACAAGACCGATACGGTAGACAAGCCGACGATCGACCTGAAGGAACTCGGCGAGCACTGCCAGGCGATCATGGACGGCCGTCATGTCGATGTAATCGAGATGGACGCCGCCTCGCATACCGGTATCGACGATATCCGCGAGATCATCGATCAGGTGCGTTACCGACCGTCGACGGCACGCTACAAGGTCTACATCATCGACGAAGTGCACATGCTTTCCACCCAGGCCTTCAACGGCCTGTTGAAGACGCTCGAAGAGCCGCCGGAACATGTGAAATTCATCTTCGCCACCACCGAGATCCGCAAGGTTCCGATCACGGTGCTGTCGCGCTGCCAGCGCTTTGACCTGCGCCGCATCCCCGCCGCCGATCTGGTACGGCTGTTCTCCACGATCTCCGCCAAGGAAGGCGTCGAGATCGAGGACGAGGCGCTGTCGATGATCGCGCGCGCAGCCGAAGGCTCCGCCCGTGACGGGCTATCCCTGCTTGACCAGGCGATCTCCCACGGCAACGGCCATGTCGAGGCATCCGCCGTTCGCGCCATGCTCGGCCTTGCCGACCGCACCCGGATCGTCGATCTCTTCGGTCATATCGTCAGCGGCAATGTAAAAGCGGCCCTGCAGGAGTTCCTGGCCCAATACGAGGCCGGCGCAAATCCGGTGGTCGTACTCAACGACCTTGCCGATTTCACCCATCTGGTGACGCGTCTGAAATATGTGCCGGGAGGCGCAGAAGACGTATCGCTGAGCGAGGTCGAGCGAGCGCGGGGTCAGGAGTTTGCCGAAGCCGTCGCGGTCTCAGCCCTTTCACGCATCTGGCAGATGCTGCTGAAAGGCATTCCGGAAACGGAAAATGCCGCCCGCCCCTACGGTGCAGCCGAGATGGTGCTGATCCGGCTGACGCATGCGGCCCACCTACCCTCGCCCGAGGATGCCGCGAGGCGGCTTCTGGCGCTGGAAAGCAGCGAGCCGCAAAGCCATCCCTCTCGTCCATCGGCATCGCCCCAGGGCGGAGGCACGAGTGGCGGCGCGAGCGCCCGCGCGGGCTCGGCTCAGGCAACGCAAGCCTCCCTTCCCGGCCATCGGCGACGGTCACCATGCTGCGCCCGCAGGCCTCCGAGACCCCTCAGCCTGACCCCGCAGAGACCACACCGGCCGAAGAGGCACCGCAGCCCGAGCCGGCAACGGCCAGCGCGCAGGAACCGCCGAAGACATCCGCGATCAAGTCGCTGCAGGACATTACCGACCTTTGTTCCAAGCACCGCGCGCCGCTGATCCGCGCCCAGATCCGTAATTTTGTGCGGCTGGTACGCCTTGAGCCGGGCCGGCTCGAGGTCAATCTGCAGGACGGTGCCTCGCAGACCTTCCTCAACGAACTCGGAACCAAGCTGCGCGAATGGACCGGCGAAAGCTGGTTCGTCAGCCTCAGCCGCGAGCAGGGCGAAGCAACACTTGTGGAAGCGGAAAACGCCGTCCGCGAAAAGCTTTTCCGGGATGCCCGCGAGGACCCCGAGATTGCCTCGATCCTGAAATTCTTCCCCGGTGCGAAGATCACCGATGTGCGCGTGCGGGCGGAAGAAAACGAAAGCACCGAGAACGAATCCGGCCCAGACGGCGCACCCGATGCCGCCGTCAACGAGGATGGCGATGTTCTTCCCGAAGACGATCTCGACAACTGACACCCAACCAGACACATTTGAACAGAGAATGAGGAGAAGACCATGCGCGACCTGATGGGCATGATGGGCAAGATGAAGGAAATGCAGGCCAAGATGGAGCAGCTGCAGCAGGATATTGCAGCCGTTGAGGTCGACGGCGTTTCCGGCGGCGGCATGGTCAATGTCAAGATGACCGGCAAGGGTGAGATGATCTCCATCAAGATCGACCCGACGCTCTTGTCCGGGGATGATGCGGAGATGCTGGAAGACCTGATCGTCGCCGCCCACCGCGACGCCAAGGACCGCGCCGAGCAGAAGGCCGAGGACATGACCAAGGAAATCACCGCCGGGCTGCCGATCCCCCTGGCATGAAGCTGCCGTTCTAGGATTGCAGCCATGACGCTCGGCGCGCTCGCCCTTTTCGCCATCACGCTGTTCGTGGCCGCCGGTTCGCCGGGGCCGAGCGTGGCCGCCCTTGTCGCCCGGGTTCTGGCACGCGGGCACCGCGATGTGCTGCCGTTTCTGGCGGCAATGTGGCTGGGCGAGGCGTTGTGGCTGATGCTTGCCGTGTTTGGGCTGGTGGCGGTCGCCTCCAGCTTCCACGGTGTGTTCGTCGCGATCAAATGGGCCGGTGTTGCCTATCTTGTGTACCTGGCCTGGAAGATGTGGACGGCCGACCCGGCGGCGAACGGTGAAGAATTGCCAAGCGCGGGCTCAGGCTGGAAGATGTTCCTGACCGGCATGAGCGTCACCCTCGGCAATCCGAAAATCATGATGTTTTACGTCGCGCTTTTGCCGACGATCATCGATCTCGGCAGCGTCACCCTTCTGGGCTGGCTCGAACTGACGGCGACGCTTTTGATCGTCCTCGCCATTGTCGATCTCTCCTGGGTGTTCATGGCGTCGAAGGCACGCAGACTGCTCAAGAGCCCGCGCGCGATGAAAATCGCAAACCGCCTCAGCGCCGGTATGATCGGCGGCGCAGCAGTGGCGATTGCCACGCGATAGGTCGGGTTCAGTCCGATTGTCCTTCCAGTTCCCTGCGCAGCTTCCAGTGGACGGGCGCCGCCAGATAGCGCGCCCTGTCCTCCGGTGCGAGCTTCCTGCCAAAATTCACCATCATCTCCGGGAGTGGCACGCGGGCACCCTCAAACCGACGGTATTCTACAGCACGGCCGTCGGCGATCTCGCCCGCCGTGATGACCCGGCAATAGACGCCCGGACGGGCGGCCTGCCAGTAGCGCTTGACGAATTTCGGGTCGTCCATGCGCCTTGCGAAGGTATTGCAGGGAATGCGGCACGAGGTAACCTCGAGCACCAAATCGCCAATGATGAATCGATCGCCGACGATGACCTCGCGGTTATCGAGCCCTTCGACCACGAGATTTTCGCCGAACATCCCGGGCTGGTAAGGAAAACCGAGCTCTTTCTCCCACCAGTCGAGCGAGATCGAGCCTTCCAGATAGACGGATTGATCAACGCCGCCATGATTTTCTCGGTCGCCGATATGATCCCCCACGATCCCTTCCGTTCCGACCCGGACGAGGCCGGCAACCGGGCGCTTGAAAATACCGGTGCTATGGCTGACACCGTCAGTCACCTCCGGTGCACCGATACAGAGAGCCGCTATTTTCATGATGTCCTCTCTTCCGGCGGAATTGTCGCTTCGAACGGTATCGTTGTCAAAGACGACGGCCGCAAAAACGGATTCCGTTTTGGCAGCCGATGCGTTAGTGGAGGGATATGGTAAAACGAGTCACCGGTCCCGAAATCGAAAAACTGATCCAGCTTCTGGCGAAAGTACCGGGGCTGGGCCCGCGTTCTGCGCGGCGTGCGGCGCTGCACCTGATAAAGAAGCGCGACCAGTTGATGGGGCCGCTTTCTGGTGCCATGCAGGATGCCTATGACAAGGTGAAGATCTGCTCGACCTGCGGCAATGTCGATACCGCAGATCCGTGCACGATCTGCACAGATCCAACGCGGGACCAGAGCCTCGTGATCGTGGTCGAAGATGTCGGCGATCTGTGGGCACTGGAACGCGCGGCAGCACTCAACGCCGCCTATCACGTCCTCGGCGGCACGCTGTCGCCGCTTGATGGCGTCGGGCCGGATGACCTCACCATCGCCGCCCTTGTCGACCGGGTGAAGACTGGCGAGGTCAAGGAGCTGATCATCGCCGTCAATGCCACGATCGAGGGTCAGGCAACCGCCCACTACATCACCGACCAGCTCGAGGGCATGGATATCAAGGTCACCCGTCTGGCCCACGGCGTGCCGGTCGGCGGCGAACTCGATTATCTCGATGAGGGTACGCTGGTGGCCGCTCTGAGGTCACGTACCAGTCTTTAGACCCTCGGCTCTTTGCCCCCTTGAACAGATGAACTGGCAGCAAGCGACCCACAGAAACAGATTGACTCCATATTTATATCCATTATTCTGGATATATGGATAATACAGAAACAATCGCCGTGCTCGCCGCCCTTGCCCAGCCCTCCCGGCTTCAGGCCTTCCGCCTGCTTGTTGAAGCGGAGCCAGACGGCGTTGCCGCCGGCGAACTCGCCCGCCGGCTTGAGATACCGCAGAACACCATGTCGGCCCACCTCAACACACTGACGCATGCTGGCATTGTCACAGGAGCGCGACAGGGACGGTCTATCATCTATCGCGCGGACCTCGAAAAACTGCGCTCGGCCATGCTCTTCCTGTTGCGCGATTGCTGCGGAGGAAATGCGGACCTGTGTGCGCCATTGATCGCAGACCTAACACCATGTTGTGAAAACCCCGGCGACCAAACGCACGGGCTCATCAACCGGGAGACACCCACTATGACCGACAAGACCTATAATGTCCTGTTTCTTTGCACGGGTAATTCCGCCCGCTCGATTCTGGCAGAAGCGATCCTCAACGGAGAAGGGAATGGTCGCTTCCGTGCCTTTTCCGCCGGGAGCCACCCGAAGGGTGCCCTGCATCCGCTTGCATTGGAAACGCTTAAGGATAGGGGCTATCGCTCCGAGGGGTTCCGCTCCAAGAGCTGGGATGAGTTCAGCAGGCCCGGAGCACCTGAAATCGATTTCATCATCACTGTCTGCGACGACGCGGCGGGTGAAGCCTGCCCGATCATGCGCGGACCTGGAAAGCGCGCTCATTGGGGGTTGAAGATCCCAGTTATGTCGAGGGTACGGAGGAGGAAAAGCGCCAGGCCTTTGCCCAGACGGCCACCTACCTCAAAAGCCGTATCATGGCCTTCATCAATTTGCATAATGCCGCGGTCCAGGCTGAGGACTTCGATACAAAGCTGAGAGAAATCGGCGCCATGGATGGCGCGACCGAAACAGCCCGGAAGGCAGACTGAAATGTCCACATTCGAACGATATCTGACCCTGTGGGTGGCGCTGTGCATCGTCGCCGGTATCGCGCTCGGCCATTTTTCCCGTCCGTGTTCGTGGCGATCGGCGCACTTGAGATCGCCCGCGTCAACCTGCCGGTCGCCGTGCTCATCTGGCTGATGATCATCCCGATGTTGCTACGCATCGATTTTTCCGCTCTTACAGAGGTCGGCCGCCACTGGCGCGGCATCAGCGTCACGCTGTTCGTCAACTGGGCGGTGAAACCATTTTCGATGGCGCTGCTCGGCTGGCTGTTCATCGGCTGGCTGTTCCGGCCGCTGCTGCCGGCAGACCAGATCGATTCCTATATCGCCGGCCTCATCATTCTGGCTGCCGCCCCTGCACTGCCATGGTGTTCGTGTGGTCGAACCTGACCAAGGGCGAGCCGCATTTCACGCTGTCACAGGTCGCGCTTAACGACACCATCATGATTGTTGCCTTCGCGCCGATCGTCGCACTGCTGCTCGGCCTTTCCGCCATCACAGTGCCGTGGTCGACGCTGGTGCTTTCGGTCGCGCTTTACATCGTCATTCCGGTGATCATTTCACAAATCATCCGCAAGAGCCTGATCAGGAACGGTTCTACGACAAGACTCGAGGCGTTGCTGGCAAAAATCCAGCCCGTTTCTCTAGTGGCACTGCTGGCCACGCTGGTGCTGCTGTTTTCGTTTCAGGGCGAGCAGATCCTGGCCCAGCCGATGATCATCGCGCTTCTGGCGGTTCCGATCCTGATCCAGGTTTATTTCAATTCAGGACTCGCCTACGTCCTCAACCGTGCATCCGGCGAGGAGCACTGCGTCGCAGGCCCCTCCGCCCTGATCGGCGCGTCCAATTTCTTCGAACTGGCCGTCGCCGCCGCCATCAGCCTGTTTGGGTTCAATTCCGGTGCGGCACTGGCAACAGTTGTCGGTGTGCTGATCGAGGTGCCGGTAATGCTGTCGGTGGTTGCTATCGTCAACCGCAGCAAGGGCTGGTACGAAGCCGGCCCAGCCGTTTCCCGCAATGCCGCTCAGCGCCCCAAAAGCGAATCGAGCGCTTCGTAGCTGACCGGATTGTCCGGGCACAGTCCGCCGCCGCATTCGGCAAGCGTCGAAACACCGTTTCCGAGCGTCATCACCGCAAACAGGGCAACGGCAATCAGGCCGAGCCCACCGCGGCGCACCCGCTCGGACGCGCGTGAAGGGCCAAGAACAAGCATCACGCCGGTACCTAGCACCACGGCTGCAAACAGGAAGAACGCCCAGCTGTAAAAATGCATACCCAGGAACGGCGCGCCATAGCCACCGGTTCCGGGAACCACATGCAGCGCGACCTGTCGGAGCGCCGCCGCGCCGCCGGCCAGCGCGCCAAGAAGCATCACACCATAGTGACGGGCATCCACGCCGAGCAGCACATTGAGCGCCAGCCCGGTTCCGACAATGACGAAGCCAGCGCGTTGCAGCAGACAAAGCGGGCATGGCAGCTCACCATTGGCGAACTGGTCGTAAAACGCGAACAGAAGCACGAAGGAAATGGCAAGAAGCGCCAGCACATTAAGAAGATGGGCAATACGGACAGGCATGGATCACCTCAAAGGTCGATATCGAGCACGTCTGTCGCGTGCAATCTGAACAAAACGAAAAGCATCAGAACGGCGAAAACGGTCAAAGCACCGCAACGCTGCGCTGTCCGCGCCAAGCACTGAAAAGTGCTGCCGCACAAATGAAAAACGGCAGTGTCATCATGAGAGGTTTCCTTCGCACCATTTCAAAATGAACGCGGCGGCTTATCGCCGCCGCGTCCTCAAAATTGACGTTGCCCGCATGCTATTTTGCGTCGGGCCAGGCCGTTTCGTCGGTATCGAGATCGGGGAACTTCTTCGGATCGAAGATCGGTCGTTTGACCCCTGAGTTAAGCTGGGCCCGGAAATCGTTGATCAGCCTCAGCGCGATCGGGAACAGCATCATCATCGCCAGCAGGTTGACCACCGCCAGAATGCCCATCATCGGATCAGAGAAGCTGAACACCACCGTTGCCCCGGGCGCCACAGCACCAATGAACACAATCGCGACTATGGCGATGCGCAGGATATGCACCGCATTCGGCTTCTCCGTCATGAAGGCCAGCGCATTCTCACCGAGATAGTAGTTGTAGATGATCGATGAGAACGAGAACAGGAAGATTGCCGCTGTCAGGTAATACTGTGCCCAGTTGCCCATATGAGAGACCATGCTTTGCTGGGTGAGGATGACGCCGTCAACATCCGCCTGTCCCGGCTGATAGACATCGCCGAGCAAGATGACAAAGGCCGTGCATGAGCAGATGATCATCGTATCGATGAACACCGAGAAGCTCTGGGTAATGCCCTGGCTGACCGGATGGCGGACATAGGCCGTCGCGGCAACGTTGGGCGCAGAGCCAAGCCCGGCCTCATTGGAAAACAGGCCGCGCCGGAGGCCGTTGGCGACCGCAGCGCCGACCCCGCCGGCAACAGCTTCCCGAAAGCCCAGCGCATTGGCGACGATATCCCAGATCACGCCTGGCAGGGCTGTGATGTTCATCAGAATGATGACGAGCGCCATGGCGATATAGCCGAAGGCCATGATCGGGATGATGACATCGGAGACCTTGGCAATGCGATGAATACCGCCATAGACGATGAAACCTGTGGCCACGGCCAGAAGAATGCCGGTGGCATAGCGCGGAACACCGAGACTGTCGGCTGCCGCGCCAGCAACGGTATTGCCCTGAAAGGCGTTGAAGCCAATGGCGAAGGAGGCAATCAGGCAGATCGCATAAATGATTGCCAGCCAGCGATAATTCTCACCCAGGCCGTGAATGATGGCCCGTGCCGGCCCACCGCGATAGTCGCCTTCGGTGGTTGTGCGCTTGAAGACCTGCGCAAGCGTCGCCTCGACGAGTGCGGAACACATGCCGACAAGCGCGATAGCCCACATCCAGAAAACCGCACCCGGCCCACCCGCCGTGATCGCAACCGCCACACCGGCGATATTGCCGCCGCCGACACGTCCGCCGACGGAAACGAACAGCGCCTCGCGGGCACTGATCTTGCTCGGATCGCTATCCTCATCGCCCCACAGCACCCTGAACATGCGCTTGAAGAACCGGAACTGCACGAAACCGCTCGCGACGGTGAAAAACACACCGAGCACCACGAGGAAAGGCACGAGTGCCCATCCCCACGTCAAATCATTGATGTAGCCGAAAATTGTATCGAAAAACTGCAAATCATGACCCCTTATATTCCGAAATGCACGAAGTGACGCCCGTGCAAACCATGCACGATCCGGTCGTCCTCGAGCCCCCACCCGGAAACAGGCAAAAATCCGTGACGTTTTGCCTTTATTTACAGAAGCCTAGATTCGAACAGAGATTTCGGCAAGCGATGAAATCCACATGGAAGGCATTTTCAACGCTGCAATAGAAAGGGCACACCGCTGGCGGTGCGCCTTTCACTGCTCAAAAAGCAAGACAAATCGGCATCAGCGCCAGCCCAGGCCCGGCGCGACATATTTCAGGATCGCCTCGATAACATGGGCATTGTAGGCCACGCCCAACTGGTTCGGCACAGTCAGCAGCAAGGTGTCTGCCTCCGCGATGGCTTCATCCCCTTCAGCTGTTCGATCAACCGGTCGGGTTCTGCGGCATAAGAGCGGCCGAAGACAGCACGGGTTTTCTCGTCGAGATAACCAATCGAATCCTGCTCATTGCCGCCCCGACCGAAATAGGCCCGATCCATGTCATTGACGAGCGCGAAAATCGAACGGCTGACCGAAACACGCGGTTCCCAATCATGCCCGGCCGCCTTCCAGGCAGCACGAAAGGCGCGAATCTGGTCGGCTTGCTGCCTGTGCAGCGGCTCTCCGGTTTCGTCGAATTTCAGCGTTGAACTCTGCAGGTTCATGCCAAGGCGTGCCGCCCATTCAGCCGTCGCATTGGTGGCTGATCCCCACCAGATACGCTGGCGCAGACCTTGCGAATGCGGCTCGATGCGCAAAAGACCGGGAGGATTGGGAAACATCGGACGCGGGTTGGGTTCGGCAAACCCCTTGCCCTCAAGCCTGTCGAGAAAGGTTTCGGTGTGGCGGCGGGCCATGACAGCATCATCTTCGCCTTCGCCCGGAAGGTGGCCGAAATGGCGCCAGCCGTCGATCACCTGTTCGGGCGAACCGCGCGAAATGCCGAGCTGCAGACGCCCGCCGGCAATCAGGTCGGCCGCGCCTGCGTCCTCGACCATGTAGGCCGGATTTTCATAGCGCATATCGATCACGCCCGTGCCGATCTCGATCCCGCTTGTCTTTGCACCGATGGCGGCGAGAAGCGGAAACGGCGAGGCCAGCTGACGCGCGAAATGATGAACGCGAAAATAAGCGCCGTCGGCGCCGAGCTCTTCTGCGGCGACAGCAAGATCGATTGACTGGAGAAGCGCATCGCCCGCCGAACGGGTGCCCGACTGCGACGAGGGCGTCCAATGGCCGAAGGACAGAAATCCGATATTCTTCATGATGGCATACCTTTTCAAAAGGGCGAACGAGGCACCCGATATCACTGTTCGCACCCCGATCTGCCGGGATGGCTGTTGAAACGGTATGTGCCCCCGTCAGGGCTTCACTTCAATTCCCGGACCGATGAACACTGTGTCTTCGTCCGGCCAATCGGGACCAAAGGCCCAACGCAAAACGGCCCGCAAAACTGCGGGCCGAAAGGCATTGCCAAAACGTGTTCCGCCTCAGGCGGTGGTACGCTTTGCTCGTTTCTTTTTGGTGCCGGCGCGGGCTCTACCGCTTCGCGCTCAAGCCTCATACGACGCAGCCGCTCGGTCTTGCTCTGCAGCTGCGTATTCTCTTCCGCGATGATCGCTTTCGCCGTACGGTCGGTCATCGACGCCTTGTCGGTTGCCGACATTCTGTCCGGGCTTGAAGAATTCATCTTTGGTAGCGGTCATGCACGGTCTCCCTGAAGTGGAGGAATGGTTGGCCGGCACTCCGGCCGATCGGCCGTTTACCGCTTCTTGCGCGCGGCGGGGAGAAGCCCTTCGCGCTGCATCTGCTTGCGCTTCAGCTTGCGCAGACGACGCACAGCTTCACCCGCTTCACGGTTCCGCTTTTCCGAAGGCTTCTCGTAAGAACGACGCGCACGCATCTCGCGAAAGATACCTTCGCGCTGCATTTTCTTTTTCAGAACGCGAAGCGCCTGATCGACATTGTTATCTCTTACCAGTACCTGCAAGAAAACCTCCTTGTTCCTGTTTCTGTTTCTCCGCATCCACCACCGCGCAGGCTCAGTAACGAGCGCGCGGGGCGAAGCGAAAACAAAAAGGCCGGGAATAACCCGACCTCCTCTGCGTCACTGCCAGTACATCCGTGGTCAGCAACAGCGATGACAATTACGTCGGGCTTGAAATCAGGGGATCCCCACATTGCACAATCCAGCTGCCAGTACATCCGTGGTCAACCGGGAAAGCAATAAATCAAGCCGCCTGAAGGTTGTCGGCCGCACTCTTTCCAGAGCGGTTATCGCGAACGATTTCGTACTGCAATTTCTGACCGTCATTAAGCGACTGCATTCCAGCGCGCTCTACGGCAGAGATGTGTACAAAGACGTCCGTGCTACCATCATCAGGCTGGATAAAACCGAAGCCCTTGGTGGCGTTAAACCATTTAACGGTGCCAGTATTCATAACGATTTCCTTTCAATCGTAGTGTGTTCCGCAATACCTAGCGGAATAAGATCGATTTTGAGAGGAAATCAGACGGAGCCAAACGGCCCTCGGACAACGTCGCTAGCAATGGTCGATGACGGTGATATAGGCCCTTGCCCTGCAGATTGCAATGGTTGATCCGGAAATAAGGTCGAGCGCATATATTGTTCACTTGCAGATAACCGGAACTGCTTGCAGCTTCAAGAAACGCACGGCAGCGTCAAAGACGCGTCCTTCCACCTTTGAAGCGGTCTTGAAACCGGCCCTGTGGCCGCAGGCATAGCGTGCCGTCCCGGGCATCAAAATAACCTGCGTGATTGTGTCGACGTGCGTTTTCCGCTATCGCCGCACAATGATGTCAGCAACGCAGTATCCGGCCAGATGATCAAATTCCTGACAGGTAAGAACACCGCAACCACACGAAGGCAGAAACCTTTGCGCCGCGCGCTGGCCGGCATTCTTCTGCTGGGCATTGCCGCATACTATCTCGTTCCGATGATCATCGCGCCAAATACGATGGCGAAAAACCTGACAGACGGCCTGACCGAATGGCTCGGTGCACCGGCCAGCATTGCAGGTACTTCGGACATCTCCTTTTGGCCACGACCGCGGATAACGGCGACGTCGGTTGCAGTTTCCAGGCCCGACGGGACAGGGCCGCTGATATACGGAAACGGCGCCACCCTCTCGGCCCGCTTCGGTCTGTTCGGCGCTCTTTCCGGGGACCCGGCCTTTTCCGACTTCACCCTCGATAACGCCATCATCATCCTGGAGAAACCGGAAGCCTCCTGGGCGCTCCTGCCAACAACCTCGGCGAAACAATCGATAGCATCCTCAACGAACACGACACGAGTATGCACGCCGAAGGGCTCGATTCCCTTGAACTGACCAACAGCACACTCGGCTTTACCCTTGATGGGCAGACGTCAATCGTGAACGATGTGAATGCGACCCTGGAGTGGCCTGTTTTAACCGGCACGGCGCGTTTTTCGGGATCAGCAGTGATTGCCGATCGGCCGACCCGGGTCACGCTGACAGCGCAAAATGCAGCGGCCATGATTGCCGGCCGAGCCTCAGCGATCAACCTGACCATCGCCAATGACACGGCCAATATCCGTTTTGATGGCATGGCCTCTAGCAACCGCCCCTATCTGCTCGACGGTACATTTTCGCTTTCAACCACACAATTGCAGCAGCTAATGACAGGACTGGGCGTCGAATCGACCCTGCTGAAGAACGTTGAGACCGCATCTCTCAAGGGCAAAGTCTCGCAAAGTGCCGGCTCGCTCAGATTCTCGCCCGTCGACATTACGATTGACACAGCGCGTGGCAACGGCGTCCTGGACATGACCCCTCCCTCTGCAGATGGTCCGGCCGAAGTTTCCGCAACAATGGCCTTCAAGGAGGTCTCGCTGTTTGACGCCCAATCATCCCTGCCGGCGTGGATCAACGCGTTCGCGCCCGCTGCTGCGAATGGCTCGGAAAACGAATTGCCGCTGGCACGACTGGATCTGCGCGTTTCGGCAGGGTCGGTCAGATTGTCCGACGTCACCCTTCGCGACGTGGCGGCCAGCATCATTCGCAGCCGCGAGCAGACTAGTTTCGACATTGCCGACAGCCGGCTCGATCAGGGATCCTTATATGCCCATGTCGCCGTGCGCGACAACGGCACCGCCAGTGTCCGCATGAATGCGGAGAATGTGCGCTCCGATCCGCTGTTTAAACAGCTCGGCTTCAGCGTGCCGCTTGAAAGCGATCAGTTTGATCTGGAGATGTCCTACGAGGCCCCCTCACCGCTCAGTGATCGCAGACAGGAAAAACTGACCGGCCAATTCCGGTTCGCCGGGCGCGAGGGCAGCCTGTCATGGCTCGATCTGGGAGGCATTCTGCAATCTGCCAGAAGCAGTGACAATTTCGCATTTTCGCCCTTGAGACGCGAACCTTTCAAGTTTGTCTCGGTTGCAGGCCGGGGATCCCTCTCGGGGACCACGGTCCATCTCGAATCGATGGAAATGGAGACCGCACAAGGGAAGGTCCGCCTCGCGGGCGACGTCGATATCGACACCGGCCAGATTGATGCCCTGCTGACAACATGGGGCGAGGATGCAGACGCGTTGCCGATTTCCTGCGGATCAGCGGCAACGCGATTGCGGCACTGGCCCGTCGGGTCGACACGCCGTCGGAATTGCTTGAATGAGGCCAGACCCTTCCACGGGGTAGAAGGTTTAGGTCTTGGCCGCATTCCGGACGTCATCAATACTGGACCTGCAACGGCGTAAGCACGGTACCCGACCATCGTTGCTGAAGATTGAGCAGTCACATGAAGGCGGCATCATAGACGATATCGAAGTCAGACAGCCTCGCCCGCCGCAACGCCGGATGCCCAGGCCCATTGGAAATTATACCCTCCCAACCAACCGGTCACATCCACGCACTCACCGATGAAATACAGCCCCGGCACCGCGCTGGCTTCCATCGTTCGCGATGAAAGGGCCAGCGTGTCGATGCCGCCAAGCGTTACCTCCGCAGTCCGGTAGCCTTCCGTGCCGGCAGGTTTGAAACGCCAGTCCTGGATCGACGACGCCAGACGCTGAAGCACCTTGTCGGACAGGTCGGCGAGATGGCCGTCCACCGCGGCACGATCGGCGAAATAGTGAGCAAGCCGCTTTGGCAGGTGGTCAGTAAGCGCATTTGCGGCAGCTTGCCGGCCCTTGTCCCTCTTAGCCGTCGTCAGCGCGTCCGAAAGCATGATATCCGGCCGGATCCTGACCGTCACTTCGTCACCGGGCGACCAGTAAGAAGAAACCTGCAGAACAGCGGGCCCTGACAGGCCGCGGTGGGTAAAGAGCATTGCCTCGCGGAAACGACCCGCACCGCAGGCAATTTCCACCGGAACGCCGATACCGGCAAGCGGTTCAAGATCGGCCTGCAAACCAGGATCAAGCGTAAACGGCACAAGCCCGGGTCGTGGTTCGACGACAGAAATTCCGAAGCGGGCGGCCACATCATAGGCGAATCCGGTCGCACCCATCTTCGGAATGGACTTGCCGCCTGTCGCGACCACCAGAGAACGGGCGGTGACTGGCCTGCCGCCCAGCGAAAGCCGATACCGGCCTCCGTCATGCTGGATATCGGACACTGCGGTTTCGAGCCAGATTTCGACGCCACCGACCCGGCACTCATCAAGCAACATGGCGATGATTTCCTTCGCCGACCCGTCACAGAACAGCTGCCCCAGCGTCTTCTCGTGCCAGGCAATGCCATACCGATCGACAAGCGCGACAAAATCAGCCGATGTGTAGCGGGCCAAGGCCGATTTGGCGAAATGCGGATTCTCACTCAGGAACTGTTGCGGGCCCGCGCCGATATTGGTGAAATTGCAGCGCCCACCGCCTGAGATGCGGATTTTTCCGCAGGTTTTCTGGCATGGTCGATGACAAGCACCTTGCGGCCGCGCTGACCAGCGCGTGCCGCGCACATCAGGCCAGCGGCCCCGGCACCAAGGATGACTACATCAAATTCGCGCATGGTTTTCTGCCTGCTTAAAGTCGGTCTTGTTCGCAATGGCGCACAGAAAGTCAACAAGCCCCCTCGCCAAGACGCGCGCCGTCGTTATGATACACGCAGCGCAATGACAAAACGGCCAGAGAAATGCCAGTAAAAAATCGACTATAAAAACCGCGAGCAGAACGCCCACAAGCAAGGCCAAGCGGGTCAAAAGTCCGCCGTCGTTCCGCCGACATCGGAACGCGGTGTCGAAGACTGGAAGGCCGCCGCTCGCTGGCTAAAGCTGCGCGGCATCGAGGACATTGAATGCATTACACCGGATCTTGCCGGTGTGCCGCGCGGCAAGATGATGCCGTCGTCGAAATTCACCTCCAACACCTCACTCGCGCTGCCGTCCGCACTTTACCGCCATACCATCTCAGGCGGGTATCCGGATGAGAGCGGCAGTTTTCGCTACGAGCCGCGTGACAATGATCTCAAACTGGTACCGGACCTTTCGACACTGACCGCCGTGCCGTGGGAATCCGATCCCACAGCGCAGGTCATCTGCGATGTCGTCGGGGCCGACGGTCAGGAAGTCCCCTATACGCCGCGCAACGTGCTCAAACGTGTGATTGAGCTTTATGAAAAGCGCGGCTGGCGGCCCGTGGTGGCGCCGGAAATCGAGTTCTACCTTGTCGCCAAGAATGACGATCCCGACTTGCCGCTGGTCCCGCCGGTCGGCCGGTCCGGCCGTCCTATCGTCGCCGGCCAGGCCTATTCGATCGCCGGCATCAACGAATTCGACGAACTGATCGACGACATCTATCATTTCAGCGAGGCACAAGGCCTCGAAATCGATACGCTGATCCATGAGGAAGGGCCGGCCCAACTTGAGATCAACCTCAGGCATGGCGACCCGCTGGAACTTGCCGATCAGGTGTTTTATTTCAAGCGCACAATCCGCGAGGCAGCCACCAAGCATGGCACCTTCGCCACCTTCATGGCCAAGCCGATGCAGGGCCAGCCGGGTTCGGCCATGCACATCCATCAGTCCGTTATCGATATCGAGACGGGCCGGAATATTTTCTCGCTTGAAAACGGCGATCCGTCGCCGGAGTTTTTCCATTTCATCGGCGGCATGCAGAAATATGTGCCGGCAACGCTGGTGATGATGGCGCCCTACGTCAATTCCTACCGCCGCCTCGCGCCGGACATGGCATGCCCGGTGAACACCGCCTGGGGCTATGACAACCGCACCACAGCGTTTCGCATTCCTGTCTCGGATCCGGTGGCCCGGCGCGTCGAAAACCGTCTGCCGAGCTCGGACGCCAATCCTTATCTCGCTCTGGCGGCGTCGCTTGCCTGCGGGTATCTTGGCATCGAAAATCTCGTGGACCCCTCGGCCCCGACAGCCGACACAGCCAATGAAGGCGCTGTCGATCTTCCGCGCGGCCTGCTCGAGGCACTGGCACTGATGGAGGCCGAACAGGCGCTCGGGCCCGTGCTGTCGCGGGAGTTCATCGATCTTTATGCTGGCATCAAGCGAGGCGAATTCGAGACATTCATGGAGGTGATCAGCCCGTGGGAGCGGGAATTCCTGCTTCTACATGTATGATAGAGATATTCTTATCGTCCCGAACTGAATAGAGAGACCAGCAAAATGGTTTGGCAAAGCCCGATCGCACCGGGGATTTCATGGTATCAGGCGACATTGCCGGAACGCCCGACCTACCCGGCGCTTGACGGATCGACGACAGCTGATGTTGCGGTCATTGGCGGCGGGTTCACCGGGTTGCAGGCCGCCTGTCAGCTGGCGGAGGACGGCGTCGATGTCGTGCTCATCGATACGGCCCGTTTTGGTGACGGCGCTTCGGGGCGCAATGGCGGACAGCTCGGAACCGGCCAGCACTGGTGGCCGGAAGAGATGGAAACCAAGCTCGGCGAGCAACGCTCTCAGGCCTTCTTCCGCGTCGCCGAAGACGCCAAATCACATCTGCTGGATTTTGCCCGTGGTCACAAAATCAATATCGATTTCAAGCCCGGCCAACTGAGCGTCGCTCACAAAGAGGTATGGAATACAGCTTTCGCCGCCATGTCGACGCTCTGGCTGAACACTATAACTATCCGCACCTGTCGTTTATGAGCAAAAGCGAGACAGCTGAACGGCTTGGCTCGGATCGCTTTTCTGCGGCACGCGCGATATCGGAACGGGTCACATTCATCCGCTGAAACTTCTGATCGGCACCGCCAAGGCCGCCGCGGCAGCAGGTGCGCGTCTTTATGAAATGACCAAGGCCGAGAACATCGACCGTGTCGACGGCAAGAATGTGATCGAGACCAGCCGCGGCACGATCACAGCCGAACGTGTGCTGATTGCCTGCAACGGCTACATCGACGATCATCTGGAGCCAAAGGCAGCTTCGAAGATCATGCCGATCCGTTCGTTCATCGCCGCGACCGTGCCGGTTCCCAAGGACAGCAAAATCCTGCCAGGCGGCGAAGCCGTCGACGACAGCCGTTTCGTAGTGCGTTATTTCCGAAAGGCACCGACGGGTGAAATGCTGTTTGGCGGCCGCGAGGTCTATTCCGCTGACAGCCCAAAAGACATCAGCAAGCATCTGCGCCGGCAGATCGCCGAGGTCTACCCGCAGCTTTCCGACATCGAGATCACCCATGCCTGGGGCGGTTCGGTTGGTATCACCATGCCACGACGGCCGCTGGTCGAAGAAACCATGCCGGGTGTCACCACAATCGGCGGATTTTCCGGTCATGGCGTCATGCTGTCAAACTATTGCGGTAAACTCTATGCCGATGAGATTGCTGGACGCTCGCAGGATCTGGAACTTTACCGGGATTTGGATATACCGTCGTTTCCAGGCGGTGGACCGCTGCGCAAGCCTCTGCTGTTTCTTGCCCTGAGTTGGTATGCACTGCGTGATCGTTTCTAGTCTGCAATGGCCGCGGCCGCAGCGAAAAGAGAATCTCCGATTTTTCGGAATGGGACTGGCATTTTTAAATCGATTTGATAAGACTACACCAACCCTGTTGACGATTGAGAGGACTGACCATGAGCAGTCAAATGATCCCCGTTGAACCCTTTGACTATGTCGTCTTCGGTGCCACCGGCGACCTGACGGAGCGCAAGCTTCTGCCCGCGCTCTATCACAGGCAGATTGCCGGTCAGTTCACCGAACCGACACGCATCATCGGCGCTTCCCGCTCGGAACTCACCTCCGATGAGTTTCGCGAACGCGCGAAACAGGCGCTGAAGGAACATCTCAAGCGCGGTGAATATGACGACACTCAGGTCAACAAGTTCCTCGCCCGCATCGAATACGTGCCCGTTGACGCCACCTCCAACAAGGGTTGGGATGCACTTAAGAAAATGCTGGAAGATGGCAAGGACCGCGTCCGTGCCTTCTACATGGCTGTTGCACCCAGTATTTTCGGTCCGATCTGCGATGGCATTCGGGACCACAAGCTGATCACCAAGCAGACCCGCATCGTTGTTGAAAAGCCGCTTGGCCGCGACCTCGACAGCGCGCTGGAGCTCAACAACACGATCGGCAAGGTGTTCAAGGAAGAACAGGTCTTCCGGATCGACCACTATCTCGGCAAGGAAACCGTGCAGAACCTGATGGCGCTGCGCTTTGCCAATGTGCTCTACGAGCCGCTGTGGAATGCCAACCATATCGATCATGTCCAGATTACCGTTTCCGAGGAAGTGGGTCTAGAGGGGCGTGCAGGCTATTACGACAAGTCAGGCGCGCTGCGCGATATGGTACAGAACCACATCCTCAACGTGCTCTGCATGGTGGCGATGGAAACGCCGCATTCGATGGAAGCCGAAGCCGTCCGCGACGAAAAGCTCAAGGTTTTGCGCTCGCTGAAGCCGATCACGGACGAGAATGCAGGGCACCTGACCGTGCGCGGCCAGTACCGCGCCGGCGCCTCCAAGGGTGGCCCGGTCAAGGGCTATCTGGAAGAACTGGAAGCCGAATCCAACACCGAGACCTTCGTCGCCATCAAGGCCGAGATCGACAACTGGCGCTGGGCAGGCGTGCCGTTTTACCTGCGCACCGGCAAACGTCTTGCGAGCCGGCTTTCGGAAATCGTCATCACCTTCAAGCAGATCCCGCACTCGATCTTCGGACCGAACGCCGGCCGGATCGCGTCCAACCAACTGGTGCTGCGTCTTCAGCCCGATGAGGGTGTCAAGCAGTGGCTGATGATTAAGGACCCCGGTCCGGGCGGCATGCGCCTTCGTCAGGTCGCGCTCGACATGAGTTTCGCCCAAGCCTTCGACGTGCGCAATCCGGATGCCTATGAGCGTCTTCTGCTCGACGTCATTCGCGCCAACCAGACGCTGTTCATGCGTCGCGACGAAGTTGAAGTGGCTTGGAAATGGGTCGATCCTATCCTGAAGGCGTGGGAAGAAACCAACCAGCCGGTTCAGGGATATACCGCCGGCACCTGGGGCCCGAGCAAGTCGATTGCGCTGATTGAGCGTGACGGCAGGACCTGGCACGAACCTCTCTGAGGCCAATACAAACCAGCCGGAAGAACCATGACCAAAAAATTGCAGAAATTTGAAAATGGTGATGCGCTGGCATCGGCGCTGGCCGCTGACGTCGCCGAAAGGCTTGCAGCGGCCATCGCTGACAACGGAACGGCCTCCATCGCCGTTTCCGGAGGCTCGACCCCGAAAGCCTTTTTCCGCGCGCTTTCCACTACGCCGATCGACTGGGAGAAGGTCACGGTGACGCTTGTCGACGAGCGGTTCGTTCCGGAGGACAATCCGCGCTCGAACCACCGCCTGGTCAAGGAAAACCTTCTGCTGGGCCCCGCGGCTGAAGCGCGCTTCATTCCACTTTACCAGAATGTCGAAAATGTCGAGGAGGCGGCCGAGATCGTCACCAACAAGGTGTTGGCCACAAGCCTGCCCTTCGATGTTGTCGTTCTTGGCATGGGAACCGACGGGCACACCGCATCGTTCTTCCCGGGAGGCGACACGCTTGCAAAAGCGCTCGATAGCAAGACGCCGGTCGGTGTGATGGCCATGCATGCTGAAGGCGCGGGGAAGCGCGTCTCACCTTCACCTTCTCCAGCCTTGAAAATGCCGGCCTTCTGATCCTGCATATCGAAGGCCAGGAAAAATGGATGTTCTGAATAAGGCCCTCGATGGCAACGACGAGGCGGAAATGCCCATCCGTGCTGTTCTCTCGCGGGCCACTACCCCCGTGGATATATACTGGGCGCCCTGACAGTTCTGCCGGGCGCCTTCCGCGTTTCTATTGAAAACAGGAAAAGCCCATGACCGCCGATCCCCGCATTGCAGAGATCACCGCCCGCATTGTCGAGCGGTCCAAACCCACGCGCGATATCTATCTCGATCGCGTCAACCAAGCCATTTCGAAGGGCGTTCACCGTTCGGTTCTTTCCTGCGGCAACCTTGCCCATGGCTTCGCCGTCTGTTCCCCGCAGAAAAAGATGCACTGTCGGGTAACAGCGTGCCGAATCTCGGCATCATCACCGCCTATAACGACATGCTCTCGGCGCATCAGCCGTTTGAAACCTACCCGAAAATGATCCGCGAAGCCGCGCATGCTGCGGGCGGTGTTGCCCAGGTTGCCGGTGGCGTGCCGGCGATGTGTGACGGCGTAACACAGGGCCAGCCGGGCATGGAGCTTTCGCTTTTCTCCCGCGACCTGATTGCGATGTCGGCTGCCGTCGGCCTTTCGCACAACATGTTCGATGCCGCCGTCTATCTCGGCGTCTGCGACAAGATCGTACCCGGCCTCGCCATGGCGGCGCTGACCTTCGGCCACCTGCCAACGATCTTCATTCCTGCAGGCCCGATGACCACCGGACAGGGCAATGACGAGAAATCGCAGATCCGCCAACTCTATGCAGAAGGCAAGGTCGGCCGCAAGGAACTGCTGGAATCGGAATCGAAATCCTATCACGGCCCCGGCACCTGCACGTTCTACGGCACGGCGAACTCCAACCAGATGCTGATGGAAATGATGGGCCTGCACATGCCCGGCTCCTCTTTCATCAATCCAAACACCCCGCTGCGCGATGCCCTGACCAAGGAAGCGGTCAAACGCGCCTTTGCGATCACCGTCAACGGTAACGAGTTTACACCGGTCGGCCAGATGATCGACGAACGCTCGATCGTCAACGGCGTGGTTGGCCTTCATGCCACGGGCGGCTCCACCAACCACACCATGCACCTGATCGCGATGGCGCGGGCGGGCGGTATTCAGCTCACCTGGCAGGATATTTCGGACCTGTCCGACATCGTGCCGCTTCTGGCGCGGGTCTATCCCAATGGGCTTGCCGATGTGAACCATTTCCATGCTGCCGGCGGCATGGGCTATCTGATTCGCCAACTGCTGAAATCCGGTTTCCTGCATGACGATGTCCGCACCGTTTTCGGCGAAGGCATGGAAGCCTATGCCATTGACATCAAGCTTGGCGAGAACGGCACAGTGAAGCGCGAGACAATCGGAGACGGCCCGAGCGCCGACCCGAAGGTTCTCACCACCCACGACAAACCGTTCCAGCCCAATGGCGGACTGAAGATGCTGACCGGCAATGTCGGCAAGGCTGTCATCAAGATTTCCGCCGTCAAGCCGGAACGCCGCGTCATCGAGGCGCCGGCCGTGGTTTTCCACGACCAGCAGGGCCTGCAGAACGCCTTCAAGGCCGGCGAACTCAACCGCGATTTCATCGCCGTGGTGCGCTTCCAGGGGCCAAAGTCGAACGGCATGCCCGAACTTCACCGGTTGACGCCGCCGCTCGGCGTGCTGCAGGACCGGGGCTACAAAGTGGCGCTTGTCACCGATGGCCGCATGTCCGGCGCATCCGGCAAGGTGCCCGCGGCCATTCACGTGACCCCCGAGGCAAAGGATGGCGGCCCGATCTCCAAAATCCGCGACGGCGACATACTGCGTCTCGATGCTGAAAATGGCACACTGGAAGCGCTCGTTCCGGCTGAAGAGTTTGACGCCCGCGATGCAGCGACCGCCGATCTTTCCGGCAATGAGTATGGCATGGGCCGTGAATTGTTCGCACCCTTTCGCCAACAGGTCGGCACTGCCGATGAGGGCGCAAGCGTCTTCTTCAACTGAAACCACTCTCGCCGGCGCACATAGACTGCGCCGGCCGCTCCGGCTGCGTTTCGACCTCGCCTTACCGAGATTACAGCACTCAAAACGCGCCCGGCACCATCGCGTTTGCTTTTCACACTGCATGAGCAGAACGAGTCGGACGCAGCAGTTGGCCCTCTCCATTTTGAAGCCTGTTTTGGTCCGCAGCCCACGGCGCTCGCGGGATCGTTAACACACTGACTCAATCCGTGATTGTCTGCCGCATTGCGTACGCTTTCCCGCCACTAAATCACCACAAGCCACCATTAATCGGGAGCCACGGGAAACAGTTTCCCGGCCCTTTTCGTTTGAAGGGATATGAAGACAATCGGACAGCCCGAAAGTGTCGCATTCCGGCAACACAAATTACCGGATTGACACTTGAATGGGATTTTTAATTGAACGATTGATCATTGCCACCATTTCCCTTTCATCGAAAGACAAGATGGAGACTCTTATGAAGAAATTTCTGCTCGCTTCCGCCGCGATTGTCGCAATGGCTGCATCCGCACAAGCTGCCGATGTCGTTGCCACGCCGGCACCGGCAGAGCCCTATATCGCCCCGCAGGTTATCCCGCAGACATTCAACTGGTCGGGTTTCTACCTCGGTGGCACTGCCGGTTACGACTGGGCGACCGCCAATATGCACTATAATGGCGCCAGGATCGGCAGTGATGACTTTGACGGTGCCAAGCTTGGCGGTTTCGCCGGTTACAACTACCAGTTCGACAACAACATCGTACTCGGTGTTGAAGGTGAGCTCGACTACAACTGGAATGAGCAGTCCTACAATGTCGGCCTGCCCTACAGCGTAGATGCCGGTTCCGACTGGGAAGGCTCGATCCGCGGTCGTGTCGGTTATGCGTTCGACAACGCTCTGCTTTACGCGACCGGTGGTTGGGCAATTGCCAATGGCTATGTCGACGGCAATGGCCTCAATCAGGATCAGGCATTCAACGGCTGGACCGTTGGCGCCGGTCTTGACTACGCCCTGACCCAAAACGTATTTGCTGGTCTTGAATACCGCTACACCGACTTCGGCAAGAAGGACTTCAACGGTGCACTGACAGGCTTTGAAGCCAAGGACTACACGTCCAACCGCGTCATGGCCCGCGTCGGTTACAAGTTCTGATGAACTGGCAGGGCGTCTAGCGCCCTGCACACTTTCACGGCGCAACCTCCGCGCGCGTGCCGGGAAAGAAAAGCCCCGCTGGTGTGACCGGCGGGGTTTTTATTCGATACGGATGGCTATTACGCCGTCAGCGATAGAGGTAGCTGCGGCCCTTCTCGTCGAAGAGATGGCGCTTTTCGGGGTCGGCCACAAAGCGCATCGTGTCTCCAGGTTTTCCTTCATGGATACCGGGAAGCTTGACGATAATCGGCTCCTCATCGACCAGTTCACCCTCGATATAGATGAGCGTGACTTCGCCGAGTGCCTCGATGATCGAAATCTTACCTTCGAAGATAAAATCCTCGCCTTCCGCCGCTTCACGCACGTCTTCCGGACGCACGCCGAAGCTTGCAGCCTTGCCCATATCCTCTTCCGGCGTCGTGACCGGCAGTTCGAGGCGTGTGCCATCCCGAAGCTCAACCTCGGTGATCTCGCCCGTTCGGGTGATCTTGGACGGCATGATGTTCATGGCAGGAGAGCCAATGAACTGCGCTACGAACAGATTTGCCGGACGCTCGTAGAGCTCAAGCGGCGCACCGACCTGCTCGATATAGCCGCCGGACAGCACCACGATCCGGTCGGCCAGCGTCATCGCTTCCACCTGATCGTGAGTCACGTAGACCATCGTGGTCTCGGCCATCTTGTCGTTAAGCTTGGCGATCTCGATACGGGTCGCCACGCGCAGCGCAGCATCAAGGTTCGACAGCGGCTCATCGAACAGGAACACCTTGGGATCGCGGCAGATGGCGCGACCGATGGCGACGCGCTGACGCTGGCCACCGGACAGCGCCTTCGGCAGTCGATCGAGATAGGCCGTGATCTGCAGCATGTCAGCAGCGGCACGGACGCGCCGGTCGATCTCTTCCTTGCTCTCCTTGGCAATGCGCATGCCAAACGCCATGTTGTCATAGACCGACATATGCGGGTAGAGCGCGTAGGTCTGGAACACCATGGCGATGCCGCGCTTGGAGGGCGGGATCTCGTTGACCACCTGGCCGTCGATGGTGATGTCACCGCCGGAGATTTCCTCCAACCCGGCAATCATACGCAGCAGCGTCGACTTGCCACAGCCTGACGGGCCGACAAAGACGACGAACTCGCCGGGCTCGATTTCAAGGTCAATGCCGTGAAGAACCTCGACATTCCCGTAGGATTTCTTGACCTTCTTGAGGGATACACCAGTCATTTTTCGCCCCTTTTCCCTTATTCCCCTTGGCGGGCGAAATAGCCGCCCCAGGCAGGAAGTTGTACCATAGTCCCGTCCTCCTCATGGGAGAAACCGTGATCGCCGGTTGAAAACGCAACCCATACGCCTTGCGGTAAACGGACCGTTGCCGGCTCTGCCTGCATGTTGAACACACACAGGATGGTTCTCGTCCGAAAGGTCGCGGGTAAAGACCAGCACCGTCTCGTCTTCCGATGACAGGAATTCGATTGCACCCTTGGCAAGAGCCAGGTGAACCCTGCGGAAAGCGAGAAAGCGCCGGTAGTGCTCAAGCACGGAAGCCGCCTGACCAGTCTGCACGTCGACCGCCTTCATCACATGATCGGAGGAGACCGGAAGCCAGGTCTTGTCCGCCGTCGAGAAGCCGCCATTGACCGCGCCTGCCTGCCACACCATCGGTGTGCGGCAACCATCACGACCCTTGAACTCCGGCCAGAACTCGATGCCGTAGGGATCCTGCAGATCCTCAAAGGCGATATCCGCCTCGGTCAGGCCCAGTTCCTCGCCCTCGTAAAGGCAGATCGAGCCCTTGAGCGTCATCAACAGGGCGCCGAGCATCTTTGCATAGGCCGTCTGGTCGGCCACATCCGCGCCCCAGCGGCTGAGGTGGCGAACGACGTCATGGTTGGAAAACGCCCAGCAGGCCCAGCCTTCCGGCGCGGCGGCATCAAAGGCGTTGATCGAATCGATCACCCGCTTCGGCGTCACCTGCTGCGGCGCAAGGAATTCGAAGGCGTAGCACATCTGCATCTTGTCATCGCCGGAGGTATATTCACCGACGATCTCAAGCCCGCGCTGGCTGTCGCCAACCTCGCCGACGGCGGCGATCGCCGGATATTCCTCCATCACAGCGCGAAGCCGTTTCAGGAATTCCAGATTTTCAGGCCGGCTCTTGTCATAGAGATGTTCCTGATAGTTGTACGGATTGACCGCGGGTGCGGTGCTGTCATTGCGCAGTTCCGGCGCCAGCGCCGGGTTGTCGCGCAATTCCTTGTCGCAGAAATAGAAGTTGATGGTGTCGAGACGGAAACCGTCAACACCACGCTCCAGCCAGAACCGTGCTGCATCCAGAAGCGCGTCCTGAACGTCGGGATTGTGGAAGTTGAGATCGGGCTGCGAGACCAGGAAATTGTGCATGTAATACTGCAGCCGGCGCGAATCCCACTGCCATGCCGAGCCGCCGAAGATCGACAGCCAGTTGTTGGGCGGCGAGCCATCCGGTTTCGCTTCCGCCCAGACATACCAGTCGGCCTTTGGGTTGTCGCGGTTAGCCCGGCTCTCCATGAACCAGGGATGCTGGTCCGAGGTATGGGAAAGCACGAGGTCGATCATGATCTTGAGGCCGAGGCTGTGGGCCTTTTCGATCATCGTATCGAAATCCGCAAGCGTGCCGAACATCGGATCGATGTCCTTGTAGTTCGACACGTCATAGCCGAAATCTTTCATCGGCGATGTGAAGAACGGCGAGATCCAGATGGCATCGGCGCCGAGCTCTGCAATATAGTCAAGCCGGTCGGCAATGCCCCTGATATCGCCGATGCCATCGCCATCGGAATCCTGGAACGAGCGCGGATAGATCTGATAGATGACGGCGCCGCGCCACCAGTCCTTGTCCGCCTGATTGAGATTGCTATCGGTCATTGTTTTTCTTTTCTGTTTCTGATGTCACGGCTTTCGGTCAAGGGCGGCATCAGCCGCCCTTGACCGAACCGGCCAGAAGGCCGCGCACGAGATAGCGCTGCAGGGCGAAGAACACGACCAGAGGCACAATGATCGATACAAACGCCGAGGCTGTCAGGATCTCCCAATTGCCGCCACGCGAGCCGAGAAGTTCCCGCAACCGTGCCGTCAGAACGATCGTCTGCTCGGAATTGCCCAGGAACACGGTGGCCACCAGCAGGTCGTTCCAGGTCCACAGGAACTGGAAGATCGCGAAAGAGGCGAGCGCCGGATAGGACAGCGGCAGAATGATCTTGTTGAAGATGGTGAAGTCGTTGGCCCCGTCGACACGCGCCGATTCCATCAGCTCGCGCGGCAGGCCCGCGATGTAGTTGCGCAACAGATAGATCGCCAGCGGCAAACCGAAGCCCATATGCGCCAGCCATATCCCGACATAGGTCTTGGCCGGAACATCGAAGGTCTGGCCGATAAAATTGTACATCTTCAGAAGCGGGATGAGCGACATCTGCAACGGCACGACAAGAAGACCGACAACGATGGCCAGGAGCAGATTGCGGAACGGAAACTTCATCCATGAGAGCGCATAGGCCGCATAGGCCGCCACCAGCACCGGAATGATGGTTGAGGGAATGGCAACCGTCAGCGAGTTCAGAAAGGACTGGCCTATGCCTTCCGCCGTCAGAACGTTGCGGTAGTTCTCAAGCGTGAAACGCGGGGAATTTCGGCGGTGACGAAGATACGTTCACCGCGCCTGCCGAAGGGTTCCGGCGAGGTCAGGCGATAGTCCCCGCTTTCCTCGACAGTAAGCTGCATCCCGTCATCGAGATCGACGGTTTGTCCGATTTCGAACTCTTCGGGCCGCAGCGATGATATGCCGAAGCGCGACACCTCTCCTGCACTGCCTTCCAACGCATTGCCGGTATTGATGTAGAGGTCGCCCTCCTGGGTCTGCCCCGCTTCACCCGGTGTACGATAGATGACGTTCTGCGTGGAGGTCGAAAGCGACGTCCACCAGCCCGAGGCGACGATCTGGTTCTTGTCACGCAAGGAGGTCACCAGAAGACCAAAGGTCGGGATGGTCCACAGGACAACCAGGAACAGTACGGTGATGTGCGAGAACCAGACAAGCGGTGATTTTTATGCGAGTGCATTTACCGGCCCTCCATCTCTTTGCGCGTGTTGCGGATATTCCAGACCATGATCGGGATCACCAGAACCATGATGACGATGGCGATCGACGCGCCACGGCCGAAATCACCGCCGCCACGGAACATCCAGTCGAACATGAGGTTGGCGAGCACTTGCGTATTCCATTGCCCGTTGGTCATCGTCAGAACGATGTCGAAGATCTTCAGGACAATGATGGTGATCGTGGTCCAGACGACCGCGATGGTGTTGTAGATCTGCGGGATCATGATCTTGAAGAAGATCTGCCCCCGTTGGCACCATCGATGACGGCGGCCTCGATGGTCTCTTCGGGAATGCCACGCAGTGCCGCCGACAGCAACACCATGGCAAACCCGGTCTGGATCCAAAGCAAGATCACCATCAGGAAGAAGTTGTTCCAGAACGGCATGGCGATCCAGACATGGGGCTCGCCACCCATCGAAACGACAATGGCGTTCAGGATACCGATCTGCTCACTGCCTTCGCCGCGGTAGTCATAGACGAATTTCCAGATTACCGAGGCACCGACAAAGGAAATTGCCATCGGCATGAAGATCATCATCTTGGCAAAGGAGCCCCACCAGATGCGGTCAGTCAGCCAGGCGATGATCAGGCCGAAGAAGGTCGACAATGCCGGCACGAAAACCAGCCAGAGCATGTTGTTGAAAATCGACTGACGGAACTCGGAATCACCCAGCATCCACTGGTAATTCGAAAGCCCGACAAATGTGTCACCGTAAGGACCGTGCAGCGAATACCAGACCGAAGCGACCACCGGATAGACGAGGTAGACGCCCAGAGTCAGCAGTGCAGGACCGAGAAACAGCCAGGGCCGGATCATGCCTGAGGTGCGCAGATTGCGCGCGCCATCAGCCGGGTCCTTGGTCTGCGAGGGGAAAATCAGGTCGAGTATCTTGTTGGAGCCATAGAAATAGGCCACCGCGACGAAAACGCCGACGGCCACCGCCAACAAAGCTTTGAATATCTGTTCCACGCCGCGTAACTCCCTAGAACGGATATGAAACTGAGTTCGCCGGACCGTTCTGTTCTTATCTTCTCAGCTTTTCGACGCTCGCCTTAAACGAGCCGAACCCAGCCGCAAGACACCCATGACCTGGCCATGTGGCACCTTCGGAACAGCGCGCTACCACGCCATCTCATTTTCGATGAGTAGCGCACCGGGCCTTTGACAGCCCGGTGCATTATGACAAAACGCAAATGATTTGACGACCGTTACTTGATCGAGTCCCAGGAGTTCTGGATTTTGGTGGCCGCATCTTCGGCAGACTCGCCACCGACATAGTCGATCATGCCGGTCCAGAATGCGCCCGCGCCGATCTTGCCAGGCATCAGGTCGGAACCATCGAAGCGGAACGTCGTTGCTTCGGTCAGAATTTCACCTTCGCCACGAAGCGTGTCGTTGGCGTAAGCTTCCGGATTGACATCCTTGAAGGGCGTCAGGAAGCCCGACTGAGCCATCCAGATTTCATGTGCGATCGGTGTTTCCAGGAATTCGATGAAGGCCTGGGCGGCAGGGCTGTCCTGTGTGATACCGAACAGCGTGCCAGCGCCGAGAACCGGCTTGCCGAGATCTTCGCCCTCATAGGCCGGGAAGTAGAAGAAGTCGGCATCAAGACCGAGTTCCGTGCCTTCCGGGAAGAACGAGGGGATGAACGACGCCATGTGGTGCATGTAGCACTTCGGCGGACTGTCGAAGAGACCCTTGGGGCTGTCACGGAAGTCGGTGGACGCAACCGCAGCAGCGCCGCCGTCAACGAAGGCATCGTTCTTGGCGAACCAGCCGAATTCGTCAATGGCGTTGACAACGCGCGGATCGTTGAACGGGATCTCGTTCGATACCCACTGGTCGTAGACTTCCGGCGGCTGCGTGCGCAGCATCATGTCCTCGACCCAGTCGGTAGCCGGCCAGCCGGTTGCACCACCGGAACCGAGACCGATGCACCATGGCGTACCGCCATCGGCGACGATCTGCTCGGTCAGCGCCTTCAGCTCTTCCATGCTTTCAGGCACATCGTAACCGGCATCGTCGAAATTGTCCGGAACATACCAGACCAGCGACTTGACGTCGGCCTTGTAGGGAAAGACGTAGAGGCTCGACGTACCATCGGGACCTTCATAGGTCGAAAGATCAACCCAAGACTGCCCAGCAGCGTATTTTTCCGAGAGGAATTCGCCGGTCTCTGCGGACAGCTTCGTCAGCAAGCCTCTGGCGGCGAGGTCAGCGGCAAGGCCGGGCTGCGGGAACACAGCAATGTTGGGCGGACTGCCAGCCTGGGTGTCGATGACGATCTGCTGCTCAAAGGAGTCGGAACCGGCATACTGTACATCAACACCGGTGGCTTCCTCGAAATAGGCGAGAACGCTTTCGATCAGATCCTTGTCGGGACCGAGCCACGGGCCAAAGATCGTCAGCGCCTGACCGCTGAGGTCGCTGTGGGCTTCGGAAAACTGGTTGTAGCTATCCCAGTTGAAGCGGGATTCTTCGCCAGGGGCGAACTTCAGATCGGCAGCCTGAGCCGAGCCGGCGAACAGGGCGAGCGAGGCTACGCCTGTCAACAGAACTTTATGCATGTGATTTACCTCCCATCACATTCAACCCATTTAAGGATCACGGTTGTCAGTCAGCACTTCATCCAAAGCGCTTTGACATCTCCAGAGAATTCTCTGGCGACGGGTCTGAGTCAACCCCTTTCCGCAAAACACGACCAAATTCTGCCGTTTTTTCGTATTTAGACGTTGTTTTTCTTCAAACTGAAATAAAAGGGGCTTCCCACAGCCCATCAAGGCTTGATAAAAAAGCCAAACCGCTTTGGATGCGTCCTGAGAACTAAAACTTGCGCATTTCTCGGTTAATCGGATGCGCATGGAACGAATTCCGTTTGAATGTTCCTTGAAGACGAACGATTCGGAGCGCAATAGGTTTCACAGTTTTTCAATTGTGTGCCGCCTCCTGGGAGGAATGGGAGTGAACCTGAAACAATTGTCGGCACGGCTCGGCCTTTCGCCGACGACCGTCAGCCGGGCTCTGAACGGATATCCCGAGGTTAATGCCGCGACCCGTGAACGTGTGCTGAAAGCAGCGCGGGAAACCGGCTACCGGCCCAATCGCACGGCACAGCGCCTCGCCACCGGGAAGGCCGGATCCATCGGCCTGTTGATGCCAATCGGCGACCAGGTGATTTCCGACCTCCATTTCGGTGAATTTCTGAGCGGACTTGGCGAAAAGGCCCAGGCCGAGGATTTTCACCTCGTTGTCATGCCGGCCGACCCTGCCGACGAGGTCTCCGCGCTTCGAAGCCTGGCAACAAGCGGCTATGTCGACGGGCTCTGCCTTGCCTATATCCGCGAGAACGACAGCCGCATCGATCTGATGGAGTCCTTCGGCCTGCCGTTTATCGTCCACGGGCGGTTTTTCGATTCACCGCATCCCTACCCCTCTCTTGACGTCGACAATGAAGCAGCCTTTTTCGATGCCACACAGCTACTCCTTCAGCTCGGGCACCGGCGCATCGGCCTCGTCAACGGGGATGAAAAGTTCGGCTTCGCGATCAGGCGGCGTGACGGCGTCGTCAAGGCGCTTGCACAGAGCGGCCTCAGCCTTGACGAACGCTTTCATGTCTCGGCCCAGATGACCGAAGCCGATGGGCAAAGGGCGGCAGAGCGTTTTCTCGCCGGGGATCAAGCACCGACGGCGATTCTGTGTTCCAGCATGGTGCAGGCGCTTGGCATCGTGCGCGCTGTCACCCAATCCGGCAGGCAGCTCGGCAAGGATATCTCACTGATCTCTTATGATGATGTGCTACCGCTGCTGCGGCCTGAACTCTTCTCGGTTCCGCTAACGACCACGCGCTCGTCTCTGCGCACGGCCGGCAAGCGTATCGCCGAACGGTTGATCCACCGCATCAACGGCCTGGAAACTGACGAAGCGCAGGAGCTTTGGCGCCCCGAACTTGTGGTTCGCGCCTCGACTGGCCGCGCGCCGGAATAAACCACCCGTTCTGGTCAGAAGAAAAGCCGCTCGTATTGACGGCATTGCGCCCTCAAGCGGAGTAAGCGGCCTTCATCAACCCGAAATAAACCGTGAATGGCGCGAGCAGAAACAAGGTCGCGCGCGAATCAGTGCGTGCGGTCAGAATTGCCTGATCCAGCTGCTCAACGCAGCAAAACCTTCAGGGTTAATAGCATAAAACCGCTTGGTGCCGACCGGCGTAACCCGGACCAGATTACTGTCAAGCAAGGCCTTGAGGTGCTGCGACACCGCCGGCCTTGTGATGGGCAGCCCCTCGGAAAGCTCAGTCACAGTTTTAGGTTCACGCCGCAACGCCATCAGAAGATAGCGACGATTGGGGTCAGCAATGGCAACAAAAGGATCAAACATGGTCATGACTTGCATGTTACGTCAAAGTCATCGACGCCACAAGTACTCACAAAGTTTATAAACGACCCTAAAATCTATCCTGATCGAAATACTCAACAATAGAGCGTTGATCCGAACGGCTTCCCGAAGAACTGGCCAGACTGACCGCTCCGCCCCTCAGCTCAAAACGATCACTTGAACCGGAATTATCGCTGGCCGGCACAGCGGCGTTTGCCGAGACCGGGATCGTGCCTGGACGTGCGCCCTTTACCGGCGCTTCGGGCGCGGCGGCATTGATACGGGCCGCAGTCGGGCGGAAGAGCGTGCGGAAATCATCCTGTGGACTATAGCTCACCTCTGTCGTCTCACCCATCGCCGAAAGCTTCTGCGCCAATTGACTGTGGGCCACTTTGCGCGGGTCTCTCTGCGGTTCGGGAGCGCTGGTCGCAGACAAGCTTGCGGTCTGCAATCGATCAGGTGAAATCGCCTCCCCATCGGCTTCGGAATAGGCAAGCCGGGGGCTGGGCACGGGAACATTGCCTTCGATGAAGCCGAAACGCCCGGTTTCGAATGCATCCTCGCCATTCCCGAGTGAGGCGACTTCGACCGATGCCGCCTGAACCGGATCTGCAGCTTCGGCAATCAGGACATCAGATACCGATACGCCCTGTTCATCGTCCAGTGCGACCGGGCGCGACTGCGGTACCGGGATATTTGCGGCAATCGCAAGCGCGGGTTCGCTCTCAGGTGGGTTCGGGTCGACCAGCGCGGTCGCGAGCGGTGTGCCGAGATCAGCATCGCCCTCTCCGGGACGGCTGAGCGGTACAGGAATATCGAGATTGTCGAAACTAACCGCCGCCGTCAGTATATCGACGGGTCTCTGGGCCGGTGCCGCCTGACGCTGAGAGGGCGCACTGGCCCGCTGCTGCGGTTGCGAGCGGCTCTCTGTGCTACTGTTGTCGCCCGACTTGCCATTGCGGCCGAACAGCATCGAAAGCAGGTTGGGACGCTCATCCTCGTCACCGTCATCCGCGCTGGCGACACGCACCGGTTCGGAACCGGAGACACTGCCCTTTGCCTTGTATTCTGCAAGCGCATCCTGATAGCCCGGCAATGGCTTGCCGTCGGACGGAAGATGCAGCGTATGACCTTCCGGGAAAAGCGACACAAGCTGGGTTCGGCTCATGCGTGGCCAAGCGCGAACGCTCGCCACATCGAGATGCACGAAGGGCGATCCCGACCGCGGATAATAGCCGACACCGCCGCGCTGCATCTTCATCGCCGTCGCGCGCAGCTTGGCGAGCGGCACGCCGGGAATGTAGAAATCCATGGCATTGCCGAGCATGTGCTGGGACTTCTTGGCAACACCGGAGGAGGTCTTGCGCAGCATGGCGTTGGTCTCGGGCGAACGATAGGCGGAAACGACGTTAATATAGTCGGTCGCGCCGACCTGCTGATAGACCTCCCAGACGAGATCGAACAGGCGCGGGTTCATCGTGGTGGGCTCCTTGCGCCGCCAGTCGCGCAAGAACCAGTTGAGTTGCTCGAGCCCCTTCTTGTCATAACGCCCATTGCGCTTGAAGGTGATCTCGGCTTTCTCGCCAGTATGAATGTAATAGATTTTCAGAGTCCGGATTTCAGCGCGAGCCTCAGTAAGACCAAACACGCAGAACATTGCCGCAAGCAAAGTCAGAACGGCAATTGTCCGTTGCACGAACATGCTTGATGGACGGTCACTCAAACCGGACTCTCCTGGATACTCTGAATGTCTTACTCGGGACCCCGTTCTGTCCGCATCTTCTGCGCGTGCCAGACAGCGACCTTCTTTTGAAGGTTCAATGCGGCGCAAACGAGGCAATTCTCCCGTCCGACTTTCAGCTTGCCACTTTATAGGCAACATTTCGTTAAATTCCTAGTCCATCAATATCCGTTTAGCCTTTCTCAAGCGTTAAGTCTTTGCCGCAAATCAACCGGCAGACCGCCTCCGTCGACCGAAGATCCCACCGATATTTTATCGGCCAATGATTGCAGGCCACCATGACGAGACATATGTTGTGACCCAGTGCTTTAGGCGACGACCGCATAAAACAGGAAAGAAAAATCCATGTTCAACGCTTCATTTCCGCGCATTCCGGCTGACAGCGCCGCCCGGGTGGCCGAGACCGGTGACGAGGCCCTGGGCCATCTGCCGGAATGGGATCTCACCCACCTCTATCCCGGCGCGACTTCGCCCGCATTCACCAATGCCTTCGATGAAGCTGCCAAAAGGCACGTTCCTTCTCCACACGCTGGAAAGGCAAGCTTGCCGACGCCGCCGGAAACAGCGGAGACAATGGCCTAGGCGCGGCGATTGAAGCCTATGAAGCGCTCGGCGACACGCTGGGACGCCTCGGCTCGTTTGCCGGTCTGTCCTATTATGCCAACGCCGCCGATCCCGCGCTGCGCAAGCTTTATGGCGACACCTCGGCGCGGATCACCGAAATCTATGCTGACCTTCTGTTCTTCGAACTGGAACTGAACCGGCTGGATGAAGAGACGATCAATACTGCCCTTGAGGCTGATGCGCGCTTTGCCCGCTACCGCCCCTGGGTACTCGATCTCAGGCTGGAAAAGCCGCACCAGCTCGATGACAAGATCGAGCAGCTTTTCATGGAAAAATCCACGACCGGCAGTCAGGCCTTCAACCGGCTTTTCGACCAGACCATGGACCGGATGCGCTTTGAGATCGACGGCGAGGAGATGTCGATCGAAAAGGCACTCAACCTGTTGAGCGACACGCAAGAGCCGGTCCGCCGCAAGGCCGCAGACGCACTGGCCAAAACCTTCAAGGACAATTTGCCGACCTTCTCGCTGATCATGAACACGGTGGCCAAAGACACCGAGATCAACAGCCGGTGGCACGCATTCGAGGATATCGCCGATAGCCGCCACCTTTCCAACAGGGTCGAGCGCGAGGTTGTCGACGCCCTGAGCGAAGCGGTGACGCAGGCCTATCCGCGCCTGTCCCACCGCTATTACGCCATGAAGGCCAAATGGCTCGGCATGGACCAGATGAACTACTGGGACCGCAATGCGCCACTGCCCGAAACGGCAGAACGCGTCATCCCCTGGGACGAGGCCCGCGATACGGTGCTTGGCGCCTATGCGGCGTTCTCGCCGGAGATGGCCGATATTGCCAGACGTTTCTTCGATGAAAGTTGGATCGATGCGCCGATCCGCCCCGGCAAACGCACCGGGGCGTTCGCGCATCCGACCGTTCCCTCGGCCCATCCCTATGTCCTGGTCAATTATCTCGGCAAGCCGCGCGACGTGATGACGCTGGCTCATGAACTCGGCCACGGCGTGCATCAGGTTCTGGCCGCCAAACAGGGCGCGCTGATGAGCTCCACCCCGCTGACGCTGGCCGAAACCGCTTCTGTCTTCGGCGAGATGCTGACCTTCCGCGCGCTGCTTTCGCAAACCACCGACAAGGCCACGCGCAAGGCGATGCTGGCCCAGAAGGTCGAGGACATGATCAACACGGTCGTGCGCCAGATCGCGTTTTATCAATTCGAGCGCAAGGTCCACACTGCGCGCCGCGAGGGCGAGCTGACGGAAGACCAGATCAACGAAATGTGGATGTCGGTGCAGGTCGACAGCCTCGGCCCGGCGATCAAGCTTGCCGATGGCTACGAGACCTATTGGAGCTATGTGCCCCACTTCATCCACTCGCCGTTCTATGTCTACGCCTATGCCTTCGGCGACTGCCTGGTGAACTCGCTTTATGCCGTCTACCAGAACGCGGAAAGCGGCTTTCAGGGCAAGTATTTCGAGATGCTGAAGGCCGGCGGCACCAAGCATCATTCGGAACTTCTGAAACCCTTTGGCCTCGACGCCTCCGATCCCGCCTTCTGGAGCAAGGGACTGTCGATGATCGAGGGTCTGATCGACGAACTCGAAGCGCTCGACAACGAATAGGATGCCGCGCGCCGTCTTCCGGGATGATCTTGCCGGACGCATGCTGACGTTTTCGAAGCCGTATGCGCTGATCGTGGCCGAGACACCGGCGGATCTGCCCGGCGCGTTCGCGCGCATGGAAAGAGCGCGGGCTCATGGCCACTGGCTTGCCGGCTACATGTCTTACGAGGCGGGTTTCTTGCTGGACCCCGCCTTTTCCGGATTTGAGATTGAAGAGCCGAAAACGCCCTATCTCTGCTTTGGCGTTTTCGAGGCCCCGCAGGAAACCGGTGTCGAGACAGTCAGGAGGAAACTCCATTCCTCTCCGACCTTCGCCCGGCCTGGGATTTTGCGGCCTATCGCCAGCGCTTCGAACCGCTGCACGCACATCTGGTCGCCGGAGATTGCTATCAGGGCAATCTGACATTCGCGATTGATGCCCGCTGGAACGGCGATCCGCTTCAGGCCTTCCACGCTTATGCGGAACGCCAGCCGGTGCGCTACGGTGCCTATATCGATCTTGCCGGTCCGCGGATCCTGTCACGCTCACCGGAGCTTTTCTTCAGCGTCGACAAAGAAGGGTTTATCGAAACCCATCCGATGAAGGGCACAGCCGCACGCGGAGCGACGCCGGCTGAGGACGCGGCGATCGTTGCGGCGATGCTGGATGATGACAAGACGCTTGCCGAAAACTGCATGATCGTCGACCTGCTGCGCAACGACATCTCGCGCATTGCCGAGCCCGGCAGTGTCCACGTGCCAAAGCTTTTCGAAATCGAAACCTATCCGACGCTGCACCAGATGGTCAGCCGTGTGCGGGCGAAGCTGAACAAGGATACAGACCTGCAATCGATTTTCTCTGCACTGTTCCCCTGCGGATCAGTCACCGGTGCACCGAAGATCGCGGCGATGAAAATCCTGCAGCAGCTGGAAGACGGGCCGCGCGGCGCCTATTGCGGGGCAATCGGCCATATCGCGCCCGACGGCGCCATGTGCTTTAACGTCGCCATCCGCACAATGACGCTCTTCGATGACGGTCGCGCCGTCTTCAATGTCGGCGGCGGCATCGTGCTGGATTCGAACGTGCGCGCCGAATATGACGAAGCCTTGTTGAAGGCCCGCTTCGCCGCTGACGACCTGATCGGTCTGTCAGGCAAGAAACCTCATCCCCCTGCCCTGCCGGAATTTTCCTCAATCAATCTCCGGTAGCCGCTCACGCCAGATCTCGGCATAACGGTTCAGCGCGGCAAGGCCTGTAAGCGGCTCCGGGTGAGGCGTAAAGGCGGCAAGCTTGGTGCCGCCGACGGCCAGCCCAGCCGCCCCTGTGCTGGTGCCGCTGCCCGGGCTTTTTCCACCGGTCTACCCGTCGCAGCCGAAAGCATGGAAAGATAGTCATGGTTTTCGGCAAACGGCCCCTCGACGATCACCGGACCCGATGCACCGGTCAGATCGAGGCAGACCGCCGTCATCAGCGCCAGATACCAGGAAACACCGACAAGCCGCATGCCGGGCGACAGATGATGCTCATCCACCGTCCAGCCGCCGATAGTGCCCTGAAACGGTCCGGTATCGCCGAGCACCGAGGGCATCATCATGATCCTGTTCTTCAGCATCGCCTTGCGGTCGTCTTCGCTCACAACGACATCGCCACCCGGCGCCGCCACCTCGAAAACCCGCCCGCCCATAAACCGGGCCGACGGCACCGGATCGCCATAGGCGTTGACGTTGATCAGCGTGTCCCGGCTTTCATCCAGCGCCGGCGGATGGCCGCCGACCGCCATGGCAATAACCCAGGTGCCGGTGGAAACCACGGAAAACGGCTGGGCGCGCGACCATAGATGTGGCAGCAGCGAGGCGTTGGAATCGTGGATCCCCGCAAACACCGGACAATTGGCGGCAAGGCCGGTTTTTCGGCAATTTCCGGCAGCACATCCCCGAGCCGGTCGTCGGCCCTGACGAGCTCGCCCATTTTGCCGCAAAGTCCGAGTTCGGCCACCAATGATGAAAAGGTGCGCGCTCGCGGTGACCACAGATCCGTATGACAACCCCAGCTGGTCGCCTCACCGGCGCGCCGCCCTGTCAGCCGGAAGCCCCAATATTGCGGATAGGGCAGCACGCAGTCGATTTCCGCGAATTCTTCCGGGAAGCGTTTTTGCTGCCAGTAAAGCTGGGCACCGATATTGAGGCCCATGGCAAGACGTGGAGAGCCGGTTTCTGCAAAGGACGGGCGGATTTCGTCGTAGTTCGCGCGGGTTTCGTCCGGGCCGGTATGCTCATAGTCAAGCACCGGCAGGGCAAGCGTTCCGTCGCGTTTCAACAGTGCTGCGGTCGCGCCATGCGTGGTCACCGAGATGGCGTCGACGCCGTGTTCCTGCTGAAAGGCGGTAAGCGCCTCCAGCACGAAGTCGAAAAGGTCGTCGACTTCGAAATGCGGATAGGGTGAATGGCCGGTGACACCGTTGCGTTTTGACCGTGTGTCCGCTTCGCGTGCCTGCACGAGGTCATACAGGATGACCTTGGCATTGGTCTTGCCGATATCGATGACCGCGACATTGCGGATTGCACTCATTGCACCTGTTCCCGTCTGAACCGCCGTCTGAGCCTTGTATAAAGCACCGGCAGAGCGATGACGCCGATCAAAAGCAGGCCAATGAAGATTGACATGACGATGCCCGGCACATTCATCAGCCCGAAGCCGAAGGTGACAAGCCCCATGATGAAAGCAGCGAGCACCACGCCGATAATCGTGCCGGCACCGCCGAGAATATTGATGCCGCCGAGCACCACCATGGTGACAATCTCAAGCTCCCAGCCAAACGCAATCGATGGCCGCGTTGAGCCAAGCCGCGAGGTCAGGCAGATCGCCGCCATACCGGACATCACCCCGGTCATCAAGAACAGCAAAAATTTCACCCGCCCGACCCTGATGCCGGAAAACCGCGCGGCCATGGCATTATTGCCGACGGCATAAACCATGCGTCCGAAGCTTGTCAGGTGCAGCAGGATACCGAAGAGCACCGCCATCACGGCAAACAGCACGAATTCAAAAGAGATCACCCAGAACACATAGCCCTGTCCGAAATAGGCAAAGTCCGAGGGATAGCCGTTAAACGCCTTGTCGCCGAGAATGACGTAGGAAAGCCCGCGAAACAGGCTCATTGTACCGATGGTGACCACGATGGACGGCAGCCCCATTCCGGTGATCAGAAAGCCGTTGAAGGCACCGCATAAAAGGCCGACGCCAAGACCGACAGCCACCAGTTCCGGTGTTCCGGCGCCGAATTGCGCGGCGTAGCCCATGGCGGTGGAGGCCAGTGCGATGATGGCGGCGACCGAGAGATCGATCTCGCCGGAAATGATGACGAGCGCCATGGCAAAGGCGATCAACGCCTTTTCGGTGAAGTTGAAGGTCGCGTCCGACAGGTTCCACGCGTCAAGGAAATAGGGCGAGGCGAAGCTGTTGACGATGAAGATCGCGATCACCACCACGATCAGCAGGCTCTCCCAGCTTCTCGCCATCCGGTAGCCCCGGCCATGCAGTCGGTCGGGCACATGGCGCGCTTCGCTGACACTCATAGCGCATGCTCCGCTTTTTCAGGATGACGCGGCCTTTGACGCGCGCCGAACGCGCATTGACGGCAACCGCGATAATGATCACCGTGCCCGAAATCGCCATCTGCCAGAATGGCGAGACATCGATGACCGGCAGCGCATTCTTGATAATGCCGAGGAACAGCGCCCCCAGTACCGCGCCGATGGCGGTGCCCGCCCCGCCGGCAATGGAGATGCCGCCGATGACGCAAGCCGCGACCACATCAAGCTCAAAGCCGTTGGCGATATCGACATAGGCGACCGCGTAGCGCGCGGTCCATAGATAACCGGCAAGTCCGGCAAGTGCACCGGCGATCAGATAGGCGAAGAAGTGCGTGCGGCCCACCGAGATACCGGTATAGACGGCAGCATGCGGATTGCCACCGACGGCATAAAAGGCGCGGCCGAGCCGGGTCTTGACGAACAGAACCAGCATCAGCGCAATCACGCCGAGCGAAAACCATGCAAGCACCGGAACCCCGAAAACCACGGCACGCGGCACGGCCTTGAACGCATCTGTCATCTCATGGGCATTGACCCATGCGCCGCCTGTCAAAAGAAAGATCGTGCCGCGATAGATCGTCATGGTGCCGAGCGTGACCACGATGGGCGGGATTGACAGACGCCAGACCAGAAGCCCGTTAATGGCGCCGAGCACCGAACCGCTGACAACGGCGGCCATCAGCAGGAAGATCACCGGCAGATCGGGAAAAGCGACGTTCAACAGCGCCGCGATTGTGCCCGACAGCGCCAGATTGGCGGCGATTGAAAGGTCAATGCCGCGCGACAGGATAACGGCGGCCTGCCCGAGCGCCAGAATGATCAGGATCGCCGTATCATTATAGATCGAGACGAGATTGCGCGGCGCGACGAAACCCGGAAAGCGCAATGCAATGGCGCCGACAAGCAGCAGGATCGCGACGAACAGCAGCACCTCGCGGTGTTTGAAGATACGCGCCATCATGCCGCCACCCCGATGCCGGCTGCTGCCCGCACTAGCTTTTCCGCCGACATGTCCGCACGGGGAAGCTCGTCTACAATCCGCCCCTCGCGCATGACGATGACTCGGTCGGACATGCCGAGGATTTCCGGAATTTCCGATGACACCATGATGATGGAAAGCCCTCTGCCCGCAAGCTCGCTCATGAAGGCATGAACGGCGGATTTCGAACCGATATCAATGCCCTTGGTCGGCTCATCGAGAATGATCACTTTCGGCTGGGTCGCCAGCCATTTGGCGATCACCACCTTTTGCTGGTTGCCGCCGGAGAGATTGCCAACGGGCTGATCGAGCGAGGCGGCGCGCAGGTCCAGCCGCTCGGTATATTCCCGCGCCAGCGCGAATTCCTCGGCCATGCGCACAAAACCCCTGTGCGAAACCTTGGCCAGCGATGGCAGCGTCACGTTTTCGAAGATCGGCATGGCGGTGATGGTGCCCTGCGTGCCACGCTCCTCGGGCACGTAGACGATGCCCTGTTTCACTGCTTCCGACGGCGAGCGGATCACCGCGATTTCATCGTCTATGCGCACCGCACCGGCGGACGGCTTGGTGATGCCGAACAGCGCCTGCATGAATTCCGACCGGCCGGCGCCGACAAGGCCGTAAAAGCCCAGAATTTCACCGCGGCGCAGCGTGAAGCCGATATCCTCGAATTCGGTCGGATGACGGTAGCCGGAAACCGTCAGTACCGGCCCGCCAATTTCGACCGCCTGCTTGGGGAAGACCTGATCGACCGGCCGCCCCACCATCAGTTCCACCAGCGCATTCTCATCGGTCTCGGCGATTGTCCCCTCGCCCACCATCTCGCCATCGCGAAACACGGTATAGCGGTCTGCGATCCGGAAAATTTCGTCGAACTTGTGGGAGATGAACAGGATCGCCTTGCCGTTGGCCTTCAGTTTCTCGACCAACTCGTAAAGCTCCTCAATTTCCTTTTGCGAAAGGGCCGCCGTCGGCTCATCCATGATCACCACGCGGGCATCGACGGAGAGTGCGCGGGCAACGGCCACCATGTGACGGTTTGCGATCCCGAGTTCGCTCAGCCGGTGGCGCGGGTCGATCCGCGCGCCGATACCGTCAAGGATATCACGGGCGCGGTCATGGATTGCCTTCCAGTCGATCAGCCCGAACCGATTTGTCGGCGCATGGCCGATGAAGATGTTTTCGGCCACCGTCAGCGCATCGAACAGCACGGTTTCCTGATGAATGGCGGTGACACCATGCGCGCTTGCCGCATCCGCCGTCGGAAAGGCAACCTTTGCGCCGTCCATCGTGATGTCGCCGCCGTCCGGCTGGTAGATGCCAGTGAGAATTTTGACGAGCGTCGATTTGCCAGCGCCGTTTTCGCCGACAAGTGCTGTCACCTCGCCGGGATAGAGCGCAAGCGAGACCTCGGAAAGCGCCCGTACGCCGGGGAATGTCTTGGTGATGCCGTCAAGCGCGATGGCGGGTGCGGCATCGGTCGGTGGCTTTGTTTCGGACATGGATCGCCTGCGGGGATTATTTGTTGTTGTCGTTCGCGGGGGCGGACCTGCAAGCAATCGCAGGTCCGCCCCGTCCCGGGAGGACGTGGCTCAGAAAATGTCCTTGAACTGGTCGATGTTCGACTTGTCGTAGACGAAGGGATCGGCCATGGCGCCGGCATTGTCGTCGTCAAGCGTCAGTTCGCCGAGGCGGCCCATCGAGAGTTTGGCACCCGGTTCGGCTTCAGCCCCGTCGATCAGGTCGTTCGACAGCATCACGGCGGCATAGCCAAGATCGATCGGGTTCCAGATGGCAAAGGATTTCGACGCGCCATTATCGACATAGGCCGCCATTTCGGACGGCAGGCCGAGGCCGGTGACATTGATCTCACCGATCTTGCCTTCATCGGAGACGGCCTGGGCGGCGGCAACAATGCCGACTGACGTCGGCGCGATGATCGCCTTCAGATCCGGGTAGGACTGAATGAGGCCCTGTGTCTCACGATAAGACTTGTCGAACAGGTCATCGCCATAGACCGTGGTCACGACTTCGATATTCGGATAGTCGCCCTTCACCTTGTCCATTTCCGCAATCCAGGTGTTCTGGTTCGTGGCGGTAGCGGAAGCCGAAAGCACCGCGACTTTGCCACCATCCGGCAGATTGTCGGCGGCAAGCTTGATGATCATGTTGCCGATCAGCGGATTGGACGACGGGTTGAGATGAACCATGCGGCCATCGGGCGCGACGCCGGAATCCCACGACACCACCTTGATGCCGCGCTGCATGGCGCGTTTCAGCGCCGGCACCAGCGCATCCGGGTCATTGGCCGAAATCGCAATGGCATCGACCTTCTGCGCAATCAGCGAATTGATGACATCAATCTGCCCCTCGGCGGTGGTATCGGTCGGACCTGTGTAAATCAGCTCGACGCCACCGATTTCTTTTGCGGCCTCTTCAGCGCCTTCGGCAGCGGCCTCGAAAAAGCCGATACCAAGTGCCTTGACGACCAGCGCGATCTTCTTGTCTGCAGCCTGTGCGCCTTGCGCAACAAGCGCCGTGGAGATCAATGCCCCCACGAGAACCTTCTTCAAAATGCTCATCTTGCTCCTCCAGTTGATGAACGGGGTTCAAGCTGTCCTTCCTCCAAGGTTTCAGCCGGAACCGGTTTCCTCCATTGCCTGCGTATCGGCGATGATCACCGAAACGCCGGCCTCCTCCAGCATGCGGGCGTCGGACGCCTGCAGCCCGGAATCGGTAATCACGGTCGAGGCTCGCTTCAGCCCACAAAGGATCAGGCTCGACCGCTGCCTGAATTTCGATGAATCGACCAGAACCACGAGTTCGTCAGCCTGATCGATCAGCTTCTGCTCGGCCTGGATCAGCAGCGGATCTGCTTCCATCAGACCAAGCGGGCCGATCCCTTGAGCGCCCATAAACATCCGCTTTGCCCAGAAATTGCGTGTCACATCGTTCTCGAATGGGCTCAGGATCACGTTCTGCTCGCGATAGATCACGCCCCTGAGAGCATCACGGTATTCTTGGAGTGCTTTAAGAGATGTTCGGCGATGGGAAAGGAATTGGTGAATATCTGCAGCCTGCGATTGGCAAGGTGATGCACCATCTGGAAAGTGGTGGTGCCGCCATTGATGATTACGGAATCGCCGTCGTCGCAAAGTGCCACAGCCGCCTTGGCAATTGCCTGCTTCTGTCTGGCGTTCATGGTCTGGTTGACACTGAAGGGACGCCCTGCAAGGCCGACGAATTGTGGTGGACTCAGCGATTCCGCCCCGCCCCGCACGCGCCGCAAGCGTTTCGCCACATGAAGAGCTGCGATATCACGCCGGATCGTCGCTTCAGAGCTTTCCGTCAGATCGACGAGCTCCGCCACGGTCACGACCGGCTTTTCCTGTACCGCCGACAGGATGATGCGATGGCGCTCTTTTTCGTGCATGGGGCCTCCTTTTTGACAGAGTTCAGAGAAATACCATCATTGTCAATCAAAAATAATCAACGAGAACTGCAATGGCTTCATTAATGATTGCTTTTGATTGTTTGTGATTGACAATCCCGACTTTCGGATAGATTTTAACGGGGAAGAACAAGGCCAAAAGGCCCCGAAGGAGGAAATGATGGCGAATGATACCCGGGCCGCCCGGCTTGAGAACCTGTGGGACGACGCGAAGGCAGCAGGCATGAGCGGACCCGAGCTTCTACTCTACCGCTCCAACCTGCTGGGTTCCGACAAGCGCATCACCAATTACGGCGGCGGCAACACCTCGGCCAAGGTGATGGAAAACGATCCGCTCACCGGCAATCAGGTCGAGGTTTTATGGGTCAAGGGCTCGGGCGGCGACGTTGGTACCATCAAGATGGACGGTTTCGCCACCCTCTATATGGAAAAGCTCAATGCGCTGAAGGGGCTTTACCGCGGCGTCGAACATGAAGACGAGATGGTGGGCTACCTCCCCACTGCACCTTCAACCTCAATGCCCGCGCCGCCTCGATCGACACGCCGCTGCATGCCTATGTCCCGGAAAAGCACGTCGATCACATGCACCCCGATGCCATCATCGCCATAGCCGCCTCAAGCGATTCCAAAGCGCTGACGCAGGAAATTTTCGGCGGCGAGATCGGCTGGCTGCCCTGGAAACGTCCCGGCTATGAACTGGGCCTGTGGCTCGGCAAGTTCTGCGAAGAAAACCCGAATGCACGCGGCGTCATCCTTGAAAGCCATGGGCTTTTCACCTGGGGTGACACGGCGAAGGAAAGCTACGAGACCACGCTCGAGATCATCAACAAGGCGATGGACTGGCTCGACGCCAGGATCCAGGGCCCGGCCTTCGGCGGCCCGAAGGTGAAGACCCTTGGCGCCGATGAGCGCCGCGCGGTGGCGGAAAAGCTGATGCCGAAGATCCGTGGCATGATTTCGGAGACCGAAGGCAAGCTCGGCCATTTCGACGATCAGCCGGCCGTTCTCGAATTCGTAGGCTCCAACCGGCTCGAGGACCTTGCAGCGCTCGGCACCTCCTGCCCGGACCATTTTCTGCGCACCAAGATCCGCCCGCTGGTCATCGACTTCGATCCGGAAAGCCCGGATATCGACAACACCGTTGCCGGACTTGAAGATGCAATCGCCGCCTACCGCGCGGATTACGCCGCCTATTACGAACGCTGCAAGCACGACAATTCGCCCGCCATGCGCGACCCGAACGCGGTGATCTATCTGGTGCCCGGCGTCGGCATGATCTCGTTCGCCAAGGACAAGGCGACGGCCCGCATTTCGGCCGAATTCTACGTCAACGCCATCAATGTGATGCGCGGTGCGTCCTCGGTCTCCACCTATCAGGGCCTTTCCGAACAGGAGGCCTTCGACATCGAATACTGGCTTCTGGAAGAGGCCAAGCTTCAGCGCATGCCCAAGCCGAAACCGCTTGCCGGCAAGATTGCGCTGGTCACCGGCGGCGCCGGTGGCATCGGCAAGGCGACTGCCTTCAGGCTGGCAGGAGAAGGCGCCTGCGTGGTGCTTGCCGATATCGATGATGCCGCCCTTGCTACGGCCAAAGACGAACTGTCGTCGGTCTTCAGCAAGGACATTGTCCGTAGCGTGCATCTGAATGTCACCGATGAAGCCGAAGTCGCCAGCGGTTTTTCCGAGGCCGTGACGGAATTCGGTGGGCTTGATATTCTGGTATCCAATGCTGGCCTTGCCTCATCCGCCCCCATCGAGGATACCACGCTCGATCTCTGGGACAAGAATATCGCCATCCTGGCCACCGGCTATTTCCTGGTGTCGCGCGAGGCCTTCCGTCTGTTTCGCTACCAGAATGCCGGCGGCAATGTGGTGTTCGTCTCGTCGAAAAACGGACTTGCCGCGTCTCCGGGCGCTGCTGCCTACTGCACGGCCAAAGCCGCCGAAATCCATCTGGCCCGTTGCCTCGCGCTTGAAGGCGCGAGCGCCCAGATCCGCGTCAACACCGTCAATCCGGATGCTGTTCTGCGCGGCTCGAAAATCTGGACCGGCGAGTGGAAGGAACAGCGCGCCGCCGCCTACAAGATGTCGACCGACGAGCTTGAGGCGCATTACCGTGAGCGATCAATGCTGAAGCGCTCGGTGTTCCCGGAAGACATTGCCGAGGCGATCTACTTCCTCGCCTCCGACATGTCGGCAAAATCGACGGGCAACATCATCAATGTGGATGCCGGCAACGCGGTGTCGTTTCCGCGATAGAGTGCAGAAGTCAAAATGTGGCGGCTGAGGCAAGCAAAGCGCTTCCCTCGAGGCTGCCGTGACTATGAGGTCATAGCAGACACGTAAAGTCTGCACGGGAGGAACAGATGGAACTGATGATCGACAGGAGCGTGCTGGCCGCAGAGAACGACAAGCGCGCAGCAGCCCTTGAGACGGACTACAATGCGCTGGGCGAGAAACTCGCCAGAGGCGGCGTCAGCATCGATGACGTCACCGCCAAGGTCGCCGCCTATGGTGTCGCCGTGCCCTCCTGGGGTGTCGGCACAGGCGGCACGCGCTTTGCCCGTTTCCCCGGACCCGGCGAGCCTCGCCACATCTTCGACAAGCTGGAAGATTGCGCGGTGATCCAGCAGCTGACGCGTGCAACCCCCAACGTATCGCTGCATGTTCCTGGGACAAGGTCGATGACCTTTCCGAACTGCGCCAGCGCGGAGAAGCGCTCGGACTTGGCTTTGACGCGATGAATTCCAATACCTTCCAAGACCAGGAAGGACAGGAACACTCCTACAAATACGGCTCGCTCTCCCATACCGATGCAGCGACCCGCCAGCAGGCGATCGACCACAACATCGAGTGTATCGAAATTGGCAGGGCGCTCGGCTCCAAGGCACTGACGGTATGGATCGGCGACGGCTCGAATTTTCCGGGCCAGAGCCACTTCACCAGACAGTTCGAACGCTACCTGGATGCGATGAAGAACATCTACACGGCTCTGCCCGATGACTGGCGGATCTTTTCCGAACACAAGATCTTCGAGCCGGCGTTTTACTCGACTGTCGTTCAGGACTGGGGCACCAACTATCTGATCGCCAAGGAACTCGGTCCGAAGGCATTCTGCCTCGTCGATCTCGGCCACCATGCGCCGAACGTCAATATCGAGATGATCGTGGCGCGCCTGATCCAGTTCGGCAAGCTCGGTGGCTTCCACTTCAACGACTCGAAATATGGCGATGACGATCTCGACACCGGCTCGATCGACCCGTTCCGCCTGTTTTTGGTGTTCAACGAGCTGGTTGATGCGGAAGGCGCGAAGGATTTTGATCCCGCCCACATGCTCGACCAGTCGCACAATGTCACCGATCCGATTGAAAGCCTGATGCGCTCGGCCATCGAGGTCCGTCGCGCCTATGCACAGGCGCTTGTCGTGGACCGCACTGCACTTGCCGGCTTCCAGAATGACAATGACCCGATGATGGCGTCTGAAACGCTGAAGGACGCCTTCCGCACCGATGTCGGGCCGATCCTCGCCATGGCGCGCAGGAAAGCAGGCGGTGCCATCGACCCCGTCGCCACCTACCGCGCCTCGGGCTACCGGCAGAAGGTTGCCGGCGAACGTCCGGCCGTCACGGGTGCCAGCGGCGGCATCGTTTGAGGCAAAGCCATCGGGAGGAGTAAGCCCATGGAAACCATCGCATTCCGCATGAACCTCAACCGCGGACAGGCCGAGGAATACAAGCGCCGCCACGACGAAATCTGGCCGGATCTCGCCGCCCTTCTTAAGGATTCAGGCGTCTCCGACTATTCGATCTGGCTCGATGAAGAGACCCATCACCTGTTCGCGGTGCTGAAGCGCACCGACGATCATGAGATGGATGCCATCCCCGACACCGAGATAGCGCAGCGCTGGTGGACCTTCATGGCCGATGTCATGGAAACCAATCCGGATAATGCACCGGTTCAGGTGCCGCTCAGAAAGATGTTCCATCTTCAGTGAGCAGTCCTTCGGGCGTTGGTGGCCGCCTAGGCTATTTGAATGAAAAACGTTGCACGCATTGAAACGGCGTCCCTGCCAGACCATCTGAGGGATTGCAAATTCGCGACACCTTTTCCGCGCGCCCGATATCTCTTCGGTCATCCTGCCGCGCGGCATTTTCACCAAACATGGGAGAATACCATGGCTGATATTCGTGCTGATAAGTCAGGCACTTTCGCAATCGGCGGAGACCTGGAGGTCACGCGGCTGGGTTTCGGTGCCATGCGCATCACCGGCAACGGCATCTGGGGCGAACCGGCTGACCATGACGGCGCCATTGCCACGCTGAAGCGGCTGCCGGAACTCGGCGTCGACTTCATCGACACCGCCGACAGCTACGGCCCTGACATTTCCGAATGGTTGATCAAGGAAGCGCTTCATCCGTATGGCGACATCAAGATTGCGACCAAGGGCGGGCTGACACGCACCGGCCCCAATGTTTGGCTGCCGGTTGGTCGGCCAGAATATCTGCGCCAGCAGGTCCACAAGAGTCTGCGCAATCTCGGCGTTGAGCAGATCGCTCTCTGGCAGCTTCACCGCATCGACACCAAGGTGCCAGCGGATGAACAGTTCGGCGCCATCAAGGAGTTCCTGGACGAGGGGCTGATCGCCCATGCCGGCCTGTCCGAGGTCTCGGTCGACGAGATCAAGGCCGCACAGAAGGTGTTCCCGGTCTCGACGGTGCAAAACCGTTATAATCTGGTTGACCGTACCAGCGAGGAAGTTCTCGACTACTGCGCGCAAAACAATATCGGCTTCATTCCGTGGCACCCGCTGGCCGCTGGCGAGCTCGCTAATTCGGGTTCGCTGCTTGATGATATTGCGAAAAAGCACGATGCCGCTCCAAGCCAGGTCGCGCTTGCCTGGGTGTTGAAACGCAGCCCGGTCATGCTGCCGATCCCCGGCACCTCCAAGGTCAAGCATCTGGAGGAGAATATCGCGGCGACCAACATCTCGCTTTCCGACGCGGATTTTGCAGCACTCGACGAAGAGGGCAAAAGGCCTTCGCCGCCAAGGCCGCCTGATCAGACTTACCAAGCGCCGCCGGACAAATCCGGCGGCGTTTTTCTTTGACAGGGCGCGTTGGCAGAGTCACCTTCGCCCTGCCCGAAAACTGAGGATCCCGGACAAATGGAATATGTGAAGCTCGGTCGCACCGGCCTTGATGTCTCCCGCCTCTGCCTTGGGTGCATGACCTATGGCGTGCCCGAAGCCGGCTCCCACCCCTGGTCGCTGACGGAAGAGCAGAGCCGCCCCTTCATCCGCAAGGCGGTCGAGGATGGTATCAACTTCTTCGACACGGCCAATGTCTATTCCGCCGGAACATCCGAGGAAATTGTCGGCAAGGCGCTGAAGGAATTTGCGCGGCGCGAGGAAATCGTGCTGGCCACCAAGGTGATGAACCGCATGCATGAGGGGCCGAACGGCATGGGCCTGTCGCGCAAGGCGATCATGCAGGAAATCGACAATTCGCTTCGTCGTCTGGGCACCGATTATGTCGACCTCTACCAGATCCACCGTTTCGACCATAACACCCCGATCGAGGAAACGCTCGAAGCGCTTCATGACGTGGTGAAGTCCGGCAAGGCGCGCTATATCGGCGCATCTTCCATGTATGCTTGGCAGTTCGCGCAGATGCTCGCCACCCAAAAGGCCAATGGCTGGGCGAAATTCGTGACCATGCAGAATTATGTGAACCTGCTTTACCGCGAGGAAGAGCGCGAGATGCTGCCGCTTTGCGCGGCCGAAGGCATCGGCGTCATTCCGTGGAGCCCGATGGCGCGCGGACGGCTGACGCGGCCCTGGGACACTACCACCGACCGCTCCGAGACCGATGAATTCGGCAAGACGCTTTACGCCGAAACCGCCGATTCCGACCGCAAGGTGGTGAATGCCGTTGCCGACATCGCCAATGAACGCGGCGTGCCGATGGCGCGCGTGGCGCTCGCTTGGGTTATGGCGAAGCCGGAAGTCTCAGCCCCGATCATTGGCGCATCCAAACCACACCATCTCGACGACGCCGAGGCGGCCTTGGCACTGAAATTGACGGCGGAAGAGGTCGAACGGCTGGAAGCACCTTACATGCCGCACCGGGTCGTCGGGTTCAAGTAAAAGCCGGGCCGGCCAATGAGCATGCCGAGGTTGCTGATGCGTACATTGTTGCAGCGATCACCGACAGGACATGTCATCCTGTACTATAGGGCCGATTGATGCCGAGCGTGGCGTGCAGGTGCCGCCACGTTACGACTTCGAAGCGTTCCGGCCACTCCACGCCCCATAATGCGGCAAGCTGGCGCGCGCGCGGCAGATAGGCTTTTGCATAGGCAAGGTGCACCTCGATCATCGCTTCACGCTCGGCGACCGGCGCGGGAAGAGACTTCAGGAGTTCTTTCTGCTCATCTGTGAGCAACCGATTGAGATGCAATGCACCGCCCCGATGCGGCGCATCGGTTTCCTTTATCAACAGATCCACGAGCAGGTTGCGCAGATGGTAAATGCCGGTCACGCCGTTGATATATTCCTTACGACCGGCCGCGACGGGAAGCAGGCCGACGATCCGGATGAATTCCTCAAACTGATCGCGCAGCCGTTTCGGATCAGGTGATTTCTTTTGCACGCAGTCGGGAAGCGCTTCCCAAAGTCCCGCGCGATCAAACAGGACGGCAAGCTCCGTCCTGTTTCGCGACACCATCTGTTCGGGTTTGAGGATGATGACATCGATGCGCAGCCAGTCTGCCGTAATCGCGTTAATAAGCGAGGGAAACGTCACTCGGTCCCGCCACAGGACGGGTTCGCCGGTTACCTCCACAGCTGAACGCCACAGTGCTGCCACTGTGTCGCTTGGACCGTCCCTGGTAACAAGGACAAAATCAATATCGCTGTATTCATCCTCAAGGCCAACGGCAAAACTTCCGCTCAGATAGAGTGCATCGATCGCCCAGGCAGTCCGCAAAACACCCGATATCGCCTGAATTGCATCACCAACCAGCATTTTGTCCTCCATACCTGTGCAATCATGCTATCTGGTGTGTCATTCCTTGTCAGCAGATCAAGGATGCAATGCGGACACCAAGAAATCCCGGCCGCACGGTTGTGGCCGGCGGAACTTTCGTGTTAATGAAGCGCTCACTAAAAGTTGTGTCCCTTAAGTGGGACACGGCGGGGAGGCCACTATTGCCAATGTACGGGGAGGGTACGGCGGCAATTCCAGATCGCTCGAACGGCATTTCGCCTGATTTCGAGCGACGGAAGGCCCCCGCCTGCAACAAGCCGGGCCGCTGAGGCGGTCCGGCGGTCGGCCGCTCCCCTGAGGCGTATGACCTCTTCATTCTGGCCCGCCTAAGCGATAGTGCACACATCAAGCTGTTGCTACCGTTCCTCCCAACAACCGTTTCCTGCGGGCGGCTAATGCCGCTCGTCTTCCGCCTCCGTCCAGAGGCCCGAAATGTTCAAATCGGAGGATTGACGATGAAGAGAACTGCCCTTGCCCTCGCGACACTGATGACGTCCACGGTGCTGCCCGCCGGTGCCTTTGCAGCGACTGAACTTTCCATGTGGTATCACGGCGCCGGCAACCCGACGGAGGCGAGCATTCTCGAGGGGATCGTTGCCGATTTCAACGGAAGCCAGGACGACTGGGAGGTCGTGCTCGAGAGCTTTCCGGAAAATTCCTATAATGGATCGGTGACGGCAGCAGCCCTTGCCGGCAATCTGCCGGACATCATCGATGTCGACGGGCCGATCATGCCGAACTGGGCTTGGTCCGGCTACATGCAGCCGCTTCCGATCGATGAAAGCGCCATTGAGGGCTTCCTGCCCGGCGCCATTGGCAAATGGGATGGCCAGATCTATTCCATCGGCCTTTGGGATGCGGCACTCGCCATAATGACGCGCCAGTCCACTCTGGACGCATACGATATCCGCACACCGACGCTGGAAGAGCCGTGGACGGCGGAAGAGTTCGACGCCATTCTCGTCAAGCTGAAGGACAGCGGCGATTTCGAATATCCGCTGAACCTCGGCATGGCAGACAATGGCGAATGGTACACTTATGCATTCCTGCCGTTCCTGCAGTCCTTCGGCGGCGACCTCGTTGATCGTTCCGATTACCAGACGGCAGAGGGCGTGCTGAACGGTGACCAAGCCATCGCATTCGGCGAATGGTGGCAGTCGCTGTTCGACCGTGACCTTGCACCCGGCACCAGCCAGGACCCCGCCGACCATCAGAACGGCTTTATAGACGGCTCCTATGCCATTGACTGGAACGGCAACTGGACGGCGCGCGCCAAGCTCGACGCCGTTGACGATGTCGTCTTCCTGCCCGCGCCCGATTTCGGCAATGGTCCGAAGATCGGCGCGGCAAGCTGGCAGCTTGGCATTTCGGCTGCGTCCGAACATCCTGAAGGTGCTGCCGAATTCATCGAATTCGCCATTCAGGACAAGTATCTCGCCGAATTCTCGAATGCCATCGGCCTTGTCCCGGCGACAAAGGGTGCAGCCGACATGTCGGAACTCTACAAGGAAGGCGCACCGCTTGCCGTTTTCTACGGCCTGTCTGACGCGCAGGGCTCGCTTCGGCCTGTAACACCCGGCTATGTGGTTGAAACCAGCGTGTTCCAGAAGGCGATTTCCGACATCGCCAACGGCGCCAATGTCGCCGACACACTCGACGGCGCGGTGGACGAGATCAACACCGATATCGAGCGCAATCAGGGCTACGGCCACAACTGATCAGGCGGGGGCCAAAGGGGCCGGCTTCGGCCGGTCCTCTTTCATTGCGCACGTCTGCCTCCGTTCTGAGTCATCCCAGTGGTCCGATTCCAACATTTTATTCCCCTCGCTGCGACCTCATCAGCAAATGTTGGAATCATAGGGACCACTAGCAAGTATATATTTTCTAATGGAATTTTAGAATTTGACATTTGATGGACGCGGTCGCTGAAACGGGACTCAAATGTCAAATTCATTCCACTAGGGCATGACGCAGAAACAGAGACGCGACAGCCCACCGGTATCGACCATAAGGAACGACGCGCATGAGCCGGAAACTGACGGAGAATAACGGGGCGGGCTGGGCCTTTGCCGCGCCGTCCGTTCTGCTCATCGGCCTGTTCATCATCCTGCCGTTCTTTCTGGCGATCGGCTTTTCGCTTACCGACCAGCGGCTGATTTCGCCGAACCCAACCCGCTATGTCGGGATGGAGAACTATCGCGATCTTCTCGGCCTCAACGTGCTGAAAATCGAACCCGAACGCGATGATACCGGTCAGCTGGTGCGTGACGATGACGGTGCGCTGGAATATCCGCGTGTGCGCTCCTGACCCGATCCGATGACTACCCGCAATATCGCGGCATGCGCGAATGGTTCCGCGTCCATGCGGGAAACACCGCCTATGTGGTGGTAGCGCGCGACGTGGTGTTCATGAAGGCGCTGAGCAATACACTGGTTTTCGTGGCGGTGACCGCGCCGGTGCAGGCCGGACTGGCGCTCTGTCTGGCGCTGCTGATCAATCAGCGTCTACGCGGGTGAACGTCTTCCGCGCCGTGTTCTTCATGCCGGTGGTGGTTTCCATCGTCGTCGTCTCGCTGCTCTGGCGGTTCATCTATGACGGCAATGACGGTCTTTTGAACGCCCTGCTTTCCGGAATGACCTTCGGCCTGTTCCAGCCGGTCGACTGGCTCGGCAATACAAGCACCGCACTCGGCTCCATCATTGCCATGTCTATCTGGCAGGCGGTCGGCTTTCACATGGTGATCTGGCTTTCCGGCTTGCAGACTATTTCGCCAACACTTTACGAGGCCGCTGCCATTGAGGGTCTGTCCAAATGGCAGACCTTCCGTTATGTCACCTGGCCGGGCCTGCGCAACACTGCCGTTCTGGTTCTGGTGGTCATCACCATGCAGTGCTTCGCCGTGTTCGCGCAGATTGACGTCATGACCAGGGGCGGACCGCTCGATTCCACACAGACGCTGGTTTATCAGGCGGTCGAGCGCGGCTACGGGCGGCAGGATATCTCCGGTGGTTCGGCGATCTCGGTCGTGCTGTTTGTGCTGGTGCTCACCATATCTCTGGCGCAGCGCTATTTTACCCGGGAAAGGAGCTGAACCATGGCCGCCATTTCCGGTGACAATCATGGCCTCCGGCTTTTCACGCGCTACCTTGTTCTTTTCTGGTGGCGCTGGTCTTCCTGCTTCCGCTTCTGTTCATGGTGATGTCGTCGCTGAAGCCCGACGCCCAGCTTCTGCGCGACACCTCGTCGCTCCGAGCCTTTTTACCGGTTGGCGACATCAGCCTTGAAAACTACGCCGGTGCTTTCGAGCGCGCGCCGATCGGCCTGTTCGTGTTCAACTCGGTGATGATCACCACGATTACGGTTCTGGCCTCGCTGTTTTTATGCTCGCTCGGCGCGTTCTCCTTCACCTTCGTGCGCTGGCGCGGCAATACGCTGGTGCTTTCCATCGTTCTGGCAACGCTGATCATTCCGTTCGAGACAATTGCGATCCCACTTCTGCTGTTCGTCTCGCGCCTGCCATGGCTCGGCCTCGACGGGCTGAGCTGGGGCTGGCTCAACACCTATCGCGTTCAGATCATCCCATGGATCGCCGACGCGCTGACGGTCTTTCTGTTCGTCCAGTATTTCAAGGACCTGCCGGGCGAACTGATCGAGGCGGCGCGCGCCGAAGGCGCGAGCTGGTGGCAGGTTTACCGCCGCGTGGTGATGCCGCTTTCAGGCCCGGTGATTGCAACGGCAGCCATTTTGAAAGCGCTGAAAATGTACAATGAACAATATCTCTGGCCGCTGATCGTGGTGCAGGACGAGGCCCACCGGCCAATCATGGTCGGGCTTGGCTATTTTTCCAGCTCAACGTGCCCTGGGGCGAAGTGATGGCCTATCTCTCGCTGATCACCATTCCGGTTCTCGTCTTCTATCTGGTGCTGCAACGCGCCTTCATCGCATCCATCGCATCCACCGGCGTCAAGGGCTGAGGGGAGAATCGACATGGCAGAACTGGCGCTCAGTGACATCCGCAAATCTTTCGGCCAGGTCGAGGTCATCAAGGGTGTCGACCTTGAGATCGAAGACGGCGAGTTCGTCGTCTTCGTCGGCCCTTCGGGCTGCGGGAAATCAACGCTGCTGCGGATGATCGCAGGCCTTGAGGACATCTCCGGCGGCACGCTCGAAATCGGCGGTAAACGGGTCAATGACCTGCAGCCAAAGGAACGCGGCATCGCCATGGTGTTCCAGACTTATGCCATCTTCCCGCATATGTCGGTTCGCGAAAACGTCGCCTTCGGGCTGACAATTGCCGGCGTTAGCAAGAAGGAAAAGGAAGAAGCCGTCCAGCGGGCGGCGCGCATCCTGCAAATGGAGCACCTGCTTGACCGCCGCCCCTCGCAGCTTTCCGGCGGCCAGCGCCAGCGGGTTGCCATCGGCCGGGCGATTGTTCGCAATCCGGCCGTTTTCCTGTTCGACGAGCCACTGTCGAACCTTGACGCCGCGCTACGCATGGATATGCGTATGGAAATCGGCAAACTCCACAACCAGCTTGGCGCAACGATGATTTATGTAACCCATGACCAGGTCGAGGCGATGACGCTCGCCGACCGGATCGTGGTGCTGAAGGATGGCGAAGTGCAGCAGGTCGGAAGCCCGATGGAGCTTTACCACGCGCCCGCGAACCTGTTTGTCGCCGGCTTCATCGGCTCACCATCGATGAATTTCATGGATGTCGACATCGTCGAGCAGAAAGGCGAGACCATAACAGTCAAATCGGACGCGCTGGACCCGGTCGCCATTCCTCAGACACGCTTCGACTTTTCCAGCACGTCAACGGCCCGGCTCGGCCTTCGCCCGCAATATCTCGATGTCGTGAAGGATGGCACGGCGGGCGGACTGCATGGCACGGTGTCGCTGGTCGAACGCCTCGGCACGGAAACCATTATCAATGTCGAGCTCTCGCGCGGCGGCCGCATCGTTGCCGCCCTTGCAGAGGACCGCCCGCTTGATACCGGCAGTGAAATCACCCTCGTCTTCGCCCCGGAAAGGGCGCATCTCTTTCCCCTCGATGGCTAACCGGCGCCGTTTTCTTCGCGTCTTGCCGGAACAAGCTGCCGTCTTTCGCGCTTTAAAACAAAAATGGCGGCGTTCTGAGCGAATGCCGCCATTTTCTGTATCGTTTTCCGGCAAAGGGTACCGAAAACTCAGTTGGCGATTTCCACCGCGCGCTGCTCGTTCACGGTCGCTTCGGCCTCTTCCACAGCGGCGGTGAAGCTTGCGAAAATATCCTCGCCACCCGGTACGGAAGACTTGAACCAATCGAAAACCGGTTCGACAGCGGTCTTGAATTCGGCCTTTTCGGCTTCATTCGGCACATAGATCTCACCACCGGCCTTGAGGAAACCCTCATAGGCGGCAATTTCCTTGCGCTTGGGGCTGGCAAAGGTTGCCTGCTGCAGCCCGTAGAATGCATCGGCGACAATGGTCTTCTGCGCGTCCGAAAGGCCCTCGAACCGCTCGTTCGACATCCACCAGAACGCGGCCATATAGGAATGGCGGTCAAGCGTGATGAATTTCAGCCCGGCATCGGTGAACTTCATGTTCATGATGTCGGTGATGCCATTGGCGGTGCCCTGGACAACACCGGTCTGCAGCGAGGTGAACAGCTCCGGCCAGGCAATCGGCGTGGGAGCGGCCCCGAGCGAGCGCACCAGTTCCTGCGGCAGTTCCGCCGGTACGGTGCGCAGCTTCATGCCGGCCATATCGGCGGGCGTCTTGATGGTGTGCTCGGTGTTGGCGAAATTACGCCAGCCACCGGTATTGCCGATCGTCATCAGCCGGATGGTGTCACCGCTGTCTGCCAGCGCCAGATCACGCAGTTCGGCCGTGAACGGGCCGGAGAGCACTTCCTCGGCCACGCGGTCGTCGTTCATCAGATAGGGCAGATCGAGGATCTGCAGATAGGGAACAGGCCCGCAGCGCCGCCGGAGGTCGACATGTAGATGTCGATCGTGCCGTCGGCGATGCCCTGAAGGCATTCCTCACCAGTGGCGCAGATCTGGGTGCCCATGAATATCTCGACCGCCATCGTCCCGTTGGAGGCGTTCTCGATATAATTCTTGAAGACCACGAGACCGTCATAATCCTCGTCGTTCTCGTTGGAATTGGCCGTGGCGCGCAGCGTTATATCGGCAGCCGCCGCAAGCTGGCCCGCCGAGATGGCCAGCGCTCCGGCGAGCAGCGCCGTCTTCATCATGTCCCTGAGCATTTCAATTCTCCCTTGGATCAGTTTATTTTGCATGTTTACTCCAGAAATCCGAACATCCGCGGCAGCGTCAGACTGAGTGCGGGGATGTAGGTGATCAGAAAGATGATCACCACCTCGACGGCCAGAAACGGCAGCACCGCACGCGCCACGGTCTCCACCCTGAGGCGCGAAACGGACGAGGTGACGAACAGCACCAGTCCCATTGGCGGCGTCAGAAGGCCGACTGTCAGATTGACCGCCATGATGATGGCGAAATGCACCGGGTCAACGCCCATTTTGAGGAAAATCGGCCCCAGTATGGGCCCGAGAATGATGATCGCCGGGCCGGCATCAAGAAACATGCCGACGACGAATAGCAGGATGTTGATCAGGAACAGCAGGATCAGCGGGTTTTCCGTCAGCCCCAGCATGAACGAGGCCAGAAGCTCAGGCGTGTGCGCAAGCGAGGCCACTGTCTTGAAGGCCATGGCCGCGCCGACGAGCAACAGCACCACCGAGGAGGTGAGCCCGGCGCGCATCAAGATACCCGGTACATCGCGCACATGGAGCGAGCGCAGCACGAAGAAGCCAATCACGAAGGCATAGGCAACAGCAATTGCCGAAGCCTCTGTCGGCGTAAATACGCCACCCAGAATACCCCCATGATGATAATCGGGGTGAGCAGCGGCCAGAAGGCTTTCAGACTGGCATCGCCGCGCGCCCTCCAGCTCGCCTTTTCGGTGGCCGCTGGCAATCTCTGCCGGTCGGCCATCAACCGGACCAAAACCATCAGTGAAACACCCATCAGCACGCCCGGCACGATGCCCGCCAGAAACAGCGCGGCAACGCTTTCTCCCATCACATAGGCGTAGATGATCATGATGCCCGACGGCGGTATGATCGGCCCGATGATCGAGGAGGCGGCGGTAATGGCTGCTGCAAATTTGCGCGAATAGCCCTGTTTCTCCATGGCCGGGATCATCATTGCGCCGAGCGCTGAAACATCGGCCACGGCAGAACCGGAAAGCCCGGCAAACAGCATGGAGGAGAGGATATTCACATGGGCAAGGCCGGCGCGGAAATGACCGATCACGGCCTGCGAGAACTCCACCAGCCGCTCGGTTATGCCGGCCCGGTTCATCAGCTCGCCCGCCAGCATGAAGAAGGGCACCGCCATCAGCGGAAATGAATCCATGCCGTTATAGACATTGCGATAGAGCAGCACGATGTCGCGTTCCTGCCCGTTGAACCACAGCAACAATGCCGGGGCGGCAATCAGCGCAAACAGCACCGGAAGACCGCAAAACAGGAAGATCAGAAACAGCGGCAGAAACAGGCTCAGCATCATTCCCTCTCCAGCCCGAAGACGACCGGAAGCGGTTTCAGCCGGTTGCCAGCACCGAGAAGATCGGCCAAAAGCCGCAGCAGCAACTCGATATTGACCGCGAGCATCATGGTGATCCCGGTTGCCAGCGAAGCCATCATCCAGGCACGCGGAACCTTCATCCATGTGGAAAGATCAAGCGCGGTCGGGATCGTCAGCGACGGCATGGTGAAACGGCCGCCGATCCCCATCACCTCATTCCAGCCAATATTGACGGCCCACCACAACACGACAGCGGATATGAGCAGCAGAACCAGATTGACAAAGGCGGCAAGCCTTTCCGGCAAGAACCGCTTTATCGTGTCGATGCTGATGAAGCCGCCATGCCTGAAGGCCGTCGGCGCCATCAGGCTTACCATCCACAGCATCAGGAAGCGCGCCAACTCCTCCGTCCAGGCCAGCGCATCATTCAGCACATAGCGGAAGAACACCTGGATGAGGATGACGATAACCATCAGCCCCATCAAGCCAGCGCCCGTCCACCGACCGAGCGCCAGTAGCGGGCCATTGACCCGCGCAAGAACAGAAGCTGCAGCCAGCAAGATTGTCATCGGTCTATCCGTCACACGCCGTAATCGGGGTCGCAGGCACTGCCGCAGTCCAGGATTTCGCGTAAAAGCGCCCCGTTCTGCAGTGAACCGTCGTCCGACGCCATGTCTAGACCAGACGAAGTGCTGCCGCACGAAATTTCTGCCTGTTTGCACGATTGCGGCTTTCAGCTGCCGATGGCAGAGCAGCGCATCATCACCCTCTCCTCATGACACTTCATGACCGAGCGCCACCTCAAAGAGTGTGAACCAGTCCTCACGGCCGAGCTCGACCTTGAGGGCCTCGGTAATTTTCGCGATCCGATAGGGATTGTTGGTGCCGAGCACCGGCAGGATTTTGCCGGATGCGCCAGCAGCCAGGCGATCGCGACCGCACCGGCATCAACACCGAAGCGCTTTCCGATCTTCTCAAGTGCATGGATCAGGGGCTTTCCGGCCTCACCGAAAAGCTTGCCGCCACCAAGCGGCGACCATGCCATCACCGGCAGCTTGCGTTCCTGCAGGAAGGCGAGATCGCCATCGACCAACGGTTCGGGCGCCAGAAGGCCGAGTTCGATCTGGTTGGTGGCGAGCCGCGCATGCATGTTCGACTGCAGAAGCGAAAAATCCCAAGGGCGGAAATTCGAGACACCGGCAGCGCGGATCTTGCCTTCGGCCACCAGATCATCAAGTACCCTGCCGGTTTCTTCCGGATCAATCAGTGGATCGGGCCGGTGGATCAGCAGCAGGTCGATGTGATCGGTCGCCATATCGGTAAGCGAAGCCTGAACCGAGGCGCGGATATGCGCTTTCGACGTGTCATAGTGCTTCACCGAAGCCTCCGCATGCCGGCCGACGGGCGCGACAATGCCGCATTTGGTCACGATCTCTATCCTGTCGCGCAGGCCGGGCGCGGCCTTCAGTGCACCGCCAAGCACCGCCTCGGCAGTATAGCCGCCATAGATATCCGCCTGATCCATGGTGGTGATGCCCTGCGCGATGCAGGCCTCGACCTTTTCCTGCACATGGCCTGGAGAGGTGTCAGCGTCGGTAATCCGCCACATGCCGTAGACGAGGCGGCTGAATGTCAGTCCGTCGGCGATTTCGATACGATCTGTCAATCTTTCTCTCCGATACCAAGGCTGACGGAATTTGTTTCGATCTAGCCGGTATAGAGGTCAAAAGCAGGCGAGTACAAGCTGCGGCGGCCTCTGCTCCCTCGAAATCCATCTGATCTGCATACGGCCTTCGGTCTCTGGCCTCCGCCGTTTTACCAGGAATGGTGCTGGACGTTCGCGCTCTGGCACATATATTTAGTAACAGCAAAAACCAATCGCATTCGGGGCTGAAGAACCGCGGCCTCCTGCTTTGAAACGGTTCAGGAAAAACAAGGTCAGAACGCCCTAACAGTCAAAGACCGGCGCACACCACTTCAGCGAACAAAGGCCAACCACGATGAGCCGCCTGCCCCTCAAACTTGATCTCGACAGTCCAACCGAGGATGGCGATACGCTTGATCTCATTCTCGAAACGGTCCGTACCCATTTTGACATGCAGGTTGCCTATTTATCGGAGATTATCGACGGTAATTCGGTGTTCCGCGCTGTCAACGCCCCAGGCTTCGAGGCGCTGGCCTTTCCCGGCGCCGTTTTCAGTCTTCAAGAGGTCTACTGTCAGCATATTCTCGATGGAAGGCTTCCAAACGTAATGGCCGATACCGGCGACCACCCGCTTGCCGTCTCCATGCCAATCACTGCAAACATACCGATTGGCAGCCACCTCAGCGTGCCGGTCTACCGTGATGACGGGTCCGTGTTCGGCATGTTCTGCTGCCTGCGCACAACACCCAATCCGTCACTGGGCGAGCGCGACCTGAAGGTGATGGAAACCTTCGCCAATCTTGCCGGCAGGCAGATCAATGCGGGCTTGCGCCGTCGTAGCGAGCTTTCCGAGGCTGAGGCCCGCATTGACGACGCTATGGGCGGAGCCACGCTGCGAATGGTGCTACAGCCGATCGTTTCGCTTCAGACGGGTGAGCCCATCAAGTTCGAAGCGTTGTCACGCTTCTCCGGGACCCCTTGCCGACCACCGAACCTCTGGTATGAGGAAGCCCGCAGGGTTGGACGGCAGGTTGATCTGGAAGCGCTGTCGATTACAAAGGCGCTCTCACTTCTCCCTCAGCTTCCACCCGATATGACGATCGGCGTCAACGCCTCGCCGGAAACAATCGCAACTGGCATGCTGGCGGACATTATCCGCACAGCCGATCCGAAGCGAATAGTGGTCGAGGTGACCGAGCATGACATCGTCGAAGATCAGGAGCGGCTGAGTCTTGAGCTCGATCGACTGAAAGCGATGGGCGTCAGAACCGCGGTCGATGATGTTGGTGCCGGTTTTTCAGGTCTTGTCGCACTTTTGAGGATGAAACCCGACATTTTAAAGCTTGATATCGAGCTGATCCGCGACATCGACTCCAACCCGGCCAAACAGGCGCTGGTGGCCGGTATGGTTCATTTCGCCGAAAAGACCAGCGCGAGCACGATTGCCGAAGGTGTCGAGACGGAAGCCGAGCGGGACATGCTGTGCCAGCTCAAGGTGCACAATGCCCAAGGCTACCTGTTCGCCAAACCCATGGAAGTTGAAGACGCCAAAGCCTGGCTTGCGGCAAAGCGCAAATAGGCCAGGCGGACGAAGGAATGACGTAAAATTCACGTGATAAGTGAAAGTAAAATCGCGCCCAGATAAGGGCACGTGTAACTTACTTAAAGTACTGATATGATTGATAGCATGACTTGCCGTCACACCAACAAATCGAAATCCCTATCAGGGTGTCGGAGATTTGAACTGCTACCGAATGCAACAACGTTCTGCCGCTCTTATCCACTGCAAATTCATGCGCGCTAGATCGAGGGCGAGATCGCTTGGCGTCTCAGACGCAAGTACCGGATTAAGCTTTGCAAATCACCGTTTTGGGAACTGGCAAAACCAAAAACGGATGGAAGGCCGCTTTCCACCTTTCAAGTCATGGTGGAGAATGGCGACGTTGAGATCCGGGACTTTGAGGCCGGGCTCTCGCCCGATGGCCGGAATATCTGCCGGAACAGATCAAGGGTGAGGCCGTCCGCCGCATTCGCGATGAAGGTTGTTCAACCGGAATGATTGCCGATGAAACCCGGTACACGAGATAGGTTGGCGTCACGATATTCGCTCGGTGATTGACCTGTTGCCTGACGAAACATGCGCGAGAAGTTGCCCGGAGTATTGTAGCCCAGCTCGGTAGAAATGGTGATGATCGGCATTGGGGTGCCTCGCAGGAGCTCGGCGGCCCTTGCTATCCTGACTGCGTTGAGCATGGCGCGGAAATCAACACCGGCGTAATTTAGCTCGCGTTGCAACGTGCGGATACTGAATCCGATGGAGCGGGCAACGGCGTCGATTTTCACCTCGCCACTTCCAAAGAGCTGCAGCCTGATCTGTTCAGCGACTGAGGCAGTGATGTCACGCGGGACTGTGCCGCGCCGGTCGCGGATAACATCTTCAATTGTGATCAGCGGACTTTGTGCCGGACGCGCAACAGCTGCAAAAAGACGCCTCGCATCAAAAACCACACTCATTTTGCGTGCATTGAAAACCACGGGACATCGAAAAACATCTTCAAACGGCGCTGTCCGGCGTGGCCTGGGAATATCGAGTTCGATGCGCAGCGGCTGCCACAAGCCAGGGCAATAGGCCTTGCATAGACTGGTCAACACCCCGGCGCCGAGACTGGCGATGTTGGCGTATTCCCGCTGATTTGACAGCGAGAAGCGATAGCTGAACCGCGCCTCATGCCCATGAATGGTAAGCGCCATCTCATCGCCGGTGGAATGGTATGGCAAAGCAGTAATGCACCGCTGGATTGCGGCTTCAAGATTTTCGGCCCCAAGCACATAGTGGCCCCAGATACCATAATTGATCACATCCATCTGGCTGACCATCATCAGCCCGAAATTTTCTGTCCCTGCAGCCCGGGAAGCCGTTTCGACTATCGACAGAACTGAAGCTTGCGGAATAAAAAATTCTGTCCTTCCAACGCTTCAAGATCAATTCCCGCCGCCAAATTCGCGCGCGCCAGCGTCTTTCTGCCCAGTTCACGGCTAATCAGATCAGGAATTCCCTGAACTGTCAGGCTGGAAATGAGCGGGATCATGCGCATGCGATCATCCTCGATTTTCAAGCGGCTGGCGTAAAATGAACAGCAACAAAATGTCGCATATGCCTATGTTTGAAGCAACTATTTCACAAGCCGATCTGCGACCTGTTCGAGCCCAAGTTGAAGCCCTGTCTGAACCCGCCACAGTGATTAAGCCTGAAGGTTAAAAATAAATGAAAATCAGTTATCTAGCTGCCCTGACAACCGCCGTATTGATTTTTCAAATACCGTTGCAGGCTTTGGCCGAGGTCAGCGAAGCCGAACTGAAGTCCATTTCGATACCCGATAAGGTCGACACACAGATTGGCAGGCTGGAGTTTTTCGATGGCACCCCCACGGACAAGACCGTTGATCTGGTTTACGACAACCTTGATCGGATGCGCGGCGTCGAGGTCTTTCTGGATAATATCGGCGCGGTATCGATGTACAGCGTGCGCAAGGGGCTGGACGATGCCGGTGCCAAGGGGCGAACAGGATTGCGGTGTTCGAGGGCCTGATGGATTCCCAGACCCTTGTGGTCACAGCAAATACATCGACACTTTATGCCTACACCTACACCGACCTTGCCAGTGACGGGCCGACCGTTATCGAGGTTCCGCCTGGCATGCTCGGCTTTCTCGATGATGGATGGCAGCGCTTCGTCGGCAATATCGGTGTAACCGGGCCAGACAAAGGCAAGGGCGGCAAGTATCTCGTTGTGCCACCCCATTATTCCGGCGAAATACCGGAAGGCTATTTCCTTCTGTCGCCGTCGACCAACCGGAATTTTCTGTTCCTGCGCGGCTCGATAAAGGACGGACTGGAACCGGCTGTCAAGAACATCACCGCCGGACTGAAAGTCTATCCGCTGAAGGACGCGGCAAGCCCTGCTCCAACAGAATTCATTAACGTGTCGGGCAAAGCTTTCAACACGGTCTTCCCCAGTGACTTCAGCTATTTTGAAAACCTCGACGCCGTTATTCAGGAAGAACCGATTGATGCCATCAGCCCTGAGGTGCGTGGTGCAATTGCGGCCATTGGCATCATCAAGGGACAACCATTTGCGCCGACCGAGCGCATGAAAAACTGCTCGGCGAAGCAAGCGATATCGCAAATGCCACCGCGCGGGTCATTACCTACCACCCCCGCATTTCCGGCGTGGAAATCTATCCCGACAGCACATGGTCGACGGCCTTTGCCAACAAGAACACCAGTTTTGAAGCCGATGGCGCGATGGGGCTTGATGCCCGTGCCTTATATTACTTCAACGCCGGTGGCGTGACGCCAGCCATGGCGGTGACCAAGGCCGGTGCCGGTTCGGACTACGGACTGGCCATGCTTGATGCCGAAAAGAAGCCATTTGACGGCTCCAAGACCTATACGCTGCACTTGCCGCCAAATGTTCCGGTCAATGATTTCTGGGCAATGACACTCTACGATACCCAGACGCGATCAATGCTGCAGACCAGCCAGAAATTCCCGACCATTGGCAGCCAGTCGAAGGGCATCCAGCAAAATGCCGACGGTTCATACGAACTTTATTTCGCGCCTGAAGCACCAAAAGGCAAAGAAGGCAACTGGCTTCAGACCGTACCGGGGAAAAGCTGGTTCACGATCCTGCGCATGTATGGTCCGCTTGAGCCCTGGATCAACAAGAGCTGGCGACCGGGTGAAATCGAGCCGAGCAAATAGAACAGCACCGGAGCGTTCTTTGCCATTTTCAATATTTCCGCGAGCCTTTTGAAAGAGCCTGACCAAAATGAAATATTTCGCAACATTTTCGCTTCTGCTCGCCTTTGCATTAAGCTTTACGCCAATCGTTGCCGCCGCTGAAACAATCGTTGTCAATGTCGACAATTTTGACCGCGCGCAGACCGATATGGAATTTGACGGCATCATCGAAATGGCCGGTGGGATCAACAAGCTGCATAGCAACAGGACACCAACGCCGATTGATAAGCAGAATGTCATCCGGATGAACCGTGACACGCTCTATAGCCTCGGTGTCGTTGACATCTCGAAGGGTGCGACAATCACCATGCCAGAAGCAGGAAAGCGCTATATGTCACTGATGGTCATCAACAATGATGGCTACGTGAATGACGTTTTCTATGGTGCAGGTGCCCACAAGCTGACGATGGAAAAATTCGGCACACCAGTTGTTGGTCTTATTTTCCGCACACTCGTCAATGCCTCAGATGAGGCAGATCTTGTAGAAGCCCACAAGCTTCAGGATAAGATTGAAATATCGGCAGGATCAGACACGGCCTTCAAGATGCCGGACTATGACGAGACAAGCTACAAGGCGACGCTTGAGCCCATTCTTGATCTTGCAAAGGGACTAAAGCGCTATGTGCACACTTTCGGATCAAAAGAAGATGTTGACCCGGTCCATTTTCTGATCGGAACAGCATCGGCCTGGGGCGGATTGCCTGACAAGGACGCTGTTTACATCAATGTTCAACCCGATCTGCCAGTCGGGGAATACGAGATCACGGTCAAGGATGTTCCGGTCAAGGGTTTCTGGTCGGTCAGTCTTTATGATGCGCAGGGTTATTTCAAGGAAAACGCCCTTCATGCCTACAACCTCAACAACCTGATCGCAAAGCCCAACAGCGATGGTTCTTACACCATCCGCTTTGGTGGCTGCGGCGAAGGCATTGAAAATTGCCTGCCGATCATGGACGGCTGGAACTATGCCGTGCGCATGTACGAACCGGAACAGGCTGTTCTCGACGGCAGCTACACATTCCCGGGACCACCCACACCCCGTTCAAAATAGGTGGGTCGCCGGAGTACAACAGCACTGGGTCAAAACGGCGCACAATGCGCGGTTCTATCGATGGTTTGGCGATCATTGGCGGCAAGATCGCGTTTAAGCGGTGCCTTGCTATCCACAATTTCGATCAGCCAGGTGCGAACGACATGCATATTGCGAGGATATGCTGGTCAATTCATGAGGGGATGAAACATGGCAAGACAGGTATTAGCAAGAATAGCACCGGCCGCTGTTGCAGTTGCATTGGCAACGACAGCTTTTGCGCAAGTTTCCCAGCAGACACTGGACGCGATTTCCACGCCAGATAAGGTCGAAACGCCCGTTGGCACATTTGGGTTCTTCGACGGTGTTCCAACCGACGCCTCCGTTGCCGCACTTTATGACAATCTCGACCGGATGCGCGCCGTTGAGGTCTTTTTAAACAATCAGGGCGCCGCGTCTCTGGCCTTTATGCGGTCAGGAAATGCAGAGATCGGCGCAAACCGTTCCAATAAGATTACTATATCCGAGAACCTGCTGGATTCGACGTCGCTTTATCTGACTGGCAACACCTCGACGCTTTACGCTCTAGGCTATCTGGATTTAAAGGCTGATGGGCCTTTGGTGGTTGAATTGCCGCCGGGCATGCTGGGCTTTTTCGACGATGCCTGGTTCAGATATGTCGAAGATCTGGGTCTTGTGGGCCCCGACAAGGGCAAGGGCGGTAAATATCTGCTGCTGCCACCCGGCCATGATGGGACAATTCCCGACGGCTATTTCGTCGTCCACACCCCAACTTATAACAACTTGCTGTTTTTGCGTGGATCCATTGCCGACGGATTGGCCTCCGCCGTCGAAAACATCAAAACCAAGTTGAAAGTCTACCCGCTGTCAAAGATGGATGATCCCGACGAAACCGAATTCATCAATTTTTCGGGCATGAGCTACAATACCGTTGCGCCGAGCGATCTCAGCTTTTTCGAAGGGCTGAACACAGTTGTTCAGGAAGAACCGATTGATGCAATCGGTGCGGAGACACGTGGACTTCTGGCATCCATCGGCATCGTCAAGGGAAAACCGTTTCAGCCAAACGACCGCATGAAAAAGTTGCTGAGCGAGGCTGCCGCGATCGGCGATGCAACAGCCAGAGCCATTACCTATAATCCGCGTATGAAGGGGGCGTTTATCTATCCTGATTCCGACAGTTCCTGGGTGATGGGCTACGCCAACAAGGATGTGTTTTTGACGTCGACGGCGCCCGCAATCTCGACGCGCGAACGATGTTTTATTTCAATTATACTGGCGTAAGTCCTGCAATGGCGGTCACCAATCCGGGCAAAGGTTCGGATTATGCGGTGGCATTTCGCGACGCAACCAAACAGGCCTTCGACGGCTCGAAAACCTATCGTCTGCACCTGCCGCCAGACGTGCCGGTGAATAATTTCTGGGCCGTGACAATGTACGACACCCAGACCCGCTCCATGTTGCAGACCAGCCAGACGTTTCCCACCGTCGGTAGTCAGTCTGACGGCATCAAGAAAAACACCGATGGTTCTTACGATGTTTATTTTGCGCCTGAAGCACCAGAAGGCAAAGAGGGCAACTGGCTTCAGACCATACCGGGGAAAAGCTGGTTCACGATCCTGCGCATGTATGGTCCGCTTGAGCCCTGGATCAACAAGAGCTGGCGACCGGGTGAAATCGAGCTGCTGAAATAGACCAGGGTGTGAGCAGCATAGTCGGGCGGTTGGATTTCCATATGGAGACATGAATGATGAGGATATTGCCACGTCACTTTGCTGCCGCTGTTCTCAGTCTTGCGGTTCCCGGTTGTGCCTTGGCTCAAGCGGCGCCAGCTGATGTAACGGCCCCGCAAAGCGCCGGCGACAGCGCTGATTTGGCGAAAAACTGTCAAACCCGATCGCTAACCTCATCAGCGTGCCGATACAATACAACTACAATGATGGTTACGGCATCAGTGGGAATGGGCACCAAAGCTACATCAATTTTCAGCCCGTGATCCCAATCTCGATCAGTGAGGACTGGAATCTGATTTCACGCACCATCATTCCGGTCGTTCGTCAGGACGGGGTGTCGGGCGGAAACTCAGAAGCTGGTTTGGGCAATACCCTTCAGAGCTTATTCTTTTCACCCAAAGCCGCGACGCAGAACGGGGTGATCTGGGGGTAGGCCCGGTGATACAGGCGCCCACCGCCACTGATGACATTGCCCCCAACCAATGGGGCGCCGGCCTGACCGGTGTTGCCCTGAAACAAAGCGATGGATGGACAGTCGGAGGTTTGGCCAACCATGTCTGGTCGATCAACAACAATGATCAATATGGACAACAATCGGCGACCTTCCTTCAGCCCTTTCTGTCTTATACCACGCCCAAGGCCACCTCGTTTACCTTGAACACCGAAAGCACCTATAACTGGCAGACAGAGGATTGGTCTGTGCCCATCAATTTCGTCGTCACGCAAGTGGTCAAAATTGGCAAGCAACCCGTCCAGTTTGGACTTGGCGCACGCTATTGGGCTGCTTCACCGGATGGCGGCCCTCAGGGTTGGGGCGCACGTTTTCAGGTTACATTGCTGTTCCCGCAATAGTCTGACGATCTGAGATGAGAAACCGCAGACTTTGTCGAGGCAGGTGTAAACGCACACATAAAGCGCACAAAATGGTGGTTTTTGGTTCCGATCTTATGCCGCCAGCTTCCTCGACCTGTTGACGGCTGGGTCGCCGAAGCACAATAAGCACTGCCTTGGGGCTATCGTTGCAGAGTTTGAGAGCGCGTTTCGGTTCATGGGTCGCGATCTCGTCTTCATGCCCACGGAGCCGGCAGCGCATCAAAGGAGCAGCTCATGGCAAGTCCTATCCTGTGTTTCGATATCGGCGGAACGTCTATCCGGGCAGCGACGGCTGTTGCGGGCGGGCGTCCGGGCCGGGTGACCCGGTTCGATACACCGTCTGCCGACCGTATCGCCTTCATCGACCGGCTCGCAGGTTTTGCCAGCTCCCTTCCCGAACAACCGGCGGCCATAGCCATCTCGCTTGCGGGTGTGGTCAATCCGGAAACAGGAACGCTGATCGTTGCCAACATTCCGGCGATACATGGCACGGACCTGAAAAGCGATCTCGAAAAGCGGACGGAATCCCGGTCATTATCGCCAATGATGCTGATTGCTTCGCCATGGCCGAAGCCATTTTCGGCGCAGGCAAAGGGCACGAAATCGTGTTCGGGACAATTTTCGGCACCGGCGTCGGCGGCGGCCTCGTCAGCTGCGGCCGCCTGGTCAATGCCAGCGGCGGTGTTGCAGGAGAGTGGGGTCACGGGCCGGTGGTGCCAATGGTCGTCGGCGAAACGCGTATTCCGCACTTTGCCTGCGGCTGCGGCCTTGCGGGATGCCTCGACACCGTGGCCGGTGCACGTGGCCTGGAACACCTCCATGCTCATCTTAGCGGCGTTGAAGCAGAGGCCACCAGCATTCTCGCCGACTGGCACGCCGGACGACCCCGTGCACAGCACACCGTCGAAACCTTTCTGGCGCTCGTCGCCGGCCCGCTGGCCATGGCGGTCAATCTCACTGGTGCCACCATTGTGCCTGCCGGTGGCGGCCTTGCGCGCGACCACGCGCTGGTGAGGGCGCTCGACCGGTCGGTACGTCCCCTTACGCTCACAAGGCCATCGCATCCGCTTGTGGTGCCTGCCGAAAGCGGTGACGAACCAGGTCTTGTCGGCGCGGCTGTCATCGGCTTTCAGGTGCTCAGCGATCGCTACTCGTCGTAACGGCCGAAACGGGTCAACATCGCCTTGGTCGCTATGCCGAGCAATACCGTGCCGATGACCAGTGCCAGCGAGAACGACATGGTGTTGGTCGAAAACCAGTTGGTCAACACCAGCCTTATATTGCTGATCGAAAACGGCGTGTCGAATATAAACACTGTCGCCCCGATGCCAACATTGTCGATCACCCCGTTATTGCGGTTGTAGGTGGTGACACGGCCCTGGACAGCATCCCAGTGCTGACGCTTTGTCAGCGCCCTCATGCCATTGGCGAGGTTCTCATGGGTTGGAGCGGCGATCAGCGTCCAGGCACCATCGTCGTTCGGGCTCGGCTCTTGCGCTATCATCATCGAAATCGAGTTCGGCGGCAGATAATCGGTATCCGGCCGCGGCAGGAACCGCAGGGTTTCGAATGACAGGTCGTAATTGCGCTTCAGGTATTTCTCGACCTCGAATATCCAGTTGTACCAGCCCGCAGTTACCGCCTCGTCCCACTCCTCGATCGTGGTCTCAGGCTCTGAATAATTGGCCTCGCCTCCGACCTGCTGGGTCCAAACGCTACGGCTTGTCTGGGAAATCTTGGTTTCTCTGAGAGCCTGTGCAGGGATCGTGCCGATGCTGCCAAGGAAAATTGCGTCACCATCACCAACATCCTCGATCGAATGCACCACATCAACCGGAATCTGGTGGCGCGCGGCATTGGCAAGCTTGGCTACGAAATCAGATGCCGCACCCATCGTGTCGCTGTTGAGGCTATCGATATAGAACGGGATCCGATCCTCGTGGCGCGCATAAGGGAATGCCGTACCGCTTGTGGCCCAGAGGTTGGGCACCTGAGCAACCCGACCGAAATCGGGCATTTCGAATTCGCTGGTATCGAACACGGCAAAACGCGGCGTATCGTCCGCGGTCGCTCCCGGCAGGCAGGCCGCATCTTCGCGCGTCAGAAGCGATGCCTCCAGCACAATCTTGTTCACACCCGGTCTCAGATGCCGCATGGTGAACCGGACCGGCGTACGCCGCAGCACGGCACCGTTGACCGTGCTGATCGGCCAGGTCGCTGCAAGCTGGTCGTTCACGAACACATGAAGCCGGCTGCCAGGCAGAACGATCGGTCCGTAAGCCGCATCGAGAAGCAGCCGCGCCTCGCCATAGGCATCGGCATAGAAATCGGCAGGCAGCCCGATGGCGAATTCAGCCCGGAAGCTGCGACCGGAGAATTCCTGGGTTGGAATGCCGAGTTGTTCAAATGTCAGCACGCGATGTCCGGTGAGAAGCTGGGTATCCTGTTTACGCCAGGAATGGGTCGAATAGGCCTCGTCCTTCATGGCCGCACTGCGGGCTGCAGGCGCGGTGATGCCGTCGATCAGCGGACCGATCCGCTGCCAGGACGGCGCCACCAGAACGAGTACACTCTGACCGAGCTTATTGGTGGAAATGAAGCGCGCCGACTGCGTAGTACCAATATCCGGCAGCGCATCACCCAGAATCGGGCGCAATTCAGCCGGTGTACCGACATAGACGGGCAGTACGCCGGACGCAAACTTCACCGGCTCGGACTTCGAATATGTGAAGAAGGTATTCGGCATATCCGACAGAAGTGCGAGTCCCTGGGCGAGTTCCAACATCGGATCGGAGGCAATCGTTTCGCTCAGAGCCGGTGCCACGATGTGAAAATGTGTACGGCCCAGCGCATCCACACCGACGGCACGAATATCCTCGGTGCTGGACATCATTCCGGCATCAGGGCTGTCGAACATAAGAAAGGTCCGCTCGGGATCGATATCGGTCCACAGATCATAGGTGGAATCGAGGCCGCAATCAGTCCGGTGTCGCTGCTTGATCTTGAAGGAAACGATATTGTAGCCGGGTTCGAGAATACCGGCGGGCACATCGAAACGCAGGTCGGACTGGCGCTCGGATGATGATAGCGGAGGCCGGGCGACCTCCACATTGTTGAACGAAATGGTCAGTCGTGAAAACTCAGGCGCTACGAAAATCGAGTTCTGGTAGCCGATATTGAATTTCGTTGCCGACCGCGCCTGCTCCTCGGTCAGATACATCGACCAGGAGCGTTCCACGTTTTCCCTTCGAGGCGCATCTCGTCAGCGGGAATGACATAGCGGAAAAACGGTACGCTTTCCGCCGTCGTGGCAGCGCTTGCCTGCGCCGGCTGCTGCGGTTGCAAGGGCTCAGCAGCCATTGGCGGCGGCCCTGAACCATCGCCCCCATATCGAACGGTGCGACCGCCTGCGCGGCGGCCAACCCGGAACCGGTCAGGAACAGAATAACGACAAGCAGAATCCGTCTCATCAGCTCTTGCCCTTCCCCGAACCGGAGCGCCGCCGGTATTGGGCTGGTATTTTCCGATAAAATAGCTCATCCCGCGTCCCATTTGCCGAACCGACATTTTGATGAACCAGAAGGTACCGGCAAGTGTGCCGGGATCATTCTTGCGCGACTGCAACAGTTGCTGCCAACGCTCCGAATTGGCGAACATGAGATCGGATATGACCGAACTATGCAGGCTGCTGACCGGTGCATAACGACAGCCGACCATGGCCAGTTCGCCAAGCGAACGTGCGTGCCGGATCATAACCGGCACTTCGCCGGGATCACCCCTTTGTACGGTTCGACACGCAACAGCGCATGCGTTCCCGGGCGCAACCGGTCGAGATCGCGCACCTGGACCTGAAGACCGGCGCCGGCGGTCGCAACATCCTCGATGGTCCCGCGATAGACACTGTCGCCGATCACAAGTTCACAGCGCCGAGACATCTTCACACGACGTGATTTCTGCCGCTCTCCGACCTCTGAGACCACGCCCAGAGCTGCAGCCGTCAAGAACAGGTTCAGGAAGTTCCAGCCCCCACAACCCAGGTGACCCCCGCCAGATAAGGCTCGGCATAAAGCCTGTAAGCCATCATCACCATGGCGGCCACGAAGACGAAGAAAATGATGAAGAAGGGCCGGCTGATCTCCGAAAGCCGGCTGTGCTCGATCGACTCATCCTTGGCCGTAACCTTGAAAGACGGTTTCCTTGGATTGAGGATGGCGGAGACCACGGCGGGCATCAGATGCACCGTCTGGATATATTCATAGAGCTCGGAGATCCAGGGCCACCGGAACTGACCGAACAGATAGTTCTGGATCAGCATGTTTACGATCAGATAGGACAGCGTATAGGCCAGAAACTCCCCACCTGACGCATCGAAGATCTGCAGGCCGAAGAACAGATAGCACAGTGGTGCGATCATGAATGAAGCGCGCGCGAAGGGGAACAGCCAGAACAGGTTTGACGACATGTAGCAAAGGCGCTGTGGCAGGGTGAGACCGCGCAACAGAAGCGGAAACTTGAAGCGCAGGATCTGCATCATGCCCTGTGCCCAGCGGCTTCTCTGGCCGATGAAACTCGAGAAGGTTGCGGGCTGCAGGCCGGCGATCAGCGGCCGGTCCACATAGACGCTGTTCCAGCCATTGGAGTGTAGTTCGACGGCGGTTTCGCAATCTTCCGTGATCGACACGCCGGAAAAACCGTTCACCGAGTTCAAAGCCTCACGCCGCAGCACCGCTGCCGACCCGCAGAAGAACGAGGCGTTCCACTTGTCGAGACCGCGCTGGATAATGCCGTAGAACATCTCGTTCTCGCTGGGCATCAGCTCGTAGGTTCGCAGATTTCGCTCCAGCGGGTCGGGATTGATGAAGAAGTGCGGCGTCTGGACGAGGAATAGCTTGGGATCTTCGAGGAAGTAGCCGACCGTTTCCTGCAGGAAATCATTCGTCGGCGCGTGGTCGGCATCGAACACCACGATGAGATCGCCGGTGGTGAACTGCAGAGCATGATTCATGTTGCCCGCCTTGGCATGCTCATTGCGCGGCCGGGTGATGTAACCGACGCCCAGTTCTGCGGAGAGCTGCCTCAGCTCGCGGTGGCGGGTCTGGGCGAGGCTTGCCTCCACCAAATTCTTGGAATTGCGCTTCTGCTCCGATCCACCGTCGTCAAGAAGGTAAACCTTCAGCTTTTCAGGCGGATAATCCATAGCCTTGGCGGCGGCCAGCGTATTGGCCAGCAGCGTTGCATCCTCGTTATAGGATGGCACAAAGACATCGACATAGGGCAGTTCGCCTTCGAGCTTGCCCCAGCGCGGACGCACCGGCAGCGGAAAGGCCACCACGAAAAGGCTGAGTGCGAGCATGCCGACGGAAAACATTTCCGCGCAGTAAAGCATAACACCAGGAATGAAGTTCTGCAGTTCGGTGATAGGCGGAAGCGTACTCGTTGTTCGCCAGAACACGTAACGTAGGACGATGGAGGTGCCGAAAGCCAACGCGATCAAACGCCAATTGCCTTCCGCGTGCATTTGTTTGAGCACCATCATGACCGCGACGGCAACGACGCTGACCACGATCTGCGTGCGCAGGTCGATCGGCAGGGTAACAAGACCCAGCACGAAGATCGACGTTACGATCCAAGATATGACAATCGCTGCCCTACGCATCCGGCAACACCCTTCCTAAAGGCTGGTGTGAGTATTTCTTAAACCTATACGAAAGAAACCTAAGAATTGTTTTCCTCCGCGGCCGTTTTCCGGAGAAAGACGAAACCAAGCTCGCAAGCTGCGCATCTCCAACCATCATATGCGATGCGATAGACGGTTCCTGAACTGAATGAAAGGCTCTTGCACAAGATTCGCATTCCACGCTGTTTGGCGGCATATCGGCCTTTCGATGGGCACATAAACGGTCCTGCCCGCAACCTGCAAGCATCAGGACCGAAACAGTTTGTCGGCCAGTATTGCATAATTCGACCGCACGGAGCTATTCACAGCTCACCGTCGTCGAACCGGGCAGCAGGCGGCAGGGTGCTGCAGAGGTTGGACGCGATGTTTTTGTTGTCGCCGGTGCAACCGCCGCGGGGATCGGGATGCCGGGGCCGCGCCGGAAGGCCTGGCAGGCACCGGGATGGAGCTGCTTGAGGGCGCTGCAGACGGGGTCGAAGACTGCTGCGGCGCCGCTGAAGTCGAAATAGCCGAGGCAGGCTGACGTCCTGGCGCCGGAATGGAAGACATGCCGGATGGCGCTGCGCCGCTGACTGCAGAAACGCCCGGGGCCGGCGGAACGCTGACATAGCCACCCGAGGGCAGGCTGCCGGGTGGCAGACGCACAACATCAAGGCTGATTTCATCAGAAGCGACGACAGGGGCAGCGGACCTGACGGTCGCACTGCGTGTCTGAGGCACGCTGCGCGCTGTCGTACGTTCCAGAACGGCTTCGGTATTGGCGAGGCGCTCCGGACGGTCATCATAGGCCTTGCGTGGATAGCTCGGCGCACCGGTCTCACCCAGAAGCGGCGGTGGCGATGCCTGCTCGCCATAGGGGTTCCAGCCATAGGCCTCGACAGCGACATTCACGGTATAGCCGTACATGATACCGAGCAAATCGTCTTCGCTGGCCCCGCTTTCGCAGAACCTGACCCTGATCTGAATAGTCCCGGCCTGTCCGAATGCCGCGAGGCTGTCACGTCCCGGCCTGATCTGCTGCCAGCCATACATGCAGAGATCATCACCGCGTCCCTGGCCAAAGGCATATCCAAAGGGACCGTAATTGTTCTGCACGTAATAGGGTGATTGCACCATTCTGACGCCGGCGAGCTCTTCACGCATGGACTCGTCGATGCGCGTCTCGGTCAGCGCGGTATAGCTCAGTGAGCGCTTGTTCATCGGAGAATAGTTGCGCGTGCCAAAGAAGATCGCATTGATGTAGTTCTGCCCCGGCGTTCGTGCATCGGTTCTCAGCAGGATTCGCTGGTCGATGGCATTGGAATACTGCGTTTCGAGCACCGAAACGATAGCCGGCCCGCCCGGTGGCGGCATGATTACGGCTTCCTCGGGCATGAGGTTGCGGACATTGGATGTATAGGACATCAGATCGCCGGCACATCCCGAGAGCAACCCTACCGCCAGAAGGCCCATCGCCGCCCGGCATCGGGTCTTGATCAGATAGGCAATTGCGTTCGTCATGATTGAGCACACCCTGAGCTTTGCTGCGGCGACCCGGTTCGTCCCTGGTCACACGATATTTCAACCCTACATTTTTCAGACTTTGGTAAACAAAGGACTAACAAAGCGATCTACAGATAAGCGCGCGCCGCAGTGCAGCTCCTGTTTTATTTGTCGAAAGCACCGAAACAACATGATTTTTAGTATTTCTTAACGACAATATGGGTTTGTAGAGGGCGAAGCTGTGCTCTTGTCGCGGAACACACCAGCGGAACAGGCCAGCGGTATGAACCGACCAGTTCCGTAATCCGGTTCCGAATTTGCGGGAGACGGCGAGATAAAATAAGGCGGGCAAGGTCGCGTTTTCTGGGATTGGTGACCGCCCGTTTGGCCGGAGTAGGGATGTTATGAGACTGACATATATTGCACTGACAGCCGGCGCGATCGCCTTGATCGGTGCAATCGGCATGGGCGGCGCAGGCCCCAAGGTGCCGGTCACAACAGCTATGGCCGAGCCAACATACCAACTCCAGCGCGCTTATGAGAAAATCGTCCAAGACGACCAGCCCGCGTCGATGAGCTCGCCCAAGCCGCTCTTTACGACGGTACCCGAGGCACAGGCTCAGGAACCGACTGAGGCGTTGCGCAACCTGCCCGATGCCTCACCCGCGCGCCAGAGTGCGCCGGCGCCCGCAACTTCACGGGAGAGCGCCGAACCGGCTCCTGACCAGCAGCCGGCCACACCGGCAGTCGATGAAAGCGCGTTGCGCTATTTCGCCCAGCAGGGCGACCTGCAGCGTCTCCAGGCCGAGATTTCGCGCCTCCGGTCGCTCTATCCCAACTGGACGCCGCCGGCCAATCCGCTGGCGGTCGAAGATGGTGAGGATGAGCAGCTCAATGCGATGTGGGAGGCATATGCAAAGGGCGATTACGCGATCGTACACCAGCTCATCAACACCCGCCGCACGGAAGAACCCGACTGGCAGGCGCCGGCTGACCTTCTCAACCGCCTGCATATCGCGGAAACGCGCACCAATCTGCTTCAGGCCTCGAAAGACGGCGATTATGAAGAAGTCATAGACCTCGCTTCGCAGGCGCCGAGCCTGCTCACCTGCGCGGAGATCAATATCCTCTGGCAGGTCGGTGAAGCCTTCGCCAGAACAGACAAGCTTACGCGCGCCATGGATGCCTACACATACGTCCTGAAGAATTGTGATGAGCCGCAGGAGCGCCTCGCCACGATGCAAAAAGCGATGGAATTCATGCCGTATGACGACATGAAGGCCCTGCTGAGCTATGAACGGTCGAGCGCTGGGGACACGCATGAATTTCAGGAGATCCGCGATGCGCTTCTGCGGGACCGGTTTGCGCAGGCCGGAGAAGACAAAACGATTGTGATCTCGCCCGACGATCTGGCCCATATGGAAACTCTGGCCAATGATGGCAAAGACCCAAAGGATGCCGAGCTTCTGGCGTGGTATTTCCTGGTACGAGACAGCGAATCCGCAGCGGAAGAATGGTTCCGCAAGGCCCGCGCGGAGGGGATTCCGCGGAAATCTCGCAGGGGCTCGCGCTGATCCTGATCTCACAGGACAATGCCGAGGAAGCCGAGGCGGTGATGTATCCTTGGCGCAATGCTTCATCCGAGGCAATGGACACCTATCTGAACGCCGTCGTCAACATGCTCGGCCGCATCCCGCGCAAGGATTACGGCCAGGATGTGCTTGCACGCATGGCCGATGTCGTCACCGAGACCCAGAGCATGACCGCTGCCCAGCAATTCGGTTGGTATTCAAGCGATTTTGGCCAGCCGCTCGCCGCGCTGCAATGGTTCGAGGCAGCCCTTTCCTGGGAGGCGTCTTACGAGCCGGCGGCCTACGGTGTGACGCTGATGCTCAACAAACTGAGCTACAAACCGGGCGTCTATCTGATGCAGAAGATCTGGGCCCCCTATTCAGAGCGTATCGCCTGGCTAAACGACCCCAATGCGCCGGTCACCACCATCGAAAACGTGATGGCGACCGTATTCGAGCTGACCGGGCTTGAGCAGAGCGATGGCACGACCCGCACGGTTGCCGTACCGATTGCCGAGATCGACCTGTCCACCGGACAGCAGACCCCGCTTGGGGCTGCGGCGCCCACACCGGGAACGCTCGGACAGACGGGCACGGGTGTCTCACTGACTGCACCGCTCTATGCCCCCGGTTCCCAGCCGCTTGCAGGTGAGCAGGCAGAAAATGCTCCGGCAAATTATGTCCCGGACTACTACCAGTATTATTATGGCGCCGGTGCCTCCGGCACGCCGCCGGCCGCGGGCGATAGCGATCTTGCCAACCGCACACGCGCCATTGAGCGGCTGACCATTCCGCGCTCGATGATCCAGACCGATCCGGTGACCGGCGTTCAGACCGTCACCGTCGTCAATTCCGCGCTGGAGCCGAACCAGACCCGCTACAATGTTTCAGCTGCCCAGGTCCAGGCGGCCTTCTACACCACCGGCCAGCCTTCGGAGAAGACCGTGATCTATCGTTTCGACGAGCAGGCCTATATCAACCGGGACTATCTGCGGCAGTTCGAAATCACCTATTTCCTCAACCAGGAAAATGCGTCCGACAGCAGTGTCACCCTGTCCACATTGCCAGCTGGCACCCAGTTGCCCACGGGCACGCCCGTCGCAACCACGACACCTGCCGCAACGACCCGAGCGGCGTCCTCTACGACGACGACCACACGGCGCTCGACTTCGTCTTCTTCGGGCGGAAACTGCTGGAGCGGTCGTTCATCCGAGGGGCTGTCACCGAATGCCGCCCTCAGGCAGGGCTGGTGCCTTATGGACCTTGAGCGCCCGATGGAAGCAGCACGCGCCTTCGAAACCGCACTCGGCTCCTCTTCCGCGAAAAATCGCGAAGAAGCGGCCTATGGCCAGAGCCTCGCCTATATGCGGATGGGCCTCACCAGCAAGGCAGCCGTGTCGGCAGCAGAAGAGCCGCTCAGCCGTGAGCGCCAGCTCGGTCTCCAGGTACAGATCCTGACCAGTCGCGCGATTTCGGCTTATCAGGGTGGTCACTATCAGGATGCACTGCTTCTCCTGAACCAGCGCAGCCAGTTGGCCCCGGACGAGAACCGGACTGATGGTCATTCGTGGTTATGCCTATTACAATCTCGGCCGCTATTTCGACGCCCAGAAGGTGTTCGAAGCGCTCGCTGAAATGGGTGACCGCAAGGGCATGGAAGGCCTCGCTCTCGTGCGCGGCCAGCTCGGCCTGCCCGGCAGCAACTAGAGCACTTCCAGGTGAAGTGGACGGCGGCTCACCGTCCGGAGTTACGTAAAAACAAAGAAATAGAGCCTTCTTGCGTTTCCGCGAAACCCGGAAAGGCTCTAGTGCCATTCAGGCGCTCCGCTCTTCAGCGGAGATGCCTCAGGCTAATAAGGGCTGAAGTTCGGTCAGTATCTTCCCGGCTGCCGCTTCACTGGAGAGTTCGGCCGTATCGACCAGCACATCAGCCTCCCGCCAGGGTCTGTAGTCGCGGTCGATCACGGCCTTCCAGTCCGGCTCTGAGTGTCCATTACCGATGTCGCTCACCCGAGTTTCGATCCGGGCGCGATGCAGACCGGCATCCGAGCACACAATCTCGACACCGAGAAAGCCAGCTACAGCGCAAACTGCCGCTTCAGCGAACATGGAACGTGTCAGCGGCCACGGATTGACGCAGTCGACAATAACGTCCTGCCCGGTCTTCAGGTTGGAAACGGCAAGGGCTGCGGCAATCTGATAGCCCAACGGGCCGATATTGCAGTGCCCGTCATCAGCACGCAGAACAGCCTCGATTTCATCGACACGCAGAAAAACCGCCGGACGCTTTTGGGCAACAAGCCGTGCGATCGTGGTTTTGCCGGCCCCCGGAAGCCCGGCAAGGGCGATCAGCGTCGCCACATCAGGCCTTGCCGGTCGGCAGCGCTCCGGCCTTTTCTCGGCCTCGAAAGCGGCTGGCGCATCGGCATAGGCTTCCTGCCGGGCAACGCTCCAGTAGCGCAGTTCATCGAGCGGGATACGGCGGCCGGTGATCGCACACAGCACATGCGTCCCCGGCATGATCACCTCGAAATCGGCATCCAGATACCGGATTTTTGCCTCACCCCTGCCATTGCCTTCAAGGATATTCACCGCACATTCTCCAAATTCAGGATGTTTTTCTTGCCGTTCTCAGCGTCCGAACAGGCGCTCGATATCGGCAAGTTTCAATTTATATAGGTCGGGCGACCGTGATTGCACTGTCCCGAACCCGGTGTTTCTTCCATCTGCCGGAGAAGAGCATTCATTTCCTCAACGCGCAAGCGCCGTCCAGACCTGACAGAACCGTGGCAGGCCATGGTGGCGGCAACACTTTCAAGTTTGGCACGCAGGCCATCGGCGGTTTCCCACTCGCCGGCCTCATCGGCAAGCTGGCGGATCAGGGCCGGAGCATTGACCTCGCCCAGCATCGCCGGTGTTTCGCGCACCGCAATCGCGCCGGGGCCGAAACGCTCATAGACAAGTCCGAGGCGGTTCATCTCTTCGGCAAAGGGCATCAGCCGGTCGCAGTCTTCCTCTGGCATGTCGACAATCTCGGGGATCAGCAGCCCCTGCGACGGCAGTCTGCGGTCGGCAAGCGCCTTGCGCAGCGCCTCATAGACCAGTCGCTCATGGGCGGCATGCTGATCGACGATCACAAGGCCGGTTCCCGACTGGGCGACGATATAGTTTTCGTGAACCTGTGCGCGGGCGGCCCCCAGCGGATGATCCAAACGCACATCTTCCGTGCGCGGTTCAAAGCTCTCGGAACGGGCGGACGGTGCACCGAAGCCGGCAAGCATCTCACTGCCCTGCCCCGCCGTTTCAGCAACGTCCGCTGCCCCGAAAAAACCGCCTGCGGCGTCTCGCCAAAGCCTTGCGGCCGCGACGGCGAACGCTCCGCCGTCCAGTTGACATTGGATGGCCGCACATCGCGATTGCCAGCGCCAAAGCGCCCCGGTGTTGCGCCCGCCCCCTGCGGCGACGTGCCCGGACGAAAGGCCCGCAGCATCGCATCTGCGCCGGTGGAAGAGGCACGGTCGCCGTTCCGGGTCAACGCCTCGCGGATCGCCCCGACAATCAGGCCGCGCACCAGGCCCGGATCCCGGAAGCGGACATCGGCCTTGGCCGGGTGGACATTGACATCAACCAGACCCGGATCGAGCGAGAACCACAGAACCGCCATCGGATAACGGCCCTTCGGAACGGTCTCGGCATAGGCAGCGCGAATTGCACCCATCAACAGCTTGTCTTGAACCGGACGGCCATTGACGAACGCATAGAGATGCCCCGAATTGCCACGATTGAAGGTCGGCACGCCGACATAGCCGGTGAGACCGACATCCTCTCTGGCGGCATCGATTTCGATCGCATTCGGCCTGAAATCCTTGCCCAGAACCTGCGCGATACGGGCAAGCCGGTCATCGCCTGTCGCCGGGAGTTCCAGTGTCGAGCGATCGGAACCGGACAGCACGAAACGGACGGCGGGAAAGGCAAGCGACATGCGCTTGACCACCTCGGTGATCGCGCCCGATTCCGCCCGCTCGCTTTTCAAGAACTTCAACCGGGCGGGGGTCGCAAAGAACAGATCGCGCACCTCAACAATGGTGCCCGGATTGACCGGCGCCGGCTGCGGCTCCTTCAGCTTTCCACCATGCAATTCGATGCGGTAGCCCTCGCCCGCACCCCTTGTGCGGCTTGAAACCGAGAGTTTCGCCACCGAGCCGATTGATGGCAACGCCTCGCCCCGAAAGCCGAGTGTGCGGATATCGGTGAGATCGGCGGAAATCTTCGAGGTACAGTGCCGCTTTACCGCAAGTGCCAGATCCTCCGGCGTCATGCCCGAACCGTTATCCGTGACCCGCAACAGCGCCTTGCCACCACCGGCGGTCGCGATCTCGATGCGGGTTGCCCCGGCATCAAGCGCATTTTCCACCAGTTCCTTGGCAGCGCTTGCCGGCCGTTCGATGACCTCGCCGGCGGCAATCTGGTTGATGACGGTTTCCGAAAGCTGTCTGATGCTCATGGCGCATATCTAAAGGGATTCGCACGCTATGGAAACGCTTCACGACAGTACCATCTCCGATTTTTGACGCTGGCTGGACAGCGCCCGACGCGTTCAGCCGAGGCGCGAGCATATTTTCATGTAGCATGAAGACAGAAAACGCCGGAGCCCGCCATGCACGATGATCCCCTGCTGCAACCCTTCCAGCTCAAGCACCTGCGCCTCAAGAACCGGCTAATGTCGACCGCCCACGAGCCGGCCTATGGCGAGGGGGCCTGCCCACCGACCGCTACCGGCTCTACCACGCGGAAAAGGCCAGGGGCGGGATCGCACTGACGATGACGGCAGGCTCGGCGGTGGTCGCACCGGATTCCCCGGCCGCCTTCGGCAACCTCCATGCATGGCGCGACGAAATCGTTCCGCTGATGGCCCGCATTGCCGACGACTGCCACGAACATGACTGCGCGGTGATGATCCAGCTTACCCATCTTGGCCGGCGCACCAGCGGCTGGAACATGGGCGACTGGCTGCCGGTGCTTTCCGCCTCGCCAACGCGGGAACCGGCCCACCGCACATTCCCGAAGGCGATGGAGGATTTCGACTTTACCCGCATAGTGGAGGATTACGCCACCGCCGCCGAGCGGATGATGGCGGCAGGCCTCGACGGGATCGAGATCGAGGCCTATGGCCATCTGCTCGACAGTTTCTGGTCGCCGCTGACCAATCAGCGCGACGATGCGCATAATGGTTCGCTTGAAAACCGGCTGCGGTTCACCTTCCTTGTGCTGGATGCGATCCGCAAGCGCTGCGGACCGGATTTCATCGTCGGCATGCGCCTGGTCGCCGACGAGAACCGGGCGGGCGGGCTTTCCCGCGCCGACGGGCTTTCGATCTGCCAGACGCTCGTCGACAGCGGCACGATTGATTTCCTCAACATCATTCGTGGCCATATCGATCATGACGCACCGCTGACCGAAGTAATTCCGATCCAGGGCATGGCCTCGGCTCCGCATCTCGATTTCGCCGGCGATATCCGCAAGCAAACGCGCTTTCCGGTTTTCCATGCCGCCCGCATCGCCGATGTCGCCACCGCCCGCCACGCGATTGCCGAGGGCCGGCTCGACATGGTCGGGATGACACGTGCCCACATGGCCGATCCGCATATCGTCGACAAGATCAAGGCCGGGCTCGAAGACCGCATCCGCCCCTGTGTCGGTGCCACCTACTGTCTCGACCGGATTTATGAAGGCGGCGAGGCGCTGTGCATCCACAATGCCGCGACCGGCCGCGAAGCGACCATGCCGCATATCATCCAGACCGCCGGGCGCACGCGAAAGGCCGTGGTTGTCGGCGCCGGCCCGGCAGGGATGGAGGCAGCCCGCGTGCTGGCTGAACGCGGGCATCAGGTCACTGTGTTCGAAGCGACCGATGAAGCCGGCGGACAGATCAACCTTATGACCCGCAATCCGCGCCGCCGCGAACTCATTGGTATTGTCGACTGGCGGCTTGCCGAGCTTGAGCGCCTGTCCGTCCCGATCCGTTACAACATTTTTGCCGAGGAAGAGGATATTCTCGCTGAAGCGCCGGATCTGGTGGTGATCGCCACCGGCGGCATTGCCCAATCGCCACCACTTGACGAAGGCGAGGAGCTTGCGGTCTCAAGCTGGGATATCCTTGCCGGCACGGTCAAGCCTGCAAGCAAGGTGCTGCTGTTCGACGATCATGGCGGCCATCCCGGCCTGACAACGGCGGAAATGATCGCCGATAGCGGTGCGGCGCTCGAGATCGTCACCCCGGAACGCTTCTTCGCGCCCGATGTCGGCGGCATGAACCACGTCCCCTATGCCAGGCGTTTCGCCGAAAAAGGCGTCAGGATCACCATCAACAAGCGCTTGAAAGCCATAAGGCGGGACGGCAACGCACTGAAGGCGCTGCTTGCCAGCGACTATGCGCCGGGCGTCGTCACAGAGGTGGAGACCGGGCAGGTCGTGGTCGAATACGGCACAATGGCGATGGATGATCTGTATTTTGCCCTCAAACCGCTGTCGCGCAATGGCGGCGAAGTCGACTACCGGTCGCTGATCGCGCGAAAGCCGCCTCTGCCGCAGTCCAACGCGGAAGGTGGTTTTGACCTTTTCCGCATCGGCGATGCCGTGCATGCGCGCAATATCCACGCCGCCATCTACGATGCGCTGCGCTATTGTTCGCTGATGTGAGCGCTCAAAACGCCTTGTAGGCCGGGTCGAAACGCGGCTTGGCGCCGGTGACGAGTGCGAAGGTGAAACCGGCATTCGGCTCCTCGGCAATTTTGGCATCCATTGCAGCAGACGTCACCATCATCCAGCCGCCGTCACGGCCGATGAAGGCAGGGCAGGTCGGTTGGCGGGCGGGCAGCTGGAAGCGGGCAACCAGCTTGCCGGCGGTGTCATAGCGGTCGAGAACACCGGAACCGAAACGGGCGTTCCAGATATGGCCATCTCCGTCGCAAATCGCCCCGTCCATGCCGCCGGGCTTATCCGAGGTGTCGATAAACACCGTCGCAGGCCCGTCGGGCAGCCCGGTTTCGGGATCGACGGGAACCTGCATCAGCGTGTTGAGATCGGTATCGACATAGTAACCCGTGGCACCGTCCGGCGAAAAGCAGATCGCGTTTGGGATGGTGATCCTGTCGAAAATCCTGGTCACCGTGCCGCCCAGCACATGATAGATCGCCCCCGCCTCTTTCTCGGCGTTTTTGCCCATGGTGCCGACCCAGAACGCGCCCGATGCGTGAACCCGGGCGTCATTGGAACGGGTGACGGGATTGTCCGGTTCGATAGCAGCATGCAACGACAAGGCGCCGGTTGAGGCGTCATGAAAATAAAGGCCTGTCTCCGTCGCGATGACATGGCGCCGTTCATCAACCACAGCCATCGCGCTTGCCATTTCGGGAAGCGAGATAATCCGGCGATCCCGGGTCGAGGCATTGAGGAGATGGAGCTTGCAGTTGAGAATATCAAACCACCAGATCTGATCTGTCGCCGGGTCGTACCCCGGCCCCTCGCCCAGTTCCGTTCGGTCGTTCACCAGGATCCGGCCTTCGAATACGGTCTCTGCGGTCATTGTCGCTAACGGCGCTCCTCTTGTGGCATTGTGGCGGTTCCTTGCGTTTCGAGAGCCTCCTCGCTCAGAATCGCAGACTTTCCCGACCGTGCAAATGAGGAAAGACAACGTGGGCCGATAAATCAAGGTTTCTGTTCGCGTTCTTGCCATCGAAGCCGCAAAACCGCCCAAAAAATGGCGCGGTCAGCGGCGCGATGAAGAAAAATAGCGCGCCATGACTTGTCCCTGACGCGAAACGCTCAAGCCCAAAAAATAAGCGGAGTCAATAATTTGTGCATCGCAACACACGCGCAATGGCGGGCGTTGACGGAGCCTCAAGTCTAAATCACTGTTCTACCCGCAAAAAGCCGCTTGCAATGGCTAATGTAATGGTTCATCTTCTCATCAATTCCAGAGGGGATGAAAACAAACACGCGCCCAAGAGCGCGGGTTGAAAACAACAGAAACGCTGGCGCGACAGACTTTCAAAGTCTTCATTCTCGCGCCGGCGTTTCTGTTTTCTTCTTGCCGGAAATACTGCAACAGTCCCCGTTTCTTGTCCCACATCCCTGCCCCTTGAACGATGCCTTGCGGTCGCTCGACCATTGGCGTTTCGGTCAATCTTCACTATCTAGACACTGTGTCAGAACAGGAAGGGCGCCATGACCGACATCACCAAAGAACAGGTTCTCAGAAGCCTTGAATCCGTGACACTTGCCGATGGCAAGCCATTGGCCTTCAGCGGTCTGGTTTCAGACATTTTCATTGCCGATGGAAAGATCTATTTTTCGCTGAGCGTGCCTGCCGATACGGTCGAGGCCTTTGAACCTGTCCGATTGGCCGCGCAAAAGGCGGCCGAAGCCCTGCCCGGGGCACGTCAGGCACTGGTGACGCTGACCGCCGACAAGCCGGCCGAGCAACCCCATGAACGCCCCAAACCTGAAGCGCACAAGGCCCATGCCGATACCAACAAGCCCGCCAAACCGGACATTCCCGGCATCGGTTCCATCATAGCAGTTGCCTCAGGCAAGGGGGCGTGGGCAAATCCACGACCTCGGTCAATCTTGCGCTTGGTCTTGCTGCGGAAGGACTGAAGGTCGGCCTTCTGGATGCCGACATCTACGGCCCTTCAATCCCCCGGCTGATGGGTTTGTCCGGCCGCCCGATGCAAGGGCCCGGTCGCACCATCATGCCGATGGAAAAATACGGCCTCAAGGTGATGTCGATCGGCTTTCTGGTCGATGAGGGGACCGCCGTGATCTGGCGCGGGCCGATGGTTCAGTCTGCGCTGATGCAGATGCTGCGCGAGGTTGCCTGGGGCGAGCTCGACGTTCTCGTTGTCGACATGCCGCCCGGCACCGGAGACGCTCAGTTGACCATGGCCCAGCAGGTACCGCTTGCCGGCAGCGTCGTGGTCTCCACCCCGCAGGACCTCGCGCTGATTGATGCGCGCAAGGCGATCGCGATGTTTAACAAGGTGTCCGTGCCGGTTCTCGGCATCGTGGAAAACATGAGTGCTTTCATCTGCCCGAGCTGCGGCGAGACCCATCACATCTTTGGCCATGGCGGCGCAAAGGCGGAGGCTGAAAAGATCGGCGTTCCGTTCCTCGGCGAGGTGCCGCTGGCCATGGATATCCGCACAACCTCCGACGACGGAACGCCGGTGATGGCCGGAGAACCGGACGGAGAATACGCGGAAGCCTACCGCGCGATCGCAAAGGCAACCCGGACGGGCCTTGAGGCGAGAACCAGCAAGGGCCCGTCGATCGTGTTCGACTGACCCTTGGTAGAGGCCTCAGGCTGCGGAGAAAACGCGCGCGCCGCCGATATAGGTGGCCGCAAGCTGCAGGTCTTCGCTCAGCAGCACGAAATCGGCATCGGAGGCCTGCTCAAGCCGCCCCTTGTGCCTGGCGTTAACGGCGTCTGCAGGATAGAGCGAGGCCATGCGCAGCGCCTCTTCAAGCGGCACACCAAGAACCTTGTGGCAGTTGATCACGCAGGTCAGCATGTCTGTATCGGCACCGGCAAGCGTTCCATCGGCAAGCGTCAGCCGGCCTTCGCTGCGGCAGATCGTGCGGCCATTGAGGGTGAAGCTCTCCATATCCGTTCCCGTAACCGACATAGCATCGGTCACAAGAAAGATCCGGCCTGGCCCTTTCTTGGCTCTGAGCGCAATCCCCATGGCCACGGGATCGACGTGATAGCCATCGGCAATCAGGCCGCATGACAGCCCGCCATCAGACAGGACCGCACCGACAAGACCGGGTTCACGGTGGTTGAGCGGGCTCATCGCATTGAACAGATGGGTGGCCATGCTGGCGCCGGCCATGCGGTATTCGCCGGCCGAGGCACAGCCTGTCCCGGTATGGCCGAGGCTGACGGTATAGCCAGCCTCGCAAAGCCGCGCGACCTGCTGACGCTGCACACTTTCCGGCGCCACCGTGATCAGCGCAACGCCGAAAGCCCCGGCATTTTCAACGAGAAAATCGCAATCTGCCGTTTCCATCGGCCGGATCAGCGCCGGATCATGCGTTCCCTTCCTTGCAAGCGCCAGATGCGGGCCTTCCAGATGCAGGCCGAGAAAGCCGGGAACGGCGGCAGCATGTGCCTCCCGTCCGGCCGCAACCGCCTGCTTTACCACCTCGGGCCTGTCGGTGATCAGCGTCGGCAACAGCGCTGTCGTGCCAAACTGCGCATGGGCGCGGCAGATGGTCTCGATGCCCGCAAGGCTCGGATCATTGTTCAGCAGAACGCCGCCGCCGCCATTGACCTGAAGGTCGACAAAGCCCGGAGCGATCATATGGCCGTCGGCACGAATGATCTCGGCATCGGCAGGCACACGGCGCTCGGCGAAAAGTCCTCGATCCGTTTTTCGGAGAAAACCAGCGCCAAGCCTGTGTGAAAGCTTTCCCCGTCAAATATCCGCGCACCGCAGATCGCCTTTTTCATCTCACTCGGTCTCCGTCACCTTGTTGAGCGCCACTGGCTGATCGGGGTTGAACCCGCGAGCGCGCGACAGCGTTTCGATGAAGCTGTAATAGGGCACGATCAGCGCCAGCGCATCGGTCAGCGGATGACCGGAGTCCACGAAGGGAAGCCGCGTGGTTTTGTCGCCCATATCCGAAGACAGAAACACGTCAGCGCCCTTGGCTGCCATGCCGGAGGCGGTTTTCGCAATCGAGGCCTCCGCCTTGTCGCGCGCGGCAAAGGCAATCACCGGGAACCGCGCCTCCACCAGCGAAACCGGCCCGTGCATGACTTCAGCCGATGAATAAGCCTCGGCATGCAGCTCTGAGGTTTCCTTGCATTTCAGCGCCGCTTCGCTGGCAATCGCAAAGCTCGGCCCCCGGCCCAGCGCATAAAGCGACTGCGCATTCTCGAGCGAGGCCATCAGCGGCGACCAGTCACAGGCAAGCGCCTTGCCGAGATCGTCGGGCAGTCTGGCAAGCGCATTTTTGAGTGCCGCATCATCGGCCCATTCGGCAAGCACGCCAAGGCCGGCAATGATGGAATTGACATAGGACTTGGTTGCAGCCACCGCCTTTTCCGGACCGGCGGCAATATCGATCGGCTGGTCGGCGACATCTGCAAGCGGCGAGGCGATGGTGTTGACCAGCGACAGCGTCAGTGCCCCGCCGGCGCGCGCGGACTTACCAAGCGCAACGATATCCGGGCTCTTGCCGGACTGGGAAATACAGATCGCCGCCGCGGATCCCATCTTCAGCGGCGCATCATAGATCGAGGCCAGCGAAGGGCCGAGCGAGGCCACCGGAACACCGGTTGTCAGCTCGATCGCATATTTCAAAAACAGGGCCGCGTGATCGGAGGAGCCACGCGCCACCGTGACCACAACGCCGGGGTCCTTTTCGGCGAGCGCCTTGCCGGCCTCGGCAAAAGCCTTTCCACTGCCGTCGAGCAGTCGGGCCGCGGCGGCCGGAATTTCGTTGATCTCACGGCGCATATGGGTCGGTTCAGTCATCGCACAGTCTCTCGGTTCATGTTGCATCGCCGCGCCTATTCATCGTTGGAAAAGGTCAGTTCGGCGACGAGGTCGTAAATATCGCTTCGATAGAAGGATCGGGTGATCTCAATGGTGCGCCCGGATGTATCGAACCCGGTTCTGAGGATGGCAAGCGCCGGAGATCCGGCCGGCACCCCCAGAAGTCTGGCCTGCTCATCCGTCAGCACAGAGGCCGTGATGCGTTCGCTGGCCCGCTCAAGCCGAATGCCACGTTCGGCGAGGGCCGCATAAAGCGACGGTCCGACGGCCGCCGGTGCGTCCAGAATATCGGCGGGCAGAGATGTATGCTCCAGCGCCATCGGCCGGCTACTGCCAAAGCGGATGCGGCTGAGGCGGGCGACATACAATCCCGTCGCCGCGCCGAACGCCCTGGCCTCTTCAGCCGTGGCCGGAAACAATCCGCGCTCCAGCCAGCGCGAATGCGGTCTGAGCCCACGCGCCATCATGTCTTCGGTGAATGATGTCAGGCGCTTCAGCGGTTGCTCGATGCGGTCCGCCGGGAAGGCAACGAAGGTGCCTGCCCCTGCCGTCGTATCAGCAGGCCCTCGCTTGTCAGTTCGGCAATCGCGCGGCGCACGGTCACGCGGCTGACGCCGAGCAGCCGGGCCAGATCGCGCTCCGGCGGCAAAGCGGCTCCGCCCTCAAGCGCATTACCGGCGATGGCCGCCGCAATGCCTGCCTTCAGGCGCTGGTACAGCGGGCCATCTCCCGAGACATCGATATTCCTGAACAGCTCCTGCATGAGCGCAGCCGATCCCCGCTTGGTATTTCAGCCTTTGACAAAATAATACCAATTAAATACCAAAATACAACAAGTGTTTGTCGGCCTGTCCAAACACAAACAGGGGTATCCAGGCATGGGCAGGTGCGCATGGGCTTGCCCTGACACACAAGTGCGGATCAAATGCTGAGGCAGCAACCGGGGCAATTTCATGCAGCTACAGGCGATCATCTATTTCAACGAACTGGTGCGATCGCGTTCGATCCGGCAGGCCGCCGAAGCGCTCGGTGTTTCACCGATGGCCGTCAGCCGTCAGTTGGAAAACCTCGAAGCCTATTTCGATGCGCCACTGGTGGAGCGCGGCGCACGCGGGATCGTGCTGACGGCAGCCGGCACGCTGCTGGCGGAACGAACGCATGCCGTGATCCGCGACCTCGAAAGCGCCCGGCAGGTCATCGACGATCTGCGCGATCTGAAGGCAGGCCATGTGTCGCTGCATGTCAATGGCGCCGTGATCAGTGCGATCCTCGCCCCTGCTCTCGCCGAATTCTATGCGCTTTATCCCGGCATTTCGATTGCGGTGACAGTCTCGTCAGCCGAAGCCGCGATCCGTGCTGTCACCGCGGGCGAAAGCGATCTGGCGGTGACGATGTTTTCGCCGAAAGATGCCAACACCCAGACCCTGTTCGAACTGCCGGTGCTGCATGAGCCGGTGATGGCCCCCGATCACCCGCTGGCAACCCGGGACACGGTGACGCTCGAAGACATCCGCAACCACGCCATTGCCATGCCCGACCGCGCCTTCAGCGTTCGCCGCGATTTCGACGCGCGTCAGCGCGCAGCCGGCCTCGAACCGATGGCGGCGATCTTTGAAACCTCCTCGCTGGAATTGCAGAAGGAACTGGCGCGCAGCGGTGCAGCCGTCCTCATCCTGCCGACCATGACGGTTGCCCGCGAAATCCGCGAGAAGGCACTGACAGTGCGGCCATTCGAAAAACGGGCCGAAATCGCCACCGAAATCCGGCTGATCACGACTGGCGGCCCGACGCCGACCTTTGCCGCACAACGCCTCACCGATTTTCTGAAGACCTTTCTGTCCACCCATGCGGGTCTGGCCAGCCGATGAACTGAACAACTCAGTGAAACGATTACCGTTACACTAGGCAGTATTATCGGGAAAATGATTTACACTTGGCCGTGCGGTACGTTATAGACCTCCTCCAGTTCGTCCCACCGGAAAGGATCTCCAAGGCATGCGCAAACGTCCCGGCATAACCATCAGCGCCCTTTTGCAGCATCGGTCTTAACGGGCATCACGGTAGCCTCTCCGGCGCTTGCCGAAACCAGAACAGACCTGGTGATCGGCATGAGCATCGAGCCGGCCGGCCTCGACCCGACGGCCGCCGCACCGGTCGCCATCGGCCAGGTGGTCTGGCAGAATGTGTTCGAAGGCCTTGTCACCATCAACGAAGCAGGTGCGATCGCGCCTCAACTGGCCACCGACTGGACAGTCTCCGATAACGGACTGACCTACACTTTCGATCTCCGCGAGGGCGTCACCTTCCATAACGACCGAGCCTTCAACGCCGAAACCGCGAAGTTTTCAATCGATCGCATCATCGCAGACGATTCCGTCAACCCGCAAAAGGCGCTCTACAGCGCCATCGAAAACGTGGAAGCGCCCGACGCAAATACGTTGGTGCTCAACCTTTCCCGCCCCGCCTATGACCTGCTCTACTGGCTCGGCTTTCCTGCTGCCGTGATGGTGGAACCGAAAAGCGAACCGGCCAACGCCACCGATCCGGTCGGCACCGGTCCGTTTTCCTTTGTCGAATGGCGAAGGGGCAATCAGGTCGAACTCGCCACTTATCCGGACTATTGGGGCGAAAAGCCGGCGCTTGAACAGGTCACCTTCCGCTTCATCGCCGATCCGCAGGCACAGGCCGCAGCGCTCAATTCCGGCGGCGTCGACGCCATTCCGGAATTTGCCGCACCTGAACTGGTCAGCCAGTTCGAGACCAAGGATGCCTTCGCCGTCGTGCCCGGCACCACCGGCATGGAAGTGGTGGCTGGCATGAACAATGCCGAGCCGCCTTTCGATGACCGCCGTGTGCGCCGGGCATTGATGATGATGATCGACCGCCAGGCGATCGTGGATGCCACCAATTCAGGCTATGGTACACCGATCGGCAGCCATTTCTCGCCGTCTGATGCCGGCTATGAGGATCTGACCGGGGTTCTGCCCTACGACCCGGAAGCGGCTAGCGCGCTTCTTGCCGAAGCGGGCTATGCCGACGGGTTTTCCTTCACCATGAAAGTGCCAAACCGTGCCTATGCCGAACGCGCGGCAGAAATCATGCAGGCCTATTTCGCGCAAGGCGGCGTCACTGCGACAATCGAGTCCTCCGAGTTTCCGGCGACATGGATCAAGGATGTATTCAAGGACACCAATTACGACATGACCATTATCGGCCATGCCGAACCGCTCGATATCGGCATCTATGCGCGCAAGCCATACTACTTCAACTATGACAACGCCGCGTTCGACACCACGATGACCGCAATCGCCAATGCAACCGACGCGGAAGCGCGGCTTGAGGGCTACAGACAGGCGCAGGAAATCCTCGCCGAGGACGTGCCGGCGCTGTTCCTTTATGCCTGGCCGAAGATCGGCATCTGGAAAGCCGGACTTGAAGGCATGTGGACGAACGAGCCGGTGCCCTCCAACGATGTCACCGATGCCCGCTGGAGCGAATAGACTTGGCGCAAGCCGGACCTTTTGAGGCTAGCAGAAACGGGGCGCCGGCACGGCTGGCGCGCCGCTTTGCTTTTCTGCTGGCAAGCCTTTTGGCCGTCTCCTTCGTCATCTTCGCGGTGATGGCAGCAGTACCGGGCGACCCGGCGGAGATCATGCTCGGCACGTCGGCCGCCCCCGATACGCTCGCCGCCCTGCGTCACCAGCTTGGCCTCGACCAGCCATTTCTTATCCGCTATTTCGACTGGCTGACAGGCCTCCTGACGGGCGACCTCGGCAACTCCTATACCTATGCCACACCGGTCGGCACGCTGATCGCGGAACGGCTCGCCGTCACCCTGCCGCTTGCCGGTCTTGCGATTTTCCTCTCGGTGGCGATCTCGCTACCGCTTGGTGTCCTGGCCGCAGCGCGGCCCAACGGCCCGGTTGATCTGTTTGCATCTCTGTTTGCCCAGATCGGTATTGCGGTCCCCAATTTCTGGATCGGGCTTTTGTTGATCCTCGGCGTGGCGCTCACCTTTGGCTGGTTTCCCGCAGGCGGCTTTCCTGGCTGGGATAGCGGGCTCATGCCCGGCCTCAACGCCCTTGTGCTGCCGGCCATAGCCCTCGCCATTCCACAGGCGGCGGTGCTGACGCGGGTAACCCGCACCGCCGTCATCGAAATCGCAAATGAAGATTTCGTGCGCACCGCTCGCGCCAAGGGGCAACGCCGGCTTACGCGCTCTGGCACCATGTTGTGCCGAACGCGCTGATCCCGGTCGTAACCATGCTCGGCCTGCAGATTTCGGTCCTGATCGCTGGAACGGTGCTGGTCGAAAATGTGTTCACCCTGCCGGGCATGGGAACGCTTGCCTATCAGGCGCTTGCCCAGCGTGACCTGATCGTGGTGCAGAATGTCGCCCTGTTCTTCGCCGCCATCGTCATGGGGCTCAACTTCGCAGTTGACGCGCTTTACGCCGTGATCGATCCTAGGTTGAAGCGATGAAGCGGCTGCCCCTCTCGCTTCTGATCGGCGGCACGATCACCGCGCTTTCGTCGCAGCGGCGATTACCAGCCGGTTCTGGACCCCGTGGACCCGACGATGATCAACATTCCCGCCCGGCTGAAACCGCCCGGCCCGGGCGGGTTTCTGGGCGCCGATCATTTCGGACGCGATGAGGCCTCGATGATCATGGCGGGCGCATGGGTCTCGCTCGGCACCGCCTTTTCCGGCGTTTTCATCGGCGGCACGATCGGCACACTGGCGGGCACGGCGGCCGCGGCATCGCGCGGGCATTTCGAAACGCTGACCATGCGCGTCAACGATGTGATCTTCGCGTTTCCGCCGGTGCTGTCCGCACTGCTGCTTGCCGCTGTCCTCGGCGGCGGGCCGGCAACCACCATCACCGCGATCGCACTGTTCATGGTGCCGGTGTTTGCACGGGTGACACGGGGCGCCGCCCTTCAGGTCTGGGCGCGCGACTATATTCTTGCCGCCCGCATGGCCGGCAAATCCGCTCCCGGATCACGCTCGAACATGTCCTGCCCAACATCGGCTCGCAGATCATCGTGCAGTTTGCGATCCAGACAGGTCTTGCGATCCTGACGGAAGCGGGTCTTTCCTTTCTCGGACTTGGCGTCGCCCCGCCGACACCATCATGGGGCAGGATGCTGGCAGAGGCGCAGACCTACCTTGCAGCCGCCCCGCATATGGTGCTCGCGCCGGGCCTTGCGATCTGCCTTGCGGTTCTCGGCCTTAATCTTCTGGGCGACGGTCTCAGCCACCTCACCGATCCGCGCAGGAGAGAGCGCCGATGATGCTTGAGATCGAAAACCTGACTGTCGGTTTCGATACCGGCGGCGCAAACCGCACAGTGCTCCATGGTATCGATCTTGCACTCGCGCGTAGTGAGACACTGGGCATCGTCGGCGAAAGCGGGTCGGGGAAATCGATGCTCGCACTTGCCACCATCGGGCTGTTGCCCGCAACGGCGAAGGCCACCGGCGCGCTCCGCCTTGACGGCGAGAACCTGCTCGCGCTGTCCGAACGGCAGATGAGCCGGATCCGTGGCGCCCGCATCGGCATGATCTTTCAGGAGCCGATGACGGCGCTCAATCCAGCCATGACCATCGGCAACCAGATCGCCGAAACCTTCCACCTCCATCGCCCGGCTGGCCGGACAAAGGCAAGGCACGAGGCCATGCGCCTGATGGAGATGGTCAGGATCGCCCGCGCAGGCACCAGAATAAATTCCTATCCGCATGAACTGTCCGGCGGTGAGCGCCAGCGCGTCGGCATCGCGATCGCGCTGGCGCTGAAGCCGGACCTTCTGATCGCCGACGAGCCGACGACCGCGCTCGACGTCACGGTTCAGGCGGAAATCCTCGACATCCTCAAAGCCTGGTCGGCGAGCTCGGCATCGGACTGATGCTGATCTCCCACGACATCGGGGTCATCGCCCGCATGGCGGACCGTGTCACGGTGATGCATGACGGCCGGCTGATGGAGACCGGTGCGGCGGAAGATGTTATCCGCCGTCCGTCCCATGACTATACCAGGCGCTTGCTGTCATCACTGCCCCATCGGGTGCGCGCCGGCCTGGGTGAAGCGTCATGACAGCCCTTCTGCGCATCGAAAACCTCACCCGCCGCTATCACGCCGATGCCCCTGCCGCCCTTGATAACGTTTCGATCAGCCTTCAGGCCGGAGAGATCCTGGGCATTGTCGGTGAAAGCGGGTCGGGGAAATCCACCCTCGCCCGCCTGATTACGGCGCTCGACAAGCCAACGTCCGGCACGGTGTTTTTCGAGAACCGTCAGATCACAGCCATTTCCGACCGGCAGCTCCGGCGCATGCGCCGCCATTTCCAGATGGTGTTTCAGGATCCTTATGGCTCGCTCGATCCGCGCCATAACGTCGGCCGGATCATCGGCGAGCCGCTGCATCTGGAAGAGAATGCGCCGCGCGGCAAAGCGAGGCGGGAGCGGATCGCGGCCCTTCTGGAAGAGGTCGGCATGAAGCCCAGCGATATCGACCGCTATCCGCATCAGTTTTCCGGCGGCCAGCGCCAGCGCATCGCCATTGCCCGCGCGCTGATCACACGGCCGAAACTGCTGGTCGCCGACGAACCGACATCGGCGCTTGATGTCACCGTCCAGGCCCAAATCCTGAAGCTTCTTCTCACCATGCGCGCGGACCACGGCGTTTCGATCCTGCTGATCACCCACAATATCGCCGTGGTTGACGAGATCTGTGACCGGGTTGCGGTGATGCGCGGCGGCCAGATCGTCGAGGAGGGCATTGTGCGCGATGTGCTCGACAACCCGCATGAGGCCTATACCCGGCGGCTTGTCGATGCGGAGCCGACGCTTGCCGAACTCGACCGGCACCGGCCATGAAAAAGCCCGGCCTGTTGGTCCAGGCCGGGCGGTCTCACGACTGAAACGCCGCGGGAGAGAGCTCTTTGTTCAATCGGCCGTCATGCCGCCGTCGACGGGCAGGCGGACACCGGTCACGAATCTGGCCTTGTCGCTGGTCAGATAGACCACCGCATCCGCGATCTCGTCGGGCTCGGCATAGCGCTGAAGCGGAATGCTGGCCGCAAAACCCTTCTTGGCCTCGCCGCCCTGTCCAGGGGCGAACCCCTCTTCCAGCGAACGCATCATCCGGGTTTCGACCGGCGAAGGATGGATCGAATTGACCCTGATGCCATCACGCGCGCCCTCGAGCGCTGCCGTGCGCATCAACCCGACAAGCGCATGTTTCGAGGTGATATAGGCCGAGACATCGGGCGTGCCGCCGAGGCCTGCAACCGACGACATGATCACCACATTGCCTTTGGTCTTCTTCAGTTCAGGCATGGCAAACTTCAGCCCAAGAAATACACCGCGCACATTGACCGCAATGACCTTGTCGAACATCTCGACAGGATAGTCAGCGATCGGCTTGACCACGCCTTCGATGCCGGCATTGGCGACGAGAATATCGAGCTTGCCGAATTTTTCGACAGCCGCTGCGACATAGGCCTTTGTCTGGTCAGGATCGGTAACGTCGGCGACGGCATAGGCCGCCTTGTCATGTCCGAGTTCGGCAACTGCATCCTTCAGCGCATTCTCATCGATATCGACCAACAACACCCGAGCTCCCTCGGCCGTCATCCGCTTTGCTGTTGCGATGCCGATGCCGCCTGATCCGCCGGTGATGATGGCGATTTTATCTTTCAACTGAGCCATGTCTGCCTCCCATCATTATCTTACTTTCATGTGGGAACCGGCATCGCCCGGCACAAGGAAGCTGACGGATTTTTAATGCCGATCTAAACGGCTCTTAGACCTTGCCGCCACCGAAAATCGCGCCGATCCAGTCGAGGAAGACCCGAAGACGCGGCGCGGTCTGGCGGTTTTGCGGATAGAGCGCAGAAAGCGGGGTCGGCGGCGGCGGAAAGCCGGGCAGCACCTCGACCATCCGCCCGGCTTTGATATCTGCTTCGAAATGATAGCGCGGCGCCTGCACCAGACCGAAGCCGAGCCGGCCAAGCTCGAGCGCGGTCCCGGAATCATTGGCCGTCAGCCGCCAGTCCAGCTTGATGAAACGTGTGCGACCACCCTGCATCAGTTCAAGTGGCATGATATCGCCCGTGCGCGAGGACACAAAGCCGACGGCCAGATGGCCATCGAGGTCATCCGGCGTTTCAGGCGTGCCGTGGGTCATGAGATAGCCGGGGCTGGCACAGGTGATTTCATCCAGATGACCCAGCTTGCGGGCGATCAACCCGCTGTCTTCCAGTTCGCCCGCGCGGATCACGCAGTCCACCCCTCGCGCACCAGATCGACATAGCGATCCCCCTGCCCGAAATGGAGCCTGAGCCCCGGATAGCGCTCCAGAAACGCCGGCAGATGGGGAAGCAGGAATGTCCGGGTCAGATGCGGGTGGGCATCGATGCGCAAAAGCCCGGAAGGGCTTTCGGACCGAAACGCTGTTTCGGCTTCCTCGACCTCGGCAAGAATGGCAATCGCGCGGCGGTAGAAAGCCTCGCCGTCAAGCGTCATCGTGACATGCCGCGTGGTGCGCTCCAGAAGCCGGACACCGAGATCGGCCTCAAGTGCCTTGACCGACGCCGTTGCTGTAGAGCGCGCCAGGTCGAGATCGCTAGCGGCAGCGGAAAAGCTGCCGCGCTCAGCGACGCGGGTAAAAAGCCGCATGCGGTCCAGTCTGTCCATGACGATTGTTCACCACAGTCGAATTATGATGTCAATTACCATGCAATTGTTTTGATCATAGGTCGAATTATTGTCCGGTCATCGAACTTTGAAAGGAAACAAACATGTCCGGAAGCAAAACAGCAATCATCACCGGCGCCTCACGCGGCATCGGTGCTGCGATCGCCGAACGATTGGCAAAAGAAGGCGCAAGCGTCATCGTTAATTACGTGAACAGCGCCAAAGCTGCTGAAGAGGTCATTAAAAAGATCCACGGCATCGGTGGCAAAGCGATCGCAGTTCAGGCCGATATCGGCAGGCCGGAAGGCATCAAAACACTGTTCGATGCTGCCGAAGAGCACTTCGGCAAGGCCGATATTCTCATCAACAATGGCGGCGTGCTCGATCTCGCCCCTTCAAAGACTTTGATGATGAGAGCTTCGAGCGTGAAGTCGCCATCAATTTCGGCGGCACGTTTCGTGGCGTCCGCGAGGCAGCAAACCGGCTCGCAGATGGCGGAAGCATCGTCAATTTTTCCACCAGCGTCGTCGGCACCAAATTGCCGGCCTACGGCGTCTATGCCGCAACCAAGGCCGCGGTTGAAACGATGACACACATCGCAGCCAAAGAGCTTGCTGCGCGCAACATCACCATCAATGCGGTTGCCCCCGGCCCTGTGGCAACAGAACTGTTTCTCGACGGCAAGAGCGAAGAACTGGTGGATCGCCTGACCAGCATGATCCCGGCCGGGCGTCTGGGTGAACCGGACGATATTGCAGATGTTGTTTCATTTCTGGTGAGCCCGGCCGCCCGCTATGTCACCGGGCAGGTCCTCCGCGTCAATGGCGGTTTGGTCTAGCCGCAGTCCATTTCATTGCGAACCCATAAGGATTATTCAAATGCCATTCGTAAACATCAAAACACCGGAAGCAGCGCTTACGCGCGAGCAGAAAGCCGAAATTGGTCACCGTATCACCGACATGCTGGCGGAGTATTTTTCAGAGGCTGCACGCCCGCACACAATGGTTCTGATCGAAGAGGTGAAGGACGGCGGATACTATCGTGCCGATGAGACATTCACCATTCCCGAGGCTTACCGCGTCAAAGCATAGGCATCTTGGGAAGGGTGAAGCGCGGCACTACGCTTCCGGGCCGAAGGCCTCAACCATCGCATCCAGGAAACTTCTGACCTTGGCCGTCGGCCTTCGCCCGGCAATGTAAAACGCATTGACCGGGCGAACCGGCACAGCATACCCGCCCAAAACCCGAACCAACCGCCCTGCCGCCAGTTCATCCCTCATGATCAACTCAGCCCCGAGCGCGACCCCATAGCCCTCTACTGCGGCTCGCATCAGCGTAAGCCAGTCATTGCTGCGAATACGCCCTGAAACATTGACTTCCGTCTCTTTGCCACCCTCATAAAAACGCCAGCAACTGGGTCTGGACAAAGAACTCTGGCCAAAAACCAGACACTGGTGATGCACCAGATCGGCGGGCTTCTTCGGCTCTCCGCAGCGGGCCAGATAGTCGGGCGCCGCGCAAACGACAAGTCGATAAGGGGCAAGCGGCACAGCAACAAGGCCCGGTGCAGGGACATTGCCGATCCGTATGACAATTTCATACCCTTCCTCCACAGGGTCGGCAAAACGGTCCTCCAGGACGAGATCAATCTCGACATCAGGGAAACGCGCGAGGTACCGCGTCACCATCGGCGCGAGAACGAGCGATCCGAAAGTCCTCGGCGCGTTGACGCGCAATAGCCCCTTCGGGTGGCGACGCATATCCGACGCAAGGCTCTCGGCTGCCTCTGCCTCGCCGAGAATGATTTTGCAGCGTTCATAATAGGCGCGACCAATATCACTCAAGCTTTGTTTGCGTGTGGTCCTGTTCAAAAGCGTCGCACCCAGACGGTCTTCAAGAAAAACCACATGCTTGGAGACCATTTGCGGCGAAAGGCCCATCTCATTGGCTGCCGCAACGAAAGAGCCGAGATCGACCACTTTGACAAACACGGCCATACTGGTAAGCCGATCCACAATTATCCCCTTTGGGTTGTTAGTGACCATCTATGTCCGGTATTTATCAACAAATACTAGAGCATTAAAACCCTTTCATCGTTCATTTGAAGGGAAACAGTCATGAAAATAGGAATCATTGGTGCGGGCTTTGTCGGCCGGATTCTCGGCACGAAAGCCATGGAAGTCGGCCATCAGGTCATGATCAGCAACTCACGCGGGCCTCATACCCTTTTCAGCTTGAGTGGTGGTATCGGCTGCGAGGTCGGGACGGTCGATGAGGCCATTGCCTTTGGCGAGATTGTCATCATCGCCATCCCTCTTTCCGCCTACAAGACACTGCCCGCGTCAGCTTTTGCCGGAAAAATCGCAATCGACGCGGTCAACTACTATCCAGAACGCGACGGCCATATCGAAGCCCTCGATAATGCCACGACGACCACAAGCGAAATGCTGGCGGCGCACCTGCCGGCTGCGCGCGTCGTCAAGGCATTCAACGCTATCCGCATGATCGATCTGGACGAAAAGTCCCGCCCCAAAGGAGCCAAAGACCGCGTAGCACTTCCGTTGGCCGGTGATGACCAGGAAGCAAAGGCGCTGGTGGCAGGGCTCTACGAAGAGTTTGGCTTTGACAGTATCGATGTCGGTCCACTGTCTGAGGGCTGGCGTTTTGAACGCGACCGGCCAGCCTATTGTACGCTTTTGAGCAGAGCTGACCTCAACACCGCGCTCCGCGAAACAGTGCGTTAAAGCCACATAAAAACAGAAAAGCCCGGGCGAAACCGTCCGGGCTTTTATCATTTAAAAACATGAGAAGCCGTCAGTCCTTCTGACGGCGGGCCGGAAACAGGACGACGTCGCGGATCGACGGTCCGTCGGTCAAAAGCATGATCATCCGATCGATCCCCATGCCCAAGCCCCTGCCGGTGGCATACCGTGGTCCATGGCATTGAGAAAATCGTCATCGAGCTGTTTTCAAGCTCGCCGCGGGCATGGGCCTGTTCAAGCTGCTCGACCATACGGCGACGCTGTTCGACCGGATCATTGAGCTCGGAAAACGCATTGCCGAGTTCCCAGCCATTGGCATAGGTCTCGAAACGCTCAACCAGACGCGGCTCCCCGGCACTTCCTTGGCAAAAGGTGAAATGTCCTTCGGGAAATGGGTGACGTGGGACGGCTGAATCAGCGTGGCCTCGACCTTTTCCTCGAAGATGAAGGCGAGGCATTCACCCCAGGTCCAGTCGCTCTCGACCTCGAAACCGGCAGCCTCGGCAGCCTCGCGGGCGTCCTCGTCGGTGGCAATCGACAGGAAGTCGATACCCGTTGCTTCCTTCACCGCGTCAGGCATGGGCACGCGCTTGAAGGGGCCCTTGAAATTCAGCTCGATCTCGCCAAACTTGACTGTGGTGGTGTCATGCAGGGTCATGGCGAGTGTTTCGAACATGCGTTCGACAATGCCCATCATGTCCTCATAATCGGCATAGGCCCAGTAGCACTCCATCATGGTGAACTCAGGATTGTGCCGGGTCGAAACGCCTTCATTGCGGAAGTTGCGGTTGACCTCAAACACCTTGTCGGTGAGCCCCGAAACCAGAATCCGCTTCAGGTAAAGCTCCGGCGCAATGCGGAGATACATATCGATATCGAGCGCATTGTGATGCGTCTTGAACGGATCAGCAGACGCGCCGCCATAGATCGACTGCAGCATCGGCGTCTCGACTTCCATGAAGCCTTCGCCCTCGAGGAAACGACGCACACCGGAGAGAATCTTCGAGCGTTGAACGAAGCGCAGCTTGCTATCCTCATTGCTCATGATGTCGAGGTAGCGCTGGCGGTAGCGCGTCTCGATATCGGCAAGCCCATGATATTTTTCAGGCATCGGCTTGAGCGACTTGGTCAGCATGGTGATTTGCTGGGCGTTGATCGTCAGCTCACCGCGCTTGGTGCGGCGCACCACACCGGTAACACCAACAATATCGGCAAGATCCACCAACGACCATAGTTCACGCACCTCTTCCGACGTGGTGTCCTTGTGCGAAAAGATCTGGATCTTGCCGGAGGCATCGCGCAGATCAACAAACATGCCGGAATTGCGCATCGAATAGACGCGGCCTGCAACGGTCACGATATCCTCGGTTACAGTATCGTCTGCCAGATCAGCATATTTCTCTGCCAGTTCCGCATTGGTGATGGTGCGGTGAAAATGGGCTGGATAAACGTCGCCGATCTTTTCGCGCAGGATTTCCAGTTTCTGGGCGCGGACTTCTGTGGCGTCGGAGGACAGGCCCTGTTCTTCAGTCTTCTTGTTCATCTTACTTACCTGCCTCTTCTGCAACCATTTTGGCCACGACGGCCTCGGCATTTTTCAGGCGCTGACGCGCAACCGCACGGCCGAGAATTGCCATGCTGTCAAACAATGGCAGCGAGCGCGATGAACCCGACATTGCCACAAAAAGCGGCGCAACAACGATGCGCAGCTTCTTGTCCATGTCTTCGGCCAATTGGCGCAGCGCGTCTTCAATCGTCGTTGCATTCCATTCCACCAGCTTTTCCAGCACGGGCTGGACAGCTTTCAGGATTTCCAGAATTTCTTCCGGATTGGTCTTTTTGATCTTCGCGAAGGTTTCCGGCGCCGGCACCATATCGGATTGCAGCAGGAAGCCCATCAATGCTGGCAGCTCACCCAGTTTGGTGATGCGGCTTTGCGAAAGCTTCAAGCCTTCCTTCAGGCGCGCATTTTCAGAGGCCCAAGCGGCAACACGCAAAATAAAGTCTTCTTCCGACAGGGTTTCACGCAGGAATCGGCCATTCAGCCATTCGAGCTTTTGCGTATCGAACACGGCACCGGATTTGTTGAGATTGTCTTCGTCGAACTTCTCGATCAACGCGTCCATCGACATCAGTTCCTCGCCTTCGGCGATCTGGATGAAGAACAGGCCGAGGAAGTTCATCAGTGCTTCCGGCAGATAGCCGAGCGCGGAATAATAAGAAATCGAGGTTGGGTTCTTGCGCTTCGACAGCTTGGATTTGTCGGGATTGCGCATCAGCGGCAGGTGGAAAAACTGCGGCGGCTCAAGACCCAGATAGGTGTAGAGCAGGATATGCTTCGGCACCGATGCCAGCCATTCCTCGCCGCGCGCGACATGGGTGATCTTCATCAGGTGGTCGTCCACGACATTGGCCATGTGATAGGTCGGCATACCGTCGGCTTTCAGCAGCACCTGCATGTCAACCGCATCCCACGGAATCTCGACATCGCCGTAAACACCGTCGGTGAACTTGCAGGCGCCCTCTTCCGGGATCTTCATGCGCACGACGTTTGGCTCGCCGGCCTCCATGCGCGACTGCACTTCTTCGGCCTTCAGATGCATGCAGAGCCCGTCATATTTCGGGGCACGGCCTTCGGCGCGCTGGCCGGCGCGCATGCGCTCCAGCCGCTCGGGCGTGCAGAAGCAATGGAAGGCGTGACCATCTTCGACGAGCTTGTCGACGAAGGGCTTGTAGATCGCCTTGCGGTCGGACTGACGATAAGGACCGTAGTCGCCGCCGACATCCGGGCCCTCATCCCATTCAAGCCCACACCATTTCAGCGCATCGAGCACGTTCTTCTCGTATTCGGGGTCGAGCGCGAAGCATCGGTATCCTCGATACGAAGGATGAAAGTGCCGCCCATCTTCTTGGCGTAGAGATAGTTGAAAAGCGCCGTATAGGCAGTGCCGACATGCGGCTCGCCAGTCGGGGAAGGCGCAATGCGAAGGCGTGGGCCGGTTGTGCTCATCGTGTTCGTCCATGCTGCCGGCCGGATCGGGTGACGGTCATATCCGGCCGAGAGAGTTTTCCAGTGCTTGATCTCGCTGAAGCCGCAAGGCGCAGTTGGCCCGTCAGTCAAGGCGGCTCGTACTGGCCTGCCTTAGGCCATATTCAACCGTTTCCGTCAAGCCGTCTGGCTTAATGGCCGGCCGACGCGCCCTCCGTTGCGGGCTTTTCACCGTGGGGCCCGCGCTCGCGCCGGCGCTTGCGCCGTGCCAGCATATTGAGAACTTCCACCAGACCGGAAAACGTCATCGCGGCATAGACATAACCCTTGGGAACATGGAAACCGAGCCCGTCGGCAATTAGCGTCGTGCCGATCATCAGCAGGAAAGCGAGCGCCAGCATGACGATGGTGGGGTTGGCCTCGATGAAACGGGCCAGCGGTCCGGAAGCGACCAGCATCAGCGTCACAGCAACAACAACCGCAATCACCATGATCGGAAGATGCTCGGTCATACCAACGGCGGTGATGATGCTGTCGATGGAGAAAACGAGATCAAGCAGCAGGATTTGAAAGATTGCCGCTGAAAAGCTCGCCTTCACCGCGCCGCCAACCATTTCGCCGGGTTCCTCCTCTGGATCGACGCTGTGATGGATTTCCTTGGTCGCCTTCCAGACCAGGAACAGCCCACCGGCGATCAGGATGATATCCTTCCACGAAAAGCCGTGACCAAACGCGGAAAATACTGGCGCTGTCAGCTGCACGATCCATGCAACGGTTCCCAAGAGAACCAACCGCAGGACCAGCGCAAGGCCAAGGCCGATGCGGCGCGCAGCCTGTCTGTTTTTCTCCGGCAGTTTGTTGGTCAGGATGGATATGAACACCAGATTGTCGATACCAAGCACGACTTCCATGATGATCAGCGTTACAAGCGCTGCCCAGGCTTCGGGCTGGGCGGCCAGTGCAAACAGGTCGGTCACCGGGTTCTCCTCATTTGAACGACAAGGGCGCTTTCGTGGGGGCAGCCCGGTGCCTGATCCCGTTCAAGACAGTACTTTATAGCTGCAAATTCCCGTATGTGCCATCAACGTCTTTCCCTCGATCCCGGTTCCGAAAACAACAAGCGGGTTGACAGAACAGCGACCGGGGCGCATTAGCCACACGATTAATCGAACTCCAGAGTTCGAAGTTAGATTTGCCAGTTTATCTGCTGAACACCCTCCCATGTTCAGCCCGGAAAGGCCTTTCAGCATGAGCAACGAAAACGAGGTCAGCCCGGCCGCGCAGGACGAGGCAACGGCGGAAAAGTCGGCGGCGCGCGCAAGTTCATCTTTGCCGTCATCGGCCTCGCCATCATCGCCGGTGCCGGCTGGTTCGGCTATGAATGGTGGACCGAGGGTCGCTTCATCGTTTCCACCGATGACGCCTATGTCGAAGGCGATATCGCGACGATTGCGCCGAAGGTATCCGGCTATGTCGAAAGCATTGCGGTCAAAAACAACGAGAAGGTCAAAAGGGCGACCTGCTGGTCAAGATTGATGACGGCGACTACCAGAACGCACTGGCCCAGGCCGAAGCTCAGCTCAACGCCCAGAACGTGGCGCTGAAGGCGACCGAAGCGCGGATTGCAGGCGCCAACGCCCAACTGAGTCAGGCCCAGGCCAATCGCGATGCGCTCGACCCGCAAATCGAAAACGCCAAAGTGCGCTTCAGCGTGCCAACACGCTGAAGGAAAAGGGTGCCGCGACGGTGGCAACCTTTGACGACGCCAGGTCACAGGTCGACCAGCTCAAGGCAAAGGTTGAAGCGGCCAATGCTGCGATCGAGGTCGCCCGGTCGAACATCAACACGGCCAAAGCCGAGCTTGCCCAGCAGCAGGCAGCGCTGAAGGAACGCCAGCTCGCGATCGACCTTGCCCGGCGCGACCTTTCCTTTACCGAGATAAGGGCACCGTTCGACGGTGTCTTCGGCAACCGCAATGTCCAGGTTGGCGACCTTGTCTCGTCCGGGTCCCGCCTCGGCGCACTGGTTCCCACACAAGAGCTCTATATCGTCGCCAATTTCAAGGAGACCGATCTCGACCGGCTGGGCATCGGCGAGAATGTGCATGTCAGCATCGATGCCTTCAAGGGAGATGATTTCACCGGCAAGGTCGTGTCGTTCTCACCAGCTTCGGGCGCGGTCTTCGCCCTGCTGCCGCCGCAAAACGCGACCGGCAACTTCACCAAGGTCGTCCAGCGCATTCCGGTGCATATCTCAATTCCAAAGGAGATCCTCGACAAGGGCTATATGAAGGCCGGACTTTCAGTGACGGCGGAAGCCGATAGCCGCACCGCACCAGACGGCACGCTCGGCAAGGTCGTCGTCGACAACAACTGACCAGAGCAACGGCGACCGCTGCCCCTTCCGGCCCGCACCTCCTCACCGGACAATTGAGACATGACAGAGATTGCCGACAGCCACGAACATAGCGGGAAAGCGCCTGCGGAAACCCCGCAGGTACCATCAGACCATGTCAGCGCCCGCACCTGGGCGGCGTTCATCATCATGGCCTTCGGCATGTTCATGGCGATCCTCGACATCCAGATCGTCGCCTCGGCCCTGACAGACATTCAGGCCGGCATTTCCGCAAGCGCCGACGAGATTGCCTGGGTGCAGACCTCCTACCTGATCGCCGAAGTGATCATGATCCCGCTTTCGGGCATTCTGGCGCGGATTTTCTCTACGCGCGTGGTTTTCTCCGTTTCGGCCGCAGCGTTTACCGCCTGCAGTGCGCTGTGCGCAACGGCGAATTCGATCGACCAGATGATCATCTTCCGGGCCCTGCAGGGGTTCATGAGCGGCGGCATGGTTCCGGCCGTGTTTGCGGTGGCGTTCACCGCCTTCCCGCCCTCCAAACGCTCGACCGTTATCCCCGTTGTCGGCCTGGTGGCCACAATGGCACCGACCATCGGTCCAACCGTTGGCGGTTATCTCGTTGATGCGTTTTCGTGGCACTGGCTGTTTCTCGTCAATGTCATACCCGGCATTCTGGTCGCCATCGGGGCATGGCTGCTGATCGATTTCGACAAGCCCGACCTGTCGATCATGAAGCATTTTGACTGGATCGGCCTGATCGCAATGGCAGCGTTTCTGGGCTCGCTCGAATATTTCCTCGAAGAAGGCAATATCGAAGGCTGGTTCCAGGCCGACGTGATCCGCTACGCCTTCGTGGTGATGATCGTCTCGGGCATCTCATTCTTCTACCGATCCTTTACCAGCCGCTATCCGGTGGTGGACCTCAAGGCCTTCGGCAATTTCAACTTCGCCGTCGGCTCGATCTTCTCGTTTTCGCTCGGCGTCGGGCTTTACGGTCTGGTCTATCTGTTCCCGCTCTACATGGCGCGCATTCGCGGCTATGACGCACTGATGATCGGCGAAACCATGTTCGTGACCGGCGCCTTCATGATGGCGACGGCGCCGTTTGCCGGCATGCTGCAGAACAAGCTCGATCCGCGCGTGATGATGGGCATCGGCCTTGGGCTGTTTGCGCTCTGCACATGGCAAATGACGCATATCACCGCCGAATGGGACTATTGGGAACTATTCTGGCCGCAGGCCGGGCGCGGCGTGGCGCTGATGATTTCGATGATCCCGGTGTCCAATATCGCGCTCGGAACACTGCCGCCACAGGACGTCAAGAACGCCTCCGGGCTGTTCAACCTGACGCGCAACCTTGGCGGTGCAGTGGGCCTTGCCGTCATCAACACACTGTTGAGCCGCCGCGACGATTTTCACTACGACCGGCTGGCAGCAAGCGTGGATGCAGCAAGCCGCACGACACAGGAATGGGTCGGAACGCTGGAAGGGCTGTACTCCAGCCACGGTCTCGACGGTGAAAAGGCAGCCCTGATGCAACTTGGACAGATGATCTCGCAGCAGGCCTGGCTGCTTGCCTTCATCGATGTCTTTGTGCTTTTGACAGCGCTGTTCGCCTTCCTCACCATCTGCATCTTTCTGGTGCGCAAGCCGAAGGAAGGTTCCGGCGGCGCGGGCCACTGATCCCTGGTATGAGCGCTGGTGAATTCAGGTACGGACGGAATAGCCGCTCAAGAACAGCGCAACGGCATTGTCTGCCATTTCGGAGATTTCCACTGCGCTCGGCGGTTCATCCATCAGGCCGAAAAGGCGCTGCTTCCACAAATGCCCGGTGGAAAGCTCGAGAAGCTGAACGGCAGCAAGACGCGGATCACGGGCTGCAAGTTCACCGGTCCTGATGCGCGCGGCGACAAAGTCACTCAGCGTGTCCACCAGATTTCCGGGATGATCGCCGAAGAAGGAGCGCACGAGTTCGGGAAACCGCTCGGCAACTCCGATGGCGATCCGCATCGCCTTGACCGTTTCCTCGCAGGTCATGCCGGTGGCAAGGCGCACGGAGAAGCGCTTGAGTATCTCTTCGACCGGCCCCTCGGTATTCAGCGTGGTGCGCAGATCCTCGAAAATCTTCTGCTTGGCCTCGAGGATAATGGTCTGAAACAACTCGCCCTTGTTCTCGAAATAGACGTAGATCGTGCCTTTGGAAACACCGGCCGCCCGGGTGATATCGTTCATGCTGGCAGCATCGAAGCCGACACTCATAAAAACCTGCCGGGCGCCTTCCACAATCTGCTTGCGCTTGACCGGGTCTTCCCCTGCCGCATGGCGCCCCATGCGCCGCAACGCGCAGCGCGTTGGCTCATCGCGCCGGCAAAACCTGCTTTTCGATTTCCCAAAAACCATTTCAACTTTCTTGCCGACACAATCCGGATACAGGAAATGCGCCGTCAGCCTTTCACGTTTTCCCTAGGGATACGCTGTGGCCCGGCGCATTTCAATCAATTAGTGAACTGATCGGTTCGATCACTCAGCATTCACAGCTTCAGGCTTTCCTGACCTCATCAGGCGTATAAACATAGGCCGTCGAGCAGAATTCGCAGGTCACCGTAATGTTGCCGTCCTCGACGCTTTCATCGACCTCTTCAGCCGTAAAACCCTTGAGCACGTCCAGAATACGTTCCCGAGAGCAGCTGCAGCGGTCATAGACCTCCTGCGCCGGATAGACCGTGACACCGCGCTCGTGAAACAACCGGTAAAGCAGGCGCTCGGCCCCCACTTCCGGATCGGTCATCTCGTCGAGATCAATGGTCTCGACCAGCGCCTGGGCCTCCGTCCACGCATCGTCAGGGGCATGGGAAAAGTTGCCGTCATCACCATCACCGCCGTGAAGATCGGGCTGGCGCATACGGCCTGCCTCCTCGGGCAGAAACTGTGCGACCAGACCGCCGGCCCGCCAGCGTTCACGCGGCTGGCCGTCATCGTCGCGGTCGAGCAGTTGGGCGACACCGAGCCGGACGGCAGTCGGTATCTGTTCCGACTGCCGGAAATAGCCCATAGCGATCTCTTCGAGCGAACGTCCGTCAAGCTGCACAATGCCCTGATAGGGCTGCATGTAATTGCCCTGATCAATGGTGAACGCAAGAACGCCACTGCCGAGCAGGTCTTCGGGCGCCGCCTTGCCCGCATCCAGGGCAGCAGCCAGCGCTTCTTCGTCATAACGGGCATAGCCCCTGAGCGCATCCGGCGTCGAGAAATCGGCGACCAGAAGATCGACAGCCCCGTCGCTCTTGGTCTGAACGGTAAACTTGCCCTGAAACTTCAGCGACGTGCCGATCAGCGCCGTCAGCACCACGACTTCGGCCAGAAGTCGCGCGACGGGCTCGGGATAGTCGTGGCGCGACAAGATGGTATCGAGCAGCGGCCCGAGCTGAACCGTGCGGCCGCGCACATCGAGCGCATCGACCTGAAAGGGCACAACCATGTCGTCACCGGCGAAGCCGAGCTCGCCGAGTTGCTTTTTCAAATCCTGCATAATTTGTCTCCTTCGCCCCGTTTCAAGGGGAGACCGGTGGCTCAGTCGATTGCGCCGAGACACCAGGCCATTACGGATTTCTGGGCGTGAAGCCGGTTCTCGGCTTCATCGAACACGACCGATTGCGGCCCGTCCATCACCTCGTCAGTCACTTCGTCGCCGCGATGAGCCGGCAAGCAGTGCATGAAGATCGCATCATCTGCGGCGCGCGCCATCAGGTCGGCATTGACCTGGAACGGCTGGAACACATTGTGTCCGCGCGCCTTGTGCTCCTGGTTCATCGAAACCCAGGTATCGGTCACCACGCAGTCAACGCCGGCAACGGCTTCCTTGGCATCGTCAAAGAAGCTCACCTCGGCGCCCTCGCTGCGCGCCCATTCAACAAAGCGGCTGTCCGGTTCCGATCCCGGAGGCACGGCAATATTGATGTTGTATTTGAACCGCCCTGCACCTTCCAGGAAGGAATGCAGCACGTTGTTGCCATCGCCGGTCCAGGCGATGGTCTTGCCGGTCACCGGCCCCAGATGCTCCTCGAAGGTCTGCAGATCGGCCATGATCTGGCAGGGATGGGTGGCATCGGTCAGACCGTTGATCACCGGCACGCTCGCGTATTCGGCCAGTTCCAGAAGCCGCGAATGATCGGTGGTGCGGATCATGATCGCGTCGACATAACGCGATAGCACCCGGGCCGTATCGCCGATCGTCTCGGCACGGCCAAGCTGCATGTCCTTGCCGGACAGCACCAGCGTGTCACCGCCAAGCTGACGCATGCCGATATCAAACGACACACGGGTGCGCGTCGACGGCTTTTCGAAAATCATCGCCAACACCTTGCCGGCAAGCGGCTTGTCGGCGGTACCCGCTTTTGCGCGACCTTGCGTGTGGCCGCATCATCAAGGATGTCCCGCAGCGCGGATGCCGAAACGGCGGAGAGGTCGAGAAAATGTCTCGGAGAGGACATGGAACTACTCTTTCTAATGCTTCATGCGGACCGGGCGGGCGAAACCGACAGTTTCGCCGCAGCGCGCGAAAGCCGCGCAAGACCGTCCCGGACCTCTTCGTCACTGACCGTCAGCGGCGGCAGCAGGCGCACGACGTTGTCGCCAGCGGGAACCGAAAGCAGCTTTTCATCGCGCATAGCCTCGACCAGAGCACCGGCCGGCACCTTTGCCTTGACGCCAACCATCAGGCCTTCGCCACGGATTTCCTCGATCACATCGGGATAGCGGTCCTGGATCTCGGCAAGTCCCTGGCGGAACAACAGCCCCATTTCCCTGACATGGGCCAGAAAGCCATCCTCCAGCACCACATCAAGAACGGCATTGCCGACAGCCATGGCCAACGGATTGCCACCAAATGTCGTGCCATGCACGCCCGGCACCATGGCGGAGGCCGCCTCGTTGGTGGCCAAGCAGGCGCCGACGGGAAAACCACTGCCGATCCCCTTGGCGATCGCCATGATATCAGGCGCAACTCCGGTCTGTTCATAGGCAAACAGCGTTCCGGTCCGCCCGACACCGGTCTGCACCTCGTCGAAGATCAACAACAGGCCTTGTTCATCGCAAAGCGCACGCAGCGCCTGAAGGAACGCCTTGTCGACCGTGCGCACACCGCCTTCGCCCTGGATCGGTTCGATCATCAGCGCGGCCGTTGTCTCACCCACCGTCTCCTTCAAGAGATCTAGGTCACCGGCGGGAATCTGAACAAAGCCCGGCGCTTTCGGGCCGAAGCCCTCCATATACTTCGCCTGTCCGCCGGCGGCAATCGTCGCCAGTGTCCGGCCATGGAAAGCTCCCTCAAAGGTGACGATATCGATCTTCTCAGGGTTTCCCCTGGAATAATGATAACGCCGCGCGGTCTTGATCGCCGCTTCCAGCGCTTCCGCACCGGAATTGCTGAAGAATACCTTGTCGGCGAAAGTGGCTTGGGTCAGCCGCTCCGCCAACCGTTCCTGTCCCGGAACCTGATAGAGGTTGGAGACGTGCCACAGCTTTTCGGCCTGGTCCTGCAGCGCCGCAACCAGATGTGGATGGGCATGCCCAAGCGAATTGACAGCAATACCGGCGGCAAAATCAAGATATCGCTCGCCCTTGTCGCTCACAAGCCAGACGCCTTCACCGCGCTCGAAGCGAAGCGGTATTCTGGCGAACGTGTTGAACAGCGGCGATATTCCGGACATGGCGGTTAAACTCCCGGCAAGGACAAGATGCCAGCCTTTTGGGTCTGTGGCGGTTGCAGAAATTAAAAATGCCGCCTCAGGCGGCGGCTGGGCATATATTGTCATCTCCAACCCCAATGTCAACAAATGCAGTGCGGCCCAGCACTTTGCAGGCGCATCACATTATAAATCCGAAAAACACCAAGTTGGGGAAAACCACGAAAAAGGATTCAGGTGATTCGCTGTCACCTTGCCACGATAGTGCCATCGGCCTAACTTAGGACCAACAGAATACTGCAGGCGGCGGATCTGATCACCCGGATTGGCGACACTTTCCTGTTTCGGAGACATTCCGGAGCATGGTGACTGATTCCGCCCGCAAACAGCCGGAGATAACGCATGAGCTGGACAGACGAGCGTGTTGAAAAACTCAAACAACTCTGGTCCGAGGGGTTGAGCGCGAGCCAGATCGCCAATCAGCTCGGCGGCGTGAGCCGCAACGCCGTGATTGGCAAGGTTCACCGTCTGGCGCTGCCCGGCCGCGCCAAGAGCGGCGGCACACCATCGTCAAGCGCAACCCGCGCAACGGCACGCAACACCGCCCCGCCGCGCGCTCCCAACTTTGCTGCGCGCGCCGGTGGCCGCAAGCCTTCGGATGCCCCTGCATCCACGCCTTCCAGCAGCGCGCCCGCACCGCAGGCGCGACCGCGCTGAAGCAGGAATTCGTTGCTGAGACAGAAGCAGCTCCCGAGCAGAAAACCGCGCCGAACAACAATGTCGTGCCGATCATGCGCAAGATCGCGCTGACGGACCTGACCGAGCAGACCTGCAAATGGCCGGTCGGCGACCCGACCCAGGACGACTTCTACTTCTGCGGCTGCGAGGTCCCCGAAAACACGCCCTATTGCGCTTATCATGCAAAGCTCGCTTATCAGCCCGTGAGCGAACGCCGCCGGGCAAGCTGATCGGCACACGCAGAACAGGCACCAATCAAAGACCCTCACGGCAATGCCGTGAGGGTCTTTTAGGCTCTGACGCGATCTCGATGGCATCAGGACGCTCCGACGACACGCGCCTCGAGTAGATCGAGTTTTCCCCGTCCGTACATCTGCCGTTTGACGAGTTTGAGTTTGGTAATCTGCCCTTCGGTTTGACCATTCGACCACTTTGAGCTGATCGCATTTTGGACCGCGGCCCTATCGCGGATGACGCCGTTGGCGAAGGAGGCAACCAGGCTTTTAGTCGCACGGTCGATCCAGGCTTCCAGATCATCTTTGGACTTGTGGCGCAGCATTTCATGGAAGCCCTCAACGACTTCCCTGGCTTCGACAAGGTCTGGCAGACTTTCTTCAATGGCTGCAACCGTTATCGTTTGGGCCTTGGTCAGGTTGTTCCGTTCAAGCGTCATCAGGCGGACGACCGTACGGGCGGCCGGCGCATAGCCGAGACCGCTTTCGGCCTTTTCAGCACGCCGACGCCGCGTTGCCCATTCGGTGACGACCCGCAGGCTGCCGTCGAAGCCAGCCAATCGAAGTTGCCGCCATAGCTCAGCTCCGTTTCGCAGTCCGGCATCCCATTGCGTTTCAAGCCAAGGCAGATACGGCTCGAGCGAGCTTTGTCGGACCCGGAAGATGTCGGTACGCTGACCCCGGACGACACTGCGGACCAGTTTTCGGCTGTATCCGGTTCTTCGCACGATTTCCTTGATGGACACGCCGTTGGCAACGAACCCGCGTATAACGGCATTGGCTTCCTCACGCCGCAGATAACCTTCGTATTGCAGGCGCTCCGCGGCAGTGAGTAGCTTCGGGTGAACGGTTGCTGTGCCAATTACCATGCGGACCTGTCGCATAGATTTGCGTACAGCGTCGAGAAAGGCGTGGCTGGCGTTCTCCATAAGGTGCCAACGGTCTGCGATCTGGTCGGCCTGCGGCAGGGCCTGTGCGGCAGCCTGTGCATATCCGCCTCCGCGGTCTCGTGCGATCATTTCAATCTGGGGCTGCTGGGCCAGCCAGGCTTTGGCTGTCGCCGGCTCCCGATCTGGCAATAATGCGATTGTTTTTCGCCGCTCAAGATCGCAAATGATCGTGCCATACCGATGATTGCGACGCCATGCCCAATCATCTATCCCGATGACGCTCGGTGGTATTGGCGGTGGGCGATCATACCGCCGAACGGTGCGCAACAGCGTATCATTGCTCACCGGAAATCCGAGGCGATCCGCAAGTCGGGCTGCTGGTCGACCGCCCAATGCAAGCGCGAGATGGCGAACCAAGGTGTCCAGACGCGCTGTCCTGCGGGCCATCGGTCGGACCACGTCATCGCCGAACCGCTCGGCGAAAATCTTTTGACTGCAATTGCCGACCCCGCAAATGAACCGTCGGACGGTCAGATGCAATTCGATCCGTCGTCCGCAACACGGTAGATCGCCAATCACCCGCGTGTAGCGGCTATGAACACGATAAGACGCCGTGCCACATTGAGGACATGAGCTACAGCTCGAAGCAGCACGTGCGGAGATCGCGATTGCCGTGGCATCCTCGCGAGTTGTTTCCACCACAAATTCGGCTGGGATCAGACCGGAAAGACGAAATTGGGAGCGCATGGCATTGGTTCTCCAACGAAAACCGTGTCAGCAGAGTCCCAAATATCATCAAAATTGAGTCAGAGCCTTTTTATCTGCTGATGAATTTGTCGCCCGGATTCAGGCCGCACGACGCAGTGGTTTGACCCGTGCCGATGGTGCCCTGGCACCCGTTGCAACGAGAACACCGACTGCACCGGCAAGCCAGCTATCCTTGAGCTCCAGACCAAGAAAGCGGCGGCGCTCGAACGGGCCGGGCATGACAAGGCATTCCGCCTTGCCGGCCGAGAAGCCGAAGCGCTGATAATATTCCGGATCACCGACCAGCAGGATCGCACCGTGGCCGCGCGCCGCAGCAGCCGCAATCGCCGCACGCATCAGGGCCGAGCCGACGCCCTTGCCGTTTGCGCCGGGGTCGACCGCGAGCGGGCCAAGCAGCAGAGCCGGAACAGCGCGACCGGACGCATTCACACCGGCATCAACATGCCAAAGCCGAACCGTGCCGATCACCACACCATCGCGGTCGCAAGCAACAAGCGCCAGACCTTCGGCCGGCAAACGATTGCGGCGAAGCTTCTCCGACGACTTCCGCTTCCGCATCGCGCCCATGGCACGATCAAGAAGGTTTTCACGCGCGACGACATCGAAAGCGACTTCCTCCGAGATCGTGAAAGCCGGGGTGCCTGCGACAATAGTATCGTCCTGAAAGAAAGGGGCCATCAGACCAATTCCCCAAAACAGCCTCAAAGACCGGCAGCGTTTATCGCACCGGCGTGCTACCGAGACTGCGACCGCAGGAGGGCCGCAGTCTCACTTCACACCCGTCATCCGAAGAAGGCTCTCAGATGACGTAGGACTTGAGCGGTTCGAAGCCGTTGAAGGCGACGGAGGCATAGGTCGTCGTGTAGGCGCCAGTGCCTTCGATCAGAACCTCGTCGCCGATCGTCAGCGTGATCGGCAGTGGGTACATGTTCTGCTCATACATCACGTCGGCGCTGTCGCAGGTCGGACCAGCCAGAACACAAGCTTCCATCTCGTCTTCATCACGCTCGGTGCGGATCGGATAACGAATGGCTTCATCCATGGTTTCGGCGAGACCGCCGAACTTGCCGATGTCGAGGAAAACCCAGCGATGCTTGTCATTGTCGGACTTCTTCGAGATCAGCACGACTTCCGACTTGATCACGCCGGCATTGCCGACCATGCCGCGGCCCGGCTCGATGATCGTGCGCGGTAGCCGGTTGCCGAAGTGGCGCGACAGAGCGGCAAAGATCGCCTGGCCGTAGGCTTCCGCCGTCGGCACGTCGCGCAGATACTTGGTCGGAAAACCGCCACCCATGTTGACCATCTGCAGGTGGATGCCCTGCTTGGCAAGCTGCGCGAAAACCCGCTTTGCATCGGAAAGCGCTGCATCCCAGGCTTCGACCTTGGTCATCTGCGAACCAACATGGAAGGATACGCCGTAGCTTTCCAGACCAAGCTGATGCGCATAGACCAGCACGTCGACGGCCATGGCCGGAACGCAACCGAACTTACGCGACAGCGGCCATTCGGCGCCTTCGCCATCGGTGAGAACGCGGCAGAACACGCGCGCACCGGGAGCGGCACGGGCAATTTTTTCAACTTCCTCATGGCAATCGACAGCAAAAAGGTTGACGCCGAGCGCATAAGCGCGGGCAACATCGCGCTCCTTCTTGATGGTGTTTCCATAAGAAATGCGGTCGGCACCGGCACCGGCTTCCAGCGCCATTTCGATTTCGGCGACGGACGCGCAATCGAAGTTGGAGCCGAGGCTGGCGAGAAGCTCGAGGATTTGCGGCGCCGGGTTGGCCTTGACGGCGTAGAAGATGTCACTGTTCGGCAGCGCGCGGCGGAAGGCGGTGTAGTTGTCACGCACGACTTCGCGGTCAACAACGAGGCAAGGCCCATCGGGACGGCGGGTCTTGAAGAATTCAGCGATACGTTCGGTGGTCATGATAACCCTCTTCTTTCGAAGCAATGACCCGAAAAATCGGGTCGACAAAGGGCGCATCGATCCGCTCACGAACCCGGCCGGTGGAGACCCCGGGGACCGCTAGCGGTGAACGCTCAATATTGAACCCGCCCGCAATGGACAAGTCCGGCTTTGTCTGCCTTGGATTGGAGGGGTATCCCGACCGCACTTCCGGCAATGATGGTATGTGCCTCTTTAGGACCCCGGCTGTTGGAAAGCCGGGAGACACCAGAAAGGCCCGCACCGTCGTTGCTTCAAGATGTCCTCGCTTAACCGGTTGGCCGGGGAAGCGACTGGAGGGTTAATTCCAGGTACCTTACCGAGTTCCTCACCATTCGAGGGTTCGGCGGACACCCACAGGCACGCGCGACTTTGGGCAACCGGAGAGATATTAAAAACGCACTTGAAAATCAAGTGGGTGGACCCCAAAATCCTGCTGCAAGCAATCGCATTCGTGCTATCTGCTTGACAAAGCTCAAACAAAAATTCCGGCAAGCCAACAGGAGCGGCCATGGACACCTTGACGCGGATGCGTGCCTTCATTGATGTGGTCGAAGCCGAGGGCTTTTCCGCCGCTGCCAGAAAGACCGGACGCTCGAAGGCACTACTCTCCAAATATGTCCGCGAGCTCGAGGACAATCTTGGCGCCCTGCTCCTGAACCGGACCACGCGGCAGTTTTCCTGACGGAAGCCGGGCATATCTATTTTCGCCGCGCCGTCGAGATCATCCAGGAAGTCGACAACCTTTCCGATGCCGTGCGTGCCAACAATACCGACCTGCGCGGAAGGCTCCGCGTTTCGGTCCCGCGCACCTTTGTCGACGCGCCGGCCGGCCAGGCGCTGATCGACTTTGCCAAGGCCCATGGCGAATTGACGCTGGAAATTGTCGCCGAGGATCGCTTCGTCGATCTCGTTGAAGAGGGTTATGATGTGGCGGTGCGCATCACGCGACTTGAGGATTCAACGATGATCGCGCGAAAGCTTGCGAGCTCTATCAACCGGGTTTGCGCCTCGCCCGCGTTTCTGGCCAGTCTCGAAACACCGCTCGACAAGCCGGCGGATCTGGCCAATCACCCGGTCATCATCGACACCAATCCCAAATCCTTCAATACGATGCGGTTTCAGAACCCTGAAGACGGCACTGCGTTCAGTGTGCCGATACACGGACCGATCGAGGTTAATTCGCCGATGGTGACCATGCGCGGCGCGCTTTCCGGCCTCGGCATCGCCCTGCTGCCGGATTTCGTCGCACGCCGTGCTATTGATAGCGGCGAACTCGTATCGCTTTTCGACGAATATCTGCCGCAGCATTCAGGCATTTATGCCGTATTTCCGCACAGACGCTACTTACCCGCGAAGGTCCGCTCGTTCGTGGACTACCTTTCAAAATGGTTCCGGGAAAACGACTGCGAAAAACACTGATCCGGCACGTTTCTGACTCAATTCTGGTCCAGATATTCACAAATCGGGCCAACGCCGATTTCAGGGGATGATAATTTGAGACTTAAAGCAGCGCTTTACGGCCTCGTTTTTGCCACAGGGGCTTCCAGCCCCGTGCTTGCCCACCCCATGTTTTTGTTGACGCACGGCTCGAAGTGGTCGCCGGTGACGATGGCAATGTGACCGCTCTCCAGAATGTCTGGCGCTTCGACGAATTCTTCTCTTCCTCTGTCATCCTCGACTACGACACCAATCTCGACAATCAACTGACAGGCGACGAGTTGACGGAAATCGGCGAAACCGTGCGCCAGTCGCTGGCCGAGTACAATTACTATACGCAGATCACAGCCAATGGTGAGGACGTGAAGCTCGCCATGCCCGACGTCATCCATGCCGACATGGTCGACGGACAATTGCTCCTGTTCTTCGCCGCGAAACCCGAAAACCCGCTGCCGCTTTCGGGACACCTGACCTTCGGCGTTTATGACCCGACGATGTACACCGCCATCGATTTCCGCAATGACAGCGATCTGGTGATCGAGGGCAAGGCCTTCGATAAATGCAAGGAAAACGTGCTGCGGCCGGATGCGGACGAAATCCTCTCCGAGAATTCGGACAGTCTCACCGCCGCCTTCTTCAATGACCCGACCGACATGAGCAAGCTGTTTGCCACCAAGCTGGACATCACATGCGAATAACACGCCCTCTCCTTGCCGTTTTCCTGATCGTCCTTGCCTTTGTCGCCGGCGCAAAATTCGCCGCGGCGCAGTCTCCGCTCGGTATCGGCGCGTCGGAACCTTCGTTTTCCTCGTCGTTCGGGCCGTTTCAGGGCATGCTGATCACCATCAATCATTATCAGCAGCAATTCTACCGGGCGCTGACCGGAGCGCTGAAAGCGATGCAGGACGACCCTTTCAAGGTTCTGGGTCTGGTGGGGCTTTCTTTCGCCTATGGCGTGTTCCATGCCGCAGGCCCCGGCCATGGCAAGGCGGTGATCTCCTCCTACATGATCGCCAATGAAACCGAGCTGAAGCGTGGGATCATGATTTCGCTGCTGGCGTCGCTTGCCCAGGGGCTCATGGCCGTACTTCTGGTCGGCACTGCCTATCTGCTGTTGCGCGGCACCGCCGTTTCCATGGGCGACGCCACGCTGTTCATGGAGCGGGCAAGCTTTCTGCTGATCGCGGGTTTCGGCGCCTGGCTGGTTTTTACCAAATCGCGCCCGCTGATGACAGGCCATCAGGGCCACGCGCCGGCAACGGCCGGCGCGCATATTGACCATGATCATCACGAAACCGATCACCACACGCACGCGCATCATGAACATGACCATGTTCATGGCCCTGATTGTGGCTGTGGTCACGCCCACATGCCCGAACCTTCAACACTGGGCGGCAGGACTTTCAACTGGAAAAGCGCCGGTGCGGCAATCCTTGCCATCGGCATGCGCCCCTGCTCGGGAGCACTGATCGTGCTGACCTTCGCCCTGTTGAACGGACTGATCCTCGGCGGCATCGCCTCGGTCTTCGCCATGGCCATCGGCACCGCGATTACCGTTTCGGCACTCGCCATCATCGCCGTGTCAGCCAAGGGCCTTGCCATCCGGCTTGCCGGCCACGGTTCGCACCGCGCCACCGTCATCGGCCGCACCATCGAGATCGGCGGTGCGTTTCTGGTCATGCTGATGGGCCTGACGCTGTTTGCCGCTTCGATGACCGGCTGACCGGTTCAGCTATCAGCGGCGTGCTCCACAAACGCCGCGCCTTCCTTGCCATAGAGAAAACCGTTGGACAGCGGGACATCCGGATAGATTGCGGTCAGCCGCGCCTTGCCCGTCTCCACATCCAAGCTGCCATCCAGCACGGCGCGATAAACCTCCGCAACCGCGACCATGTCACAGTTTTGCGGAGACAGGCGGAAGCGGGAGACGCCGGCGGACCGCAATGCGTCCAGTTCCCCAAGAAGCGCCTGACAAGTGTGCGACATGGTCTGGACGCCGTTGAGACTGAGGAACGGCTGGCGGTCGAGCGTGCGCACATCAAGCCCGTCCGGATCCTCCGCGCAGACGAACTGGCAATTATCCTTGATCTTGTTCTTCGAGCGCGCATGGGCGCAGCGGGCAGAGATGGCAAGCGGAACACGCCCGAAGGCGAAGATCTCGAGCTCGACACCCGGATCACCTACTGCAATCGCCGTGATGGAACTCATCGGCAATTCCGGCGGCAGACAGAGGGTGGTTGCGCCGCGGGTCTTCAGAAGCCTTGCGGTGGCAGCGTTGTAGACATTGACGAGCGGCCCGACCGTGTGGGGACGACTGTCGAGATACATGAAGGCAGACAGGTCGTTCACCTCGACCAGCCGATCACCATTGGCTGCGAGCGCGCGCAACTTCTTCGTCTCGCGCATCAGGGTCACGAGCGCATAGGTGGAGACCACGACCTCCTTGCCGGCAGCTTCCAGCCGTTCGGTCACCGCATCCATGTAGGGGTCGACGAGATGCTGGCGCTTGGAACAAACGGTTTCGCCGACAATGACACGCGAAACCGGCGCCTCATCGGCAATCCGGAAATAAAAGTCGCGCCATTTCGGTCCGTCCCAGAGATAATAGACCGGTCCGAGCGTGAGTTCTGTGCTGGTCATTTCATCTCCCCTTATCGCCATTTCTTTTCATAGGCTCCCGACGTTGTCTTCTGCCCTTCCGAAAGGCCGCGAAGCCGCGACAGCAACACGGCACGGCGTTCGGGGTCGGCATCGAGTGCAGCCTTCAGCGTCGATACGACTTCGGCGACATAGGCCTTGCCGCGCTGGCGCCCTTCGATCTTGAGCGCCGACACACCGGCGGCCCTCAGGGCATCGATCTCACTCATGACATCGAGCGAAACCGGATCTTCGAACGCATAGCCGCAGGCCTCGCCGATATCGAACCGGCCCTTGCAGAGCGTCGGGTAGCCAGCCGGCTCATCATTGCCAAAGCGGTTGATCGTATAGCCGCCGAGCTCAGACACCATCTCATTATCCTCGCGGCGATAGCGCACATGGCTGGCCGGCGAGCAGACACCGTTCATGTTCGGCGACTTGCCGGTGGCGTAGGAAGACAGCGCACACCGCCCTTCCGCCATCACACAAAGGCCACCGAACACGAAGACCTCGATCTCGCAGGTCACGGCTTTGGAAATCCTGGCGATATCGTCAATCGTCAGCGTGCGCGGCAGGACAACGCGTTTGGCGCCGAAGGCATCAACCAGAAAGCTGATCGCATCTGCATTCGAGGCAGAGGCCTGCACAGAGACATGCAAACGCTGTTCGGGAAGGTTCTCGGTGACATAGGCCATCAGTCCCATATCGGCCAGGATCAGCGCATCCGCCCCAAGCCGGGAGGCCTCGCGAGCCCCCTCATACCAGATCTCCTCGGCACCGGCGCGCATGAAGGTGTTGAGCGCGACCAGAACCTTTGAGCCGTGACAATGGGCATAGGCAATCGCCTCGCCCAGTTCCTCACGCGAAAAATTCAGTCCAGGGAAGTTGCGGGCGTTGGTCTCGTCGCGAAAACCACAATAGACCGCGTCGGCGCCGGCATCGACGGCGGCGCGGAAGGCAGAGGGGTTCCGGCGGGGCAGATCAGCTCCATGAACGCGGCTCCTCGAACAGCACCTTGCCACGAATGCGCGCTGCCGTACGGGCAACGACCGGTGCAAACGGGCCTGCAAGTGTCGAAAGATCAGTCGGCAGATCGATTTCGCAATCATCAAGCGCGTTTCTCAGCGCCAGCATGGCTTCCATATCGCCCGAGATTGCAAGGTCTCGCGAGAAGAACAGTGCATCACCGTCCAACCGGCCTTCCATCAGAGCCAGCAGCATGAAGAACGGCCCCTCGACGGCCGCATCGGCGCCGTCTTCGGCATCGCCACGCAGCACGGTCACTTCCTCTTCCGCCGGGGCAACGACAAAAACGAAGGGAAGGTCGATCGGCCGAAACCCAAAGCGTTTGGACTTGTGTTCGCCCAGACGCTCGAAAATACCGGGATGCCGGCGCATCAGCCGCTGCAGCAGCATATTGGCGGTGCGCTCGGCAATCGGTACCGGCACAAGATCGAAGGGGATGGCGAGTGCGGGCGGGAGCCTCATCAGTTCTGCCTTTTGTTAAGCCTTGTTGGCTGCAAACTATCGACAGTGGGACCGCTCCGATTTGAGCTAGCGCAAAGACCTTCGCTTTTGCGAACGTCAATGAAAGCAGATGAAAAAACAAACGCCGCCGCACCGCTATGACGGGTTACAGGATTTCCTAAAGACGCTTGAAAACCATGGGCAGCTGAAGCGTATTTCAAAGCCTGTTTTACTCAAACACGAGATCACCGAAATCCATCGCCGTGTGCTTGCAACGGGCGGCCCGGCGCTGCTGTTTGAAAAACCGGTTCATGACGATGGGCGAGATCAGCGACATTCCGCTTCTGGCCAATCTGTTCGGAACAAGGGAACGGATTGAATGGGGATTTGGACAAACTGAAGGTGGGATCGGAAATCTGGCAGCGCTTCTGGGCGAACTTAAATCTCCGCATCCGCCAGCAAGCCTCAAGGAAGCGATGGGCAGTCTTCCCCTGCTACGATCAGCACTTTCGCTTGGTGTAAAAGATGAGAACCGACCGCCCTGTCAGGACGTCGTCTGGCGCGGAGACGAGGTTGATCTCGGTCGGTTGCCGATCCAATGGTGCTGGCCGGGTGAACCGGCGCCGCTGGTGTCATGGCCGCTGGTCATCACCCGCGATTGTGAGAAATCCGGCCCGGCAGGCCCGGCCAATGTCGGCATTTATCGCATGCAGGTTTTGGGCAAGAACAGGCTGATCATGCGCTGGTTATCGCAGCGCGGCGGTGCCAAACATTTTCGCTCCTGGCAAAAGTCAGGCAAGGACATGCCGGTCGCAATCGCGATTGGCACAGACCCTGCCACGATCCTGTCTGCTGTGATGCCATTGCCTGAAGACATGAGCGAGCTTGATTTTGCAGGCGTTTTAAGAGGCCGCAAAACCCGGATAGCCCCTGCCCTCACGCAGCCACTTTCCATCCCTGCCAATGCAGAAATCGTGCTGGAAGGCACCGTCTCAATCTCCGAGGAAGCCAATGAAGGGCCATATGGCGACCACACCGGCTATTTTAACGCAATCGAGCGTTTTCCCGTGGTCACGATTACGGCAATTACCATGCGCCGCAAGCCTATTTACCTGTCAACCTATACCGGCCGCCCGCCGGACGAGCCGTCCGTTTTGGGAGAGGCCATGAACGAGCTGTTCATCCCGCTCGTCAAACAACAATTTGCAGAAATCACCGATATTTACCTGCCGCCCGAGGCTTGCTCCTACCGCGCTATCGTGATTGCCATCGACAAGCGCTATGCCGGTCAGGCGCGCCGGGTGATGATGGGCTTATGGTCGATGCTATCGCAGTTCAACATGACCAAGCTGATCATTGTGGTCGATCCGGATATCAATGTACGCGACTGGAAAGATGTGATGTGGGCGCTCGCCACCCGCTTTGATGCCTCCCGCGATACGCTGCTGTTGGAAAGCACGCCCGTCGACTATCTCGACTTTGCCTCGCCCAAGCCCGGCCTTGGCGGCAAGTTGGGTCTGGATGCAACAAACAAGATCGGCCCTGAGACCGACCGTGAATGGGGCGAGGTCCTTAAAATGCCTGATGACGTGACCGAAAGCGTTGACCGTATGTGGCATGAGCTGGGGCTCTAAGTGCAGGCCATTCGCCGCTTAAATACCGGCGCCCTGATTTTCATAATTCGCCATGCCTTCCAGAAACTCAGCAACGAAGGGGCTAGCTGGCGTGCGTAACAGCTCTTCGGCCGTGCCGAATTGCTCGATACGGCCTTCCGACATCACCGCAATCCGGTCTGCGATTTCGAAAGCCTCTTCCTGATCGTGCGTTACCAGAATGGCGGAAATACCGACCTTCCTCTGCAAATCCCTGAGCGCCGAGCGCAGCCCCTTGCGGATCTTGGTATCGAGCGCGGAAAAAGGCTCATCCAGCAACAGCAGGCGCGGCTCGATGGCCAGCGCGCGTGCCAGCGCAACACGCTGGCGCTGACCGCCGGAAAGCTGCGAGGGATACCGCTCGGCAAGATGCCCGATCTCGGCCATATCGAGGAGCGTTTTCACCCTCTCGCCAATTCCACTGCGCGATGGCCTGCTGCCACGCGGACGCATCTTAAGACCGAAAGCGGTATTGTCTGCAACACTCATATGCTCAAACAGTGCGTAGCTTTGAAACACCATTCCGAAGCGGCGAAGCCGCGCCTCAAGCCCGGTAATATCCTCGCCCTCCATCACCAGCCTGCCGCCTTCTGCAAACTGCAGCCCGGCAATAATCCGTAAAAGCGTTGTCTTGCCGGAGCCTGAAGGCCCCAAAAGCGCGACAAACTCACCGGGTTGAACATCCAGATCGACAGCATCCAGCACCAGGTTGCTGCCATAGGATTTCGAAACATTTTCGATCTCAAGACCCATGATCGGTCTCCCGGTTGATCTCAGTGGACATTGGGATGGCGCGATTCAATCACCGCGCGCAGGATCAGCGTGATCACGGCAATCACGGCGAGGATGGTGGCTGCGGCAAAGGCGCCAGCAACATTGTAGTCGTCATAGAGAAGCTGAACCTGCAGCGGCAGCGTCATCGTCTCGCCGCGAATATTGCCGGAAACCACGCTGACGGCGCCGAATTCGCCGATCACGCGGGCATTGGCAAGGATCGCACCGTAAAGCAGCGCCCAGCGGATATTGGGCAGCGTCACGTAGAAGAACGTCTGCCAACCATTGGCCCCGAGTGTCAGCGCTGCTTCTTCCTGATCGCGCCCGCTAATCTCCATCAGCGGAATAAGCTCACGGGCAACGAAGGGGCAGGTCACAAACAGCGAGACCAGCACGATGCCTGTCAGATTGAACATCAGCTGAATGTTCCACTGGTCGAGAAACCCGCCGACAAGCCCGGTCGAACCATAGACCAGAAGATAGCAGAGACCGGCAACGATCGGCGATATCGAAAAAGGCAATTCGATAATGGTAACAAGCGCCCGGCGTCCGGGAAACGGAACCGCGTCACCGCCCATGCGGCGGAGATACCAAACACCATATTGATCGGCAACGCGATCAGCGCGGTGATCACCGTCAGCAGGATGGCATGACGGGTTTCCGGCTCAGTGATACTGGAAAGATAGACCCCGACACCTTCGGAAAAGGCGCGTACGAAAATCGCAAGGCTCGGCAGTCCCATGACCAGCGACGCAAAGGCCACGGCGACGATGACAAGCGCCAATCGCTTGGCACGGCGGCGGCGCATCAAGGCGCGCACCTGAGGATGCATGGTTGCAATTGCCATCCCTTAGCCTCCCTTGAAAGGTGCCGACCGGCGCGGCCCGTGGCTATATTGGCGAGAACCAGCACAACAAGCGCCAGCAGAAGCAGTGTTCCCGCAATCGCGCTGGCGGCCGGGAAATCATACTCATCCAGCCGTATCATGATCAAAAGCGAGGCAATTTCGGTCTTGTAGGGCATATTACCGGCAATAAAGATAACCGCACCGAACTCCCCGAGCGACCGGGCAAAAGCCAGCGACGCGCCCATGATGAAACTCGGCCAGAGCTGCGGAAAAATAATGTGACGAAACACTTGGATGTCGCGCGCGCCAAGCGTCTGCGCGGCCTCTTCGATATCGAGTTTGAGACTTTCCATGACCGGTTGCACCGTCCGCACCCCAAAAGGCACCGAGGTAAACGTCATGGCAATTGCGATGCCCCACCAGGTATAGGCGACCTTGATGTTCATCTCGGCCAGCAGCATTCCCATCCAGCCATTGCGGTCGTAAAGAGCGACAAGCGCGATACCGGCAACAGCGGTAGGCAGGGCAAATGGCAGATCGATCAGCGCGTCCAGCAAGCGCTTGCCGGGGAATTTATAACGCACGATCACCCAGGCGAGCAGCAGGCCGAAACAGGCATTGAACACCGTCGCCATCAGGGCCGCAGAAATCGTCACCCGAAACGCAGCCAGCGTACGGTCCGACGAGATAATGCGCCAGTAATCTGCAAATCCAAGCTGGCCGAGCTGAAAGAACAGGGCGCTCAACGGCAGCAGAATGATCAGGCAGACGAACAGCAGCGTGACGCCGAGCGTCAGCCCGAAACCGGGAATAACCCGTCGGGCGGACGATCGCTGACGGCTGGCGTGTGAAATCGAGGTCGACATGATGGCCCTGATTGATGTGACGGCACGATGCACCACATCGATTGTAAAAGGCAAGAGACCCGCGCCAAGGCGCAGGCCCCGGATTGTCAGCGGTTCAGGCTCAGTTGCCGGCCTGGATCTGGTCGAGCACGCCACCATCGCTGAAGTGAGTTTCGTTGGCCTCGCCCCAACCGCCGAATATCTCCTCAACCGTCACCAGCTTCACCTCTGGAAACTTGTCGGCGTATTGAGCCTTCACTTCCGGGTTGTGGACACGGTTGTTGAACGATGCGACGATTTCCTGGCCCTGCTCGGTGTAAAGGAACTCGAGATAGGCCTTGGAGACGTCCTGCGTCCCGCGCTGCTCGGCAACCTTTTGAACAACAGCAACCGGAAATTCGGCCAGAAGCGAGATCGACGGCACGACGCGCAGATATTCTGTCCTCGCCATACTGGGCGCGAATATTTTCGACCTCAGCCTCGAAAGTGATCAGCACATCGCCGATACCGCGTTCGACAAAGGTGGTGGTCGCGCCACGGCCACCCGTGTCGAAAACGGCAACATTGCCAATCACATCGCCGACGAATTCACGGGCCTTGGCATCATCGCCACCGAACTTTTCAAGCCCGTAGGCATAGGCAGCCAGATAGGTGTAACGGGCATTACCCGAGGTCTTCGGGTTGGGGAACACCAACTGGACATCGTCGCGGGCGAGATCGTCCCAGTCCTTGATATCCTTCGGATTGCCCTCACGCACCAGAAAGGCCGGCAGCGAGTAATAGGGCGAAGCATTGTTCGGCAGCGCCTGCTGCCAGTCCTCGGCGACAAAGCCCTTGTCGGCCAGGATCTGAACGTCAAGCACCTGATTGAAGGTCACGAGGTCAGCCTTCAGCCCCTGAAGGATGGCGCGAGCCTGCTTGGAGGAGCCAGCATGCGACTGCTTGATGGTCACATCCTGTCCGGTCTCGTTCTTCCAGTATTCGGCAAAGGCCGGGTTGATGGTCGCGTAGAGTTCCCGCGCAATGTCATAGGACACGTTCAGAATTTCCACCTGATCGTCCGCTTTGGCGGGCGCACCGGCGGTCAGGAGGAGAGCGGCGCCGAGTGCGGCGAAGAGTGTTTTTCTCATTGGGAAACCATTCTTTCGTGTTTCGAACTGTGGCCGAAATTAGGAAAGTTGAGGCCCCAATCCAAGAAAACGGTTCGCCGTAACCGGCCATCGCTAGAAAATTAAGTTCAATCTCTCGCCATTTCGCGCTTGTTGTTTCTGCGGGGCACAAAAAGGGCGACCATGGGGCGTTTCCGGTATTTGAAAGCACGAACCTCGAAGGGGCTGCCCGCCTTCGATAACGACCGAAAGGAAACAGATCACACAACAAACGATCTGGTGCGGTCGACGAACGACACAAACACTATCTTGATTCGAAATGTCGGCTGGCTTCGGCGAAGCGAAATAAAAACTGGTGCTGCCGGAGAGATTCGAACTCTCGGCCTCTCCCTTACCAAGGGAGTGCTCTACCCCTGAGCTACGGCAGCCCGTTTCCGTCTGGCGGAATCGTCCGGCACCGTTCGGTGCAGGCAAGCGGGCTATTGCCATAGCTCCGCTGCGAGTGCAAGACGATAATCACAATTCTTTTCCCATAACCGCCATTTCGGCGGCAAGTCTGTTTCAGGAGGGTATGGCGGAATGCGTGACGCCGGGCCACAGAAAAAAGCCAGATACGGAAGCACTTCGCAAGGAACGCGCGGCACAGCAACTGCGTGAAAACCTGATGCGCCGCAAACAGCAGTCACGCGCACGCCGTAAGGGCGAGGCAGATGAAACCGACGGGCTTCCGGCCTCGAAGACCACCGGCAAGGACTGAGAAAGCCGGGCGGGCAGCCCGGATCCGGAAGTCACACGCCGAAATTTAGAAAAGCCGAACACGCGCTTGCCACTTTTCACTGCTTTGACCGGCCTCGTTCAACAACTTATCAACCATTGCGATTGATCATGGCGGGCGTTTCGTCTAAGGCGACGCGCCTAAGCTTCAAGGAGAGGCCGGGATTTCCCGGAAAGTGTGGAATGGATCAAATCAGAGTCGTCGGCGGCAACCCTTTGAAGGGTGTCATTCCCATTTCCGGTGCGAAAAATGCGGCACTGCCGCTGATCATATCCTCACTTTTGACCAGCGATACACTGACGCTCGAAAACGTACCGCATCTGGCCGATGTCGAGCTTCTGATGCGCATTCTCGGCAATCATGGAGTCGATATCTCCGTCAACGGCCGGCGCGAGCGCCAGAGCGACGGCTATGCGCGCACCATCCATTTCAACTGCCCGACGATTACCGAAACCACCGCCTCTTACGACCTGGTGCGCAAGATGCGCGCATCGTTCTGGGTCATCGGTCCGCTTCTGGCGCGTGAAGGCATTGCCCGGGTTTCGCTACCGGGCGGCTGCGCCATCGGCACCCGGCCGGTCGACCTCTTCATCGACGGGCTGAAGGCGCTGGGCGCCGAAATCGAGATCGAGCAGGGCTATGTCGAGGCCAGAGCGCCGAAGGGTGGGCTTGTCGGTCGCCATTATGTGTTCCCGAAGGTGTCTGTCGGGGCGACCCACACACTGATGATGGCGGCAACGCTTGCAAACGGAACCACGGTTCTGGAAAATTCTGCACGCGAGCCGGAGGTGGTCGACCTCGCCAATTGCCTGAAAGCCATGGGCGCGAAGATCGAAGGTGCCGGCACCCCCACCATAAGCATTAATGGCGTCACCTCGCTTTCCGGCGCGCGCCACACCGTGCTGCCAGACCGGATCGAAACCGGGACCTATGCCATGGCCGTTGCCATGGCTGGCGGTGAGGTCACGCTGGAAAACACAGATGCTTCCCTCCTGAGCGCTGCAATCGAGGCGATCCGGGCAGCAGGCGCCGAAATCACGCCCACGGAAACCGGCATCCATATCATCGGCCATGGCGACGATATCCGCCCGGTCGACATTACAACAGAACCCTATCCGGGCTTTCCGACGGACCTGCAGGCGCAGTTCATGGCCCTGATGACCCGCGCCAAGGGCACCTCGCGCATTGTCGAGACGATTTTCGAAAACCGGTTCATGCATGTTCAGGAACTTGCCCGTCTCGGCGCCGACATTTCGCTTTCGGGCCAGACCGCAACAATCAAGGGTGCATCCGAGTTGCATGGAGCCCCGGTGATGGCAACAGATCTGCGCGCCTCGGTCTCCCTTGTTATCGCCGGACTGGCGGCCAAGGGCGAAACCACTGTGTCGCGCGTCTACCACCTTGATCGCGGCTTCGAGCGGCTGGAAGAAAAGCTCACCCGCTGTGGCGCCATTGTCGAGCGCGTCAGCGACTGACACCGCTACAGGCACCATTTTCCTGTCGACACCGACAAACCGGATGCCACAGCGGTTGCGAAACGGCTGCCATGGGCTTATCTCGGTTGGAACCAACAGAGCGAACGGTTTCCGTATCGCCCTGAAACGCTCCAAAACGAGAACCCGCCGGGAAAAGTGCGATGTCGACCGACCAACTTAAGCTCATGGCGCTGGATGAAGAAGACCTCGCCATCATCTCGGCGCATGTTCAGGATGCCGTTTTTCTGTCCAGAGATGTGACCTTTTCCAGGGTCGCGGGTCAGTTCCAGCTTCTGTGCAACCGTTTCGTCTGGGAGAAAAAGCGCGGTTTCTTCAAAAGCCAGAGCGGCGACGGTCGGCGCTGGTTTTCAAGCGGGTCAATGCGGTGCGCAGCATCGGGCTTGACCGCAAAGCGGATGACGAGGTTTCCAACCTGCTTTCGATGCAATTCGAAAAAACGGTGACGGCCCGGAAGGCTCACTGATCATCACGCTGTCAGGTGGTGGCGAGATCGTTGCGGATGTGGAATGTATCGAAGTTCTGCTGGCCGATCTTTCGGCAAGCTGGGAAGCGCGCGGCAAACCGCGCCATCCGCGCTGAGGCAAACCGCAAGACAAGGACAGACTTTTCCCAATTGATTGAGTGAGGCAAACATGGCCATCTGGCTCGACGCAGCCGAAGATCGCTTCGAAACCGCTTTCAGGTCGCTGCTTTCGATGAAGCGCGAAGTCTCCAAGGATGTCGGCGATACCGTCGATGAAATCCTTGCCGACGTACGCGCAAACGGCAATGCAGCACTGGCCGCATATTCCGCACGGTTTGACGGCGTCGACTTGTCTGATCCCGCCACACCGATGAGGGTCGGAGCAGAGGAACTGGAAACGGCAATCGCGGCAGTCGACCCCAAGGTCATTGATGCACTCATTCTGGCCGAGGAGCGGATCCGCAAGCACCATGCCCGCCAGCTCCCGCCCGATGATTTCTATGAGGATGAGATTGGCGTCGGTCTCGGACACCGCTGGACGGCGGTGGAAGCGGTCGGGCTTTACGTGCCGGGCGGCACGGCAAGCTATCCAAGCTCGGTGCTGATGAACGCCGTGCCGGCAAAGGTCGCCGGCGTCGAGCGCATCGTCATGGTCGTGCCTGCCATGAAGGGCAAGATCAACCCGGCAGTGCTGGCAGCCGCCAAGATCGCAGGTGTCAGCGAAATCTACCGGATCGGCGGTGCACAGGCCGTGGCCGCTCTTGCCTATGGCACGGAAACCATTGCCCCGGTCTCCAAGATCGTCGGGCCCGGCAATGCCTATGTCGCAGCCGCCAAGCGCGCCGTATTCGGCACGGTCGGCATCGATATGATCGCGGGCCCCTCAGAAGTGTTGGTGATTGCCGACGGCCAGAACAATCCCGACTGGATTGCTGCCGACCTTCTGGCGCAGGCCGAGCACGACACGGCAGCCCAGTCGATCCTGATCACCACCGACCCCGCCCTTGGCAAGGCCGTGGAGCAAGCCGTCGAACGGCAGCTCAAGACCCTGCCGCGCGGCGAGATCGCAGGCGCAAGCTGGCGCGACTATGGGGCGATCATCACCGTCTCGGACCTCGACACCGCACTGACGCTCGCCAACAGGATCGCACCGGAGCACCTAGAGCTTGCCGTTGATGATCCCGATGCCCTTATCCCGAAGGTCCGCAATGCCGGTGCGATCTTTGCCGGACATTATACCCCGGAGGCGATCGGCGACTATGTCGGCGGCTCGAACCATGTTCTGCCGACCGCACGCTCTGCTCGCTTCTCCTCAGGCCTGGGTGTTCTGGACTTCATGAAGCGTACATCCATCCTTCGCCTGGGCCCCGACCAGCTGAATATGCTTGCACCGCCGGCCATTGAGCTTGCAGAATGCGAGGGACTGGGCGCGCATGCACGATCGGTCGCAATCCGCCTCAACCGCAAGGAATAGACATGACGACGGGCGAATACAGGCTGAGCGATGTTGTTCTCGACGAGAGCATCGGCCGCGCCTCGCCCGATGTCGAGCACGAACGCGCCGTCGCCATATTTGACCTACTGGAAGAGAACTTTTTAAACCCGTGGGCCATGACGGCGGACCGTACAAACTGACGCTCTCGATCATGGAAAAGCGTCTGATCTTCGATATATCGCTGGAAAATGGTGACAAGGTTGCGACCCACATCCTTTCGCTGACCCCTTTCAGACGGATCGTGAAGGACTATTTCATGATCTGCGAGAGCTATTACGAGGCAATCAAGACGGCGACGCCGAGCCGGATCGAGGCCATCGACATGGGCCGGCGCGGCGTCCATAACGAAGGTTCGCAAACACTGCAGGACAGGCTGAACGGCAAGATCGAGCTTGATTTCGACACCGCACGCCGCCTTTTCACACTGTTCTGCGTGCTCTATTGGCGCGGTTGAACCGGCATCCACCGCTGTTTCGAACGTCACGTGAACAAAAAACGACGACAGCAGCAAACAAGGTTCACAAACGTTGAACTATTGTGTAGGTTCCGCCGCAATTCCGCAGCGCCGCGCGTTTTAAAACGCAGCCGATACGCTGCAGACAAATGAAGCAACTGCATCCCGTCTATTTTGCCGGCAACGGCCTGGGGGATAGCAGCGTTCGGCCAGTTCCAGGCTCTGGGACCCGGACGCATGGAAGAAAAGAAACGACATAGATGGCTAAAGAAGAAGTACTGGAATTTCCGGGCGTCGTCGTCGAGCTTCTGCCGAACGCGACGTTCCGGGTGAAGCTTGAAAACGACCACGAGATCATCGCTCACACCGCAGGCCGTATGCGCAAGAACCGCATTCGTGTTCTGGCTGGTGACAAGGTACTTGTGGAAATGACCCCTTACGACCTGACCAAGGGCCGGATCACCTACCGCTTCAAGTAAGAAGCGCGCGATCCCTCATGACCGATCGGGAACGGGCTTGACCGTGGCAAAGACAAAACTTGTCCTGGCATCGGCATCGCCGCGCCGTGTGGACCTGCTGGCCCAGATCGGGGTGACGCCCGACCGGGTCTATCCAGCCGACATTGATGAAACCCCGGCGGCGAAAGAAACCCCGCGGCAGCTGGCCGGGCGTCTTGCCCGCGGCAAAGCCTGCGTGGTTGCCGAGGCGCTCGCCACTGACGAGGGCTGGCGTGGGTCTCTCGTGCTTTCCGCAGACACTGTGGTTGCCGTAGGACGGCGCATCCTGCCCAAGGCTGAGAGCGAGGATGAAGCGTCATCCTGCCTTGCTCTGCTTTCGGGCCGCAATCACCGGGTCTTCACCGGCCTTTGTGTCAGGGCGGCCGGAGAGACGACGGACAGTTTGCGTGTGGTCGAAACCCGCGTGACCTTCAAAAACCTTTCCAAAAAGAGATTACCGCCTATCTCGCGTCCGGTGAGTGGCGTGGCAAGGCTGGCGCATATGCCATACAGGGGCTTGCAGCCGCGTTTATCGAGCGGCTTGTCGGTTCCTATTCCGCCGTTGTTGGCCTGCCGCTTTTTGAGACGCAGACATTGCTTTCCGGCCATGGCTGCGACATTTCAGAGCAATGGAGCGAACATGGGTAACGCAAACGACGCCCGCGTCGAACCTTTGAGAAAACCCCGAAAATGCTCAGAATGCGGTCGACCCTCTACCCGGGAGAACTACCCGTTCTGCAGCAACCGCTGCCGGGAACTGGACCTTTCCCGTTGGCTGACGGGGTCCTACGCCATCCCCGTTACAGAAGACGAATCGAAGCCGGACGGCGAAGAAAACTGACACGCCTTTCAGGTTGAGGAAATTGAGGCCGGAAGAAATCGATCCACCGAAATCCGGGGCGGATCTTGCCGGTTTACAAATTATGCTAGTTTTGTGAAGACAATCCCATATACTCACTTTCGGGAGAATTTTCTGCCCATGGGCAGGAACGGAAAACGAGGGAGTGAGGCAATGGGACGGCAAACCTCAAATTGCCCGAGTTTCGCTGCTACGGCATCGGCTGAAAATGTCGGCGACAAGCGGCGATTTACTGAAAACGGGTATCTGTCAGGAATGGCCAATTGGCGACCGGCTGACGCAAAGCTGATCTATCTGTCAAGACATCCGCGCGATAAAAGCACCAACTGGGCGATCTGGCTTACACTCGCCGGAAGCACGGTGTTTTCTGCTGCATGCCTGGCGGGGCTTTTGGACTTGCAAGTCGCTTTGTCGCCATGATGATGGCCTGACACGGTCGACCGGCAGAACGCCTCGGTCGACCGCCTTCACCCACGCCTGGAGCAGTTCCAGAAAAAACGGGCACCGGTTTTCCGTCAGGAATTCTGTAAAAACAAAGAGATAGAGCTATTTCGTGATTCAGGGAAAAGCGGAATTGCTCTATCTGTCGGCGCCAACCACAAACTGTTCCCACGCGCCACCGGGTGCCGTCGCGGCCTGAAGCGCTGCCAGGTTGATTTGTGCCTGTTCGGCGGAAACGCCGGCACTCGCCACCCTTTGAGCTTCCTGTTCCTTGCCCTGCAGCGCAAGCACAAGCGCAAGGTTGATCCGCACCTCGGAGCTGGCGTCACGCTGGGCAATTGCTTCGCGCAGATAATTTTCCGCCGTATTCAAATCATGGGTCAGGACATAGGAAACCGCCATATTGGACAAGACTTCCGGGTTTTTCGGTGAAAGCGCCAAAGCCTGACGGTAGCGCATGCGTGCTTCCATCGGCTTACCCATCTGATCGAGAATCAGACCTTCCTGGGAAAAGGTCCGCCAGTCGCGTGGGGCGATCTGCTCGGCGTTGCGGATCGTGCGCAGCGCGTCGGGATAATAGCCCAGCGCAGTCTGCGTTCCGGCATAATACAGCAGAGCGTCACCGGAATCGGGATTGCGTGCAGCAACCTCCCGCATCACCAGATTGGCCTCGGAATACCGGCCTTCCGCCTTCAAATACTCGGACCAGGCGATCCCCGATTTGACGTTGCCGGGCCGCGACAGAAATGCCGTTTCGAGCCTGTAGTTTGCCATCTGCCGCTGCGAAGGCGACAGGTTGGCGATCTCCTCGGCGGACATATACTGGCTCGAGGTCATCGGCTTGCGCACGCTGGCGCAGCCCGAAACCGTGATAGCGGCAAGCACAAGCGCCATCGCCGCTTTTGTTGAAAGCCCGGTATGATTGTTCATTTTCCGGCAATCTCCGTCTGTTCTGGGCGCCCCGATCAGCGTAAGGAATCAGTTCCGAGGCTTTCCGACACTTTACAGAAAGTTTTTCCCGCGAAAGTGGGCCGGGAGGACAGACAAGTATCGAGTGATTCACCCATGGCCAGTTTCCAACTCTTCAACCGCCCTTCACCTTTTTGCGACACGGGAGCGGCGACCACCCCGCTCTACGGCGTTGTGCAGCCCGAACTCGAGCAGACGGATACTCTTCCCGAGGACTTTCGGAGCTTTGCCCTTTCGGCTGGATTTTCCGCGCGCGAAGGCGAGATCCTGATGCTTCCGGGAAAAGACGGCAGACTTGCCGGCGCCCTGCTCGGACTTGGCGCGAACACCGGCGGTCCTTTCATCACCGGCAGACTTTCGAGGCTCCTGCCCGCCGGAGACTGGCACCTTGCCCGCTATCCCGGGGACCTGACCCAGGCACTGATCGGCTTTGCTGCAGGCTGCTACCGGTTCGGGCGCTATCTGAAGCCATCGACAACCGGCCAGGTCAAGCTGGCCATACCCGAGAGCTGCGACCCGGCAGAAATCGAGCGTAATATCGCGGCCATCCACCTTGCCCGAGACCTGATCAACACACCGGCAAATGACATGCAGCCGGATCACCTGGAACAGGCGTTCGAAGGGCTTGCCGACCATTATGGTGCATCTTTCAGTGCAGTCCGCGGTGACGACCTTATCGCGTGCGGTTTCCTCTGATCCATGCTGTCGGCCGCGCCGGCGAAAGCCGCCACGGCTGATGGAGATGCGATGGGGCAGAAAGGGCGCACGCTCCGTCACACTGGTCGGCAAGGGGTCTGTTTCGATACCGGCGGGCTTGATATCAAGCCGGCTGCCAGCATGGGTTTGATGAAGAAGGACATGGGCGGGGCTGCCAACGTCATGGCACTGGCACTGATGATCATGGATGCCGGCCTCGACGTCGACTTGCGCGTCATCGTGCCGAGCGTCGAGAACGCCATCGCAGGCAATGCCTTCCGCCCGGGCGACATCTACCGTTCACGCCAGGGCCTGACGGTGCAGATCGACAACACCGACGCCGAGGGACGGTTGATCCTTGCCGACGCGCTGACCTATGCCGACGAGGCATCCCCAGACCTGCTGATCGATATGGCGACGCTGACAGGGGCTGCCCGCGTTGCCCTCGGTCCGGATATCGCGCCGTTTTATACCGACAGCGACGGTTTTGCCGAGACGCTTTTCACGAATGGCGAAAAGCTCTCTGACCCGGTCTGGCGTATGCCGCTTTTCGCCGGCTACGATGCAAGGCTGAAGACCGGCATCGCTGATCTCACCAATGCGCCCGCCGGCGGTATGGCCGGCTCAATTACCGCCGCTCTATTTCTGAAACGCTTCGTTCGCCACGCACGTAGCTGGGCGCATTTTGACATTTACGGCCACGCACCGGCAGATCGCGATTTTGGCCCGGCAGGCGGCGAGGCTCAGGCCATCCGCGCGCTCTACGAAACAATCCGGACACCCTGATGGTCATGGAACTCGACAGAAGGCTTCACGCCTTTCGCCCCGATCTCGCCGATGCCCGGCTCTCCGGCATCGTTCACGCAGACCGTTTCGCTGTACCGACGCCGGCCCAGATCATCGTTCCCGTCGCCCCGCTCAGACCGAAACCGGCGGAAGCCGCCGTGATCGACAGCCAGCTTCTGTTCGGAGAAACCGTCGATATCTTCGAGCGCAAGTCGGGCTGGGCGTGGATCCAGTCGCGTTTCGACGGCTATGTCGGCTACATTCCGGAAGCAATGGTGGCCGAAGGGGAGCGCCAGGCATCCCACATGATCTCGGTACCCCGGACCTTTCTCTATCCGGAACCAGAGCTCAAGTCCGGGCCGGTCTGTGCGCTCTCCATGGGCTGCATGCTGACCTTTGTCGACGAAATGGAGACCCGCGGAAGCCGGTTTTATGTATGTTCGGACGGAACGGCCGTGTTTGCCGATCACTGTTTTCCGCTCGGCCGGCCATTTGAGCACGACCCGGTCAAAACGGCACTGCGCTTCATCGAAACACCTTATCTGTGGGGCGGACGTTCGGGTTTCGGTCTCGACTGCTCGGCGCTGGTGCAGATCGCGATGATGATGGCCGGATGCGCCGTGCCGCGCGATTCCGACATGCAGGCACTGATGGATGGCGAACCGCTGACACGGCGTGCGCTGAAACGCGGCGATCTGGTGTTCTGGAAAGGCCATGTCGGCATCATGGAGGACGCCAACACCCTGGTACATGCCAATGGCGCGGCCATGCGGGTGATGCGCGAAAACCTCGACCATGCCATCACCCGAATCGCATCGACCTACGGCAACCCGACCGCCTACCTGCGGCCGGAGCGGTCACGGTAGACCGCAGTTTCAGCAGGCCTCAGACCGTAACAAAAACGCCGCCCGAAGGCGGCGTTTTCGTTGATCGGTTTCAGTGCCCTGCTTTTACTTGCGGGCGCTGAGCGGCACGACCGAACCCTTGTCATCGGCAGCTTCCGGCTCGTGGGTGACGCCTTCTTCGTAAGCGCGGCCGTAATAGGTGTCGAGCAAGACCTGACGGATTTCCGAGATCAGCGGGTAGCGCGGATTGGCGCCGGTGCACTGGTCATCAAAAGCCTTTTCGGCAACCCCGTCGAGATGGTCGAGGAAGTCGGCTTCACCGACGCCCGCAGCCTGGATCGATTCCGGGATATCGCAGGCCTTGTTGAGGCTTTCGATCCACTTGACAAGGTTTTCGACCGACTGCTCGTCCGTCTTGCCGCCAAGGTCGAGATGACGGGCAATTTCGGCGTAGCGGCACAGTGCTTTCGGCCGGTCATACTGGCTGAAGGTCGCCTGCTTGGTCGGATTGTCGACGGCATTGTAGCGGACCACATTGGCCAGCAGCAGGGCGTTCGACAGGCCGTGCGGCAGGTGGAACTGCGCGCCGATCTTATGCGCCATCGAGTGGCAGACTCCGAGGAAGGCGTTGGCAAATGCAATGCCGGCAATCGTCGCGGCATTGTGAACCTGCTCGCGGGCCTTGGGATCGGCAGCGCCGTTCTTGTATGCCGAGGGCAGGTACTGTTTCAAAAGCTTCAGAGCCTGAAGCGCCTGACCGTCCGAATACTCGTTCGCCATGATCGAAACATAGGCCTCGAGTGCGTGGGTCACGGCGTCGATACCGCCATGAGCCGTCAGCGCCTTCGGCATGTTCATGACCAGATCGGCATCAACGATGGCCATTGTCGGCGTCAGCTCGTAATCGGCAATCGGATATTTCATACCGGTCTTTTCGTCGGTGACGACGGCAAACGGGGTGACTTCCGAACCGGTGCCCGAAGTGGTCGGCACGGCAACAAACTTGGCCTTCACGCCGAGTTTCGGGAAGTGGTAGATGCGCTTGCGGATATCCATGAAGCGCAACGCCAGATCGGCGAACTCGACTTCCGGATGCTCATACATCACCCACATGATCTTGGCAGCGTCCATCGGCGAACCGCCACCCTGTGCAAGGATGATATCCGGTTCGAAAGAGCGCGCCAGTTCCCAGCCCTTGCGGACAACGGCAAGCGTCGGGTCGGCCTGAACGTCGAAGAAGGTTTCGACTTCAATGCCAAAGCCCTTCAGAACCCGGACAGTGTCATTGATATAGCCGTTCTCGAAAAGGAACCGGTCGGTCACGATCAGGCAGCGCTTGTGGCCCTTGAGTTCTTCAAGTGCGAAGGGAAGCGAACCGCGACGGAAATAGATCGACGGGGAAGCTTGTGCCACAGCATGTTTTCTGCCCTCTTGGCGACCGTTTTCTTGTTGATCAGATGCTGCGGACCGACGTTTTCCGAGATCGAGTTACCACCCCACGAACCGCAGCCAAGCGTCAGCGACGGCGCCAGGCGGAAATTGTAGAGGTCACCGATACCGCCCTGCGATGCAGGCGTATTGACGAGAATACGCGCCGTCTTCATGCGTTCGCCAAAGGCGTTGACGCGGTCGGGCTGCAGATCCTGATCGGTATAAAGAACCGAGGTGTGACCGATACCGCCGAGCGCAACCAGGTCGGCAGCGATGCGGGTGGCGTGGTCAAAATTCTTCGCCCTGTACATGGCCAGCGTCGGCGACAGCTTTTCATGGGCGAAGACTTCCTCCTCACCCGTGCTTTCGACTTCGGCAATCAGCACCTTGGTGCGCGGCGGCACCTTGATACCAGCCATGGCGGCGATTTTTCGGCTGACTGGCCGACGATTTCAGCGTTGAGTGCGCCCTTCTTGTTCATGATGATATCACGAACGGCACCGGCCTCATTGCCCGACAGCACATAACCGCCATGGCTGATGAAGCGCTCACGCACGACATCATAGACCTTGTCGACCGCGATAACCGACTGTTCCGAAGCGCAGATAACGCCGTTGTCGAAGGTCTTCGACATCAGAATCGAGGCAACGGCGCGCTTGATATCGGCGAATTCGTCGATAACGGCCGGTGTGTTGCCGGCGCCGACGCCGATGGCGGGCTTGCCCGACGAATAGGCGGCCTTGACCATGCCGGGGCCACCGGTCGCAAGGATCAGGTTGATATCGTCATGGTGCATCAGCGCGTTGGAAAGCTCGACCGAGGGTTCATCGATCCAGCCGATGATATCCTTCGGTGCACCGGCCTTGACGGCAGCTTCAAGCACAACGCGGGCGGCCTCGCAGGTCGAGCGTCTTGCACGCGGATGCGGCGAGAAGATAACCCCGTTCCTGGTCTTCAGGCTGATCAGCGCTTTGAAAATCGCGGTCGAGGTCGGGTTGGTGGTGGGGACGATAGCGCAAATCAGGCCGATAGGCTCGGCGACCGTGAAGATGCCATATTCAGGCTCTTCCGAGAGGATGCCGCAGGTCTTTTCGTCCTGGTATTTGTTATAGATGTATTCAGAGGCGAAGTGGTTCTTGACCACCTTGTCCTCCATCACACCCATGCCCGTTTCTTCGTGAGCCATACGGGCAAGCGGAATGCGGGCGTCGGCCGCGGCGAGGGCGGCGGAACGGAAAATGAAGTCGACCTGTTCCTGGGTATAGGTCGCAAACTTCTGCTGCGCTGCCTTCGTCCGGGCAACAAGCTGGTCAAGTTCGGTCGTGCTGATGGCCGGCATGGGACTACTCCTAAGCTGATCGCCGGAAAGCCCGGCGGTTGCTGTAAATGGCGAACGGAAAAGGCCGGTCTTGGGAGCGGCCCAACGGTCGTTCAGTGAGTTTTTCGCCTCAATTCGTCACCGGGATGGCACCCGGCCGGGTTCCAAAACGCTCCGGAACGAAGACCGTCCAATCTCACCGGAGGCAGATATAGGCCGCTTTAAATCGGTTCGTATTGATCGTGATCAAAGGATCGGGGATTCTGGAGTTTCCTTTTTCATGATCAAAAGCGGCTGAAACGAACTGTAGAGCTATGGCAGCAGTAAGGAAAGCCGGTTCGAAAAAGTTTTGTGCGAGCCGGCCTCAAAGCACCACTATCGTATCAGGAAAGCGGACTGAACCGCTTCAGCCGGAGCGCGTTCGACAATACGAACACGCTTGACAGCCCCATCGCGGCCGCGGCCAGCATCGGCGACAGGAGCGTGCCATTCACAGGATATAAGATACCGGCGGCCACCGGAATGAGCACGGCATTATAGGCAAAGGCCCAGAACAGGTTCTGCGCGATATTGCGCATTACCGCGCGCGAAAGCTGAATGGCGTTGACAACACCGGTGAGAGCGCCCGACATCAGCACCACATCCGCCGTTTCAATGGCGATATCGGTGCCTGTACCAATGGCAATACCGGTATCGGCAGCGGCAAGCGCAGGCGCATCGTTGATGCCGTCACCGGCAAAAGCGATAGCACCATGCTCGGCGCGCAGCACGGTGAGCGCATCAACCTTACCGTCCGGCAGCACGTCGGCAATCACCGTATCGATCCCGACGTCCCGGGCGATCGCTTCGGCGGTTTTCCGGTTATCACCGGAAATCATCGCGGTTTTCAGGCCGGCATCATGCAATGCGGCAATTGCGGCCTTTGCCGAAGGCTTGACCGGATCGGCAACGCCGATGACACCGGCAAGCCTTCCATCGACCGCGACAAACAACAAGGAGCGCGCCTTGGCTGCAAGGTCTTCGGCGACGAGGTCCAGCGCCTTCGTATCGGCGGACAGCGCCTCCATGAAGCGGCGGGCGCCAACCGCAACGATGCACCCATCAACCGTCGCCTTCACCCCGAAGCCGGGCTGCGCCTCAAAACCTTCAGCCTTTGAGACGGCAAGCTTTTTATCAGCAGCGCTGCCCAGCACGGCTTCCGCCAATGGATGTTCGGAGCCGGCTTCGACGGCGGCGGCAAGTGCCAGCACGTCATCGGAACTGAAACCATCAGCTGGCAGCGCCTCGGTCACCTGCGGGCGCCCCTCGGTCAGCGTACCGGTCTTGTCGAAGGCGACGATGGCGGTGTCGCGCAGCGTCTGCAACGCCTCGCCATTGCGGAACAGCACGCCGGTTTCCGCCGCCCTGCCCGTGCCGACCATGATCGAGGTTGGCGTCGCAAGGCCCATGGCGCAGGGGCAGGCAATGATCAGCACCGCAACGGCATTGACGAGTGCGAAGGAAAAGGCAGGCGTTGGCCCGATCAACAGCCAGATCAGAAAGGTGATGGCCGCAGCGATCAGCACCGCCGGCACGAACCATGCGGTCACCTTGTCGACCATGGCCTGAACGGGAAGTTTCGCCCCTTGGGCGGTTTCGACCATCTTGACGATGCGGGCCAGCACCGTGTCGGAACCGATCGCCGTGGCACGGAAGCTGAAAGACCCGGTCTTGTTGATGGTGCCGCCGGTTACAGCATCGCCCCCGCCTTTTTCACCGGCAAAGGCTCGCCGGAAATCATTGCCTCGTCGACATGCGAGGAACCGGAGACGACCGTGCCGTCGACCGCGATCTTCTCGCCGGGACGCACGATCACGATATCGCCGCGCTTCACGTCGGCAATCGGGATATCGACGGTCTGTCCGGCGCGCTCGATCCGGGCGGTCTTCGGCTGCAGTCCCATCAGATGGGTGATGGCCGCAGAAGTGCGCCCTTGGCCTTGGCCTCGAAATAGCGGCCAAGCAGGATCAACGTGATAATGACGGCGGAGCTTTCGAAATAGACCTGGGCGGCGCCTGCGGGAAAATCTGCGGCCAAAAGGTCGCGACCGTGGAATAGGCCCAGGCCGCACTCGAGCCGAGCATGACCAGCGCATTCATATCCGGCGAAAGCCGCCGGAACGAGGCGATCCCGTGGCTGTAGAACCGCCGCCCCGGGCCGAACTGCACGATCGTGGCCAGGACGAAGTAGACCAGGTGCAGCGGAAATACGCCGACATTCGCGGTCAACTGACGCCCGAAAGCGGGGACAAAATGCGACCCCATCTCCAACACGAAAAGCGGCAGCGTGAAGGCGAAGGCGGTCAACAGGTCGCGCTTCAGAGCGGTCTGTTCCTTTGCCCTGTGGCCTTCATGGCTTTCAACGTCAGGCGCCTGATTGTCAACGCGAAGCGTCTCAAAACCAGCCTTTTCCACGGCAGCCTCGAGCATCAGGACGCTGACAGACGGCACCACCGAAACGGTGGCCCGCTCATTGGCCAGATTGGCGTGGGCAGAGACCACGCCGGGCACACGGGAAAGCGCGCGTTCGACGCCGGAAACACAGGAGGCGCAATGCATACCGCCGATACCAAGCTCGACAGTTGCAAGCGATACGCCATAGCCACCCTTCTCGATCGCGGCGACAACGGCACCGGTCGCCTTGCGGTCTGAAAGCGTAACATCTGCCGTTTCTGTGGCAAGGTTGACGGCAACCGCCTCAACCCCTTCGACCTTGCCGACAACCCGTTCGACGCTGCGCACACAGGAGGCACAGGTCATGCCCGTCACCGGCAAGGTGATGTGCTGCGTTTTCCGCGCGGTTGTGATCGTCTGTTCCATGGTCAGTGCCTTTCGTGCCGGTCGCGCCCGAGCGGGTGGCCCCGACAGACAGGCGCGCAAATATTCAAAAGCCGACGTTTCTCACGCCACGACGTCGTAACCAGCGTCTTCGATGGCCTCGACCGCATGTTCGCGGGTGGCCGGTGCGGCAAGCGCAAAAGAGGCTGCGGCGGCGTCAAGACTGACGTCGATATCGGAAACACCGTCAATGCGGCCAAGCGCATTGGTGACCTTTCGCTGCATTTGCTGCAGCCCATGCCTTCGATTTTCAGCGTCAGTTTCTCTGCCATCTTCGTGCTCCTTGCTGTTGGTGAGACCAAGATGGGGCTTCCAGTAGCTGGAAGGTCAAGGCGGTGCGAGATGTTTTTGATTGCAGCCCACTTGCCAGCAAAAGCAGGACCTGTCTTTGCTAGAAATATTCTGAAGAATTCACCGGAGAGAGAGATGGATTTACACCTCTGGCTTACCTTCGTGGCCGCATCGACAGCACTGCTGTTCATTCCGGGGCCCACTGTTCTTCTCGTCCTGAGCTACGCGCTCGGTCAGGGTCGGCGGGTTGCGCTTGCCACCGTTGCCGGTGTCGCGCTTGGGGACTTTATCGCCATGACCGCTTCGCTTGCCGGGCTCGGCGCGCTGGTGCTGACGTCAGCCAAGCTGTTTCTCGTTCTCAAATGGGTCGGTGCGGCCTATCTTGTTTATCTCGGCACCCGGCTATTCAAAAGCACCGGTCCGAGCGAGGCCGTATCGGCTTCCGCCAACGCCCCGCTTGCAGCAAGGCGGGTTTTCTTTCATGCCATGGGGGTGACGGCGCTGAACCCGAAATCGATTGCCTTCTTCATCGCCTTTGTACCGCAGTTCATAGCACCCGAAACACCGCTTCTTCCACAGTTTGCGATACTCACAGCCACGTTCGTCGGGTTAGGCGCAATCAACGCTCTGGCGTACGCACTAATGGCCGACCGGCTCCGAATAAAGCTGACATCTCCCAAGATTTCTTCATTGTTGCCGCGTCTGGGTGGCAGCGCCCTGATCGCCATGGGCATCACAACGGCGACACTGAGACGGGCGACATCCTGAAAAGGGTGCTACCGCGAGAATGAACGCGATCTATAACAAAGGGCCCAAAGCATATGCCGCCAGACGCCGAAAAAGTGCTCATCTACGCACGACGTGGCAGCAGAATCCTTGTTTTTGATGAACCGGATTTTCCCGCCGTGCCGCTTCAGGTTCCGGGCGGCACGATAGAACACGGGGAGTCTGCCATTAATGCGGCAAAGCGGGAATTTCACGAGGAAACCGGCTTGTTGCCGAACAAAAACTGGTCAGAACATGGCAGCGCCGACTACAACTTCAGCAAAAACGGCAAGACCGTAAGTCACCGGCGTCACATCTTTACAGTTCTCCTAGAGGATAAAACGCCGGAGTTCTGGTTTCATGACGAGAAGCATTCCTCAGACGGTCATTGCTCCATTCGCTTTCGCCTGTTTTTCCTTGAGTGGAAAGAAGCCACAAGGAGTCTAGGATTTGGCATGGAAATACCGCTTTCGTGGCCGATATTTCGTGCATTTTTCGCCTGAGGCAGCCCACCGGCAAGATGGTGTCTGTTGCGCCATGATTGACGCCCGGCAATTACGGCGATATCTACCTTCTTCTTGTGGTGATTTGGCCGGCCGGCTTGCAGCCACGTAAAACAATTCGCTAAAGGGCCGAAGCAAGCAGAAAATTCCTGCCCATTCGGACCGGTTGCGTATTGAGACGGCCGGTTTCTGTTCGGGATTGGAATGAGACATGCCTATCAAGATTCCAGATACGCTGCCGGCCTTCGAGACACTGATTTCCGAAGGCGTGCGGGTCAAGACGGAAACGGTTGCGGAGCGGCAGGATATTCGGCCGCTGCATTTCGGGCTGCTCAACCTGATGCCGAACAAGATCAGGACCGAGCTTCAGTTCGCGCGCCTTCTCGGCGCCTCTCCGCTGCAGATCGAGCTGTCGCTGGTGCGTGTCGGCGGCCACAAGGCCAAGAACACGCCGATCGACCACCTGCTTTCATTCTACCAGACCTGGGACGAAGTGGCGGAGCGTAAATTCGACGGCTTCATCATCACCGGTGCGCCGGTGGAGACGATCGATTTCGAGGACGTGACCTACTGGAACGAGATGAAGTCGATCCTTGACTGGACCACGACCCATTGCCACTCGACAATGAATATCTGCTGGGGCGCGATGGCCGCTGCCTATCATTTCCACGGCATCCCCAAGAGGCTTCTGGAAAGAAGGCCTTCGGCGTCCACCGCCACCGCAACCTGAAACCGGCCTCGGTCTATCTCAACGGTTTTTCCGACGATTTCCAGATACCGGTTTCGCGCTGGACAGAGGTGCGCCGGGAGGATCTGGAACGCGTCGCCGGCATGGAATTGCTGATGGATTCCGACGAGGTCGGCCCCTGTCTTGCGCAGGAGAGCTTCGCCAACCGGCTCTACATGTTCAACCATATCGAGTATGATTCCGGTTCGCTCGCCGATGAGTACATGCGTGATGTCGAAGCAAATGTTCCAGTTGACCTGCCATTCAACTATTTCCCGGCAGACGACCCGAACCGCACCCCGCTCAACCGCTGGCGCTCGCATGCGCATCTGCTGTTTGGCAACTGGATCAACGAAGTCTACCAGACGACGCCCTACTCTCTGGAAGAAATCGGCAAAAAGCGCCTGAGCGCTTGAAGCACCGGGCATTCCGGCGCAATATCCGCGCCGCAATGCAACATTTCAGATGCGGAGGATTAAAAATGAGTGCGCCACAACCGGAAGCCTTCGGCCAGACAAAGGACGGCCAGACCGTCAGCCGAGTCACGATCTCGGGAGGCGGACTGACCGCGAAGATCATCAACTGGGGCGCCGTCGTTCAGGATCTGCGCCTTGAAGGTCACGATCATGCGCTTGTTCTGGGATTTGACGATTTCGACAACTATCCGGCCCATTCTCCCTATTTTGGCGCAACACCGGGGCGTTCGTCCAACCGGATCGCGAATGGCCGTTTTTCAATCGAAGGCAAGGAATATCAGGTCGACTGCAACGAAAACGGCATCACCAATCTGCATGGCGGCAGCAACGGTATCGGCGTCAGCATGTGGGAATTCGAGGAGATCGGCGAAGACCGGGTGACGCTCAAGATCACCGACCCGGACGGACGCGGCGGCTTTCCCGGCAATTGCGAAATCCGCGCGCATTTCCGGCTGAAGCCGCGCGGCGTGTTCTCGGTGGTTTACGAGACAACCGCCGATCAGCCGACGATCGCCAACATGTGCAACCACACCTATTTCAATCTCGGCAACGGCACGGATACCCTCGAGCACACGCTGATGATCATGGCCGACCACTATCTGCCAACGGATGAGCGGCAGATCCCGACTGGCGAGCTGCGGTCTGTCGCAGGCACGCCCTTCGACTTCCGCAAGCCACATCCGATGAAGCGCGAAGACGAGAACGGCCGGCAGGTTTTGTTCGACCACAATTTTTGCCTGTCGACCGAGCGCACCGAAAAGCGGCCGGTGATCAGCGCCTATGCGCCGTCATCGCGGGTCACGCTCGACGTGCTGACGACCGAGCCCGGTGTGCAACTCTACACCGCCTTCAAACTCGACGAGACGCCGGAAGGCCTCAACGGCTTCCCCTACGGCCCGTTTGCCGGTTTCTGCCTTGAAACCCAGGTCTGGCCCGACGCCATCAATCAGGAGGGCTTTCCGAACGCCATCCTTCGACCCGGCAAGACATTGCGCCAGGAGACGGACTACGTCTTTCGCAAGGGCTGAGTGACCGCTGTCCGGGACGCAGGCATGATGTTCGTTCTGTCAAAGCTGTTCTGGCTGGTGTTCCAGCCCCTGGCATTCGCCTTTCTCTCAATGGTCGCGGCACTTTTCTGCCTTGCCTTTTCAAAGACCGGCGCGGCGGCGGTGTTTTCCGGCCTTGCCGCGCTGACGCTTGGGGTGACTTGTTTCACCAATCTCGGCGCGGTGCTGCTGGCTGATCTCGAAACCCGCTTCGACCGGCCGGACCTGACCGAACCACCGGGTTGCGCCATCGTGCTTGGCGGTGGCATCAATACCGGGGCCTCGGCCCGCCGGGGCAGCTATGTGTTCACCAGGGCAGCCGACCGCTATATCGAGGCGCTGCGACTTGCCCGGCTTTACCCGGAGATGACAATCCTGATCACGGGCGGGGATAATGCGCTGACCGGTGTGAAAAACGGCGAGGCCGAGCCCGCTGCCCGGTTCTTTGCCGATCACGGCATCGCATCCGACCGCCTGATTTATGAGCCCGATGCCCGCAACACGGCTGAGAACGCCGCCAATACGGCTGCGCTAATGGCGGAAAACGCGATGGAAGGGCCGTGCCTGCTGGTCACTTCGGCCTATCACATGCCGCGCGCCTTGGCGCTTTTCGAAATGACCGGGATGATCGTGACGCCTTGGCCCGCCGATTTCCGGACAGACGGCAGGCTTCGCCTTGCGCCCAGCACCGACAGACCGATGACCAATGCGGCAATGCTTTCTACTGCACTGCGCGAGTGGGCGGGTCTTCTCATTGCGCGGATGCGCGGCCACACAGCAACATTGTCTCCGCGGCAGGATGGATAGGAGCATCGGCCGGTTCAAGCCAATCGACCGACGCCAAGACTGTCAGGATTTCTTCGGACGCAGACGGACGACCACATCGATATGGGCGATTTCCATGCCGTCGGGCGGCGTCGGCAGGCCGTTCAGGGAAATGCCGTCGGCGGGCATGTCGACCACCTGGTTGTCACCTTCGATAAAGAAATGATGATGATCAGAGGTATTGGTGTCGAAATATGTTCTTGCGCCCTCGACGGCGAGAACACGGATCATACCGGCATTGGTAAACTGGTGGAGCGTGTTGTAGACCGTGGCCAGTGAAACCGGCACGCCGGCATCCTGTGCCTCGCCGTGCAGCTCCTCAACGGTCACATGACGATCACCCTTGGCGAAAAGCAAATCGGCCAGCGCGACACGTTGACGCGTCGGACGCAGGCCGCTTCCACGAAGCTTTTCTTCTGATACGCGATTTCTCGGTGTCATATCCACTTTCATGGGTTGATCTGACAAAATGCAAATATCGCTCGGTATAACCGTATTGAGAATCGCTTTCAATAGGACTGGGGCTTGCGGCGATTGAAATTAAGCTGCAAATACCGGTCTGAAACGCGTTTCGCTCTGGCCGCGGAAGACGGCTTCCTGTATGGCCTCGGTGAACGGAATGACAATTGATTTACGGGATTTCTGGCCCAAGTAGCATATCGGCGCATTGCTGCAACAAGAATACGCCCTTATCTTGTGCCCGATACCGGAAACCCCTCGCGGAACGAAGGGAAGCAGAGTTTTAATGAGCACGAAACAATCGCATTTCGATTACGAAGACATCATCAAGTGCGCCGAGGGCGAGCTTTTCGGCCCCGGCAATGCGCAACTTCCGATGCCGCCGATGTTGATGTTCAACCGCATTACCGAGATTTCGGAGGATGGCGGCGTCAATGGCAAGGGCCACGCCCGTGCAGAATTTGACATCACGCCCGACCTCTGGTTTTTCGAATGCCACTTCAAGGGCGACCCCGTCATGCCGGGTTGCCTGGGCCTCGACGCGCTGTGGCAGCTGACCGGATTTTATCTCGGCTGGCTTGGTGAACCCGGCAAAGGCCGTGCGATTTCCACAGGTGAGGTGAAATTTTCGGGCATGATCACGCCGAAGAACAAGCTCGTCGAATATGGCGTCGACTTCAAGCGCGTGATGCGCGGCCGCCTGGTTCTCGGCATTGCCGACGGCTGGGTGAAAGCCGATGGCGAAATCATCTACAAGGCCTCCGATCTCAGGGTCGGCCTGTTCAAGGAACAGTAAGCCGCAATTGGCGGTCGCGCCGGCAGGCGAGACCGGAGGAGAAAGAGAAGGAACGAATATGAGACGTGTTGTCGTTACGGGATTGGGAATCGTATCCTCGATCGGAAACGATGCCGCCGAAGTCACCGCTTCGCTGCGCGAGGCGAAATCAGGCATCTCTTTCTCGCCGGATTTCGCCGAGCACGGTTTCAAATGCCAGGTCTGGGGACGGCCGACGCTGGACCCGACCGACCAGGTCGACCGCCGCGCCATGCGCTTTCTCTCGCAGGGCGGGGCGTGGAACCACGTCGCCATGAAACAGGCGATTGCCGACAGCGGCCTCGAGGATGGTGACATCACCAATGAGCGCACCGGCATCGTCATGGGCTCCGGAGGACCGTCGACACGAACGATCGTGGAAGCGGCTTTGACTACGGAGAAAAACGGCTCACCAAAGCGGATCGGCCCGTTTGCCGTGCCGAAGGCAATGTCTTCGACCGCCTCGGCGACGCTTGCCACCTGGTTCAAGATCCATGGCGTCAACTATTCGATTTCTTCAGCCTGCTCGACCTCGGCGCATTGCATCGGCAACGCCGCCGAGCTGATCCAGTGGGGCAAGCAGGACGTGATGTTTGCCGGTGGTCATGAGGACCTTGACTGGACCATGTCGAACCTGTTCGACGCGATGGGCGCCATGACCAGCGACTTCAACGAGGACGCCCAGCGCGCCTCGCGCGCTTATGATGCCGCCCGTGACGGTTTCGTCATCGCTGGCGGTGCTGGCGTCGTCATCCTCGAGGAACTGGAGCACGCCAAGGCCCGTGGCGCCAAGATTTACGGCGAGCTCATCGGCTACGGTGCGACATCGGACGGCTATGACATGGTCGCGCCCTCCGGGAAGGCGCCGTGCGCTGCATGCGACAGGCGCTGGCGGATGTTGATGGCGAAATCGACTACATCAACACCCATGGCACATCAACGCCGGTCGGCGACAGCCGGGAAATAGGCGCAATACGTGAAGTCTTCGGTGAAAAGATCCCGCATATCCAGTCGACCAAGTCACTCACCGGCCATTCGCTCGGTGCTGCCGGCGTTCAGGAATCGATCTATTCTCTGCTGATGATGCAGGAAGGCTTTATCGGCGAAAGCGCCCATATCGATCTTCTTGACCCTGAATTCGAAGGCGTTCCGATCGTGCGTGAGCGCATCGACAACGCCAAGCTCGAAACCGTCCTTTCTAACTCGTTCGGCTTCGGTGGCACGAACGCCTCGCTGGTTTTCCGGCGTTACAATGGATAATGTGCAGATGACCGGACTTATGCAGGGCAAACGCGGCCTCATCATGGGCGTTGCCAACAACCACTCCATTGCCTGGGGCATCGCCAAGGCGGTCCATGCAGAGGGTGCCGAGCTTGCCTTCACCTATCAGGGCGAAGCGCTCGGGCGGCGCGTACATCCGCTGGCAGCTGAGGCTGGTTCGGACTTCGTCGTTCCTTGCGATGTCGAGGATATCGAGAGTGTCGACGCGGTGTTCGATGCCATCAAGGAGCGCTGGGGCAAGCTCGATTTTCTGGTCCACGCCGTCGGTTTTTCCGACAAGAGCGAGCTCAAGGGGCTCTATGCTAACACCACGCGGGACAATTTCGTCCGCACCATGGTGATCTCCTGCTTCTCCTTCACCGAGATTGCCAAGCGGGCTGCGGAGCTGATGACCGATGGCGGCTCGATGCTGACGCTGACCTATGGCGGGTCCACGGCTGTTGTACCGAATTACAATGTCATGGGTGTCGCCAAGGCCGGGCTTGAAGCCTCTGTGCGTTACCTTGCCGGTGATTACGGCCCGCGCGGCATCCGCGTCAATGCAATCTCTGCCGGTCCTGTGCGCACCCTTGCCGGCTCTGGCGTCGGCGATGCGCGCCTCGTCTATGCCTGGCAACAGCGCAATGCGCCGCTACGCCGCCCGACCACGATTGAAGATGTTGGCGGATCGGGGCTCTACCTGCTTTCCGACCTCGCATCCGGTGTCACCGGCGAGATTCATTTCGTCGACAATGGCTACAATATTCTGTCCATGCCAATCCCGGAAATGATGCGCCGGGGCGACCCGGAAACCTGAGGGCGCTGACGCCAGATCGATAGACACAACCTTTAAGAGAAAAAGGCGCGGCTGTTTTTCAGCCGCGCCTCTTTTTTGACGATCGCGACATCTTCGCCGGTAAAAACGGCCAATGTACGTCGATCAGGTTTCGGTCTGCGCCCGGCACATGTCAGATCGGCGTCGAGCCTCTTTTAATAATTAATCATACGTTTGATTTTATTGCGTTTTCGATCCATATCCGGAACGGCTTGGACGCCAAAGTGACCTTGGACCGACATTGTATACTCCCAATTTATCTTTGTTTCTCAGAGGATTATCGTTGCAGAACCGCAACACAAATTTATTAATCATTCGATTGAACTATCATTCCACCACCGGTTTATTGTTCAAAATGGCCCAGCCGGGTTTGATGCGGATGGATGCAACGCAACGAGCTGCTTCCAGCCCAGGGCAAGACCTAATGCCCCCGTTTAATTCAACGAGGAGTTATCTTCATGAACTTCAAAAGCCTCTTTCTTGGCTCGGCTGCTGCGCTTGCAGCCACAACCGGCGCGCAAGCTGCCGACCCGGTCGTCGTTATCGAACCGGTTCAGAACAACTATGTCGAAGTTTGTGACGCTTTCGGGGCCGGCTACTTCTACATTCCCGGTACCGAAACCTGCCTGAATGTCGGCGGTTACGTCCGCTTCCAGGTTGACGGCTCGAATGGCGGCAATGTCCCGGACGCATGGAACGTCTTCACGCGTGGTCAGCTCGACATCTCGTCCAAGTCCGATTCCGAGCTCGGCACGCTCACGGGCCTGATCTCGCTGCGCAGCGAAGCATATTCCAACGATGACGCCGCAACGACTTACATCAATGAAGCCTATATCGGTCTCGGCGGCTTCCAGGCCGGTCGCTTCCTCAGCTATTGGGATGAAGGTCTTGTCGGTGAAATCGACGATCTCTCCGGCAACACCCGCTTCAACTCCATGCGCTATGTCTTCGCCGGTGATGGCTTCGTGGCAGGTCTCTCGCTCGACGCTCTCGAGCCCGACATGGTCGGCCTTGATGACAGCAAAAACATCCCCAAGATCGGCATTTCCGGTCGTGTCGGCTTCCAGGCCGGTGGCGTGGGCGCCAAACTCGACGCTGCTTACGATACTTACAACGAAGAAGCATCGCTGCGTTTGATGTCCTCGATCGCAATTGGCCCCGGTTCGCTTAACCTCGGCGCCAACTACTCCACCGGTTGGAACGCATATGCCAACACCTTCAGCAATGAGTTTTACGACTACTCGCTGCAGACCCCGACGGTTGTTCAGGGCGTATACGCCGAGTGGGCATTGGCTGCTGGCTACCAGCTCGATGTGACCGAGAAGTTCTCCGTCACGCCGGCTTACCAGTGGACCTCCGCCAACGTTCCGGGTCAGGATAACGAAGACTTCTGGTCCGCAGGCGTCCTGTTCGACTACACCATCGTTGATGGCCTGAGCGCCAAGCTCAACGTTGGTTACACCGACCTGCCCGACACCTATGCGGACGAAGACTACTGGGCTGGCTGGTTCCGCCTGCAGCGCGACTTCTAATCTCAGTTGCTCTGAAAGAGGCCCGTAACGGGCCTCTTTTTTCTCCCGGGTCGCGCCAAGGCGCAGCCCGGCTTTTTGTCTGCTATCAGCTGCGAAGTATGCCCGGCAACGCACCCCACTCAGTCTTCGGGGGATTGTTCTAGCTGGCCTGGAATTCCACCAGATGGACACCGCCACGCGCAGCAGCATCTTCTACCGCTGCGACGAGTTCATCCTCATCTGCCGTGCTCGAGAAGCCGAGACCGAAGGCATTGGCGATCTTTTCCATATCCGGCGGCGTCGGCGTCACGCCCTCCGGGACAATGCCCGCATCTTCCATATAGGTCTCGATCTCACGATAGCCGCGGTTGTTCCAGACGAGAAAAACAACATCCGCCTTCTCATCCACCGCCGTTCCAAGCTCTGCCAGCGAGAACTGCAGACCACCATCGCCGACAATCGCGACAACGGGCCGTGACGGCTCGCCGATGGCCGCACCGATGGGCCCCGGCGGCACATAGCCAAGCGCGCCATAGCCGGTCGCTGAATTGAACCAGAGCTTTGGGGCGGCGGCCTCGAAATAGAGGTTCGCGGCATAGACGAGTTGGGTAGAATCACCGATGAGCCGCGCACCAGGTACCGCGTCGCGCAGGCGGTGCAGCAGCCGCACTTCGCCTCTGATCTTGTCCGAAAGCGCGCTCCAGGCGGCTTCGCATGCGCCTCTGGCCCGATGAGCTCCGGTGCTTTCCTGTCCGTCGAAAAGCGAAGCCAACCGGCAAAGCGCCGAGGCGCAGTCCTCCACGATCATGGCATCTGCGGCAGGACCCGACGCGATCTGCGCGATGTCGACGTCAATGCGAATGAGTTTTTGAAAGGCGGGAAAGCCGCCATCCACATAGACATCATAATCGGTCTGGCCGAGCTCTGTTCCGACGGCAATGACGAGATCACTTGCCGCGATCAGGTCGCGCACTGGCGCAAGACTGGCGCTGGCGGGCACCTGCAACGGATGGCCCGCTAGAAGCCCGCGGGCATTCGCCGTCAGCACGACCGGCGCGTCGCAGCGCTCGGCAAAGGCCCGCAGCGGGGCTTCCGCGCCGGATGCGCCACCGCCCGCCAGAATGACAGGGGCCTTTGCAGAACCGATCATGGCGGCTGCCGATTGAATGACCTCCTCTTCGGCGCGCGGCTTCGCCTCGGGCAGGATAGCTGGCGCAGGCGGCGCAATCCGTTCAACCATCACGTCGGTCGGTATTTCCAGATGCACCGGCCCCGGACGGCCCGAAACGGCAAGCGCCAGACAGCGCGCAAGCACACCCGCCAGATCCGCCGCCTGCATGAGCGTCACAGAGCCCTTGGCAAAGCGTGTCATCAACGCCTGCTGATCCGGCAGCTCATGCAGACATCCCTGCCCCTTCCCCAGTGTGGCGCGGGCGTTGACACCGGAGATCACCAGCATCGGCACACTGTCGGCGCGTGCCTGCGCCATCGCCGTGATCGTATTGGTCAGCCCCGGCCCGGTGATCACGAAAGCAACACCTGGTCTGCCGGTGACACGAGCATAGCCGTCAGCCATGAAGCCAGCACCCTGTTCGTGACGCGGCGTGACATGGCGGATCTTCGAAGCGGCAAGCCCGCGATAGAGCTCGGCCGTGTGTACGCCGGGAATGCCGAAGACGACCTCGACACCATGGGCTTCCAGCAGGCGAACAAGCGCCTCGCCGACGGAAACAGTTTCTCCGATCATGCCTCGGCCACCTTTTTCTCTTCGTTGAGCGCCGCGGCAAAACGGCTGATCCGCCGCGCGGCCTCTTCAATGTCGGCATCGGGCACTGTCAGACTGATACGAATGAACCCATCCGCTTCGTCCCCGAAGGATGAGCCGGGCATCACCGCCAGATGCTCGTCTGCCAGCAAGCCAAGCGCGAAGGCCTCACCGGAAAGGCCGGTTGCCGAGACATCGGCCAGGGCAAACATGCCGGCTTCCGGCATGGCGCAGGAAATGCCGGAGGCCGGCGACAGCGCATCGACCAGGAGGGCGGCGCGCCGCTTCAGGGAGGCGCGCAACGTGGCCGAAACGCCGCTTGGACGCTCGATCGCGGCAGCCGTGGCGTCGGCAATGAAGGGTTGGTTGCCGAACAGCATGGTTTCGGCCACCGGTAAAAGCCGTTCGCAGAATGCGGCGGGGCCGATTGCCCAGCCACTGCGGAAACCCGGAGCGGCATGAGACTTGGAGATCGAGGACACCGATATCGTTCGCTCCGCCAGATCGGCATTATCGAGCGGCGAGGCAAAACCACCACCGAAGATCAACTCTTCATAGACCTCGTCGGCGATGATCCAGAGATCGTGTTTGCGGCAGACGTCTCCGATCGCAGCGAGTTCTTCAGCTGTCAGCACGGCACCGGTCGGATTATGCGGCGTGTTGAGCAGAAGCACGCGAGCGTTTGGCGTGATCGCCTGTTCGAGAATGTCGGCGCGCATGTGGAAGCCATGTTCAGGCTTCAGCGGCACCGGCACCATCTCCGCTCCCGTGGAGCGGATCACGCCTTCATAGGTGGCATAAAGCGGGTCACCGACAAGGACGGCATCGCCCTTTTCCACCAGCGTCAGCATCACCGCGAAAAGTGCCGTCTGGGTCCCCGGAAAGCAGACGATATTTTCAGGCCCGATCTGACGCCGGGTCCGTGCCGTGTAACGTTTCGACAGCGCGTTCAAAAGCGGCGGTTCGCCACGCCCGTTGGAATAGCCGATCCGGCCTTCGGCAAGCGCACTGGCGACAACATCGGCAAGCACGGGATCCGGACCGACATCGGGCTCGCCAATGGTCAGTTCCAGGATCGGTGTTCCCGCTTCCTTCATGGCGCGCGCGCTCAGGTGGACGGCCCACTTGTCGGAACCGAGGCCGCCAAGGCGGTTGGAAATCGTGGCGTAGTGCATGTCCTGTTACCCTTCAATATGATCTAGCCGAAGACCGGTGATCGATCCCACCGAATGCAGCCCTGCCTTCAATAATTCCTGTCCCTCGAACAAATCGCCGGCAAGCGATCCCTCCAGCCAGAGGCCATCGAGAACAGCGTTGACTTCGATTGCAAGCCGCCGGACGACAACGGGGGCAACAGAGCGTCCCGCTTCCTCATAGGCACCGGCCAGAAGACGCTCGATCAGCCCCCGGTATTCCAGATAGCTTTCGCGGTGGATCGCCCCCATGGCCGGGTCGATCCGGGCCATGGCGATAAAGGCGGCCCAGAGCGAGAGCCGCCTTGCATCGATCATTGGCGGCATCAGGCAGGCCGAGACGAAACCTGCAAACTTTGCCTGCGCACTTTTTCCGTCCGCCATCCCCGCTTCAGCGGAGATCTCGGTCATCGCCACCATGGTGTGGCGGTAAGCCGCGTGCAGAAGCTGCTCCTTGGTCGCGAAATAATGGCGGATCAGCCCGCCGGAGACACCGGCCCGCTCCGCCACTTCCCTCACCGTCGCGTTCTGGATGCCGCCCTCGGCGATGCAATCGAGCATCGCGTCGATCAGGTCGGCACGCCGTTCAGCATCAGACGCGCGGCGGAAGGGCTTGCGGCTCATCTCAACCTCGAAGGATGGGCCGTGTCAGGCAGGTCGGGCCGCCTTCGCAGGCAATGCACAACGCATCCGCCTCGAAGGTATGGACGGTGCACCCGGCCTTCTCCATCGCGGCTTTGGTCTTGTCGAAACCGGCAACTGCGATCACGTCGAGCGGCTTTGTCGGCAGAACGTTGAGGTTGAGCCCGTTCGAGGCCATGAACTCGTCTTCCGGCGCTTCCACCAGCGTATAGCCCTTTTCTTTCAGCAGCTGATAGAACGGCGCGGGCAGCAATGGCGCGTAGACCAGCGCAAGCCTGTCGGCCAGCGGCGAAATCACGCTCATCAGATGAAGGCAGGCCTCTTCTCCCTGCCAAAGCGGCAGATCGAAGCTCAGGACAGAGATGCCATGCGGCGCCAACAGCCTGCGCACCTGGTCAATGCCCTCGGCATTGGAGCGCACGCCGCGGCCAATGCAAAGCGTCCGCTCATCGACCCACACGCAATCGCCGCCTTCCACCGTTCCCGCGCCGGTCAGGCCTCCGAGAATGGCAACACCGGCATCCCGGTAGATCGCCTCATGCCCGTCGACTTCGCCCTTGCGCAGCGGCTTGCCCATATTGAGCAGGATGGCGCCGCTGTCGGCAACGAGCGATGGGTCATGGGTGAACATTGCATCGGCAAGCCCGTCGCCCTTGTCCTCATACCAGAGGATTTCCGCGCCGGATGCGGCGACCAGACCGGCGAAATCCTCATATTGGCGGATCGCGCGTGCGGCATCAAAGGTCTTGCCGTAATGCCAGACGGCCGGATCGGCCTTCAACAGGCTTTCGCCAGGTCGGCGCATGATCACCCGTTTTATGGGCTGCGCCATGGTTTGCGCTCCGAAACTCATTCCACTTATCTCCACGCTGATGCACTATCTTCGCTAGTTATACACTTGCATAATAAGCTCGCAAGTGTAGTAATGTTGCCAAGGAACGATTTTTGATCGCCGGCATGATCGCACCACAAGAAGTGCCTGGCCGCCGGCACACCGAAACTTGCAAAGCGTTTTAATGAAGGCTGAAAATAATCTGAAGGACGGCGACATCGCAGAAGCGGTCACCGTTGAAGATCTCCATAAATCCTTTGGAGATATCGAAGTGCTGAAAGGCGTATCGCTCAAGGCCCGACAGGGCGAGGTCATCGCCATTATCGGCGGCTCGGGCTCGGGCAAATCCACGCTTTTGCGTTGTATCAATATGCTGGAATGGCCCACACGTGGCCGCATCAGCGTACATGGCGAGGAGATCGCCATGAAATCCGACGGCCACGGCGGGCTGATGCCGTCCAACCGCAAGCAGATCCAGCGCATCCGCACCCGCCTTGCCATGGTGTTCCAGAGCTTCAATCTTTGGCAGCACATGACACTGATGCAAAATGTCATCGAAGTGCCGGTGCATGTACTCGGCCGCAAACGCGACGAGGCGATCGCCGAGGCAGAAACGCTGTTGCGCCGTGTTGGGCTTTATGAAAAACGCGACGCTTATCCCGCTTTCCTGTCCGGTGGCCAACAACAGCGCGCCGCGATTGCGCGTGCCTTGGCAATCCAGCCTGAAGCCATGCTGTTTGACGAACCGACATCCGCGCTCGATCCCGAGCTTGTTGGCGAAGTGCTAACCGTCATTCGCGATCTTGCTGAAGAAGGCCGCACCATGCTGCTCGTCACCCACGAAATGGGCTTTGCCCGCGAGGTCGCCAGCGAAATCGTCTTCCTGCATGACGGCCGTGTGGAGGAACAGGGCGCGCCCGAAACTGTCTTCGACAATCCGGAATCCGAACGGCTTAGAAAATTCATCAGCTCCGTGCAATAGCCGGAACGGGCAAGCACCTTGACGGCGCACCCGTGACGGTAGAACCCAAAACAGAGGGAACCGAAAACATGAGAAAACTGACATCCGCACTGATCGGCGCTGCCGCCTGCGCCACATTGATGGCCGGCGTTGCGTCCGCCGAAACCGTCAAGGTCGGCGTTGCCGCCGAGCCCTATCCGCCGTTCACCGTGCCGGACGCCGCCGGCAACTGGACCGGCTGGGAAGTCGACCTGATGGGTGCCCTGTGCAACAAGGCAGAGCTTGACTGCGTCATCACGCCGATTGCCTGGGACGGCATCATTCCCGCCCTGACCGCCGGCAAGATCGACGCCATCATGGCCTCGATGTCGATCACGCCCGAGCGCGAAGAACAGATCGCCTTTTCCGACAAATATTACAGCACCCCCGGCGCGATCGTTACCGAGGCCGGTTCCGACATCACGCCGACCAATGAAAGCCTTTCAGACAAGGTGCTCGGCGTTCAGGTCTCGACAACGAACCAGGCCTATGCCGAAAAGCATTTTGCTGATGCCAAGATCAAGACCTATCAGACCCAGGACGAGGTCAACCAGGACCTCTATGCCGGCCGCATCGATGCCGAGATCGCTGACCTCGTGACGCTTCAGCCGTTCCTCGAAAGCGACAATGGCAAGGCCTGCTGCGAGATGGTCGGCACCGTCGCTCAGGACGTCGAAATCTACGGCCCCGGTATCGGCGTTGGCCTGCGCAAGGACGATACCGCGTTGCTGGAGAAGTTCAACGCAGCGATCGCAGCGGTGCGCGAAGACGGCACCTATGCGGAAATCTCGAAGAAGTATTTCGACTTCGACATCTACGGCGACTGATCGGCGCGCACGCCCTGCCCGTGAGGGCGTTTGTTGTTTGATATGAACCGCCGATCGCCACCCCGGAGCGTCCCGGGGTGGCGTCCCCGCTGGCAATACGGCTTCCGGGTCAGTTCCGGCAGCAGGCAGCGGCCCCTCGATAAGCCACCTCGCCATTTCGGCGGGCCAAAATGGAAGACAGATGAACTGGGAACTCCTTGCCTTGTCACCGCCCGGATGGGGCGGCGCACTTCTTCGTGGTCTCGTCACCTCGCTTGAGGTTGCTGCAGGCGGCTACGCGCTCGGACAGATGATCGGCATTCTCGGTTCGGCCGGCAAGCTTTATGGCGGGCCGGTGATCAAGGACCTGCTGGAAATCTACACCACCGTGGTGCGCGCCATTCCCGAACTGGTGCTGATCGTGCTGCTGTACTATGCTGGCACGGCTGCGCTCAACAATCTGATGGGCGCGCTTGGATTTTCCTCGGTCGACATCTCCGGCATGCTGGCAGGTATTCTCGTCATCGGGCTGGTGCAGGGCGCCTATTCCACCGAGGTACTGCGCGGGGCAATCCTTGCCATTCCGCCGGGCCAGATCGAGGCCGCCCGCGCCTATGGCATGCCACCGGTGATGGTGATGCGGCGGATCACGCTGCCAGCCATGCTGCCCCATGCCATTCCCGGTCTTGCCAATCTCTGGCTGGTGACCACCAAGGACACAGCCCTTCTCGCCGTTGTCGGCTTCACCGAGCTGACGCTGGCAACCCGACAGGCCGCCGGTGTAACGCATGAATATTTCATGTTTTTCTCGGCGGCAGGCGTGCTCTACCTCGCCGTAACGCTGGTTTCAAACGTTCTGCTTCAGATCCTTGAGCGCCGCACCAGCCGCGGCATGGTCAGGAGGCGGACATGAACAGGCAAGACAGTCCCGACGATATCGCCGATATTGAAACACCGCCGCCGCTGCCGAGATTGTCCGCGCTGATGCGCCCCCACAGGATCGCGATCATGGCCGTGGCGCTGGCACTTGTTGTGCTGATGGCGGTCAAGATGCGCTGGGACTGGCTGCCGGAATATGCCGGTATGCTGCTTGCCGGGTTCTGGATCACCGCCGTTCTTCTGGTCGCCTCCACCGTGCTTGGCTTCCTGCTTGCCGTGCCGCTCGGCCTCGTGCAGGTCACCGGACCGCGCATTCTCTCGTGGCCAGCGCGGATTTTCTGCACGGTCATCCGCGGCACACCGCTTCTGTTGCAGCTGTGGCTGCTTTATTTCGGCCTCGGCTCGCTGTTTCCCGGCATTCCGGAAATCCGCCAATCCTTTCTATGGCCCTATCTGCGCGAGGCCTGGCCCTACGGGCTTCTGGCGCTGACGCTCTCCTATGCGGGGTATGAGGGCGAGGTGATGCGCGGTGCCTTTGCCGGGGTTCCCAATGGCGAACTCGAAGCCGCCCGCGCCTATGGGATGAGCCGCTGGAAGGTGCTCACCCGGATCTGGCTGCCGCGCGCCATCCACCGGGCGCTGCCAACGCTTGCAGGCGAAACCGTAGTGCAGCTCAAATCCACACCGCTGGTCGCGACCATCACCGTCATTGATCTGTACGCGGTCGTCGGTGACATCCGCCAGTCGACTTACCTCACCTACGAGCCGCTGCTGTTCCTCGCCTTTCTGTATCTTTGCCTGACCGGCATTCTGGTGACGATCTTCCGCCACTACGAAAACAAGATCCCGACGCGCGGGATGTAGGCCGGACCGCAAGACGCGGTCCGTAGCCACTCACAGTCCGGAAAACCGGGTTATGGCGTCAACGACCCTTGCATGAACACTCGCGCGGTCGGCGCCCTCAGGGTCATCACAAACCGGATCGTCCTGCTCTTCTGCCAGAAGGGCAGCACCGTCTGGCGTGCATTCGGCCAGAAAGGTGAAGTGATGCGCAGGCGCTATGACAACGCGCTCTGCGTCCGGCAGACGCGCGACCAAATTGCTTCCTGTTTCAGAGACATCGGCTGCCTTCATGAGGTTCTTCTCGCCGAGATTGATCACCAGAACAGGGCTTTTCACAGCATCGATACTGTTTTCAGTTGCCGCATAGGTGAAACCGGGGTCAATGGCGATCGCTCGACTGACCCGCTCATCACGAGCATCTGCCGAAAAGCCCTCAGGCAGATGTTCAAGGTCGAGATTGCCCTTTGACAGGAAGACGCAGTCGAGTTGGGCCGGGGACGCCCGGCAATAATCAGCGAAATCGGCACCGTCGAACTGCAGGCCAGCGAGATTGAGTGCCGTGCCGCCACCCAGCGAAAACCCGATCGCGGTCACGGCCGACTGGTCAACATGCGGACCTAAGACCGGATCCGTCAGAAGCAAATCGAGGGCGGCGGAAAGATCGCTGGCGCGCTTGTCCAGAACGGCAGAGGCACGCGGAGACGAATCGCCCGTCGTACTGCCCGGATGATTGACCGCCAGCACCATGGCGCCGCGTTCGGCAAGCGCCGCCATCAGCCAGGCGCTGTTGTCCATATTGCCGCCGGAACCATGAGAAAACAGAAACAGCGGAAATTTGCCATCGGCAATGCGCGCGCCCATCAGACCGGATGTACCCTTGAAGACGGCGTTACCGCCAACAATACCACGATAGCTCCTCGTCTTTGCAGGGTACCAGAGCGTTGCCTCCAGCAGAGCGGGCCGTTGGGCGCTTTCAACGGCCAAGCGCTCGTAGCCCGGCAACTGGGGCTCGTCAGCAAGGGCGGGAATAGCGAATGTCAGGACAGACAGAAAAGAGAGGAGAAGACGTTTCATCGGAAATACCTTTCGATGTGTTTGAGACGGCTTCTTGTTTCGTTTTCCGGCGTAAACAGCGTCCTGTTTCCGGTTTGAGGTCGCCGGAAACCGGTTTTTGCACTATTCGGAAGCAACAGATGAGGAACGATGTGATGCTGGTTCTACCGGTCCCGATGGTCACCGCACTGGTGCTGGGCTTTATGGTTTTGCGTATGCTTGCTGGCGAAAGGCGGCCGCTCGCGATCGCCGTATTTCTTTCCGCATGCGCGCTTCAGGGGCTGATCGTCGCGCTGGTGCAATATTACGGCATTGCCCTTCTTCAGCCGGTGCAGCCGGTGACAGCCAGCCTCGTACCCGTCTGCGCGTGGCTCGCATTCCGTTCTTCCTTCATCGAGCCGATACGATCGGGGCGGGATTTCATCCACCTGAGCGCCCCCGCCTTCACCCTGTTTTGCGTATTGTTCGCGCCGGTGACGGTGGATGCAGTCATTCCGCTGGTGTTTCTCGCCTATGGCGCACGGATCCTGCTGGCATTGAAGGCTGGCGGGGACGCCCTGCCGCTTGCCCGGCTGGAAGCAGGCCGCCAGCCGCAATGGCTGTGGGCCGGCATTGCCGCAAGTCTCATGCTTTCGGCCATCAGCGATACTCTGATCGCCACTGTCATTCTTGCAGGTGCGCCTGCGCTAAAGCCACTGATCGTCAGCATCTTCACCGCGGCGGCACTTCTGGCTGCCGGCCTTCTCAGCCTTTCGCCAAATGCCTTCGGGGAAGGCGATCAAAGGAAACGCCGCGCGCCGAACCGCCCGAAGCCACAGAGGCGGATACCGAAATCATGGCACGTCTTGATGCACTGCTCGCGTCAGAGACACTCTATCTCGACCCGGCGCTGACGCTCTCTCGGCTTGCGCGCAGGCTCAAGCTGCCAGCCAAGACCCTCTCGGCAGCCGTCAATCGCGCTACCAACGATAATGTCTCACGCCATATCAACCGCTATCGCATCATGCATGCCTGCAATCGCCTGAAAGACGGTGACAACGTGACAGCGGCCATGCTGGAAAGCGGCTTCAACACCAAGTCAATTTCAATCGTGAATTTTCCCGCGTGACCGGCAAAAGCCCGACAGCCTGGTTGAAAGAAGAAGCCTAGAGCGTTCAGCTTCACCCTGCGAACAGATCGGCCTGTGGCGGTTCCTCCAGCGCATTCTCGAGCTTGAGCAGATATTTCTTGGTCGGCAGACCGCCACCGAAGCCCGTCAGCGCGCCGTTTGCGCCGATGACACGGTGGCAGGGCAGCAGGATCGGCAGAGGGTTGTTGCCGTTGGCGGTGCCCACCGCCCGGCTTGCGTTCGGATCGCCGAGCGCCTTGGCGATCGTGCCGTAGGTGGTCGTTTCGCCATAGGGGATGGTCGCCAGATAGTCCCAGACCCGTTTCTGAAAACCGCCGTTCGAAAGATGATAGGCAAGATCGAACTGTTTCAGCTCGCCGGCAAAATAGGCATCGAGTTGCCGTCGCGCCTCGGTAAACGGAGCATCATAGCAACGCCAGTCCGGCCGTGGGCCGAACGCCTTGTGGCCGGTCGGAAACGAGATGAAATGCAGCCGGTTGCCATCGCCCGCAACCAGCAACGCGCCCACCGGGCTTTCAATGTAGGTATAGAATAACCCGCTCACAGCGTTGGTCTCCGGATCGCGGAGGGCGGCCTTCCGTAAAGCCTGGAAAACGCAGCATTGAAGCGCCTCGTGCTGCCGAACCCTGATAGCTGCGCCACTGCGCCAATCGGAAGCGCCGTCTCGTCCAGCAGGCGCTTTGCCCGGCCGATCCGCATCGTCTGCGCCGTTTGCAGCGGCGAGGCACCGACATGGACGGCAAACAGCCGCGACAGCTGTCGCGGACCGAGGCCGAGCCTTGCCGCAAGATCGTCCACCGATCCATGATCCAGCGCGCCTTCACCGATGAGTTTCAGCGCCCGCTCGACCGTGGTGCGCGTGCCGTTCCAGGCCGGCGAAAACGGCGCGCTCTCCGGCCGGCAGCGCAGGCATGGCCGGTATCCGGCCCGCTCGCAGGCCGCCGCCGTCTGGTAGTAGCTGACATTCTTGGTCAGCGGCTGTTTCACCGGGCAGACCGGCCGGCAATAGATCATCGTCGTGCGAACGGCGGTAAAGAACCTGCCGTCGAACGCCGGATCGCGCGACTGCCGCGCCGCTTCACATGTGTCGAAATCAAACATGGTCGAAGTCTAGCAGCAGCGGTTTTACGAGGCGAGCGCGATATGATTATGAGGTCCGAAAACGTCCGGGCGGGCTGCCCGTATGGCGGCTGAAGGCGGTGCTGAAGGTGCTTGCTGAGCTGTAACCGATCGTCTCGGCGATCTCGTCCAGCGTTTGGCCGCCGTGGCGCAGCAGGTCCCTGGCAAGGCTCATGCGCCATCCGGCGAGATATTCCATCGGCCGGGTCCCGAGCATGCGGGCGAAACGATCGAAGAAGGCCGAACGAGACATGCCAGCGACGCGGGCGAGGTCCGGCACGGTCCAGGCCCGGCCGACATCGCCGTGCATGGCCCTGAGCGCCACGGCGATCCGGGGATCGGCAAGGCCCCTGAGCAGGCCGGGCAGCGTCCTTTCGGCCGGCACGGCCCGCAGCGCCTCGATCAGCAGGATCTCGACATAGCGCTCCAGAATGAGTTCGCGGCCGACCTCCTCCCCGCGGCCTCCTCGCCCACGAGGCGGACGAGTTGCGCAAGCCTTGAGACCCCGCGGATATGGATCATGCGCGGCAGCAGCGCCACAAGGAGACCGGCGTCGGGCGACGCGAAGCTGAACCAGCCGCCGAACTGCCTGAGATCGGCCGGCCCCTCCTGCCGCCCATAACGCACCGCGCCATCAGGCAAGGGATCGGCTTTGGGATCGATGAACACCGGCTGCGCCGGCTCCATGCCGGACATGGTGAAGGCCGGCGTGGCGGACAGCAGCACGAAATCCCCTCCTCGAGCACCACCGGGGCCTCGCCATCGACGGCCAGCCTGCAGCGCCCCTCGAGCACCGCGCAGAAACCCGGCTGGCCGAATTCAGCATAGCGCACAGCCCAGCGACCAGCGCCGCTGATGCCCTTTGAAAACACGGCGCCCGGCCGGAGAAGCCGGACAACATCGGAAAGCGGGTCTGACATAATGGACTATCTAAAATTAAAATAGGACTTTTGATTGATGATAATCCAGTTTATCCACGCTACATCGGTTTCGTCAACATCACACAGGAGATTGATATGAAAACCGTTCTGATTACCGGCAGTTCATCCGGCTACGGGCTTGAGACCGCCCGCCATTTCCATGCCGAGGGCTGGACCGTGATCGCCACCATGCGCTCCCCCGCCCGGACCTCTTTCCCGCCTCGCAACGCATCCGCCTTCTGCCGCTGGATGTCACCAGCGCCGACAGCATTGCCGCCGCGATCGCCGCCGCCGGCCCGATCGACGTTCTGGTCAACAATGCCGGCATCGGCGTCGTCGGCGCATTCGAGGCGACGCCGATGGTCCATATCCGCAAGGTGTTCGAGACCAACACCTTCGGCGTGATGGCGATGACCCAGGCGGTGATCCCCGCGATGCGCACGCGCAAATCCGGCGTGATCGTCAACGTCACCTCCAGCGTAACGCTTGCCCCAATGCCGCTCGCTTCCGCCTACACCGCCAGCAAGCAGGCGATCGAGGGTTTTACGGGGTCGCTCGCCCATGAGCTCGGCGCTTTCGGGATCGGCGCGAAGCTTGTGGAACCCGGCTATGCCCCGACAACGCAATTTGCCGCCAATACCGATATCCCGGTCATGGATCTGATCCCCGAAACGTATGCGGACTATGCGGGTCCCGTTTTCGCCGGTTATGCCAACCCGCCGCTGACGACGAAGGAAAGCGACGTTGCCGAGGCCGTCTGGCGGGCCGCGCACGACACATCGGGCCGGTTGCGCTTTCCCGCCGGCGCGGATGCGGTGGCCCTGATGGAACAGGCATGAGGGCTCGCTCTCGTTTTTGTTCCCTTTTCATTCTCATCCGATCCGCTATATCATCCGCTCATGCAGGATGAATTTGCGACCATATTTCCGCTCCAGCGCGGCCGGGTGCATGATGCCTCCGGCCCCGGCGCCGCGTTCTTTGCGGCAGCGCTTGCCGGCATGACCGGCGGCACCGTGCTTTGGATAAAGCCGGCATGGTTTGCCGAGGCGATCAACCCGGTGGCGCTTTCGGCGTTTTCGACCCGCGCGACATCATCCTGGCACGCACCGCCGACCAGACGGAAACGCTCGCCGCCGCCGAAGAAGGCCTGCGCTCCGGCGCCGTCGGTCTTGTCGTCATGGAAATGGACAGGCCGGTGGAGCTCACCCCGGCCGCCGCCTGCAGCTTGCCGCCGAAGCCGGCCGCAGCATCGGCCTTGCGCTTCACCCGGAAGGGGCCGGCAATCAGGCGGCGACCACGCGCTGGCTCTGCAAACCGCTGTTCTCGAGTTCCGACTCGACTCTTCAAAACTGGTCCATTATAAAGAACAAAACAGGAACAAATAACAGTTGGGCAGTGCGGTGGGATGAAGCGGCGCGTCGTATCCATGTGGTTTCAAAGACTGCCGAGCGAACGGCTTCTGAGGGCCCGCCCGGTTGACGGCCCGTTCGCCGTCACGCTGAGCGAGGGCAATCACGACCGGATTTACGACCTCAACCGGGATGCCAAGCGGCAGGGGCTGGAGCGCGGCATGGGGCTTGCCGATGCCCGCGCCTATGTGCCGGACCTCATCACCCGCCCCGCCGATATCGACGCTGACCGGCGCTTTCTGACCACGCTCGCCCGCTGGGCGACGCGCTACACACCCATGCCGGGCTCGATGGTGAGGACGGGCTGGTGCTCGATATCACCGGCGCAGCTCACCTTTTCGGCGGCGAGGAAGCGATGCTGGAGGACATGAAGGCGAGGCTTCTCCGCACCCGGCTTTCCGTGAAGATCGGCATCGCCGATACCCGCGGCGCGGCCTGGGCGCTGTCCCATTTCGCCCCCGGCATCGCGCCTGCCGGCAAGACCAGTGCGGCGCTCGGCCCGCTTTCGGTCGCCGCACTGCGCATCGACGACAAGACCGCGACCGCGCTGAAACGCCTCGGCCTCAACACCATTGCCGACATGACGGCCCTGCCGCGCGCCACCCTTGCCCGCCGTTTCGACATGGCCCTGATCGAGCGACTCGAGCAGGCCACCGGCGCGCGGGGCGAGGCAGTGTCGCCGCTTTCCGAACCGCCGCATTACGGCGTGCGGATGACCTTTCCCGAGCCGATCGGCCTTGTCGACGACGTCATGGCCGCGATCTCGCGCCTGCTGGACACGCTCTGCCTGCGGCTGAAGACCAGGAAGCGGGCGCGCGCGCTATCACCCTTGCCGTCGAGCGGGTCGACCAGAGCGATCAGCGCGTGACGCTCCGCCTTGCCCGCCCGATGCGCGATGCGTCCCGCATTCTCAGGCTTTTCGAGCGCCCCGTGGGCGAGATCGAGGCCGGTTTCGGCATCGAGCGGATCAGGCTTGAGGCCGGCGATGTGGAAAACCTGCCCGCCGAGCAGATCGGCGAAGGCGGGCTGGTCGAGGGCGAGGCGCTGGACGATCTCGTGACCCGGCTCGGCGCCCGCATCGGGCTCGACAACATCGTCCGCTTCCAGCCCGTCGCAAGCCATATCCCCGAACGCGGTTTCACCGACATCCCCGGCGCCTATGGAAGGGTGGAGGCCGAATGGCGCATGGACCATCCCCGCCCCTTGCGCATGTTCCCCCCGAACCGGTGACCAGCGATGCCGCCCGCCGCCCGCCGTCGCGCTTTTCCTGGCGGCGGTTGCGGCTCGAAACCGCTTCGAGCAGCGGGCCGGAGCGGATCGCGCCGGAATGGTGGCGGCCGGACGAGGCTTGGCGCTCGGGGCTGCGCGATTACTGGCGGGTCGACACCCGGCAGGGGCTGAGGCTGTGGATGTTCCACACGCCGAAGGCGCCCGGCTGGTTCGTCCATGGCCTGTTCGCGTGAGGTCTTGCGATGGATTATGCCGAATTGTGCGTCACCACCAATTTCACCTTCCTCACCGGTGCCTCGCACCCGGAGGAGATGGTCATCCGCGCCGCCGAGCTGGATCTCGCCGCCATCGCGATTACCGACCGCAATTCGCTGGCCGGCGTGGTACGCGCCTTCCGGGCGCTGAAGGAAATCAGGCGCAAGCTGGAGAAGCAGGCCGAGGAGCAATCAATCAGACTTTCGACCGATATCGACCCCTCGTCGCGCCAGCCGGCAGGTGACGCCAGGACCATTGCCCTGCCCCCGATCCGTCGCCTGCCGCGTCTGATCGTCGGCTGCCGGCTGGTGCTGGCCGACAGCCCCGTCGATTTCGTGGCGCTGCCGAAGGACAAGCCGGCCTATCAGAAACTCGTGCGGCTTTTAAGCCTCGGCAAGCTTCGCGCGCAAAAGGGCGAATGCCTGCTTTACCTTCGCGACCTGCTGGAATGGGCCGATGGTTCCATCCTCATCGCACTCCCCAAGGGCTGGAGAACAAGGCGGAAGCGACAGACCATATCACCCAGGCGCTGCGCCGCTTTCCGGGCCACGTGTTCGCGGGCGCGGCCCCTCGTTATGACGGCTCCGATGCCGCCTGGTTTGCCGCCCTCACCGCTCTGTCGCATAAAACCAGCGCACCGATGGTCGCCGTCGGCGATGCGCTGATGCACCATGCGAGCCGTCGCCAGCTGGCCGATGTGCTGACATGCATGCGCCACCACATCACGATTGATGACATCGGCCACCTTGCGCTGGCGAATGCAGAGCGGCGACTGAAACCGGCGGATGAGATGGCGCATATCTTCCGCGACCACCCCGCCGCTATCCGCCGCACGCTGGAGATCGCCGCCCGCCTCACCTTCGAGCTGACCGAACTTTCCTTCAACTATCCGGCCGAAGTCGCCCATGGCGAGGCGCCGCAGGCCCGCCTTGCCCGCCTCACCTGGGAAGGGCTCAGGAACCGCAATCCGGAAGGCGTCCCGGCACGGAATCGGGAACTTGCCGAAAAGGAGCTGGCGTTGGTCGACGAGCTCGGCTTCGCCGCCTATTTCCTCACCGTCCATGACATCATCGCCTATGCCCGCAGCAAAGGCATCCTCTGTCAGGGCCGCGGCTCGGCGGCCAATTCCATCCTCTGCTATGCGCTCGGCATCACCGATGTCAGCCCCGACATGATCGGCATGGTGTTCGAGCGCTTCGTCTCCCGCCATCGCGGCGAACCGCCCGATATCGACGTCGATTTCGAGCATGAGCGGCGCGAGGAGGTGATCCAGCACATCTACGAGAAATATGGGCGCGAGCATGCGGGGCTTTGCGCCACCGTGATCCATTTTCGTTCGCGCGCGGCGATCCGCGAGGTCGGCAAGGTGATGGGGTTGTCGAACGATGTCACCGCCGCTCTTTCCGGCCAGATCTGGGGCATTTCCAGCAAGGGTGCCGAGCCCGAACGGCTGAAGGAGGTCGGCCTCGACCTTACCGACCGCAGGCTCACCCAGACGGTGCGCATCATCGGCGAAATCATCGGCTTTCCCCGGCATCTGTCGCAGCATGTCGGCGGCTTCGTCATTACCGAGGATCGGCTGGATGAACTCTGTCCGATCGAAAACGCGGCGATGGAAGACCGCACCGTGATTGAATGGGACAAGGACGATATCGACGCGCTGCAGATATTGAAGGTCGATGTCTTGAGCCTCGGCATGCTGACCTGCCTGCAGAAGAGCTTCGACCTGCTGACCAGTCACTACAACCGCCCGCTCACCATTGCCGCTGTGCCACAGGACGATGAGGCGACCTATGACATGCTCTGCGCCGCCGATGCCATCGGCGTGTTCCAGGTGGAAAGCCGGGCACAGATGAACTTTCTGCCGCGCATGCGACCGCGCGAATTCTACGACCTCGTCATCGAGGTGGCGATCGTGCGCCCCGGCCCGATTCAGGGCGGCATGGTACAGCCCTATATCCGAAGGCGGCTGGGGCACGAGAAGATCACCTACCCAAAGGAGGAATTGCGCGGGGTTCTCGAAAAGACCAAGGGTGTACCGCTGTTTCAGGAACAGGCGATGCTGATCGCCGTGGTCGCCGCCGGGTTTTCGGCCGAGGATGCCGACCGGCTGCGGCGTTCGCTGGCAAGCTTCCGGCAGATGGGCACGATCGGCGAATTCGAGGCGCAATTCGTCAATGGCATGCTCGACAACGGTTACGAGCCCGATTTCGCCAAACGCTGCTTTGCACAGATCAAGGGTTTTGCCGATTACGGCTTTCCCGAAAGCCATGCGGCGGCCTTCGCCATGCTCACCTATGTCTCGGCCTGGTTGAAATGCCATTATCCGGCGGCCTTTGCCTGCGCGCTTTTGAACTCCCAGCCGATGGGCTTTTATGCCCCGGCCCAGATCGTCCGCGACGCCCGCGAGCATCAGGTGGAGGTGCGGCCGATTTCGGTCAATCACAGCGCCTGGGACTGCACGCTGGAACGGCGCGCCGATGGCGCCTATGCGCTCAGGCTCGGCTTCCGCCAGATCAAGGGGCTGAAGAAGGAAGACGCCGAATGGCTGGAGAACGCGCGCGGCAATGGCTATCAAACGCCGGAAGACGTGTGGCTCAGGGCCGGGCTAATGCCGGCGGTGCTGGAACGCCTCGCCGAGGCCGATGCCTTTGCCGATGCTGGTCTGTCCCGCCGCGATGCCCTGTGGCGGGTGAAAGCCATCCGTGCGCCGAAACCGTTGCCGCTCTTCAACGATCCGATCGACGGCGAACATATCAGCGAACCAGAGGTGATGCTGCCCGCCATGAACCTCGGCGAGCAGGTGGTGGAGGATTATGTCGCCACCCGTATGAGCCTCAGAGCCCATCCGATGGAGCTGTTACGCCCGAAAATGCCCGGCCTGACGCTGCATTCGGCCCTTGCGACGACCCAGCAAAGGCGCGTCAGCGTCTCGGGCCTCGTCATCACCCGCCAGCGTCCCGGCACGGCGTCGGGCGTGATCTTCCTGACGCTGGAGGACGAGACCGGCGTTTCCAACGTGGTCGTGTGGAAGAAGGTCTATGAGCGCTTCCGCCGCACGGTGATGGGCGGGCGTCTGCTGAAGGTCACCGGCAAATTACAGCGCGAAGGCGTCGTCGTTCATGTGATTGCCGAGACCATCGAGGATTGCTCCTGGCGGCTTTCCGAACTCGGCCACCCGATGGACGACGCCATCGGCATCACCGATCCAAAGGCCGACGATACGCCCCGACGCCCGAAACTCCAGCCAAGGGCGCATCATCCGCGCGAACAGGCCAAGCGGCTGTTCCCGAGTCGGGATTTTCATTGAAAGATGAAAGCGCACCCGAGCGCCAGATAAACCGCAACACCAGAACCGATACGGTGATGTATCAGCCTTCAGTGTCGCAGCCTCCGCAATGCCTCGCGCATCAACCCTCTCAAACCTTGGCCAGCGCCTCCAGTGCCTCGACACAGGCGGCAGCGGCTTCACGGCCCTTGTTGTGCTCGTCGTCTGCGGAGCGTTCGAAGGCCTGGATCGCGGTGTAGGTTGTCAGAATGCCAAAGGAGGCTGGAACGCCGGTTTCAAGCGAAACCTGCATCAAACCATGGGCGGCGGTCTCGGAGATATATTCGAAATGAGCGGTATCGCCCTTGATCACGGCGCCGATGCAGACGATGCCATCATATTTGCCGCTCAATGCGAGCTTCTTTGCAACAAGCGGTGTCTCGAATGCACCCGGGACGTCGAAAATATCCGCATCCGAAACCGGTGCGCCGCGCTCTGAAAGCTCGGCCCGAGCGCCTTTCAGAAGGCCACTCGTGACCTTTTCGTTGAAGCGGGAGATAACGATTGCGATACGGTGGGACACAGGGAATTTCCTTTCAGGATCAAGATTAAAACAGCAGGACCGGATGCCGGCGACCCAGCGCTTAAGGCAGGGTGTGGCCGAATTTTTCGCGTTTTGTCATCAGGTAGGGTTCGTTGAACGGATTTGTCGCCGCAATCAGCGGCACCCGCTTCTCAATGGAGAGACCAGCACGCTCGAGCGCTTCGGGCTTGTCCGGGTTGTTCGAGAGCAGCCGCAGCCGCGAGATGCCGAGGCTTTTCAGAATATGGGCGGCGGCATGATAATCGCGCGCATCCGCTGGCAGATCGAGAGCCAGATTGGCGGCATGGGTGTCGAGGCCCTTTTCCTGGAGCCCATAGGCACGGATCTTGTTGGCAAGGCCGATGCCGCGTCCCTCCTGCCCCTTGAGATAGACGATCACACCGCCGCTCTCGCCGATCAGCGCCATCGCCTGCTGCAACTGCGCGCCGCAATCGCATCTGAGCGAACCGAAGACATCGCCGGTCAGGCATTCGGAGTGGACGCGCACCAGCGGTGCATCACCGAGCGGCCCCTTCACCAGCGCCAGATGTTCGGTTCCGTCGATAAGGCTTCTGAAGGCGTGGGCCTGAAAACCCGCAACCGCGGTCGGCAGCGCTGCGCTTGCGACTTCCTCGACGAGGATTTCGGTGCGCATCCGATATTCAGCAAGGTCGCGGATCGTCAGGAGCGGCATATCGTGGGTCGCCGCGAAAACTTCCAGATCGGGTCGCCGCGCCATCTCGCCATCGTCGCGCATCACCTCACAAATGACGGCCGCCGGGTTGAGGCCGGCAAGACGCGCCAAATCGACGGCACCTTCGGTATGGCCATCGCGCGCCAGAACCCCGCCTTCCGCCGCGCGCAGCGGAAACATGTGGCCGGGCGAGACGATATCGGACGGCACTGCATCGGGATTGGCGGCGGCAGCAATGGTGTGCGCACGTTCCGCAGCCGAAATGCCGGTGGTAATGCCCTTCGCCGCCTCGATGGAGACAGTAAACGCCGTTGAATGGCGGGCTCGGTTGTTCGGCACCATCGGCGGCAGGCCAAGCCGGTCAACCTGTTCGCCCGTTAGCGTCAGGCAGATCAGCCCGCGGGCATGTTTCGCCATGAAATTGACGGCTTGGGGCGTCGCAAAATCGGCGGCAACGACGACGTCGCCTTCGTTTTCACGGGTCTCGTCATCGACCAGCAGCACCATGCCGCCGGCTTTCAGGGTCTCAAGGGCCTTTTCAACCGAAGAGGCCGTCAGGTTGCGTTCCATTCTTGTCATGTCTGTTCTCCGAGCGGAAAGGCCGCCTCGTCCAGTGCGTCAAATTCAGGGTCGCGATGAAAGAACCGAACCCGGTCGGGATCGCCCTTTTCAATCAACACATGTCTCGTCCCAGAGCCCGCTTTCGAGCACGGTGGTGGTCAATGTCGGGCCGGCTTCGATCAGAGCTTCCATGACGCCCTGCTTTCCCAGCTCGCGCAGCACATCCAGAAGGCTATCGGATTTCAGAACCGAAAATCCGCGCGTCTCGGCGTCCGCGACATAACCCGCCGACACCCGGTTGCGCCGGTCGAGAATCGCAAGCACACGCTGCTTGCCCGCAAAATCGGGCACTCGCCTGACGGTGAATTGCGGATTGTCGGCGAGGATCGTGCCGGAACCGGTAAGAATCGCATCAGCACGACGGCGCAGGCGGTGGGCCAGCGTCAATGAGGAAGAAGAGGTAAATGTGGTGGCGCCCGCAGGCGGCACCATGCCGCCATTCTCATCGATCGCCTGCTTGACGGTGACCCACGGAAGGCCGGTGACGCTCCGCCTGGCAAAGGGCGCGATCAGCCGGGCTGCCTGCTGCGCCAACTGTCGCGCGCGGCGATCCGCAAGTTCAGAAGCAAAGATTACGGAGAGCCCGGCGGCAGCCAGACGCCCGGCCCCGCCGCCTGCCACATTCGGGTTCGGATCGGGCGCACCGATAATCACCCGACGAGCCGGTGTTGCGAGAATGGCATCGGCGCAAGGCGGCGTGCGGCCGTGGTGATTGCAGGGTTCAAGCGTGACGACAACAGTATCGATATGGCTGACAAGCCCGGCCGCGCGTGCTTTGAAAATCGCCTCGGCTTCCGCATGCGGTGCGCCGGCCTTGCGATGAAACCCTTCGGCAATCACCATGCCGTCAGCATCGAGAAGCACACAGCCCACCGGCGGGTTGGGTGCGGTTGCGCCTGCAAACCGCACGGTACCGGCGAGCGCCCGCGATAGCGCGGCCGTCATGATGGCGGAATTCAGACTGTCTGCGGCGGGTTGGATGCCCATGCGCTGGCCTCATCATTCGAAAAAGACGCCATGCAGGGCAAAAAAGCGGAATGAAATACGGCACCGCACCCGAAAAACGGGATACAGTCCACGCGTCATCGCACGCTGTTCTCTTCCATCCGGACTCTAACCGTCGGCTCCGGAGTTACACCGGATCTGCTGACCCTTGGCCGCCAGGGAGTTCCCTTCGATCAAGGCGCTCGCGGGCTGATGCTCCAAAGAGCAATTACCGCCGGTGGGGAATTTCACCCCGCCCTGAGAACGTCGCCGACCGGACCTCCGACCGACACCATCAAACTTAGGCGCGGGGTTTCGAAATGACAAGCGGCAATTTGTGAACAGCCTGTCAGCGTATAAGCGACCAGGCAACGAGCCGGTTTCCGGCAAACAGAAGGTCAACACCGCCATCGAGCATGCGCCTGGCACCAAACGTCATTCCGTTCATCTCCGAAAAGCGCGCGCGACGGATCAGCCTGACTGAAGAACGGCTGAATCTTATTTTGCGTGCCGTGCCGGTCTGGCGCATGACCAGCTCAACGCGGTGGTCGACGATGACCCGCCCCGGCTGCGCGAAAACCTGCTGGCGCTGACCTTCGCGCAGCCGGAGGAGGAAATCAACGGCTGAGGGCAGCCACGATACCACGCAATTCGGCAAGCCCCTTGAGGCGGCCGATGGCCGGATAGCCCGGCTGTGCCTTACGGTTCTGGTCATCGAGGATATCAAGGCCGTGATCGGGGCGGAACGGAATGCTCCAGTCGGCCCGGCCGGCATCGCGCCGGCGCTTTTCCTCTGAGAGAGCAGCAGCAACGAGCGCCACCATGTCGGTATCGCCACCGAGATGTTCAGACTCGTAGAACGATCCCTTGATGTCAGCCGTCTCGCGGTGAACATTGCGCAAATGCAGAAAATGCACACGATCACCAAGGCGCTCCATCATGCCGGGAAGGTCGTTGTCCGGGCGCGCACCGAGCGAGCCGGAGCACAGTGTGATGCCGTTTGCGGGCGTATCAACCGCGTCCATCATCACCTTGTAGTCGGCCTCGGTCGACATCACACGCGGCAGCCCGAGCAGACCGAAGGGCGGATCATCCGGGTGGCAGCAGAGCCTGAGGCCAAGCTTTTCGGCAACGGGTGCGACTTCCTCGAGGAAGGCGGTGAAATTGGTGCGCAACCCCTCCGCCGGGAGGGCTGCATATTCGGCCAGATGCAGGCGGACGTCTTCAAGGGTAAAGCTCTCGGCTGCGCCCGGCAGCCCGAAAACGATGTTCCTGGCAAGCAATTGCTGGCGCTCATCATCCATTTCGGCGAAACGGCGTGCAGCTTCCTCACGGAGAGCCTCCGGGAAATCCTCAGCTGCACCCTTGCGTTCCAGAACATGGATATCGAAGGCGGCAAAATCGGCATAATCGAAGCGCATGCAGGTCGCGCCCGTCGGCAAGCGCCACGCAAGATCGGTTCGGGTCCAGTCCAGCACCGGCATGAAATTATAGCAGATCGTTTCGATCCCCGCAGCAGCGAGATTTTCCAGGCTGAGCTTGTAGTTCTCGATATGGCTACGCCAGCCACCCTTTGCTTCTTGATATCCTCGGATACGGGCAGGCTTTCGACCACGTCCCATTTGAGGCCGGAAGGGCCGCCGTCGGTCATGACGGCGAGTTGCTGCTGCCGCTTCGCGATTTCCTCCGGTGTCCAGACCTCGCCTGTGGGCACATGGTGAAGCGCGGTCACAACACCCTCCACGCCTGCCTGCAGCATGTCATCAATCGACACACGATCCAAAGGCCCGAACCAGCGCCAAGTCTGCCTCATTTTTTTCTCCCTGAGCGAATTCGTTATTCCAGGCGAGCCTCGATGAAAGGCAAGCCCAACCTGGCAAAATCACTATCACCAAATTCTATTGTTGACTAGTATGGAAGTATGGTGCACGATAAAAAACATCGGGAGGTAAAACCATGTTGCCAGAGACAATCACCGTCAGCATTGCACCGGGCGCTCCGGTCGGCGCGCAGCTGCACGGTATTCTGCGCGACCTGATCCTCCACAATGAATTGCCGCCGGGCTCGCGGCTTTCCGAATCGGAACTGGCTGCGCGCTTTGCCGTCAGTCGGCAGCCCGTGCGTGAAGCTTTCATCAAGCTCTCCGAAGAGGGGCTGCTTGAGATCCGTCCGCAACGCGGCACATTCGTGCGCCGTATTTCGCAGGCGGCTGTGATGGATGCCCGCTTCGTCCGCGAGGCCATCGAGGCAGATATCGTCAAACTCCTTGCCGCCAGACCCGACCCCGGACTGGTGGAAGAACTGAGACTTCAGCTTCAGGAGCAGAGCGAAGCGGCGACAACGGATGCCAACCGCTTCATCGCGCTCGACGAACTGTTTCACAAGACGCTTGCCGATGCCGCCGGCAAGGCAAGGGCCTGGGCGCTGATCGAAGGCCTAAAGGTGCAGATGGACAGGGTTCGTTATCTGAGCCTGCTGCGCTTTCCGATGGTCAAGCTGACCGCCCAGCACAGAGCCATTGTCGACGCCATAGGCGCCGGCGATCAGCAGGCCGCCGAACTTGCCGTTCGCGGTCACCTGCGGGAGATCCTCAGTGACCTTCCCGCAATTTTTGAGGAAAAGCCTGAGTTTTTCGAAGACCCGGGGCAAAAGGCCCCAACCACCAACGTCTGAATGGGAGGACGATATGACACATTTCACCAAACTGGGCAGCATCGCACTGGCAGGTCTTGCGGCCAGCCTTCTCGCCGGCTCGGCACTTGCCGCCGATTATACGCTGAACGTCAATACAGCGCTTGCCACCAATGACCCGCTCTACAAGGGTCTCGAAGCCTTCCGCGACAATGTCGCCGAAGCCTCGGACGGTGCGCTCGCAGTTCGCCTGTTCCCGAACTCGCAGCTCGGTCCCGACGAGGACGTGCTCGAACAGGCCCGCGCCGGTGCGCCCGTTGCCGTTGTCGTTGACGGTGGCCGCCTCGCTGTATTCGTAAACGAATTCGGCGTGCTCGGCGCACCCTATCTCGCCAATGGCTATGATGGCATCCGCAAGGTTGTCACCTCGGACCTGTTCGACGAATGGGCCGAAAAGCTGCATGACGATGCCGGCCTCGATGTTTTGAGCTTCAACTGGTGGCAGGGCGAGCGTCACCTGCTGACCAAGAAACCGATTGGCGGCCCGGACGACCTTTCAGGCGTACGCATGCGCACCCCCGGCGCTCCGGTTTGGACGGGCACGATCGACGCAATGGGCGCGACGCCGACGCCGATGCCCTGGGGCGAAGTCTATTCGGCGATTTCCTCCAATGTGATCGATGGCGCTGAAGCCCAGCTTCCAGCCGTTGTCGGCGCCAAGCTTGACGAGGTCATCACCAACATCACGCTGACCGGCCATATCAACCTGATCACCGGCCTGATCACCTCTGCAGCCTGGGTCGATTCGCTGCCGGAAAATCTTCAGACGGTTCTGCATGAAGAAGCTCTGAAGGCTGGCGACATCGCCTCCTACGGTACGCAGGATGCTCTGGCGAGCCTTCAGCAGCAGCTGATCGACAATGGTGTTGCCGTCGAGGAAATCGACATCACGCCATTCAAGAAAGCCACGGCCGTTGTCTATGACAATCTGGGCTATGGCGACCTGCGTGATCAGCTGCAGGCCATCGCCGCACAGTAAAGGTCACGACCTTTACAGAACTGACGGGCCGCGCGCAAAGCCGCGGTCCGTCGTCCCCGACCCATTGGCCGGAACAGCGCGGATGCGCACCGCCCATCCACGTTTTAAAGCACCGGCGTACCCGCGAAACGGAAATCCACCGCGGAAAAACAATCGCTCAAGAGCATTTCAAAGCGGACTGAAAGCGGAGATGCTCCCCAACCCATACCTGGAGGGGCCACCATGCCCGGTTTCCTCGCAAAGATCGAATTCGTCGTCGGAGCCGCCCTGCTTGCCGTGATCACGGTACTGGTGTTCATCGCCGCGACGATGCGCTTTTTCGGCTATCCGCTGATCTGGTCGGTCGATCTGGCGCAATTGCTGTTTATCTGGCTCTGCTTCATCGGCGCAACACGTGCCATGCGCGAGCGCGGCCATCTCGGGGTGGACTACCTCGTGCGCCCCTTCCCTATCGCTACCGCCTCATTCTTGAGACGGCGCTTGCCGGCCTGTTCGTCGGCTTCCTGATGCTGCTGGCGGTTGAAGGCTATGACCTGACCATGCTGAACAAGGAACGCCAGTTCGGCGATTCCGGGCTCTCCTATGCCTGGGTCACGATTGCCGTTCCCGCAGGCTGCGTCATGCTTTCGATTTCGATCATCGGCAATCTGGTCGAGGCCTGGAGAAGCGCCAAGAGTGGCCGGCTGCTGGTCTACACCCGTGCCGCCACCGAAGAAGAACCGGTCATCCCAACCGGCGCTGCGGAGTAATATCATGGCCCTTATCGGTATCGTCTTTTTGCGCTGATGCTTATCGGTGCACCCATCGCCTTTGCCATCGGCATTTCGGGCTTCACCTTCTTTCTCACCTCCGACATCATGCCGGTCTCGATCGGCGTGCAGAAAATCGCCACCGTCTCGCAGAGCTTTCCGCTGCTGGCGGTGCCTTTCTTCGTGCTTGCCGGCCACCTGATGAACGAGAGCGGCATCACCGACCGTCTGTTCACCTTCTCCAAGGTTGCCGTCGGCTGGATGGCCGGTGGTCTCGCCCAGGTCTCGATCATCCTGTCGACGCTGATGGGCGGGGTTTCTGGCTCGGCTGTAGCCGATGCCGCGATGGAAGCCCGCGTGCTTGGCCCGCAGATGATCTCGAACGGCTATTCCAAGGGCTATTCGTCCGCCGTGATCGCGATCTCCTCGCTGATTACCTCGACCATTCCGCCCTCGATCGGCCTGATCCTTTATGGCTATGTCGGGCAGGTCTCGATCGGCCGCCTGTTCATGGCGGGCATCGTCCCCGGCGTGTTGATGATGGTCTTCCTGATGACGGCCGCATGGCTCGTGGCCCGCCAGCGCGGCTATGTGATGAAGGAAATGCGGAAGCCGACGGCGCGCGAACTGGGCTCTTCCGCCTGGGGGCAAAGTGGGCGCTGCTTTTTCCCGTGCTTCTGATCGGCTCGATCCGTGGCGGACTGTTCACACCGTCTGAAGTTGGCGCCTTTGCCGTCGTCTATGCCATCCTGGTTGGCTGCTTTGCCCATCGCGTGATGACGTTTGACGCCATCAAGCGTGCCTTCGGCCATGCGATCTCGGATATCGGACTGATCATGCTGATCATCCTGATGTCGGGCATGGTTGGCTTTGCCATCATCTTCCTGCAGGTTCCCCAGGATGTCGCCAGTTTCATGCTCGAGAGCCCGGCCAACCCGGTCGTGATCGTTGCCGTCATTCTGATCGGCCTGTTCATTGCCGGCCTGTTCTTCGAAAGCACCATTCTCGTGCTGCTGCTGACCCCGATCCTGGTTCCGGTGGTTGTCAAAGCCGGCGTCGACCCGGTCCATTTCGGCATCCTGATGATGACCATTGTCACCTTCGGCTCGATGACGCCGCCGGTCGGTGTTGCGATGTTCACGGTGTGCAGTCTGCTCGACACGCCGGTGGAGGAATATGTGAAGGAATCACTTCCCTTCATCGCCGCCGTGTTCGCGCTGATCTGCCTGCTGCTGTTCGTACCGGGTATCGTCCTGTTCCTCCCGAACCTCATGTATGGCGGATAGATTTTCCGTCCGTGAGGAAAGCCGCTGGCCGCACCGGAAACGGTGCGGCCTTTTCGCTGGAGGCGCTACAGGGTCTCCGGCCGGGCAACCCATTTCCCGGTATCTGCCAGCTTGAACTGAGGGATATGGGCAAGCCCTTTGACGAGCGCGGCATCGTTTCCGAGCACAGCCTCCCATTCCCGCGCTTCCGTCAGGATCACCCCAAGACCGACCACATTGCCACCGGCCTTGCGCACCAGTTCCACTGACCCTTTGAGGCTCGAACCGGATGCCACAACGTCGTCGACGATCACCACGCGCTTGCCTTTGAGAAGCGGAACGGCACGATCGTCCAGCAACAGGCGCTGCTCGCCCTTGGAAGTGATCGAGGTGATTTTCTGCTCGAGCGCGGCCCCGAGATGCACCTTGGGCGATTTCTGCAAAATGACATAACGGTCGAGCGCAAGCGCGCGGGTCACCTCGATTGCTACCGGAATGCCGAGCGTCGCAGCCCCCACGACGATATCCGGCCTCAGCGGCGCCAGAACATCGGCGAGTTTGTTTCCGCAATGCTCTCCGAAACGGACCCCGAGGTCGATCACCATCATCAGCGAAATCGCCAGATCGGGCCTGATGGCAACCAGCGGAAGCGTGATCGGAAATCCATCCACCGAAACGGCATGCTGCTGGTCGGTAACGACGGGTTGGTATGGTTCGGACATGAAAACTCCCGGGAAGCCCATTGAAAAGCCGTTTCTGCGTCCTCAGGACGAGGGACAGACGAAAGGCTGCTTGCGTCCGCCATCATAGGAAACGGCGAGGCCCCCTCAAGAAGCAGATAGCTGAGATCCCGCTCGTCCGGCAGCATCACATCGGCCACCACGCGGCCGAAATACTTATCGCCCGCAATCTGCCTGAGTTGGACCGTCTCGCCTGCGTGGAGCAGCGAAACGACATAATCTCTGGCAATTGACGCCGCCTGCCGCTCGGCATTGCAGGAAGAACGCAACTCCGGAGTATCGACCCCGCGTATCCTGACCGAGGTCTCGACAATCTGTCCGGGCCACGGCCGCGCCTGGACAACGATCGTATCGCCATCGATCACGCGCACGACCTCCGCGCGCACCGGCCCTGCATAGATATCCTCGGCACGGGCGACAGGCAAAAAAGCAGGCAGGCAAAAAGCACCACCGTCAGGTGTTTCAGAGCAAAGCGATTCATATAAAGGAATTTATTCCTCAATAACGAAGATTTCAATAGGAATATACACCTATATCAGAAATCGATCGCGCGACCCTTGATTTCCCAGTCGCCGTATCGGGCAGGGTCCAGTCCACCGCGTCCCCCGAGTTCACTTGCGGGGCGTTCTGCAGCAGCAGCAGCGTTACGACGTTCCTCCGCTTCCGCCAGTGCGCGTTTTGCAGCCTCCGGCAGTCCGGCACGGCGTTCTTCCTCTGGATTGGCCGCGGGAAGTTCGGAGCCTGACGTCAGTGCAGCAAGCTCAGCCGCGGAAGGTGCGCCATCCGCCTGACTGTCATTTCGCGCATGGTCGGGGGTATTGTCTGCGTCGTTCATTTCGAAAACTTTCCATCATCCCTTCGGGCGTTGCAATATTGATATATGATTGGTCGTGCCCCACTTATAGTCCGATTTTGAAACCATCATATAGTCGGACTTTGCGTCCGGTATAAGGTCCATTTCGCTTCTGGAGACGTCAAGATGAATCTTGTTCGCACTGCCATGCTGATTGCCTTCATGACGGCGCTGTTCATGGCCATCGGCTTTATGATCGGCGGCCGGGCCGGGATGATGATCGCGCTTATGATCGCCGCAGGCATGAACGTGTTTTCCTACTGGAACTCCGACAAGATGGTGCTGCGCATGTATGGCGCGCAGGAAGTCGATGCCAGCACGTCGCCCGAATACTATAACCTCGTGCGCGAGCTTGCGCAGCGCGCCGGGTTGCCGATGCCCAAGGTCTATCTTTACGACAACCCCCAGCCAAATGCGTTTGCAACCGGCCGCAGCCCACAAAACGCGGCCGTTGCCGCCTCAACAGGCATATTGAAGATGCTGTCGCGCGAGGAACTGGCCGGCGTGATGGCCCATGAGCTTGCCCATGTGCAGCACCGCGACACGCTGACCATGACGATCACCGCGACGCTTGCGGGTGCGATCTCCATGCTCGGCAATTTCGCCTTTTTCTTCGGCGGCAACCGCAACAATTCGTTCGGTTTTATCGGCGTCCTCGTCGCCATGATCGTGGCGCCGATGGCTGCCGCAATGGTGCAGATGGCCGTCAGCCGCACCCGGGAATATTCCGCCGACAAGCGCGGCGGTGAGGTTTGCGGCAATCCGCTATGGCTGGCCTCAGCGCTCAAGAAGATCGCGCATGGCAACAAGGTCATCCATAACGAACGCGCCGAACGCAACCCGGCAACCGCGCACATGTTCATCATCAATCCGCTGTCGGGCGAAAAGATGGACAGCCTGTTTGCCACCCATCCGAATACGGAAAACCGTATCGCAGCCCTGAATCAACAGGCCGCTCAAATGGGCACGACCTCGACGGCAGCACCAAGGCCTGCTAAGGCGACCCGCAGATCGCGTTCGGTGCCCAATACCGGCCGCAGCAATGGCGGAGATCCGCCTGTCAAAGGTCCCTGGTCTTGAATGATGACATCAAACGAACGGGCGCGAAAAGGCCCGTTCGCAAAATATCGTTTCCACGTCCGAGCAAAAGCCGGGCTATGCGCCCCGTGCAGCGGCCTCGAAAATTCTCGCGGCCGTTGTCGACCGCAAGACGCCGCTCGACGGCATGTTCGACATTGAGCACGGCAATGGCACCTACCGCAGCCTTTCCGTCGCAGACCAGTCGCTTTGCCGCGCACTGGTGCTGACATCGCTGCGCCACAAGCCGATGCTCGATGCCGCCATCACCCGCCTGCTTGAGCGGCCTCTGCCCTCCGGCGCGCGTGCGCTCGCTCATGTGCTGACAATTGCGGCGGCCCAGATCCTCTATCTCGACATTCCCGATCATTCCGCCGTCGATATCGCGGTGGAACAGGCCAATGCCGATCCGCGCAACAAACGGTTTGCCGGCCTCGTCAATGCCGTCCTCCGCCGGCTTTCCCGCCGGAAGGAAAAGACGCTTGCCGAACTGGCAACCGCCTCGCCGATCCCCGACTGGTTCCGCGAGCGGCTTGAAGAGATCTATGGCGCGGAAAAGGCCTTCGCCATCGGCCGCGCTCAGCTCACCCCGCCGAGCATCGATATCTCCGTCAAATCCGATCCGGAAGGCTGGGCCGAGCGGCTCGGCGGCACCGTGCTTTCAACCGGCACGATCCGCCTCGACAAGCCCTCCGGGGCGGTTACGGCAATGGCGGGTTTCGATGACGGCGAATGGTGGGTGCAGGATGCCGCTGCGGCGATCCCCGCCCGCCTTTTGGCGACCTGACCGGAAAACGCGTGATCGATCTTTGCGCCGCTCCCGGCGGCAAGACCGCGCAGCTTGTTCTGCAGGGTGCGGACGTGACCGCACTGGAACGCTCGAAAACCAGGCTGAAACGCCTCAACCAGAACCTAGAACGGCTGAAGCTTTCGGCAGACACCACTTGCGCCGACATGATGGAATACCAGCCCGAGACACTTTTCGACGCCGCGCTGGTGGATGCACCCTGCTCGTCCACCGGCACCGTTCGCCGCCACCCGGACGTGCTGTGGACCAAGGATTTCGCCGATATCGAAAAGCTGGCCGGGGTTCAGTACGCCATGCTTGAGCGCGCGCTGACCATGGTGCGGCCCGGTGGTATCGTGATCTTCTCCAACTGTTCACTCGACCCGCTGGAGGGCGAAGCCAATGTCGCCCGGCTGCTTGCGGAACGCCACGATGTGGAACTGGCGGCATTTGCCCCGGAGACCATCGGCCCGCTCGGCCATCTCCTGGATCACTCCGGCGCGATCCGCACAACGCCCGCCGATATGCTTGACGGTGCCACCGGCCTCGACGGTTTCTATGCGGTTGCACTCAGAAAACGCTGACACCAATTTCACGCCAAGTTCTTGAATTAGGTTCCGTAATCGTGCATTCCCGCACTTAAGAAAGAACTAATGTCTTTACGCTTTAAGGAAGCCTTCAACTTCTTCGGCTAGGCCGACACGTTGGCAGGAACTCCTTCCGCGCGTGATAAAAACAAAAAGACAGGGTGCACCTTTGGACTTTCCGGTTTCGGAAATCTGGCGTTACGCGTCCCTATACAGTCGGGAAATGCTTCGGCGCGCACATTGCATGCTGCTTTCGGCACGGCCGCCGATGCCGCAGTTTTTGTCCGGCCGTCGCGCCAGCCGTCTTCTTGTCGCCCCGACCGATCTCAGGATCGCAGATCCTCTGGAAGGCGAAGACCTGCTGGCGGGCCGTTTCGCGCTTGCCGGCGCGGTGCTCGAGACTGGCGGACGTCCAGCCTTTTCCTTCGACATGCCGAGCCTCGCCTTCGAGCGGCAGCTGGCGGCGTTTTCCTGGCTCAGGCATCTCAGAGTCCGGCACAGCGAGGATGCCCATATCTTTGCCCGCGCAACCGTGCTGAGCTTCCTGCGCCGCCACCGCGCCGTAAGAGGAACGGTTTGGCAGACCGATATCACGGTCTGGCGACTCAGCGCCTGGCTTTCTCACTCCACCGTCGTTCTCAAGGGCGCTGACACCGCCTTCTACCGCCGGTTTGTTGATCAAATTGCGCGTCACGAACGGGTCCTCAGACGGCGTTACGGCACCCTTCCACGTGACGAGATCCGCCTCCAGACCGCGATCGTGCTGGCAATGGCGACCATCAGTCTCGACCTTTCCGACCACCGTAAGCGCGAGGCCGCACGCCGGCTCGATGAAGAGCTTGAACGGCAGATCCTGCCTGACGGAGGCCATATCAGCCGCAGCGCCGACACGCTGGTAAGCCTTCTTCTGCGCATGTTGCCGCTGCGCCAGACCTATATCAATCTCGACCAGACACTGCCGAAACGCTTGGTGCCGAGCATCGACCGTGCCTATGCGGCGCTGAATTTCTTCCGTCACAACGATGGCGACCTTGCACTGTTCAATGGCGCAGGAATGGTGCCCGGTACCGCGCTATCCGCGCTGTTGCGCTACGATGAAACCGGTGGCTCGGTTTTCAGGGCGCTTCCGCACTCGGGCTTCGACCGGCTGCAGGCCGGCAAAACGACACTGATCGCCGATACCGGCCGGCCGCTTTCGGCCCACCTTTCCAAAACCGCCCATGCCGGGGCCGCCGCTTTCGAAATGTCTGCGGGAAAGAACCGGTTCATCGTCAATGTCGGTCTGCCGCTTCAGGCCAATGAGACGACCATCCGGCTGGCGCGCACGACCGCCGCGCACTCGGCCGTTACTATCGACGACCATTCAGCCATGCGATTTTCGCGCTCGGATTTTCTCGGCCCTGTCGCCTGCGGCGGCATGATCCGCATCGAAAGCGAACGCAATACCGACGAGAATGGCCACGACCGCCTTTTCATGCGCCATGACGGCTATCTCAGCCGCTTCGGGCTGATGCTTCAGCGAACGCTCACGCTTTCGCCGGACGGAGCCGAGATCACCGGCACAGACGGCTTCCGCCGCAAAATGGATGGCATGCCGACCCACAACGACCGCACGGTTGCCATTGCCCGTTTTCATCTGCATCCGGCGATCTGGACCATGCAGGAGGATGACGACACAATCTTCCTGACCGCGCCTGATAATGAAAGCTGGCTGTTCTGCGCACCCGGTTTTGCACCGGTGATTGAGGACGATCTGTTTTTGCCGCAAGCGCGGGCCAAACCGCCTCACGCCAGATCGTAATTTCATGGACGATCGGCGAACACCCCGACATTCAATGGCGGATGAACCGTCTGAGCTGATGGTTTCACATTTGCCGAAGGCATGCTAGAGCGTGCCATCCGCAATCAACCTTGCAGAAAAATGTGTTTGCCGTTGCGCTTGCAGCCTTCATCCGCTGGAAACGCGCTTGACTGAAGGACCTCGTCATGGCCGTCGCCTCGAAGAAAATCCCCGCCCCCGATCTCGTCGAGATCAGAACCGCTCTTCTCTCCGTCTCTGACAAGAGCGGCATTGTCGAATTCGCCAGCGCCCTTGCCGCGCGCGGCGTGCGTCTGCTTTCGACCGGCGGCACCCACAAGGCGCTTGCCGAAGCCGGGCTTCTGGTCACCGACGTCTCGACCGTGACCGGTTTTCCGGAAATCATGGACGGGCGCGTAAAGACGCTGCATCCGAAGGTCCATGGCGGCCTGCTCGCCATCCGCGATGACGAAGAACATCAGGCGGCCATGCGGGAACACGGCATTGAAGGCATCGACCTTGCCGTCATCAACCTTTACCCCTTCGAAGCGGTGCGCGCAGCCGGCGGCGATTATCCGACCACCGTCGAAAACATCGATATCGGTGGACCGGCGATGATCCGCGCTGCGGCCAAGAACCATGCCTATGTCGCAGTCGCCACCGATCCGGAAGACTACGGCGCGATCACCGAGGCACTGGAGGCCGGCAACGGCACCCTGCCCTATGCGCTGCGCCAGCAACTTGCCGCCCGCGCCTATGCCCGCACGGCCGCTTATGATGCAGCGATCTCCGGTTGGTTTGCCGAAGCGCTCGCCATCGAAACGCCGCGCCACCGAACCCTTGGCGGCACGCTGCGCCAGGAGATGCGCTACGGCGAGAACCCGCACCAGTCCGCCGCCTTCTATGTCACCGGCGACAAGCGGCCGGGCGTTGCCAATGCGACCCAGCATCAGGGCAAGCAGCTCTCCTACAACAACATCAACGACACCGATGCCGCTTTCGAACTGGTCGCGGAGTTTTCGCCGGAAATCGCCCCGGCCTGCGCCATCATCAAACATGCCAACCCCTGTGGCGTGGCGCGTGCCGACACGCTGCTGGAGGCCTATCGCCGGGCGCTTGCCTGCGACAACCAATCGGCGTTCGGCGGCATTGTCGCACTGAACCAGACACTGAACGCCGCGACAGCCAGCGAGATCGTCAAGCTCTTCACCGAAGTGATCATCGCCCCCGATGCCGATGACGAGGCAAAGGCGATCATCGCCGCCAAAAAGAACCTGCGCCTGCTGACCACCGGCGCTCTGCCCGATCCGCGCGCCAGCGGTTTCAACCTCAAGACCGTTGCCGGCGGCTTCCTGGTGCAGGGCTGCGACAACGCCATGATCGACGAGATCGAGCTGACTGTGGTGACCGAGCGTGCGCCGAGCGAGCGCGAACTGGAAGACCTGAAGATGGCCTTCGCGATTGCCAAACATGTCAAGTCGAACGCCATCGTCTACGTCAAGGACGGCCAGACGGCGGGTATTGGTGCCGGCCAGATGAGCCGGATCGACAGCGCCCGTATCGCTGCCCTGAAGGCCGAGGACGCAGCCAAGGCCGCAGGATGGCCGGAGCCGATGACACGCGGTTCTGCTGTGGCCTCCGAAGCCTTCTTCCCGTTTGCCGACGGCCTGCTTTCAGCCGTTGCCGCAGGCGCCACGGCAGTAATCCAGCCGGGCGGCTCTATCCGGGACCAGGAAGTCATCGACGCAGCCAACGCCAATGGCGTCGCCATGGTGTTCACCGGCACCCGCACCTTCCGCCATTAGGCGATAAGGGCGGCAGCGATCACTGCCGCCTTTCCTCGCTTGCCATTGCAGGCACGAACAGCACGAGGCCTGCGACCAGAAAAACCAGCAGGCTCGCCATGCCTAGATTGGGCGATCCGGTCCAGCCGGTCAGAGCCGCGAAGGAACCGGTTGCCAGAAAACTGGTCATCCGGCCGGTGAGCGAAAAAGACCGAAGAACCGCCCCGCCTCTTCGGGCGAAACACGGGTGGCCAGAAATGCGCGCGAGCCCGCCTGCACCGGCCCGAAGGCAAGACCGATCAGAACGCCATAGGCCAGAAACGCCTTTTCCGCCCCGGCGGCAAACAGCCCCTCCGCCGAGGACGGGCCGAAGCTCAACAGCCCGAAAATAGTCGCGTTTTTCGTGGTCGAAACCACACCAAGCGTTGCCAGCACCAGCACCAGAAGCGCGATCAGAACCACAGTGCTCGCATTGGCACGACGCCCGAAGCGCGAAGCCAGGAAACAGCCGAAGATCGCAGCCACGTTCAAAATAATGCCAAAAATGCCGATTTCCATGGTCGCCCAGCCGAACATGCCGGCGGCAAATGCCCCGCCAAGGATAAGGATCCCGTTGACCCCATCCATGAACAGCATGCGGGCAAACAAAAACCGGATCAGAACCGGACGGCCTTTCAGTGCCGCAAGCGTCATCTTCAGATCAGAAAGACCCGCCGCAATTGCCCTGCCGGTGGGTTTCAGCGGCGGTCGATCGGGGGTGAACGCAAAGAAGGGCAGCAGGAAAAGGATGTACCAGCACGCAGCCAGCGGCCCGGTCAGCCTTGCGGCTTCCCCGTTTTCGGGTCAAGCCCGAACAAAGGCGCCTTTCCGAGGATCGTCAGCCCGGTCTCGGGATTGGCGGTCAGGAACACGACCACCACAATCAGAAACACCATGCCGCCAAGATAGCCCAGCCCCCAGGCATCGTTGGAAACCCGATTGATCCGATCGGGTTTGACGAGATGCGGCAGCATGGCATCATTGAAAACGACAGACAGCTCCGCCGCAATCGTTGCCGTGATGATCAAAACCGCAGGCCAGAAATAGCCGCTGCCGGGGGCCGCAAACCACAGCAGCGCCAGGCTTGCCGCCTGGAGGATTGCCATTCCCCGATGAAACGCTTGTTGCGCCCGGCCGTATCTGACAGCGCGCCGGCAAACGGCGCACCGAGGGCCACCAGCACCCCCGCAATGGTTGCCGCATGGGCCCAGGCGGTCTGGCCTGCAACCGGATCGCTCCCCAATTCGGACACGAAATAAGGGCCGAAAATAAAGGTAATGATGACCGTGAAGAACGGTTGGGCTGCCCAATCGAACAGCATCCAGCCAAAGATGCCGGACCTGGGCGCACGCAAAGCGCGCGCCGTGGCTTTTCCTCAAGAAGCGACAATTGCATCCATCCTTAATAGCAGGGACGCAGATTGCTGCTTCCTTCGGTTTTGTCAAACCCTGACGATATCAGTTCAGATCACGCGCCAGATCGTTCAGGAGCCCGGCCGCGACCGTGGTCTTGGCAATCGACGGGTCGCCGGAACGTGCAAGCCGTTCCAACTGCTCGGCAATTTGCAATATACGGGCCGAATGCACCTCCCGCCACGCTTCGACAGCGTTTTCGGCGTCACCATAGCCGACAAGCGCATTGGCGGCGAGATCGCGACGGCTTGCCGAAATCTGATCCATCGAACGCGTCAGCGCCAGCGAATCATAAAAATCGGTTGGATCCATCCGCGCCGCAACACTGAGCAACGGCGAAACATGGAACAGCTTCGTCACCTTGAAATAGGCACTGGCCGCCCGCTCAAGGCTCTGCCCGCTTCGGCTTGCAATCTGCAGCGCTTCCGGCACGAACATCATGGCAAGATGGCGGGCAAGGCCTGCGGCAAGCTCATCCGGCACGCCGGCCTCCCGCCATCCCGTTTCCTGCTCGGACAGCCACTCGGCCCGGGCATCGGGCAGCATGTCGGCGATGCTGGCATGGAAGGTGCCGAAGGCGCTTTTGAGCCGCCCGACAGCATCCGCGATATCACCTTCGGCCAGACCGTTGCGGATCAAAAGATGGGTCAGGATGCTGAAGAGATAGCGCAATTGCGCATAAATGGCGTTCTGCGTGCGGCCGTCGATCTGGCCGTCCAGCGCATGGACGGATTGCCAGAGTTTTTCCATTCCGAAACCGTCGCGGGCGATGACCCCGGCCTTGACCACTTCGGCAGGGGTGGCAGCCGTCATATCGCAAGCGTTGATGACAAACTCCGGTCCGCCGCGATTGATCACGTCGTTGGCCAGCCGCGTAGCGATGATCTCACGTCTGAGGCGATGCCCACCGATATCCTCGGCATAGGTTTCACGCATGCGTTCGGGGAAATAGCCGTAGAGCAGCGGCTCCATGTAAGGATCGTCCGGCAGCCCGCTCTCCAGCAACTGGTCGAACAGCACGATCTTGCCGTAGGAGAGCAGCACGCCGGTTTCCGCGCGGGTCAGCCCCTTGTCGGACTGTCGGCGCGCGCGCAGTACCTCTTCATCGGGCAGCGTTTCAACGGTGCGGTCAAGATGGCCGTCCTTTTCCAGAACCTCCATCATCCGCGACAGCGCCAGCATGCTTGCAAGCCCCGCTTCATTGCTGAGAGAGATCGCCAATGATTGCAGATAATTGTTCTCCAGAACGATGCCGGCCACTGCCTCGGTCATTTCTGCAAGGAGGACGTCCCTGTCCTCGCGTGAAAGCCGCCCGGCGCGCATGGCAGATGCGAGCGCGATCTTGATGTTGACCTCGACGTCGGAGCAATTGACACCGGCGGAATTATCAATCGCATCGGAGTTGCAGCGTCCGCCCTTGAGGCCGAAGGCAATGCGGCCCTTCTGGGTGACCCCGAGATTGGCGCCTTCGCCGATCACCTGCACCCTCAGCTCCTCGGCATTGATCCGGATCGCATCATTGGCCCGGTCACCGACCTCCCCGTTGGTTTCGGTGCGCGCCTTGATATAGGTGCCGATACCACCAAACCAGAGCAGATCGGCCTTTGCCTTCAGGATCGCGGAGATGATGTCGAATGGTGCGTATTCGCCTTCCGCCAGACCAATCGCCTGGGCCGCTTCCGGCGTCAGCTTCACAGACTTTTCGCGTCGCGAAATGATCATCCCGCCCGCAGAAAGCAGGCTTTGGTCGTAGTCCTGCCAACTCGAGCGCGGCAGGCCGAACAGCCGCTTGCGCTCGGCAAAACCCATTGCCGGGTCGGGATCGGGGTCGATGAAGATATCGCGGTGGTCAAAAGCCGCCACCAGCCTGATCTGTTCGGAGAGCAGCATGCCGTTGCCGAACACGTCACCGGACATATCGCCAACGCCAACCACGGTAAACGGTGTGGTCTGGATATCGATGTTCATTTCCCGGAAGTGCCGCTTGACCGCTTCCCAGGCACCGCGTGCGGTAATGCCCATCTTCTTGTGGTCATAGCCGGCCGAACCGCCTGAGGCGAAGGCATCATCCAGCCAGAAATCCGCCTCCTGCGCCAGCGCATTGGCGGTATCGGAGAAGGTCGCCGTGCCCTTGTCGGCGGCAACCACGAAATAGGGATCGTCATCATCCAGACGCACCGTATCCGACGGCGGAATGACGACTCCATCCTCGATATTATCGGTAATCGACAGCAATGTGCGGATATAGCTCTTATAGGCCGCACGGCCGGCGTTGAATATCTCCTCGCGGCTGCCGCCGGAAGGCAGTTTCTTCGGGTAGAACCCGCCCTTGGCCCCGACGGGCACGATCACCGCATTCTTAACCTGCTGGGCCTTGACCAGACCGAGCACTTCGGTGCGGTAGTCTTGGCCGCGATCCGACCAGCGCAGGCCACCGCGCGCCACCTTGCCGAAACGCAGATGGACACCTTCGACTTCGGGGCCATACAGGAAGATTTCGCGGAACGGCCGCGGTTCGGGCAGGATAGAAAGCGAGCGCGAGGCAAACTTGAAGGCGAGGTTCGGCTGTGGCGCGCCGTTGTCGTCAGTCTGGAAATAATTGGTGCGCAGCGTCGCATCCACAAGCTTGACGAACAACCGCAGGATGCGATCATCATCGAGATTCGGCACGCCTTCCAGCCCTCGGTAATGGTGGCGCGGGCGCTTTTCAGTCCTTCGGCACGCTCTTCGTCGGTCAGTGCGGGATCGAAAGCCGTACGGAACATCAGGAACAGCGCACCTGCGATCACCGGATAAAGGCAGAGAGACTGGGCGATATAGTCTGCGGTGAAGCTGAGACCGGCCTGGCGCAGATAATGCGCATAGGCGCGCAGCACATTGACCTGCCCCACCTCGAGACCGGCCAGCAGCACCAGCCGGTTGAAGCTGTCATTGTCGACAGTGCCGCTGAAGGCAGCGGTGAAGGCATCTTCGAGGCGCGCACTGTCGGCATCGAGATCGAAAACCACCGTGCCATCAACAACAAGCTCCATGTCGTGCAGGATGACTTCAACAGGTTCAGCATCGCCGTTCTTCAGCGCCAGATCGAACGTCCGTTCGGATATGACGGTAAAGCCGAGATTTTCCAGAAGCGGCACCCGTCGTGAAAGCGCCAGCTGGCCGCCGGCATGAAATATCTTCAGCCGCAACTCGTCATCACCTTCACCGGCGCGATAAAACGCAATCCGGATGCCGGTTTCCGCAGCCGACGAAACCAGCCGCAGATCGGCAGAGGCCTCCTCCGGCGAAAAAGCCTCCTGGTAGGCTTCACTGGCCTCAAATGCAGGCGCGCCGGGACCGGCGAGCGAACGGAAATGCTCGGACCAGTTGGCAGCCAGCTTGCGGACCGCGTCTTCCAGTTCGGCCTGCGGCACTTCGGGCGTCTTTTCATCGCTATGGCGGCCGATGATGAACTGGACCCGTGCCGACCGGCCTTCGGGAAACGACGGATAATAGGCCGAGACATGCCCCTGATAGGCTTCGGCAAGATAGTCTCCGACCTTTTCCCGCAGACGCGCATCATAGAGATTACGCGGAATATAGACCAGCACGGAGACGAACCGGTCGAAGCCGTCAATCCGACTCAGCACACGGATGCGCGGCCGCTCGGCGACATCCATGATCTGTTCGGCAAATTCGGTGAGCTGGTGAACGGGAACCTGAAACAATTCGTCACGCGGATAGGATTCCAGCGTGTTCTGGAGCATGCGTCCGGCATGGCTCTTGGGCTCGAAGCCGAAATGGCGCGAAACCTCGGCCAGTTTTGCGCGCAGCAAGGGGATCCGTCTGGCCGACTGAGTATAGGCCGTGAACGTGAACAGGCCGACAATGCGCAACTCGCCGACGGCTCTGCCATCCTCGCCAAAACGTTTGACGCCGATATAATCCATATAGGAACGGCGGTGGACGATCGAAGTGGTGTTGGCCTTGGTGACCAGCAGAAGCTCCGGTCCTTCCAGAAAGCCAAGGATTTCCGGCGTGGACACCACCGGGTTCGCCCCGCGCCGCAAAACCCGCATATCGGGATCGGAGAGAATGCCGATGCTGGAACCCTCCATGTGCTCGACGCGGCCAGCGCCGTCCTCATTGGTGTAGGCCAGTTCCCGCATCCCCAGAAAGGTGAAGTTGCCGTCACGCAGCCATTCCAGAAAATGCACGGCCTCCAGTGCGTCCGCCTTGATGGAATCCGGTGCGCGCGTACTGATCTCGCCCATGGCGGTCTCGAGCTTTTCGAGCATGGCCGGCCAGTCGTTGACGGCAAGCCGCACATGACCAAGCACATATTCCAGCCGTGATTTCAGCCGTGCACGGGTGTCAGACGAAAGGGCAGCCACATGCACCTGAACATGGCTGATGCGGTCTTCCGGCGTGTGCTCGGTTTCAGGCGAGAAGGCGGTGACAGGTTTTCCCGGCGTTGCGATCAGGATGGGATGAACGGCAAGCAGGATATCGGTTGTAAACTCGCCGATCTCGGCCATCACTGAATCGTAGATGAACGGCATGTTACGATCGGTGATCGCGATCACATCGGCCGCAATGCCCGACGGTGCGATGCCGGAAACAGCACCCACATTGACGCGGGCCTCACCGCCCTCGAAAGCACCGACTTCCTGCGCGGCGTGAACAGCAGCCTTTGCGAGCATGGCCGCATCGTACCGCGCGAGGTCCTCGGGGCTCGCCCGTTCGAACATGGAAAATGGATTGATGAAAGGCTCACCCGCTGCAGTGGCAGCCTTCTCGGCGGCGGCCATCAGGCTTTTGCGCATCTGATCGGCTTTATTTTCCATGTTTCCTCCAGGGTGTTTTTTCTTTCCGGATAAGACCGCACCCGGCTGGATATCCAACCGTCTTTGCGTTCTGCGCCTTCCGTCCTATAACGTCGCCGTCATGACACTGACTTGACAGCGCCCTCCAACAAGCGATTTAGAGCGCAATTGAGGCAAATGGCAAAATATTTCCGCTTTTCCTATCGCTTCGGTTGCAAGACCCAACAACATACCGGGACCTGAAATGACAACCGAAACAAAAGCCGGCGCGGTCATCGCCATCTCCAGTCACGTCATGCGTGGCGCGATCGGCAACCGGGCGATCGTGTTTGCGCTTGAAACGCTTGGCCTTGCGACCTGGTCCGTACCAACCATCATTATGCCCTATCATCCCGGCCACGGACCGTCCACCCGGCTGAAATTGGATAGTGACGGTTTTGCCAGAGCGCTCGATGAACTCGCAACAAGCCGCTGGCGCGGTGAAGTCCGCGCCGTGATCAGCGGTTATATCGCCGGCCCTGCCCAGGCCCGTGCCATTGGCGCACTGGTGCGATCGCTCAGGAATGACAACCCGGACCTGATCTATCTCTGCGATCCGGTAAGCGGTGACGAGAATGGGCTCTATGTTTCGACCGAAACCGCCTGCGCGATCCGCGACGAGCTTCTGCCGCTCGCCGATATCGCCACGCCGAACCGCTTCGAACTGTCCTGGCTTACGAACACGGAGATTGCCGACAACAGTGCCGCCATCGCCGCCGCACTTGCGCTCGGCCCGCGCGAGGTCGTGGTCACATCCGCTGAAGCGATGATGCGGGACGGGGTTGCTGCACTTTATGTCGATGAGCGGCAAGCCATACTTGCCGAGCATGGACGGCTTGAAAACCCGCCGAACGGGCTGGGTGACCTGTTTTCGGCGCTGTTTCTGGCCGCCCGTCTTGCCGCCGTGCCGCCCGCCGAGGCGCTGGAGAAATCAACCGCGGCGGTTTACGAAGTTCTGGCGCGCGCCGTACGCGAGGGCGCCGACGAACTGCGGCTGGAACGCAATACAGCGCGCTTCGGTGCGCCCCTTGCAAAACTTGTCACCCGTCAATTGATGCACCCGGCCCGACAGCGTAAAAGAAAATGACGCGCGGCGATGCGCAAAAGTATGAGGAACAAAGCTGATGGATGCGTTTCCAAAATATCTTCTCGATGGCTACAAGAGCTTCATGTCCGGACGTTATGTTGAAGAAAGCGCGCGCTACCGGACACTGGCCGAAGAGGGGCAGAAGCCGCAAACCCTGGTGATTGCCTGCTGCGATTCCCGCGCGGCACCCGAAATGATCTTCAATGCCCGGCCCGGTGAACTTTTCGTGGTCCGCAATGTCGCCAATATGGTTCCGCCCTATGAACCCGACGGGCAGTATCACGGCACATCTGCAGCTCTCGAATTTGCCGTTGAAGGTCTGAAAGTGAAGAACATCGTAGTGCTGGGACACGGCCGATGCGGCGGCATCCACGCCGCACTCTCGCCTGAGGTCGAGCCGCTTTCGCCCGGCGACTTCATCGGCAAGTGGACAACGCTTCTCAAACCCGCAGCCACGCAGATCAACGCGAACTCCAACATGACCGTCGGTGAACGGCAAACCTCGCTGGAGCGCATCTCGATCCGCAACTCGATCGCCAATCTGCGCTCATTCCCCAATGTCGCGACCGCAGAAAAGCAGGGCAAGCTGAAGCTCTGCGGTGCCTGGTTCGACATCTCGTCGGGTGAGTTGTGGGTGATGGACAACAAATCGGGCGATTTCAGCCGCCCGAACTGACGCTTTTGCCAAAACCCGGCTTTGCCGAAGCGGCACATACGCAAAGCGATTGACCGTGTCGAACGGCGACCGGTCTCAGCGGCGCACGTCTTCGTCGGCGCTTTCCTCGATCCGCTGCATATCGTCATCGGAAAGGCCGAAATGGTGGCCGATCTCATGGATCAGCACATGGGTGACAATATCGCCAAGCGTCTCTTCGTTTTCGGCCCAGTAATCGAGGATCGGCCGGCGATAAAGCGTGATCCGGTTGACCATCTCGCCGGTTTCCATGGTGAAACGCTCTGAAACGCCACGGCCTTCGAAAAGACCCAGCAGGTCAAACGGCGTTTCCAGCGCCATATCCTCGAAAACATCGTCGCTCGGAAAATCCGCGATTTCGACCACGAGGTCTCCGGTCAGCGCGCGAAAAGGCTCTGGCAATTTGGCGTAGGCCTCGATTGCCAGGGATCTCGATCGCCTCCAGGCTCGGTGCATGACGCCCCTGCCAGTCTTCGCTTTTGTTCATACGCGCCATTTCAGCTCCTTGATCCGGCCCATATAGGCCTTTTTGACGCGCATTTCGAGAAAAGAATACCCGCCCCTGCCGCATGCCTGCCGCAAGCGACGGATCCGGGCCTTGCAGGCTTCTGCCGACGCGCTCACGTCGGTGGACTTCAAGCGAAACGCGCTGTCCGCTCCACCCTGTTTTCTCAAGGCTCCCGGCCCCTTTTCCCGCGCCCGCAAATTTGCGCCGAACCTGCTTGACACACATTGGCGAAGGCCCTAATAACGCCCCGTCCCGGGCGATGAAGCATTTCCGGAGACAACGTCCTTCAAGCTGCTCGAAGCGGCGGTTTTCATATGAAGGTACGGTTGGCGGGGTAGCTCAGGTGGTTAGAGCAGCGGAATCATAATCCGCGTGTCGGGGGTTCAAGTCCCTCTCCCGCTACCAAAAATTTCAATAACTTAGAGACAAGTCAGTCCATTTCCGTGTCGCATCATGTTGCGACTGAGTTCCCTTGATGTTCAGGCATTTTCATCCATGCTGTGGCGGACCGCTGCCTTCTGGACAGAAATGAAACGGCTTCTGGACGGAAATCTTTGCGCGGGCTAAGTTCTCACAGCTTGCATTGTGGTGAGGATAGATGAGCGCGAATGAATAACGATCCTGCATCTGCCAAGTCCAAAAACGTCGGACACACCGTGATCCGACAGTTATGCGCTCCTTTCACGATAGGGCGGGTCGAGATAGAACAGCATGCCCGGCCGGTCATAGCGGCAGATGAAGTCCTGCCAGGGCAGGCACTCGATGGCGACGCCGGAAAGCCGCTCGTGGATGTCCTCCAGTGTCGAGGCAAGTTTGACCAGGTTGAACCTCGCGCCGGTGGTCTTGCTGAAGCCGAAGTTTCGGCCGGCAACCTTGCCGCCGAAGGCAAGGCGCTGGAGGTAGAGAAAGCGGGCGGCGCGTTCGAGATCGGTCAGCGTGGCGGGATCGGTCTTCATCGCCTTTCGAATTCGCGCCTGCCGGCGATCTGGAAGCGGAGCGTATCCATGAACTTCGGAAAGTGCCGCTGCAGGATGCGGAAGAAGTTGGCGACATCGCCGCTGATATCGTTGATCACCTCCGTCTTCGGCTGGCGATCGCGGCGCAGGAACACGCCGCCCATGCCGACGAAGGGCTCGGCATAGCCGTCATGCGGGGTCGAGTTGATCTTGCGGATCACGGTTTTCGACAGGATGCGCTTACGGAAGCAGCAAGACCGCCAGGCTTGCAGGCCACACAATGACGAACGGCGCCGGTTTCCCGACGCCGTACGGCAATTTCACGAAGTCAATGACCCGGTCAGGCCGTTGCGCGCGCCTTGAGAAGATTGCGTTCAACCAGAAGCTCGGCGATCTGGACGGTATTGAGCGCCGCACCCTTGCGCAGGTTGTCGGACACGATCCAGAGCGCCAGACCGTTTTCAACGGTGGCATCCTCGCGGATACGGGAAATATAGGTGGCGTCTTCACCGGCACATTCGACCGGGGTGATGTAGCCACCATCCTCATGCTTGTCGATAACCTGGCAGCCCGGCGCCTCACGCAGGATATCGCGGGCTTGCTCGGCCGTGATTTCCTTTTCGAATTCCAGGTTGACGGACTCACCATGGCCGATGAACACCGGCACGCGCACGGCGGTGCAGGTCACACGGATCTTCGGATCGAGCATCTTTTGGTTTCGGCCAGAACCTTCCATTCTTCCTTGGTATAGCCGTCTTCCATGAACTCATCGATATGGGGGATGACATTGAAGGCGATACGCTTGGTGAACTTCCGGTTCTCGATCGGATCGGCCACGAACACGGCGCGGGTCTGGTTGAACAGCTCGTCCATGCCATCCTTGCCGGCACCGGAGACCGACTGGTAGGTGGAGACCACCACACGCTTGATGGTCGCTGCATCGTGCAACGGCTTCAGGGCCACGACGAGCTGGGCGGTCGAGCAGTTCGGATTGGCGATGATATTACGCTTGGTGAAGCCAGTGACAGCGTCCGGATTGACTTCCGGAACGATCAGCGGCACGTCGGCGTCATAGCGCCAGGCAGACGAATTGTCGATGACAACACAGCCCTGAGCACCGATCTTCGGCGACCACTTCTTGGAGACCGACCCGCCGGCCGACATCAGGCAGATATCGGTGTCGGAGAAATCGTAATTCTCCAGATTCTTGATCTTCAGCGTCTTGTCGCCAAAGGAGACTTCCTTGCCGACGGAGCGGCTGGAGGCGAGCGCGACGACCTCATCGGCAGGAAAACCGCGCTCTTCGAGAATGGAAAGCATTTCGCGCCCGACATTGCCGGTGGCGCCAACGACTGCAATCTTGAAACCCATGATGATTTTGCTCTCTTTCGTTTCTCTCCTCTTGGTGGTCGGGAGCGGAAGAGCGGCCTTGAAGCGCGCCTTCCCGTCCCCGGCCAGACCGGGAGAGAGCGGCAGGGCCAGAGACGTCAGACGGATTTTGTCTTCGTTTTCTTGGCCGTTTTGGTGAGAAATGCGGACGCACGCATCACGCCGCCGGCGCCGGGCGCCAGGGTGACATCGCCAGAAATGGGACGCAGGAACTGCGGCATGAATTTTCGTCCTTTAACCGCGAAGGCTAATGGCCTTTTTGAGGCCGCAAGTCAAGGTCTGTTTCCCTGGCTTGCGGTGCATGGTGATGACGCATGAACTCCGGCTTCAGCGCCTTGATGCTGTTGCGCGGCACCGGCCAGCCATTGTCGTCGATCCTGAAGACCATGCGGTAGCGCGAGAAATAGATCGCAACGAAATAGGTGCACCAGGCACCGAAGGCGAGACCCGCGATGACGTCGCTCGGATAATGGGCGCCGACAATTGTGCGAGACATGGCGATCACCACGGCAAGGCTGAAGAACAGCACCCGATGGCGCGGCATAAAAAAGCAGCGCATGTAAAGAGTGCTGCAATCGTGGTCGAATGTCCGGAAGGAAAGCTGGCAAAATCGGCTTCGAACTGCATCGGGCTGAAGGCAAACGGCCCGATCTCATGCACGAGCATGCTGGGACGCGGGCGTCCGATGGTGTTCTTGATCAGCGCAACGGCAATGCCGGAAAACGCAACCGCCGCGAAGATAAAACTGGACGCCTGAGCGAGAAACACGCCCTTGGCGCGGGTGCGCAAATCCCCGCTGCCAGCGGCGCCGAGACCGACGATGACCGCCAGAAAACTCGCGATCAGGATCCAGTCGGATTTGCCGAAATCTGTAACCAGAGATCCGTAGTGACGGACCACCTGGTTGAGCTCTCTGCTCATGATCCCGACAGGGTAGTCCAGGATCGCAAAACCAACGGCGACCATTCCCAATGTCCCGACGAGAAAGCCGCGCCAGTGGTTGCACGGCCATTTCTGGTCTTTCAGTTTTCGACGCTGGCTGAACCAGCGATAAGGCACTGTCATCACGCTTCCCCGCATGTCCCCTCAGCCCGACTTGCACCCGGCTCACGCTGGAAACATTCTAGTTTAAAAAATCGCAGACTCAACGAAAAGACGAGATTCGCGCCAGACTGTCGAATTCAATAGGAATATCATAGATAATGAGACGCGGAATGGCGTCTATCGCCAGAGCCGGAACTTCTCTCCAGCGCATTTCACAACGACCTCGTCCAGACGCCAAACATCGCCAGGGCGCGCCTGTCGTTGCCGCAGATTGCAGGCAATCCGAGGTCCGAGCTTGGCGATCCAACGGCGGATTGTCTCATAGGAAACGTCGATCCCACGCTCAAGCAGCATTTCCTCAACTTCACGCAGGCTCAGATTGAACCGCAGGTTAAGCCAAACTGCGTGAGCAACGATTTGTGGCGGAAAACGGTGACGTTGATATCGGGTGTCTGTATCGCCGAAATCCAAACCCAACCCGAGATGTAGGCAACTGCAAGCCGGTTAACCTGACAACGCCGCCTGAAATTCAAAAAATTGCTTGGCCATCCAAATTTCTAATGTCCTGTACAATCCGGCATGTTCCAGCCCACAATGGCGGACAGAGAGAAGGCAAATATCATCAGGGGCCTCTTTGCCGACGGCAAGACAGTCGCTGATGTGCGGGAACTGCTCAGCGGCAGAAAACAGCCATTGCCCGTTTCGTCACGGCGGAAAAAGCGAACTCAGCCGGCTGGCATGACCGGAAAGGCAGGCCCACCAAAATCTGCAACGCCGACATTCCAGGAGATGGCCAGGACCTGGTTCGAGATGAAGAAGCCCGGTTTACGCAACGCCAAACACGTCACGCAAAACTGGAATACGATCGCCACATACGTGTTCCCTGACATCGGCTGCAAGCCGATCGACGAAATCAAGCTTCCCGAAATCGTCGACACCATTGCGCCGATCTGGAGATTGAAACACGAGACGGCTCGCCGCACGCTTGGCCGGACCAAGGAGATTTTCGCCTTGGCAAAGATCCGCGGGTACCGGGATGACAATCCGGCAGATTTCGATCCCAAGATCGCGCTTGGCGCGGTGCGAACCGTACGTCGCCACCATGGATCATTGCCGCCTGAGCGGGTGCCGGAATTCTGGGACTGGCTCCAGACCGTGCCATGTGAGCCGACATTGAGGTATGCGACAATGCTGCTGCTTCTGACCGCCAAGAGATCGAAGGAGACCCGACACGCAGAATGGGATTTCTTCAACTTCGATACCGGTGTCTGGACAACCCCGGAGCGGCTCATGAAATGCACCGATCCCATCGCGTTCCAATGTCCCGTCAAGCTATTCGGGCGGTGATCGAAATGCGCCCGCTCAGCAGTCATGAAAAACTGGTGTTCGCCAAACCGAGGAACCGGTCAGGCGCCTTGTGTGAAAACGCCATCCGAAACCTTGCGATCCGCTTCGAACCCGGCATCACCGCGCATGGCTTTCGAGCCAGTTTCCGAACGTGGGCGCGCCAGCAGAAGCGCTTCACGCGCGACACCATGGAGTTTGCTCTGGCGCATGAGCCAGACGACCTTGAAGCGGCCTATCAACGTGAGGACCTGCTCGAGGAACGGGTGGAGCTCATGCAGGATTGGGCCGATTATGTCACTGGCGGAAGAGATCCGATCGGTCTCTTCTCCGGCACAATACAGAGCTGATAACAGACATCGACTTTGGGCGGAGTAAATTGCATCGCCCAAAGTCCGGCAATAGCCTGATTTCCCGTCAAGCTTCGACCAGCCGATCCCTGAACCAGCGTGCGAGTTCGTCTTCACCAATCACGCCACCAGCCACGCCTTCCATCAATTGAATTGCATCGACGGGCTGGAAGCGAAGCCGATATCCGTTGTCAGCAAGGAAAAGACGCACCGCGATCCAGGCCGTGCGCTTGTTGCCATCCATGAAACCATGGTTCTTGGCGAGACCAAACGCATAGGCTGCTGCAAGATCTGACGCGTCCGGGGTGCCGTATGCAGCCAGATTCCGCGGGCGGGCCAAGGCGCTTTCTATCCCGTCAGCGTTTCGGATGCCCTCGGAGCCGCCATGTTCCGACAATTGCCTGTCGTGAACCGCATATATGACAGCCGGTTCCACCCATCGCCAGTTCGTCATTGCGGCACCCGTCATTTGGCCAGCGCGCGCAATACCTCGCGGTCGTCGTGCATGATTTCATCGGCGAGTTCCATCTGGCGGACGAGATTCCGGATTATAGGGCGTCAGGCGATAGCCGCCATCCGCTGTTTCCGTCAGATAGAGGGTATCGCCCTTCTTGACCTTCAGATGGGCCATTATTTCCTTGGTGAGGATGACGCCGGACGATGCGCCAACCGTTGTAATCTTCACACTCTGCATAGCGGCCACCTCTCTATATAATGGCTATTATATAGATAATGACATCTCGTCGATCAATGGCAAGGAAGTCCGCCGCAAGGGTCAAGGGTTTTCTGCCATCGATTTTCTATAAATCAACGGCAGGCCAATGGAAAAGGGCTTGGACTGCTCTGACGGGCATTGCCAAGTTGTTTGGGCCTGACAAATTGAAGGCCTTTCGCTTGATTTTTCAAGCCATCATTTCTGCGGTGTATTCGGTCCATAGGTAGAAAGTCTTTGCCCTTGCATGTCGGTATGAGATAGCGGTGAGGTTGTGACGGCGGAGACGGAAAATCGTGTTGATTTGATCGTGGGCAGACAAGAACCGTTGCGCCTGACGCGGTGATTTAAACCGCCCCATGATTTTCTCACGTTCTCGGCTAAGACGGTGTGAATTTTCAATTCTGTTGTTCAAACCTTTATGGGCACGATGGTCGGCATTGGGAGCGATAGTCTGTATAGGCTTAATATAACTGCCACGCTTGTCCGTCACCACGACGCGGGGCTGACCAAATTGCCTGACCAGTCTGGTTCTATCATCAGAAAAGGCCGCACGGCAGGCTTTGCGGGCGGCCTATGAAGGCTAACTGCGCCGTCAACCGGGATTGAGCGAACGCATGATATCGATAGCTGGCGGTTCGCAGGGCAGTTCTCGACTTCCGCTTCCCTGAAGAAATCGATGATCCCGGGAACATATCAGCCGCTGACATTGCCCGGTTTCTGCATCGTGCGTGGTCCAAAGGGCACCGTGCGACAAAACCGTGCCGCCACACTTGCGAAACTTCTTCCATTACCTATTCAAGGCCGGAAAGACGGCCACAAACCTGGCGAACGCCGTGCCGCGTGTGACGCAGCGGTTCGGAACTCGGCTTCCATGTCACCTCTTTTACAAACGCTGAAAAGCAGTATGGCGGACCCGCTGCCACAGATTAGCCGCCGGTTCACCGGTCGTTTCCACATGTATTGAAAAGATATACACGCCTACCGCGCATGAATTGACATGAGCTTGCTATCATGATGGACAAGCTGGGGACAGGACTTGCGATTCATCAATGAGTTGCAAAGGCGAAATAGTTCGGGGGCCGATAAGTCGTGCAGTTCAACAAGGTTGTCATCATTTCACTTCTCCTCTGTTTGCCGATCGGGGCATGGGGTGTCGTTGCACCGGACCAAATGGCGGCCAGTGTTCTCGGTTTCACCAGCTATTTCATGGTGGGGGCAAGCTGGTGGTGGCTGGCATTGTGCTCCAGCTTTGTCATCCTCGCCGCCTTTCTCGCCTTCGGTCCCTATGGATCAATCCGCTTGGGCAAGGATGATGAAAAGCCCGAGTTCTCCTACGCGTCGTGGATTGCCATGCTTTTTGCCGGCGGCATGGGAGCGGGCCTTCTGTTCTGGGGCGTTGCCGAACCGGTTACCCATTTCGAAAACCCGCCCGTGGGCGTCGGAGGTTCCGCCGAGGCCGCCAGACAGGCGCTGGTCATTACCAATCTGCACTGGGGTCTGCACGCTTGGTCGATCTATGGCGTTTGTGCACTTGTGATTGCCTATTTCACCTTCCGGCTGGACAAGCCACCGCTGATTTCAACCCCTTTGCGTGGCCTGTTCCACGGCCGCACTTCGGAAATCGCCGCAACCACGGCCGATGTACTGGGTGTTGTTGCCGTAGTTTTCGGGCTCGCCGGTTCGCTCGCCATGGGCGCTCTTCAGGTGCGTTCCGGCCTCACGGCGCTGTTCGATGTTCCAGCCATCACCGCGGTTTCCCTCGCGGTCCTTGTCGGTCTTTTCGTCATGTACATGATCTCGACGCTGACCGGCGTCGAAAAGGGCATGAAACTGCTTTCCGACATCAACATGGGTCTGGGTCTCGCCCTGATGGCGTTCATCCTGATTTTCGGACCGACAGCCTTCATTATGGAGACCTTTGTCACCACGCTCGGCTCTTATATCTCGCAATTCGTCAACATGTCTTTCCGACTGTTCCCGTTTGAAGGTCTCACCGAATGGTCCGCCAACTGGACGCTGACTTATCTGATCTGGTGGCTGGCGTGGGGGCCGTTTGTCGGCGTGTTCATTGCCCGCATTTCACGCGGCCGGACAATCCGTGAATTCTGTATGGGTGTCATCCTGATTCCGACCGTATTTTCGGTATTCTGGTTCGCCGTCTTCGGCGGCGCGGGGATCTATGTCGAGATGTATGGTCCCGGCGGGCTGGCCTCGGTGATCACGCAGGATGTCGCCGCCGCCCTGTTTACTTTCCTCGATTATTTCCCGTTCCCATGGGTGCTCAGTATCGGTGCGCTGCTGCTGATCGTGATTTTCCTGGTCACCTCTGCCGACAGCGGCACTTTTGTGCTCTCGATGATGACGACCAACGGCAATCTGAACCCACCCGCGACAGCCAAGATCGTCTGGGGCAGCATCGTTGCGGTGATTACAGGGGCAACGCTTCTGGCCGGCTCTGTCGATGTTGCCCGGGCCATGTCGACCCTCGGCGCTATACCGTTTTCGGCCATACTGATCCTGCAAATCGTCAGTTTTCTCAGACGACTGCGGCATGACCCGTCACGCCAGTCGACACCAACGCTTGAGAACAAGACCGGCGAGGTGCCGTCATGAGAGCTTTATTTTCCATTCTTCTCGTCATCCTCCTTGCCGGCTGCTCCTCACAACCGGTGAAAATCGGCTCGAAAGATCTGGTCGAAAGCCGGATACTGGCGGAAATGTTTGCGCTGCTTCTGGAAGAACAGGGGATGCAGGTCAAACGCATGCCTGCGCTCGGATCCACAGGTGTCGTCTTTCAGGCGCTGATAGACAGCGACATCGACCTATACCCCGAATATACCGGAACCGCGCTGGCTTTCATGGGTTCGCCGCGCATCGGCGATGCCGATGAAGCCTTTGCAGTCGTGTCTGACGGACTTTCTCAACATGGGCTGGTCATGCTCGACCGTCTGGGCTTTGAAACCGGCTACGTTGTGCTGACAAGTTCTGCGGTCGCCGCAGCAGACAATCTGGAAACCTTAGCCGATCTCGCCAGACCGGATTATCGCCTGCGGCTGGGCGTTACCCAATCCTTTGCCGAGCGACCGCGCGACGGGCTCGAGCCGTTTCTGGATCGCTTCGGCCTTGTCTTTGATGATGTGTCCATCTTTACCGAGGCCGATCGGGAAGGGCTTTATGATGCGCTTGTTGAAAGACGCGTCGATGTGATCGTCGGTCTTTCGACCGATCCAGAGATTGCCGACTACGACCTTTTCCAGCTTGAAGATACAACCGGCTTCTTCCCGGTCTACGAGGCTGCGCCGCTCGCATCGGAGGTCGCCCTCGAACGCTCTCCTGAAATCGCAATCATTCTGGAGGAACTTTCCGGCAGGATCGACGATGCCATGATGCGATCGCTCAACGCGGCGGTGCGTCTGGATGGCCGCCCCGTAAACCGTGTGGCCCGGCAAGCGCTTTACGATCTGGGCCTCGTTGACAGGATGCCGCGTGAACGCACCCCGTTCTCGGCATCGCGATGGCGCCTGAAACCCTCGGCACCGACGCCGGTATTGAAACGCTGCGTGCCGTGCGCAAATCCATGCGTGGCCGCGATGTCAATCTGTTGCCCGAGAATGTGCCGCTCGAGGCATTGGCAGCGGGAGCCGCCCGGCTGGCGCTTTCGCCTGCGGTTTCAGGCTTCACGGCAGAAAGCGGCAGGATGGTGCGCGACGACCGCTTCGAGGCAGTAGCCGCCATAGGTTCGACCTTTCTGCACGCCTTGACCCTTTCCGAACAGCCGGTGGCACCCGTTGATGCCCGCACGATCGCCTCGGGTCCTGAAGGCTCGGCCTCGCACAGGCTGGCAAGTGTCATCGCCAAGGCGGGCGAGGCTGATGCAACGGTGCTGCCGCTGGCTGACGAAAGCGCACAGACGGCGGCTGAGGCCCTGCGCAGCGGAACGGCGGAAAGCGCCGTGATGTTTGCGGTTCCCGGCCGTGTGGACCTCGTTGATCTCCTCGCGAGTACAGATGACATCACGCTTGTCAACGCCGATGGCTGGTGGCAGAGCCCTGCCCGGCTCGTACTGCCGGTCATGCGTGAGGCGCAGATCAACGGTGACACCTATCCCGGCATTGACCGTCCGATCAGAACGCTGTCGACGCAGCTCATCCTGTTCGGTCCTGCCGCATCCGATCGCTTTGTGATCGGCCAACAGGGTCCGAATGCGTTTTTCGACGAACCGAGGCCGCTGCAGGACAGGAATATCGAAGCCATCAACCGTAATCTCGGACTGCATGCGGCGGTGGACCCTTATCTGCGCCGGGCCGCGGCACTCACACCACAGGTCAATATCCGTGATGACCGGATCAACCCCTATCCGGGGCGGGCCATCCTGATGATTGTAATTCTGGCTTATCTTGTTTGGGCTGGCTGGCTTCTGGCCCGCCCGGAGCCCCGGCAAAAGCGACGCTGATCCCCAAGCGTTGCAACGGGGAAGGCTCAGACACCTTTCCCGCCGACTGCCGGGATCGTGACAGCCGGACCCTCCGGCGCGAAACGCTGGCTCACCCGGCCGGATCTCCCTCTTGATGCTCATCTCCGTCCCAGGGGATGAGTACCAGCCTGCCATGCACCACGTGGCGTTCGGTCGTCACGTGGTCGGCGAGGCGCTTCACCTCCTCGGGCCGCCCCGCAAGATGCTGACTTCGAGGCAGCGGTCGTGATCGAGATGAACATGGGTGCTGACGACCGACAGCCCGTGATCATGATGAAATGTGTTGGTCAGCCGCCGCGCCAGATCACGCGCCTTGTGATCGTAGACGTAACTCAGCACGCCGATACTGTTTTCAACCTCGCCCGCGTTCACGAGGGTTTGCTGCAGGCCCGCCCGCGTCAGATCGCGAACGGCTTCCGAACGGTTGTTATACCCACGCTCGCCGACGACCTTGTCCAGCATCTCCATAAGATCGTCATCGAGGGTAACGGTTATCCGCTGCATGGCACATTTCCTTTGCTTCAAGCCGTTCAGGACATCGCCGGCCTTTTCGCACATGGCAATCTCTCTGGATAACCGCATTGTCCGGCTTCGCCAACCGGTGATCGCTGTGTCACCATTTCAAATGGTCACGATGCGCTGCGCAACCCGGCGCAGAAGCGGCATGTCATGGCTGATGACGAGAACGCCAAGGCGGCGGCTTTCGGCCTGCTTGAGCAACACGGACCATATCTGCGCCTGAGTCAGCGGGTCGAGTTGCGCGGAGATCTCGTCGGCAATGAGATACCGGGTTTGCGGGGCAAAGGCTCTCAAAAGCGCGACACGTTGCAGTTCACCGCCCGAAATTTCGTGGGGATAGCGATCAAACCATGCGGGCGAAACGCCGAATGCCTGCCTCAACGTCTCATCGGGCTGCCAAGCCTCCGAGATGATCCTTCCGATAGTCCAGCGCGGATCAACGGCAAACACCGGTGACTGATGAAGATACTGGACCGGATTGAAGCCTGGCGGGTGGAAGATGCCATCGACGAGAATGCGGCCCGAGGCCGGCTGGTAATGACCGGCAAGGATGCGGCCAAGTGTCGATTTCCCCGCCCCGGACGGGCCTGTCAGTCCGATAATCTCACCGGGGTGAACGGCCAGGTCGACCGAATCAAGGACCGGTGATTTTGCACGATAGCGAAAGCAGATATTCTGTGCCTCAAGCATCGCCGGTCACCCGGAAGCCGTTCTGCGGCAGCGCATGCCAGAGAGCACGCGCATAATCGGAGCTCAGTCCCTGCCCGCAACCTTCAAAAGCTTCGGCGCGTTCCACGCCCTCCACCCTACCTTGCCGGACAAGACAGACACTGTCGGCATAGGCAAGCGCGGTCGCCAGAGAATGCGTGATCAGCAGTACACCCTTTCCGGCATCCGCCATACTCTTGAGCTTTGAAAGAACGATCGCCGCATTGTCGTCGTCAAGGCCACTGGTCGGCTCGTCGGCGACAATCAGGTCCGGGTTTCCAACTGTCGCGATGGCCATCAGCATACGGCGCGCCATGCCACCGGAAAGCTGATGGGGAAAGGCCTGTGCTGCACGCGCATCCAGCCCGAAATGCGTCAGCATCGCCACAAGCGCGGCATCATTGACCCGCAATCCCGCGCGCCGCGCCGCCCAGCGCAATTGCTGAAAGCAGCGCGCCAGCGGGTCGAGATGACTGATAGATTGCGGAACCAGTGCCATGCGCCGCCCGAGCAGAGACGGGCGACTGCCATCATCGACGCGCTGCCCGTCGAAACGGATATCGCCCCGTATCAGGGCATTGGGCGGCAGGATGCCGAACAGCGCATGGGCAATCAGGCTCTTGCCGCCGCCGGACGCGCCGATCAGCGCAACCACCTCACCGCACTTCAATGAAAAACTGATGCGTTTGAGGATCGGTATTTCCCGCGCCGTCAGCAGTCCATCATAGCGGCTGAATGAGAGATCGACGTCGTTGAAGGAAAGCAGTGTCATGTCTGGGACGTCCGGGGGTTGAGGATGAGACGCACACCATTGCCCACGGCATCGAAACTGAGCACGAGCAGCAGCAGACACAGGCCGGGAAACAGACCAAGCCACCACTTGCCTGCCGTCAGGTAACGCATCGAGTCGGAGAGCATCACACCGATGGCCGGCCGGGTCGGGTCGAGGCCGAAGCCCAGAAAGGTCAGGCTGGCTTCATGCAGGATGGCGTGCGGAAACATCAGCACGAGGCCGACCAGCATTTGCGGCAGGATCTGGGGCAGAATATGCGTGAATGTGATCGCCACCCAGGACTTGCCGAAATGCCGTGCGGAGACGACATAGTCGGCCTGTCTGATCTGCAGGACTTCGGCACGCAGGATGCGGGTCAGCCGCGGCCAGTGGGTGAGCGCCACGGCGACCGTTACCGCGACAGGCCCGCCGCCCAGCGCAAAACAGATCAGGATGAGGAGCACCAGATGCGGAAGCCCGATCGTCGCGTCCACCAGAAGCGACACGAGCGCATCGGCCCACCGACCGCCAGCCGTTGCGACGAGGGCAAGAACAGTGGCGATCAGAACGGAGCAGCATGAGGCAAGCAGCCCCACCAGGAGACTTGTCCGAAGCCCCTTGATCGTGCGCGCCAGAAGATCGTGCCCCATCTGGTCGGTTCCGAACCAGTGCGCCCAGTCGGGCGGTAGCAGTCGCGCGGCAAAATCCGGCGCGATGCCGGCCTGCCCCATGAGAGCAGATGCCACCGGTATCAGCAGTATCAACACAATGCCGCTGAGCGCAGCGGCAAGGGTCCAGATCCTGTTGCCCATGCGTGGCAGAACCAGAGGCTCAAGGCTATGGCGTTGTTCGAGTTCAACCATGTCGGCCTCCTTCCGAAAGCGCACCATCACGGATCCGCGGATCGACCAGACGATAGAGCATGTCGGCGATCATGTTGCCGACCGATACGAACAGCGTGAGAAAAAGCGTAACGGCGAGAAGCAGCGGAACATCGCCCTTGATGCCGGCGGAAACGGCGGCCTGCCCCAGCCCCGGATAGGCGAAAACCTGCTCCGCCAGGATCGACCCGCCAAACAATTCCCCGAGCGAAGCGAAAAGGATGGTGATGGCTGGCAGCGCCGCGTTGCGGGCGCCGTGCCTCAAAACGACATCCCATTTTCCCGCCCCTTGCGCGCGGGCATAAAGGGCGGCGTCGAGCTGCAGGATTTCGATGATCTTGGCCCGGGTATGAAGTGCGATCTGCGAAACGCCGAAAAGTGTCAGCGCGGTCAATGGCAAGGCAAGATGGCGCAGCCGGTCGGCAAAGGTGACATCGCCCGGCACCACGCCGAGAGGCCCGGCACAGCACACCGGCGCCCAGCCAAGCTGAACGGCAAAGATGATCAGCAGCAATATCGCGATCCAGAACGTCGGAGCGGATGCCAGAGCATAGGCGTAAAGCCTGATGACGCGATCAACAAGAGAGCCTGAGCGGGCACCGGCGATCACACCCAGCGTAAAGCCGAGCACACCGGAAAAAGCCAGGCCAGCCCGACAAGCGGCAGCGACACCCAGAACCGGCTGGCAATGACTTCGGCCACGGGGGCATTGTAAATCATCGAATAGCCGAGATCACCGCGAAGCAGGTTCCCGGCCCAATGGATGAACTGCGCAAGTGGTGGCTGATCCAGCCCCAGCGCGCAGCAATCAATGCCCTCTGCTCCGGTCCCACGCGTGCGATATCGATCCCGAGATAAGCATTGACGGGATCGATCGGAGACAACTTCGCGAGCGTGAAGGCCACCGCTGCAACCACAACCAGAACGGCGACGAGCCGCCCCAGACGCCTTGTCAGTGCGATTGCCACAGAATGCAGGGGAAGTTCAGTCACACGTCCATGTCCATTGTTCGATCATTGCCGTGATCGGCCAGCCATGCCCGTGTGGTTCGATCTGGGTTTCGCCCACATCAAGGCAATCATTCGCGAAATAGACGTGTTCAAGATTGACGAGCCAGGCCCAACCGGCCAGGCCACGTGCCGAAAACCCTGTCTCGCCGTCCCATTCGGCTGCCTGCCAGTGCGGATAGGAGCGCTCCAGACTTTCGGATTGCTGGGCATCCGTAAAATGACGATCGACAGTGCTGTCGGAAAAATACCCGGGATTATAGAAATCGATGCCGCCCCAGGCGGAACTATAGAGGCTGTAGACTTCCACCGGGCTGTGGCTGCCCCAGCCGAACATGACCGGTTCCTGATGATCGACGCGACCAATCTGCTCCCATGTCACCCCCATTGGCTGGGCGGCGATACCGAGTGCCTTCAACTGCTCGCCGACCACGATGGCAAGAGCCTGACGCACGGAGTCGGACGCCGGGAAATAGATATCGAATGCGGCGCGAACGCCGTCGCGAGCACGAATGCCGTCCGTTCCCGGTGCCCATCCCGCTTCGTCCAGCATGGCACGTGCAGCGTCGGTATCATAAGGGATTGCCGCATCGGGATTTGACCAGGGCAGACCGTCGGCCGGGCCATAGGCCGGGCGGCCATAACCGTTCAGCGCCACCTCGACAAGCTGTTCACGGTCAATACCGAGATTGACAGCGCGCCGGATGGCGAGATCGGAGGTGACCGCATTTCCCACAGGCTGCCCCTCGTCATTCACCTCTCCCGGCTCTGGGGTCGGGAAGGACAGGCCGCGATTATCAACCGAAGGCACGACGATCTTGCGAAAGCCCTGAATGCTGTCATCGGCCATCAGCGCCGGCACGGAAACCATGTCGACGTCACCGGTGCGCGCGGCGGCAAGACTGGTATCCTCGCCGGAGAACACGAAGGTCAGGCGGTCGAAAGCGGGTTTCTTGCCATAATATTTGCTATTGGCCTCAACGATAAGCTGTTCGCCCTCCGTCCAGGAAACAAGCGCGAAGGGGCCGGAGCCAACCGGTTTGCGGGCATAGCCATGACCATAACTGTCGGAAGGAACGATGCCGAGCGAATAAAAATTCTCCGAAAACGTGACCCACGGGCGTTTCAGATGGATTTCCACGGTGAGGTCGCCGGTCGCTTCGGCCCTGTCCATCACGGTGAGATCAAGCGCCCCGCCCGCCGATGCCGCCTCGTTGAAGGTGAAGGCTACATCGTCTGACGTCAGCGGCGTACCGTTGGAAAAACCACATCGGGGCGCAATGTGATTGTCCAGACCAGCCTGTCGTCGGAAAGCGTCCAGTCGGTGGCGAGATCCGGCACGGTATTCAGGCCGGCATCGCGTTTCAGGAGGGTGGACTGGAACAGTGGGTGACCGTAGCGCCCCCAGCCGAGCAGCGGATCATAACCGTTGTCAGGCTCCCCACCGATCGCAAGGATCAGTTCCGATTTGGCGAATGCCGGTCCACCGGCCACAACAGATCCCGCGACCAGAGCCGCTGTCGCCGCGAGCCTTGCGACTGCTCTCCTGTTCATCATCTACCCTCTCCGACATGTGATTGGTAAGCAGGCTACTACCCAAAAGTATGACGTCAATATAAAAACATCATACTTTTTTTGGTTTAAAGGCTCGCCAGGGCTTTTGCCAACTGTCAGACTTGACGGTTTTCACGAGGCATGGCGGCGGCTAATATCCGACGGCAAAGCGCCTACCCGACTTCTCCACCGGATTTCCACGCCACCCACGGCGCAGTGACTGGCTGCACCCTGCCCGACCTCATATTCTGAGCATAGCGGCGGGCGTGGATGTCGGAACCGAGACCATGGATGAGCTCCCGAAATGACCGACTGGCTAGTCTCCACACTTCGCGACAATGTCGAAATTCCGCTTTTTCTCTGTCTCGCAATCGGATATCCGCTCGGCAAGATCGACTACCGGGGCATTTCGCTCGGAGAGGTTACCGCCACGCTTCTCACGGCACTTGTCATCGGGCAGATCGGTTTAACGATCTCCTCTGAGACAAAGATGATTTTCTTTGCGCTGTATCTTTCGCCGTCGGCTACAGCGCAGGCCCGCAATTTGTCCGCGGCTTGTTTTCGGGCGGACTGCAACAAGCCCTTTTGCACTCGTCACCTGCCTGCTCAGCCTTGCTAGCGCCTATGCCGTGGCAAAACTGGCAGGATATGACCCCGGCGTTGCCGCCGGCCTTTTGCCGGATCGGCAACATCCTCTCCGTCCATTCCGCTTTCGGAGACTGCGATCGACCAATCGTCGATTGCTGCCACGGCAAAGGCGCATGCTCTCCAGATACTCCCCGCCGCCTTTTCGATAAGCTTTGTGATCGGCACATTTTGTTCAGTGATGACACTTGGCGTGATCGGACCGAAACTGTTGAATATAAAACTGGCGGCGGCGTGCCAGAATTATATCAAGCGTTCAGGCGGAGACGACACCGGAAGCGGGCTCGGCACGGCCTGGCACCAATATGTAGCACGCGCCTACCGTATCGAGAAAGATTCCGCACTGGCAGGCCTGACCGTCGCGCAGGCCGAAATATTCTTTGGCGACCACCGCCTGTTCCTCGCCCGCCTGCGTCGCGGAGAGGCGATACTCGAGGCGACAACAAACCTAGTGCTCGAAGACGGAGATGTTGTCGCCTTCGCCGGTTCCCGCCATGTCCTTTTGAGCGAAGTCCGACAACTCCTTCCTGAAGTGGACGATTCCGAACTGCTCGGCGTTCCGGTCGAAGGCACAGACATTCTGATCACGGCCAGAGACATCCAGCACAAAACACTGGAGGAGCTTGCTGTCATGCCGGAAACGCGCGGCATTTTCCTCACGGCAATTCATCGCGGAGCAATGTCGGTGTCGGTTCCCGTTCTAGCGGATACGCGGCTCTACCGGGGTGATGTGGTCAGGGTGCTGGGTCGGCCGGCCGACATCTCCGCGGCTGCAAAGGAATTCGGCTATCTTGACCGGGAGACCGAGCGGGCTGATATTGCCTTTATCGCAGCTGCTATTGCGATCGGTGCACTGATCGGGGCTTTAACGCTGAAAATAGGCCCGGCTCCCTGACCCTTTCGACAGCTGGCGGCGTGCTTCTCACGGGTCTGTTTTTGGGTTGGCTGCGTTCTGTTCATCCCGTTTTCGGACGTGTGCCGAAAGCGACGACATGGTTTTTGAATTCCATCGGCCTCAACCTGTTTATCGCCGTGGTCGGACTGATGGCGGCACCCGGTATCATTTCAGGCCTGAAGGAACTCGGCTTTACCTTCCTGCTTTGGAGTGTTGCCGCCGCAGTCGTTCCCATGCTGCTCACGATCTACATCGGAAAATTCATCTTTCGGTTCGACGATGCGCTATTGTTCGGCTGTTGCGCGGGCGCCCGCAAGTCTTCCGCCGCCCTGAACATGATCACCGAACGCGCCGAAAGTCAGGTCCCGGTTATCGGATATTCGGTGGGCTATGCGGTCTCAAGCACAGTTCTGATGCTTTTCGGCCTCGTGATCGTGATGTTGACATAGAAGCGGCGACGGCTGTGAGCCGCCGCACCAGCATCAGGCCAGGCCGACGCTGTCCCTGCCTTTGGCTTCGGGATCTATACCAGCCTGTTTCAGCGTCTTTTCAAGCAGTTGATCGTAGATCGGACGCCCGCCGATCCATTCGGCCGCCATGTTGGCCGTCACGCAGGTGACGATCAGCGGCATCACCATGGTATACGAACCTGTCAGTTCGAGCGTCAGCGCCACGCCGACAACAGGCGCACGCACAGAGGCTGAAAACAATCCACCCATCGCAGCCATGCCAAATGCCAGCGGCGCCATCGTGCCATGCGGCAGAACACCCTCCAGAACACCGCCAAACGCCAGCCCGGCACACATCGAAAGCGCAAGCATCGGGGCAAAAATGCCGCCCGGTGTTCCGGTGGAATAGCTTGTCACCATTGTCAGATACCGCAGCACCGCCAGCAGCAGCAGCATTTTAAGGCCCGCACCATGGCTGGCAAGCGAAGTCACGACGTGCTCACCGCCGGTCACCGACAAGGGCATGACAATGAACAGAGCACCGACAACAAGGCCGACCAGCGCCGGAAAAAGATAGGAGAGGCGGGCGTTGATCCGCGCAGCGAGCGCACTCGTCCACATGAGGCCGGCGTTCAGGCCGACGCCGAGGACACCGAGCAGCCCGCCCAGCAGAACAAAAGCAGGCAGCAGCCAGAGTTCAGGGGTTGCAACGGACATGGAAAAGTCCGGCGCCGTTCCTCCGATGACCTGTGTCATCACAGTGGCGAGAACGGCAGCGACAATGATCCCCATATACGTCCGGAAGGTATAGGAAATTGCCGGTGTGTCTCTTCCACAACGAAGAGAATGGCAGCCAGCGGCGCATCAAAAGCACAGGCAAGCCCGGCGGCGGCCCCGGCGCCGAGCATCCCCGGCGCTCCGTCTCGCTGACCTTGAAAAACTCCGTTGCCGCCGCAGAAAACGAAGCCCCGATATGGATCGTTGGTCCTTCTCGGCCAAGGACCAGTCCGGATGCCACAGCTGCGATACCGGCGAAGAACTTGACCGGCAGGACACGGCGCCAATGCACCACGCGCAGTCCCTGCATCGCGCCTTCGATTTCCTGAACACCGCTGCCGCCCGCCTCGGGCGCATAACGGCGAACGGTAAACACGGCCAGCACTGTGGTTGCCATCGTGATGAGCGCGGCTGCCCCCACAAGCATTATGCCATCGAGATGCCCGGCCAAAAGCTGAGGCCATGTCTGAAGACGGTCAATCAGGAGATGGAAAACGGACCCCACTGTTCCGGTCAATATGCCGACCAAGCATGCAAGAGCGATATAGCGCATCTGTGCGTTGCGGTTTCCTAGCCGGTCCAGTTCTTCGGTAGGGTTGTCCATGTATGATTACCTTGACTGTGCGGAAACAGGACCGTTTCGAGGTTAACAATGACCTGCCAGACTTCCAGCAGAACGGTTTCGTTGCAACAGGCCAGGCGAGTGACCCGGCAACGCACGAAGCAGGCGAACAGGGCACGAACGGGTGCATCATTTTTTGCCGGTCATAAAATGCTGCCTTTCATCGTCTGGCCAACTGTCAGACCTGACAGTTTCAGAATTATCCTGCGGCACTTACGAAAGGCACAGGGTCCGGTGCGCATATATTGCCCTGCCAGTCCATACATTTCCGGCTGGCTCGTGAACATGATTGCGGCGTGCTCTGTCTCGTCCTTACTGTACCTCGCAAGAACAAGTGCCCAGCGGCCCGATTCCAACATTTGGTTCCCCTCGCGGCGACCTCATCAGCAAATGCCGGAGGCATAGAAACCACTAGCAAGTATATGTTTTCTAGTGGAATTTCAGAATTTGACATTTGATGTACGAGAGCGCTGAAACGGGCATCAAATGTCAAATTCATTCCACCAGGTTCAAAAGCTGATTTCTGGAAAGGTGTGAAGACGTGACGTATCCTTACTGGATGAATGTGGGGCTCCTGGCCATCCTTCTCGCCGTTGCACTGGCCTGCGGCTTTGCAATGCGCAAAAGGGAAGCCTGGTCCCACAGCATCTCCGCTCACGCCGTCCTGTTCGCCGCGATCACCGGCTTCCTGCTGACGCTGAACAAGACCGTTGACCAGATCCTGGCCACGCAGAAAATCACCGCGATCAAGCCGGACATCATCGACGATATCACGCTTGTGGCAATCGGCCTTACGGCCATGCAGCAGGCTTTTCGGCTGATCAACCGTCTGACCGCCGATCAGGTGACAAAAGGAAGCGACAAGACCTCTGCCACAAGCATTGCCCGTATCCTGAAACTGGCAATGGTGCTCGTATTGTTGCTTTTGTTCGGCGAGCATCTGGGTCTGAGTTTTTCGGGTCTCCTCGCCTTTGGCGGCTTTGGCGGCATCGCCATCGGTATTGCCGGGCGGGATGTTCTCAGCAATGTGTTTTCCGGCGTAATGCTCTATTTCGACCGCCCCTTCAAACTCGGCGACTGGATCCGGTCTCCCGACCGCAATATTGAAGGTACAGTCGAGGAAATCGGCTGGCGGATGACCAGAATCACGACCTTCGACAAGCGCCCGCTTTTCGTGCCCAATTCCGTATTTTCCTCGATCAGCGTCGAAAACCCCGGGCAGATGCGCAACAGGCGTATCGATACCTCGATCGGGCTTCGATATGAGGACGCCGACAAGATTGCCGCTGTCGTTGCCGATATCCGTGCCATGCTGCATCAAAGCGAGCATATCGATCTGAACCAGACGCTTCTTGTCTATTTCAACGACTTCGCCGACTCATCACTGAACATCATGGTCTATTGCTTCACCAAGACGACCCGCTGGGCCGAGTGGTTGGCAATTCAGCAGGACGTGTATCTGAAAATCGTCGAAATCGTTCATGCCCACGGTGCTGACTTCGCCTTTCCCTCTCAGACGGTTTATATCGAGAAGGACTGACACAGAACAGGCCGTCAGGTCAGAAACGCGATCCAGACGAGCGCCAGAACCATACACAGGAGCGATATGGGGATACCGGCACGGCAGAATTCGCGCATACCGATTTTTACGCCCCGGTCCCCCGCCTGCTCGACAACGATAATACCGGCAAGGCTTCCGAAAATGATCAGGTTGCTCGAAAAACCCGTTCCGAGGGCCAGAGCTGCGCCGAGCGCATTGGCATCTGCCGTGTGTGGCAGAAACGGTGCGAGCAGCATGACCGCCGGATTATTGCCGACAATATTGCTGAGCGCCGAGGCAACGAGAAACAGGATCGACGGATTGGCGAAATCGACACCGGCCGACTGGAGATCGTGCACCACCCTTTGCGGCATGCCCGTCTGGGCCAGAGCTGCATTGACAACAAACAGGCCGGCCAGAAGCAGCAGAAGATTGCCGTCGACGGTGCCTATCACCTCCTTGGACGAGAACCTGACGGTTGACCAGCATGACAGCGGCGGCTGAAAGGGCAACCATCTCACGCGGCCAGTCTGTAAAGACAAAGGCCGCGACAACGGCAGCCGTCACGATCGCGGCCTTGATTGTCTCATTTACATCGAGGTGCCGGACAGTCTCCGCCTTCGCCGATGATGAAGGATCGGCCCCCGGCTCGACCATTTCAGTGCTCCAGCGCCCCCGGTAGAGCAGGCAGATCGTCGCCCAGACGATCGGCAGAGAAAGAATGGCCGGCACCAGCGCGACCTTCATGAAACCGGTGAACGACAGGCCGAGCGTCTGTGCCGCGATCATGTTCTGGGGGCTGCCGATGATCGTCGCCACCGATCCGGTGTTGGTGGCGAAGCAGAAGCCGAGCAGGAACGGAATCGGGTTTAGCCTGCGCGACATGGTAACCGAGACCAGAAGCGGCGTCATCGCAACCACCACGACATCATTGGTCAGCACGGCGGACAGGAGGCCGCCTGTCACGATCAGAAATGCAAGCAAGGCAGGCGGCGAGACCTTGAGCGAAGTGACTTTTCCGGCCACCCATTGATAGAAACCGGAAACAGTGAAGGCGCCGGAAACGATCATCAGGCCGAAAAGCAGGCCGACGGTTTGATAGTCAATCGCGGCCCATGCCTGTTTGTCGGTAATCCGGCCAAAGCCGATCATCGCAAGCGCCCCGACCACCGCCGCTCCGGTGCGGTCGACACGGAAGCCGGGCAGGTGCCCCAGCGCGAGTGCCAGATAGACCAGCAGAAAGATGGCGACGGTGATATCCATGGCAGCCCTTGCAGACTCGTCTGCAACATATGGGTGAGGCAGCCGAAACCTTGAACAGAATGAAGACGCAATACGACGGCAGAACGGTCAAATCACCTTCCTGCCGCCGCGCACAAACCTACTTGTTGATGTCGTTCTTCATGTTCCAGAGATTGAAGGCGCGTTCGCCATACATTTTCTCGTCCAGCCCCTCTTCCTGAAGTTCCTCAGAAACCCTGAGGTGACCGAATGCCGACAACACCTTCAGAAGGATCGTCGTAATGATCCACGAATAGGCCGCAACGACGACCACCGCCAGCACCTGGACGAAAAGCTGGTGCATGCTCGCCGAAACGGCATTGATATGCGAGCTTGCCATGAATCCGATGAGGATAGCGCCGGTGAGACCGCCGACGCCATGGGCGCGCCAGACTTCCAGCGTGTCATCGATCTTCAGCCATTCCTGAACATATTTGGCATTGTAGCAGACCGTCGCGCCAATTGCGCCGATCAGTAACGCTGCCATCGGTTCGACATATCCGGCGGCGGGCGTGATCGTGGCAAGGCCGGTGACCGCGCCGACGAGAACGCCGGAGAAGGAAACCCGCTTGCTTTCGCGCCATTCCCAGAGCATCCAGACCAGCATGGCAATCGCGCCGGCGAGCATGGTGTTGGTGAACGCGTAGGCTGCAAGCGCATCCGCCGCATAGGCGCCGCCCGCATTGAAGCCAAACCAGCCAAACCACAACAGCCCCGCGCCGAGCGCCACCAGCGGCAGGCTCGCCGGCTGGCTTTCGGGATCACCGACAGCGACCTTGCGCTTGCCGAGGAAACGGGCGGCGGCAAGGGCCGAGAAGCCCGCCGAGGTGTGGATCACGATGCCGCCGGCAAAATCGACAACGCCCATCTTGGCCAAGAAACCGCCGCCCCAGATCCAGTGCGCCGCCGGCAGGTAGATCAGGATCGTCCAGGCTGCCACGAAAATCAGATAGGCGCCGAACTTGATGCGGCCGACGAAGGCCCCGGTCATCAGGGCCGGTGTGATGATGGCGAACATCATCTGGTAGGCGAACACCATGATGAAGGGCACATTGGGCGCATAAGTTTCATTCGGCGAGATGCCGACATGATACATGCCGAAATAAGGCCGTATATCACCGATGATGCCGCCGACCGACGGCCCGAATGCCAGACTGAAGCCGCCAAACACCCATATGATGCTGACAATCCCGATACAGACGAAATTCTGGATCATGATCGACAGCACGTCGCGCTGCTTCACCAGACCGCCGTAAAACAACGCCAGCGCCGGGGTCATCATGCAGACCAGCGCCGTGCAAATCAAAACAAACGCGGTATCCCCGCATTGATCGCGTGCATAGCTTTCTCCTTTGAAAGCGCGTAAAATGAAAACCGGCACGGTCGCCCCGACCGTGCCGCAGCTTATTTATCGGCGACGAGATGCTCTCCGACCGCGCTGTGCGGATGCGGCGCAAGCAACTTTTTCGGCGCGATGAACAGATACATCGTCAGTACGTAAGGTGCCGTGAACGACGGCAGGCCGAGCGGCGAGGTCAGCACATCATAGGCCCCTGCAGGAACACGGTAACGATTGTGGCAAGCAGCGCATAGACGACCACACGCGGCGAGGGTTTCAAAAACACCACGCCAACCGCCATCGCGGTGAGAACCGCGCTGAATCCGTAAAGCCCCTGAACCACGGAATGCGGTTCAGCCCTGAGTGCGATTGCCGTAGCCATTGCGACCAGCGAGCCCAGCACGGCAGCGATGCCCGCCACCCGTGAGGCAATGAGGATGCCCAGCAGTATAATCGCGCCGCTGATTTCGTTGCCAAGGAGATAGACCTGGCCGATATTGCGGAAGAATATCTGAACGAGCTCCAGATGAGAGGGAATTCTCTCGGCGCCGGAAATATAGTCGGACACCAGCTTGGGACTATCGCCTGAAACATCCAGCGCGCCGAATGTGTAGGCACCCGCCACAAGCAGCCAGCCGGTCAGAACGAACGGACCTGTCGATGCCGGTATCCCCCAGCTCTTGGTAATCATCGCACTCAACGCCGCCGTGACGACCGTGCTCATGGCAGCGCCGACGACGACATAAAACCAGAGCTGTGGTGAAGCACTGATAAAGGTGGGTATGGCAACGCCGACGAGGATGCCGTTGAAGCCGAACAGGCCGGAGGTGATGGAATCCTCGTCGCATTCCAGAAGCCGCGCCGTCAGCGTTGCAACACAGACACCGACGATCGCGCCAACAAGCGTTACCCAGTTGCCGCCGGCATAACTTGCGTAGGCGATCGCCGCCAGAAACAGGCCGCCCGTCAGCGCGTTCTCCATGAAGAACACCTGACCCGCCCCTCGCAGGCATTGAGTCAGAAAATCTTTTCTCTTTTCAGCCACGGTAATCCCCCGAAAAATAATGGGCTTCAAAAGTAGAATTTTCTCGGGTTTTATGACTGAGGAGATTTTGATGAAAAAGACGAGATTTAGCGAAGCACAGATTATTGGCATTCTGCGTCAGGCAGAAGGTGGCGTTCCTGTGCCTGAACTTTGCCGGGAGCACGGGATGAGTTCAGCGAGTTTTTATAAATGGCGGGCCAAATATGGCGGCATGGATGCGTCGATGATCAGCCAGATGAAAGCGCTGGAAGACGAGAACCGCCGTCTGAAAAAGATGTATGCGGAGATGAGCATGCAAACCGAACTGCTGAAAGAGGCTTTGGGAAAAATGACGCGGCCATCTCTACGCCGGGAGGTGGCCGCGCAAGCCGTGGCGATACGTGGGGTGAGCATAGCACTTGCCTGCCGAACGTTCGGTGTCAGCGAAACTTGCTACCGATACAAAGGCAAACGCAATGATGAGAATGAACAGATCGCCGATCTTCTGACCGGCTTGACGCAGGCAAAGAAGAACTGGGGCTTTGGCCTTTGTTTTCTCTATCTGCGGAACGTACAGGGACGGCGCTGGAATCATAAGCGTGTTTATCGCATCTACCGCGCGCTTGAGCTGAACCTCAGGATCAAGCCACGCCGGCGGCTGAAACGGGAAAAACCGGATACACTCAATGTCCCGACAACGCCGAACGCGGTCTGGTCCATGGACTTTATGGCGGATCGGCTGGCCGATGGCCGGCAGTTTCGGCTTTTGAATGTTCTGGATGACTTTAACCGTGAGGGGCTTGGCATTGAGGTCGATTTCTCTCTACCTGCGGAGCGTGTCATCCGTAGCCTGAACCAGATCATTGAGTGGCGCGGCAAACCGCTGGCAATACGTGTTGACAATGGCCCGGAATATGTCAGTGGAAGGCTTATGGACTGGGCTGAAAATCAGGGCATTGCGCTGAATTACATCCAGCCTGGAAAGCCGCAGCAGAACGCTTATGTCGAACGCTACAACCGGACAGTACGACACGAATGGCTTGACCAATACATCATCGAGAGTATCGAAGAGGCGCAGGCGTTCGCCACACAATGGTTATGGAGCTATAACAACGAGCGACCCAATATGGGCATCGGCGGAATGACACCCGCACAGAAACTGAAAATGGCTGCGTGAATTCTACCAAAAAGCCCCGTTAAAAGGGGAGGATTACCCTGGAAGCGATGGCCAAAGCGCTGATTAAGGATCGCGAACTGGTCGGTAAACGTCTGGCGAAAATGCTCGAGAGCATCACGCAGGATACCGGCATCCTGGAAGTCAGTACGAAAGAAACGGCTAATGACAAGGAAACGAACCAGCCACGATAGCGAACGCCGACTTCATCGACTACGGTAGGAAAGGCAGAGTCGGAAAACCAGAACGAGAAAGCTCGGCCTCGACTTTTGCGCCAGAATGTACCTTGAAATGTACCTCAAGCAATCCTGGAAAGAAAACCATGAATAAAAACATGATCTTGGGACGAGGTAATGGCGGACAGAGAGGGATTCGAACCCTCGATACGGTTACCCGTATACACGCGTTCCAGGCGTGCGCCTTCAACCACTCGGCCACCTGTCCATCCTGCGCCAGCTTCGGAAAAACCGAAGGGCGGGATCGGCGCGATATATACCGATGCGGCGGCGATGATCAACCCGATTCTGACAGATTTCTGAATTGTTTCGGGCAGCCGGGCGCAATGGAGCTCGCAGACGAAACGAAAGACAGGGCCGGCACCTATCCTGATAGCGGCTTCAACAAAGCAAATCCGTATATCGGCGGCAGGGGAGCCCTACTTGCTGTAGAGCGCTTCGATGCCTATTTGTGAGACAAATGGCGCAGCAGTCCGCATACTGGACAAAGGGCCGCGCACTCTCGCAAAAGCCTCAAGGAGAACCCGATGTTCCTCTCGACACTCAAGAAGGACAAGATCGAAATGCCGTCGGCCGAGACGGCACTTCCGGGACGTCCGGATCCTATCTCGACAGCCGGAACACATTATGTGAATGGCCGCGCGCTTACGCCGCCCTATCCGGCCGGCATGAAGGAAGTCCAGTTCGGCATGGGATGCTTCTGGGGTGCCGAGCGGCTGTTGTGGCAAACGCCCGGCGTATATGTGACGGTCGCGGGCTATGCCGGCGGGATTACGCCAAACCCGACCTATGAGGAAACCTGCACCGGACTGACCGGCCATGCGGAAGTGGTCCGTGTCATCTATGACCGGACCGAAGTCAGCCTCGAAAACCTGTTGCGGCTATTCTTCGAGGCGCACGACCCGACCCAGGGCATGCGCCAGGGCAATGACATCGGAACCACCTACCGCTCGGCGATCTACCTCGACGACGAAGGCGATCTGAAGCGTGCCGAAACCCTGCGCGACCACTTCCAGCAAGCGCTGAAGGATAACGGCTGGAACGACCAGATCACCACCGAGATCGCACAGTCCGGTGCCTTTTATATGGCCGAGGACTATCACCAGCAATACCTTGCCAAGAACCCCGCCGGCTATTGCGGCCTGAAGGGCACAGGGATTTCCTGCCCGATCGGCTGAGTTTTCGGTATTCCTTTCAGGATATCCAGCAGGGAGTGTCGCGACACTCCCTTTTTTATGCCGATCAAGGGGGCATCCGGGGAAGAAGCTCCAATTTTGCCCATAGGGTAAATTTTGTGATGAAATTTTGTCGAAGCCGTGCAACCATATGCTTCAAACCGGTCGCCTGCGGCCGGTCGCGTTTCAGCAGGGAGGGCCGAGCCTGCCGCTGAACGGAGTTCACGAGCACACTCACAGGGAACAGAGCCGCGTTATGAAAAAACCATTTTGAGCCTCATTGCCGTTGCCGCAATGTCGTCATCCGCACTGGCCGATTTCAAGCCCGCGCTTGTCTACGGCACCGGCGGCAAGTTCGACAAGTCCTTCAACGAATCCGCCTATAACGGCGCAGAAAAGTTCAAGGCCGATACAGGCGTCGAATATCGTGACTTCGAGCCGACCGGCGACGCGCAGGGCGAGCAGGCCATCCTGAACTTCGCCTCCATGGGCTTCAACCCGGTCGTGGCCCTCTCGTTTGCCTGGAAATCGGCTGTCGAAAAGATCGCACCGCAGTTTCCCGACACCAACTTCTACATCGTCGATGATGTGATCGAGGCCCCGAACGTCCAGTCCGTCGTCTTCAAGGAAGAGCAAGGTTCCTATCTCGTTGGTCTGCTTGCCGCAATGAAGTCTGAAACCGGCACGGTTGGTTTTGTCGGCGGCATGGATATTCCGCTGATCCACAAATTCGGCTGCGGCTATGCCCAGGGCGCAAAAGCTGCAAACAGCGACGTCTCGATCCTGCGCAACATGGTCGGCACCACGGGCGCTGCCTGGAATGACCCGGTCAAGGCCGGCGAACTGACCAAGAACCAGATGGACCAGGGTGCAGACGTGATCTACGCGGCTGCAGGTGCTTCCGGCCTCGGCGTTCTTCAGGCCGCTGCCGACGACGAAAAATTCTCGATCGGTGTCGATAGCAACCAGAACTACGTTCATCCCGGCTCGGTTCTGACCTCGATGGTCAAGCGCGTTGACAACGCCGTCTATGATGCCTTCAAGGCCAGCCAGGATGGCACTTTCGAAGCTGGCGTCAACAGACTCGGCGTTGCCGACAACGGTGTTGGCTGGGCCTATGACGAATACAACAAGCCGCTGATCACCGAGGATATGCTGGCCGCCGTCGAAAAGGCCAAGGAAGGCATCATTTCCGGCGACATCGAGGTGCACGACTACTCCGTCGACAACACCTGCCCCTACTGATCCGCTAAACGTTCGGACGGGCAGGGTTCATAACCATGTCCGTCCGTTCATCAATATCTCTATCACCTGCCTCTCGCAGTTTCCCTTGAGCGTCGGCCAAACGGCGCGCGATCCTCGTTTGGGAGTTTTAAAACTTTTGAGCACACCGCCCGCAATCGAGCTTATCGGTATCGACAAGAGTTTCGGGGCCGTTCACGCCAATAAGAATATAAATCTGAAGGTTGAGAAGGGCTCCATCCACGGCATTATCGGCGAAAACGGGGCCGGAAAATCGACTCTGATGTCGATCCTCTACGGTTTCTACCAGGCCGACCACGGCGAAATCCGTGTCGATGGCAAGACGCTCGAAATAACAGACAGCGACGCTGCCATTGCCGCCGGCATCGGCATGGTTCATCAGCACTTCATGCTGGTGGAGGATTTCACCGTTCTCGAAAACGTCATGCTCGGCGCTGAAGGCGGCGCGCTGCTCAATCAGGGACAGAGCAAGGCCCGCAAGGAACTCAAGCGCCTTGAAAGCGAATATGGGCTCGAGGTCGATCCCGACGCCATCATCGAACAACTGCCGGTGGGCCTACAGCAGCGCGTCGAAATCCTGAAAGCCATGTTTCGCGGCGCTGAAATCCTGATACTCGACGAGCCCACCGGGGTCCTGACACCCGCGGAGGCCGATCATCTGTTCCGCATTCTCGGCATGCTGCGCGATCAGGGCCATACCATCATCCTGATCACACACAAGCTGCGCGAGATCATGGCGATTACCGACGAGGTTTCCGTGATGCGCCGCGGCGAGATGGTCGCGACCCGCAAGACGGCCAAAACCACTGTCGAAGAACTGGCCGAACTGATGGTCGGTCGGCGCGTGTTGCTGCGGGTGGAGAAAGGCGCACCGAACCCGGGCGAAATTGCTCTTTCCGTGCGTAACCTGACCGTGCACGACAGCCGCGGCGTGCCGATGGTCAAGAACGTCTCCTTCGATGTCCGCGCCGGCGAGATCGTCGGCATTGCCGGGGTCGCCGGAAACGGCCAGTCGGAGCTTCTGGAAGCGCTCTCCGGAATCCGCAAGCCGCATTCGGGCGAGATCTATGTGCACGGCAAAAGATCGTCAACGCCAATCCAGCCACCTATCGCAAGATCGGTGTCGCCCATATTCCCGAGGACCGTCACCATATGGGCCTGATCCTGCCCTTCGAGGAGCGGGAAAACAATATTCTGGGCTACCAGCAACTGCCGAAATACGGCCGCAATGGCGTTCTTGACCGGCAGGCTATTCTGGATGATGCCCGCGAGAAAATCGAGAAATACGATATCCGCCCGCCCAACCCGACGCTGAAGACCGCCAATTTCTCGGGCGGAAACCAGCAGAAGATCGTGGTGGCGCGCGAGATCGAGCGCGACCCCGACATTCTGCTTGTCGGCCAGCCGACACGCGGCGTCGATATCGGCGCAATCGAATTCATCCACCGGCGCATTATCGACATGCGCGACAGCGGCAAGGCCGTGCTTCTGGTGTCCGTCGAACTCGACGAGATCCGCGCGCTTGCCGACCGTATCCTGGTGATGTTTGCCGGTGAGAATGTCGGTGAGGCAAAGCCTGATGCAGATGAACAGCAACTCGGCCTGATGATGGCCGGCATAGCGTCTTGAGGTTGATATGAACGCCGCCAACGCGCCCCTGCCCGGCTGGGTCACATTCTTCCTGATGCCGCTGCTGAACCTCGGTACCGCCCTTCTGATCTCCGGATTTGTGATCTGGATGATCGGACAGAATCCATTCGAGGCCCTGAGTGTACTGCTCAACGGTGCGCTGGGCAGCGGCATGGGTATCGGGTTTACGCTGTTTTACGCCACCAATTTCATCTTCACCGGGCTTTCGGTGGCGATGGCCTATCACGCCGGCCTGTTCAATATCGGCTCGGAAGGCCAGGCCTATGTCGGTGGCCTCGGCTGCGCGCTGGTGGCGCTCGCGCTCGACCAGTATGTGCCCTGGTATGTGACCATGCCGTTTGCCATTCTGGGCGCAGCTATCTTTGGTGCGGCCTGGGCCTTCATCCCCGCCTGGCTGCAGGCCAAGCGGGGCAGCCATATCGTGATCACCACGATCATGTTCAACTTTATCGGCGCGGCGCTGATGGTCTATCTTCTGGTCCACGTGCTCAAACCGGCCGGCGCGATGTCGCCGGAAACCCGTGGCTTTGCTGCCGGCGGCCAGCTGCCGAACCTTGACTGGCTGATGGCGATGTTCGGCTCCCGGCTGGGTCCGGCCCCGCTCAACGTCTCCTTCATCATCGGCCTGGTCATGTGTTTCGCCGTCTGGTTCCTGATCTGGCGCACCAAATTCGGCTATTCGGTTCGTGCGCTTGGCATGAGCAAGACCGCCGCCACCTACGCCGGCATTCCCTATGCCCGCACCGTGATCATCACCATGCTGATGTCTGGCGGTCTGGCGGGCATGATGGCGCTCAACGTGGTGATGGGGTCTGCAGACCGGCTGCAGGTGGAGTTTGTCGGCGGCGCCGGTTTTGTCGGCATCGCAGTTTCGCTGATGGGCCGCAACCATCCGCTCGGCATCCTGATGGCGGCGATCCTGTTCGGCATTCTCTACCAGGGTGGTGCCCAGCTTTCGTTCATGATGCCACAGATCACCCGAGATATGATCGTAATGATCCAGGGGCTTGTCATCCTGTTTGCCGGGGCGCTTGAGTTCCTGTACCGCCCCGCCCTCGTCAGGATATTCTCCAGACGACAGTCATTGGCGGAGGCCTGAGCCATGCACACGGTTGATATCATTGTCGGCATGCTCGGTTCGACCATCCGCCTTTCCATCCCGCTCATCTTCACAGCGCTTGCGGGCCTTTTCTCCGAACGCTCCGGGATTTTCGACATCGGGCTTGAAGGCAAGATGCTGGCCTCGGCCTTCGCATCCGCCGTGGTTGCCTATTACACCGGTTCGCCCTGGCTCGGCCTTTTGGGCGGCATCGGCGTTTCCATCATCTTCAGCCTGGTGCACGGCTATGCCTCAATTACCGCGCGCGGCAACCAGATCGTTTCCGGCGTTGCGCTCAACTTCGTTGCGGCAGGGCTGACCGTGGTGCTCGGCAACGCCTGGTTCCGCCAGGGCGGACGTACCCCGCAGCTTGCAAACAGCGCGCGCTTTACCGAAATCGAGTTCCCCGGCGCGGACGCGGCAAGAGAGATGGGCTTTTTCGGCAAGTTTTATGCCGAAGTGATTTCGGGTCAGAACATCCTTGTCTATCTCGCCTTCATCACCGTGCCGATCGTCTGGTGGGTGGTCTACAAGACACGGTTCGGCTTGCGGCTGCGCGCGGTCGGCGAAAATCCCGGCGCGGTAGATACCGCCGGTATTTCGGTGATCTGGCTGCGCTACCGCGCCATCATTATCGCCGGTTTCCTCTGCGGTTTTTCCGGTACCTATCTGGCGATTGCCCAGTCCGCTTCCTTCATCAACAACATGTCGGCGGGCAAGGGCTATATCGCGCTGGCGGCGCTGATATTCGCCAAATGGAAGCCGATACCGGTGATGTTTGCCTGCCTGCTGTTCGGCTTCCTTGATGCGTTTTCGAACTTCATGCAAGGTAAATCGATGCCGCTTGTCGGCGAGGTGCCGGTCCAGTTCTTCCAGGCCCTGCCGTATATCCTGACCTGCGTCCTGCTGGCCGGCTTCATCGGCACGGCCCGTCCGCCCAAGGCCGGCGGCATTCCCTATACCAAGGAGCGGTAGGCAGATGACAACGGCCAATGATCTGTTCGAAAAGGCCCGTGCGGCAAGCGAGAGAGCCTATGCGCCCTATTCCAAATTTCCGGTGGGCGCCGCTCTTCTGAGCGAAAACGGCGAAGTCTTTGCCGGCGCCAATGTTGAAAATCTCGCCTTTCCCGAAGGCATTTGTGCCGAAGGCGTTGCCATCGGCCAAATGGTGATGGGCGGCGCACTGAAGATCAAGGCAGCGGCTGTCTATGCGCCGCGGCTGGCACTTTGCCCGCCCTGCGGCGGCTGCCGGCAGAAGCTTGCCGAGTTTTCCGATCCCGACACAAAGGTTTACCTCTGCGATGATGGCGGCGTGCGCGAGACGGTAACAGTTGCCGAGCTGCTGCCCCATGCGTTTCAGACCGGGGACATCGGATGAGCGAAGCCGTCCCTATGCTGAGGGAAGCCCTTGGCAACCTCAAACCCCGCACCGCGCTGGTGCTTGGCTCCGGCCTTGGCGGCCTGACGGATGCACTTTCGGACACCCAGCATTTCGTCTTCTCCGAACTGCCGGGCTTTCCCGTTGGCGCCGTCAGTGGGCATGAGGGCTCCGTCGTGATCGGTAAACTCGGCGAGACGCCGGTGATCGTGCTCTCCGGTCGGGTGCACTATTATGAGAAGGGCGATGCGGCCGCCATGCGCGTGCCGCTCGAAACCCTTGCCGCCCTCGGCATAGAAGAATTGTTTTTGACCAACGCCGCCGGGTCGCTCAGCCAGGACATCCCGCCGGGCTCGGTAATGCTGATCACCGACCATATCAACTACTCCGGCATGAACCCATTGATCGGCGAGACAACCGACCGCCGCTTCACCGGAATGAGTCAGGCTTACGACCCCGGACTGGCCGACGCGATGCGCCGGGCGGCACATGATTTGGATATAGCGCTTGCCGAAGGCGTCTATATGTGGTTTTCAGGTCCGAGTTTCGAAACACCGGCGGAAATCCGCATGGCCCGGACACTGGGCGCCGACGCTGTCGGCATGTCCACTGTGCCCGAGGTCATTCTGGCGCGCTTTCTGGGTCTGAAGGTCGCTGCGGCTTCCGTCATCACGAATTTCGGCGCCGGCATGAGCCAGGGTGAACTCGGTCATGAGGAAACCAAGGAGATGGCGCCGATTGGCGGCCGCAAGCTGGCCGCCATTGTCAAACGCATGATTGGCGAGGGGTAAGGCCATGAAACATCATACAGAGCACGAAGCCGCCTCGGTTTCGCTTTCGCTCCTGGACCTGACGAACCTTTCCGACGGCTGCACCGACAAGGACATCGAGGCGCTGATTGCCCGCGCCTACACGCCATATGGCACGCCAGCGGCGATCTGCATCTGGCCACGCTTTGTCAGTCTTGCCAGGCAGATGCTCGGGACCGACCACATGATCAGGATCGCCACCGTGGTCAATTTCCCGTCTGGCGACATGTCAATCAGTGCTGTGGAAGCGGAAACGGAACAGGCAATTCGCGACGGGGCGGACAGAATCGACCTCGTCATTCCCTACAACAAGCTGAAAGCCGGCAATGAATGGGCGGTGAGCGAGATGATCCGGGCGATCCGCTTTCTGTGCCGCGAACCGGTGACCCTCAAGGTCATTCTGGAGACCGGCGAGCTGGGTGATGCCGCGCTGATCCGTAAAGCCGCGACAGTCGCCATTGCCGAAGGCGCGGATTTCATCAAGACATCGACCGGCAAGGTCAAGGTCAACGCCACGCTTGAAGCGGCCGACATCATGCTCGGCGTCATCCGCGAGGCAGGCCGCAAAGTCGGGTTCAAGCCGGCCGGTGGCATTTCCTCGGTGCGCGACGCGCAGCTTTACCTGAGCCTTGCCGAAACGGTGATGGGCGAGGGCTGGGTGATGCCGACGACCTTCCGCTTCGGCGCTTCCGGTCTTCTCGACGATATCCAGGGCGTTCTCGCGGGCAAGCAGTCGAGCACGACCAGCAGCGGCTACTAGGCCGCTCATGCTGGCGCAGGAGATCATCCGCAGGAAACGCGACGGCAACGCGCTTTCGGCTGAGGAGATCGCCGGCTTCGTCCGCGCGCTTTCTGACGAGACACTCTCTGAAGCCCAGGCGGCCGCCTTTGCCATGGCTGTCTTTTTCGTGGCATGAATGAGGCGGAAACCGTTGCGCTGACCCTTGCCATGCGTGACAGCGGAACGGTTCTGACGTGGCCCCGCATCGACCGGCCGGTGGCCGACAAACATTCCACCGGCGGCATCGGCGATAATGTCTCGCTGATGCTGGCACCAATTGTGGCGAGCGCAGGCCTTGCCGTGCCGATGATCTCCGGACGCGGGCTTGGACCAACCGGCGGCACGCTCGACAAGCTGGAATCAATTCCCGGCTATGATGTCAGCCCTGACGAAAACCACCTTCGCCGCACGATTGCCCGAACTGGTTGTGCCATTGTCGGGCAATCCGGTGCTCTCGCCCCTGCGGACAAGCGGCTTTACGCCATCCGTGACGTCACGGCGACGGTCGAATCCATGCCGCTGATCGTCTCCTCGATCCTGTCGAAAAAGCTCGCCGCCGGGCTTCAGTCGCTTGTGCTTGACGTCAAGTTCGGCGGTGGCGCCTTCATGCAAGATGCCAACGCCGCAACGGATCTGGCCCGGCTTCTGGTCAAGGTCGCCAATGGTGCCGAGCTTCAAACCACCGCATTGGTGACCGACATGAACGAGCCACTGGCCGATGCTGTCGGCAATGCCGTCGAGGTGGAAAACGCGCTCGCTTTTCTCAAGGGCGAGAAGACCGGCAGCCGGCTTGAAAAGATCGTCCTGTCGCTTGCCGCCGAGATGATCTTTGGCGCCGGACTTGCGGCAAGCCAAGCGGAAGCCGAGGCACTTGCAAAAGCAAAGCTCACTGACGGCAAGGCGCTGGAGCATTTCGCCCGGATGGTTGCCGATCTTGGCGGCCCGGTCGATTTCGTCGAAAAGTCAGAAACATACCTGGCGAAAGCGCCGCTCATCCGGCCCGTTCTGGCGCCGAATTCCGGCTTTCTTTGCTCCGCCGATGCCCGCGCCATCGGCATGAGCGTCATCACACTTGGTGGCGGACGGAAACGCCCGGGCGACCGGATCGACCACCGCGTCGGATATTCAAGGCTACATCCGCTCGGCACCAGGATCGAGGCGGGCGCACCGCTTGGCTTCGTCCACGCAGCAACGCAAGACGATGGTGACACAGCCGCGCATGCCCTCCTGGCTGCATTCACCATAGAAGAAGCCGCCCCGGCGGAACGGCCGCTCGTGATCGAACGGATCGGCCGTTTCTGAGCCTTATGCCAAGGTTCAGTGCATGGTGATCTCGCCCGAGACCTGGCGCCATTCATTGGGACCGATCAGGCGCTTGTGGGCATAACGGACAGAGTGCAGCGGCCCTTCGAGATTCTGCTTCCAGAAGTCGAGGAATTTGTTCATCTGCGGAAAATCGGGCGCGAGATCGTAGTCCTGCCAGAGATAGCTCTGCAAAACACCCTCGAAATCGGGGAGACGGTAGAGAATCTGGGCCGTTGTCAGGCCGTAACCGGCAAGCTGCATTTCGAATTCAGAAGCAAATCGCATGTTCCACCTCATTGTCGGTGACAATTGCAAAGGCTGACGTATTTTCGCGATCGCTTCAATCTGAAATTCTATATTTGCTATGTTTTTCAATAACTTGACAGCACACCAACAAGAGTGCTGCCAAGCTTGAACGGCTCAGTCCCAGTCTGGCGCCCAGTCCGGACTGATCAGCCTGAGCCCCTTGTCGAGACCTCTAAGACGTTTGATTTCGTCATCCGAGAGCACAATCTCGGCGGCAGCAAGATTCGATCTGACCCGTTCCGGCTTGCTGGAGGTCGGGATCACGACATGACCTTCGGCCATCAGAAAGGCAAGCGCGATTTCGCCCTCGGAGACGTCATGGGCTTCACCGATCGCCTTCAATACCGGATCGTCGGCGATCTTGCCCTGCGCCAGCGGCGAATAGGCGGTAAAGGCAATGCCGTTTTTATCGCAGTAGTCGGCGACCAGCCGGTTCTGGTGGAAAACATGGCATTCGACCTGATTGGCGGCAATCTTGCGGCCGCCGAGCAGATCGGCGGCCTTGTCCATCAGCGTACGGGTGAAGTTCGAAACGCCGATCCGTGCAGCAAGGCCATCGTCATACACCTCTGCCAGCCGGCCGATATAGTCCTCGAAAGACGGCCCATCGGCGCGCCCGGGCCAGTGCAGCAGAAGAAGATCGACCTTGTCGCGACCGAGCTTTTCGCGGCTCTCTTCCACGCTCCGGCGGAACGCATCTTCGCCGTAATTGTCGATCCAGACCTTGGTGGTCACAAAGACATCATCGGGTTTCAAGCCCGAGACGGAAAGCGCGCGGCCAACTTCGGCCTCGTTGCCATAGGCCTGAGCCGTATCGATATGGCGATAGCCGGCCTCAAGGGCAGCAAGAACCGTCTGATAGGCCTCGTCATCCCGTCGTCGCCAGGTACCGAAACCGATCTGGGGAATACCGTTGATGGATTTCATATTTCAGTCTCCCATATCCGATGCTCAGGGTCGGACAGGTCCGCTGCCTGCGCCGGTCTGCTCAATCGCTGCTGCGATTTCATCGAGATCGGTCTCGTCGAGCTCCAGCCGCGCGGCAGCGATCCAGCCATCGATCTGCTCCGGCTTGCGCGCACCGACAATCGCTCCCGTCAGTCCGGGCCAGGCCAGAACCCAGGCAATGGCGACGGCCGCCTGGCTGGTGCAATGACGCTCAGCCACCGGCTTCAGTGCCTCTGCAAGGGCCAGATTAGCCTCAAGGGCTTCGCCTTTGAAATTGGCACTGTTGCGCCGCCAGTCGTCTTCGGGAAGCTCGGCCGCACGTGCCGTCGAGAAGCGGCCCGTCAGAAGACCCGCCTGCATCGGGCTGTAGCAGATCACACCGGTTTTGTTTTTCCGTGCCCAGGGCAGAAGTTCTGCTGCGGTATCACGACGGATGGCTGAAAAGGGCGGCTGCAGCGTATCGACATGGCCAATCGCCTCGGCCGCCTCAAGTTGATCGATATCGTGATTGGAAAGGCCAATCGCACGGACCTTGCCTGCGGCCTTCAGGTCGCACAACGCGCCCCAGTATTCGGCAAGCGGCACATCATTCGACGGCCAGTGAACCTGCATCAGGTCGATGGTCTCGACACCAAGCCTTTTGAGCGACGCCTCGGTCTGCTCCCTGAGGCTATCCGGATGCCCGATCCTCTTAGGCGTTTCCATCGGATCATCGTCGTTCCAGACCATACCGCACTTGGTGAAGATGTAAGGCCGGTCGGATGCGGCGATGCCGGCTATCGCCTTGCCGACAACTTCTTCAGAGTGGCCCAGTCCGTAAACGGAAGCAGTATCGATCCAGTTGATACCGGCATCGATCGCCCGGCGGATGGCAGCAACGGAATCGCTGTCGTCCTGCGCGCCCCAACCGGCTGCCCAGCCACCGCCGCCAATGGCCCAGGCGCCAAAACCGGCGCGGGTGATGCTCATGTCGGTGGTACCGAGCTGCCTTGTAGGCAGATTTTCGGATGAAATTGTCATGGAAACTTCCCCAGGGAAAACGCGCTTTCGCAGGCACGCCAGTTACGCTTCGGCGCTGAAACCGGAGCACACAAACGGGCAGCGAGACTGCCCTCCGGCCGGAGGCCGGATTACTTCTTCTGACGGGCCCGAGCCAGAACGAAAGCGAGGCTCGCAACCGCCGCCAGCCCGGAAATCGGCTTTTCCCGCATCATCATCGGAACCACGCCGATAACGCTCTGCAGCATATCTTCTGTGGCATATTTCGCCGCGCGATAACGTCGCTGCTCTGCGCGGTTCATCAAAAGTGCGTAGGCCAGCACCAAGACCGCGAGTGTGAGGGACGCGATAGCAATGGTCAGCGCCGCGCCAAGGGGACCGAAGATTTCCGCAAGATAGATCGCCAGCGCGATAACGCCGCTGACATAGGCCGACATGAACAGAAACAGCAGGATGACGACAATAACGGCGTTGCGCCTAGCTGAACGCGCAACAACGCGACCATCAATCGCCATGATGGCCGCCGCCAGAGATACGAACCGATCCATACCTTATCGCCGCGTCAGGAGCGCTGCAAGAAAACCGAAGCCTGCGGCCATCAGTATCGACTGCAGCGGACGGCTTCGGATGTGATCTTCGACGTCTTCTTCAATGGACATCGCCTCTTCGCGCGCACGATCATAGGCCTCGTGGCCCTTCTTGGTCGCATCATCGCGAAACTTCTCGGCTTTCTCACGCGCCTCGGAAGCCTTCTCGTTGCCGAGCGCGCCAATCATTTTCGTAAGCGCTGCGATATCACCGCGCAATTGGTCGATCTGTGCCTGAATATCGGCCTCGGTTGTCTTGCCAGTGGACGTATCACCACCGGTGCTTTTGCTTACTGCCATACTTGATCTCCCAAAATTGAAATCGGCTAATCAACCTAGTAACGCATCACTTCCGCTGTTGTTCCAGTCGCTGCGCCAAGAATTGCGGTGGTGGGTCACGTCAAAGGCCACCACCGCCTCCAAGCCTACGCTCCGCGGCACGCCCGCACAATAGCCAGGCATACCTGAAGGCCTACCCGGCTGCGGCAACCCGTTCCGGATCATCGTCCGACCAGTTGGCAATATGATCCCGGATCGCCCGACGCAGTTCTTCCATCGTGTTGTAAACGCCGCCGTCCAACGCATGGACGTGAAATTTGACAGCGACAAATCTGAGCCGTCCGTTTTCGGGAACAACAATCCCGACCGGCTGGCCACCGAATTCAACCATCTGCTTTTTCATGATTTCCAACTCCGGCCAGCGAAATATGACCGGCCAAATTGTTTCAACCTGTGTGTGTGACCCTGAAGGCCGCATCACCCTTAAGACAGCATCGCAGCGCACGCCGCATGCGTCCGGCTTCGATCGGATTTTTCGTTTTCAGCGCCTCTGAAGACATTGAACACTCCCGCGTTGCAAAGGGGTTGATACCATTGCGATGGGTCAGGTTTTACCCGAAACGACCAACCAAATCCAAGCTTATATTTTGTTTATATCGATGAAATTCTTCAAAAAGATGTCAAAACATAGCGAATGACAAAAACTTAATTCCCTGAACAAGTCTGCCGGGACATGCCGCCGGATAGCAGCCACACATTAAATAGAGAGGCCAACCGGACAGACAAGAGGGGCGGTCAACAAAATTGACCACCCCTCAAAATACAATCATAGGCTGTTAAAATTCCGGGAAAAGACTCCGATCACCCCATCCGCTCGGAAGCATAGGAGCCGGCGGATGGTGGGAACACAACTGTGCGGTTACCATTGATGAACACCCGGCGATGAATATGGGCGTGAATGGCGCGGGCCAATACCAGCGCCTCAACATCGCGCCCGAGGGCGACATAGTCGTCCGGGCTCTGCGCATGGGTGATGCGTACCGTTTCCTGCTCGATGATCGGCCCTTCATCAAGGTCTGGCGTCACGTAATGCGCGGTTGCGCCGATCAATTTGACACCGCGCTGATAGGCCTGCTTGTAGGGGTTGGCCCCTTGAAGCTCGGCAGGAAGGAATGGTGGATATTGATGACCTGCCCGACCATCTTGCGGCACAGCGTATCGGAGAGCACCTGCATGTAGCGTGCCAGCACCACCAGTTCGGTATCCGTCTGCTCGATGAGCTCGGCCAGACGCGCCTCGGCGGCCGGCTTGGTCTCTTTGGTGACCGGAATGTGATAAAACGGGATATCGTGATTGACGACGAGCTTCTGATATTCGAGGTGGTTGGACACCACGCCGACAATATCGATCGGCAGCGCGCCGATGCGCCAGCGGTACAGCAGGTCGTTAAGGCAATGGCCGAAACGCGAAACCATGATCATGGTCTTTATCCGGTAGGTGCCGTCATGGAAGATGTAATCCATGTCGAACGGCGCCGCGATCGCCTCGAAGCCGTCACGCAAGGTATCGAGCCCCGTTCCTGTTTCGGAAATAAAACTGATCCTGATGAAAAAACGGCCGGTTTCCAGGTCATCGAACTGAGAGCTGTCGATGATGTTGCAGCCTTCCGCCGCAAGATAACCGGAGATCGCCGCGACGATACCGCGCGTGGAAGGACATGTCACCGTGAGCACGAAATCTTTCATGGTCGTTTCCCGTTGGTTGAACGCTGGCTGACATATTATCGCAGCCGACCGGTCATAGAGGCTTGTGCATGCGCTTTCAACCGCAGCCGTGCCATCAGACTATGCGGCAGCACGCAGCGCTGTAACATGCACGACCTAAAGATGCGGATTGCCGCCAAAAGCGTTCATGAGTGGGTATTGAAGTGAGATGCCGCCACGATATGTTTGTTTGTGTGAGGCGCGACCGGCTTGACTTCAGTGGCCCCAGCCGCGCTATAGTCAGAAAAAACCGGTCATAACGGGCCGGCCCGCGGCAGGCGGAGTGGACAATTGGAGTATCGATGAATGCGCCGCTCTCGGGGATACGCGCCGTGCAATTCTATTTTCGCACAACTCAAAAATCAGCTTTCCGCCGCCGCCATTGCAGCCACCGCGCTTTCCTGGCGCTGTCATCAACAGCCATTGCAGCGCAGAGCTGTGAGATGACACTGCACGGGATCAATGTCGCCGGCGCAGAATTTGGCCAACCCGGTGAACCTTACGGACAGGGCTATATCTATCCGTCCACGGAAACGATCGACAAACTTGCCGCAGACAAGTTCAACGCCATCCGCCTCCCCTTCCTTTGGGAGCGGCTGCAGCCTTCGCTCAACGGTGTGTTTGACCCGAACGAGTTGGCCCGCATGCAGGCAACCATCAAAGCCGCCCGCGACAACAATATGGTCGTTATTCTCGACCCTCACAATTATGCCCGCTACCGCGGGCAGGTGATCGGCAGCCCAAATGTGCCGCTCGAAGCGTTTGCCGATTTCTGGAAACGGCTTTCCGCAGTCTTTGCCAACGACGACGACATTATTTTCGGCCTGATGAACGAACCGCATGACATAGAAGCACCGGAGTGGCTGAATGCGGCCAACGCCGCGATCGCCGCAATACGTAATATCGGTGCAGGCAATCTCATTTTCGTTCCCGGCACGGCCTGGACGGGCGCTCATAGCTGGGATCAGACCTTTTACGGCCCGTCAAACGCCTCGGTGATGACCGGCATTGTAGACCCGCTAAACAATTTCGCGTTTGAAGTCCACCAGTATGCCGATGGGGATTATTCCGGCAAGGCCGGCGAGTGTAGCAAGATAGGCGACGCCGTTGATGCGATCAAAGATTTCACCGACTGGCTGAACACCAACAATTACCAGGGGTTCCTCGGCGAATTCGGTACGGTAGAGCAAATCAGCTGCCTCAGAGGCCTGAAGCAAATGGTGGATATCATCCAAAACGATCAGAAAGCGTGGATCGGATGGGCCTATTGGGCAAGCGGTGAATGGTGGCCAAAGAATGCACCGATGATCATTCAGCCAGATCTGCGCAATGGCGGCGGCGCTCAGTTGCGAACGCTGCAGCCGGTTCTCGCCAACAACGATCTGAGCCGCCATGCCTGCAACGGCAGCAACTGACGAGCGCTACGCCCCGACAACCGGTGCCCACAGCACATCCTCGATACGGCGCGCGCCGGTCGCCAGCATCACCAGCCGGTCAAAACCGAGAGCGATCCCGCTTGCCGGTGGCATCTTTTCAAGCGCTGCCAGGAAATCCTCGTCGACCGGGTAGATTTCACCATAAATGCGCTGTTTCTCAGCCATATCGGCCTCGAAACGAACACGCTGCTCCGCAGCATCTGTCAACTCGCCGAAGCCATTGGCCAGCTCCACACCGCAGACATAGAGTTCAAACCGTTCGCTGATGCGCGGATCGGTTGGCGATTTGCGGGCAAGAGCTGCTTCGGGCGCGGGATAGGCATCGAGGAGTGTGGCGCGGTCATGGCCGAGGCAGGGCTCGACCCGCTCCACCAGCACGCGCGAGAACAGATCCGACCAGCTGTCGTCATCACCGAATTGAATTCCTGATGCTTTCATCTGCCCGGCAAGTCCGTCGCGATCGGTCACGGCGTCCGGCGCTATGGTTTTCAGAAGATCAATACCGGCATAGCGTTCAAAAGCATCGGAAACGCTGAGACGCTCGGGTGGGGCAAATGGGTCGCAAGAGCTGCCACGCCAAGTGAAATCATTGGTTCTTGCGGCTTCGGCCGCAAGCTTGAGCATCGCCGCACAATCCTCAAACAGCCGTTCATAGGGAGTTCGGGCGCGATACCATTCCACCATGGTGAATTCAGGGTGATGCAGGGGCCGCGTTCACGGTTGCGATAGACATGAGAAAAGGTCACCAGCCGCTCTTCCCCGGCAGCCAGCAGCTTCTTGGCTGTAAACTCCGGCGAGGTGTGCAGATAGATCGTCTGCGCTTCACCATCATTGCCGATCATCGCCGTAGAAAACCCGTGAAGATGGGTTTCGTTGCCGGGTGACACCTGAAGCGCCGGCAGATCAACCTCGACAAAGTCCTCGCCGGCAAACCAGCTGCGTATCGACGCCATGATCCTGTTGCGGGCCATCAGGGCCGGTCGCCGGTCATGATGGCGGCCCGGATACCACCAGCGGGTTGCCGTGGCGGATGCGTTCTCGTTGGGCATTTTATCCAGCCTTTCCTCCGCCTCGCGTGCAATCAGGCGTTTGGCACTGGAATTTCGGGCAAAATTGCGTTAGTCCCGCTCACACGAATTCAGGAGAATTGCGGTGCGCGGTCTATAGATAGTCCCGGCCGTCAAAGCAAGGAAGTCTCATGGTCAAGGTCATTGCCTCATCGCTGCGCAAGGGCAATGTCGTCGATGTCGACGGCAAGCTCTATGTCGTTCTTACCGCCCAGAATTTTCACCCCGGCAAGGGTACACCCGTCACCCAGATCGACATGCGCCGCATTGCCGATGGCACCAAGGTGTCTGAGCGCTGGAAAACGACGGAGCAGGTCGAACGGGCCTTTGTCGAGGATGTCGACCATACCTTTCTCTACAGTGATGCCGAAGGGTTTCACTTTATGAACCCTGAAAGCTATGACCAGCTCACCATGAGCCCGGATGATGTCGGCGATGCAGCCAACTACCTGTCCGAGGCCATGACGGTGATCCTCTCCATCCATGAAGGCATTGCCATCGCGCTGGAACTGCCGCGCCATGTCACGCTTGAAGTCATGGAAACCGAGCCGGTGGTCAAGGGGCAGACGGCGTCCTCCTCCTACAAACCGGCAATGCTGTCGAACGGCGTGCGCACCTTGGTACCGCCGCATATCGACGCCGGCACCCGCGTGGTGATCCTCACCGAAGACGGGTCCTACGTTGAGCGCGCCAAAAACTGAGCGCTCATAAAAACGCTTAAAATTGCAAAAGGCGGGCCGTTGAGCCCGCCTTTTTTACCGGTTGTTATTCGATGCCGCCGAGGCAGATGTATTTCAGCTCGGTATAGTCGTCGAGACCGTATTTCGAGCCCTCGCGGCCAGTGCCCGACTGCTTGACGCCACCAAAGGGCGCCACTTCGGTGGAGATCAGGCCGGTATTGACGCCGACAATGCCGTATTCCAGCGCTTCGGCAACCCGGAAGATCTTCGCCACATCGCCGGCGAAGAAATAGGATGCAAGGCCGAACTCGGTGTCGTTCGCCATCGTGATCACATCCTCCTCGGTCTCGAAGCGGAACAGCGGCGCCACGGGGCCGAAGGTCTCTTCGCGCGCGCATTTCATGTCAGGCGTCACGCCGGTCAGAACCGTCGGCTGAAAGAACAGGCCGCCCTTGTCATGCGGTTTACCGCCGAGCCTGATCTCTGCCCCTTCGATACGGCATCGGCAATGTGGTCCTTGACCTTTTCGACGGCGCTCTCATCGACCATCGGACCGATATCCATGCCCTCGGCCATGCCATCGCCAACCTGCAAACCTTCAACCCGGCGGGCAAGCTTCTCGGCGAATGCGTCATAGACGCCGGACTGGACATAAAGCCTGTTGGCACACACGCAGGTCTGGCCAGCATTGCGGTATTTGGATGCGATCGCGCCCTCCACCGCCGCATCGAGATCGGCATCGTCGAACACAATGAACGGCGCATTGCCGCCAAGTTCGAGGCCCATCTTCTTGATCTGGTCAGCGCCCTGCCGCATCAGAATGCGACCAACTTCGGTCGATCCGGTAAATGTGATCTTGCGAACGCGGTCATCCTCGCTGAAGGCCTTGCCGACCATGGAGGAGCTCGTCGCAGTGACCACCGAGAACAGACCCGCGGGCAGCCCCGCCTGTTCGGCGAGATAGGCCAGCGCCAGAGCGGAAAGCGGTGTCATCTGCGCCGGTTTGGAAACGATGGAGCAGCCGGCCGCCAGCGCGGGCGCCATCTTTCGGGCCAGCATCGCATTGGGGAAGTTCCAGGGCGTGATGGCGCCAACCACGCCGACCGGCTGGCGGATGACCATGATGCGCTTGTCGGTCTGGTGGCCGGGAATCATGTCGCCGTAGACGCGCTTGGCTTCCTCACCGAACCATTCGACATAGGCTGCACCGTAGAGGATCTCGCCGCGCGCCTCAGCCCATGGCTTGCCCATTTCGATGGTCAGTATGGTTGCCAGATCGTCAGCATTGGCGACCAGCAGGTCGTAGAGCTTGCGCAGAATGGTGGCGCGCTCCTTGCCGGTCTTCTTTGCCCAAGCTTTCTGCGCAGCGTGCGCTGCAGCGATTGCGGTGTCGACATCCTGCCGGCCGCAATCCGGCAGGGTTGCGATAACCTCACCGGTCGCCGGATTGGTGACGTCGAAGGATTTACCTTCCGACGTCTCTTCTTTCCACTCACCAGCAATGAAGGCGCCAGCCCGCGCCAGCGTCTTGTCTTTCAGTTGGTCTGTGAGAATTTGCGATATTGCCATCAGTGATCTCCCTCGTTTGTTCGTTCTCAACGCCGAGCCCGGCGGTCATTGTTCCCATCTGGTCGTCAAAAGGCATATCCGGCCTTCAGGACCCTGCAGGCGCTGTGTATTATCCTGGCCGACTTTGAAGCAGCCCTTCCCGTGCGTCGGCGGCGCCCTCTTAAATTACCTATATCGGAATATTGTATCAATATAATAAATTTCCAAAACCGCAAGCGTTTGCCGTCAAACCAATTTTCCGATAGACGGAATCACGACCAATTCCCGAGGATGCCAGCATGATCCGGCGCCCATCGGGTGAGCGATGACAGGATAGACCATGCAGACCATTTTCGTGCAATTCAAATGCCATGCCGGCCAGGCCTATGATGTCGCAGATACCGTGATCCGCACACTGGAGGAGACGTCGGAGATCTATTCGACATCGGGTCATTATGATCTCCTCGCGAAATTCTATCTGGCGGCAGAAACCGACATTGGCCATTTTGTCACCAGCCACCTGCAGACGATTGCCGGTGTGAAGGACACATTCACCCTCGTCACCTTCAAGGCCTTCAGCTAGCGGTAGATGCAGCCGAAACAACCGGCCGAAGCCGACAAAGCGTCGATCAGAACCGAGGCGCTTCAAGACCCGCCGCCCGATAGGCCGCGATCGCGGTATTGGCCATCAGCATCGTGATCGTCATTGGTCCCACACCGCCGGGCACCGGCGAAATGGCGCCGGCCACCAGCTCACAGGCAGCAAAATCAACATCGCCGAGAAGCCGCGTCTTGCCTTCGCCGCGCTCAGGTGCCGGCACGCGGGTGATGCCGACATCGATGATGGTCGCGCCGGGCTTTACCCAGTCGGCCTTCACCATTTCCGCTCGCCCTGTGGCGGCCACGAGAATATCGGCACTCCGGCACACTGAAGCGAGATCGGCGGTCCGCGAATGCGCCATGGTGACGGTGGCGTTAGCCTGCAGAAGAAGCCGGCCCATGGGCTTGCCGAACAGATTCGAACGCCCGACGACCACGGCATTCAACCCTGACAGATCCTCGCCATGGATAGAGCGCACCAGGATCATCGCACCCGCCGGCGTGCAGGAAATCAGTCCGGTTTTGAGGTCGCCGACGGCAAGCTTGCCTGCATTTATGATCGAAAGCCCGTCGACATCCTTTTCAGGGCGGATCATCTGGATCACCGGGAATTCTTCGAGATGTCCGGGTAGCGGGAGCTGCACCAGAATGCCGTGGATCGCAGGATCGGCGTTCAGCTCGCTGACGACCTTTTCAAGATCCGCCTGGCCGGTGTCGGCCTCAAGCGTGATCTGCACTGAATGGAACCCGCAGTCCTTGGCCCGTTTGCCCTTGGCCGCCACGTAGGTGTGGCTTGCAGCATCATCGCCAACGATCACGACCGCCAGACCGGGCACCACGCCCCTGGTGCGCTGAAGCTCTTGCGTGGCCGCCTTGACCTTCTCGATAACCCCGGCGGCAATCGTTTTGCCGTCAATGCGCTCTGCCATGTGGCAACTCCCGAAACTCTGCAGCAGCCGACCTGTGCAGACAACCCAAACAAAAGCGGCAAGCGCTAGGACGCTTGCCGCTATTTCTACTCAAGGCTATGCTGGCGTTCCCGTCAATTGAGACGTGTCTTGACCGAATCAACCGACTTGGAAAACAACTTCGACTGCACGGTCGGCGTTGCCTTCTTTTCCAGAACGATGCGGGCGGCGTCCACCGCCACATCGATGGCAGCACCACGCACGGCTTCGATGGCATCGTGCTCGGCCTGCCGGATTTTCTGTTCGGAAAACGCGGTGCGACGCTCGACATATTCTTCAGTCTTGCGGTGCGCCTCTTCCTTGATCACCTTCGCCTCGCGTTCGGCGGCGGCGACGATATCCTTGGCTTCGTCTTCGGCTTCACGGCGCTTGCGCTGATAATCGGCCAGAACATGCTGGGCTTCTTCGCGAAGACGCTTGGCCTCTGCCAGTTCACCGCGGATCTCATCAGCGCGCGAATCGAGCGAGCGGAGCATGATCCCGGGAACCTTGAAATAGGCCACCACAATGAAGAACAGGATAAGGCCGATAAAGGCATAGAATGTCGCATCAAGTGACATGATCAGGCCTCCTTGACCGATGAAACGGCCGCTTCAACATCGCCCTTGGCAACGCGCCCGCCAATCAGGTGGGTCACGATCTGAGAGGCAGTCTCCTCGGCAATGGAGCCGACTTCCTGCAGCGCTTCGGAACGGACCTTTGCGATCCGGGCATTGGCTTCAGTCAGTTTTTGCCAAGCTCGCCTTCGAGCTGGGCGCGTTCGGCCTCAGCTTCGATACGTGCCTTTTCTGCGGCAGCAGCCGCAATAGACCGCGCTTCGTCGCGCGCCCGGGCAAGTTCTTTTTCATAAGCGGCAATCGCGGTATCGGCCTCATTGCGCAACCTTTCGGCTTCATCGAGGTCCTGAGCGATCCGGTCGTGCCGGTCTTCCAGAATGGAGCCGACGCGCGGAACGATCACCCGCTTCATCACGACATAGAAAAGTCCGAACGTAACGGCCAGCCAGAGAATCTGCGACGGGAAGGTCGCAAAGTCAAAAGGCGGGAACACCTGTGCCTCGTGATGCTCCATTTCGGCCAGCGTGGTTTCGGTATGCGCTTCCACGCCTTCCGAAGTCTGTGCCAGAGCCGGTGTCACAATCATGCTCGTCTCCAAGGGTCTTCGACAATAGGGGTCACGACGCCAAAGACGGACGCCGTGACCATAACGTCGGACCGTTTAAATTTAAACGGCGAAGAGCAGGAGAAGAGCGACGAGCAGCGAGAAGATGCCGAGCGCTTCGGTCACGGCGAAGCCGAAGACCAGGCGGCCGAACTGGCTGTCGGCTGCTGAGGGGTTACGCAGTGCGCCTGTAAGATAGTCACCGAAGATACGGCCCAGACCCATAGAGGTTGCGCCCATGCCAAGGCATGCGATACCGGCGCCGATGTACTTTGCTGCTTCCGCTTCCATAAAAGAACTCCTTCGAAAGAATGGGTTGTTGCGGCTTAATACCGAGACCGGTCCGTGCTGTCCAGCCGGACCGGAATACTTTATTTCCTAGTGTTCGCCCGCATTGACGGCATCATTGAGATACATGCACGTCAAAACTGCAAACACATAGGCCTGCAGGAAGGCGACCAGGAATTCCAGAGCCGTCAGAGCGACGGTCATGGCCAGAGGCAGGATCGCGCCGCCGGTCCCGATCGTACCGATCGCGCTCAGCGAAACGACGAAGCCGGCGAAAACCTTAAGCGTGATGTGGCCAGCCAGCATGTTTGCGAACAGACGAACCGACAGGCTGATGGGACGTGAGAGAAACGAAACGATCTCGATCATTGTCACCAGCGGCAGCAGAGCTGCCGGAACACCGGACGGCACGAACACTTTGAAGAACCCGGCACCGTGCTTGTAGACGCCATAGCCGACAACCACGCACATCACCATCAACGCCAGTGAGAAGGTCACGACGATCTGGCTGGTCACCGAGAAGAAATAGGGAACATGCCGATCAGGTTGGCCGTCAGCAGGAACAGGAACAATGTCAGCACAAAGGGAAGAAGACCATGCCCTTGGTGCCGGCGCCCTCCCTCAGCATTGAAGCGACAAATTCGTAAAGCAGCTCGGCGATCGACTGCGTGCGCGAGGAATCAGGCCGCGTTTCGACGTTGCCAGATACATGAACCCGGCAGCAATACCGACCGTGACCGCCATGAACAGCGATGCATTGGTGAAGGAAAGGTCCAGTCCGCCGACATTGATCGGTACGATATTGTGAATCTGAAACTGATGGGTCGGATCGTTTGACACCTGAGCTCTCTCTTCTCACCTTTCGCGCGACCATCCTGGGCCATGCGCGCATCAACAAATTTATTTCCCGTCCTTCTTCAGACGGTCTTCCGGCTCAGCCACATAACCGACGGAGCGTAACACATTCAAGACCCCGGCACCGAAACCGAGGAGAATAAAGCCAATCAATCCCCAGGGGCTGGTCCCAGCAAACTTGTCGAGGAGAAAGCCGAGCATGAAACCGACGAAGATAGCGGCCATGAATTCGCTCGAAAGCTTCAGGCCCTTCGACATCTCACGCCGGTCATTGGCAGACGACCCTGCCTTTTTCCGGCTTTCACCATTCTGGCCCTTGCGAAGCGTGCCCAGTTCACTGGCAAGCCGCTTACGGCGCTCGTCCAAGTCCTCCTGCCCGTCTTCAGTCATGACTTTCGCTTCCCCAAAACCCGCCAAGGTCGCAATCGACCGCAACAGATGTTTCAGCAATGCGATAAAGCCTTTGGGACCCCCGGTCAAGTCGGGCGCACCATAGTTTTCCTCCCTATGCTAGTCAAGCTGCGCGAGAACCGTAATTGCACGACACAAGCTGTGTCCAATCACGCCTAGAACCAGCCGCGCGAACGTAGCCAGTAGATCGCGACAACGCCCGTCAGGAACATGCCGCCAATCGCCGCCGGATAACCATAGGACCAATGCAGCTCGGGCATGCGATCGAAGTTCATGCCATAGACACCGGCAATCAGCATCGGCGGCGCGAACACCACCGAAACCACTGAAAACAGTTTCATGATGTTGTTCTGTTCGAGATTGACCAGACCAAGCGAGGAATCGAGCAAAAACGAAATGTTGGAGGACACAAAGCTCGCATGCTCGGAAAGCGACTGAATGTCGTGGGCGACGATGCGGCACAGATCCTTCGTCGGCTTGTCGTCACGCACGCGCCCGAGGGCCTGAACGTAGGTTGAAAGCCGCGCAAGAGTTGTCAGGCTGTCGCGGGTCTTGCTGACAAGCCGGTGGTAGGTCGATATCTCGATCAGCCGCCCTTCAAGCTCGGCAGGCGGCCGTCGGCGCCCGCGCACGCCTTCACCGAACACAGCAATCGATATGTTGTCGATCTTGGCCACCGCAAGTTCCAGAATTTCCGCCGTGCGGTCGACAATGGTGTCGAGGAGATGCGCCAGAACGCGCACGCCCTGCCCCGGACCGATATCGAGGCGCTTCATGTCGGCAGCGAACAGAAAGAACGGCTTTGGCTCGGCATGCCGGATGGTCACGAGCCTGCCTCCTGCAAGGATGAAACCGACATCGGTCAGTTGGGCAAGGCCGAAATCCACATTCATCACGATCGACGCTGTCATGTAGACGGCGTTGCCGTCAGTGTAATAGCGGCTCGACGGCTCGATGTTCTTCAGTGTCTCGCGTGTCGGCAGCATGACGCCGAGAAGCGTTTCCATTTGCTGCATGTCGGCTTCGGTCGGATCGAGCATGTCGATCCAGACAACATCCTCGTCAAGCGGGTCGGATGCTCCGCCCGACGGCAAGGCCGCTTTAACACCGCCGACCCTGTAAAGATGGATCATTCGAACCCCGCCATTTGACCTCGCACTTGCCTCTACTGGCTACCCAAGCATAAAACACAGAGCAAGTGTGTTTTTACGCCGATGCGCCGTATCACATGTCTCACAACGGCCGTGTGACGCTTCGCGCCCTCAACCACGCCTTCTCCGAGCCGGAAACAACCCATGCATCCTTATGAATTCTGGCAGGACCTTCTGCCCCCGCAGTCGATCGATCCACATCAGCCGCTATCCACGGCCTATCCGGCAACGCTTGCCGATGGCCGCCAGCTGCTTTTGCCGATCCGCGCGCTTGGCGACAGCGGCAAGGGACTTGCCTCGCTGATCATCAATCAGGCTTCATTCGCGGTCACGGCGGCGCTTGCCACCGATCTTGCCGGCCGTCTGGCGCGCGCGCGGCCGGATCTTGTTGTCGGCCTGCCGACGCTGGGGCTGACATTGGCTGCGAGCGTTGCCGGGGCGCTGGGCCACAGCCGCTACGTCCCGCTCGGGAATTCCCGCAAATTCTGGTACGAAGATGCGCTCTCCATGCCGGTCAGTTCGGTGACGACGCCGAACCAGGAAAAGCGCCTGTTCATTGACCCGCGCATGCTGCCGCTTCTTTCGGGAAAGCGGGTGGCACTCGTCGATGACGTAATTTCCTCCGGCCGGTCGATCCTGTCCGGCTTGTTGCTATTGGAAAAATGCGGTGTCTCGTCCGGTCGCGATCGGCGCGGCCATGCTTCAGACGAACAAACATCGCGCATTGCTCGAGGGTTTCGAAACCGGCCTTTCGGAGACCATTCATACCTGTTTCGCAACGCCGGAACTGCAGCGCGGCGCCGGCGGAAAATGGCACAAGTCCGCCGACAGCTAAAGCTTTTGAATCAGACAAGAAAAAACCCGCGATCCGAAGATCGCGGGTTTTCAGCAACGAAATGCTCCCGGCGTTATCAGTTCAGAAGAACGGCGTCCGGATTATCGCTCAACGCCTGCTCGGTAAACTCCGGCTGGTTTTCCAGCGTTTTCCGGTCGTAGCGGGTCTTGACGACATAGGCGTCACCGTCGGTCATGATCGTTGCCGTTTCGGTAGAGATCGCCACGGGCTTCTCACCGAGCCCCAGGAAACCACCGACATCAACAACCAGAATGTTCTGGCTCTGGTCGCCATGGGTCATGACGCTCGACACTTCACCGACGCTGTCACCCTCGGCGCTCAGGACGGACGCGCCCTCAAGCTGGTCGAAAGAAACCGAGCTGATATCGACCTCGGTCATACCTTCAAGCATCGGATTATCGGCGTCCATGGTTTCGGCTGCATTTTCGCCCATGCTGTTCACGCCGGCAACCATGTCGTCCAAGGCGTTATTTGCCGCTTCCCTGCCTCGTTCATGGCGTTGCCCGCCGTGTTGGCCAGGTCCTGCGTTTCATTGGCCACATTGTTGGCGGCGTCATTGGTCGCCGTCTGCAGCTGCTCGGCTTCTTCCCGGACAGCGGCCGTGCCGCCCTCGATCAGGTTCGGATCGTCATATTCGAACGCCGGGGCGTTTTCGAGCTCTTCGATTGTGGCATCGATCGTGAGCCAGTTGCCCTGCTCGCCCTGCTGCCAGCTCAGGCGATCAAAGGAAACAGCCACGTTCTTCTCGCCAATACCGAGAAAGCCGCCTACGCCGATCACGGCCGCATTCGCATTGCCGTCGGAGCTCATAACGATATCGTTGATATCGCCAACCTGTTCGCGGCCCTGATCATCGGCATCCCGGCCGTATACGGGCCAGCCAAGCAGCGAGCTTGCGAGAACCTGCTGTTCGGTCGCACCGAAAAAGCTCTTGCCATCTTCAGATGCGGCCTGCTTTTGCGGAAATACCGGGGTTGTGCCGGCTTCCATACCCGTGGTCGCCGCGGGTTTGTTGTCCAACGTGTCTGTATTGGTCGCATCCTGCGCATATGCGGCGCCTGTGGAAATAACTGCAACCATAGCGGTCGTTGAAAGAATCTTGCGAAGCATATTTATACTCCTCTCTTCTGTATTGTTCGGTTGCGAGTACGATTTATTATTGTTTTATATTTTTGCTGTTCTCACTCGCTTCACATAAACCAAACGGCTAGACCGAAACCTTGTTCCGGCGCGAATGCGATTTTCCCTAAAAACGGACAACAAAGCCCGCCAAGCGGGAGCTGGGCGGGCGTGGCAGGCGCTTGTTCGGTTTTGCTGGTTTTTCAGCAATAGCGCAGCGGCATTTTGATATGCACCCGTAGGCCGGAGTCGGCGTAGTCGACAACAACCTTGCTGCCTATCACCTTGTCGAGGCTGCGTTCGATCAAAACCGAGCCAAATCCGCGCTCTGCAGGCGGGTTCACAGCCGGGCCACCCACTTCCACCCAGTCCAGCTCCAGATGCCCGACGCCGCCCTCATCGCAGCAGGAAACCGTGATATCAATGACGCCAGCCCGTGTCGAAAGCGCGCCGTATTTTGCGGCATTGCTCGCCAGCTCATGGATGACCAGACCAAGCGCCAGCGCCTCATCCGGATCAAGATAGACAGCGCCCCCATGAATATCGATCTGACGGCTGTTGCCGTCGATAAAGGGCGCGACCTGCGAACGCAGTAGCCCATCAAGCGCAATCGCTCCCCATTGCTCGTCTGACAGCAGCGTGTGGGCCGCCGATAGCGCCTGTAGCCGGCCGGAAAAGGCCATATTGAATTCGGCCGAACTCCGGGAACGCCGCAACGTTTGCCCGGCGATCGACTGGACGATGGCCAGCGTGTTCTTGACCCGGTGGTTGAGTTCGCGCAGGAGCAGCCGCGTCTTCTGTTCGGATTCCTTGGTCGTCGAAATATCGACGACAACGCCAAAGACCGATCCGACCTCGTCGTCGCAGAGCATATTCTCGTATGTGCTGCCGAGTGACAGCAGCCATTTCCCGGTTTTCTCCACCTTGAACTCGTACTGATACTCCTCGCCACGATCCAGCGCGGCCTTGAACCTCCGCAGCATGGGAAACCGGGTATCCGGAGTGATCGCGCTGAGAATGCCGCGGCATGTGACCGGCTCGCCGCCCGTCATGCCCAGCATTTCGCGAAGGGCATTGTCGCATTCGACCGTATTGCTCTTCCTGTCCCAGCTCCAGGCGCCGATATTGCCGGCGCGCATCGCCATGGAATGACGTTTTTGCGCCCGAGAAAGCGCAAGATCTGCCGAAGCCTTGCCGCGTGCAGCATCCTTCAACTCGTAGAGAGAGCCCGCAAGATTGGCGAGACGACGCAGCGCCTGGGCGTCTTCGGGCGTGGTGTCGCGATGATTCTTTCCGTCGATCACGCAAAGCGCGCCGGCGTTCACGCCATGAACCTTGATGGGCGCACCCGCGAAGAATTTGACAGGCCGACCTTCATAGACAGGAACCGATGGCGCGACCTGGCTCCGCTCGGCTGGATCGTTCATGATCAGGGCCGGGTCTTTTTCAGTGCAATCGGATACATGAAGAGGCCCGAGCGCGCTGGTACCTCGTGAGGCTCCATGCCGCAAACCGCCTGCACCCAGTTTTCGTCATAATCTGCAATAACGATGAGCGCGGCAGGACACGAAAAACGCATCGCGGCCGATTCGACGATCGCGATAAAATCCTCATCTGTTTCGGCTGCACGCATGATTGTCTGAGAAAGCGTATCCAGACGGTCCTGATCGTTGATCGCGTCGACTATTTCGGTCGGCAGATGTTCCACTGGGTCCCAAGCTCTTCAATATGATGCAAGCCCGTCATCGGAGGCTGATTTCAAAGATTCCAAGTGACCGAGATTGCCCGTTCGGACTTTCAGTCATGCTAGGGAACGCTTGAACGTAGCTACGGTTCCATCAAAACCAGAAATTTATCTGGGTGCTGCAGATCCAGGTTTTCGAGGCTCTATCTGTGGACGACGGCTGAGTGAAAAGGCGCGCCCATCGCGCTGCGGACAGAAGCCCGGCGGGACGAAGCGCGCCTCACATCTAGCGCGTCACAAAGGCATTGCCGACGACTGCTGCAGAATTTGCATCAGGTCCGAAATCGACCTCGCCCTGAATATCCAGCAACTCCAGAAGCTTCCCGCGCGCCCTTGCGATACGGCTTTTGATCGTACCGATGGCGCAACCGCAGATTTCGGAAGCCTCTTCATAGGAAAAGCCCGACGCGCCGACCAGAATAATCGCTTCGCGCTGATCGTCGGGAAGCCGGTTCAGCGCTTTCCTGAAATCGCTCAAATCCATGGCGCCGTACTGAGCGGGGTGGGTCGAGAGCCGTTCGGTGAAAGCATTGTCGGAATCCTGGATTTCACGGCCACTTTTTCGCATCTGGCTGTAGAATTCATTTCTGAGAATCGTAAACAACCATGCCTTGATATTCGTGCCTGCTGTAAAACTCTCCTGTTTGGCCCAGGCCTTCATGATCGTGTCCTGTACGAGATCATCGGCAAGGTCCTGATGCCCGCACAGCGATACCGCGAACGCGCGCAGGCCTGGCACCGTTTTCAACATGTCACGTTTGAACGTCGTATCGTCGTCCCTGACCACGTTGGTTATCCTTCAGATTTTTGCGAGGAAGCGGATTCTGCTGCATCGAGACGTTCGAGCAGGTCAAGAAACCGATCCGGGATGTCTTCCTGCTCGACGGCGTTGTAGAGCGCCTTGAGGCGGCGACTGATCGCTTCCTCCGGGCTTTTTGCCGTGCCAGGCAGGGCTTCCCTTTTCCCAGGCTGCTGTTGCTTTTCACCAATACTGTCCTGTTTGTACCCTGTTTAATGTTCAAGCCGAAAACGTCGGCTAGAATAAAAAGTTCCGCCCGATCGGGAACTTTTTTCTTTCGCGCATTCTGATCAACTGAAAGTGCTCAATGAGCCTTCCAACAGACCTTAAGAGGCAGGAGACTAGATAATATGTCGCTTTCAACCCGTATCGCTGCCCATTTGCCGTATCTGAGACGTTACGCCCGCGCCGTGACCGGATCGCAAACCTCAGGCGATGCCTATGTAGCCGCCGTCCTCGAAACATTGATCGAAGACGTTTCGTTGTTCCCGGAAGACGGGGACGACAAGGTTTCACTATACAAACTCTTTTCACGCCTTTTCAGTTCCACAACCATCGAAATAGAAGATATTGAATCCCCTACTCGTGGGAGAAACGTGCGGCAGCCAACCTGATGGCCCTGCCAGCCAAGCCACGACAGGCGTTTTTGCTGATCTCACTGGAAAGTTTTTCACATGCGGAAACCGCGACCATTCTCGAGGTCGAGCCTGATGTGATCTCAGGTCTCGTCGACGACGCTTCTGCCGAAATTGCCCGTCAGGTCGCCACCGACATCATGATCATCGAGGACGAGACCTCTGATCGCGATGGATATCGAGCAGATGGTTGAGAGCCTTGGACACCGCGTGACCGGCATCGCCCGCACCCATACGGAGGCTGTGGCGCTCTACAAAAGCTCGAAGCCGCGCATGGTGCTCGCCGATATCCAGCTAGCCGACGGCAGCTCCGGTATCGATGCCGTCAATGACATCCTGGAGAACGATTCCATTCCGGTCATATTCATTACCGCATTCCCCGAGCGGCTTTTGACGGGTGAGCGCCCCGAACCCACCTTTCTGGTCACAAAGCCCTTTAACCCAGACATGGTCAAAGCATTGATCAGCCAGGCTCTGTTCTTCCAGGAGAGGCAAGAAGAGGCCGCCTGACGGGCTCGAGAGGTCACAGCAGGTAAACTCAAAAAGGTGGCTCCGGCCGCCTTTTTCTTTTGTTTCAGGAACCCTCACAGCGGCGAGACGTTCTTTTCACAGCAAACAAAGGAGAATGTCATGCTTTATTATGCGGTCGTGTTTCTGGTCGTTGCACTCGTTGCAGCCGCACTCGGCTTCGGTGGCATCGCAGGCGCATCAGCGGGCATCGCCCAAATCCTGTTCTTCCTGTTCCTGCTTTTCTTCGCCGTCGCGGTGATTGTCAACTTCGCACGCCGCAGGTAGGACAGTTCTCGCAGCGCAGATAAAAACGGTTCTGATCAAAGCGGTCAGGACCGTTTTTTTGTTGGTGACGATGACCTGTTCAGAGCGCCTCTGCGTGCAACAAAAAGGCAGCGGCGTTTCCACCGCTGCCTTTGAGCATCTGCGCGCGATTGCGATCAGTTTATCTTGGACATCCAGTTATCGACGTCGCGCTCGGCTTCGTCACGCTCCTTGCCGTAGCGCTCCTGAATCTTGCCGACGAGTTTTTCGCGATTGCCAGCGACCACATCCAGGTCGTCATTGGTCAACTTGCCCCATTGGGCCTGCGCTTCGCCTGTAAACTGCTTCCAGTTTCCTTCAACACGATCCCAGTTCATAAGAGTGCTCCTTTCATTGAGCTTCCGTTTCGCTTGGGTAAACGCACGGATCGCCTCGGCTGTTCCACATCAGCGCACTGTTTTTCGGCGGCTCGCGGCGCTGCCTGTTGTTATTGACAACAAAATAAAAACAGAAATGAACGATAGCGTCTGTCTCTGCGGCCCGGAGCGGAACATCGCAACACACCACCGGCGACTTCCCCGGCAAGGCGCTCGAGCGGTACGTTATCGTGAATAGATCAAATACATTTCGTCGTTAGCCATGAAACGAAGCGGGACGCGCGATCGCCGTCCCAGACCGAGGTCAATCGCCGAACGTCATGAAAGATTTTTCAACAAGATCGGGACAGACAGGTTTCGGGCCTTGAACCGGCTTCTGCCGGCGCTGGTCTTTGTCGTCGTCACCGCTATAGGCTGGGGGATGTCTTTTTCGATCTACCGTGCCTCCGAGGTGGAACGCCGGGCCAGCTTCGAGATGATCGCCGGAGATGCGGTCGATCAGCTTACCAGCCGTTTCTACCAGCACATGTCGCTTTTGGAAGCCACCAAGGCGTTCTTCGTCGCCACCGATGGCAGGGTCGACCGGCAAGCCTTCAAGACCTATGTCGAGGGCCTGGATACCGAAGGCCGCTATGACGGCATTCAGGGCATCGGGTTTGCACGTATGGTCTATACCGGCAACGAGACCAGAGCCGAAGACATGATCGAACAGTCTTACGGCGGCGGCATCGAGATCTGGCCCGAGACCGACCAGGAATATCGCGCGGCGATCGTGATGCTGGAGCCCGACAACGAGCGCAACAGGGCCGCTATCGGCTTCGACATGTACAGCGAGCCGGTCCGGCGCGAGGCTATGGCCGATGCGTTTGCGACCGATACGCCGCGCGCAAGCGGACCCGTCGAGCTGGCGCAGGAAATTACGGCGTCAAAACAGGCCGGTTTCCTGCTTTACCTGCCGTTCAAGATGGATCAGGGGCCCCATGATGCCGATGGCAATCTCCCCTTTCAGGCTTCATATATGCGCCGTTCCGCGCCGGAGATCTATACACCGCCGTTCTCGGAGATACGCCCGGGCTGCCCGTGGAGATCGAAGCTTTCGACAAGGCGCGACCGGACACGCCGTTGTTCAAATCCGCAGGCTTTGATACGGCGTTGACGAAAAGTGCGGTGAGGTTCTCTCGCGAAGTGGATATCGCCGGGCGCACCTGGGTTCTGGCAATGACGCCGAACGCAGCCTTCAAGCAGGCGCAATTCGACATCACCCCTTCGTGGTCGGCTCCGTTGCCCTGCTTCTGGCCGTCGCGCTGGCATTGGCTACGCAATGGCAGCTCAGAGCCCTGGCCGCCGCACGGGAAGTTCAGCGTGTCACCCAGAAATCGCTTCAGGAGCGCGAACTGATGCTCCAGGAAATGAAGCACAGGATCAAGAACTCGATTGCCCGCGTCCTGGCGATCGCGCGCCAGACAGCCTTCCATGCAGAAGGGCTCGAGCAATTCATGGAATCCTATTCCGCCCGCCTTCAGGCCATGTCGACTGCGCAGGACGTTTTGACGCGCTCGCGCTGGCAGCGGGCTGACCTGAAAGAGCTGCTGACCAAGGAGCTCGAACAGGTCTTCGGTGACACCGGCTCTCACTACGAGATCTCCGGACCGTCGGCCGAACTCGACGAGAAAGCCACGCAGGCCTTCAGTCTGACCTTCCACGAGCTGGCAACAAACGCCCTGAAATATGGAGGAATGGCCGAAAGCAACGGCACGCTCGAGGTTTCATGGTCCTATGAAGCCACCGGTCCGGCACGGAAGCTCAAACTGATCTGGCGTGAGCACGGCAATAAGGCCGTCGCCACGCCCGAGCGCAAGGGCTTCGGCACACGGCTGATTGACGCCAACATCATCGGCGAGCTCCAAGGCACGATCGAGCGCCTCTACGGTGACAACGGACTGACCGTCGAAATCGTCTTTCCAAGCCCGGCCGAAACCGGAGGCCGCCGCTCACGCTGGCGGCGCAAACGCCGCCATAGCAGCTGACAAACCAAACGGCGGGGCCAAAAGGAGCGCCGGTTTTCAACCCGAGCTTTTCAGACTGGATCATCGGTCGGCCGATAGAGCGGGCCGATCCGACGCGGCCGGCAACGGCGGCGTCAACCTGGCTGCGTCCTATGCCCGACGAACACTCTGAGCAGCCCATGGCGGGTGATGTGTGAAAGACGACGCGCCTCTGCCTGCCAGCGTCCTCTGAGTTGCCCTATTGTCACCATCGTGATCTCCGCACCTGAAATCACGATGGTAAGCACATCTGATGCGATGCCAAGGGTTATCCCGGCACAAGGCTTGCGCGGGTCTTGGCCTCAGGTCACTTGCGATATAGCGTCCGCGCGGCGAAGGGAGCCGTTCACGATGGCAAAAAGACAACGCTGAATGCGAAGAATCTGGAAGCACTGGGTGCAAAGCGCCTGGCAGAACTTCTGATCGAAATATCGACCGGCAGCGCAGCTGACAAACGGCGACTACGCCTCGAACTGGCTGGCGAACAAAGCAGCGCCGATATGGCCAGAGAGATCCGGAAACGCCTCACCAGCATTCAGCGCGCCCGCAGCTTCATCGACTGGAGAAAGGTCAAAAAGCTAAAAGCGGACCTCGAAATGCAGCGCTCAGCGATCGTTGACAAACTCGAACCCCAAGACCCCGACGAAGCGCTGGAGCTGATCTGGCGTTTTCTCGACTTGTCCGATTCTATTTTCGCACGCTCAGATGATGGCAGCGGCTCACTTGTTGAGAGCTTTCATGACGCGTGTGTCGATGCCGGACGCATCGCAAAAGCATCTACCGTGTCCCCGGAAGCATTGGCCGAAAAGGTATTTCAGGCGTTGCAGGACAACGGCTACGGTCAATATGATCCACTGATCGAAGAGATGATCCCGGCACTCAAAACCGTCGGACTGGCTCGTCTGAAAGAGCTGGCAACCCAATGGCTCAACGAAGCCAGAACCGAAAAGCCCCGACGCGAAGGCCGGATCATCGGCATGAGTCTGAACGGACCGATCTACGAAGACGAGGTCTATAGTCGTCACGATGATCTGTCGGCACGTATCGCGCTTGAAGCCATTGCAGACGCTGAGGGCGATGTCGACGCTTATATCGCGCTGCAGACCGAACAGGCCAAGCAGTCACCTATGATCGCGGCACGGATGGCGGAAAGGCTGCTCGAGGCCAATAGAGCGGGAGAAGCCCTTACAAGGCTGGATCAGGCTGCCCCGGAGAAAGGCCGGTCTTTTCCGGTTCTGGAATGGGAACAGGCACGCGCAGATGCGCTTGAGGCACTGGGCCGCGAAGATGATGCGCAAAAATTCAGATGGCAATGCTTTGAATCATCGCTCGAACAACAGCATCTCCGCGACTATTTGAAACGCCTGCCCGATTTTGATGACCTTGAGGCCGAGGAAAAGGCAATGGCTTGGATTGCTGAATATCCAGGCGTTCACCAGGCTCTTCTGTTCTTGATAGAATGGCCTGCGCTTCGCGAAGCCAATGCGCTCATTCTGGATCGCTATGCCGAGTTCGACGGGAACCATTATGAGTATCTGACACCGGCGAGCGAAACCTTGAAAGAGAAGTACCCGCTGGCAGCGAGTTTGCTACTCAGAGCCATGATCGACTTCAGCCTCAAGAATGCACGTTCCAGCCGCTACAAGCACGCCGCCAGGCACCTTATCGAGTGTGAAGCACTTGCGATGCACATTGACGATTTCGGGACGGCTGCCCCGCATCATACCTATCTGGCAAAGCTACAGCGCGACCATGGCAGGAAGTCCGGTTTTTGGACGGCAGTGGAGCGGCTGTACTGATTCTGCCTCTGAAAAAATGCGCCGCCGTTGGCCTATCAGGATCAAGGAAGCGTTCCGGCCATAACCCTCACATGAATTCTGAATGTCGACGCTATGGACCATGAGCCCAACGATGTGGCGCCTGCGGCCTTTGCTCTTGTTACCCGCATCAAAGCCACAAACGCAGCCACTTTTCGTGGTTTTGACCCTTTGAAGGTCGATCACGCCTGACAATGGCGAGACTTAAGCTGATAGGGGCTGCTGCGATCCCCAATCCCGCGCGCCTCGGCATGACGCGCGGGGGGCGGTTGGCGAACTGAAAAGCCCGATCCCTTAGCTCGACGACACGGAGAAAGCGCACATCCGAAACGAAGTCTCACCCGGGCATTTTTTGTTTGGCGTATTTCAGAAGACAGAGCTTTAGCCACCGGCTGACCCGCGACAGCGTGAGCAACCATAATGGTTTAGCGCGGTCGCGACCGCTCCCCCTGCCGTTTAATTCAGCGCCCGCCTTCAACCTTGCGGAATCGCTGGCTCACGCCGCCTGGGCCATAGGGATAATCCGGCACGGGCTGGGTGCTAACCGCTGAGAGGCGCTCCAGTTCGGCCCCGGAAAGCCGGATGTTTGCCGCGCCGAGATTGTCGGCGAGTTGCGCTTGCGTGCGTGCGCCCACAATGACGGAAGTGACCGCCGGCTGTGCCGCAAGCCATGCCAGCGCCACCTCCGCCATGCTGGCATTGTGAGCGCCCGCAATATCCTCCAGCGCACCAAGCACCTCCCAGGTCACCGACTTGGCATTGTGCTTGTCATAGGCCTCCATGCCGCGCTCGGGGTTTTCGCCAAGCCGGGTGGCACCTGTCGGCATCTGGTCGCGCTTGTATTTGCCGGAAAGCCAGCCGCCGGCAAGCGGTGACCATGGCAGAAGTCCCATGCCTGCATCCTGGCAGGCCGGTACGATCTCGTGTTCGATGCCGCGGGCAAGCAGGTTATATTGCGGCTGAAGCGTCACCGGGGCCGCAAAGCCGTTCGATTTGGCGATCCAGACCGCCTTGGTCAACTGCCAGCCGATAAAGTTGGAAAAGCCGTAATAGGCGATCTTGCCGCTGGAGATGGCATCATCAAGGAAGCGCAACGTCTCTTCAAGCGGCGTCAGCGCGTCAAAGGCATGAAGCTGGTAGAGGTCCACCTGCTCCACGCCGAGCCGGACAAGCGAAGCATCGAGTGCTTCGACAAGATTCTTGCGCGACAAACCGATGCGGTTTGGCCCCTCGCCCATGGGAAAGCGGGCCTTGGTGGCAATCACCAGGTCTTTCGTGATGCCCGGTTTCTGTTTCAGCCAGCGCCCGATGATCTCTTCTGAAATCCCGGTGCTGTAGACATTGGCGGTGTCGATGAAATTGCCACCGGCCTCCACATAGGCGTCCATCAGCCGGAAGGATGTCGCCTCGTCCGCCTCGTCGCCAAAGGTCATGGTGCCAAGGCAGAGATTGGTGACCACGGTGCCGCTGTTTCCGAGTCTGCGATATTCCATGATGTTCTCCTGTTCATTGTGCGGAGGTCCGCGGGAGCGGCTCCGCGTTTCACGGAGGTCGGGTAAAACCACCTGAGCTCCGAGAAATGCCTGTCTTACGACTTAGGATCGCCGCTGTTTTTCATCGATCAGCGCGCCGCCCAGTTGGCACCGCGGCGGAAGATGTTTGCCATCTCCGGAACCTTGAACTCGCTCGCAATGTGCCCGAGCGAGGAATAGAACACCCGGCCCTTGCCGTGACGGCGTTTCCAGACCACCGGCATGACGACACCGTCGATCCATTCGGCGTGGTCACCTGCAAAAGTGGTTGTGGCCAGCACCTCGTTCGAAGGGTCAACATGCATGTAATATTGCTCTGAAGTGTAGGGAAATCGGAAATCCCTCCATGATCGGATCATCCGGCTTCGTCACATTGACGCGGTAATCGATAATGTTGCCGGGATGGGCGACCCACTGCCCGCCAATGATGAACTGGTAGTCGACCGAATCGCGGAAGGCATCGCCCGCGCCGCCGTGATAGCCGGCAATGCCGACACCGCTTTCGATGGCGGAAGAGAGGTTCTTGACCTCTTCATTTTCGATCTTCGACATGGTCATGATCGGGACGATCAGGCTCAGATCCTTGATCTGCGGGTCGGCGAAAGCCTCGGTTGAGTGTTCCAGATAGACCTTGAAACCGTCCTCCTGCAACATGTCGCGGATAACGTGGGCGCACTCCTCCGGCTCATGACCGCTCCAACCGCCCCAGACAATAAGTGCTTCGCGCATGACATTTCTCCTCTCGCATCAGCCGGCGCTTCGCAGCCGGCCGGGTTTGACTGTTTTTTCCGTTGTCCGGCCTATTTGCCGAGCACATCGTTAACGAGCGACGTCGAAAGAGGTGCCGGCCGCTCGGTCACTGTTGTGATCTCGACCGTTTTGCCAGTCTCGGCGGCAATATCGAAAGCCTCCATCACCTCCAGCACGTGCAGCGCCAGATCGCCGTTTGCCCGGTGCGGCCTGTTGCTGCGGATCGCATAGGCCATGTCGGCAAGGCCGATCGAACGGTAATTGTCGTCCGCATAGGGCATATCGACCGGGTAGTCCTCGAACTCACCGCCCTTTTTCAAAAGCGAGATCGGCCCCTTGAAGAAGTTCGGATCGGGAACAAGCAGCGTTCCTTCCGTGCCGTAAATCTCGATTGGCAGATGCTTGTGGCCCGCCACATCGAAGCTCATCGTCACCTGTACAACGGCGCCGTTTTCAAAAGAAAGCACGCCTGCGATATGGGTGGGGACCTTCACCGAAATCTTGTCGCCCCGGCGCGGTTCGCTTGTGATCTCGCGTTCCTTGCGCAGCATGGTCGCAAAGCCCGCAACCTTACTGACCGGCCCGAACAGATTGACGAGATCGGTAATGTAATAGGGGCCCATGTCGAGCATCGGCCCGCCGCCGATATCGTAGTAGAAATCGGGATTGGGATGCCAGGATTCATGCCCCGGCCGCATGAAACTCGCCGTACCCCCGATAGCAAGCCCAAGCGCGCCGCTGTCAACGATGGCGCGCGATGTCTGGTGGCCGCCACCGAGAAATGTATCGGGCGCCGCGCCAATCCTGAGCCCTGCCTTCGCAGCGGCTTCGGCAAGTTTCTTTCCCTCGGCGAAACTGATACCGAGCGGCTTTTCCGAATAGGTATGCTTGCCAGCTTCAAGCGCTCTCATGGCCACCGCCACATGGGCGCGCGGGATCGTCAGGTTGAGGATGATCTCGACCTTCGGGTCGGCCATCAACTGATCAATCGAGCTGACCGGTACGTTGAACTCGGCGGCTCTGGCTTCTGCGGCTGCCTGATTGAGATCGGCTATGCCGCGAACCTCCAGAATGTCGAAGCCGGCCATCGCCTTCAGATAGGCACCCGAAATATTGCCGCATCCAATGATGCCGATCCCTACTTTTTCCATTTTTCACTCCTCCCGAAAGTGCCTGGCTCTCCGACCGTTGTTCAAAGCGCCGGGCCGGTTGTGCTCCATGGCGATTCATACAGCTCATAAAGTGCGACGGCCGCCGCACCCCGCGCCCAGAAAAATCGTCCGCGTCATCGAAAATCAGCTCGCTCACATCACTCAACGACGGCGGGATCGCGCTGTTGAAGGCCGCTGTCAGCCGGTTGATGAAGGGTTTGCCAAGCGCAAGGCTGGAGCCTACCAAGATAACACGCGGCGGCGCGAAAAGTGTCACGATATTGGCCACCGTCACGCCGACAGCATCGCCGGCCCGCTCAGCCGCCGACATGATTTGAACGTCCTTGGCCTTAATCAGCGTCTGGGCGTGTGAAATGCCCCGGCCAAGCCGCACCGCATCGGCGTAAAGCCCTTCGCGGGGGCCGTCGCCGAGGATCGCGCTTTCTCCGGCAAAGCTTGCCAGCCGCGACATGCCGTCGGCGCTGCTGCCGAGCACAAGATCGCCGAGATTGTGGCTGAGCCCGCCGGCGCCCCGGAAAAGGCGGCTATTGTGCAGAACACCGAGACCCAGCGTCCGCTCGAGCGATATCAGCACCATGTCCTCAAGGTGACGCGCCTTGCCGAACCAGTGATGCGCAAGGGTCACGGCATGGACATCGCTTTCAACGATTGTCCGGATACCGAAGCGCGGCGACATAACGGCGGCGAAATCCACATTCTCGTCGCTGAAGATCGGGCTGGACCGCACGACGCCGGTGCGATGCTCGACCACGCCCGGAAGACCGAGACAGATCATATCGATTTCGGAGAGCGCTAGCCCGGTATCCATCACGCAGGCACGCACGCCATCTTCCACCAGATCGGCGATGACGTTGATCGGCATTCTGTCGATGCGGACGGGCAGGGAAAATTCGGAAAGGACCTCGCCGCAGAAATCGACAACCACGAAAGTCATCCGCGTAGCCGCAATCTTGGCCCCGACGACGCGCGAAGCCTCCGGGTTGAGCTCGAGCATCACCCGGGGTCGACCACGGGCTGTGGCATTGCGCAGGTCGCCCTCGTGACGTGACAGGATCAGGCCATCATCGATCAGGGAGCCGGTGATGGCCGAAACGGTGCTGGTCGACATTTCGGTATGCTTACTGATTTCGATGCGCGAGATCGGCCCGTTGCGCCGGATTGTGTCCAGCACACTCAACCGGTTGATTGCACGCATCAATTCAGGATCAGCGGTTTTCATGAGGGCTCATAGGGCAGGTTCAGGACGGGTTATATTTTTTCCGTGTTACGAAATAATTGGTGGTCGTTTTTAGTCCTGCGCTTGAGACATGTGCAAGCTATTTTTGCACACGATGCCTATTTTAAAGGCGACCTGCCTCCTTGCGAACAAATTCGGGTTGACAAAACTGAGGTCTCGACATTTATTTAATCCGGATACTGCAAAAAGTGCTTTGGGAGGAGTGCAATATGTCAATTACTGCCAAATGGCTTCGTTATAGTGCCTCTGCTGCGGGCTTTGCCGTCCTGACAGCGGCAGCCAATACAGCATCTGCCGAGACGGTGATAAAATGGCTGCATCTGGAAAACCAGGAGCCGGTCGTCGAAGTTTGGCGCCAGGTGGCCGATGAGTTCGAGCAGGCCAATCCAGGTGTTAAAATCGAAATGCAGTTCCTTGAAAATCAGGCATTCAAGGCCAAACTTCCGACATTGCTGCAATCGTCCGAGGTCCCCAGCCTGTTCTACACCTGGGGCGGCGGCGTTTTGAAGGCCCAGTCGGAAACCGGCGTTCTGCGGGACATTTCTCCGGCACTTGACGCTAACAACAATGAATGGCTCGACACGCTCAAGCCATCCTCAATCGCGGGGATGACGTTTGACGACAAGGTTTGGGCTGCTCCGGTCCTCAACGGTGTCGTCTCCTTCTTCTATAACAAGGAATTGTTTGACCAGGCCGGTGTGGACGGTACCTCGATCGACACCTGGAGTGACTTCATGGGGGCCGTGAAGACCCTGAAGGAAGCCGGGATCACGCCGATTGCAGGCGGCGGTGGCGACAAATGGCCGATCCACTTCTACTGGGGTTACCTTGCCATGCGCGAGGCCGGACATGATGGTTTCATGGCGGCGAAGGCAGGCGAGAATGGCGGCTTTGCGGGTGAGCCCTTCGTCAATGCCGGCGAGAAACTTGCCGAACTTGGCGCACTTGAACCATTCCAGAACGGCTATCTCGGCGCGACCTGGAACGACGCACTCGCAACCTTCGGCGACGGACGCGCGGCGATGATCCTGTCGTTTGAAAGCACGGGCAGGACCCAGGCCAGCAATTCCACCGATGGCAAAGGGCTTGCAGAAGACAATATCGGCCGTTTCGCCTTTCCCGTCATCGAAGGCGCCCCGGGGCTTGTCACCGACAATATGGGCGGCCTGACTGGCTGGGCCGTAACCAAGGATGCGCCGCCCGAAACCGAGAAGTTCCTTGAGTACTACACCAGCCCGGATGTTGCCCGCAGGATATCGGCGGTTCAGAAGGTCATTCCGGTCACGATCGGCGTTGCCGATTCCATCACCGATCCGCTTCTGAAGAGCAGCGCCGAAGCGCTCGCCAAGGAAACCTGGCACCAGAACTATCTCGATCAGGATCTGGGCCCGAATGTCGGTGCCGTGGTCAACGACATGAGTGCTGCGATCGTTTCCGGATCGACCTCGCCGGAGGATGCTGCGCAGCAGATCCAGGACACATTCGAACTGGAAAATATGTAAGTCCCGACCCCGGGCGCCCGCGCATTGCGGGTGCCCGGGTCACGATGGCTTTCGGCAGACGGGGCATGCAGGCTGTCGGCTCATCTTCTGAGTGGTGACGGCGCGGATGTTCCCGACCGTGCCTGGTGACTTTGCCGACGCAAACGGGAAAACACGCATGACGACGACAGATTCCATACTTCCACCACCTGTCGGGCCGGCGCCGAAAATGAGGCGACGGCGCTCGCTCGCCCATACCAAATGGCCGGTGGTGATCCTCTTTATGCCGCCTGCGCTGCTGATCTTTACCGTGCTGGTGATCCTGCCCATGGGCGAGGCGGCCTGGTATTCCTTCTTCCACTGGAACGGCTACGGCGAACCCAGCAAATGGGTCGATTTCCGCAACTACAAGCTCATCTTCAAGAATTCGGCCTTCACAAAGGCGTTGATCAACAACGGTCTGATTATCATCACATCGATCTTGATCCAGCTGCCTCTGGCGCTGTGGCTTGCGACCATGGTGACCAGAAAGATCAAGGGCGCGCTGTTCTTTCGCTTGATCTTCTTCCTGCCCTATGTGCTCGCTGACGTCGCCGCGGGCATGATCTGGCGCTTCGTTTATGACGGTGATTTCGGCCTTGTTGCCGGCATTTTCCATTTCTTCGGCGCTCAGCCGCCCTTCCTGCTGGCCAATGCCGATACTGCCATGCCAGCAATCCTTGCCGTGATCGTCTGGAAATATTTCGGCTTTCACATGATGCTGTTCATCGCCGGCCTTCAGGCGATCGACAAGAGCATTCTTGAGGCCGCCGATATCGACGGGGCGACCGGCTGGCAGAAATTCAGGCTTGTGACGCTTCCCATGCTGGGCTCAACCGTCAGGCTTTCCGTCTTCTTCGCCGTCATCGGCTCGCTGCAACTCTTCGACATGATCATGCCGCTCACCGGTGGCGGGCCTGCGAACTCGACCCAGACCATGGTGACCTTCCTCTACAATTTCGGCGTCACCCGCATGCAGGTCGGTTTCGGCAGCGCCGTGGGGGTAATCCTGTTCATCATCTGCGTCACGCTGGCCTTCAGCTACAAACGGATATTCATGAAAAATGACTGAGATCTCCGAAAGCGCACCGATCGATGCAGCCCAATCGGGCGGGGAAGGCCGCAAGCTGAATGTCAGCACCCAGACCTATCTTTATGTCTCGCTTCTGATCGTTGCCGGCATCGTCATCGTGCCACTCCTCACCACCGCGCTCGGCGGCTTCAAGACGCTGCCGGATCTGCGCGGCAGCCCCTTTGGCCTCCCGGAGCACTGGCAGTGGAGCAATTATACCGACATTCTGATGTCGAAGCGCTACTGGCTGCAAATGGGAAATTCGCTGCTGATCGCCGTGTTCACGGTGTTTCTCACCATCGTGTTTTCGGCCTGCGCTGCCTTCTGCTTCGCCCATATCCGCTTCTTCGGCTCGGAATATCTGCTCAACTATTTCCTGATCGGGCTGATGTTCCCGGCAGCGACCGCGATCCTGCCACTTTACATCCGCATCCGCGACCTCGGCCTGCTCGACACCTACTGGGGCGTGATCCTGCCACAGGTGGCCTTCGGACTCGGCATGAGCATCCTGCTGTTTAGAAACTATTTCAGGAACCTTCCGCAGGAACTGTTCGACGCAGCCTTCGTCGACGGCTGCGGCTATATCGGCTTTTTCTGGCACGTCACCATGCCGCTCTCGCGGCCGATCATCGCCACTGTCGGCATCATCGCCTTCGTGCAGAGCTGGAACAGCTACATCATCCCGCTGATCATGCTGAACAGCGAAAACCGCTACCCCTGGCCGCTCGGCATCATGGTCTACAAGGGCGAGTTCGCGACCGAATGGCAACTGGTGCTTGCCTTCATCACGCTCACCATCCTGCCGACGATCATTGCCTTCTTTGTCGCCCAGAAACACATCATTGCCGGGCTCACCGCCGGCGCCGTCAAGTCGTAAACCACCGGGGAGCTCTTTCAAAATGGCATCCGTTACACTCAGCAATATCAGAAAGAGCTACGGCGCTCTCGAGGTGATCCATGGTGTTTCACTCAACATCAATGATGGCGAGTTCGTTGCCCTTGTCGGTCCGTCGGGTTGCGGCAAGTCCACGCTTTTGCGCATGATCGCTGGACTTGAGGAGATCACCGGTGGTGATATTTCAATCGGCAGCGAGATCGTCAACGAACTGACACCGCGCGAGCGCAATATCGCGATGGTGTTCCAGTCCTACGCGCTCTATCCACACATGACGGTCGCCGAAAACATGGGCTTCAATCTGCGCCTCGCAAAACGTCCCAAGGCCGAGATCGAGGAGCGGGTCACGGAGGCGGCGCGCATGCTCGACCTGACGGAGCTCCTCGACCGCAAGCCCTCGCAGCTTTCCGGCGGTCAGCGCCAGCGCGTTGCCATGGGGCGCGCCGTGGTCCGCAATCCGGCGGTCTTTCTCTTCGATGAGCCGCTGTCTAACCTCGACGCCAAGCTCCGTGTCCAGATGCGCTCGGAAATCAAGACGCTGCATCAGCGGGTCGAGACCACATCAATCTATGTCACGCATGATCAGATTGAGGCGATGACACTTGCCGACCGCGTTGTGGTGCTGAACAAGGGATATATCGAGCAGGAAGGCACGCCGATCGAACTTTACAAGAAACCGGCCAATCTCTTTGTCGCCGCCTTCATCGGGTCGCCGGCGATGAACCTGCTGCCGGCCACGATCGAGGCGGCCGACGGCGTGCCGTCGGTGCGGTTTTCCGATGGCACGCTGCTACCGGTCTCCAAGAGCCATCATGGAATCACTCCCGGCCAAAAAGTCACGGTTGGCCTGCGACCGGAACACCTCAATCCGGACATCGGCAATGGTGCGGTCATCAAGGGTACCGCATTGCTGGTGGAGCCAACCGGAGCGCAGAGCCATGTTGTCTTCGAGCTTGGCGGACAGCATGTGACAGCAATTGTTGATGGTGAACGCGATATCCATCACGGCCAGACCTTCGAAGCGAAGATCGATCCCGAGCGGGTTCATATTTTCGATACGGAGACCGGCGTGGCTCTATGAAATGAAAAGCCGCCACGCTGGCTGTCTGCGCGACCGCATCACTCACCATGCCAACATCCTTGAGATGAACGGCACAGCTATCGTCTCGCTCAAAGCCGCGCCAGAAAGGCTGACGGAGCCCCTTCAAAAATGTGCAACGCAGGCATGAGCATCCGCTCGGGCTATGTGTTTGATCCCGGACTTTGATGGTGCAATATTTTCTCAACCTGGGAGGGATGCGCTATGGGACAGGTTTTACATGGCAGCGCCACGACGACTGAGCCCGTCCGTCGGCGATCTCGGTGTAGGAAAGACCCTCTTCACGCAAAGCATCGAGCTTCTCAAGTATTTCCTGGCGAGATTACCTATGCGCGAGGCGGGCACGAAGGCGGAGTGCCGCAGCGCCGACGATTGCGTCCTCCGACGGGATAGCCCTGCCGGTAGCACGTCCTGAAAGGCTCATCTGTTCTTCGATGGCAGAACAAAGGTTCTGGATCAGATGAAACCGATCGGCGACCTGCCGGGCCTGCGGCGCGCCTTCACGGACAACCTGCGCATACAGGCCGCAGCGGTCCCGGCTGACGACCTCAACGGAAGGGTGGCTCCGAAGCCACTTGGCCGCACGCTCGCCCCTGAGGTCGTCCAGTATATCGACAACCGAGCGGCGCTCGAGATCGACCATGATGCTTCCACAGCTCGTCGCCAACTCCAATCATCAATGCCGACCATCCGTATCTCGGTGCTGCTGCGGTGAGCGATCGTGGCATCCCGCTTCAACTGCCTCACGATTGTGTCGTCGCTGATGGGCATGCCGAGCCTCTGCATCAAGCGCTCGCCAGGCCGACCGCCCGTATTGTGACCAAGCAGACCGACAATTTCCGCGACCCTTGTCGTCGGGCGCGTATACTGGGAAGCGATCTCCGGCAGCCGGTCGGTGAACGTTTGTCGCTCACATTTCTGATGAGCGCATCGCCAACGGCTCAGCAGAAGCTTCACCGTTGCGGGCTTTCCCTGGACCGGGAAATCCTGCAGGCAGCGATTGGACCAGCCGTGCCGGCGTCTGCTTCGCCGTTCGCAATCGGGGCAAATGCCGATCGCGGGTCCGGCGGCTGAAACACCCCATCTGTCATCATCAGTGAGCGCGACACCCATGACTTTAGTGCCCCGGCCGGGCGACCATTTCGATTTTCTTTGCATGTCCGATCATAGATGTTGCGTCGCTAACGGCCGATGAACCACGCAAAGTGAGGAAGCCCCTTACGATTCAGTGCTGGATTTCCCAAGGCCTGCACATGGCCGACAATGAGAAACGACAACGCAAGCCACTTGAGCCACATCTCTCTTGTTTCCGATTTTTCAAAATCACACTCATCTCAGAGGCGTTGAGACAGAACAGGCACAACATGCGAGAGCATCGGCGTTCCCGGTTCGACAAGGTGCATGGCAAATTGTGCCGGTTCGCCTGAGAAGCTGTATGGCTGGTTATCACGCAGATCGAAGGCGATCTGGTGCGATGACGAGGGTGACACGAAAACGGGGGCACCACCGCAGGAACCGATGATCGCCCGATGCATGTGCCCGCACAGAATACCCCTGACCTTTCCATGCGCTTCGACCAGACGTGCAAGGCGCTCCCGCCCTTCAAGCAACCCCATGGAATCCATATCGCGCAGACCAGTGGTCAGCGGCGGATGATGCATGAAAATCAGAACGTCGTTTTGTCTTTGACGTGCAAGTGCGTCCTCAAGCCAGTTGAGCCGGGCTTGGCACAGCTCTCCGTGCGGTGCACCTTCGACCAGCGTATCCAAACCAATGATGGTGATCGGGAAACGGCTGTCACACAAGCAAAGGTGGCCTGAGTCCGTATTTCCGACAAAATCGGCAAGTGCCTCACGCATTGGCGCGCGGACATCATGGTTTCCCGGCACAGCCAAGACGGTCAATCCGAGTTTGCTGAGTGCCTCACCGACATATTGATACTCCTCGAGCGTCGCATCCTCACCAAGGTCCCCGGAAAAAGAACGATGTCGGGCTGAACGGGCTGCTTTGCAAGGTTGGCCATCAGTCTGTCGAACGACGCCTTCGTATCGAAGCGCCCGGCAAGCTTTCTGTCGCCAAGCAAAAGGTGACTGTCGGTGATCTGAGCTATCAGCATAAACCGTTCCTTTTCAAAACACTGCGGAGATATGGCGCGACGAAACCGCGACGATCCTAGCATGCTGTCACTTCGATCCGAAGCGCACGCCGACACCAAAATGTGATATCTCTAATTATAAAACCTCAAAATACTCATTCTACGAAATTCGGCTTCAATGCCTGCTTAGCCGTCATTTACTCCACTTTCTTCATAAAACTGATAAAAATGAGGCATATTTGTTAGATCAGCGGCAAATCTGAAGCCATCAGGTTGGAAATTAAGATCGAAGCGCTTGCATTAAATCCACATTTCAGGAGAAAAATTAGTATGAAAGCCACAAAATTCAACATTTCCAGACGCGGCCTGCTGGCTGGCGGCCTTGCAACCCCTTCGTCAGTATGATGCCGCACGTGCTCATGCCTGCCCACGCCGCCGAGACGGTGAAGCTTCAGTTCATGTATCCCGTCGGTGTTTCGGGTGACATCAACACAATCATTTCGGGCATGATAGACGAGTTCAACGCGACCCATGACGGGATCGTCGTCGAGGCGATCTACGCCGGTAGCTACGACAACACCGAACAGAAGGTTATTACGTCGCTCGGTGTCGGCGAGCCGCCCTCACTGTGGCTCCCGATCAATTCCTCGCTGCAGACATTCCTCGGCCTTGATGCACTCGAGGACATTACCGAGCAGGCCAAGTCCGACGATATCTACGACGATTTCATCGGCGGTTTTCTCGGTACCGCGATATCCAACGACCGTCTCTACGGGCTTTCCTTCCAGCCTTCGACACCGGTCCTCTATTACAACAAGGATGCCTTTGCTCAAGCTGGCATTCCCGAAGCGCCGGAGACCTGGGACCAGCTTTTCGAAACAGCCAAAGCTCTGACGGTGCGCGATGGCGACGAGCTGAAACGCTGGGGCCTGATCATCGGCGGCGGCTGGCACGACTGGATGTTTGAAGGTTATTGCCGTCAGAATGGTCTGGTTCCGTGGGAGCAGGACAAGGTTCTGTGGGATCGCCCGGAATCTGTCGAGGCGCTCGCCTTCTGGAAAACCATGGTTGATGCCGGCTGCATGGCGCCTGCTTCGACATGGCAGGGCTCCGCCAACGACTTCATGGCCGGTTCGACCGCGATGCTCTACCACTCCACCGGCTCGCTGACCAACCTGCGCACCTCCTCTCCGTTCGAGGTTGGCGTGGCCTTCATGCCGAAGCGGAAGACCTGGGGCGCTTCGCAGGGCGGTGGACCGATCATGATCGCCAAGAACCAGTCGGACGCCCAGAAGGAAGCCGCCTATACCTTCGCGCGCTGGATGACCAACACCGAAAACCAGGCCGCATGGAGCCGCGCGACGGGTTACCTTGCCGTGCGCAAATCCTCCTGGGAAATGCCTGAAATGCAGGAATATCTGGTTGAGGTTCCGCAGGCCAAGGTTGCCATGGAGCAGTCGGCCTATTCCGGTGCCTTCCTGCAGGTTCCGGCCTATTCCAAGGCACGTGAAGTGCTGAAGAGCGCCATCGATCGCACGCTTGCCGGTGAAGTCGAAGTGGAAGCTGCACTTGCCAGCGCCACGGACGAGGTGAACCGCGAGATTGCCCGCGTCATGCGTCGCCAGCAGCGCGGCTGACAAACTTTGGCAATGAAGGGCGCGGGCCAGGTGGTCCGCGCCCTTGTTTAATCCCTTTCAGGATAGCCACATGTCTCAAAACCTCGTTCGCACACAGAGAAAGGAAATGCTGCTTGCCTATGCCCTGCTGCTTCCCTCTCTGGTATTCCTTGCGGCATTCACCTATTGGCCGATCGTGCGCTCGATCTGGTTCAGCCTGCATGATGTCTTGCTCGGCGATCCGGACATCTACTGGCTCGGCGCGGAAAACTATCTGAGACTTCTCAACGACCGGCTTTTCTGGAAGGTTCTCGGGAATACCGCTTTCTACACGCTCACCTCCGTTCCGCTTTCGATTGCCGCAGCGCTGCTTCTGGCTGTCGCGCTTGACAGCAAGTTGCGCGGCATGGCGATCTACCGGTCTGCTTTCTTCTATCCAGTGATGATCCCCTCGGTTGCGGCGGGCATGGTCTGGGTCTTTCTGTATGCGCCGGGTTACGGCCCCATCAACGAGGCGTTGACCGGACTTGGCCTGCCGCGTCTTGACTGGCTCTATGACAGCAAATGGGCGCTTCCGGCCATCGTGATCATGAGCATCTGGAAATATTCCGGCTATTTCATGCTGATCCTGCTGGCGGCCCTGAAGCTCGTGCCCTCGGATCTTCACGAGGCGGCCAAGCTTGATGGCATAAGCGCCTGGGACCGGCTCATCCACATCACAATCCCGATGATCTCGCCGACGCTCTATTTCGTCATCATCATCGGCACGCTGCATAGCTATCAGATCTTCGACTATGTCTATGTGATGACCCAGGGCGGCCCCGCCGACAGCACCAATGTGCTGACCTTCTACATCTATCAGAACGGGTTCCAGTATCAGGATATCGGCTACGCTTCGGCTCTGGCGAATGCGCTTCTCATTTTCGTACTTGGACTTATCGGCCTGGTTTCCCTGACACTTGGACGCCGCGTCCACTACCTCGGAGAACGGTAATGGTCCTCGACACATCCGTGACGCCCGATATTGCCGCCGCTCCGGCTGCTGCTCGCCGCTCTGGCTGGCGGCGAGCGCTGAAAGGCCAATGGCTGCATCTCATCATGCTGCCACTCGCGTTTCTCTGGCTTTGCCCACTGATCTGGATTGCGGTTACCTCGCTGAAAACAAGCGCGGAAGTGTTCGACCCAGCTGCCGGCTTCTTTCCCGCGATACCCAATTTCTCGAACTATCCGAGCACGCTTTCGGTTGCGCCTTTCGGGAAGTACCTGGTGAACTCGATCATCGTCACCAGCTCAATTCTGGCTGGCCAGCTCGTGACGATCACGCTTGCGGCTTATGCTTTTGCGCGGCTGAATTTTCCCGGCAAGAACGTCCTCTTCACGCTGTTTCTGCTGCAGGTGATGTTTCCGATCTATGCGATCTTTCTCACCAATTTCGTGACGCTAAGGGAAATGGGACTGGTCAATACCATCCCGGCGATGATCGTGCCCTTCGTTGCATCCGGTTATGGCACCTTCATGCTGCGCCAGAGTTTCCGTCAGGTTCCTTCCGAACTCTCCGATGCAGCACGACTTGATGGCTGCAATCACCTCGAGATTCTGTGGCATGTCTATCTGCCGCTGGTGCAGCCGACGCTGATCGCCTTCGGCATCATCTCGGTCGTGACCCACTGGAACGATTACATGTGGCCGCTTCTGGTTACCAATTCGGAAGATATCCGCACCTTGCCGATCGGGCTTGGCCTGCTGGCAAAGGCAGACAGCGGCGCCGACTGGCCGCGGCTGATGGCCGGCACCACCATTGTGGTATCGCCGCTTCTGGTGCTTTTCGTGATCTTCCAGCGGCGCTTCATCGACAGCTTCATGCATACCGGCGTCAAGTGACGCTGCAATTCGGAGATAAAACATGGCCACTGTTCAGCTGAACAATGTCAGCAAATCCTATGGCAAGAGCCGGACTGTGCATGACATCAATCTGACGATTGAAGACAAGGAATTCATGGTGATGGTCGGGCCATCGGGCTGCGGCAAGTCGACCACGCTCAGGATGATTGCTGGACTTGAAGACATTACCACGGGCCAACTGGTGATCGATGGGCGCGACGTGACCGATGTTTCGCCGCAGAAACGCGACATCGCCATGGTGTTCCAGAGCTACGCGCTCTATCCGCACATGACGGCCTATCGCAACATGGCTTTTGGCCTGATGAAGACGACGCGACTGACAAAGCCGGAAATCAACACCCGCATTCACGAGGCAGCTGAAATCCTGCATATCACCGATCTGCTCGACCGGCGACCGAAGGAGCTTTCGGGCGGCGAGCGGCAGCGTGTAGCTATCGGCCGGGCGCTTGTCCGAAAACCCAAGGTGTTTCTGTTTGACGAACCGCTGTCCAATCTCGACGCAAAGCTGCGCAACCGCATGCGTGCCGAGCTGAAGCGTCTCCATGCCGAACTGGGGCTGACCGTTATCTATGTGACGCACGATCAGATCGAGGCGATGACGCTTGGAACGCGCGTTGCGATGATGTCGAAGGGCCGTCTTCAGCAGCTTGGCGCGCCGATGGAACTTTACATGAAGCCCGCCAACACCTTCGTTGCGACCTTTATCGGCTCGCCCGAAATGGGGCTGATCCCGTGCAAATCCTCTGCCGGCAAGATCGGTCACAATGCATTCATTCAGGAAATCGCGATCGGAAACGATCTGCCGAACGACATCATCATCGGCATGCGTCCGGAGGAGATGACAATCACCCAGCACGGAATGGCCCGCGGGCGTGTGGAACGGACAGAACTGATTGGTGCCGAAGCACTGGTCGAGGTGGCGCTTGGCGAACACCACGTTGTCATCAAGAGCCCGGTCATGGGAGCACCGGAAATTGGTGATGATGTCGGTGTCGACTTCGATCTCGCCCGGATGCGAGTATTCGATGCCGCTTCCGGCCATGCTATTTGGCCGCAGGCCTGATGGGGGTAGAATGACTCGCTCAGTTAGACAACAACAGATCCTGAACTTGCTGGAAACGCGGGGCGCGCTGCGATATCGTTTCTCGCCGAAGAATTCGAGGTCTCCGACGAGACGATCCGGCGTGACCTGAAAGTACTGTCCGGCGAAGGCATCGTTGAGAAGTTTCATGGCGGTGTGCGCTTGTCGATGCCGCGCGCCGAACCGCCCTTCGAGCGCCGTCTGACCGAGGCTTCGGCAGCGAAGGCCGCCATTGCCGCGCGGGCTGCAAAGCATATCCGCGAGGGTGCGACCCTGCTGTTGGACAACTCCACAACCGCCTGCTTTCTCGCGCGGGAGCTGACCCGGCGCGAACCGATGACAATCCTGACGATCTCGCTGGAAGTTGCCCAGATCCTTGCCACGTCCGGCAAGCAGCATCGCGTGATCATACCGGGCGGGGAACTGCGTTCTGCCGACAAGACGATCATCGGTGCAGGTGCCATCAGCTTCCTGTCGGAATTCACGCCGAGCTATTTCGTAATGTCGGTGGTCGCCGGCTCCGTCAATGGCTGTCAGGATTTCGATCTCTTCGAGGTCGAGTTCAAGCGCGCCATGCTGTCGCGCGCCGATGAAACCATCCTGTTGATGGATTCCAGCAAGTTTTCGAAATCGGGACTCGTTCAGGTCTGCAGCTGGCCGGATATCGACGTGCTGGTGACCGATCACGCTCCACAGGAAGTCCTTGACCAAATCGAATACGGACATGTGCTGCTGTCTGAGACAGCGCCGTCTGGAGAAGCTGAATGAACACATTGGACGGTTTTGAAGCCGCCGCGCTCAATGCGCTGGCAGCGTCGCGCAAGCTGGCACGTTCGCATTTTCGCCAAGGGCTGGAGGTCGATCACAAAAGCGACCAAAGCCCGGTAACGCAGGCAGACCGCGCCATCGAAGAAGCCATGAAAGCCGTGCTAAGCGGTTTTTTCCCGAACATGGAATATTCGGAGAGGAATTCGGCGTGTCTGGAAGCGATGCGCGCTACCTCTGGGTGCTTGATCCAATCGATGGAACCAAGAGCTTCATTTCCGGCGTACCCATCTTCGGAACACTGATTGCCCTACTGGACAATGGTTCGCCCGTCCTCGGCGGGATAGACATTCCGATCCTCAACGAAACCTGGATCGCCCGGAAAGACAGCCCCACCCAAATCAATGGCAAGCCATGCCGGAGTGGATCGTGCGAACAGCTGGATGAGGCAATCCTCTTTGCCACGTCGCCGGACCAATTTGACAACGATGAATATGCTGCCTTCGAGGCGCTCAGCAGTGCCTGCTCATCAAGGAGATTTGGTGGCGACTGCTATAGCTACGGCCTGTTGGCATCGGGGCATATCGACCTCGTTATGGAAGCCGGACTTGAACCCTATGACTACCTTGCGCTTGTGCCAATCGTGACAGGTGCTGGCGGCACCATCACCGACTGGCAGGGCAAGCCGCTGACGCTTCAGTCAAAGGGCAAGTGATCGCTGCCGCCACGCCGGCGCTTCACCGCGCCGCACTTCTGCGGCTTTCTATCTGTCCATGATAAACGTTAAGCACTGCCGGAACAGCCTGGTATTTTGATCTGAGGTGACATGGTCTTCGGGTTTTGTCGCAAAATTTCATGGTTTGGTTCCGGCAGCCTATGTAAAGCCGTTCTTAAAGCGGCAGAAGAATGACTGGGGAGACACCGAGGCTGCGTCCCGCCGCAGCATGCGTTTTGTTGCCGTGAAGAGTGCTGATAGACATGGCCGTGCGGCGGCTGTGCACCGTGCCCGGGATCGGTGCGATTACTGCCTTTGCACCGGAACCTGAAACATTCGAGAATGGGCGAAACTTTGCCGCCTCGCCGGGCAGGGTCACGCCACCGAGGTCGGCTGGAGGCAAAGTCCGGCTTGGGGCCGTAAGCAAGATGGGCCAGTGCGAAATTCGTAAGTTCCCGATCGTCGGAGCCATGAGCATGATCCGATGGGTTGTCCGCAAAGGTGGCAGCAAAAATTTCTGGCTGGCAAGTCTCGTCGCGCGCACACCGAGAATGCTGGAGGCTGTTGCATAGGCTAACAAGATGGCGCGCATGATATGGCCCGAAAGAACGCTGGTTCGTCTCAACCGCCCTGAAACCGACTGGCCCATGAAAAACCATGGACCAGCGGGGTGCCCTCACACAGTGGCGTGGATCGGATTTTTTGCCTTGCAAGGAGGCCGACGTCACTCGGCTTTGTCGCCTTGATCAGGCATCCTGCGGCAACTGAAGGGCGCGCTCCTCTAGGAATTCGGACAGTCCAAAGGGGCCGTTTTCACGGCCATAGCCGGAGTGTCTGAAGCCGCCGAACGGGGCGTCCAGATTGAAGGGGCGCCGTTGATATCGATCTGTCCGGTTTCCATGCGCACAGCGAAGTCCTGCGCCCTCGCCTCATCCAGCGACCAGACCGCGCCAGCCAGCCCATACCTGGTTCCGTTGGCAATCGCCAGTGCTTCGTCCTCATCGCCATAGCAGATGATCGACAATACGGGCCCGAAGATTTCCTCCTGGGCGATGTCGCTTGCGGGATCGACCCTTCCGAACACTGTCGCACGTACGAAATGACCGGGGCCGTCAACCGGTTCGAGACCACCTGCAACCAGCTCCGCGCCGCTGTCTATCCCCTTGCCGATATAGTCGAGCACCATGTGTTTCTGGCGTTCGGAAACCAGCGGGCCAAGCCGGGTCTGATCGTCAACCGGGTCACCGGGGACAAAGCGGCTCGCCGCCTTTGCAGCGATCGACTTCGCCTGCTCATAGCGGCTTTCCGGCACCAGCAGGCGCGTCAGCGCCGAGCAGGTCTGTCCGCCGTTCAAAAAGCAGGCATTGACAGTGTTCTTGACGGCGCGCTCCAGGTCGCCGTCTTCGAGAATGACGGCAGCGGACTTGCCCCCGAGTTCCAGCGACACCCGCGTCAGGTTTTCGGCCGCAAGCCGGGCGATGCGTTTGCCGACGGCAGTGGAGCCGGTAAACGAGATCATGTCGACCTCCGGGTTCGTCACCAACGCCTCGCCGACGCTTTCACCATCTCCCACGATGAGATTGAACACGCCGGAGGGCAGACCGGCCTGCTCAAGCACCTCGGCAAGCAGGAAGGCGCTGAGCGGCGCCACCTCAGAGGGTTTCAGGACGACCGTGCAGCCGGCGGCAAGCGCGGCCGCGACCTTTGCCGTTACCTGATGCAGCGGATAGTTCCAGGGCGTAATGCAGGCAACGACGCCGACGGGAACCTCAAGAATGCGCGAATTAGCGAGCCGGGTTTCGAAGTTATGGGTTCTGGCACGCTCGGCATAGCGCTTCCAGGCCTCAATCGGCAATCCTGCCTGAATCGCCCGGCTCATCTTGATCGGCATGCCGACTTCGTTCGTGATCAGTTGCGCGATGTCTTCGCGGCGTCCCTCAAGCAGTTCGGCGGCGCGCGCAAGGATGGCACCTCGCTCGAAGCCGGAGGTTGCCGACCACTCCGCAAACGCGCCGTGCGCGGCGTTGACGGCCTTGGCAACGTCGGCGGGAATACCGGCGGGCACTCTGCCCACCGGCTTCAGGTTCGAGGGATTGGCGATGACAAATTCGCCAGTTCCTTCGGGGGAACCCAAGTGCCGCCAATGTAGAAGCTGTCGTAATTCATCATCTCGTCCTCCTTCTCGAGAAAGCGTCAGATCAGCCTTCGTAGACCCAGGGCTCGATTGGCGTTTTCGACATGCATTCCGCTCCATCCTCGGTGATCACCCAGGCGCGCTCGTAACGCAGCCCCCGATGCCCGGCAGGTTGCAGGTGAGCGCGATGATTTCCATGAAGCCGGGCTGCATCACATAGTCGGGTTCGCTGACATATTCCATCGCGAAGTCGGTGAAGGACGGATACCACTCATTGCCAAAAGCGCCGATGCCGTGGCCGAAACCGCGGATCATGTCTCCCCAGCCCTTCTCAACCGTGAAGCGGCGGACATCACTTGCAACATCACCGATCGTACGGCCTGGCTTCAGGGCCGCCGTCAGGTAGTGGCAGCTTTCCACATAGGCATCGATCAACTGCTGCTGCTCAGCCGTCGGATTGCCCATGATCGCGTTGTGGGAGACATCGCCGAGCATCATCTCATACATCGCATGCAGGTCGATCAGCAGGAACTCGCCGCGCTGGACGACCTTGCGGGTCGAAGGCGTGCAGGCGCCGGTCCAGGTTCGGTGGCCGGAGGCGATTTCCTGGCCGCCTGTGAATGTCCAGGCGAATTCGCTGCCGAGTTCGCGGGCTGCCTGCTCGGCAATGCCGGCGATTTCCGTTTCGGCCATGCCCGGGCGCGCGGAGCGGCGAACCGCTTCCTGCGCGGCGTCGGTAATGGCGGTCGCCTGACGCATCAGCGCAATCTGCTCGGGTTCCTTGATCAGCATCAGGTGATCGATCGGCGTGGTCAGATTGGTCAGTTCGGCTTCGGGCAAGGCGGTCTCGAGCGTCGTGTATTCATGCTTGGTGATCATGCCCTCAGGCAGATACCAGGAATAGCCGTCCTCGACCGCGACCCGGCCGGTGTGCAGGCCGAGTTCGCGGACACGGCGCACGGCCATCTCGATCATCGAATGGCGACCATAGCCGGTGACATTCTCGAGCCAGCCCTCGGCGAGAACGCGCGGCGCATCCATGTTGACGGTAATGAGCTGGATCTCGCCTTCGGCGGGAACGATCACAACGCTGCGCCACGGCACGAAGCCGCCGGAGAGGTGGGTGATGGTTTTCAGCCGAGTGCCGACCAACACATCCACGCCTTCGTCGCGCAGCATGGCCTGGAAGCGTCCAAGACGCTTCTGAAAATCGATATGAACCTGCATTGATTGAACTCCTGGTATGCTTAAAGGTTATTCTTCAGTTCACGCTTCAGGATCTTGCCGGAAGCATTTTTCGGGAGAGAGGAAACGAATTCGACCCGACGGGGTCGCTTGAAGCCGGCGAGCCGCTCGGAGCAGTAGGCGATTACCTCTTCGGCGTTGGTTCCCCCTCGCCGGCGGGCACGACGACAGCCACGACCGTCTCGCCCCAGACCGGATCGGGCATGCCCACCACCGCGCATTCCAGAATGCCGGGGTGGCTCGAGAGCACGTCTTCGATTTCGCGCGGATAGACGTTTTCGCCGCCGCTGATGATCAGGTCAGACTTGCGGTCAACGATGTAGACAAAGCCCTCATCGTCCATCCGGCCGAGATCGCCGGCAGTGAACCAGCCATTATCAAGAACCGCAGCGGTGCGGGCCTCGTCCTTGTAGTAGGCATCGAAGCGCCCTTCACAGCGCGAGAACACCTCGCCGATCTCGCCAGAGCGAAGGGGATGGCCCAGTTCGTCACGGATCTGGACTTCGGCGCCGAAACAGGGCTGACCGCAGCAGCGCTCCTTGCGCCATTGGTCCTCCGGGTGCAGCACGGTGATGAAGCCGCTTTCGCTGGCGCCGTAGAACTCATGGAGCACCGGTCCCATAACTTCCATGACGCAAGTTTTCGTCGCGGTCGAAAGCGCCGCCCCGCCGGTGACCACCGAGCGCAATGCGGAAAAGTCGGTTTCTTCGAAACGCGGCTCCTGCATCAGCAGGTTCAGCATGGTCGGCACCATGAAGGTCGCCGTGATCTTTTGCCTCTCGATGGTCTCGAGTACACGGGCTGCTTTGAATTCCGGTTCAATGTAGATGCCGCCGCCGGCCTGCAACACCATGAGGGGCATGAAATGCACCCCGTGGAAGAACGGCGAAAGCGCCAGAATACGGTCGTTGCGGGTGTAGCCGAACTCGATGATGCCGGCCCATATGCACATGGCCGTGCGCTGGAAGGAGCGGTGAAGGCCCTTGGGGTTTCCGGTTGTGCCGGAAGTGTACATCATCCAGAAAGGCGCCTGCGGATCGACCACTATCGCCGGATCGGCGTCGTCCCCGGCCTCCATCAGGCTTGCCCAGGAAAAGGCATCATCGATGACGGGATTTCCGATCACCAGAACATGCTCGACTTTGGAAAAGAGTGCCCGATGGGCCACGATCTCGTGCTGGGCACTTTCGCCGATGACCAGAAAACGGGCCTCGGAGTGATCCAGCAACACGGCCATTTCTGTCGTTCTGAGCCAGAAGTTGAGCGTGACAAGGCGCATGCCGAGCCGGGCAGCGACATGGAAAATCTCCATGTATTCGATCGAATTGCGCGCATAGACGGCAATAGCATCGCCGGGCCGGACACCCATGGAGATAAGGCCATTGGCAAGCCGACTTGTTCGCGCGTTCAGCTCTGAAAACGTGAACTGCCGGTGCGCATCGGCAAGGCAGACGGCGTCCGGCCATTTGACGGCATTGGCGGCAAGCGCGTCGGAAAGTGTCAGCATGGATTTACCTCAAAGTCCCAAATAGGCCTTGCGCAGGCCGTCATCGTTGAGAAGATGCTCGCTGCTGCCGGCCATCACGATCCGGCCGTGCTCGATGACGTAGCCACGCGATGCGAGCTTGAGCGATCGTTTCACGTCCTGTTCGACGAGCAGGATCGTCACGCCCTCGCGGTTGATCGCTGGCAGTTTGGCGAAGATATCCTTGACCATGACCGGTGCGAGCCCGATCGACGGTTCGTCGAGCAGCAGCAGTTTCGGCGAGGTCATCAGCGCACGGCCGATCGCCAGCATCTGCTGTTCGCCGCCGCTGAAGGAGCGTGCGAGTTGGTGCCGCCTTTCCTTCAGTCGTGGGAACAGCGAATAGATCCACTCGAGATTGTTGCGGGTTCTGTTCCTGTCTTTCAGGATGTCGCCGCCGACGAAGAGGTTTTCCTCAACATTCATGTGCGGGAAGAGCCGACGGCCCTCCATCACCTGAGCGATCCCGAGCCGGGCGATCTGGTGGGCGGGTTTTCCGGAGATGACCTCGCCCGTGAAGCGTATCTCCCCGGCCATTGCGGGCAGCGTGCCCATGACCGTGCGGATCAGCGTGGTCTTGCCTGCGCCATTGGCGCCGAGAATGCTGACGATCTCGCCCGGTGCGACCGACAGCGAGATATCTTCCAGAATGCGGATATCGCCATAGCCGGAATGGAGTTTTTGATTTCGAGGATGTCAGTCATCGTCTCCTCCCAGATAAGCCGCGATCACCGTCGGGTCAGCGGCGACATCGGCCGGCAACCCGTCGCCGATCTTGACGCCGTGATGCAACACGACGATGCGGTCGGAAACGCTCATCACAGCATGCATATTATGTTCGATCAGCAGCACGGCGAGCCCGTCTGCCGCGAGGTTGCGCAGCAGGTCGAGCATTGCGCCGGTCTCCACCGTGGTCAGTCCTGCCATCACCTCGTCAAGCAGCAGGATGCGTGGTTCAGTGGCGAGAGCTTTGGCCACTTCCAGCCGCTTGCGCCCGGCAAGCGTAAGTGTGCGGGCGCGATCGGTGGCACGGCTGACAAGACCGACCTGCTCCAGCACGGCCATAGCCCGTCGCTCGGCCTCTTGATGGCCGGGATGGCGCAGGAACGCGCCGATTGCGACGTTTTCCAGCACCGTCATGTCGCCGAAGGGGCGGACGATCTGAAATGTCCGGCAAAGGCCTTTTCGGCATATGGCCGGCGGGGAAAGCCTGTCGATCGACTTACCGTCGAAATAGACGCTGCCGCGAGTAGCACGGAGGAAACCGGATGCGATCGAGAACAAAGTGGTCTTGCCGGCGCCATTGGGGCCGATCAAGCCTACAATCTCGCCATTCCCGACCTCGAAGGACATATCCCTGATGGCTGGCAGCCCGCCGAAGGTCTTGGCAACATTGCGAAATTCAAGCAGCGCCATCATTCTTCTCCATGGAGGGTTTTGCATTTGAACGGGAAAGTGACGCGGCGATGCGACCGAAGATGGCGACGAGGCCGCGCGGTTCAAAGGCAATGACGAGCATCAGGATCAGACCGTAGAGCAGCATGTCCGCGCCGACGATGCCGCCGGTGAAACGGCGGGCCGCCTCCTCGCCGAGAAGCAGCAGGGTGGCGCCGAGCATCGGCCCCCAGAGCGTGCCTCGCCCGCCGATGATGCAGACGACGGCGATCTGGACGCTGAGCGCGACGCCGAAGACCTTTTCCGGGCTGATGAACAGCACGAACTGGGCGTAGAACGTGCCGCCGATCGCGGTCATGGCAGCACTCAGCACATAGGCCATGAGCTTGTAGCGCCCGACGTTGACCCCAAGCGCGAGAGCGGCCTCCTGGTCATTGCGGATCGCCGTCAGATAGGCGCCGAAACGCGAGTGCAACGCTGCACGATTAATCAGGAAGGCAGCCGCGACCATAACGACCGCCACGGCGTAATAGAACTCCTTACGCGTGTGCTGGAACAATAGGGGAGCGTCGCGCATCAGCGTCACTTCCAGTCCGCGCGGACCGCCGAGCAGGCCGTGGGTATTTTCCACGATGATGCGCAGCACCATTGTGGCGGCAATAGTCGCCAGGGCGAAATAGGCGCCGCGCAGCCTGAAGCAGGGCAGGCCGATGACGGCGGCAATCGCACCGGCAATAATTGCACCGGCAAGCATGCCGATCCACGGGGTGAGACCGAAATCGATGAACAGAACGGTGGACGTGTAGGCGCCGACCCCGAACCAGGCCGCATGGCCGAGCGAAAGCTGACCGCCGATCCCGCCGATCAGGTTCCAAGCATAGGCGAGATAGGCGTAGAGCAGAACAAGAATGACGATGGACAGCGAATAGGGGTTGGAAAAGACGAGAGGGATGCCGAGGACAAGAACGGCGCCAAGGCCCCCAAAAAGCAGTTTCGATGGCATGGTCATTCGCGCTCCAGTCCAAACAGACCCGCCGGCCGGATGTAGAGCACGGCGAGGAATACGATGAAAATCAGGGCTTCGGCGAATGATACGGGCACGAACTGTGCGCCGACGGATTCTAGAATGCCGATGATGATTCCGCCCCAGAACGCGCCGCCGATCGACCCCATGCCGCCCAGTACAACGATGATGAAGGCGCGCAGACCGAAAATGTCGCCGACGAAGGGGTTGACCGGATAAAGCGGCACCAGCAGGCAGCCGGCGACGCCGACGACCGCGAGCCCGATCGCGAAGGACAGTTGATAGACATGGGTGCTGTCGATGCCGAGCACGCTTGCGGCTTCCCGGTCCTGGCCGGTCGCGCGGATCATGCGGCCGCTGCGGGTCTTGCCGAGATAGATGATCACGCCGATCGTCACCAATGTGGCGATGACGAAGCCTGCGATCTGCGGCAGCGAGAAGATCAGGTCACCGATCAGAACGATCTCGTTTGACCAGTTGCCGGACATGACCTGGTAATCCGGTCCGGCAATCATCAAGAACAGGTGATCAAGGAAGATCCAGAGGCCAGTGGTGAAGATCAGCACGCCGATCGGTTCACGGGTCGCTTCCTTACGGTAGATCGGCTCGATCATAAAACGCTGGATGTAATAACCGGCGGCGAACAATATGGCTGCGACAGGAATGATCACAGCGAGCGGATGCAGCCCCAGGCTCCTTGTCGCCCAGACCGCGATATACATCGCGATCATCAGAAACGAGCCATGGGCGAAGTTTATGATTTTCATCACGCCGAACTGGAGACTGAGCCCGAGTGCGATCAGCCCGTAGACAGCGCCGCTCGCGATTCCGTTGAGGAGCGCCTGAAATAATATGGTCGACATCGATCGGCCCTCGAAATGAGTGTCTGATGCAGGAGCCGCCCTCCGCTTGAAGGGCGGCGATGCTGACTATAGATCGGATGAGATCAGTTGACGGCCTTGCCGACGGGCCACTTCATCTCATAGCCGGGAGCTGCCACTGGCTCTGGCCACACAGTCCGGTAGGCACCCTCCGAAATCTGTTGGACAACGAAGCGTTTTTGGTGTTTTGCCCCTTCTCGTCGAACACCACGTCGTAGCCGAGCAACTGTGCGATATCATTGCCTTCGAAACGCGTTTGGGCGAGCGCATCGCGAATTGCATCCGGATCAGTGGAGCCGGCGCGCTCGAGGGCATCCTTGAGAATCCAGACGACAGAATAGGCGACGACCGAGAATTCTGACGGTTCGGTGTCGTATGCTGCGACATAGCCGTCCCAGAAATCCTTGGCGAAGGGGGTATTGATGGTCGATTCTGTAGCCGGCCCAGCCATTGGTGCTGACAATGCCCTCCGTTCCTGCCTTGCCGACGGAGGGAATGAATGTCGGGTCGACCTGGCCGGCGCCGCTGCCGATCACAACCTTGGAGTCGATCTGCATCTGTGCGATCAGTTTATGAAGCTGGATGGCGTCGGCGGCATAGGCTGTGACCGAAATCACGTCGGGCTTGCGGCCCTTCACCTTAAGGACCAGCGGCCTGAGGTCCGGCGCATTGGCAGGGTAGGATTCATCAAGCACGATCTCGATCCCGGCTTCATCGAAGCGCTGGCGGAGGCGCTGTGCCAGATCCTGGCCCCAATCGGTGTTTTCATAGACGATCGCTGCGGTTTTCGCCGGATCACCTGTCGTCTCGTTCGCCCAGGTCACGAAATCGACGACGCTGTCGGCATTGCCTGAAGAGGGAACCTGCGTGGGGCGGAACACATATTTGTAGCCGCGCTCGGTGATGTCGGCCTTGGCTGCCAGATCGACGATCCACGGAACGCCGTATTTTTCGGCAACTGCTGTGGCAGGAAGGTGACCGAGCTCTGAAAGGCGCCGATCATGACCGAGACGTCCTCGACGGTGATCAGTCTTTCGGCCTCGGTGAGGGCAACCTTCGGGTCGCCGCGCGAGTCAACTTCGAGAAGCTCGATCGGGGCGCCGTCGAGCGAGGCAATGCCGCCGGCGGCATTGATCTGCTCGACGGCCATGTGAGTTGCCCTGCTCATCTCCTGGCCGATCGAGGCTGCGGCGCCACCCGAAAGCGGGATGATGTAGCCGACCTTGACGGGGTCGGCTGCGGTCGCTGGCAGAGTGCCGGCAACGACGCCGAGCGCCGAAAGCGCGCCGGATGCGAGTAATTTCCGAAATCCGTTCATGTTTCAATCTCCTCCTGCTCTTCGTAAAATATGACATTGGTGTCAGCAGCTAATTCGCTTGTAACAATGTAAATATCGAAGAGTGACTAATGAATAACTGACACTGATGTCAGTGTCAATTAGAACCTATCGAAATCGATCCTCTGAACCTGGCGTCGGCAAGCCAATGGCAGGAATATTAAGGAGAAATTTCCCGACAACGGCTCGGATTTGCGATTGAAACGAGGTGACATAAATGTCAGTGTTCGTCGCAAGCGCGCGACCATAACTGAACAGCGGAAACACCATTGAAACAACCAGCACACGCCAAGCCCGAGCGCGGCTCGAGCCATGACACCGAGACCCTCATCCTTCAGGCGGCGGAAACGGTATTCTCGCAGAAAGGCTACTTCGGCACGACAGTCGCCGACATCGTTGAACGAGCTGGAGTCAGCAGAGGAGCGTTCTATCTCTATTTCAAGAATCGCAACGAGGTGTTCTCGGCGATTCTTGCGACCGTTGTGGGGGAGATGTTCATGCTGTCTTCCTCGCGCCAGTCGGGCACGCCGCAGCAACGCGTCGAAAATGCCAACCGCACCTATATGGAGATGTTTTATCGCCACCGGGCCTTCATGCGCAGCGTCATTCAGGTCGCCACCTTCGATACCGAAGTGGCGGAAACCCTGAACGAACTGCGCGGGAAGTTCATCAACCGCGTTCGCGAACATATCGAACGCGGCGTTGAAGGCGGAAAATGCCATGACGTCGACCCGGACATTGCATCGTTCCTGCTGGTGATTATGGTCGAGTTTACATCTTACAGTTGGCTTTCTTTCGACTGGCAGCCGAAATCCGGCGATTTCGATTTCGACAAGGTTGTTAAGGAAGCAAGCAGCATATGGAGCCGTGCCGTGTACAAGGCGCCCGAAGGGGATGCTGCGCCCGAAAACGAAACCTGAAGATCCCGCGCGGGTTTTCTCCGGACTGAACCAGCTGCACAACACGCCGGTGACAAACACGATGCCGGTCAGAAGCAACAAGCCCCTGGGAACATCTCAGAAGAAAAAGGCTATCGCTTCGCCAGTGTGGCTTTGACGGTCGACGGGAAAAAGCGTGGTGGCCCGCTCGGAGAAGTCGATCAGTTGACCATAGGCCAGCCACCAGGTCACTGACGCGAATTCGGGGTTGATGTCCGGATTCTTGCGATAGCGCACCCATTGTGCATCGCGCCGGTCGAGGATCAGCTCGGCATCCCGCAGAACTTTCAGATGGCGCGACATGCGGCTCTGGGTGGCCCCCAGCGGCGTCATCAATTCACACACACAATGCTCCCGATCGTTCCAGCTCAGGGCCAGCGCCGCGCGCCGGGCCGGTTCGGTTCGGATATCGCTTCTAACAAATCCTGCATGACTGTTTCTCACGCGCATATGCGCCTTGAATCATATCAACGAAACAAGATGCCACGCGAGTTCAGATCGGTGGATAATCCCGCGCCTGAACACCAGAACGGCTGAGGCAGAACGACGTCGGCGCACTGCGGCGATCCCAAACACCATCGGGACGGCTTTGCTCCGCCCAGACATGTCCTTCATTTTTTGCTCCGACTTGCGTAACAGCTCCGGCGCTCGGCAGTCTCTGTAAAACAGGCTCCAACGGGCCGCGATTTCACGAGGCAACCGAATGGCACCGACAGATAAAAAGCCGAAGTCCAACATACAGCGGTGGAAACGGCCGAAACGATTCGACCGCAATCTCATCGTAATCGGTGCTGGCTCCGCCGGTCTTGTCTCGGCCTATATCGCCGCAGGCGCAAAGGCAAAGGTGACTCTCGTCGAGGCAAACAAGATGGGTGGCGATTGCCTGAACTTCGGCTGTGTGCCATCCAAGGCGCTCATTGGCAGCGCGAAGGCGGCGCATCGGATGCGTCACGCCGACCGCTATGGACTCAGACCGGTCAAGCCGGAGATTTCCTTTTCCGCCGTCATGGAGCGGGTGCATTCGGTTATCGCCGAAATCGAACCGCACGACAGTATCGAACGCTATACCGAACTGGGTGTCGAGGTCCTGCATGGCCATGGAAAGCTTATCGACCCCTGGACGGTGGAGATTGCATTGAGCAGCGGCGAAACCCGACGCTTGACGACCCGCGCGATCATCATCGCCACAGGCGCACGCCCCTTTGTGCCGCCAATTCCCGGTATCGATGAGGTCGGTTATCTCACATCGGATACGCTCTGGGATAGCCTGCGCTATCGCCCCGAGGCACCAAAACGGCTGGTCGTTCTGGGTGGCGGGCCGATCGGCTGCGAACTGGCGCAAAGTTTTGCACGGCTCGGGTCAAAGGTCACTCAGATCGAAATGGCGACGCGCCTGATGATGCGCGAGGATGAGGACGCCTCCGGGCTCGTTGAGACATCACTCCGTTCAGATGGCGTGGCAGTGCTGACGGGTCACAAGGCTGTCGCCTGCGGCCTGGAAGCGGGCAGTAAATGGATCGAGGTCGAACACAATGGTGAAAGACAGCGCATCGAATTCGATGACATGATCGTAGCCGCTGGCCGGTCGCCGCGGCTGAAAGGTTTCGGGTTGGAAGAACTCGGCATCGAGACGGACCGTGTCGTCGCGACCAATGCATATCTGCAAACGCTTCACCCGAATATCCTCGCCGCCGGTGATGTCGCGGGCCCTTATCAGTTCACCCATGTCGCCGGGCATCAGGCCTGGTTTGCCACGATCAACGCGCTCTTTGGCGACATCAGACGTTTCAGGGCCGACTACCGCGTCATTCCCTGGGCGACGTTCACAGATCCGGAGGTGGCACGCGTCGGCCTGTCAGAGACCGAGGCGAGGGAAAAGAACATTCCCCACGAAGTGACACGCTTCGGCAACGACGATCTCGACCGCGCAATCGCCGACAGTTCGCCAGGTGGCTTCGTCAAGGTGCTGACGGTTCCGGGCAAGGACAGGATTCTCGGAGCGACTATCGTTGGCGACCATGCCGGCGATCTGCTCGCGGAATTTGTTTTCGCCATGAAACACGGACACGGTCTGGGAAAAATCCTGGGTACGATCCATATCTATCCGACACGCGCCGAAGCAAACAAGCTGGCCGCAGGCCAGTGGCGCCGCAACCATCTCAACGGCGTCCTCCTTTCGCTGCTCGAACGATTCCAAACCTGGAGGCGCGGATGATTGACGCCCGGATATTGCCGCTGCAGCGTGCTGTCCTTCAGCCGGTTGCCAGGCTTCTGGCGCGGCGCGGCGTGCGCGCCGACGCGATCAGCCTCATCGGGTTCCTCGCCGGTCTCGGCGCCTTCATCGGCCTGTGCTTCGGCGCATGGTTGCTGGCGCTCGTCCTTGTTCTCTGCAACCGGCTCATGGACGGGCTGGACGGCGCCGTGGCGCGCATCCAGGGCCCGACGGATCGCGGAGCCTACCTCGATATTGCGCTCGACATGGTGTTTTACGCCCTCATCCCACTGGGCTTTGCGGTTCAGGCGCCCGCCGTCCACGCACTGCCGGCAGCTGTGCTGATCGTCTCTTTCGTCGGGACCGGCTCGTCTTTTCTCGCGTTTTCCGCTGTGGCCACCAAGCGTGGCAAAAGGCGCCGGAGTTTCCCACGAAGGGCATCTATTACGCAGGAGGATTAGCGGAAGGGTTCGAGACAATGGCGGTATTCGTCGCAATGTGCCTGTTTCCCGGCAAATTTCCCGTGATCGCCTACGGTTTCGCAGCACTCTGCGCGCTTACCACCGTGATCCGGTGGCGGCAGGGTTGGGTCGCCTTTTCCAGCGCCGAAAAATGATCGCACAAAGGAAGGCGCCGAGCCGCGAGCGGACACAGCCATGTACCCGTCAGATGTCCTTGTTCAGACGGTCAAGGGCGTTGCGCAGTGTCACACGCGCCCGGTGCAGCAAAACGCGCATGTTTCCCTCGCTGATGTCGAGAAGCGCACAGACCTCGGAAGGATCAAGCTCCTGTTGACCGCGCAGGATCAGCACCGCGCGCTGTGCCGGAGGCAGCGTCGTGATCACGACCTCCACATGCTGCAGAATGCTCCTGCCCGACACGTGGCGCTCGGGCGTCAGATCGTCCCAAAGCTCGGGCAAATTGCGCCAACGTCCGCGTCCGTCAAAGGCATCCTCCAGCCCATCGCCTTCACCCTGGCCGTCAAACAGGACGACACGCCCCTCGCGCTTTGCGCGGGTGCGGGCCTTGTTGATGAGGATGGTGAATATCCAGCTTGCCAACGAACTGCGTCCCTCGAAGAGATCGATACGGTTGAGCACGGAAACCCATGTATCCTGAACCACCTCTTCCGCCGTCTGACGGGACTGGACCATCCCCGTGCAGAAACGGATCATCGCCGCATTGTGCCGTCGAAACAGGCATTCGAAGGCCTCACGGTTCCCCTCAACCAGCAGCCGCGCCAAAGCCTGCTCGTCATTTTCCGTATTGCTCACAATCCCTCCAGCCACCGTTGGCGTTCCATTAGCAGAACTGTCCTTCCGGAAGTCCAGAGCGATTTGCGCCGATCAAGTCATCGTGACGCAACCCTGCTTCCGCCTCTCGGGAACTTGATTCAAACCAGTGCGGGCGATGCGATATGAAACGAATGAACGGCCCTCACGTTCATGCGCCATCGCCACCTGAACCGCGCCTCCTGTCCCTTCCGGGCAAGAGCGTTGTCGGGTTGCTTTGCCGCCGCCGCCACGACCGGTGACTTCGCCCATGACTGGATATTCAAAGATGTCTGATGACCATAACCAACCTCGCCCGCCAACAGGCAACACAACTTCAGCAAAACCGCTGTCGCGCTTCGCGCCTGTCGGCATTATCGTGCTGGGGCTGGCGCTCGGCTATGCCCTCGGCTTGCAGAACTATCTGAACCTCGGTTTTCTTGCCGAACAACGGCAGGCGCTGCGAGCCTATGTGGATGCCAATACGGTCTGGTCGGCGCTGATTTTCGTCAGCGTCTACATTATCGCTGTCGCCTTTTCGTTTCCGGCGGCGTCGATCCTCACCATCTTCGGCGGGTTCCTCTTCGGCTGGCTGGCGGGCGGGGCGCTCGTCGCCGTCGGCGCCACGATCGGCGCATCAATCCTCTTTCTGGCAACGCGTTCGGCCTTTGGCAGCTTTTTGCAACACCGGGTCGACGGGGTGGTCAGGAAACTCGCGGACGGCTTTCGCGAAAATGCACTTGGTTATCTGTTCGTCATCCGGCTCGCACCAGTGTTTCCCTTCTTCGTGGTGAACATCGCCGCCGCCCTGTTCGATATCAGCCTCGGGCGCTTTGTCGCCGCAACCTTTTCGGCATCCTGCCCGGCACGTTTGCCTATGCCTATCTCGGCCAGGGCGTCGACAGCGTGCTGGTCGCCGCGCAAGAGGCTGGACGCGAGGCGCAGATTTCCGATCTGGTGACACGGGACATAACACTCGCTTTTTTGCGCTGGCCGTAGTGGCGCTGATTCCGACGGTCGTTAGGCAGATCCGCAGACGCCGGAGCGGTTCCTGAACGGCGGGCGGCCGGAAGAGCGAAACCGGCGGCAGAAAAAACAGTCCGGGCTGTAACGGATCGTGGCCGCGCGAGTCCTTTCCATAGGCTCCACAACAAGGATTGATCTGATGTTGCGATGCAATGAAGTCGCCGAACGCGCCAGCCTTCTCATAGACGGCGAGCTCGGCCCGTGGCAACGCCTCAACATCAAGCTGCACCTCGCCATGTGCCGCGGTTGCCGCGTCTTTGTAGCGCAGATGCGGATCACGTGTGATCTCACGCGCATGGCAAGCGGTTCGGAAGAGCAGCACATCGACCCGGAGATCCAGGCCGCACTCGCGCGAAGGCGGCCGCGGCCCATCGGCATGGTCTGAGGATGTGGACAGTTTAAATTATCGAAGACGGTGTTTGAGCGAAGCGGCTCCGGCCGATCCGCACAGGGGAGAACAAAACAACATGCGTTTGACGAAACAACTTCTGGCGGCCTGCGTCATAACCGGGAGCGGCTGTCTGAATGCCGCAGCAGCTGAACCCGACGTGAGCGACTGGCCGGAGATCGAAAAGGCAGCCGCGGGCCAGACTGTTTACTTCAATGCCTGGGGCGGCTCGGAAAACATCAACGCCTATATCGAATGGGTGGGCGCGCAGATGCAAGAGCGCCATGATGTCACGGTCGTTCAGGTCAAGCTCGACGATACCGCGAGCGCTGTTTCCAAGGTGGTGGCGGAAAAGGCTGCCGGAAAAGATGAGAATGGCTCGGTCGATCTCATCTGGATCAATGGCGAGAACTTCGTCTCGATGAAAAAGCAGGACCTGCTTCTCTCCCCGGCTGGGCAACATCGCTGCCCAACTGGCATTATGTGGATGTCGACAACCAGCCGACCATCCTCACGGATTTTACCGAACCAACCGACGGGCTGGAAAGCCCCTGGGGCGGGGCGAAGATGGTCTTCTTTACGACAGTGCCCGCACGGACGCGGGTTCCTTGCCGGACAATGCCGCTCAACTTCTCGACTGGGCGAAAAAACACCCTGGCCGTTTTTCCTATCCCGCTCCGCCGGACTTCATCGGTTCATCCTTCCTGAAGCAGGTCCTGAGCGAGGTGATCGACGATCACTCGAAGCTTGGCGAACCGGTGGACGAGAAGACCTTCGAACGCGACATCGAGCCTCTTTTTGCCTATCTCGACGAATTGCATCCGGTTGCCTGGCGCTCGGGCCATGCCTTTCCGCAAAACTATCCGGACATGAAGCAGAAGCTGGCTGACGGCGAACTGGATATCATCTTCGCCTTCAACCCGGCGGAAGCCTCTGCCGGCATCGAGGCGGGCGAATTGCCCGATACCGTGCGTTCCTTCACCTTTTCCGGCGGAACGCTGGGGAACACGCATTTCGTCGCCATCCCCTATAATGCCAATGCCCGGGAAGCTGCCCTGCTGACCGCCAATTTTCTGCTGTCCACGGAAGCGCAATTGCGCAAGCAGGATCCGGCCTATTGGGGCGATCCCACCGTTCTTGCCATGGACAAACTGCCGGAGGCCGACCGCGCCGCCTTCCAGTCGCTCGATCTCGGCGTGGCGACCCTTCCGCCAGACCAACTTGGGCCGGTCGTCGCCGAGCCGCATGCAAGCTGGATGGACAGGATCGAGACAGAGTGGCGCAAACGCTACGCAAGCGGCAACTGATCCGTGTCGGGCAATCAGGGCGCACAAGCAGAAACGGGACGATGGGTGGCGCGCCTTGCCGCAAGCGCGGTCGTGGTCACCCTCGCCCTTCTGGTGCTGCCCATCACTTTCGGATTGCTCGGAACATTGCTCCCCGCCTTCGGTTATCTGCCTGCACTCGGCGGCCACAGCTTCCGTCTCGATGCCTTCGCCAGCCTGTTTGCCACGCCGGGGCTGACCGACGCGACGTTGCTGAGCTTCGCAACCGGGCTGGTTACCACGGTGCTTTCCCTCACGATCACCCTGGTTTTTATCGCAGGGTTTGCCGGAACGCCGACGCTGTCGCGTCTTCAGCACCTGCTTTCGCCGCTTCTTGCTGTGCCGCACGCGGCAGCAGCATTCGGGCTTGCATTTCTGATTGCTCCGTCAGGCTATCTGGTCCGGCTCGCGGCCCCCTTCTCGGCATCGAACGACCACCTGACATCCTGATCCCGCATGATCCTCTCGGATTTGCGATGATCGCAGGGCTGGTACTCAAGGAAACGCCCTTCCTGTTTCTCGTCACACTCGCCGCCCTGCCGCAGGTCGATCTCGCCCCTGCACGCAGGCTGGCAGCCTCCTTCGGTTACGGACGGATCAGCGGCTTCATCTACCTTCTGTGGCCTGCGCTCTACCGGCAGATCCGTTTCGCCGTCTATGCCGTCATCGCCTATTCCACATCGGTGGTGGACGTCGCACTGATCCTCGGACCGAACCTGCCCGGCACGCTCGCCACGCGTCTCGTGCAATGGATGAGCGACCCCGATCTCACCTTTCGTTTCTTGGCGTCCGCCGGTGCCGTCGTCCAGCTGGCGATGACGCTTGCGGCGCTCGTCGTCTGGTATACGCTGGAGCGATGTTGCGCCGCATTGCTTCGGCTGTTGCGGGATCGCGGTTGCCGCTTCGCGCGGGACGCGGGACTGCGGCGACTATCGACCTTCGTCATCGGGATCATCGGCTCGGCCGTTTTTGCCGGTCTCATACTGCTGGCGATCTGGTCCGTGGCCGGGCTGTGGCAGTTCCCAGACCCTTTGCCGCAGAGCTTTACCTTACGCAGTTGGGTGCGGGCGTTGCCACAGATGATCGATCCGCTGTTCACCACGCTTGTAACCGGCTTTTTCTCGACACTGATCGCCATCATGCTGACAATCGGCTGCCTTGAACGGGAGAACCAGACGGGACGGACCGGCGGTGAACGAAGCCTCTTCATTCTTTACCTGCCGCTGATCGTGCCCCAGATTACCTTCGTGTTCGGCCTGCAACTCCTCTTCATCGGCAGCGGCAGCCAGCATCGCTACGCCGCGCTGATCCTGGTTCATATCGTTTTCGTCCTGCCTTATGTGTTTCTCTCGCTCGCAGATCCATGGCGGGCGCTCGACCGGCGCTATGAGATCATCGCCACAGCGCTCGGGCGTTCCCGCCTGGCCGTGCTTGTCACCATCCGACTGCCCATGCTGATCCGGCCGATCCTGACGGCATCGGCCGTCGGCTTTGCCGTTTCGGTCGGACAATACCTGCCAACGCTGCTCATCGGCGAGGGACGGCTCCAGACCATCACCACGGAGGCCGTCGCACTCGCCTCCGGCAACAATCGCCGCGTTATCGGCGTCTATGCCCTGCTGCAGACAATTCTGCCGCTGATCGCCTTTTCACTGGCCGCGATGCTGCCCGCTCTCCTCCACCGAAACCGTCGGGACATGAGGGTTTGACCATGCGACACGCAAATAGCCGAAACGGCCTTTCACTTTCCAATGTCGTGATCCGTCTCGGCAGCGACGTGCTGATTGATCTTTCAGCGCATATTTCATCTGGCGAGGTGTTGACCGTGATGGGCCCCTCCGGCTCCGGCAAATCGACGTTGCTCTCTTTCATCGGCGGCTTTCTCGACCCAGTGTTCGAAACCGCAGGAGAAGTCTCCGTCGACGGCATTGATCTGCTCGCCCTGCCGCCGGAAGCACGACGGGCGGGCATCCTGTTTCAGGATCCGCTCCTGTTCCCGCACATGTCGGTCGGGGCCAATATTGCGTTCGCGATCCCCGCCGACGTGAAGGATCGCCACGCCCGGCGACACCTCGCGGCCGGTATTCTGGCCGAAATGGATCTTGCCGGTTTCGAAAACCGTGACCCGGCAACGCTTTCCGGCGGGCAGAAGGCCCGGGTCGCGCTTGCGCGTGTGCTCGTCTCACGCCCGAGGCTGTTGCTGCTGGACGAGCCCTTCTCCAAGCTCGACACGGAATTGCGTGCCCAGATGCGCGGCCTCGTCTTTACCAAGGTGCGCGATGCCGACCTTCCTGTCATTCTCGTGACCCATGATGAGGCCGATGCGGATGCCGCAGGCGGTGTCATCCATAACGTCGGCCCGAAAGACCAGCCCTATGCTTGAGAACAATGAGACGGATAGACCGGTTGTCCTGCTCGGCGGAGGCCATGCTCATGTCGAGGTCGTCCGCTCGCTTGGCGAACATGGTCATGGCCGGAAGATCGTGCTTGTCTCGCCATCGCGCCATGCGCCCTATTCCGGCATGCTGCCCGGCTATATCGCGGGCCGGTATCGCTTTGAAGATTTTCATATCGATCTGGCCGCCCTGTGTGAGCGCAAAGACACGACCTTTCTGGAAACATCGGCGACTGGCATCGATCCCGGGCGCCGGAGCGTATCGCTCGCAAATGGACAGGTTCTCGGCTACGACCTGCTTTCGATCGATATCGGTTCAGCGCCTTCGCTTCCGGCAGGCATTTCAGGCGGCATCCCGGTCAAGCCGATCGCGAGTTTTGCGAAGCGGCTGGCCCAGTTGGACGCCTTGGCCGAAGAACACGAAGGACCGCTCCGCCTCGCCATTATCGGCCATGGCGTGGCGGGAGTCGAGATGGCCTTCGCTCTTCATGAGAGGTTTGCGCGCGACCGGGTACAGGTCACGCTTGCAGGCCGCGCGCTTCGAGCTGTTCCCGAGCGTGGCAAAATGACACAAAGATTCGTGGAAACGGCACTGCAACAGGCTGGCATCGAACATTATTCCGGTTTCGATGTTGTCGCATTCGAAAACGGCGAACTCGTCGCCGGCGATGGCAGGCGACTTCCGGTCGACGAGGCCGTCTGGACCACGTCGAGCGGCGCTCCGTCGTGGCTTCGCAAGTCCGGTCTCGAACTGGACGCGGGCGGGTTCATCCGTGTGGATGCCACGCTGCGTTCCGTCTCCCACAGCAATGTCTTTGCAGCCGGCGATGTCGCATCGCTGCCCGACCCGCGGCCCAAGGCCGGCGTCTTCGCCGTTCGCCAGGGCCCGATCCTCGCGGACAACATCCGTCGCAGCCTGACAGATGAAACTTTGCGGCCCTTTTACCCTCAGCGCGCGTGGCTGGCACTGATCTCGCTTTCCAACGGACACGCCATTGCCGACAAGTGGGGTCTCGCGGTTTCTGGACGTGGGGTGCAGGCCTGGAAGCACTGGAATGATACGCGGTTTGTTCAGCGATATCGAAAGCTGTGCTAAAGTCTTGTAGGGATACGAACCTTCGACCCCGTCGCTATGAGATTTTTCCGCACAAAAATTCTAATACCGAACAAAAGCTTGGCACCGCTGGAATGACAAAAATGGACCCGGGAGCTGTCAGGCAGCTTATGGGAAGAACGTGGGCTAAGCGGACGTTCGGCACCAAGAACCGCCTTGCAATCAAAGCGCTATCGCCGAGTCGAAGCGGAATTAGTCCTGCCCAATCGTGGTCGCGATCAACCTAGCGAGATCGTCGACGGCATCCGTCTTGCTGACCCGTCCGCGGGTCATCGCATCTGATAGCGCGTTGGCCGCACCGAGGATGGCGATCGCCCGGCGCTGAAGTTCAGGTGCGGACAGGCCGGTGAAGGGCTTCAGGACGTTTGCATAATGGGCGATATGCTCATCCAGCATGTCGCGCTCATAGGCCTCCATTTCCGGATCACCCTTTAGCGCGCCTCCAATCGCATGAAATTCGGGGCCGACGCCTTCATGGCAGTCCATATAGGCCTCAGCCAGAAGCCACGCGACCTCAACGAGTTTCGCCGGCGCGTTGGCCAGCGCCTCCTGTGTAGCGCGCACCTGCTGCTCGTTGATCTCCCGGTAAAGCGCGATCATCAGGCCCGAACGCGTGCCGAAATGGTTGTAGGTGATCGGCTTACTGACGCCCGCCCGTTCGGCAAGGCTCCCGAGCGTCAGGGCATCTGTGCCGCTTTCGCGCACCATTTCCCGCGCCGTCTCCAGCAATTGCGCGCGCCGCTCCGCTTTCGGCATTTTTTCGACATGACACGCCTGTGAGGTTGAAAGCAGAAAAATCCGCTTATATTACACTTAGTAACTTACTAGTAGTATATTACTGATTGTAACACGTGACCCCGACAATGGCCAGCCCGCTCGACACTACCGAACGTCAGCGGCGCGGATGCCGGGATACAGCGAAATATCGTAGCACGATACACAGGAGATCCCATGCTACACGACCCCATTCTTCTCGTTGGCGGCGCCGGCTTCGTCGGCCGCCAGACCGCACAGCATCTGCGCAAGCACTTCCCGGACGTCCCGCTGCTGATCGGCGGACGCAACCTTGCCCGGGCCGAGGAAGCGGCGGCCGAAATCGGCAATGCCCGCGGCGTCGCCGTCGACCTAGCGAAACCGGATCTTGGACTGGGCGATCAGCCGGTCTCCGCGCTGGCGCTGTTCTTCAAGGAGGATAGTCTCGGCAGCCTTCGCTTCGCGCAATCGCGGGGATCCCCTATCTCAGCATTTCTGTCCGGCATTCACGAGCTCGCGCCGGAAGTCGCGGCCCATATGCTGAGTGCATCCTCCACGCCGGTGGTGCTCGGCGCCGAATGGCTCGTGGGCGCCACGACGATCCCGGCCCTGGAAGCGGCGAAGGCCTTCGGCACGATCGACGATGTGCGCGTCAGCGCCATTATCGACGAGAACGACATCGGAGGCCCTGCAACTTATGCCGACATGGAACGCCTGACCAAAATGATGCCTGCCGCCCTGTCGATCGAAAATGGCGCCTATGTCTGGCGCACCGGGGAAGAGGTGCAAACTGAGGTGACAGCAGTCGACGGCACGACGATGCCCGGCGAGTTGCTTTCGCCCAATGATGTCCTGATCCTTGCTGAGGCGACAAAGGCTCCGAATGTCGCGTTCCGTCTGGCCATCGGGGAATCGTCTTCACGGCGGAGCGGTGAACCACTGTCCACGGAAATCATTGTCGAACTTTCCGGGAAATCCCATGACGGCGCGGCGCTCAAGAGCGCTCAGGCCGTGGTTCATTCCGGCGGCCAGATGCCGCTCACCGGCATGGGCGTCGCAATGCTGCTCGAGCGGCTGGCAGGCTTGTCCGGAGAGCCGGTTGCCGCAGGGCTATATTTCCCTCCCAGCTGTTGCCGGCAGAAGATTATATGACGCGCTTGAAAGCGATGGGTAGCGAGGTACGCGATCTCGACGGAAAGCGCTGATTTTTAACCTTTGCACCGCAAATCACCGGTGCGGATATCAGGGCGCGGTTACCGGATGGTGGCCTCGCCCTGAAATGCGGAGCCGTCAGGAGCGCTTCCCGGATGAAAAATCGCCATCGGGCTCCGCTCGTTTTCCGCGCCGCAGGGCACCCGGCGATGTTCCAAACCAGCGCCGGGCAGCGTGGTTGAAGGCGGCCAGTTCGCCATAGCCAAGCCGAAATGCGATCTCGGAAAGGGAAATCGTCCGATCGCCGAGAAGCTGGCGGGCGGTTTCGGCGCGGACGGTATCAACCTCCCGGCGAAAGGAGGTTCCCCATCAGAAAGCTTCCTCTGCATGCTACGAACCGAGATGCCCATACGGGTCGCCACATCGCTCTGGGATGCGATCGAGCCGGCCATGCGTTCACCGATATGATGGCGAACACGGCCTGCGAGGCTGTCCAGAGCGGGCACATCATCAAGCCCTCTTTCGGCGGCATCTTCCAACGCCTTGAAAACAGGAAACGAGATATCTTTGCGAACCTCACTGAGGCGGGCGCGATCAAAGACCACCGAAGCGTGGGGCTGATCGAAATGTACGGACGGGCCAAACACACGATTGATCGGCTCAAGATGGGAAGGTGCGGGAAAGTCAAAATGCGCCGAGACTGGCAACACTGCCGCCCCGAAAACATGTTCGGGAATGAGCGCCACATTGGCAAGGGCCCAGATCGTGCCGAATTGTGCGGCACGGGTGAATTTCGGCTCGCCCCTGACATGCGTGTGCATCATGGTCAGGCGATAGGGAGTGATAGAGAGTTCAAAGGCTGAGCGCTGGTTCAGCAGCCGGTTGAAGCGTGCCATTTGATAGAACACGGCGTGCGGCGTTTCGCTCTGCAGGATCAGCTGACCCAGAATCCCGAGCCGGGTGAGGTCTGTCTTCAGGGCCAGGACCGCGCCAACCTCCGGCCCGCCCCAGCGATCGACCAGAAGCGTACCGAATTCCAGCACCGCCTCTTCACCCATATGGGAGGCGGTGGAATGGTCCTGTTTCAACACGGCGGAAATCCTTCGAAAACGCCCGGCTTCCGGCGCGGATATCAGCGTTTCCTTCTCGGCGAGGTCGATCAGCAGGTCAAACATATCGATCGACGTTTTGGCTTCGAATGTCCGCATGGCGTGCTTTCCAAATCGCTTTATGCCGATTGTCTCGTGGTGACGGAAACTATCAAACATTTGGCGGAAAATATCAAAAAATATCGGTCGATTTGCGTAATCCAACCAGCAGAGCAACCGATAGAAAGGCAGAACCATGTCAGATCCGAACAAAACGACTGTAGGCCCCGTCGGCATTCGTCATCTTTTCGAAGACCAGACCTATCACTTCCAGGCCTTGCGCGTGCTGAGTGACGCAGGCGCCGGTGCCGCTGATATCGCGGAAGTGCTGCAGGCCATATCGACCATTCCCGCAGGCGATGCCGATGCATGGTATGACGCGTTTGCCCGGATTGCGCGCGTCAATGAAAAGCTTGCAGAAGACTGTGGCGACCGCGTGAGCCGTGGCCTCGCCCGCTTCCGCGCACATACCTACTGGAGAACGGCGGAGTTTTTCCTGGCCAGCGATGATCCACGGCGCGCCATCGCCTGGAAAAGCCAGATCGAAAACTTCGATCAGGGGCTCACCGATCAGGCCATAGCCTATCAGCGTTATGAGACGCCTTATGAAAACGGTGTGCTCAAAAGCATCTTCTTCCCGGTCGAAGGCGGAGAGAAGCGCCCGTTGCTCGTCATCGTCGGCGGTTTCGACGGCACCCTTGAAGAGCTCCATTTCATGATGGGCAAGGCGGCCAATGAACGGGGATACAGCACGCTTCTTTATGAAGGCCCCGGACAGTCCGGACCGGTGCGCGACCAGCAGATATATTTCACCCACGAATGGGAAAAACCGACCAGTGCGATCATCGACGACCTTCTCGAAAAGCATCCGGAATACGATCGGATTATTTTGACGGGCATCAGCCTCGGTGGCTATCTTGCGCCAAGGGCCGCTGCGTTCGATGATCGGATCGACGGCGTCATCGCCTTCGATGTGATGTATGATCTCGGCGCTGTCGTCGAGAAATTCCGCCCGATGATCAATCACCCGGTCTATTCAAAACTGCCGGGCGTTTCATGGGCTCTGGAAAACGGGCAATGGGTGTTCGGCAAGGACAGCCCGGAGGCTTTCATCGACGCGGCACATGCTTTCACGCTTGCCGGTGTCGCGCAGCAGATCAAGGGCGACGTCCTCATTCTCGCAGGCGAAATCGATCATTTTGTTCCTGTCTCACAAGTTGAGGATTTCGAGAAGGCCCTCGTCAATGCCCGGTCTGTTGAACATGTGATCTTCAGCGAGGAATCGGGCGGCGGAGAACATTGCCAGGTGGGGGCGGCCGCGCTTTGGCAGGCGTCGGCGTTCGACTGGATCCTGCGGCGCTTTGGCTGAGAAACCCAATAGACAACCATACGGCCTCCGGACAAGTCTTGCTCCGGCGGGCCGGTGCGGTGACATCTTCACACAAAATCAGGAATGAACAAAATGGAGACAAAACTCGCGCTGATGATTGTGGGCCTTGCCTTGGCCGCGCCAAACGCTTTTGCGGGGCAAAGCTTGCTCGATCAGACAAACCGGCTTTGCTTTGGCGCGTTTGAGGGAGCCCTACTTGAAAGCCACGGCTTCGAGGCGTTTCAGATGGAAACGAAAGTACCGTTCATGATTTCAGCCTATCAGGGAGAGATTGACGGCAACGAGACCCTGGTTTTTCTGGGCGAAAGATTTGGTCGAAAGATCTGCGATGTGAACCTGCCCGATGCGACGGTCGAGGCCTACGACGAGGTGCATGCCAGCCTTTCAAACCTGTTCGGTATCGCCGGGACCAACTACGACCAGCCCGGGAGCGAAAACGGATACCGGGGCGAGATCTGGGCCGACACGGAAACCATGTCCGGCCCTATCGAAAATCTGGAGATTGAAGGCATGGATTTGAGCACGGTCTTCGTTCAGTTTACCCGGACGCCGTTCAGGCAAACCGCAGATCGAAGCGGCTTCATTATCTCTTATTCCACGCGATAAAATTGGCGCTGCTGCCGTCTGCTTTTGGCGGGCGGCAGCTTGCCCTTGCGGGCGTATCGGTGCGACACATGGATGGACAGGCGCTTCAGCGAGACCGGTCTTTCACGAGCAAGACGGACAGGTGGAAGCCCTGGCTGTGCATGTCGAAAAAGCCGTTGGTGAAGTCGAAGAAGTAGAACATGTCGGGCATCGCTTCCGTGGATGTCCAGAACAACGCGCCATCGCCGAAGTCGGTGGCCGCAATGTTGGGAAAAGCCACAGGGTCGATCTTCGGACCCTCGCAGGTGTTGAGGATAAGGGTTTCCAGTTCCGGCCCGGTTGGAACGCGCCAGCCCCCGCCTTCCTTCCTTGCGTAGTCAATCGCCTCGTTCAGCCCAAGGCCGCGCGCCTCTCCGGAACAGGTCTGTGCGGCGGCGTCCCACCGCATGCCGATCGCGCATCTTTTCCAGGTCAGACCGTGTTCACGGCTCGTCACCTCGTCGCCCTGCAGGACGAAGCCGGCGCCGTCCGCCTTGCTACAGGCTGCATGGGCGTTGACGGGAAGGAGAAGTGACAGAAAGAGGGTCGGTAAGACGCTGGGTCGCATGCAGCTTTTTCCTTGCGCTGACTTTGAATGGCACGTCGAATGATCGGATCAGGTCCGATAAGCCCGGTTTGTGGCGAAACACGGCTCGAATGCCGCGATTTTGCAAGAATTATCCGTTTCCCCAGATCTCAGATGCTTCGACGGTAGAGCAAAACCCGCCTTGCTGTCCTGTTGGGTAACGTTCGGGCGGTCGACATCAACGCAGCAGTGGCAGGCGGCCGCAGATCCGGTCCACGGCCTTGCGCGATCCGGCGATCAGGAGCGCCTGCGGCGTGTGTGCGGCCAGGGTTCGGCGGCGATCCGGGCCGTGTAGTCGGCATAATCGCGTGCCTCGAAAGCGGCGCGCATATAGGCCAGCCGTATCGGCAGGCCGGCCGCCTTGTCGAAGAGCGCCGGCAGCTCCTCCGCCGGAGCGCCGAGAACCGGCAAGGCGACGGTTGTGATTCCGGCAAGGGAGATGCCGTCGCCGGTGGGCGTATCCGCGCCGACCAGGTCGGGACGCAGTTTCCCGAGGCTCATGGCCATAACGGCCGAGAAATTTGCCTTGAGGCCGGTCGGCAGCGTTTCATCCAGAATGATCACGGGTTTGAGTGACATGGCGGTATCCTTTCGCGCCACGCCATGTCATGTCTGGAGGCGTCGGGTCTTGGACGAAATTGACCTTTAATGCCGGATGAGCGCACCGGGCGTCACGCCGTAATGACGGCGGAAATGGCGGATCAGGTGCGCCTGATCGCAAAAACCCGCGGAAATGGCAGCCTCCACCGCGGGCGTGCCATCAAGCAGCAGGCGGCGGGCGTGCCCCAGCCGGGCGCGCAGCACATGACCGTGCGGCGTCAGGCCGGTGGCGCGGATGGTGCTACGGATGAGATAGGACGGGTTCAGGCTGACCGCAGCCGCCATGTCGGGCAGGCTCAGCGGTTCGCCGGCGGCGACGCCATCCGCGATAAAATCAAGCATTGCGCGGATCGCGGCGGGCTCGTTTCCCGCCCGGCGCAGTTCTGCACGACCGTATTGCGTAAAGGCTTCGGCCAGCACCGCATGGGCAGCTTCTGCGACCGCCAGTCGGTGATCGGCCATCCGGGGACTGTTGAGGCATGCAGCGAGCCCGGCCAGCGCCTGCGACAGCCTGAACCCACGGTCGCGCGGGGCGATTTCGGCAAAGCCGCGAAGGCTGCGCACACCCAGAACCGCGCGTACCGCCGCCTCGGAAGCGTACAGCATGTTGTAACGCACCCGTTCTGCGGCGGCGTGGCCGGTATGCGGCTCTTCCGGGTTCATCAAGGAAAGCGAACCGACCGGCAGCACCATGCTTTCGCCGCGACAAAGATAACCGCCCACGCCCTCGGCAATCGCGCCGATCGCAAAGCCCTCATGCGCGTGCCGGGCAAAAGTCTGCGTGCTGAAGGCTGCCTCGAAAAATCGATGCCGTGAAGCCACTCGAGATGATGATAGCGGTTGCGTTGCATGGGCCCGATATAGCGCCGACGCGCTCGGCATGGAAAGAGGTCGCTTGAGGAAGAGGATGAGATTTTGCGCAGACGCGTGTTTTTGGCGCGCCGGACAGCGTTGGAGACGCTTGCCTGACCTGTTTCGCTGTCAGCCCTTCACAAATTCTGCTTCAGGAAGCCCGTGATCTCGGTCTCCAGTTCACGATGGACGGACGCCCGATCGACACCGGGTTCATCACCGCAGATCAGGCTGGCCTCCGCCGCGATCTTCTCTGGGCATGGATCGATGAAAACGAAGTGGCGTCCGGGCATGACGAGTTCTTGTGGCGGATGAGGCAGGTTGCCGGCAAGCGCCAGCGCGTTGGCGCCGACCTTCATGTAGGCCTCATCCTCCGGGCGAACAAGTAGAACGGGGATTTTGACGGCGGTGAGACCTGTGGCGCCGAACATCGTCGTAAGCGGATCGAGCAGGACGAGCGCTTTTATGGAATAGGGATTAATCGGCGGCGTCCAACTGGCAAGCGTCGTTGATATCCGGGTCCAGACGTCTTGCTCCGGCCCGCAGGAGCCGGCGTCAGCGCCGCCATGCGCCTGGCAATAGGCCGCCGCAAGCGCAAAATCGGCTTTGCCCCCGCCAGCATGAGGGCGGTATAGCCCCCGGCGGAATAGCCAATCATACCGATACGGGCGCGGTTGGCATGGGCGGCGAAGCGGTCATCCTTAAAAGCCGCATCCAGCGCCGCAATTGCCTGTCGCGGCCGGCGCACCAGTATTTGGTCCTGTCTGGCAATCGGGTGACCTGCTGCATCGCCCAAATGCGTCGGCGCGACCACGATATAGCCCTGCCGGGCAAGATAGGCTGCGAAATCGCGATGGCTGAGAGGGCCGCCCAGATGACCATGCGACAGGAGCAGGACGGGAAAGCGCCCTTTCGCCACCGCCACGCCCCGGCTGGCGGTGATTTCAAATGGCCCGGCCTGCCAGGAGACTTCAGGAATGCCGGTCGGATACCAGATGACGACAGGGGCCTTTTCGAGATCCTCCTCAACCACGAGCCGCACGAGACCGGCATGGTACGGCGCGGCCCTCGTTTCAGACAGGAAAAAGCCGGTGCAGAGCATGGCGAAGGCGGCAAGGCAAAAGGCGCGGAACATCGTCGTCAATCCAAATCGTTCAGTCAGTCCGCCGGAAGACCGAACGGGAAAGCGGGGCGTGCAACACCAGTCTGACAGCAGGCAAGAAAGACTGGGTGGCAGGTCATGTATCGCAGAAAGGAGCACAAACAAAGTGTTTTGGACGTGCTGAGTGTTTCTCTGCGCGACATTGCATATGTGGGACCGATGCTTTGCTCTTTCGCGGCGTTTCGGAAAGCGCGAGCAAGTTGAAGCGGAATGTCGGCGGCGCAATCGCCACCCGCTTTTCCGTCGATAATCTTGAAGCCGGTATTCAGAACGCGGAAGCGAAGCTTCAAAGCGCGCGCCAACGCCTGCTTGGCGCGGCCGCCATGGGTGCAATCATCGTCTCCCCGATCATGATGGCGGCGAATTTTTCCTCGGAAATGGCCAATGTCTCGACCCTGATCGACACGACCGTCGAAAGCATGGATGCGATGAAGAGCAAGGTGCTCGAAATCGCGGGACGACCTTCGCGGAATGGGCTAGGCGGTCAAAGCGGGCATGTTCTCAGCGCTCGAAACCGGCGCGAGCCAGATAAGGCGACGCCTCTTCATTGTGGCCCACGCCGACGAACTCCTCTATTGCAACAGAATAGAGATGGAGCTGTCGCGCGAAGGCCTGAAGCTTCGCGACGGCCCGACGCAATCGGGATCGCAGATCGCGCTCGGCAAGGCGGCGCGAACCTGGACGGTGATGTGGCTGATGATGAAAGCATTCGGCGCGAAGCCGACAAAGGCTTTCAGTTACCCGCATTCACAAAATTTCGGTACGCAGAAATGCTGTATGCGCCGACTTTCGGCTGTGGCGGTGACTGGAAGAAGGGCCTGCAAGAACGACCCGTCAAAATGTAACGCAATTTGCTGCCAGATGATGTTGCGCGCCGCGCCATCCGATTTTGCGCGCTACAACGTGCCTGGTATGTGGCCCGCCGTGTGGTGTCATTGACCAAAATGTACGCGAAGCCAAGCAGGGCCAGATCACCAACCTCTTAAAATATTGATATTAAAAGAAAATCCTGGCGGAGAGGGGGATTCGAACCCCGATACGGTTGCCCGTATGCCGCATTTCGAGTGCGGTGCATTCGACCACTCTGCCACCTCTCCATAAAGTGCCGTGGTCTGCGTTGGAACGCCGGGGTCTCATAGCGGGCAAAACCCTGTCATGCAAGAGCGCAGCTCAAGCTTTTTCATGTGTTTTATTGACTCTCGCATGGCTTCATCGTATGCACGCTGCCGGACGCGTATGTCCTGTGGCATGCGCTTGATCTTCTCTTGCGGGAAGATTTCACCGGCAGACCGGGTTTCACAAGAATTTATCTTTGAACTCCCTGCTTCAGACAGACTGATAAAAAGACGGTCATTCTTCTTGTCGAGAAGGATAGAGCCGGACTTAGAACATGAAAGGTAAAAAATGTTCGCAGTCATCAAGACCGGCGGTAAACAGTACCGCGTGAATGCCGAGGACACGCTCCGTATCGAAAAGCTCGATGCCGAAGCAGGCGCCACGGTTGAGTTTACTGAGGTTCTGGTTATCGGCGAAGGTGCCGATGCCACAATCGGCGCTCCCTTTGTCAAGGGCGCTCTCGTCAAGGCGGAAGTCATTGAACAGGCCCGTAACCGCAAGGTTATCGCGTTCAAGAAGCGTCGCCGTCAGAACTCAAAGCGTACGCGCGGTCATCGTCAGCACGTCACGATCGTCAAGATCACCGACATCGTCGCCGGCTGAATTTAAAAGCAGAAGTTTCGAAGGTTTAAAGGAGAACTCCAATGGCACATAAAAAGCTGGCGGTTCATCGCGTAACGGTCGCGATTCTGAATCCAAGCGCCTTGGCGTAAAGAAGTTCGGTGGCGAAAATGTCATTCCGGGCAACATCATCATTCGTCAGCGCGGCACCAAGTGGCACCCCGGCGACAATGTCGGCATCGGCAAGGATCACACCATTTTTGCCAAGATTGAAGGCAACGTGACATTCCGTGCGCGCGCCAATGGCCGCATGTATGTGTCCGTGGCACCGAAACACGCAGAAGCAGCGGAATAAGCCGGACCGCTTAAAAATCAGCCGGCGTCACATCGACCCGGCTTTCAGATATCAGGTTACCAAACCTGGGTTTTGAACAAGAAGGGAAGATGGGACGCCACCATCTTCCCTTCTTTCGTTTCAACCCACAGAAAGGACCTGAAAAATGCAAAGGGATCTACAAAGGGAGAGCCAATCCCGGCTTTCCAGGAGCGGCTAAGGCCGGATATCCAAAGGCGGGATTGCCCGGTTCTTCTGTCGCAAAGGCTCGTCCTCAGAGCCCCGCACGAAGATGACATTGACGCCATTGCCCATCTCGCCAACAACGACAAGATCGCGACCATGGTGTCGCGCATGCCGCATCCCTATACGACAGACGATGCAGCCAAGTTCGTGGAGCGAACCAAAGAGGGCGCGATCGGCAATTGCGTGTATGCCATCACGAAAGCGGAAAACGGCGAATTCATCGGTTGCTGCGGCATAGAAAACCTGCCCGATGACGAAAGCATCGTCGAAATCGGCTACTGGCTCGGCGAACCCTACTGGGGCAAGGGCTACACCACGGAAGCCGCCCAGGTGCTGATCGATATGGTGTTCCGCACCCGCAACGAGGTCGACCATATCGATGCGCGCTGCCGGGTCGTCAACGAACGCTCGCGGCGGGTCCTGCACAAATGCGGGTTCCAGTTCCAGGGCCCCGGCATGGTACAATCGCTGGCGATCGGCGGATCGGTCGCGGTCGAATGGTACAGGCTCGATCGGCGCAACTGGATGTCGCTGAAAAGCTGGGGAGGCCAGAGATGAGCCTTGACGTTGAAGAGCGACAGATGACTGCCATCGACACCGAACGGCTTCACCTGCGGCCGCTTCGTGTGGCAGATGCGGAGGCGATTACCGGTGTGCTTTCCGATTTTTCGGTGACACGCATGCTGTCGCGGCCGCCCTACCCGTTCACCCTCGATGACGCCACCGACTGGCTCAACGCGAAGAGAAATGGCGACGCCCGGAAATGGGCGTTTGCCATCACCCAACCGGCAGACCGGGTGCTGATCGGTCTTGTCACCATCGAACTCAGACAGGGCGGGTATCATCTCGGCTATTGGCTGCGGCGATATTACTGGGGACGCGGCTTCATGAGCGAGGCCGCCTCCGCCCTTGTCGCTCGGTTCTTTGAAGATATGGGCGACATCACCCTGCATTCCGGCGCCTTCGCCGAAAACGCAGGATCGCTGAAGGTGCAGCAGCGCCTCGGCTTTCAGGTCACGGGTCTCAGGGACATCTTTGCCGCAAGCCGCGGCGCGATGGTTCAGGAGGTGACCACTGCACTGAAGCCGGATTACTTCCGGCCCTATCACTTCGGCTGAACAACAAGGGCCGGGCCTGCAAAAGCGACCCGGCCTTTTCTTTGCCAGCGCCCGGGGCACATCCATGGGGATGGACTTGGTTCCGACAAGAATTAAGGTTGTCATTGTTTTCCGCTTCGCTACCTTCCGCGAACAGAGACAATGAACCGGACAGACCTGCCCCATGAGTGACAAGACCATTGCCCGCATCGTCGCCGATGAAATCAAGGCCCGGCCCGACCAGGTCGACGCAGCACTTGGGCTGCTTGACGGCGGCGCCACCGTGCCGTTTGTGGCGCGTTATCGCAAGGAAGCGACCGGTGGTCTCGATGACACCCAGTTGCGGCTTCTGGCCGAGCGCGTCACCTATCTGCGCGAGCTTGAGGCCCGGCGGGCGACGATTACCGATTCCATTCAGAACCAGGGCAAGATGACGGATGATCTGGCGGGCAAGATCGCCGGTGTCACCACCAAGTCCGAGCTTGAGGACCTTTATCTGCCTTACAAGCCTAAGCGCCGCACAAGGGCGATGATTGCCCGCGAGAACGGGCTGCAGCCGCTGGCGGATGCGATCTATCAGAACCGCACCAGCGACCCGGAACAGCTTGCCAGAGCTTATGTGAACGAGACCGTCGCCGATATCCGCGCCGCCCTTGACGGCGCCCGCGATATCCTCTCCGAACAGTTCGCCGAAGACGCCGGACTTGTGGGCAGCCTGCGCCGCTATATGCGCAACAATGCCGTGCTTTACGCCAAGGTCGTCAAAGGCAAGGAAGAAGCGGGCGCGAAATTCTCCGACTATTTCGATCATTCCGAAAAATTCGCCACAGCGCCCGGCCACCGCGTGCTCGCCATGCTGCGCGGCTGGAATGAAGAGGTTCTGACGGTGGCCATCGAGGCCGACCGCGACGCCCCCTCACCCGTCAAACCGGCCCAGCAGATGATTGCCCGTTTCTTCGATATTGGGGCGAAGGGCAAGGCCGATGAATTCCTGATGCAGGTGGCAGGCTGGTGCTGGCGGGTGAAGCTTTCCACTTCGCTGTCGCTCGACTTGATGCGGGAAATGCGCGAGCGCGCCGAAGACGAGGCGATCCAGGTGTTTGCCCGCAACCTGAAAGACCTGCTGCTCGCCGCCCCCGCCGGCTCGCGCGTGACGCTGGGGCTCGATCCGGGCATCCGCACTGGCGTGAAGGTCGCCGCCGTCGATGGCACCGGCAAGCTGCTCGACACCGCCACGATCTATCCGTTCCAGCCGCGCAATGACATTCAGGGGTCGATGGCGGCACTGAAGGCACTGATTGCCCGCCACAAGGTCTCGCTGATCGCGATCGGCAACGGCACCGCCAGCCGCGAGACCGAAAAGCTCGTCGCCGATATTCTGACCGAGATCCCCGACCCCAAGCCGGTCAAGGTTATTGTCTCGGAAGCGGGCGCCTCGGTCTATTCGGCATCCGAAACGGCAGCAAAGGAATTTCCGGGCCTCGATGTCTCGTTGCGCGGCGCGGTCTCGATTGCCCGGCGTCTGCAGGACCCGCTGGCCGAACTGGTGAAGATCGAACCGAAATCCATCGGCGTCGGCCAGTACCAGCACGATGTCGACCAGATCAAGCTGTCGCGCTCGCTCGATGCGGTGGTCGAAGATGCGGTCAATGGCGTCGGCGTTGATCTCAATACGGCTTCCGCCCTGCTGCTGGCGCGCGTTTCCGGACTCGGGCCCTCGATTGCCGAGGCGATTGTCGTCCACCGCGATGAAAATGGCGCGTTTCAGAGCCGTAAGGAATTGCTCAAGGTCGCCCGCCTCGGGCCACGCGCCTTTGAGCAATGCGCCGGCTTTCTGCGCATTCGTGACGGCAAGGAGCCGCTCGATGCCTCCGCCGTGCATCCGGAAGCCTATAATATTGCCAAGAAGATCGTGGCGGCCTGCGGGCGCGACCTCAGAACGCTGATGGGCGACAGTGCAGCCCTGAAGGCTGTCGATCCACGCCAATTTGTCGACGAGCGTTTCGGACTGCCGACGGTGCGCGATATTTTCTCGGAGCTTGAAAAGCCCGGCCGCGACCCGCGCCCGGAATTCAAGACCGCAAGCTTTGCCGATGGCATTGATGAAATCTCGGATCTGAAGCCCGGCATGATGCTGGAAGGCACGGTCACCAATGTCGCCGCCTTCGGCGCCTTCGTCGACGTCGGCGTTCATCAGGACGGGCTTGTCCACGTTTCCCAGCTTGCCGATCGTTTCGTCAAGGACCCGCATGAGGTGGTGAAGGCCGGCGATGTGGTGAAGGTGCGCGTGGTCGATGTCGATGTGAAACGCAAGCGCATCGGCCTTTCGATGAAGAAGGATGAAGGCGCACCCTCAGCCAGAGGACCGCGCGGCAACGACCGCAAGCCGCAACGTGATAACAAGCAGGACGACCGCCAGGGCCAGGGCGCTTTCGGCGCGGCACTGGCCAACGCCATGCGCAGGAAGTAACGCTCAGTCCGTGTTTAGTCGATCTCCAAAGACATCGTAGCCGCGGCTTTCGCCGGCGACCCGGTAGCCGGTGGTCACCACAGCCAGCCCGGCGACAATGGTAAAGAACGACGTCACCGTTTCAAAGAATGTGGCAGCGACCGTGACGAAAGCGCCGACCATAGGCACCAGCGCAGCTGGCGCCACAGTGAGATACAGCGACGCCAGCGCCGCCAGGCCGAATTGTAGAAGCAGCGACAGGAGCACGACCAGAAACGCGATAGCGATGTTCGTGATCGCCATGGCAAGACCGAAGCCGTCGCCATGACGATAGGCATCAGCGACGCCGAATTCACGGTCGACCGCAGTCGCCGGCAGCACCAGCGAATAGCGCATGGCAAGCGAAACGACGCCAAAATAACCAGCAATACCGACGATGGCGAACAGGATCACGGTGAACGAGCCACCGTTGTTCAGCATGAGGGAAAGCAACGTAAACACGATCACCACCGGAACCATGATCAGCGTCATCACCAGCCCGACAAGTATGCTTTGGCCGAGAAAGCGTAGTTCGCGCCTCGCGAAACGGATCGGAAATGGCTTCGGCATCTCCCCAGCAGACCGTGACGGTGCCAGGCGACGGCAACCGAGGAAAAGGCAATCAGATAGACCGAAACGGAGACGACAAAGCCCACGACAAACAAAAACACATCGCTGTTGGTGAGGTCGCTCCACTGGTAACTCTGCGGCTTCCCGGTGAAAAAGACTGACGAAGAAGGCCAGCAGCACCCAGGGCCAGGCGATTTTCAGCGCCGTCAGAAGGTTTGAAAACAGCAGCCTGAACGAACCGCCCCACACAGCCCGCAGGCTCATTCCAAAAGTCATTGCACACGCCCCCAAGCGCCGAATCAATTCCGATTATTTGTCCCTTGCGAGAACATTCCAGAGAGCCAGGCTTGTCGCAATCAAAAATTGCACATCACCTAACCTCTTGAAATACCTACCCTGGTGCTGCAGCCCAAACTGTCTTGTTTCTTGTGCCAAAACGAATATTCTACGGTGAATAAAATGTGACATTCGCAGGCATTCGGGGGATTGTGATGGCTTCACCGCTGTTCAACCTGATCGAAAAGATCATCAAAACCGGCACATTACGGGTCCAGACGGAAACAGGAGAGATCACAACATTCGGTGACGGCTCAGGTGATCCCGTGGCCATACGTTTCACCGACAGACAGGCGCAGGACCTGATTGCAAAAGACCCGCCGCTCGCACTTGGCGAGATGTATATGCAAGGCCGGTTTCTGGTCGAGGAAGGCGATATCTATGATTTCCTTTCGCTGGTCCGGCGCAATACGCTGGCAACGGTCTACAACCCGCTGATGCTGATGAAGTTGTTCTGGCGTACCGGGCTGGCCCAGCTTTCGACCCGCCTGCCTATCAACCGGAACCGCAAGAACGTCTCCCATCACTACGACCTGACCCCGCCGCTCTTCCGCCTGTTCCTGGATGAGGATTGGCAATATTCCTGCGCCTATTTCGATCCCCGGATATTTCGCTGGATGAGGCCCAGCTTGCCAAGAAACGCCACATCGCCGGAAAACTGAGGCTGAACGAGGGCCAGCGCGTGCTTGAAATCGGCTCCGGCTGGGGCGGGCTCAGCATGTATCTCGCGGAGATGGGCGGGGTCGATTGCACCGGCATCACGCTGTCGCACGAACAGCACGACATTGCCACCAGACGCGTGGCAAAACGCGGGCTGTCCGATCAGGTGCGCTTTGAACTTCAGGACTACCGGACCATGAAGGCCAAGCCCTTCGACCGGATCGTCTCCGTGGGCATGTTCGAACATGTGGGCATCGGGCGTTACAAAAACTTCTTCGAAAAATGTTTCGAACTGCTGGACGATGACGGCGTGATGGTGCTGCATTCCATCGGCCGCGATGTTTCCGCACATGGCTTCAACAACCCGTTCATGGAGAAATACATCTTCCCGGCGGCTATATCCCCTCGTTGGCCGAAGTCCTGCCGGCGGTGGAGAAATCCGGCCTACTGGTCCGCGATATCGAAATCCTGCAGATGCACTATGCCCACACGGTCCGTGCCTGGCGCCAGCGTTTCGTTGCCCGCAAGGAGGAGGCGATCAAGCTTTACGACGAGCAGTTCTTCCGCATGTGGGAATTTTATCTGGCGGGTTCGGAAATGGCGTTCGAATGGGACAAGATGTTCGTTTTCCAGTTGCAGATTTCCAAGAGCCAGTTTGCCACGCCGAACAACCGCCGTTATATGTTCGAGGCCGAGGAGAAGCTGAAGGCCGCCGAAGCTGGAAGAGCTCCTCTCGAACCGGTCGAATTCGACTGAAGCTTCTGCTCTTTCGGGGCGCAGAAGCGGAGCCGGGTTCTGGCCGGAACAGCGGCTTTCAGCATGATGCGTCGAGGGTTCATGGGCACTACCACAGAAGATGACGGTCGCGTTTTCGATGCACCGTCCGATAATTTCGTCTATCGCCTGCTGCCGCGGTGGCTCTGGCCTTATGCCCAGCTTGCCAGGTGGGACAGGCCCATCGGCTGGCAATTGCTGATGTGGCCGTGTTTCTGGTCCGCGGCGATGGCAGCCGGCGTGACGGCGGAGGCAAACGCCTTCCGGCCCGGCCAATTCATCGCCCATCTTTTTCTTTTCTGGCTTGGCGCGGTCGCCATGCGCGGCGCCGGCTGCACCTATAACGACCTTGTCGACCACGACATCGACAATCAGGTGGCGCGCACCCGTTCAAGGCCCCTGCCCTCCGGCCGCGTGACACGGCGTCAGGCGAAAATCTTCATTCTGCTGCAGGCGCTGACCGGTCTTGCCGTACTGCTGTCGTTCAATCTGTTCACGATCGTGCTCGGTTTTGCATCCCTTGGGTTTGTCGCGGTCTATCCCTTCGCCAAGCGGTTCACCGACTGGCCGCAGTTTTTCTGGGACTTGCGTTTTCTTGGGGCGCGTTGATGGGCTGGGCTGCTGTTTTCGGCACATTGTCGCTGCCCGCCGTCCTCGCTTATGTCGCCGCGATCCTGTGGACCATCGGCTATGACACGATCTATGCCCACCAGGACAAGGAAGATGATGCGCTGATCGGTGTGCGCTCCACCGCGCGCCTGTTCGCGGACAAGACCAAACCCTGGCTTGTCGCGTTTTACAGCGTCATGCTGTTGCTGCTGGCAACCGCCTACAGCCTTGCGGGTCTTGGCTGGCCGGCTTTTGGCGGCCTGATTGTTGCGGGTGGTATGCTGTTTTATCAGATCACCGTGCTGAACATCGACGACGGTGACCAGTGCAAGCGACTATTCCTGTCCAACCACTATGTCGGCATGGTGGTTTTCGCCGGTCTCGTCGTCACGATCTTCTTCGGCTAAGCCTTGTTTTCACGCGGCGATTTCGCGGCCGTTGACCTTCATCGTCACCCCGATCGGGCAATCGCGCAGCCGGACCGTCAAACGTTTGATGCTGCGTGCGGCAGCGCGGCGGGTGGCGCCCGCATCGTCATTGGCGGCGACGGCCTGATGCGGTTTGAAATCGACCGGACGGGCAACGCCGTCGGCTTCCACCATCATCATCGGAATATCGTAGAGCAGCGCCCAGTTCTGCCAGTCGGCCACAATTTCGCTCAAATCATGGGCGACAAGAAGCGGAATGCAGAGTTCCGGATCGGCGTGGTGCAGTTCCAGCGTCACTGTGATACCGCCATCGACATGGGCAACAGCGCGGGCGGCAATGCCCTTGAAGGCGCGGCCCGGAAGGGCGATGGAAAAGGGAGGTTGCTCGAGGGCAGATTGCGGCGGACAACGGCGCCGCGGCTATCGAGCTTGACGCCGATGCGGGCTTCAGAGCCCTTGGCGACATAGGAGAATTTCTGCGGAAAATAAGCGGGATCGATTCTGAGAACCGGTTCCTCATTTCCCTCTGTACCTGCGAATTCGTCATCTGATCACCCTTTGCCTGTGTCGCCGGTTACCGGCGTATTTCTGCGAACTTTGTCGTCCGTCTGAGGGCAATCATAGGCGAGGTTCTTACCAGCCGCCTTAACAAGCAGGGTTAAGAAAATCCCACCCGGATGAATGGTTATCAAAATCCGATTTTGCAGGGTTGAGAGAGCGTGAACGCGCCGGTCAGGATGTGTTAACCCCTCATGCGCAGACGCTTGAAAAGTAGGCCCTCATGGGCATTTGCGGGGAATTGTGCTGTCAATCCGACACGCTATGCCGGGAAAAAGCGCACCCTTCGAGAGGTGCCCTTTCAACGATCTCCCACTTTTTCCGTGCAAAAACATGTTTAGATCCTCGGGACAAGCCCGAAGATGACGCCGATGAATAGAGCGAAGGCGGCGAAGCGCCGCTTAGCCGGAAATCTTCGAGAAATCCGCAACGGTGCCGGTTGCCTCGCGGATCATCGTAAGAAGCGCCAGACGGTTGGCACGCACGGCCTCGTCATCGGCATTGACCAGAACATCCTCGAAGAAGGTATCGACCGGCACGCGCAGGCCCGAAAGCGCCTCCATGGCGGAGAAATAGTCTTCACGCCCGGACGCTTCCCGTGCCGTCTTCGAGGCCGCGAGAATGGCCTCGTACAGTGCGCGTTCGGCATCGGCCTCGAACAAGGCCGGATCGACCTTTTCGGCAATTCTGGTCTTCTTCTTTCTTCCGCCGCCAGAAGCTGACCGGCGCGCTTTTCGCCCGCAACAAGGTTCTTGCCGTCATCGCTGTCGAGAAATTTGGTCAGCGCCTCGACCCGACGCGCCACGGTTTCCAGATCGTCGGCATCGGGCGATAGCACCGCGTCGATCAGATCGTAACGCGCACCCTGATCGCGCAGATACACCTTGAAACGGTCGTGGAAGAAGGACAGCAGGTCGCGATCATCAAAGACCGACAGCAGCCGCAGCCGCACGCCACGCTCCAGAATGATGCGGATGACGCCAAGCGCCGCACGACGCAGCGCATAGGGGTCTCCCGATCCCGTCGGCTTTTCGTCGATGGACCAGAAGCCGGTCAGCGTATCGAGCTTGTCAGCAAGCGCCACGGTCAGCGAAACCTTGCCACGCGGCACGACGTCGGAAGGCCCGAGCGGCTTGTAATGCTCTTCGATGGCGGCCGCCACGTCCTCGCTCTCGCCCTGAAGCACCGCATATTTGCGCCCCATAGCGCCCTGCAGCTCGGGAAATTCACCGACAGCTTCGGTGCGAAGATCCGCTTTGGCCAGCACCACGGCGCGGTCAACCGCGGCCGGATCTGCCCCGACGACCGGCGCAAGGTCCTTCGCCAGCGCCCGGATGCGGTGAACCCGCTCGCCCTGGCTGCCGAGCTTGGCGTGAAACGTCACGTCCAATGCATCGAGCTTGGCCATGCGCTGGTCGAGCGGCTTTTTCAGGTCGAGATCGAATTTGGCGCCCGAGGCTGCAAGCGTATTCAGGTCCGGCAGGTCGCGCTGGTCCATATGCCAGAAGTGCAGCGCATCGGACAGGCGCGCACGGACAACCTTGCCATTGCCGTAGCAGATCTCCTTGCCGCCATCGCTGGCCGCGATATTGGCAATCAGAATGAACTTGTTGGTGAGGCTGTCCTCGCCATGTTTCCTGACCACGAAGCACTTCTGGTTGGTCTTGATCGTCAGCCGGATGATCTCGTCGGGAATTTCAAGAAATGCCTGCTCGAATTCGCCAAGCAGCACCTGCGGATATTCGACAAGCCCGGCCACCTCATCCAGCAGCCCTTCATCCTCGACCACGTCGAGCCCGTTGGCAAAGGCGAGATTGGCGGCGTCATCGCGGATGATGTCCTTGCGCCGGTCCGCATCGAGAACAACACAGGCCTTTTCAAGCCCGGCTGCATAATCGGCAAAGCGCTTGACTTCGATCGCATCCGGCGCGTGAAAACGATGGCCGTAGGTAATGTTGGAAGCGACAATGCCATCGATCTCGAAATCGATGACCTTTGTTTCCTCGATTTCCGTGCCGAAGGTGCAGACGATTGACTGCAGCGGCCGCACCCAGCGCAGTGCGCCCGGCTCGGCGGAAGCCGCCCCCAGCGCATCGATTTGGCCCAAGGAAATTGCGGATGATGCCGGGCATCACATCGCGAATGATATCCTCGGCATCGCGGCCGGGCTTTTCGATGATGGCAACATAAAAATCACCCTTCTTCGGGTCCGACTGGACTTGCGCCTGGGAAATATCATCAAGACCGGCGCCGCGCAGAAAGCCGGAAAGCGCCTTTTCCGGCGCGCCGATGCGCGGGCCCTTGCGCTCCTCGCGCACATCAGCGGAACGCGCCGTCAGCCCGTGGATATCGAGGATCAGGCGCCGCGGCGTGAAATATTCGCGCGCGCCCTCATAGGTCAGCCCCGCATCCACCAGCGCATCGGTGACGCGCTTTTTCAACTCGCCTGCCGCCTGGCGCTGCATGCGGGCAGGAATTTCCTCGGATCGAAGTTCAAGCAAAAGATCGGGCATTGGGGTGACTTCTATCGTGTTCAGTGTTCCGGTGCGGCGGTGTTAGCAAGCTCCATGAAAAAGTCATCCGGCAATACCGGTTTTCGCCTCACTGCCGTAAAAGAACCGCAGGCTGAACCGCAAAAGCCCGATTTCACGGTGAACCTCGGCAGACGAAAAAGAGGAAATCCGAACCTTGAACACACTGACCGTCCTGCCCGCAATCCTGATATCCGGCGTTTTTGCCAATGCCGCCCTTGCCGCTTCCGAACTCCCCGAGGGGCGCTATCGCAGTGACTGCCTGCCGATCGGCAAGGATGGCCGTCACGGTTTCATTGCCGAGGTCACTATTACGGGACGGACCCTTTCGGCGACAGCGCAGAACTTCGCCCACAATAATTGCGATATTCCAACGGTTCAGGTGTCCTATCAGGGGACGATAACCGATGTCAGCGCGGGCGAGGGACGGGTCGACTTTGTCCAGAAGACCGGGCCTTTCGACTATACCCTTCTTTCTGACGACGTCACCGCCTACTACAACAAGAACAGCACTACTGCCGGATGCGGCATTGACGACTGGCAAACAGGCGGTTCCCGCAATGTTGCCGGTCGCACATGCGCGCCGTTTCCTTTCCCGAAGATGGCACGCTGCTGAAGGACAGCCTATGGAGCGATGGCGATAGCGTCGTCTTCGGCTACCTGCCAATGGACTGGTCCGGGCACGAGGCCTATCCGCAAAAGCCTTCGGCCGTCCGCTTCATACGTGTGGCCGACTGAGCGGCCCACCAGCCGCTTCCACCGCCGTAAAACCCGCCGCAGCCTCGAAAAGCCGAGGCATCACCGCCTTCGGCCAATCCAGCGACCGACATAGACGGCGATCCCCAGCATGAGCAGGCCCGCAAAAGCGAAAGGCAGCACCGTTTGCCCGGCTTCCGGGCTGAAGAGAATGCTCCAGAGCGACTTCAGAAGCGCACCTGCTGCCGCAACTCCAAGGCCGAGCTTCCATGATCGGTACCAGAAGGCGGCGCCCAGTGCCCAGCCATAGGAGATCACGGCCAGAGCGCCGGCGACGTTCCCGATCGTCCAGCCCCTGGAAAGAACCTGCCTCTCCATGGTCAGAAAACCCATGACGTCCTGCCGCGGCACTGCAGGCGCGGGAAACCAGAACATGGACGAGAGGATTGCGAGTGTGGATAGCATGATCCCGGCCAGCGAGCGTCGCCAGGCGAAATAGCAATATGGCAGCACCAGCAGCGGGCGTGCCAGCCAGGAGGCGGTGTTCTGGTGCCGCTCGAATGCCCAGTGAAAGAAGCTCGGGCTTGTAAAGAATACCGTCAACAGTGCCACAATCACGACGGCAATGATCGCGGCCAGCCCCTGTCCAATTCCCTGTTCATGCCTTTTCGTCTCCTTTGGGCCGATACCGGGCGTTTTCTCACGCGCGTTTGCCCACAATCGAGACGGGGTTGCCTACCAGCCACCACCACCGCCGCCACCGCCGCCACCGCCGGAAAACCGCCGCCGCCTGAAAAACCGGAGGAGGAGGTATTTTGCGTCGGCATGGATGACGACATGGTGGAGGCCATCGAGGAGGAGAAACTGCCGATCTGGTCGGAAAGGTTCTGGTGGCGGAAGTCGCCATAATACCAGTAGGGCGAATAATAGCTGGCCGTGCCCGCCGCAACCGCTGCCACCAGCCATTTGTCGAAGGTCGCCGACCACGGTTTTTCCACGCCGAGCGCGACCGCATAGGGTAGCAGCGTTTCGAAATGCTGCGGCGACATTTCCGGCGCACCGGCCATGTTCATGCGGTTTGCTTCGGCAAGGGTCAGATATTGTTTCAGGCCGGCAATCTCATCCATCTTCTTGCGGCCCGAAGGCGTCGGCGCCCCCATCAGGAAGAAGAACAGAAGGTTCATCAGCACGATACCGCCGACGGCGGCAATCACGGCCCAGTCCTCGCCGATGAGGTGGGAACTCGCCAGTGTCATGATCATGCCGCCGAGCGCATGAACCGCGAAAAAGCCGAAGATGCCGATACCGATCAGCAGCCCGACCGCCGAACCGATGCTGCGACCGCGCCGGCGGAAACTGCGGGCAAAGGATGCGGCAAACACGCCGATGACGACCGACATGATAACCGAAACGAACAGCACCGGCACGACGTCATTCGAAATGTAACCGAAAGCGATAAGGGCGATGACGGAGAGAACAGAAAGCGCGACCCCACCCAGCGTATAGGCAATATTGCTGACGAAATAATCGCCGCGATGCTCACGCGTGATGGCGGACGTGAACGCGCTTGCCATGGCGGACACTGTCTTGCCATGGGCCTTGTCGACAATGAACACGCCGCCGGTATTGTCGACCGCCTTCAAAAGCGCTTTCTGGCCGGGCGGCAGCGCCGCATCGAACGGCTTGTCGGTGCGCTTCAGCGTCATGCCCTTTTTCGGCTCGTCAATGATCAGGAAACCTTTGACCGCCAGATCGATCGCCGTTGCCGCAATCGCTTCGAACCGACTGGAGCCGAAACCCTGATTTTCAACATAGGAGACAAGCGCAGGCGAAAGCCCTTCCGGCGGGTCCCAGCGCGGCACAACAACGCCACCCGGCGGATCGCGCCCCACAGCCCGCCATGAAAGAAGGTAGTACACAAAGACAATCAGCATGCCGCCGAGGCCGATGAAGTAATTGCGGTAATCGCTCAGGAACCAGGAGGCGCTTTCAGCCCCCGACGGTCCCTCGATTGCACCTTTCGGTACGGCGATGACGACGGAGAGCCCTTCCTTGGGGCCAAGCGGCTTTGTGGTCTCGAACGTTACAGCATTGCCGTTTGTGGTCTCGCGTGCATTCTGCTCACGAGAACCATAGGCCCCGGTGTAAAACGTGGTCTTTTGCGGCGTCACGCCCTCCGGCAGCGTGATCACCGCCGTCGCCTCTTCGATCGGAAAGGCCCAGAAATTGCCGGTGGCATTCCAGTAGATCTCGTCGTGATCGTCGAAAGTGCGGACCTGTCGGTCAGTCTCGTAGGTGAGCTGATAAGTGTGATTGCCGGGCGAGACCGTGGCGTCGGCCGAGCCCAGATAGATACGGATGCCGCCGGAAATGCTTTCCGTGTGATGGTCAACCGGCTGACCGTCGAGCGTTGCGGATTTGAGATCGAAGGTGACCTCGCCCGTGCGCCCCTGATCGGTGCGGAAGGTCAGCGGAAAATCGCGATAGATGCCGCGCCGGATCTGGTCGCCCTCGGCATGGACAGCGATTGTCTCGGTGACGTCATAGACGCCGGATTTTTCCACCGTAACGTCAGAGGTAAAGCTGTTGATCACCTCTGCGGCAAGGACAGGGGCAGCGGCGAGAACTAAGGTGGCAAAGAGTATTGCAAAGAAGTGCGTGGTCCGTCTTGCCGTCGCCATGACGCCTCTCCTCAATTTTCGTATCCAACCCCGAGTGAGGCCAGCGCATCCCAGTACCCGGGATAGGTTTTGCCGACGCAAAGGGGATCCAGAATGGTGATGCCGGAAATCTTCAGGCCTGCCAATGCAAAACACATGGCAATGCGGTGATCGGCAAAGGTATCGATTTCGGCCAGCAGATGCTGTCCGGCAATGGAAGGATCGGCATGAACGATCAGATCGTCGCCATCCTCTTCCGCCAATCCCGCGCGGATCGCGTTCAGCCCCTGCGACAGGGCACGGGTGCGATCGCACTCCTTGACGCGCAAATTCTCGATGCCGGTAAAGCGCACCGGCATCTCGTTGAAGGCGGCGAGCACTGCAAGCGTCGGCACCGCATCCTGCATCTGGCTGCCATCGATTTCCGCCGGCATATGCGGGAAGGACGCAATGACGCCGTAGGCCTTGGCATCGGGCTGGGTGAAATTTTCCGCCGGCGTACCGATGTCGATTGTCCCGCCGGTGAGCTTTTCCGCAGCCCAGAGATAGGTTGCGGCGGAAGCATCGGGTTCGATGTGAAAATCGGCAGCGCGATATCCGGTCGGCAGAACCTTCCAGGTCGCCTCGTCAACCTGCTCGACCTTCGCGCCGAAGGCTGCCATGGCGTCGAGCGTCAACCCGATATAGCCACGCGCGCCGATTTCCGTTCCCGTCAACGCGATGGTCACCGGCGCGTTCGTACCTTCCGGTGCAAACGGAGCCGCCATCAAAGGGCGGAGACATACTGGCTGGAAAGCCCGGCATCGATCTCCACGCGGCCCGTACCGAAATGGCCCTGCCCTGAAATCGTCACCGGCGGGCAGCCGGTCGGCGCTTCGGCCGCAATGCCAAGGCTCTGCAATGCGATCACCAGCGGGCCGATCGGGCGCTTGCGCATATGCTCGTCGCCATCGACGATCACCGTGCCCTCCACGCTCGCCGCCGCCGCCGTCAGAAAACGCGTCGCCGTGCCCGCATTGCCGAGGAAGAGCGGGCCGGAGGGGCCGCAAGCCGTCCCGTACCGGTGACGACGAAACTTGTGTCGTCCGGCTCCTCCACCGAAACGCCCATGGCGCGCAGCGCATTGGCCATATGGCGCGTGTCATCGCTTTTCAGCGCCCCCGTCAGCCGGCTGGTGCCGCGCGCAAGGCCTGCAAGCAGCAGCGCCCGGTTGGTGATCGATTTCGAGCCGGGCGGGCTGACCTTGCCGGAAAGCGCATGGCCGGGTGGAATGACAGTGAGCCTGTCCTTGTTCATGCTTGGAACTTTCGCTTTGGGCGCGGTTACGCCGTCGGATACTCAGAACGAGACATTCGGAACCGCCCGGTCTGCGGGCTCTTCGATCTCGAAATACTCGCGCTTTTCAAAGCCGAACTGGCCAGCGATGATATTGCTCGGAAAGCTCTCGACCTTGACATTCAGTTCCCGCGTGGCGCCGTTATAGTAACGCCGCGCCATCTGGATTTCACTTTCGGTCTTTTCCAGCGATGCTTGCAGATCGGCGAAATTCTGGTTGGCCTTCAGGTCGGGATAGGCTTCCGAAAGCGCAAACAGCCGGCCAAGCGCCTGTGTCAGCTCGCCTTCGGCCTGAGCCCGCCCGGCAACGTCATTGGTTGCAACAGACTGGGCCTTGTTGCGCTTTTCAACGACCTCTTCCAGCGTGCCGCGCTCATGACTGGCATAGCCCTTGACGGTCTCGACAAGATTGGGAATGAGATCGGCGCGGCGCTTCAACTGCACATCGATGCCGGACCATGCCTCTTCAGCGGTCTGGCGCGCACGCACCAAGCCGTTGTAGAGCGCGATCACGAAACCGGCGATGGCGCCGATGATCACGATCAGGACGATAAGGGTTATCAGCATGCCCGCCTCCCGGCTTCAGGACCGGTGCGGCGAACCGCACCCGTTGATCAGATCAGGCCGCTTCCGTCTGGAACCCGCCTGCTTCCGTCAGAAGATAGGCTTCCCCGCAGGCTTTGGCCAGTGTGCGGACCCTGAGGATATAGCTCTGGCGCTCGGTGACCGAGATCACGCCGCGCGCATCCAGCAGGTTGAAGAGATGCGAGGCCTTGATGCACTGGTCATAGGCCGGAAACACGCATTTGTGCAGGCTGGCCGTTTCTCCCGGCGCACCGGCATCCAGCAGCGCCTTGCATTCGGCTTCGGCATCCAGAAAGTGCCGGTGCAGCATCTCGGTATTGGCATATTCGAAATTGTGGCGTGAATATTCCTGCTCGGTCTGCAGGAAGACATCGCCATAGGTGACCTTCTCATCGCCTTCACGACCGTTGAAGTTCAGGTCATAAACACTGTCAACGCCCTGCACATACATGGCGATGCGTTCAAGCCCGTAGGTCAGTTCGCCGGCAACGGGTGCGCATTCAATGCCGCAGACCTGCTGAAAATAGGTAAACTGCGACACTTCCATGCCGTCGCACCAGCATTCCCAGCCGAGCCCCCAGGAACCCGTCGTCGGGTTTTCCCAGTCATCCTCGACAAAGCGGATATCGTGCAGCAGCGGGTCGAGACCGATGGCCTTCAACGATCCGAGATAGAGTTCCTGCAGATCAGGTGGCGAAGGCTTCAGCAGCACCTGATACTGGTAATAATGCTGGAGACGGTTGGGATTTTCGCCATAGCGGCCGTCGGCGGGGCGGCGCGAAGGCTGCACATAGCCGACATTCCAGCGCTTGGGACCGAGTGCCCTGAGCGTGGTGGAGGGATGCAGCGTACCGGCACCCACTTCCATGTCGTAAGGCTGAAGAATGGCGCACCCCTTGTCGGCCCAATAGGCCTGCAGCGTCAGGATCAACCCCTGAAAGGAACGCGTTGGATGCATATGCGGCGGTATTTCGGACATGGCCTTCGGTCTCTTCTGGAAGAATGCCCGGTGAGTGCCACTAAAGCGCCGGGGGTCAAGTATCCCTTCCCGCGCCACCACGGCCACAGCGGGTCGGTTAAAGCCCAACGGCAAAGACCGGGCGGGCAAAGCTGCCGCCCGGCCTGTTTTGCAAAGGCTTATTCCGCGGCAGGTGCTATCGGTCGGAACTCGTCCTTGGTCGGCGTCACCATGCTAACACCCCAGATGGCGATGAAGGCGACGATGAAGCCCGGGATAATCTCGTAGATACCGGGGCCGCCCATAAAGCTCTGGTTCCAGCCGAGCGCAATCCAGATAATGACGGTGAGCGCACCGCTGACAAGGCCAGCAACCGCCCCCGCACCCGACATGCCGCGCCAGGTCAGTGACAGGATAATCAGCGGACCAAAGGCCGCGCCGAAACCGGCCCAGGCATTGGAAACGAGGCCGAGCACCTTCGAATCCGGATCACGCGCGATGATGCCGGCAACAATGGCGACGACCAGAACGAAGAAGCGGCCGATATTGACCATCTCCCGCTCGCTGGCATGACGGCGCAGGAACAGACGGTAGAAATCCTCCGTCAGCGATGACGAAGCCACCAGAAGCTGACTCGAAATCGTGCTCATGATCGCCGCCAGAAGGGCGGCCAGCAGGAAGCCGGTGACCAGCGGAACGAAGAGCTGGTTGGCGAGAATGATGAAGATAGTCTCGGGATCGGCGACGTCGATATTGTTGCCGACCACATAGGAGCGTCCGAAAATGCCCAGGCCAACAGCACCCGCGAGCGAAATGATCATCCAGGCCATGCCGATATTGCGCGCTTTCGGCACATCCCCCACCGAACGCACCGCCATAAAGCGGACGATGATGTGCGGCTGGCCGAAATAACCAAGCCCCCAGGCGACAGCAGAGAGAAAGCCTATCACCGTGAGTCCGTGGAACATCGACAGGAAGTTCGGGTCGACACTCAGCATTCTGGCCTCGGATACGCCGACGCCACCGGCCTTGTAGACCACCACGAGCGGCATGATCACCAGCGCCAGCATCATGATGCAACCCTGCACGAAATCGGTCAGGCTTACGGCCAGAAATCCACCGATCAGCGTATAGATCAGCACGATACCCATCGTCAGGATGATACCGGTCTGATAGGCACTCAGATTGCCGATGTGGATAAGGTCGGGAAAGGCCGTGTCGAACAGTTTTCCGCCAGCGACAAGACCCGAGCCCGTATAGACCGCGAAGAAGACCACGATGATGACCGCGGACACACTTCGAAGCGCCAGCGCCTTGCTCGGAAAGCGTTTTGACAGAAACTCCGGAATGGTCAGGCTGTTGTCATAGCGCTCGGTCTGCTCACGCAGCCTCGGGGCGACGATGATCCAGTTGAAAAAGGCGCCGATCACCAGACCGACGCCGATCCAGCTTTGTGTCAGGCCGGAGACGAACAGCGCCCCGGGCAGGCCCATCAAAAGCCAGCCGCTCATATCGGAGGCGCCGGCAGAAAGGGCGGCAACGGCCGGCGAAAGCTGACGCCCGCCGAGCATATATTCTTCGGAATTGGATGTGGATTTACGCCAGGCATAAATGCCAATTGCGATCATCAAGACGAAATACAGTGTCAGGCTGACAGTGACGCCGAAGCTCATGGCAGTTCCCCTCGCTTGCGATTTTTGTCCTCTGGGAGGAAATCGCGAGAGCCTGCGGCCGCCGCGCCTTCCGTTTTCCGGGGAGTTGCCTTGCTCGGAAAGCCCTCATGGCCAAGGTGTCGGCGACGACGGGACTGCCCGGCAAAACCGGCGCATGGAACAACTCCGCGTGAACGGTTCGCAGCTTATGCGCGAGTCAGTTTCGCCGCCCACATCCAAAGTGTAACACTTTGATGAAAGCGGCGGCAAGTCGGTTGAAAAATGTCAATTGCAAGGCAAAGGAAAGTGCATACAAACGCGACAGCGCTCAGCATGAAGCGCTGAAAACGCTCAGGGCGTATCGGGTTTCCTGACGTGATACTCGCCTGTCAACGGATCCTCGACCAGTGTGCCTGTCGCGCCGTTCTTCTGCTCGGCGCGCTTTTGTTCGCCGCGCGCGGTCACGGCCTCGGCGTCATTGATGAACTTGCGATAGAGCATGTAGCCGCCGCCCGCGATGGCGGCAAGAACCATAAACCGTCCCATTTCGGGCCTCCTCACAATCCGTATCGTCCCCATAATGCGCGTTCTTCGGCCGTTTCGGCAAGCCCCGAGGCAAAACCGGTCGCCATTTCTGCGCCCGATAAGCCACCGGCGATAACGCCGGACTTGGCGCGCCCGAAGAGATTGGTCGGCGTGGAAACAAGCTTCAGCTCCACCTTGTCGCCATAGCGGCCCTTCAGCGTCGAGCGCATATCGCCGATCCCGTCCACAAGACCGAGTTCGACGCCTTTCAGACCGCTCCAGAACAGACCTGAATAGAGATCAGGATTGTCGGTAAGTTTCGCGCCGCGCCGATCTTTGACCATCTGGATGAAAACCTGATGGATCTCGCCCTGCAGGTCTTTCAGGAAGGCGATATCCTTTTCCTTTTCAGGCTGGAAAGGGTCGAGCATTACCTTGTTTTCGCCGGCAGTATAGACGCGCCGCTCCACGCCGATCTTGTCAATCAACCCGGTAAAACCAAACCCGCCGGAAACAACGCCGATGGAGCCGACGATGGAAGTCGGATCGACGAAAATCTCGTCACCGGCCAGCGCGATCATGTATCCACCGGAGGCCGCGACATCTTCGACGAAGATTAACACCGGCTTCTGCTTTTCCTCGGCAAGCGCGCGGATGCGCTGAAACACCAACCGCGACTGAACCGGCGAGCCGCCCGGTGAATTCAGCGAAATCGCCACGCAAGGGCTCGTCTTCATCGAAAACGCCTTTTCCAGCGCGGCAGAGACGGAGGCAAGGTTGAGGCTGCGCCGGCCTGGCGAACTGCCGGCCATGATCGCGCCGGAAAGCCTCACCACCGGAATGATCGTCTTGTCCTTGCGGAACTTTTTCGGGATCAGCCCGGCAATCAGCTTTTTCATCCTGTCCTCATCTCGGTAAAACGTTTCTCCGCATGTATGCGCAACTGAGGTAAAGACAAGAGCGGAGCTCAAAGAATTGCGGGTCTTCTGGCGGCATTGCGCGGATAAGATGCGCGGCCATTGTTGAGGTCATCGACATGCGGCAGGAACGCGTGGCCTTCCGGCCCGTGCATGACGAGGAAGCGCGCAGCGAAAGCCGCGCACGCGACCCCTTGACCGCACTGGCCAGCACCCGGAAGGCGTCCTCGCCCTGACGCGCATGTACCGGCGTGATCTCGAGCCCGCCGAAGCGGTTGCCGCAGGCTGCGATAATGGCGCCGATCGATTGCGGGCGGGCAATCAGCGACATCTGGCCGCCGGGCCTGAGGATCGCTCCGGCAGTGCGGATCCAGTTTTCGAACAGCCCTTCCGGCATGGCATGGGCCACACCTTTCAGCGCATCGGGGGTTCTGCGGTCGGCAGCTTCGTTGAAGGGTGGATTCATGATCACATGGTCGAAACGGCCATCGACAAGCCCCGCGGCATTGCGGGCAGCGCCCTTCAGCGTCACATCGGCCTCGTAAACACTGACCCGACCGGCAAGTTCAGCATTTTGGGAAAGTCCAAGGGTCTGGCGCGCATAGTCCGCCATGTCCGGAGACATTTCGAACAGGCTGACCTCGGCTTCTCCAAGCCGCGAGGCCACGGCCAGACCTGCAGCCCCTGCGCCGGCACCAAGATCGGCCACCCTCAACCGGCCTGAGCCGTCCACCATTGAGGCCAGCAGCATCGCATCCATGCCGGCCCGGTGGCCCCGCCCGCAGGGCTGCACCAGATGAAAGCGTCCACGATGAAAGGCATCGACGGTCCTGGCAGGCGCGTCCGTCATTCCGGCTCAAGCTCCTTGCCAAGTCCAGCCTCCATCAGAAGCGCGCGCTTCGACTTCGCTGTCGGCATCCACCATCAGGCGGCGCGGTAAAAGACCGAGCGATCCCTCCATCACGCTCATCGACCGGTCGGCCACAAAAAGTGAATGCCGGCATCTTTCAAAGGCTCTCCACAAGCCCCAGAACCACAGCATCATTGGTGCGCAAGAGATTGGTCAGGGCCACATAAAACTCCCGAAATTCGTTGAAAAGGAACAATTTGCCCCTTGTCGCTCCTACCACCGCTCCTTATTGTCGGCTGAGAAGTTTCAACAGGAGCGAGCTGCTTTGGGCGCCGTCACACCACTCTTAAAAGAGAACAAGCCATCCGGTTCGGTCAAGCCTATCGTGGACCTGACCGCAGCGGACATGCGGCGCGTCAACCAGCTTATCCTGTCAAAGGCCGGCTCCGATGTCGAGATGATTCCGGAAGTTGCCAACCATCTGATTTCGTCAGGAGGCAAGCGCCTGCGCCCGATGCTGACACTGGCGACCGCTTCCATGTTCGGCTATCGCGGCGATCACCACATCTATCTGGCGACCTCCGTCGAGTTCATGCACACCGCTACCCTGCTGCACGATGATGTCGTTGATGAGAGCGACATGCGGCGCGGCCAATCGAGCGCGCGGATGATATGGGGCAATCAGGCAAGCGTGCTGGTTGGCGACTTTCTGCTTGGCCAGGCCTTCCGCATGATGGTGGAAACCGGCTCCATGGAAGCGCTGAAAGTGCTCTCCAACGCCGCCGCCGTGATCGCCGAGGGCGAAGTGCTGCAGCTTTCCGTCGCCAAGAAGATGGAGACCACCGAAGCCGATTACATCGCCGTCATTCGTGGCAAGACTGCAGAGCTTTTGCTGCAGCCGCCGAGGTCGGTCCGATCATCGCCGGCGCATCGGATGCCGACCGCAATGCGCTGCGGGACTACGGTATGGCGCTTGGCCTGGCCTTCCAGCTCGTCGACGACGTTCTCGATTATGGCGGATCCAGCGAAGACCTTGGCAAAAATGTCGGCGATGACTTCCGCGAGGGCAAGGTGACGATGCCGGTGATCCTCGCCTACCAGCGCGGCAACGAAATCGAAAAGGCGTTCTGGCGCGGCGCTATTGAAGACGGGTCGAACGGTGAGGCGGCGCTCGAGAAAGCACGCAAACTGATCATCAAGCACAACGCGCTTTCCGATTCCATTTCCAGGGCACTTTCCTATGGTGAAGCCGCCCGCGCCGCCATCGCGTCGCTGCCCGTGTCCGCCGGTAAGCATGCGCTTGAAGAAGTGATCGACTACTGCATCGCCCGCATCAGTTGACGGCAATGGTGGCTGCGCCCGTCTGGTAGGCCGGTCCATCGACGAAAGGCTCTGGATGACACGCACGATCCCGATGAAAAACTCCTGAGAACCGCGGCCCTGGTAACCACACTGATGCTGGCTCCCTCCGCTTTTGCCCAGTCGAATGACGGCCATGATGCGGCCATGGAGGCGGTGACCGCGGAAAGCTTTGCAGGAGCGCTGCTTGCAGGTCAGTCAGCCGCTTTCAACAATGACCTCGACCGTGCAATCGCCTATTTCCGGCGTGCCCTGCAATATCAGCCGGACGACGCGGGAACCAATAACCAGCTCTTCATTGCCCTGATCTTCAACGGTGATTTGCAAAGCGCCGAAGCCCAGGCCGCAAAAACCACGGACGAGACCGCAGCTCGTGCCTCTACGTGAGCTTTCACTTGCGCTCGCGGCCCTTTCTCAGGAGCGCTATGACGAGGCCGTCGTCAAGTTCGATGCCTTCGGCGGCAGCGCGCTCGACGAACTGGCGTCCGCGCTGCTCAAGGCCTGGGCGCTGGCCGGCAAAGGCGAGCCGGACACAGCCCTTGCCGAACTCAACGCGCTCGAAGGGCCACCCTGGTACAACATTTTTACCAATTACAATGCCGGCGCAATTGCAGCCCTTGCAGGCGAAAACGCCAAGGCCCGGACATATTTCAACGCCGCATTGCGGGACCGCGAAGGCGGGATGACGGCCCCCGACACGATGCTGGCAACGGCGATCGGCCTTGCTGCCATCGAACAGCAGGCCGGCAACACCCGCAAAGCGCTGGACACGGTGTCGGTTGCCGAAACCTACGGCATCAACAGCGCCGTGCTTTCGCCGATCCGCGCGCGGATTGAGGCCGGGGCACCCGTCAAGGGGCTGCCACAGACGGCACTGGCCGGCGCGTCCGGCGTTCTGTTCGAAATCGCCGCGGCCCTCAACCAGAGCACGGTCGACGATATTGTAACGCTCTATCTCTCGCTGGCCGAAGAGCTCAATCCGCAATCATCCGACGTGCTTTACCTGCGCGGCGTGGTTGAAGCAGCAAATGGCAAGCCTGAGCAGGCACTGTCCTATTTCGCGCGCATTCCTGAAGATGCGACGCAGTATCGACTGGCCGAACTGCAACAGGGCATTGCCCTTGCCCAGCTCGACCGCCAGGACGAGGCGATCGAGATGCTCTACTCGATGATCGAGGATGCACCCGATGACCGGCGCGGATATCTGGCGCTTGCGGGTGTTTTGTCCAGCGAGAAACGGTTTGCGGAAATGGCCGAGGTGCTCGACCGCGCGGCAAACCGTATCGGCCCGGTTGCCTCTATCGAGGACTGGAGCGTTTTCTACCGGCGCGGCATCGCCTATGAACGGCTGAAGCAGTGGGACAAGGCCGAGCCGAATTTCCTGCGCGCGCTGGAGCTTTACCCCGATCAGCCTCAGGTTCTGAACTATCTCGGCTATTCCTGGATCGATCAGGGCATAAACCTTGAAGAGGGGCTCGACCTGATCAACCAGGCCGTCGATCAGCGCCCCGACGACGGCTATATCGTCGATCTCGCTCGGCTGGGCCTATTACAGGCTCGGCCGCTATGATGATGCCTTGCGTGAACTGGAACGGGCCGTGTCCCTGGATACGGCTGAGCCCACGATCAGTGACCATCTGGGCGACGCCTACTGGCAGGTCGGACGCCGGCTCGAGGCGATTTATCAGTGGAACAAGGCAATTACCGCCGAGCCCGAGGAGGATCTCATTCCTGAAATCAGGAAAAAGATCGCCAATGGCCTTCCCAGCAATGATGAGGCCGACGCCAATCCGCTGGCGCAATCGCCAGGGAGCGACGGAGAAACCTTGCCGTGACCGCGGCGCCCCTTGGCGGCTCGTACACGGAGCACGCTGCGGCGAAGATCAACCTTGCCCTGCATGTGACCGGGCAGCGCGGTGACGGCTATCACCTGCTCGACTCGCTCGTCACCTTTGCCGATATCGGTGACCGGTTGACCTTCGCGCCGTCTGCTCAGGATCGCTTCACGCTTTCAGGCCGCTTTGCGGGCGAGCTGCCGTATCATGACGATCCGGAAACCGGCAATCTGGTGCTGAAGGCGCGCAACCGTTTGCGTGCAGAAGCGGAAAAGACCGGCAAGGCTTGCGCACCGGTGCATATCCACCTTGAGAAGAACCTTCCGCCGGCATCGGGCATTGGCGGTGGCTCAGCCGATGCAGCAGCAACGCTGCGCGGACTTGTCCGCCTCTGGCAGCCGAACCTTGACGCCGAACGCCTGCAGACAATAGCCCTGTCGCTGGGAGCCGATGTACCGATGTGCCTTGCCGCCCGTCCGCTAATCGCGCGCGGCATCGGTGAAATCATCCGGCCAGCAGCAGGATTTCCATCTCTCTGCCTTGTTCTCGCCAATCCATTGCACCCCATCGCAACCCCTTCTGTGTTTGCCGCGCTCGACAACCGCCACAACCCGCCCCTGGCGATCGGTGACAGCCCCGAAGGCATGCCCGAGGACTGGATCAGCCTCATGCGTCACAGCCGCAATGACCTGCAGCTGCCCGCAAGCCGGGTCGCCCCGGTCATCCACGGTGTACTTGATGCGCTTTCATCCGCAGGCGCTTCACTTGCGCGTATGTCGGGATCGGGCGCCACATGTTTCGGACTGTTTGCGGATATTGATAGCGCCAAAGACGCCGCCGAACGGCTTTCCCATGCTCGGCCGGACTGGTTCGTGGCGGAGACTGCTACCCTTGCCGATGGAGACAATGACCATGCCTGACCGCCCCTTCATTCCTGTCCGCTTCGCCGTTCTGACCGTTTCCGATACACGCACACGCAACGACGACCGCTCCGGCGACACACTGTCGGAGCGCATTACCAAAGCCGGTCACATTCTGGCCGACCGGCAGATCATCGGCGATGACCGCGCCGCCATTGCAGACGTCGTGAAAGCGTGGTGCGCTGACGAGACAATCGACGTCGTGCTGACAACCGGCGGTACCGGCTTTACCGGACGCGATGTGACCCCGGAGGCGCTCGAGCCGATGTTCGAAAAGCGCATGGATGGGTTTTCCGCGATTTTTCACCGCGTTTCATTCGAGAAAATCGGGACGTCGACAGTGCAGTCGCGCGCGACTGCAGGCCTGTGCAACCAGACCTTCATCTTCGTGCTGCCCGGTTCGCCGGGGGCCTGCCGTGATGCCTGGGACGGCATTCTGGAAAAGCAGTTCGATTACCGCCAGATGCCCTGCAATTTCGTGGAGATCATGCCGCGGCTCGACGAGCACCTGAAACGCACCTAAAGTCAGGCCGGTCAGACCCTGACCGAAGCCCAGGCCGGTATGATTTCGCAGGAGAGCTTTCGCGTTATCTGCCTGCGCGCGAGAACGATGGACGACTTGCCACCCGCCTCGGCCTTTTCGACCGCAAGCTGACGCGACAGAAGCACGCCGACCTCAAGCGGACCCTGGCGCCGAAACAGAACCTGCCACAACGTCCGGCGATGCCGGCGCGAACGTGAAAACCGGGCCGGACGGGTTTCTAACGCGGTATGTTCGAAGATCGCCTCAACCCAGCCCGAAAGCGGCCTTGCTCCCGGCTCCAGCACAAGAATCCAGTCGCCACGCGCGCTGCGCATCACCTCAGGCAGATCCCATGCGCGTAGATAGCGGCACCCTGCCGCTTCCGCAACACGTTCCGTGCCATCATCAGCACCATGATCGAGCACAATGACATCGCTGACAAGCCCTTCGACCGCACCGACAACCAGAGCCGACAGCGTATAGGCGAGTTCCGCCTCGTGATTGTTGGTTTCGATAACAACGCTAAGCATGATGTCTACTTATTGCAAAAGTAAGAGCCTGTTGCAAAGGGAACGATATATGTTCTTGTTTTGTTCTGCAAGTTGCGATACGTTCAGGGGAGGTGCTGCTGACAATCCGCATTTTTGGATCAGCGCACCGCACTCTGCCGACGAGGTTTGATCATGGATGATGCCTTCATAACCGAATTTGCCGGCACGCCGCAGCCGGAACATCATTTCGAGCCGGTAGTCCGCGACAGACGGCGTGGCCGGGCAGCAACCGCCAATCCCGATGGCCGGTTCGAGCCGGTCACGCGAGAGCGCTTCGATGATGGCTGGGATATCGACGACGCCTTGCCGCCGCTTCAAACCGACGTTCAGGTGGAGAAGGCAAAGTCGATCATCACCCGCAACACGTCGCCGGATGTGCCGTTCGAACGATCGATAAATCCCTATCGCGGCTGCGAGCAGGGCTGTATCTATTGTTTTGCCCGCCCCACCCATGGCTTCATGGGGCTTTCGGCGGGGCTGGATTTCGAAACACGGCTGTTTGCCAAGCCGGATGCCCCGCGCCAGCTTGCCCGTGAACTTGCCAAAACCGGCTACAGGGCAAAAACGATTGCGATCGGAACCAATACAGACCCCTATCAGCCGATAGAAAAGACCTGGCGGATCATGCGGCAACTGCTGGAAGTGCTTGCCGAGGCCAATCATCCGGTGTCCATCACCACCAAGTCGGCACTGGTGCTGCGCGACCTCGATATCCTGTCTGCGATGGCGGAGAAACACCTCGTCAAGATCACGATGTCGGTGACCACGCTCGACCGCAAGCTGGCGCGCGCGATGGAGCCGCGCGCCGCTACCCCACCACGGCGGCTCGAGACCATCCGCACGCTTGCAGATCATGGCATTCCCGTTGGCATTGCGGTCGCCCCTGTGATCCCTGCCCTGACGGACCATGAGATCGAGCGTATCCTCGACAGCGGAAAGGCCGCTGGCGCACGCGAGGCGAGCTATATCCTGCTGCGCCTGCCGCTGGAAGTTGCGCCGCTGTTCAAGGACTGGCTGCTGGAGCACCATCCCGAGCGCTACCGCCACGTAATGAGCCTCATTCGCTCGATGCGCGGCGGCAAGGACTACGATGCCGAGTTCGCAAAGCGCATGAAGGGCAGCGGCCCCTATGCCTGGCAGATCGCGCGCCGCTTTGAGCTTTCAGCCAAGCGGCTTGGGCTGGCAAGACGCGGCGGAGCGCTTCGCGAGGATCTGTTCGTGCCGCCGGACGGCGCCGGCACCCAGCTCAACCTGTTCTGATATCATCGATTGAACACGGCCTGCGACAGTCGGCGACATCGCAGTTCCGTTTCGTTTTCGGCTGGCCGTTCCCTGGCCCTGGCCGAAGAAGTCTCCTTCGCCGCCGCACAGGAGCGTTCGCGAGAATTGCTCTGAAGGAGACTTGCGGGAGATCGGCGGGTGGTGTCAAATGACAGTATGTCATTCAGCGACCCCGCCGATTCTCCTGCCCTTTTCAAAATTCCACCGGCAGGCCCCGACTTTTCAATGGAACAGGCCGCGTGCACCAAAGGTCTATGGCCAATTGCAGGTTGTGATGAGGCCGGGCGTGGCCCACTGGCAGGCCCCGTGGTTGCCGCCGCCGTGATCCTTGATCCCGGACGCATCCCCGAAGGCCTTAACGATTCCAAGAAACTGTCCGCGAAAAAGCGGGAGCAGCTTTCGACCTGATCATGGCGGATGCAACAGTCTCGGTCGCCTCAAGCGGCCCTCAGCTGATCGACCGGATCAACATTCTCGCCGCCAGCCTCGACGCCATGAGGCGCGCCGTCTGCGGCCTCTCGGTCGCGCCCGGACTGGTTCTTGCCGACGGCCGAGACCGGCCACCCGGCATTGCCTGCAATTCCGACGCGGTGATCAAGGGAGACGGCCGTTCGCTGTCGATTGCCGCCGCCTCGATTGTGGCCAAGGTGACGCGTGACCGGATGATGACCGCCGCCGGCAAGGTCTATCCCGCCTATGGCTTCGATGCCCATGCCGGATACGGCACCGCCCGCCACCGTCTGGCGATCAGCGAGACGGGCCCCTGCCCGCTTCACCGCAGGAGTTTCCGTCCGATCCGGGAATACGGCTTCTCCGCATCGACCAGCCCGCAGCAAGATGTCGACCCCTGAAGAGAGGCGGCAGAATCAGCAGATGAATGCGGTGCCATCAACCGACAAAACGGAAAGAGAGGAGATTTTCGGGGAAATTCTGATGGTCGGAGTGGCAAGATTCGAACTTGCGACCCCTCGTCCCGAACGAGGTGCGCTACCAGGCTGCGCTACACTCCGTCACCAGCGGCTGCTCTATAAAACAGCCTACAGTGTTCGGCAAGCGCCGCGTGAAACTTTTTGATGGTTTTGTCATGTGACCGCGCTACGCTCATCGCCGACACCTTGGCAGACGGCCTTATTCGCCCAGCGACCACTATGCCGGCAGAACGCATATAAGGGAATGAACACGGAACAATCTGGTCCGTTGCGTGTTGATATGGGGTCGTTGTATCGTGCGGCTGGCGGTTTTCGATGAAAAGCAACCGTTTTGCAGTTTAATTAATTTAGTCTGTCATCTGACGGTTATTTTTTGATTTTGAAGGTTCGCCGGTCGATTGTTGCCTGCCGGTACATTGTGTTAAAAGGGATAGATAGTTTCAATGAGTGTGAAATTCGGAACCAGCGGACTGCGTGGCCTGTCGGTAGATCTTCTGGGCGAACCATCCTCTCTTTATTCTGCGGCGTTCTGCCGCCATCTTGAAGAAACCGGGCTGGCCGAAAAGGGCGCTCCCATCCTTGTCGGCCAGGATTATCGCGCTTCGAGTCCAGCCATTGCCGCAAGCTGCATGGGTGCTATCGCCGCCTCCGGTTTCACGCCAATTGACTGCGGCGCCTTGCCGACACCGGCACTTGCCTTTTTCGGACAAAAACGCAACGCCGCCTCGCTCATGATCACCGGATCCCACATTCCTGCCGACCGCAACGGCATCAAGTTCTACCGCGCCGACGGTGAGATCACCAAGGAGGACGAACAGGCGATCTCCGCGTGGGCGGAAAAGCTCAAAGGCAGTGTTGCAACCGGCGATGCCGGGGGCGAGGACATGTCGAGCGATGCCCTGGCGCTGTTCGGTGTGCGCTGCACATCGATCCTGCCGGAGGACGCCCTTTCCGGCATGAAGATCGGTGTCTACCAGCACTCCACAGTCGCCCGTGATCTGTTCATCGCGGTACTGGAGCACTACGGTGCCGATGTCATCCCGCTCGGTTTTTCGGAAACCTTCATCCCCGTCGACACTGAAGCCGTGGCCCCAGAGACCGTGAACCTTCTCCAAGGCTGGGCGAAGGAGCATAGCCTCGACGCTCTCGTTTCCGCCGACGGCGACGCCGACCGGCCGCTGGTTGCCGATGAAACCGGCACGCCGCTACGCGGTGACCTGATCGGTCTGATGACCGCCAACTTCCTGAAAGCCAAGGTCGTCGTCACACCGGTCACATCCAATTCCGGCATCGAAAAGAACGGCTCTTTCGAAACAGTGCGCACCCGCGTCGGCTCCCCTTCGTCATCGCCGGCATGATGGAAGCGCTTTCTGCGGGCAAGGACGGCGTCATGGGCTTCGAGGCCAATGGCGGCCTTCTGACCGCGTCGCCTTTCCACCCGGCCGACGACACCATCGCCGCTTTGCCGACACGCGACTGTTTCCTGCCGATCCTGTCAGCGCTTTACCTTGCGGCAAAGGACAAGCGGGCGATGTCCGAGCTGGCGAAAGCCTACAGCCTGCCAGTGGCTGATGCCGACCGTATCAAGGATTTTGCCCAGGAACGCAGCGCCGCCCTCATGGCCTTTTTGCGCGAAAGCGATGAAAATCTCACGGCCTTCCTGGAACCGATCGGCGATGTTGCCAGCAGGAGCGATATTGACGGCCTGCGTGTGACGCTTGAAGATGGCCGCATCATTCATTTCCGCCCGTCCGGCAATGCGCCCGAAATGCGCTGCTATGTCGAAGCGGAAGACGCTGAAGCGGCCAGCAGCCTTCTGCAACAGGGACTTTCCTGATCGAAGGCTTCAAGGCCGGCTGAGCCAAATCCTTTTTCCGAAAACCATTTGATACATTCATTGGAGTAACCTGAACATGACCAGCAAGATCGTTCCCGTCATCATGGCCGGCGGCAAGGGCACGCGGCTCTGGCCGCTGTCGCGCGCAACCGCACCGAAGCAGTTCATTCGTTTTCTCGGCCCCAAAACGCTTTACCAGAAAACCCTTGAGCGCGTGTCCGACAGCGAGCGCTATGAGGCCCCGATCATCCTGACCAATGAGGATTTCCGCTTTCTCGCAGCCGAACAGGCCCGCGAGATCGACATCGAACTTTCCGGCATCATTCTGGAGCCGATCGCGCGCAATACCGCGCCCGCAGTGGCGGCCGCGGCCGCACTGGTGCGCAACAATTTCGGCGACGACGCCATCATGCAGGTGTTCGCCTCCGACCACGAGATCGAGGCCGGACCGGACTATTTCGCCTGTATCGACACTGCGTTCGCAGCCGCCAAATCCGGCAAGCTGGTCACCTTCGGCATCGAGCCGACAGAACCTGCCACCGGCTACGGCTATATCGAGGCCGGTGAAGAACTACCGTCGGGTGCGCGCAAAGTCGCCCGCTTTGTTGAAAAACCGGAACAGGCCAAAGCCGAAGAAATGCTGGCGGCCGGCAACTATACCTGGAACTCCGGCATCTTCATGTTTCCGATCGCCTTACTGGTGCGCGAGCTTGAAACCTACGCACCGGAGGTCATGCAACATGCCGAACAGGCGGTCCTCAAGGACGAAAGCGATCTGGAGCTGGATTTCACCCGTCTCGACAAAGACTCCTTCGCGAAATGCCCCGACATTTCGATCGATTATGCAGTCATGGAAAAGACCGCCGAGGCAGCCGTCGTGCCCTCCGCGTTCTCTTGGTCGGATCTCGGCTCCTGGGACGCGGTCTGGAAAGACGGTGAGCAAGATGCCGACGGCAATGTCATCGCTGCCGACGCAACCCTGGTCGACACCAGGAACTCGCTCGTCATCTCCCGCGACCTGCATGTCGCCATGCAAGGCCTGGACGGCATGGCCGTGATCGCCTCCGAGGATGCGGTCTATGTCGGCAGACTGGAAGACAGCCAGAATGTCGGCAGCATCGTCAAGATGCTGAAGGCGAACAAGGAAACCAAGGCGCTCGCCGAAGAGCACCCGACCTCCTACCGTCCGTGGGGCGGCTATACCTCGATCATCAAGGGCGAGCGTTTTCAGGCCAAGCGTATTTTCGTCAAGCCCGGCAAGAAGCTGTCGCTGCAAAAGCACCATCACCGCGCCGAACACTGGATTGTGGTCAAGGGCACCGCGGAAGTCACCGTCGACGAAGACGTCAGAATGCTGACGGAAAACCAGTCGGTCTACATTCCGCTCGGCGCCGTCCACCGCCTGTCCAACCCCGGCAAGATCACGCTGGAGCTGATCGAGGTCCAGACCGGCTCCTATCTCGGTGAGGACGACATCATTCGCATCGTCGACGATTTCGGCCGCGGCTGATCACACGTCGCAGGAACAACAAAAACCCGCGCCGGCCACGCTCGCGCGGGTTTTATTGCGCGAAATCGGCGCTTATCGCCCTGATCCACCATATACTCATTAAAACCTGCAAACTTAGACGACAAAACAGAGATTCGGCGCAATGTTTCAGCGCGATCCCTTGACCGCGTGGCCCAGCCCGCTATATCTTTGCGGCACAACGCCCGAAACCGGGCGACAACCTTTCTTCAGCTTCGAAGGGCACGGCACATGATCGAAACCCCTTATCTTCTGTTTCTCGGCGATGCGCCGGACCCACTGGCCGCCAAGGTTGCCCAGGGCATCAGGGACTGGCGGCCGGAATATGCCGTCGGACAGTTCCGGCTTGAGGGCTGCAAGGCCGACATGAAGCTGCCGGACCTGACGATTGCCGAGGCTGTGGACAAGGGTGTCAAGACACTGGTGATCGGCGTCGCCAATCGCGGCGGCATTATTTCTCCGGCGTGGAAGAGCGTGCTGATCGAAGCGCTGGAAGCCGGCCTCGACATCGCGTCCGGCCTGCACAACCTGCTGCGCAACGAGCCGGACCTTGCCGCAAAGGCCAGCGAACTCGGCCGCACACTGCATGACGTCCGCATCCCGAGCGTGCAGTATCCGATTGCCAATGGCAAGAAGCGCAGCGGCAAACGCATGCTGGCCGTCGGCACGGATTGCTCCGTGGGCAAGATGTACACCGCGCTCTGCGTGGAAAAAGCGATGCGCGAAAAGGGCATGAAGGCCAGCTTCCGCGCCACCGGCCAGACCGGTATTCTGATCACCGGCGAAGGCGTGCCACTTGATGCGGTGATCGCCGATTTCATGGCAGGCTCCGTCGAGTACCTGACACCTGATAACGAGGCCGACCACTGGGACCTGATTGAGGGACAGGGCAGCCTGTTCCATGCGTCTTATTCCGGTGTCACCATGGCGCTGGTCCATGGCGGCCAGCCGGATGCGCTGGTGCTTTGCCACGAGCCGAACCGCCCGCATATGCGCGGCCTGCCGGACTATCAGCTGCCGAACCTGGAGACACTGCGCGATCTCGCCCTTCAGATCGCCCGCATCGTCAACCCGAACTGCAAGGTCGTCGGCATTTCCGTCAACACCTCGGCAATGTCGGACGAGGAGGCGCTTGTGTGGTGCCGTGAAACCGAGGCGCGCATGGGCCTGCCGACGGTCGATCCCTTCCGCCACGGCGCCGAAAAGCTCGCCGATGCGCTGGCAGCGCTATGACCGGTGTCGTCGTCGCCGCGCAAGAGGATGTGTTTCCGGTCGCCGGAAGCTTCACCATCTCGCGCGGATCACGCACGGAAATCCGAGTCGTCACCGTCACGCTTTCTGACGGCGCGCACACCGGGCGCGGCGAGATCTGTTCCCTATGCCCGTTACGGCGAAACCGTCGACGGCGTAATTGCCGATATTCTCGCACTTCAGGGTGAAATCTCTGCCGGCCTTGACCGGATCGCACTGCAGCAACGAATGAAGCCGGGTGCTGCGCGCAATGCCCTCGACTGCGCCTTCTGGGATCTTGAGGCCAAGCGCGCGGGAAGCCGGTGTGGCAGCTGGCCGGACTTGCAAAGCCTGCGCCGCTGACCACCGCCTACACGATCTCGCTTGGCACTCCGGAGCAGATGAAGGCCCAGGCGGCGGAAAACGCCCACCGCCCGCTGCTCAAGGTCAAGCTCGGCACGGATGACGACCGTGTCCGGATCGAAGCCGTGCGCGCCGGTGCGCCGGATGCCACGATTATCGTTGACGCCAATGAGGGCTGGACGGTCGAGGCCTATCAGAAACTGGCTCCCGAGCTTGTCCGCCTCGGCGTGGCACTGGTCGAACAACCGCTTCCCGCCGGAAACGACGAAGCGCTTGCCGGGATCGACCGGCCGCTGCCGGTCTGCGCCGATGAAAGCTGCCATGCCCGCCCGTCGCTTGAAAGCCTCAGGGGCAAATATGATGCCATCAACATCAAGATCGACAAGACAGGCGGCCTGACCGAAGCCCTGCTGTTGAAACAGGAAGCGATGGCGGCCGGTTTTCAGATCATGACCGGTTGCATGCTCGGCACCTCGCTTGCCATGGCGCCAGCCATGCTGGTCGCAGACGGCACCCCTTCGTCGATCTCGACGGCCCTCTTCTGCTTGCCAAAGACCGCGACCCGGCGATTACCTTCGAAGGCTCCGTGATGCACCCGGCCGATCCGGCGCTTTGGGGGTAGAAGCCCCTGCTTCAGCCCCTTGCCCAGGACGGGAACGGGTCGGTGAGGAATTCGAAGTCGCGTTCGTTGAAAACTGGCCCGGCATCGATGAGGCAGTCATCAAGCGCCTCCTGGATTGCCGCCTTGTTCATCCCTGCACCGATGAAGACGATTTCCTGACGGCGGTCGCCATAGGTTTCATCCCAGCAATTGTCGATCATTTCCAACAGTTCGGGAGCGTTGGGCCAACGGCTGCGCGGCACAGCACTCCACCAGCGCCCGAGCGGACCGTTTCGCACGATGGCCCCTGCCAATGAGAACTCCCCGGCGAAGTCCGGCCGCGTCGCCAGCCAGAAATGGCCCTTGGCGCGAATGAGGCCGGGAAAACTCATCCGCGTGAACGCATCGAATTTCAGCGGATCGAACGGCGCACGGGCCCGGTAGACAAAACTCGAGATCCCGTATTCCTCGGTCTCGGGAATATGATCCGCAAAGCCATAAAGCTCCTTGGCCCAGAGTGGATGCTGGCTGGCCTTGTCCTCACTGAAAAGGCCGGTATCGAGCAGTTGGTCGAGATCGACACGGCAGAAATCCGCTTCGATGATCCTTGCGTCGGCGTTCAGCGCCCGCACGATCTTGACGACATTCTGACGCTGCTCCGGCGTCACGTCGGAAACCTTGTTGATGACGACGATATCCGCAAATTCGATCTGCTCGACATGAAGATCAACCAGCGTACGCTCATCGGCGGCACCTGCCACCTCACCACGATCCTTCAACAATTCGTGGCCACCATATTCTCCAATCAGGTTCACCGCATCAACCACAGTCACCATTGTGTCGAGCCGGGCAAGATCGGAGAGGCTCTCGCCCTGCTCGTCACGCCAGGAAAAGGTCGCCGCGACCGGCAGCGGCTCGGCAATGCCGGTGCCTTCGATCAGCAGATAGTCGAAACGCTTCTCCTCGGAAAGTCGACGCACCTCCGTCAGCAGATCGTCACGCAGTGTGCAGCAGATGCAGCCATTGGTCATCTCGACCATGGTTTCCTCGGTGCGTGACAGGTCCGCGCCGCCTTCCCGCACGAGGTCTGCATCAATATTGACCTCGCTCATGTCATTGACGATCACGGCGACCCGCCGTCCTTCGCGATTGTTGAGAAGGTGATTGAGCAAGGTCGTTTTGCCCGCGCCGAGAAAGCCGGAAAGCACGGTGACGGGAAGTCGGGTATCGTTTTTCTGCAGCATGTTTTTCCTGGAGTGCGAGAAGAGATCACAATGGAGCGCAAAAGAGCTTCAAATAACGTTATAACATAACATATTCAAATGAAGACCTCGCGTCAAGCAAACCGGAAAGCGGCATTCCTCCTCGATTTCGCGATGTATTCCGCCTCTTGCCCGATACCGCCAAACCTGGCATCGGGCGGCGTTTTCCCGCTGAAACAATTTACCGCATCCGCGCAAAACTCATCGAGATATGGGCGCGGCGCATGTGGCCGATGGCGTCGAGATTGCCGTTTCGAAGCGCTGTCAGGATGTCGGCGGTTTCGCGGCAATAGACTTCAGCCTCGTTTTCGAGGTCGATATCGGATGCGGTAATCGCCTGCAGCCAGATGCGTGCGGTGCGGAAGTAAAGCCGCTCGCTGGCATCCCGCAACGGTCGGTTTTCCGTCAATTCGAGCAGTTGCAGAAACATGTCGCGGTCCAGCAGGGCGAAATCGCGTGGCGACGGGGCCTGCCGCAGCGCCTCGGCGCGGGCATTCATCACCCGGAATTCATCGATCAACTCCGGCGTCAGCACCACCGGATCGAGCGACGTCACCAGCACCATCAGCTCCATGCGCAGCCGGTAGACCTGGGCCAGCTCATCAAGATCGACATCGGTGACAATAGTGCCGACACCATGGACCGACTGCAGCAGTCCCTCATCTTCAAGCCGCGCCAGAACGCGCCTCAGCGGGGTACGCGACATCCCGAATTCTTCCGCCAGAGCCACCTCAGAAAGCCGCTCGCCGGGCGGATAGTCCAGCATGCAGATGCGCTCGCGGATGATGTCGTGGATCTGCTCCAGACGGTCCCGTCCGGTCGGCGCCTCGATAACGTCGTCTTCGCTCATACCCAATGCTCCGCGAGCCGGTCGAGCATGGCCAGGCACTGGCCAAGCTGTTCGGCACTGATGAATTCGTCGGGCTTGTGGGCTTGATCGATCGAGCCGGGACCGCAGACGACAGCATCCATGCCGATTTCCTGAAAAAGCCCGCTTCCGTTCCGAACGGCACGACATCGGCCCGGCTTTCACCGGTCAGCGCGAAGGCGAGGTCGCGGGCGCTGTTGGCGTTCTTCGGGAAAAGTGCGGCCGCCTCGCCGATCACTTCGGTCTCTATCCCGGCTTCCGGCGTGTGCCGGCGCATCTCGGGCAAAAGCCGGGTCCGGCAATAATCGGCAATCTCGCGTTTCACATAGCCGAGATCTTCGGCGACCACCGGTCGGGTCTCCCATTTCAGCACCGCGCGCGGCGCAATCACATTATGCGACATGCCGCCTTCCAGCCCGCCGACGTTCAGCGTCGCGTAGGGTGGATCATAGCGCGAGCCGACAGGGGTGCGTTCAATCAGCCCGTCACGCAGTTCCATCAGCCGGGTGATGTAACGCGCTGCATATTCCACAGCGTTGACCCCGGCATCGGGCGCAGACGAATGGCCCGAGCGGCCGGTAAAGGTGACGGTGTATTCGCAACAGCCCTTGTGCCCCTCGATCACCTGCATCAGGGTCGGCTCGCCGACGATCGCAAGTCCCGGTCGCACCTCCCGGTCTTTCAGATGCGCAACCAGTGCCTGGGCACCAATGCAGCCGACCTCCTCGTCATGGGTGAAGGCGAAATGGATGGGCTTTTCCTGCGCCGCTTCGGCCAGCATTTCGCGCCGGGCAAGGCAGCAGGCGATAAAGCCCTTCATATCGCAGGTGCCACGCCCGTAAAAACGGCCGCCGCGTTCGACAAGTTCGAAGGGGTCGCTCGTCCACATCTGCGCATCGACCGGCACCACATCGGTATGCCCGGAAAGCATCAGCCCGCCGGAAACCTCAGGCCCGAGCGATGCAAACAGATTGGCCTTGGTGCCGGTCTCGTCGGTGAAGATTTCCACCCGCGCACCGACATCGGCCAGCCTGTCGGCGATATAGGCGATCACCGGCAGGTTGCTTTCAGACGAGACAGTGGGAAAGGCGACGAGGTCGGCCAGAATATCCCGGCAGACGGAAAGATCGGACATCTGCTCTTCAGCCTTTCACGAACAGTTTGCGCTCGATATTGCAGAGCGCTTCGGCCGGGCCATCCTCTTTGATGAGAATGGTTTCGGTGATTTCGAGACCCCAGTCATCCATCCACAGGCCCGGCATGAAATGCAGCGTCATGCCCGGTTTCAAAAGCGTTTCATCGCTGGTGCGGATGCTCACGGTGTGCTCTCCCCAGTCCGGTGGATAAGCAAGGCCGGTGGCATAGCCGCAGCGGTTCGGCCGCTCGATGCCGATCTTCCAGAGTTCCTTTTCCATGGCAGCGGCTATATCGCCGGCGCGGTTGCCGGCCTTGGCAGCCTCTATGCCCGCATTGAGCCCGGCAACGGCCGCATCGGCCGCTGCCTTCATATAATCCGGCGGGGCGCCGAAGAACACGGTGCGCGACAACGGCGCATGATAACGGCGATAGCAGCCCGCCTGCTCGATGAAGGTCGCCTCGCCTGCGCGGAATTCTTCGCTGTTCCAGGTCAGATGCGGTGCGGACGCGTCGCGGCCCGATGGCAGCAGCGGCATGATCGCGGGATAGTCGCCCCAGGCGTCGTCGGCACCCTCAATCGCGGTCTTCAGCAACTCACCGACAAAACGGTTCTTTTTCATCCCCGGCTCGGCAATTTCCATGGCATGGGACATCACCCGGTCGGAAATACGCGCCGCCTTGCGCATGAAGGCGATCTCCTCATCCGACTTGACCACGCGCTGCCAATCGACAAGGCCGGAACCATCGATGATCGTCGCCTCGGGCAGGCCGGCGACCAGCGCCTTGTGGCCAGCGGCGGAATAGTAATAGGCGGTCATTTCCACGGCGATGCGGTTTTGCCCATGGCCAAGTTCCCTGATCTTGTCGGCGAGATCATCCATTGGGTGGCAATCGGCGGCCTGCACATAGCGGTCGGCGTAGTAGATGATATGGTCCTCATCGATATAGGAGGTGCGGCGCGCGCCGTTGGCGTCCATCAGCCGACCCCACCAGAACGGCATGCCCGTGGGGGTCACCAGAACGGCCTGATCGACATAAAACGACCAGCCGTCATAACCGGTCAGCCAGTTCATGCCGGCAGGGGCCGTGACGACCAGAACGTCTATGTCGGCGACCTCCATTGCCTGTCGCGTCAACGCCAGGCGGCGGTCATATTCGGATCTGGAAAAAGGCAGCGCTGGCATGGTTCCCTCATATTATTTGTGCACAACAGACGCAGGTGATCGGAAATAAGCGTAAAAGAAACGAAAATCGACAAATTTAGGCCCGTTTTCGGGTTGACTTTCTTGCCTTGTCGCCCTGTTGTATACAACACGTTTTCCATGTCCTGTGCAACAGGTTTCAAACGTCAAAAAACAGCCGGACGACACATTTTTCAAACACCCGCACCGCGAGGACAATGATGCTCACCAACGACCAGCTCGACCGTTTCGACCGCGAGAATTTCTTCCACCCTCGACCCATCTGGCGCAGCATGCGCGTGGCGAAAGCCCGAGCCGCATCGTCAAGACGGCCAAGGGCGTGTTCATCGAGGATCGTGACGGCAAGAAGCTGCTGGATGCTTTCGGCGGGCTTTATTGCGTCAATGTCGGCTACGGACAGGAAAGCATTATCGAAGCGATTGCCGATCAGGCGAAGGAACTGGCCTATTATCACGCCTATGCCGGTCACGGCACGGAAGCGGCGATCAATCTGGCGAAGATGGTGATCGACCGCGCGCCGGAGCATATGTCAAAGGTCTATTTCGGCCTGTCGGGTTCGGATGCCAACGAAACCAACATCAAGCTCGTCTGGTACTACAACAATATTCTCGGCCGCCCGGAAAAGAAGAAGATCATCTCGCGCTGGCGCGGCTATCATGGCTCAGGTCTGATGACCGGTTCGCTCACCGGCCTCCCGGCTTCCAGAGAAAGTTTGACCTGCCGTTGGAAAGGGTGTTCCACACCACCGCACCCTTTTATTTCCGCCGCAAGGACCTTGCCATGAGCGAGGCCGATTTCGTCGCCTATTGCGTCGCCGAACTCGAACACCGGATCGAGCGCGAGGGCGCGGATACGATCGCCGCCTTCATCGGTGAGCCGGTGCTTGGCACGGGCGGTCTCGTGCCGCCGCCGGAGGGTTATTGGGAGGCGATTTCCGCCGTTCTTGAGAAGCACGATATCCTGCTGATCGCCGATGAGGTCGTCACCGGCTTCGGCCGTCTCGGCACCATGTTCGGTTCGGCCCATTTCGGCCTGAAGCCCGATCTGATCACCATCGCCAAGGGGCTGACTCGGCCTATGCGCCGCTTTCCGGCTCAATTGTTTCGAAGAAAATGTGGAAGGTTCTGGAACAGGGCACCGATGAAAACGGCCCGATCGGCCACGGCTGGACCTATTCCGCACATCCGATCGGGGCCGCGGCCGGGGTTGCCAATCTGAAGCTGATCGATGAGCTGGGCCTGGTCAAGAACGCCGGCGAAACCGGCGCCTATTTCCGCGCCGCCATGAAGGATGCGCTCGGCAACCATGCCCATGTCGGCGATGTGCGCGGCGAAGGCATGCTGCTGGCCGTCGAATTTGTCAAGGACCGCGAGACCCGCACCTTCTTCGATCCGGAAGAAAAGGTCGGCTACAAGCTCGCCGCCGCGCTGCTGTCGGAGGGGTTATCGCCCGCGCCATGCCGGAAGGCGATATTCTGGGTTACGCTCCGCCACTGTGCCTGACACGCGAAGAAGCCGACCAGATCGTTGCCGCCACCAAGAAGGCCGTAACCGCCGTTCTCGGCTGACACGACCTGACTTTGCCACACCCGGGCCTGTCCCGGGGTGGCTCAGTCAATGGTGCCCCAGCACATGCTGCACGAGACGCAACACAAGATGCAGCGTCAGAAGCATGATGCCGCCGATGAGCACGAGATGGGCGAGCGGGGCCAAAGGCTGCCCTCGATATCGCCGGCGACATCGCGATAATGATAAAAGCCGAAACGTATGGTCAAGGTGGCAAGGCCGATCACCACCAGCACAAGGCCGAAGAGCTTCATGTTCCGATCTCCCTGAGGCTTGATAGCGCATTCTCGAGATCGATCTCTCGGGGCAGCCTGACGCCGCCCGTCATTAAAACTATACAAAAGACCGAAACGCGAAAGACGGCCACCAGCCGCCTTTCGGTATTTACGTATCTTCTATTTTGCTTTTGTGGCGATTTGAGGCCGAGGCTTTGTTATTCGCGCTGAAGCGAAACCGATATTTCGGACACCGCCGGCGCTGTGTCGATCAGCCCGTTTTCAGCCATGAAGGCCCCGAAGCGCTGGTAGCGGCCGGCATCGAAGGCCGCCGGGCTCTTGGCAAAGCGGGCGACAGTATCGGCGAAGGCCTGACGGTTCAGCTCATCATCGAGATCGGGATAGGCCTCTGCAAAAAGCCCCCATGCCTGTTGCGGGTGATTGGTGATGAAGATCGTCGCCCGTTCAACCGCGTCGAGAAAGCGTGGAAGGCGATCATCATCGAGAAGCGCGCCGCGGGTCACAAAGATCAACTCGTCATAGACCGGAACGCCGTTTTCCTCCGGGAAAAAGCGCGTCCCTCCTCACCTTCAATTGCCATCTGGGTCAGCTCGAAATTGCGAAACGCGCCGATTGTGGCGTCGACCTGACCGGAGAGAAGCGATTGGGTGAGCGCGAAATTGACGTTGACCAGTGTAATGTCATCCCGCGACAGTCCGGAGCTTTCAAGCATGGCGGAGACGACAGCTTCCTCGATCCCGGCAACGGAAAAGCCGATCTTCCTGCCCTTCAAATCAGACAGCGACTTTACCGGCCCGTCCGCCATCACTGTCAGCGTATTGAGCGGAGTGGACACCAGCGTGCCGAAACGCTTGATTTCGACGCCGGCGGCGTGGTCGAGATAGAGGTTCGGTTGATAATGAACGCCGATATCGGCACGGCCAGAAGCGACCATGCGCGGAACCATGGAAGGATCAGCCGGCGGCACGAGCTCCACATCGAGGCCTTCCTCTTCGAAGTATCCCTGCTGTTGCGCGATCACCATCGGTGCGTGATCGGGGTTCACATACCATTCGAGGATGACACTGAGTTTGTCGTTGGCGGCGGCAAGGCCGGGCAACATCGTCAGCGCCGCGGCAAGCGCGAGTTTCTTGAGCATTCTTTCCTCCGTGGAAAAAGTGTGCGGCCGTCTAGTGGTTTGGCGACCAGCGGGTGAAAAACGGGGCGGCGAGATCCACCGCCTTGCGAAACAGCACGGCCTCCACGGCCAGGATGAACATGGCAGCAAAGACAGTATCGGCCTGCATCCGGGCATTGGCCTGCACCATAACGAAGCCGAGACCACCGGCAGCGCCGACCCATTCGCCGACGACGGCGCCAAGCGGGGCAAGCGGAGCTGCTATACGAAGGCCGGAAAAAGCTGCGGCATGGCCAGAGGAAGCCTGATGAGAACGAGAAGTTGCCAGTGGCTGGCGCCATCGAGGCGGGCAGCCTTGACGATGGCGCTGTCGGTGCGGGCAAGCCCATCGGCGAAATTGGAAGCGACCGGGAAGAACACGATGATCGTCGTCATCACGATCTTGGAGGTGATGCCGAAGCCAAACCAGAGCACCAGCATGGGTGCGATGACGAAAACGGGAAAGGACTGCAGCACCACCAGCGCGGGCCAGACCAGCCGACCCAAGCGGGGAAAGCCCGCCAGCAGAAAGGCAGCACCGGCACCGAACAGCGCACCGACGGCAAAACCTGCAATGATCTCGCGCAGCGTGACGAGCGCTTCAGAAAACAGATAGGCATGGCCGGTCCACAGCTTTATGGCCACGGAAAGCGGGGCTGGCAGGATATAGCGCGGCAGCGCAAACACCGTGACCACCGCCTGCCAGACAAGGACAAGTGCACAAACCATCAGACAAAATTTGAAAACTGCAGACAGGCCTTGCTTCAAGTCCCCTCTCCCGGCGTGGCCGGGCAGCGGACGTATCAAAACAGGCAGATTTTCTGGGCGTGTCGCTCAATACCAAACTCCGTTCCTACGCCGGCATGACCCGGATCAGGTTCAAGGGTTCGGCACGAAGCCATCTCAGCATCTTGGTCACAAGATCGCACCCCTCGGATGGCTTATCTATGCCTGCGCGGAGCGCCATGGTCAAGAGTGCAGGCACAATCCATGGTTGCCGAATCTGTGTCTGGATTGACTTCCCGCCATTTTTCACCTTCAAGTTGTCGGGAAACAATGGCGATACGGATGATTTTCAGTTAGCGTTCATAAAATCACACTAAACGGTCAGTGGAAGATAACTGACCGGCGCGCCGAAAAACCGGCCGCCCCGACAATGCGGAGGAAACAATGCTTATCGCCATCGTCATCGTGGCGGCGCTTTCGGCATGCTCTTTGGTTTCGACCAGGGCGTGATTTCCGGCGCCTTGCCGTTCATCAAACAGGATTTCACCATTACCCCCTTCATGGAGGGCGTGATCACCTCTGCCGTGCCGCTCGGCGCTGTCGCGGGCACCATCTTGGCGATGGTGACCACCGACCGCTACGGCCGAAAGCCGATGCTGATTCTCGGCGCAGTGATCTTTCTGTTCGGCTCGCTGTTTTCCGCGTTCGCCTTCAACCAGTATGTGCTGACACTGGCACGCCTTGTGATCGGCGTCGGCATCGGCGCATCTGCGATGACCGCTCCGATGTTTCTCGCGGAAGTCGCTCCGGCGCGTATTCGCGGCACGATCGTCTCGGCCTTCCAACTGATGATCACCATCGGCATCATGGTTTCCTATATGTCGGATGCGGCCTTTGGCGGCACCGGCGACTGGCGCTGGATGATCGGTGTCGGCGTGTTTCCGTCGATCATCGCCCTTGTCGGCATCCTGCTGTCGCCGGAAACGCCGCGCTGGCTGACGCTGAATTCGAACGCCGACAAGGCGCGCGACATCATCACGAAGCTGCAGCCTGAGGCGAGCGAAGAAGACGTCGACAAGATCATTACCGAGATCAAGGAAAGCGCCAAGGACGAGGAAGCCACTCCCGCCTGGAACACCTTCCTGAAGAAGGGCATCCTGCCGATCACCAGTTTCGCGATGATCGTGTTCGTGCTTCAGCAACTCTCGGGCATCAACGCGATCATCTATTACGCACCCGAAATCTTCAAGAACGCGGGCTTTTCCGGCACCACGACACAGCTTCTGGCAACGGTCGGCATCGGCGTCGTCAATGTGGCGCTGACCATCGTCGCCATGTATCTGGTGGAATCGATCGGACGACGCAAACTACTGATTTTTGGCTTCGTCGGCACCTCCGCCTCGATGGCGCTGGTCACCGTCGCGACCATGATGGACGTTGCCGCAACGCCTTATCTGGCATTGATCGGGATTTTCACCTTCATCGGCTTTTTCGCCGTCAGCCTCGGTCCGTTGCCCTGGCTCTACATGGCGGAGCTGTTTCCGCTTCGGCTGCGCCCGCGCGGCATGGCGCTGGCGTCTATTGCCAACTGGTTCTTCAACTTCGTCGTTGCCCTGCTGTTTCCTGAGCTTCTCGCAGGCATCGGGATCGTCGGAACCTTCGCGATCTTCACCACCTTCTGCGTGATCGGTGTTTTCTATGCGATTGCGGTGGCACCGGAGACCAAGGGCATCACGCTTGAGGAAATCGAGCAGCGCACTTTTGCTGCGGGCTGACAGGCACGCCCTGAAAGAGATCGAACGGCCCGCCGGAGACCCTCCTGCGGGCCGTTTTGCATGCAACCGCCAAAATGCCTAAGACTAATGGCTGCATTGCCGGTAATGGACAATTTGCGCCAATCAGGCGAAAACGGCGGTGGCATTGAAGCGGGAGGAGAATTCATGCACGACCACACGGTGCGCACCCACAAATCATCGGAAAACCTGAAACGGGAAGACCAGCTTGCCTGGAAGATCGCCACGGTCGCGGCTGATCGCGTGGCCCTCGACGACGACGTTGTGGAGATGATCGGCAACCGGATCATCGACAATGCCTCCGTGGCCGCCGCCTCCATCGCCCGCCGTCCGGCCATCAGTGCCAGAACACAGGCGACCGCCCACCCGTTTGCGCCGGGCGCGACAATCTTCGGCCTTGCCGCCGACAAGCGGTTTTCGCCGGAATGGGCGGCATGGGCCAATGGTGTGGCCGTGCGTGAGCTTGACTATCACGACACGTTTCTGGCTGCCGATTATTCCCATCCCGGCGACAATATTCCACCGGTTCTGGCCGTCGCCCAACATTGCGGGCTTTCCGGCGAGGCGCTCGCACGCGGCATTGCCACCGGCTATGAAATTCAGGTCGATCTGGTCAAGGGCATCTGCCTGCATGAGCACAAGATCGACCATATCGCCCATCTGGGACCATCGGCGGCTGCCGGCATCGGCACAGCACTGGGGCTTGATACCGAGACCATCTATCAGGCCGTTCAGCAGGCGCTGCATGTGACGACCACGACAAGGCAATCGCGCAAGGGCGAGATTTCGAGCTGGAAGGCCTATGCTCCGGCCTTTGCCGGCAAGATGGCGGTCGAGGCGGTTGACCGGGTGATGCGGGGCGAAGGCGCACCATCGCCGGCATGGGAGGGCGAAGACGGCTTCATCGCTTACCTTCTTTCCGGCCCGACTGCGGAATACACCGTGCCGCTGCCGGAAAAGGGCGAAGCCAAGCGCGCGATCATGGACACCTATACCAAGGAGCATTCGGCTGAATATCAAAGCCAGGCGCTGATCGACCTTGCTCGCCGCATGGGGCCGAAGATCGGCGACCTTTCGAAGGTGAAGTCGATCCTGATCGAGACCAGCCACCACACCCATTACGTGATCGGCACCGGCGCCAACGACCCGCAGAAGATGGACCCGAATGCGAGCCGCGAAACGCTCGACCACTCGATCATGTATATCTTTGCGGTCGCACTGGAAGATGGCGGCTGGCACCATGAGCGCTCCTATGCGCCCGAGCGCGCCAAACAACCCGAAACGGTGGCGCTGTGGCACAAGGTCACCACGGCGGAAAATCCGGAATGGACGCGGCGCTACCACAGCCACGACCCAGCGGAGAAAGCCTTCGGTGGCCATGTGATCGTCACCATGGAAGACGGCACGATCATCGAGGACCAGCTTGCCATTGCCGATGCAAACCCGCTCGGAACCCGTCCGTTTGCCCGGCCGGACTATGTGAAGAAATTCCGCATGCTGGCCGATGGCGTGATTGCCATGGATGAGCAGGACCGCTTCCTTTCGACCGTGGAGCGGCTGATGTCACTGGCGCCTGATGAGCTTGCCGGACTGAATTTTGCCGTGTCGCCGGACAAGCTCGGTGCGCAGGCAAAGACAGGGATATTCGACTGGAGATGAGATCGTGGTGCGCGTCCGGCCTTGAGGAGGGGCGGATGCGCGACCTGGAGGAGAGATCATGACTGAAGCAAGAAAACCGAAGAAATCGGTGGCGCTTTCCGGCGTCGTCGCCGGTAATACAGCACTTTGTTCCGTCGGCCAGAGCGGCAATGACCTGCATTATCGCGGCTATGACATTCTCGATATCGCAGAGACCTGCGAATTCGAGGAAATCGCCCATCTGCTGATCTATGGCACGCTGCCGGGTGCGGCGACGCTTGCCGCCTACAAGGCCAAGCTTTCTGCCCTGCGTGGCCTGCCCGCCGCCGTGCGCGGTGCGCTGGAACTGTTGCCGGCGGCCACCCACCCGATGGATGTGATGCGCACCGGCGCATCCGTTCTGGGTTGCGTTCTGCCGGAAACGGACGACCACAACAAACCCGGCGCACGCGACATCGCCGACCGGCTGATGGCCTCGCTCGGCTCGATGCTGCTCTACTGGTATCATTTTTCCCATAACGGCCGGCGGATCGATGTCGAGACCGATGACGCATCCATCGGCGGGCACTTCCTGCACCTGCTACACGGCAAAGCACCGGGCGAAAGCCATGTCCAGGCGATGCACACCTCGCTCATTCTCTATGCCGAACATGAGTTCAATGCCTCGACCTTTACCGCCCGCTCGATCACCGGCACGGGAACGGATTTCTATTCCGCCGTCTGCGGCGCGATCGGGGCCTTGCGCGGGCCAAAACATGGTGGTGCCAACGAGTTCGCCTTCGAAATCCAGAAGCGCTACGACACGCCGGGAGAGGCCGATGCCGACATCCGTGAGCGGGTCGCGCAAAAACAGGTGATCATCGGCTTCGGCCATCCGGTCTACACGGTCTCCGATCCGCGCAACAAGGTGATTAAGCAGGTCGCGCACGAACTGTCCGAAGAAGCCGGTTCGATGAAGATGTTCAATATCGCCGAACAGATCGAGACGACCATGGCGGACGCGCGCAAAATGTTTCCCAATCTCGACTGGTTTTCAGCCGTTTCATACCACATGATGGGCGTACCGACGGCGATGTTTACGCCGCTGTTCGTGATTGCCCGCATGGCGGGCTGGGCGGCACATATCATCGAGCAACGCGAGGACGGCAAGATCATCCGCCCCGCCGCCAATTACACCGGCCCCGAAAACCGGCCTTTCGTGCCGATGCTTGATCGAACCTGACAGGATTATTGCCATGCCCTATCTGATTTCAGCCGATCTTCCCGAAGAGCCCGCTGGCCTTCGTCTCCGCCGCCAGGTGGAGGCAGGCGGTATCGTCACCATGCCCGGCGTTCACAACGGCATGGCTGCCCTTCAGGCGAAGAAGGAAGGCTTTGACGCGCTTTATCTCTCGGGCGCTGCGATGACCGCCTCCATGGGGCTTCCGGACCTTGGGATGATCACGGTCGACGAGGTCGCCTTCTTCATCCGCCAGATCGCCCGCGCCAGCGGCCTGCCGCTTCTGGTCGACGGCGATACCGGCTATGGCGAGGCGCTGAATGTGATGCATATGGTCCGCACCTTCGAGGATGCGGGCGCTGCGGGCGTGCACATCGAGGACCAGCTGCTGCCGAAGAAATGTGGCCATCTCAATGACAAGAAACTGGCGGACGCGCACGACATGGCCGCCAAGATTGCAGCCGCCGCCAAGGCCCGCAAAAATCTCTACATCATCGCCCGCACCGATGCGGCGGCGAGCGAGGGTATTGACGGCGCGGTGGCCCGGGCAAAGCTGTTCATCGAAGCCGGTGCCGACGCAATCTTCCCCGAGGCGCTGAACACTGTCGAGATGTTTCGAGAGTTCGCCGCCCGCATGGAGGGCGTGCCGCTTCTCGCCAACATGACCGAATTCGGCCGCACGCCCTATATGACAGCCTCCGAGTTCGAGGCGATGGGTTACCGCATGGTGATCTTCCCGGTTTCCTCGCTCAGGGTTGCCAACAAGGCGCAGGAGAGATTGTTTTCAACGCTGAAGCAAACCGGCTCCACCAAGGCGATGCTGGACGATATGCAGACGCGCGCGGAGCTTTACGAAACCATAGACCTTGCGGCCTACGAAGCGCTTGATGCCTCAATCGTCTCGACGGTGCTGCCAACGATGGACAAGTGTTAGCTCTACCAGCTCTTCAGTGCCCTGAGCTCTGGCGTCTTCTTGAACATGTGCTCGTCCATGCGGGCCAGCAGGGTGTCGAGGGTGGAAACGCCCTCGCCGACTGCCTCGCCCTTGTTCAGCATCACGCATTCGGCGCGCGCACCCATCGCCGCATCGGTCATTTCGCCGCGAGAGGGCACGCCGGTCTTGACCAGATTTTCAAGAACCTGGGTCGCCCAGATCACCGGTACGCCCGCCGCCTCGCAGATCCAGAGGATTTCCTCCTGCATTTCAGCGAGCCGCTCGAAGCCGATCTCGGCAGCAAGGTCACCACGGGCGATCATCACGGCGAAATCCCGGCGCCCGACCGCGCGGGCAATCAGCGCGGGCAGATTCTTGACCGCTTCCGGGCGCTCGATCTTGGCGACGACACCGAGGCCCGGATTGCCACCCGCGCCCAGTTCCTGATCCAGCAGGTCGAGGTCGTCGGGGCGCGAGACGAACGAATAGCCGACCATGTCGGCGCATTCGATCACGGTTGAGATATCGCCGGTATCCTTGGCCGTCAGCGGCGAAAGCCCGAGCGCCGTATCGGGCAGGTTCAGCCCTTTTCCGGCTTCAGCCTTGTCCCCTTGGCCCTGGCGCGCTCAACCCGGATCACCGCCATGCCATCGGAAACCTCAGTCACCACAGTCTGCAGCTTGCCGTCATCATAAAGCACCCGGTCGCCGACCTTGAGCCGCGTCACCATTTCCGGCAGCGAGACACTGACACAGAAACGAATATCATCGAACAGGGCCGGTTCGCCCGTTGCGATCAGGCGGATGCGGTCGCCGACATTGGCCTTCAGCTTGCTTTCGGCGAGAGCGACCTTTTCGGTACGGATCTTGGGGCCGGCGATATCCATCAGCACGGCAATCCGCCGTCCTGCCGCATCACCTGCCGCTCGCACATGCTTTGTCATTGCACGCCAGCCTCCGGCCCGTCATGGGCGCAATTGATGCGGGCGATATCCATGCCGCGACGGACAAGATCGGCAACAAAAGCGGGATCGTCTGCCGCTTCACTGGCGAGCGTCACCATGATGCGGCTGCGGCGATGGGCCGGTGGCGGGCCGAACATCAGATCGGTCGCCTGCTCAAGCCGTCGCTCGCCGGCAAAGAAATCATCCGCCGAGGGCAAAGGCACCACATTTTCGCGACCCGCCCGCGCTGCAAGGGCGACGAGCACGGCATCAAGCGTGGGCAGAACGCGGCTTTCCAGCCGCCCGAGCGAGGACAGACCGTGGCGCATCAGCGCGCGCTGAAGCGGACGGACATCATGATGACGAAGGGCAAGGTAATGGGCGAGATTGACGATGCCCGGCAGCGACGCCGCCTCCGGCCCAAAGCTCTGCAAAATGGCACGCGCCTCGCTTGTGACCAACGCGCGAAGGCTCTCCACCCGCTCCGTCAGGCCCCAGACATCGTCCATGTCGGTAAATTGATCGAAGCCAGTCATGACGTTCTCCCGTTACTGTCCGCAAACCTCAGATAGACCGATTTTCACGACCTTTCCATGACAGCAATCATCGAAGTGGCTGGCTTGCGCGTCGCAAGGCAGCGGGTCTATGGATGAGGCAACCGGTGTTCCGGATCTGACAATATCATGCAGGAGCCCTCAAAGATGCATGGCGAATACAAGGTACCCGGCGGCAAGCTGGTGGTGGCCGATATCGAAGTGCGCGACGACAAACTGGCCGATGTGCAAATCGCCGGCGACTTCTTCCTGGAGCCGCCCGAAGCGCTTGCCGACCTTTGCAAAGCTCTGGAAGGCCTGCCGACGGCAAGCTCGGCGGAGACAATGGTCGCAGCACTGAAGGCGAAGTTGCGCCCGGATGCCGCACTGATCGGCTTCAGCCTCGAATCCGTGGCAATCGCCGTGCGCCGTGCACTCGGCGTTGCCAAGACCTGGCGCGATTTCGAGTGGGAAATCATCGATACCGGCGGCGAGACGCCGGCGATGCATCTGGCCATCGACGATGTTCTGGCGCGCGCGGTTGCCGAAGGCCGGCGAGCGCCGACGCTGCGTTTCTGGGAGTGGGAACGGCCGGCCATCATCATCGGCGCTTTCCAGTCGCTGAGAAACGAGGTCGATCTGGAGGCAACCGAACGGCTCGGCGTCGAGATCGTGCGCAGGGTTACCGGCGGCGGCGCGATGTTCGTCGAGCCCGGCACCGCGATCACCTATTCGCTTTATGCACCGGGAGAACTGGTCGACGGCATGAGCTTTGCCGACAGCTACGCCTTCCTCGACAACTGGGTGCTGAAGGCGCTGAACGACATGGGTGTCGATGCTTTCTACAAGCCGCTCAACGACATTTCGAGCTCCAAGGGCAAGATCGGCGGCGCGGCACAAAAGCGTTATGGCGGCGGCACCGTGCTGCATCACGTGACCATGGCCTATGACATGGACGCGGAAAAAATGATGCAGGTGCTGCGGATCGGCCGTGAAAAACTCTCCGACAAGGGCACGAAAAGTGCGGCAAAGCGCGTCGATCCCGTGCGCAGTCAGACGGGCCTTGTCCGTCGCAACGTCATCGACCGGATGAAGGCAACCTTTGTGGATCTGAACGGCGGCCGCGAAGGCACGGTAACGCCGGATGAGTACAAGGCGGCCGAGGCGCTTGCGACAGAGAAATTCGCAACACCCGAATGGCTGGCCTCGATCCCGTAAGGCACAAAGATATGGGCGGCTTTTTCCTGGGATGCGATATCGGCGGCACGGCTTCGCGCTTTGCCGTTGTCGATCAGGCGGGAACGCCTGTGCGGCGCGGATCGGCGCCCGGCGCAAGCGCGCTTCTGGCGGGTCAGGAAGACAGGATACGGCTTGAGACGGCCTTTGTCCGGATTGCCGCAAGCCTGCCAGGCCCGGTCCATGCCGCGACACTCGGGCTTTCGGGTTACGGCCCGGAGGCCTTCGGTGAGGTCGCAGCGATCATTACCGCAAAGACCGGGATAGCGCAGGAGCGCCTGACGCTTTTCGACGATATCGAACTGACCTTCCGCACCCTGTTTGCACCGGGCGAAGGTCATCTGGTGTCAGCCGGTACCGGGGCTATCGCCATCCATTTTCGAACTGACGGCACGCGACTGCGCATCGGCGGACGCGGATTGATGATCGATGATGCGGGCTCTGGCGGGTGGATCGCCCTTGCCGCCATCCGCGCGCTTTATCGCAGGCTGGACGAGGATGGAACCGCTGGCGACATGACGGGTCTGGCCTCAGCCCTTTTTGAGGCGATTGGAAGCGATGACTGGGCAGACGTGAAGCGCATCATCTATGGCAGCGACCGGGGGCGGATCGGCACGCTTTCCGTGGCGGTGGCGAAGGCGGGCGAAGCCGGCGACCGGTTTTCGCAGAATTTGCTCAGGCAGGCGGGAGGCCAGCTTGCCCGGCTTGGCAATATCCTGATTGCGCGCGCGGGCGAGCGCCCCGTGGCCTTTACCGGCGGTGTGCTGAAGCTTTCACCGCTGATCGGCGAGACCATCGCGACAGAGCTTTCCGGCCCGGCGACCTTTCCGGATATCGATGTCGCCGAGGGGCTGCGTTGCTGGCCTGCCGGGAGTTTCAGCGCCAGTCGCAATAGCGGTGGCTTTGCCCCTGATAGTCCTCGACCTGATAGTCACAAGCCTCAACGTGCTCCAGATAGGCCGGCCCGATCGGCACCTTGCCGTGGCCGCCGGGAATATCCAGCACATAGGTCGGCAGGCAAAGGCCTGAGACCCGGCCGCGCAAGGCCCGCATGATCGCCTGTCCGCGCACGATCGGCACGGCAAAATGACTGACGCCCTTGGCATGATCGAGATGATGCAGGTAGTAGGGCTTGACCCGGTTGAGCAACAGCGCGCGGAACAGGGTGGCAAGCGTCTCTGCATCATCGTTGACATCCTTCAGCAGCACCGTCTGCGAAAATAGCGGGATGCCATTGTCGGCCAGTCGCGCCAGACCTGCCTTGACCGCATCCGTCAGCTCGCGGGCATGGTTGACATGGATGACGATATTCACGGTTTTTCGCGCTCGCTTCAGCGCTGCGATCAGAGCGTCGGTGATCCGTTCCGGTGAGACCAGCGGCGCACGGGTGTGGAAGCGGATGACGCCAACATGGCGGATTTCGCCAAGCGCTTCCATCAGCGCACCCAGACGACGGTCCGACAGCACCAGCGGATCGCCGCCCGACAGAATCACCTCGAAGATCTCCTCATGGGCGCGAATATAATCGAGCGCGATCTGAAGCTCAGCACCGTCAAGGGCGGCCTCCGGCTTGCCGACCGTTTCCCGGCGGAAACAGAAGCGGCAATAGACCTGACAGCTATGGGTGGGCTTCAGCAGCAACCGGTCGGGATAGCGATGGGTGATGCCCTTTTCGCGCTCGAACACCTGATCGCCAATCGGGTCTTCACTTTCACCGGCGTGATGATCGAGTTCGCGGGCATCCGGCACATATTGCGTGCGCAGCGGATCATCTGCGCCGGCGCCCTCAAGGGCAGCCAGCACATGGGCGGGAATGCGGATGCGGAAGTTTTCTTCAACCGCCTTTAGTTCGGCATGGTCTTGCGGGCGCACCAATGCGCGGTCAACCAGCCCGCGCGCATTCACCACCGCTTTTGCACCATTGTTCGCCATATCCGCCCGCTCTGCCGCCGTGCTCCGGCCCGTGGCCGGTTTCAGTCCCGCCTTCTACGCTATCCGCCGGGTGAATCAAAGGGCAGTCAGCCTCATCAATAAAGTCACATAACAGTACATAATTGCGCTTGGCAGAATTAAATAGATGATCTAGATTGCATCTCACAATGGGAGGAATGTCATGAAAACCAATGAAGGCGTCATCAAAACCTTTATCGAGGCCGGTATCACCCGCGGCTTCACCCTGCCGGGCCTCGGCATCACCTGGTCGCTGCCAGCCTTTTTCGACCGCAAGGACGAATTCGAACTGGTGTTGGCACGCTCAGAGCAGTCGGCCTCGGTGATGGCACAGGTGGCGGGCAAGCTCACCGGCAGGCCCGGTCTGTTGATGGCCCAGGGCCCGTTTGCCTCGTCCACCGGCGCGTTCGGCATTCTGGAGGCCTATTTCTCCTCCTCGCCAATGGTCGTTCTGACCGATACGTCCTGCTATGACGGCTTTGCCCAGCACGGGGTCTACCAGACCATGACCGGCGATTACGGCGCGGGCGATGCCTTTGCCGTGATGAAGACGATGACCAAATACGCCACCTATGCGACCACCCCGCAGGAGGCGATCTACGGCACCCAGCTTGCCGTCAAACACGCCGTAACCCCGCGTCAGGGCCCGGCCGCCGTGGTGATGCGTACCAATATCATCAAGGAAGATGTTCCCGACCATCCGCGCGCGAAACTCTACCCGACAGAGGGCTATCTGCGCTCGACCCCGATGAAGCCGGACGGCGACGCGCTGGCGGCCATCGCCGAGGCGCTGAAGACTGCCGAACGCCCGGTGATCATTGCCGGAAACGGCATCTATATGAGCCGCTGCGGCGACAGGCTGAGCCGGTTTGCCAACCGCGAGGGGATCGCCGTCGCCTCCAGCTATCACGGCAAGGGCACGATCGATGAAACCACGCCGGTCGCCGTCGGCATGATGGGCAACTGGGCCGCCAAATCCGCAAACCGGATGGTGCAGGCCGCCGACCTGATCCTGGTTCTCGGTTGCAGCCTCGGGCCGGAATATACCCGCTTCCGCGACGAGAAAATGATGCGGCCGGGCGAACAGAAGATCATCCAGGTCGATATCGATCCGCTACAGGCGGGCTGGGTGCTGCCGGTGGATATGGCCGTGACCGCCGATGTTGCCGATGTTGTCGGTTTCCTTCTCGACCAGACCGGCGTGGATCGCGCGCGCGCGGAGAGCCGCAAGAGCTTCATCACCGCACTCAAGGCCGAAAACCGCTACGGCGAACTGCCGCATTACAAGACCCGGCCGGGCACCGTGCATTACGCCGATATCATGCGTAGCCTCGATGGTTTCCTGACCCCGGACGACCTGCTGACGCTGGATGCCGGCAGCAACCGGATCTGGGCAACGTCATCGCTGCCGTTGCGCTCGCCGCATCAGCTTGTCGCGCCCGGCGGCATCGGCGGCATGGGCTGGTCGACGCCGGCCGCCACCGGCGCCAAGATCACCTGCCCGGAAAAACGCGTGACCGGCGTAATCGGCGATGGCGGCTTCGTGATGACCATGGACGCGATCGCGACAGCCGCAGAGCAGAACCTTGACGTGGTCTATGTGGTTGCCAACAATGCCGGTCTTGGCATGGTCCGCGACAACCTCGGCAACAAGGCAATCGGCGTCAATTTCGGTGACCACGACTTTGCCAAGGTGGCCGAAGGGCTTGGCGGCTCTGGAATAACGGTAACCGAGGCCGACCAGATCGGCGATGCGCTGCGCGCCGCCCACGCCCGCGGTGGCCCGGTGGTGCTCGACATCAAGGTCGATCCGGCGGCAAGCCATCGCGACTGCTCCGACTATGACGACCTGCCGGACAATGTTGCGCTGAAATAGGATAGTTTGTCCTATCTCGTCCAAGCCGCCTGAAACCAAATGACAAACGGGCATCCGATGGGATAAACAGGCACAATGAGCGAGGAACATGACAATCGCGGCCAGCCGGTCAAACGGCGAGGTCGCCCGCGGCAGGATATCGGCACCGCCGCCCTCAACGAAGAACGCCCCTTCGTCAGTTCACTGGCGCGGGGACTTTCCATTCTGCGCGCCTTCCGCGCCGAGGACAAGGTGCTTGGAACCCAGGCGCTTGCCGAGCGCACAGGCCTGCACAAGACCACCGTTTCACGCCTGCTCGGCACGCTGACCAAACTCGGCTATCTGCGCTACATGCCCGAATACGGCAAATATGCCGTTTCCAACGAGGTGCTGACGCTTGGCTATGCCGCAATCGGCCGGTTCGGCTTCGGTGAACTTGTTCGTTCGCACATGGACCAGCTCGCGGCAAACGGCGATTGCGTGGTCGCACTTTCCGTGCGTGACGGCGCGGAGATGATGTTCGTGGAACTGGTACGCCGGCCGACGGCGGTCGCACTCAACCTCAATGTCGGCTCCCGCATTCCACTTGCCGAAAGCGCACCGGGCCGGGCCCACCTGTTCGCACTGCCCGAAGACGAGCGTGAAGCCGCGTTCACCCTTTTGAAGGGCGTCCACGGTGCTTCATGGGAACGCGAAAAAGCCAGCGCTTGATGCCGCGCTCGAGCGCATGGCCCAGACCGGCTATTCGGAATCCTTCGGCGCATGGGCTGAAGGTCATAATGCCATCGGCGTGGTTCTCCACGCGCCGATGACCGGCGACATCTATACGCTGAGCGTCGGCGGCAATGCCCGCAACCTGCCGGAAGAAAAGCTGAAAGCCACGCATCTGCCGATGCTGATGCGCGCGGCCCAAGAGATTTCCGCACTCTCCGGCAGCAATTTCTAGAAAACCTTAGTCATCCCAGCCAATGACCGACAATTCCGGCCAGAGCGCCAGCCAGCGCTCGGTCTTGTTCTCGTAGACCTCACGCGAGGCCTGAGTCTTGTTCGCCCGCACGATGGCCCTCATCAGGTCTGAGAAGCCGAAGGGTGCGTCATACTGCCAGACGCCGGCAACCGGCCTCACCCCGACGGAGGTTGCGGTTGTCGGAAATGTTGTGATCGCCTCCGAAACGCTGTCATAGGGCTCAATGCCGTAGCCGAAGCGCTCGCCATACCAAAGGTGCACACGCGCCTGGTTCTTGACGTCGATCCAGGCGGGAACGCCCTCGAACATCGCACGCACCCGCGCGGCTTGCCGCATCTCTCCCCGTTCGGAAAGGTCGCCGGGATCGAAATAGACGAGATCGATATCGGCAATACCGTGGCTCGCCTCGTAGCCGAAGCGCTGATTCCACACCGTTTGCGCCAGGGCCCCGCCACCAGCCAGCAATCCGGCAGGGCGATGCGGTCGAAGTTCTCCAGAATGGGTGAAATCAGCGGGCTTGCCTCCAAAGCGGCTGCAAGCCGTGCGCATTGGTCGTCCATTGATATCCTCATGGCCCGGATACGCCGAAGCCTTGTCAGCAAAAGTTTGTCTGAAAACCTGACGATTGCAAGCACCGAAGCCGAAGGATTGCGATTTTCTCAAGCACTCCATCGATTGCAACTTGAAAGATATCAAATCAGCGCAACATCCCGCAACTTGGAAAAAGCAATTGAAACAAAAGGATAATTTACCAAAGAACCCTCTTGAAAATGCCACATTCCGGGCTTTTCCTGAATATGTGACCGGCAGCGCCATCGGCGCGTCCGATCATCCTGCCCGCAGACTATCTGCAGCAAAGATTGGAGGCTCACAATGATCACAACAACCATTTTCCCCGGACGCTATGTTCAGGGCGCCGAAGCGATAGGCCAACTGAGTTCAGAAATTGCCCGCCTCGGCAAGTCGGCCCTCGCGATTGTCGATAAGAGCGTGATGGCGCTGGTGCGCGATGCCGTCAGCGGCGATGACAAGACGAAGATTACCGTGGAAGCGTTCAACGGCGAATGCTCGGACGAGGAGATCGCCCGCATCGCCAGTCGTGTATCGGCGGAAGGCGCCGAGGTGATCGTCGGCATTGGCGGCGGCAAGACGCTCGACACCGCCAAGGCCGTGGCACACGCGGTCGGCCTGCCTGTGGTCATCGCCCCGACGCTTGCCTCCACCGATGCGCCCTGCTCAGCGCTCTCGGTGATCTATACCGCCGAAGGGGCGTTCAAACGCTATCTGGTGCTCCCGAAAAATCCCGATGTCGTGCTGGTTGACACCAGGCTGATCGTCGGTGCGCCGGTCCGGCTTCTGGTCGCCGGCATGGGCGATGCACTTTCGACTTGGTTCGAGGCCGAAGATTGCCGCCATACCGAAAGCGCCAATATGACCGGTCGCCTCGGCTCAATGACAGCCTATGGCCTTGCCCGCATGTGTTTCGATACGCTGCTTGCCGATGGCACAGCGGCAAAGGCCGCTGCCGAGCAGAAGATCGTCACACCCGAATTCGAGCGGATCGTGGAAGCCAATACGCTTCTGTCCGGCCTTGGCTTTGAAAGCGGCGGCCTTTCCGGCGCACATGCGATCCACAACGGGTTGACCGCGCTTGAAGGCACGCATGGCTACTGGCACGGCGAGAAGGTTGCGATCGGTACACAGTCGCTGCTGATGCTGACCAAACGCCCAAGCGAAATCGTCAATGTCGTCTTCGGCTTCTGCGAGGCGATCGGGCTGCCAATCACGCTTGAGGATATCGGCATCGGTGATGCCAGCGATGCTGATCTGCTTGCCGTGGCCAAGCTTGCCTGCGACCCGGCCGACACGATGGGCAATGTGCCCGGCGCGATCAAGCCGGACGATGTCGTCGCCGCCATCAGGGCTGCGGACGCCGAAGGGCGGCACCGCAAGGCCAAACGGCTTGCCGCATAAAGAGCGGCTGTGGCCTTTAGAGGGTCGGGCACCAGCGCCCGGCTCTCAACGCCTGACCCGTTCCCCATGGGTAAACACCGAAAAGCCATCGCCACGTGCGCTGGCAATCAGGGTGATCTTGGCTCTTTCCGCTGTGTCGACTGCCAGGGCGGTTGGCTGCGAGACCGCGATCAGCACCGGGGCGCCGGCGATCGCCGCCTTTTGCACCATTTCAACCGAAAGCCTGCTGGTCACGACGAAGGCGCCGCCTGCGACCTCTTCCCGGCTGAGGGCGAGCGCGCCGATGAGCTTGTCCAGCGCGTTGTGGCGGCCGACATCCTCGCGCACCGCCACAAGGCCGCCATCGGGCCGGTAAAACCCGGCGCCGTGCACAGCGCGGGTCCGGCCGAAAAGCGGCTGATGACCGGCAAGAGAAGATACCGCCCGATCGATGTCACCGGAAGTCATGCTGAAATGACCGACGTTCAACGATGGCACCGGCCGCATGGCTGCATCGATGCTTTCCAGTCCGCAAAGCCCGCAACCGACCGGCCCCGCCATCGACCGACGCCGGGCAGCAAGGACAGCGGAACAGTCTTCGCCAAGTGTTATCTGCAAGTCGATGCCGGTATCGAAAACAACTGTCTCCAAAGCGGTGATCTCGTCCGGATGCCCGATGATGCCTTCGGTGAGGCTGAAACCATAAGCGAAATCATCGAGATCCGCGGGCGTTGCCATCAGCACGGCATGGGACGAGCCGCCATAGCTGATCGCCACCGCCGTTTCGGCGGCGAGGGCATCCGGTCCGTCGGCCTTGTTCCGGCTGCCGACTGAAAACAGCGGCCCTTGCGGGAGTGCGGCGCACGGCAGCTCCTCAGCCATTTTCCACCGTTGTCGCCTCACGGCGCATCTTGTTCTCGCCCCTCAGCATCGCAGCGATCACGGCAAGCGAGGCGGAGAGCTCGATTTCAGACGATGCCGCAAGGCCGACGCGGATGGCGGGCGCCGACGCCTCCCGCCCGGAACGGAATGTGCTGCCTGCTGCAACGGCGACACCACGATGGCGGGCGCGATCGACAAAGGCAGCCTCATTGGTGCCGTCGGGCAGCGGGATCCAGGCATGCAGCGCGCCCGGCGTCATGGTGCAGGCTATGCCGGCCAGCGCCTTTTCGGCGATCGCGCGGCGTCGTTTCAGCGCAAGACGCTGCCAGTTGACCAGTTCGATCGCTGTTCCGTCGACGATCCAGCGGCTGGCAATTTCGGCCATGACCGGGGTCGCAATCCAGTTGGCGGCCAGGTAGCGATTGGCAACCGTCGCCGCGTAGCGGTCTGGGGCGACCAGATATCCGCAGCGAAGCCCCGGGATCGTGTTCTTGGAAAGATCGGTCATATAGAGCGTGCGTTCCGGTGCAAAGGCGGCGACCGGAGGCGGCCGGTTTTCCACCAACGGACCCAGAACGTCATTTTCGATGACGGCAAGGTCATAGCGGCGGGCAATGGCCGCAACCGCGCGCCTGCGCGGCGCGCTCATCACCGTTCCACGCGGACCGGCGGCCGATGGCTGCAGAAAGATCGCCCGTAGCCGCTTGCGCGCGGCAAGCGCCTCAAGTGCTGACGGCAAAATACCTTCGGCATCGGCGGGAACGGGTTCGAGATCGATACCGAGATAGCCGCAGAGCGGTTTCACCATCGGGTGGGTCAGGTCTTCGGCCGCCATTGCCGAGCCGGGCGGCGCGACACTCATGAAGGCCGCCGTCATCGCATCGCTGGAACCGTTGGTGACGGTGATGCCGTGATGCGGCGCCTTCAGCCCACAGGCGGCAAGCCAGTTGACACCGGCCATCCGGTAACGCCGGAACAGCGCATTCGGGATCATCGAAAAGGCAAGATCCGGCGGCATGGTGGTGCCGAGTTCGGCGAAGGCATTGCGAAAGCGGCCAAGACTGCGGCTTTCACAAACCGGCTTCAGGATCGACAGGTCGACAACCCCGGAGGCCCCTCGGTCATATATGGTCGTTCCGGTCCCGACGACGCCGATTTGACATAGGAGCCGCGACCGACCTCGCCGGCCACCAGTCCCCGGCGGGACAATTCCTCATAGGCGCGGCTGATGGTCTGGACGGAAATCTTCAGATCGGCGGCCATCTGCCGCTGCGGCGGCAGACGCATGCCGTCGACCAAAAGGCCGTCACGAATTGCACCGGCAATCTGCTCTGCAATGGAAAGATAGGCCGGTCGCTTGATCAGCCTGGGATTGGGGCGCCATTTGGTCATGCCCTATCGTGTCGCAAATCATATCAATTGACAAGAGCTTGCCCGGGGTTTGGAACCAAAGCGGAGGTCGCCCACAACCTATTGAATCCTAAAGCCTTCGATCAAAACCTGCGGCGCCACCGTGCAAACCGAAACACATGGAAATCAGTGCAATTGGTTACGCTTGTGTGAACGCGGCGCTCACGTGCCGAGCCGCGTGATCTTGGTGCACAGCCAGTCGGACAGTTTGAGCGAGGCGGCAGCGGCAGCGACCATTTGCGGCAATGTCAGCCACTCCAGCGTCCAGGCCGCTCCCGAACGCTCCTGCTCATGCACCAGCGCCATATGCATGGCCGAGAGCTGTGCGGCGTTAAAACGCGAGAGCGACACCAGCACTTCCGCGGTCACCGGATTGCGCTTTCCTTCGATATCGGAGGATTCACCGCCGCCGGAAAGCTCGATCTCGTCGCCCATCTCGGCCAGAAGCGCGATGTCCAGCCCGAACTTGCCGAGGCTGCCGGTGATCTGCGACATCGCCGAGGCGAACTCGGCGATCACGTTGCGCTGGTTTTGCCATTGCGGCGCATCGATCAGGCCGAGAATGTCGGCCAGCATCGCCCGAACCTCCACGGAGTGCTCAGGAAGACGGTGAAGCGTGCCGACCGCACCGCCGAACTGGACGGCAAACAGCTGTCCGTCGAGGCGCAGGAGAAACTGCCGGAGATAAAGCACCGGCTCGCGCCAGGCGCGCAGACGGTCCGAAACCGTGATCGGCATGGCCGGCTGCATCCGGGTGCGGCCCATCAGGGCACGCTCCCCGAAGCGCGAGTCAAGTGTATCCATGCGTTGAAACAGGTGGTCGAGGCGGTCGATCAGCAGCGTGGAAACCGCCGAAAGCCGCATCATCAGCGAGGTATCGACGACATCCTGGCTGGTTGCGCCGAAGTGAACATATTCGCCGGCCTCCGGCCCGACCGCGGCCCTGAGCTGACGCAGGAGATCGGGCACAACGACGCCGTCGCGACCGGTCGCTGTCTTCAGGGCCGCGATATCGGGTGAAAAGCTGGCGCAGACTTCGCTGATGCGTTCAGCCGCCGCTTCCGGAATAACACCGGCCCGGGCCTCGGCCTCGGCGAGCGCGGCCTCGAAGGCCAGCATCGCCCTGATTTCCGCATCAAGCGAGAAGAAGGCGGCAACCTCGTCGTCGCCAACCAGGCCTGAAAGAACAGGATGATCAAAAGCAGAATAGCTCATGGATAATGATCGCTTGCTACCGACAGCGGCAGGATGGCGGATGCCCTCCCGGCCGACACGGATACCGGGAAAACCGATACCCTCGAACGGCCTCACCTTGCGACAATGATGCGCCGAGTGCAAGAGCCGGAGGCTGATTTCCGTCTCCCGGCAAGGCTTCGAACGAGAAAGGGCGGCCACTGGCCGCCCTCGTAAACGCGCCTTCAAAGGCGGATTACTTCCAGTCGCGAATATCGACGAACCGGCCTTCGATCGCGGCTGCGGCGGCCATGGCCGGGGACACGAGATGGGTCCGGCCCTTATAGCCCTGACGGCCTTCGAAGTTCCGGTTCGAGGTCGAGGCGCAGCGTTCTTCCGGCTTCAGGCGGTCGTCATTCATCGCCAGGCACATGGAGCAACCCGGTTCGCGCCATTCGAAGCCCGCTTCGAGGAAGATCTTGTCGAGACCTTCGGCTTCAGCCTGTTCCTTTACGAGACCCGAGCCCGGCACGATCATGGCGCTAACCCGGTCGGCAACCTTGCGACCCTTGGCGACGGCAGCTGCGGCGCGCAGATCTTCAATCCGGCCATTGGTACAGGACCCGATGAAGACACGGTCGAGTTCGATGTCAGTGATCTTGGTGCCGGGGTTGAGGCCCATATATTTCAGTGCGCGCCATTTGGATGTGCGCTTGTTCTCGTCAGGAATATCGTCCGGATTCGGCACTTCGCCGGTGACCGCGATCACGTCTTCAGGCGAAGAGCCCCAGGAAACGATCGGCGGCAGGCTGGCGGCATCGAGGGTTACCACTCGGTCATAGTCCGCGCCCTCGTCGGTCGTCAGCGACTTCCAGTATTCCACGGCCTGGTCCCAGGCCTCGCCCTTGGCGCGCGCGGCCGCTCCTTGATATAGGCGAAGGTCTTTTCGTCCGGCGCGATCAGGCCGGCTCGGGCACCGCCTTCGATTGTCATGTTGCAGACGGTCATGCGGCCTTCCATGGACAGATCACGGATCGCCTCTCCGGCAAATTCTATGACGTGGCCGGTACCGCCGGCTGTGCCGATCTCGCCGATGATCGCCAGGATGATGTCCTTAGCGGTGACGCCTTCCGGCGCCTTGCCGTCGACACGCACCAGCATGTTCCTGGCCTTCGACTGGATCAGCGTTTGGGTGGCGAGCACATGCTCGACCTCGGAGGTACCGATACCGTGGGCAAGCGCGCCGAAGGCGCCATGCGTCGAGGTGTGGCTGTCGCCGCAGACGATGGTCATGCCTGGAAGCGTAAAGCCCTGTTCGGGGCCAACGATGTGGACGATGCCCTGGCGTTTGTCTTTTCGGAATAATATTCGACGCCGAAATCTGCGGCATTCTGGGCAAGAGCAGCCACCTGTATGCGGCTTTCCTCGTTCTTGATGCCGTTGACGCGGTCCGGCGTGGTCGGAACGTTATGGTCGACCACGGCCAGTGTCTTCAGCGGTGCATGCACGGTGCGGCCTGCGATCCTCAAGCCCTCAAAGGCCTGCGGGCTGGTGACTTCGTGGACCAGATGACGGTCGATGTAGATCAGACAGGTACCGTCATCCTGGCTGTCCACGAGATGATCGTCCCAGATTTTGTCGTAGATTGTGCGAGCCTTGCTCATGATTTCGTGACCCATTTATCGAAGAACAGGAAAAGGCGCGGTCACCCGCAGCCGGCTTTGAATGAAAAAGCGTCAGCTAAGTCGGGCGTTGAGCGCGCCGGAAATCATCGCAAAAAGCGGCTCGGCAGGCGTTTTCTGTCCTGCAGAACGAAGGGTCTGAAAGAAACGACCGCGCTCTCTGTGTCAATGATCATCATGGGCCGGTCTCTACCAGCTTTCCCGGTTTCGGGCAATCATTTCCGGGAACGGTTCAAAACTGGCTTTCAATGGGGGTCACCCGCGCATCGAGAAACCGCGAAGGCGAACCAGAGCCTGTCCGGCGGCGTTCCGCTGACGTGGCTGCGTCATGTCATCGAAAATCAACACGTTGCGGTTCTGCGCAGAATCGTCAAGCACAGGAGTGGCAATGGAACCGAGGATGATCGGGTTTCCGGCGCCAGCCACAATGGCGCGTAATGCGTACATTTTCACTCCGTCTGCCACAGCCGCCAGTGTCTCACGGCTGCAGCCTCGCAATTCATAAGAGCACGCATATGGGAACCGATTCCGGCTTTTTCTTGTCAAAGACCGCAAAACGCAGAGAAGCCGCCCGGAGGCGGCTTCCTGAAACATTACATTTTAGGTGGAGCGATTAAAGGCCTATTCGCTCTTGGCTGCTGCTGCAGCAGCTTCCTTCTCGGCCTTGGCAGCTGCGCGGGCAGCCGCAGCAATTTCGCGGGCCTCGTCGTTCAGACGGCGCGAGCGCACGGATGTGTTTTCCGCGATACGGGCCGACTTGCCGCGACGGTCGCGCAGGTAATAAAGCTTCGCACGGCGAACCTTACCACGACGGACCACTTCAACGCCTTCGACCTGGGGCGAATAAACCGGGAATACACGCTCGACGCCTTCGCCATAGGAAATCTTGCGAACGGTGAAGTTCTCGTGGATGCCGCCGCCGGAACGGGCAATGCAAACGCCTTCAAAGGCCTGCACACGGGTGCGGGTGCCTTCCGTCACGCGGACGTCGACGCGAATGGTGTCACCGGCTTCAAACGGTGGGAGTACGCGCTGTTCGGTGATGCGCGCAGTTTCTTCAGCTTCGAGCTGCTCGATGATGTTCATCGGTCTAACCTCTTGATATCTTGCTTTAACGGCCAGAGCGCTCAACAATCATCCTTCGGTCAAAGCCTCTGGATTTGCCTTCATATCAAGGCGGGAGCGTTACGCGTTTTTTGTTTTCGGTAACCGGAACACCGGTCAGAGCGGGCCTATAGACGATTTTCTGGCCTATGTCACCCCTTTTGCGCAGCATTGCTGCCGGAATGCACCCATTCCGCCCGCAGTAAGCCCATCATCACCGTATTCCAGCGTTCATCGGCGAAACGAGCGGACGAACGGCGCACGCCCTCCCGTGTAAAGCCAAAGGCGCGATAGGACTGGATCGCTGCTGTGTTGAACTCATAGACATTGAGCTCAACCCGCATCACATTCCGGTCGGCAAAAGCTTTTGAGACGAGAAGGTTCAGCAGCGGCCGCGACACCCCCTGCCCCGAAATTCAGGGGCAATGGCGATGCGGCAAAGCCGCGCTATGCCGTTCGGATGATCGAAGACAATCTGTCCGTGGCCGACTTGGTCACTCCCTGATTTTACCATGAAGCCCGCGAATACGGGTTTCGCACCCAGCATCTCCGCGGTCCCTGCGCACAGCTGATCATAACTGAAGGGAAAGGCAAGCTGTGTGCCGCCCCAAAGGGCAGTCGCTCTGGCATCGTCAAACCAGCCGGACACAATGCCGAAATGTTCCGGCCCGAACGGTTCGAGGTGCAACATCTCAGTCATCGCGCGCACCCTTTTCAGCAATAAGGTCGGGACGGCGCGCGGCGGTCAGCCGCAGCGCCTGCCGATGCCGCCATTTCGCGATTGCGGCGTGATTGCCGGAGGTGAGAACGTCGGGGATCGTCTCCCTTCCCATTCGGCCGGTCGGGTATAATGCGGATGCTCCAGAAGGCCATCCTCGAAGCTCTCATGCGTGCCGGAAAGCGCATTGCCCATCACACCGGGCAGAACCCGCACCACGGCATCAAGCAACACAAGCGCTGCCGGTTCCCCGCCGGAGAGGATATAATCGCCGATCGAGACTTCCTCGAGGCCGCGCCGGTCGATGACACGCTGGTCGACGCCTTCGAACCGCCCGCAGACAATCACGGCCCCCGGCCCTTCGGCAAGCGCGCGCACACGTTCCTGCGTCAGCGGCTTGCCACGCGGGCTCATCAAAGGCGCGGCCGGTCATCATCGGCGGAGACTGCATCGATGGCCTTGCCCAGAATATCGGCGCGCAGCACCATGCCCGCGCCGCCACCGGCTGGCGTGTCGTCCACGCTTCTGTGCCGGTCCCCGGCAAAATCGCGGATATTGACCGCATCAAGCGACCATTGCCCGCGCTCTGCCGCCCGACCCGCCAGCGACGTGCCGAGATGGCCGGGAAACATCTCCGGATAAAGTGTGAGAACCGTCGCCCTGAAAGACATTGCGGCTACTGGCCGTCGGGACCGGAAAAGTCCGGCTTATCGTCGTCGCCATCACCGATCAGCCCGGCGGCCACCGGATCGATCACCACCCGGCGATCCTCGAAATCGATTTCAAGCACGGCGCTTTCGTTGAACGGGATCAGCACAGGCCGACGCCCCGGCCCTTTCAGCTCCAGCAAATCGCCGGCGCCAAAGTCAAAGATCGCACTGATCGCGCCATAGCTGTTGCCAGCGCCATCGAAGACGTCGAGGCCTTCGAGATCGGCATAGAAATACTCCTCGTCCTCAAGCTCGTCATCGGGCAGGTTATCGCGTTCGATAAAGAGCTCGAGGCCGCGCAGCGCTTCGGCGGCATTGCGATCATTCACACCGCGAAAGCGGATCACCATCATGCCGTTCTTGCCGGGGCGCGCTTCGAGGATTTCGAACAGCCGCCCGTCTGCGGCATGCAGATTGCCGTAATCGCCGACCGTCAGCGGGTTGGCGGTAAAGCAGCGCACCCGCACATCGCCGCGCAGGCCCTGCGCCGCACCGACAGTTGCCATCAATACCGGATCTTTGAGCTTTGCCATCGTCATTCTCGTCCCTGTCATCAATGGCTATCTAGGCCCTTTTGGCACAAAGGAAAAGGCCGGACGCATGCGCCCGGCCCTGACCGATGCCCAACAGCGGCCCGGCGCCTGAAGAAGGCGGGGCCGCCTGCGGCAGTCCTTGTTATTCCGAAGCTTCGGCAGAGGCTTCTGCGGCAGCAGCAGCGGCGGCTTCAGCCTTCTGCTTCTTTTCCGCAACGCGCTCTTCAGCCTTCTTGCCAGGCTTGGCCTTGTTCGGGTTGCTGCGAACCTTGCGCTCTGCAAGACCGGCTTCAGCGAGGAAGCGCAGGACGCGGTCGGTCGGCTGTGCACCGGTGGAAAGCCAGTACTTCACGCGCTCTTCATCGAATACGACGCGATCGGCGTTGTCCTTCGGCAGCATCGGGTTCCAGTGGCCGAGCTTTTCAACGAAGCGGCCGTCGCGCGGGGAGCGCTCGTCTGCAGCAACGATGTGGTAGTAAGGGCGCTTCTTGGAACCACCACGGGCGAGACGAGATCTTGATAGCCATTTTCTTTTCTCCTTAAAGGTATTTCTCGGACCGGCTTACCGGCCTATTTTTCTGCTTTTTCTGCGCCGCCATGCTGTGCGGCGATCTGCTCATGATGCCGAATGACTTCCTTGATGATGAAGTTCAGGAAAGTCTCGGCAAAATCGGGATCGAGGTCGGCGCTTTTGCGAGCGCCCTCAACCGCGAAATCTGTTGTTCCTCACGCGCCGGATCGGCTGGCGGCAGGTCATGGTCGGCTTTCAGGTGCCCCACTGCCTTGGTGCAGCGGAACCGTTCGGCCAGAATGTGCACCAGTGCAGCATCGAGATTGTCGATCGACTGGCGATACTGGACGAGCTGCTCCTTGATCGAGGGATCACTCACTTCTTCTTCCCCTTGCCAAAGCCGCCACCCAGACCCGGAAGCTTGGGACCACCGAGGCCCGGAAGTCCACCCGATGGCATGCCGCCCGGGCCGCCAAGGTTGCCGGCCTGCTTCTCAAGTTCGGCAAGCTGGTTGGCATCGAGCTTGGAAAGGTCGGGCATGCCGCCCATTCCACCGGGCATACCACCCATGCCGGGGGCATCCCGCCACCGCCGCCGCCGAGCATCCCCATCATCTGCTTCATCTTGCCTTTGCCCTTGCCGCCCATAGCCTTCATCATGTCGGACATCTGGCGATGCATTTTTAAAAGCTTGTTGATGTCGGCCGAGGAGGTACCGGACCCTGCGGCAATGCGCTTCTTGCGCGAATTCTTCAAAACATCCGGGTGGGTGCGCTCATATTTGGTCATCGAGCCGATAATGGCGAGCTGGCGCTTGAACACGCTGTCGTCCATGCCGGCCGCCGCCATCTTGTCCTTCATGCCGCCCATGCCCGGCATCAGACCCATAATGCCACCCATGCCGCCCATGTTCTGCATCTGCTTCAGCTGTTCGGCCATGTCGTCGAGGTCGAACTTGCCCTTGGCCATCTTCTGGGCCATGGCCTGGGCTTTTCGGCGTCGATCGTCTCCGAGGCCTTTTCCACCAGCGAAACGATGTCGCCCATGCCCAGAATACGGTCGGCGATGCGCTTGGGATGAAACTCCTCGAGCGCATCCATCTTCTCACCGGTACCGATCAGCTTGATCGGCTTGCCGGTGACGGCGCGCATCGAAAGCGCCGCACCACCGCGCCCGTCACCGTCCATACGGGTGAGCACGAGGCCGGTAATGCCGACACGGCTGTCAAAATTGCGGGCGAGATTGACCGCATCCTGACCGGTAAGGCTGTCGGCCACCAGCAGAATTTCATGCGGATTGGCCTGCTTGCGGATCTCGGCCATCTCGACCATCAGCGGCTCGTCGATATGGGTACGGCCCGCCGTATCGAGGATCACGACATCATGGCCACCGAACTTGGCGGCCTGAACAGCCCGCTTGGCAATGGCGACAGGATCCTGTCCCTTGATCACCGGAAGCGTGTCGACCGAGGTCTGCTCGCCGATCTGCTTCAACTGCTCCTGCGCCGCCGGGCGGCGGGTGTCGAGCGAGGCCATCAGCACTTTCTTGCGGTCGCGGTTGGTCATCCGCGCCGCGATCTTGCCGGTGGTGGTGGTTTTACCCGAACCCTGCAGGCCGACCATCATGATGACGACCGGAGCCGGTGCATTGAGGTCGAGGGTGACACCCTCCGAACCCAGCATCTCGACCAATTCGTCATGAACGATCTTGACGACCATCTGGCCGGGCTTGATCGATTTCAGAACTTCAGCACCAACGGCCTTTTCACGCACGCGGGCTGTAAAATCGCGCACCACCTCCAGCGCGACGTCGGCTTCCAGCAGCGCGCGGCGGACTTCGCGCAGCGCAGCCGAAACATCGGCTTCCGAAAGCGAGCCGCGGCCGGTCAGTCCCTTGAGGACGGAACCAAGGCGGTCCTGGAGGTTTTCAAACATTAGCCATTCCCTTTTCGTTTCGCACACGTTCGAAACGTTGGCAGCTCTGCCAACAAATGCAAGACGCAACGCAAATTTCCATCCGAGGGCGCATCGCGCTGTCGGATGGTGACCTCCAGGCTCTCTTTATACCTTTGCGGGCCCCGGTCGGTGGCTGAACGTCTTCACTGTCAGCAGATTTGTCGGCGATAAACCTCAAATACGCGGCAGAGTCAAGCCGTGGCGGGCGTTTTCGCCATTTCAAGGTCTGGAACTTTTTCGGCTTCACCGCATATATCCGTTGAGATCCGCTTCAGCAACAGAAGGTGGCCGGCCAGCGCCGGATCAACCGAAAGGACATTTCATGATCCCGACGCGCGTGCGCATGCAAAAGAAGAACCGCTATTATACCGGCCCGAAAAGCGACCATTTCGACGGTACATTGTTCTTCAATCCCGACGGCATGAACCCGCCCGGCTTTGCCGAGGTCATCAAATGGCAGTTTGCCCACAAACGCACGCAATGGCCCAAACAGGTCACCTGCCGTTTCGCTCCGCACAAGCCGGATGCGCGGGTGACGGGAAACGGAATGCGGGTGACGATGATCGGTCATGCCAGCCTGCTGATCCAGGTCGCCGGCGTCAACATCCTGACCGACCCGGTTTTCTCAGAACGCGTCAGTCCTTTTGATTCACTCGGCCCGAAACGCGTCTGTCCGCCCGGTGTCGACTTTGCGGACCTGCCGAAGATCGATGTGGTGCTGATCACCCACAACCATTATGACCATCTGAGCCACGACTGCCTGAAAAGGCTTCAGGCCGATCACGCGCCGCGGATCATCACACCGCTCGGCAATGATACCGTGATCCGCCAGAAGGTGGAGGGTGCCGATGTGACCGTTCTCGACTGGGGCGGACAGGCCCCGCTTCCCGGCGGCATCCAGGCGTTCGCCGAGCCCTGCCACCACTGGTCGGCGCGCGGTGTCAGCGACCGGCGCATGGCGCTTTGGGCCGCCTTTGTGCTGCAAACTCCGGCAGGACACATCTATCACATTGGCGACACCGGCTTTCACGAGGGGCGCAACTACCGCGCGGCGGCCGAGAAATACGGCAGCTTCCGCCTCGCCAACCTGCCGATCGGCGCCTATGAGCCGCGTTTCTTCATGAAAAATGAGCATCAGGACCCGGTCGAAGCCGTCAAAGGCTTCGAGCTCTGCAACGCCGCCTATGCCGCCGGCCACCATTTCGGCACGTTCCAACTGACCGACGAAGGCCATAGCGACCCGGTGCAGCTCTTGAAAGCTGCCCTTTCAGATGCCGGTATCGGGGAAGACCGCTTCCGCCCACTCGAGCCGGGTGAGGCCTTCGACGTGCCGGAGGTCGGCTGAGTATTAATCTTGCCAGTGGCGTCAGCGGCCAACCAGCGAGGCCTCCGTCGAGGATGCGCCCTGCCGCTTTTTCAGAGCATGCTCACGCCATATGGTGAAGACGCCCGCCCCGACGACGACAAGCGCGCCGGCGATCATATGCACCGTCAACCGCTCGCCAAAGACCAGCACTCCGAACAGTGAGCCATAGATGAGCTGCAGATAGGTGATGGTCTGCACAGTGACCGCTTCGGTTACGACCAGCGCGCGGATCAGCAGATAATGCCCGGAAATGCCGGTAAAGCAGAGAGCGACAAGCCAACCCCAGTCTGCAAGCGGCACCTCTTCCCAGAAGAACGGACCGACAAGACTGGTCAGTACCATGCCGACCACGCCGGTATAAAACAGGCTGACCTCCGGCGCATCGTATCGACCGGCAAGGCGCGTATAGAGCGAATAAAGCGCAAAGGTGAAGCAGCAGCCGACAGGCACAAGGGTTACCAGACTGAACTCCTCACCCAACGGATCGATGACGATCAGGACGCCGAACAGGCCGACAATGATCGCAAGCCAGCGACGCCAGCCGACGCGCTCTCCCAGAAGCGGCACCGACAGCAACGCCACGACAAGCGGGGCGGCCATGAAGATCGCCTGGCTCTGGGCAAGTCCGACAAGGGTGAATGACAGGATCGAGACCAGAATCTGCGCCACCAGCAGGAACGAGCGCCAGATCTGCAGCAACGGATGCGCTGTACCGGCACCCTTTTGAAGCCACCGGTGGCACGCGACGCCAGTATGATCGCGAACAGGCCAAAGGCCCAGAAACGCACCATTGCGATAAAAAACGGCGAATAGAGCGGGCCAAGATGGCGAGAGATCGCATCCTGGACCGCAAAGATCGAGACAGCGCCGAAGGCGAGAACAGCACCGGACAGCTTCATGTATCTGCTCCGCTGAGGCACGGATCAACAACGGCGGCGCACCGGCAGACCGGTAATCCGGTCACCATCGCAGCGAAATAGGGAAATAGCATCGTTTCAGAACTTTCGAGAGCCATGGCGCGGCGCTTGACCGATCCATGGCGGACGGCAGCCCATTTCAAAAACGCAAAATGCGAACGAAACGTTCACGGCCGTCAGGGAGGAATTTCGCGACATTACACATGATCATGGCCGAGGCAAAGGCCGCCGCGGGCGTCAAACGTTCCCGGTAACGTGTTTTTGGTGCGCGGCATTGCCGCAGGCTGGTGACGACTGCGCCTTTAGCCCATATAAAGTCGGCAGATGCAGTCAGATGACGGAGCCTTATCAATGATGGCCGACAGCAACACCATGGCGCGCTTGGAGCGTATGAACGGACTTGGCAACAAGATCCTTGTCATTGACATGCGCGGACGTGCCGACACGGTGACACCGGAGGCCGCCATCCGCCTCAATGCCCATCCCGACACCGAATTCGACCAGATCATGGCACTTTACGACGCCCGCGCGGATGCACCGGATGGCTGGATCGACATTCTGAATTCCGACGGTTCTATGGCGCAGGCCTGCGGCAATGGCACGCGCTGCGTGGTCGATTATCTCACCCGCGAGACCGACAAGAACCGTTTTGCCTTCCGCACAATTGCCGGCGCGCTTTTCGCCGAACGGCTCTCCGATACGCTGATTTCCGTCGACATGGGCGCCCCGGTGTTCGACTGGGAAAAGATCCCGCTTGCAGGCCCTGCGGCGGACACCACGCATATCGCGCTTCCCGAACCGCACGAGGCCGACCCGGCGCTGCAGCGGTTTTCAGCGGCCTCCATGGGCAATCCGCACGCCGTCTTTTTCGTGCCGCGCGATGTCGACAGCTACAACATTCTGGCCTTCGGCCCGCGCTACGAGCACCATCCGCTGTTTCCCGAGCGCGCCAACATCTCGCTGGCGCAGGTCACCTCGCCCACCTCGCTGTCGCTGAAGACTTTTGAGCGCGGTGCAGGGCTTACCCTTGCATGTGGCTCAGCGGCCTGCGCCGCCGCTGTCTCCGCCGCCCGCACCGGTCGCACCGGTCGCAAGGTCACGGTCTATCTGCCGGCCGGCGCGCTTGAGATCGACTGGCGTGAAGATGACGACCACGTGGTCATGACCGGGCCTGCGACATATGAATGGTCAGGCCGGGTGGATCCGGCAACGGGGAAGTGGGAACGTCAGGACTGAGTACGGCCCTTTCAAACGGCGGCATCTTGCGCCATATAGCGGGCTTCATTGAACATGCGGCAGAACGATGACCCTGAAAACCCTGACATTCGGCTGCAGGCTGAACACCTATGAGAGCGAAGTGATGCTCAAGGCGGCGCAAGAGGCCGGCCTTGGCAATGCCGTTCTGGTGAACACCTGCGCGGTCACCGGCGAGGCCGTGCGTCAGGCGCGCCAGGCGATCCGCCGGGCACGGCGCGAAAACCCCGAAGCGCGCATCATCGTCACCGGTTGCGCCGCACAGACGGAGAAGGACACTTTCGCCAACATGGCCGAGGTCGACGCAGTGCTGGGCAACGCAGAAAAGCTCGCGGCGCAAAGCTATCGCGCCCTGCCGGATTTCGGCGTCTCGGCAGAAGAAAAATCGTCGTTAACGACATCATGAGCGTGACCGAAACCGCGCCGCAGATGGTCGAAAGCATCGACGGCCATGTGCGTGCCTTTCTGCAGGTGCAAAACGGCTGCGACCACCGCTGCACCTTCTGCATCATTCCCTACGGCCGCGGCAACTCCCGATCCGTGCCGATGGGTGCGGTGGTCGAGCAGGCCCGAAAGCTGGCAGCGCAAGGCTATCGCGAAATGGTGCTGACCGGGGTCGACGCCACCTCTTATGGCGCTGACCTGCCCGGCGAACCGACACTGGGCCTTCTTGCAAAGACGCTGTTGAAACAAGTGCCGGAGATTGCGCGCCTCAGACTGTCTTCCATCGACAGTATCGAGGTCGACCGGCACCTTCTCGATCTGATTGCCGATGAGCCGCGTTTTATGCCGCATCTGCATCTGTCGCTGCAGCATGGCGACAATCTGATCCTTAAGCGGATGAAGCGGCGACATTCGGGCGACGACGCGCTCGCCTTCATGCGCAAGGCCAGACGGCTGAGGCCCGATATGGCCTTCGGCGCGGATTTCATCGCCGGTTTCCCGACCGAAACCGAAGAGCATTTTCAAAACACCGTGAGGCTGGCCGAGGAAGCGGAAATCGCGATGCTTCACGTCTTCCCCTACAGCCCACGCCCCGGCACGCCGGCCGCCCGCATGCCGCAGCTTGACCGCGCGCTGGTGAAGGAACGGGCAAGACGCCTGCGCGATGCCGGCGAACGCCTGAAGACAAACCATCTCGACGGGCTGGTCGGCACAACCCAGAGCGTGCTGACAGAGCGCGGCGAAAACGGCCATACGGAGAATTTCGCAGCCGTGGCAACACCGGGGCTTGAACCCGGCCATTTTGTCTCGGCTCACATTACCGCCCATGACGGCAAACGGCTTCAGGCGGCATTCGCAAACGCCTGAGCCCGGCGCGTTGACAAGGCACGCCGTGGCACGGGATAAAGAACGGCAAACGGCAAGAACAGGAAATTATTCCCATGGCCCTCGGCTTCATGAAAAACGTCTTCACCTTCGGCAAAAAGGAAGCGCCGAAGGAGGAACAGGCCGTAACGCCTGAAGAAGAGGCCGAAACAGCTGCAACAGCGGAACCGGAGCAGCCTGAGCAGGAAAAGCCAGAACCCAAACAGCCCACCGAAGCGGTCAGGGACGCAGAAAGCAACGACCCTTGGGACGATGACAGCATTGTCGGCGGCGTTGTCGGTCGGTCTCACGAACAGCCGGAACAAGCCGAAGAAACGCCCGTCGCCCATGAGGCCAACGCGCCCGAAGCGCCGCTTGCGGTTGACGAAACTGCCGCTGAGGCACCGGCGGAAGAACCTCCGCAAGTGGACGAGACCCGCACCTGCTGCGCCCAAAACCATGGTTTCGAGATCACCAGCGGCCCAAAGCCGGAAGCCCCGGCGCCGCAGCCGGCCAAGCGGCTTTCCTGGTTCCAACGGCTGAAGGCCGGCCTGTTTCGCACCTCCCAGCAGCTTTCCGGGCAGATCGCAGCGCTGTTCACCAAGCGCAAGCTTGACGAGGAAGCGCTGGAGGAGCTGGAAGACCTGCTGATCCAGGCCGATCTCGGCGTCGAGACCGCGATGCGCATCACCGACGCGCTGTCATCGGAACGCTATGGCCGCGATGTGACCGGCACCGACGTTTCCCGGATCATGGCCGGTGAAATCACCAAGGTTCTGGGCCCGGTGGCAAAACCGCTGGCGCTCGATCTTTCCAAAAAGCCGCATGTCATCCTCGTTGTCGGCGTCAATGGCACCGGCAAGACCACGACGATCGGCAAGCTTGCCGCCAAGCTGACACGCTCGGGCCTGAAGGTGACGCTTGGCGCGGGCGACACGTTCCGTGCGGCAGCGATCGAACAGCTGAAGATCTGGGCTGACCGCACCGGCGCCGAATTCGTCGGCACCAAGCTTGGCGCCGATGCCGCTGGCCTTGCCTATGATGCCTTCAAACGCGGTCAGGAAAACGGCTCCGATGTTGTCATCATCGACACGGCCGGACGGCTTCAAAACAAGGCCGAGCTGATGGAAGAACTGGCCAAGATCGTCCGCGTTCTTGGAAAGCTTGACCCCGAAGCCCCCATACCGTGCTGCAAACGCTTGATGCCACCACCGGCCAGAACGCCCTGAATCAGGTGGAAATCTTCCGCAATATTGCAGGCGTTTCCGGTCTTGTGATGACCAAGCTCGACGGCACGGCGCGCGGCGGCATTCTGGTGGCAATCGCCGCCAAGCACAAATTGCCGGTCTATTTCATCGGCGTCGGCGAAGGGATCGACGATCTGGAACCCTTCGAAGCGGCGGAGTTTGCCGAAGCCATCGCCGGGACGACCGAAGACGAAGAAGCCTGAACAGCGGGCCTGCCCGCAAAATAGCCGTTATTGGGGTTGAAGGGACGTCGCCCCCATATGATATGAGCCGACGACCCCACCCATGAGAAGCGACAGAGCATGAGCGACAGCAGCCCGAAGAAACCGACGACCGAGCAGAAGGAAGAGCCGGTGCTGAAGCTTGTTTTCGAGCTCGGACCGCTGATGATCTTCTTCTTCGCCAATCTGCGCGGCGAATGGCTGATGCGAACCTTCCCCGCCCTTTCCGCCCTCGGAACGCCGCTTCTGGTGGCGACAGCGCTGTTCATGGCCGCAACGGTGATCTCGCTGATCGCCTCGCGGATCGTGATGGGCAAGGTACCGATCATGCCGCTGGTCTCTGGCGTTGTCGTGATGGTTTTCGGCGCGTTGTCGATCTGGCTGCAAGACGAGACCTTCATCAAGATGAAGCCGACTATCGTAAACGGTCTGTTTGCCGCCGTGCTTCTCGGCGGGCTGGTGTTCGGCCGTTCGCTGCTCGGCTATGTGTTTCACTCGGCCTTCAAACTGGATGACGAGGGCTGGCGCAAACTGACGTTCCGCTGGGGTCTGTTCTTCGTGTTTCTGGCGATCCTCAACGAAGTGGTCTGGCGCAATTTTTCGGCAGATACCTGGGTCAATTTCAAGGTCTGGGCAACCATGCCGATCACCATCGCCTTCACGCTGGCGCAGATGCCGCTGATTATGCGCCACTCGACCGAACCGCTCGGGGAAGAGAAAAAGGACGAGGGCTGAGAGGACGATGAGCCCGCTTGCGCCGTCAGTTCATTAACCGTGACGCCGGGCCGATCGTGCGGTTAATAACCGGCAGGATTTCCTTGGCGTAGGACGTCGAGATCGATCGGGCCGACCTTCTTGAAGATGATCGTGCCATCGGGGCCGACCACAAAGGTTTCTGGAATTCCGTAGACGCCCCAGTCGATGGCCGCGACCCCACGCTTGTCGACACCGATTGCGTCATAAGGGTTGCCGAGCTCTCCCAAAAACCTGAGCGCGTTATCGGGATTGTCCTTGTAGTTGATGCCGACAACGTTGATTTCTGGATCTTCGGAAAGCTGCATCAAAAACGGATGCTCCTGCCGGCAGGGCACGCACCAGGACGCAAACACATTGACGAGCGTGAACTTGCCCGCGATCTCGGCATCGCTCAGCGCCGGGCGGTTGCTGCCTTCAAGCGGCGGCAGGTTGAGTTCAGGGGCCGGTTTTCCAATCAGAACCGAGGGGATTTCCGACGGATCGCGACCGAAAAGGATCTGCCAGCCGAACACCGCGAACAGGCCGGCGACAACGATCAGCGGTATGAATGCCATCAAGGCGCGGCGCCTGCCCGACCCCTGTTTTTCGTCGCTGTCCCCGCTCATGGGGCCTTTCCCGCGCTGCGCCGTCTGGCGCCTGCCTTTTCAAGTGCGGCAAGCTCGCGTTTACGCGCCCGCCCATCCAGCACAAGCCAGACGACAAGCCCGGCAAAGACCAGCGCGGTCGCGCCGTAGGCGGTGGTGATGAAGAATGTGTGGCTCATGATTGCATCCCCTTCTCCGCGCGCGTGGCGGCGACCCGGCGCATGGCGGCGACCCGTCGACGGTAGATTTCGTTGCGCATGGCGGCAATATGCATTGTGAAGAAGGCGAAAGTGTAGGCTAGCGCCATGACGGCCAGCGGCCACAGGAACACCGGATCAATCGTCGGCCCGTCAAGCCGGATCACGCTGGCCGGCTGATGCAGCGTGTTCCACCAGTCGACCGAAAACTTGATGATCGGGATATTGATAACGCCGACGAGAATCAGGATCGCCGATAGCCGGGCTGCGCGCTGCGGCTCGTCCACCGCCCGGTTGAGCGCAATGATGCCGAGATACATCAGGAACAGGATGAACACCGAGGTCAATCGCGCATCCCAGACCCACCATGCGCCCCACATCGGCTTGCCCCAGAGCGAGCCGGTCAGAAGCGCCAGAAAGGTGAACGCCGCGCCGATGGGGGCTGCGGACTTGTGGGCGACATCGGCCAATGGGTGGCGCCAGACCAGCGTGCCGAGTGCGGCCACCGCCATCACCATGTAGCACATCATCGAAAGCCAGGCAGCGGGCACATGGATATACATGATCCGCACCGTATTGCCCTGCTGGTAATCGGCCTCGGATATGAAGGAGAGATAGAGCCCTGCGGCAAACAGGATCAGCGTAACCGCGATCATGAACGGCATAAGACGGCCGGAAAGGGACAGAAAACGCGTCGGGTTCGCAAGCCCCGCTATCACGCCGGTCTTTGGCTTCATCTCGTTCATCGCCGCAATCCGTTCACCATTTTCCTAGAGGGTTTCGCTCAATCATCGCCCTGACGCAAGGCCAGGCTTGCAGCGAGCGGCCCGACAACCGCAAAAAAGCGTGAGCGCGACCAGGATCAGGAAGGGTGGCATGAACGCCTCAATCTGCGAGGTTGCGGCATAGCTCGCACCGACGCCGAAAATCAGCACCGGGATCGACAGCGGCAGGATCAGGATCGGCACCAGCAGCCCGCCGCGCGGCAGCGAAACCGCAATCGCCGCTCCCGCCGCACCGATGAAGGTGATGGCGGGCGAGCCGGCAAGAAGCGTGAGGAAAGCCGCGCCAAGCCCGCGCGGGCCGACATTCATCAAAAGCCCCATGACCGGCGAGAGAATGACAAGCGGCAGCACATAGGCGGTCCAGTGCGCCAGGCATTTGACGAGTACGATCAGCACCAACGGCTCATCTTGCATCTTCAGAATATCCAGTGAACCGTCATCGCGCTCGGTGCGAAACAGCCGGTCCAGCCCGATCAGCGTCGATAAAAGCACGGCGATCCAGACCATGGCCGGGCCGATCCGCGCCAGAAGCGCAAGGTCCGGTCCGACGCCGAAGGGCACGGTGGCAACAACGCAAAGAAAGAACAGCAGCCCAACCAGCGCACCGCCACCGGCCCGGATCGACAACACGACATCGCGGCGGAAAAGCGCACCCATGCCTCAAAAATCCTCGGCCAGAAAAGGGTCGGCGCTGATGCGCTCCGGTCCAGTGAATGCGTATTTTCGCGCGGCGGAAAGCCCCAGCGGTTCGTGGGTGGCAGCAATCACGATCCCGCCTTTGGCGAGATGTGCATTCATCAGCATCGAGACCGTCTCCTGGCCAAGCTGTCGAGCGCGGCAGTCGGCTCGTCCAGCAGCCAGACCGGCCTGTAGGCAACCAGAAGGCGGGCAAAAGCGATGCGGCGTTTCTGCCCCGCCGACAGATAACCAAAGGGCAGGTCGAGCACGCCCTCAAGCCCGACAGCTTCGGCCGCATCATCGGCATCACAGCCCGCACCGCCCTCAAAATCGCCCATCATCCGCTTCCAGAAGGCAAGATTTTCGCGCGCGCTCATCTCCGGTTTCATGGCGTTCTGGTGGGCGAGATAATGGGCGGCAAAGGAAAGCGGCACGCCGTTTTCGCCGTTGCCGGCAAAAACATCGCATCGCCGCCGGTATCGCCTGCAAGACCCAGAAGCGCGCGCAACGCGGTTGACTTGCCGGCGCCGTTGGCCCCGGTGAAGACCATGCTCTCGCCGGCTTCGAGGACAAGCGACAAATCGCTGAAGATCAGCATGTCGCCCCGGCTTATCGATAGCCCTGTCGCCTCAATGCGCAAAGCCATAATCTCCCCTCAGACTGACGCCGTTGACTGCAAAACTTGCCGGTTGATAAAAAACTTAAATTTCAACCATTGTTTATCTGGCACCTTTCTTAGAAATTATCTATACAATGCGCAACCACGCCGGCGGCCGGCGTGAAACACATCCTTGTGCCGAACTTGGGGTCTTTGCCGGCCCCACGTGCGGACAGCGGAAATGGTCGCACCCGCATCCTGATGTCGTAAGTACATAGGCGTTCGCACGGCTAGTCTTGGCCAATCAGAATGAGCGGGGTTTATCCGTGGCTAAATCACTCGACAGTTTTGAATGTCGTTCCACACTTGATGTGGACGGAAAAGAGTATGTTTACTACAGCCTTCCAAAGGCTGAAGCGAACGGTCTCGAAGGCGTTTCCAGGCTTCCTTTCTCCATGAAGGTGCTTCTCGAAAACCTTCTGCGCAACGAAGACGGCCGTTCGGTCAAGAAAGACGACATCATTGCTGTCGCCAAGTGGCTGAACGACAAGGGTACGGCTGGCGCTGAAATCGCTTACCGTCCGGCCCGCGTGCTGATGCAGGACTTCACCGGCGTTCCAGCCGTTGTCGACCTCGCCGCCATGCGCGACGGCATCGTCAATCTCGGTGGCGACCCGGAAAAGATCAATCCGCTGGTGCCCGTCGACCTCGTCATCGACCACTCGGTGATCGTCGACGAATTCGGCACGCCGCAGGCCTTCGCCAACAATGTCGAGCTTGAGTACAAGCGCAACGGCGAACGCTACCGCTTCCTGAAATGGGGCCAGCAGGCGTTCAAGAACTTCCGCGTTGTGCCGCCCGGCACCGGTATCTGTCACCAGGTGAACCTCGAATATCTCGGCCAGACCGTCTGGACCAAGGAAGAGGACGGGAGTGAAGTGGCCTATCCCGACACCTGCGTCGGTACCGATAGTCACACCACGATGATCAACGGCCTCGGCGTTCTCGGCTGGGGCGTTGGCGGCATCGAAGCCGAAGCCGCGATGCTTGGCCAGCCGGTCTCGATGCTGTTGCCGGAAGTCATCGGCTTCAAGCTGACCGGCGAGCTGAAGGAAGGCGTGACCGCGACCGACCTGGTTCTGACCGTCGTTCAGATGCTGCGTAAAAGGGCGTTGTCTCCAAGTTCGTCGAGTTCTACGGCCACGGCCTCGACAGCATGACACTCGCCGACCGCGCCACCATCGGTAATATGGGTCCCGAATACGGCGCCACTTGCGGCTTCTTCCCCGTCGATGGCGAAACGCTGCGATACCTCAACATGTCGGGCCGGGCCAAGGACCGGATTGCGCTGGTCGAGGCCTACTCCAAGGCGCAGGGCATGTTCCGCGACAATGATGGCGAAGACCTGGTCTTCACCGACACGTTGGAACTCGACCTCGGCGACGTCGTGCCGTCGATGGCCGGCCCGAAGCGTCCGGAAGGTCGCATCGCGCTGGAAAACATCGCATCCGGCTACAAGGATGCGCTGACGGACATGTACAAGAAGGACGCTTCGGAATATGGCAAGCGTTACCCGGTTGAAGGCACGGATTACGATCTCGGTCATGGCGATGTCGCCATTGCCGCCATCACATCCTGCACCAACACGTCCAACCCGTCAGTTCTGATTGCTGCCGGTCTTCTGGCCCGCAACGCCGTTGCCAAGGGACTGAAGTCCAAGCCGTGGGTCAAGACGTCACTGGCACCCGGATCACAGGTCGTTGCCGAATATCTGGAAAAGGCTGGCCTTCAGAAGGATCTGGATGCACTCGGCTTCAACCTGGTCGGCTTCGGCTGCACCACCTGCATCGGCAATTCCGGTCCGCTTCCGGCCCCGGTCTCCAAGACCATCAACGACAAGGGCCTGATCGCCGCTGGCGTTCTTTCGGGCAACCGCAACTTTGAAGGCCGGATCTCGCCGGATGTTCAGGCCAATTATCTGGCGTCCCCGCCGCTGGTCGTTGCCCATGCTCTGGCGGGCACCGTTACCAAGGACCTGACCACCGAGCCGATCGGTGAAGATCAGGCCGGTAATCCGGTCTACCTCAAGGACATCTGGCCCTCTTCGAAGGAAGTTCAGGAGTTCATCGAAAAATACGTCACCCGCGAACTTTACGAATCGAAATATGCAGACGTGTTCAAAGGCGATGAAAACTGGCAGGCCGTTCAGATCCCCGATGGTCAGACCTATGCCTGGGACGACCACTCGACCTACGTCCAAAACCCGCCTTACTTCGTTGGCATGACCCAGGAACCGGCTGGCGTCAAGGATATCGAAGGTGCACGGGTTCTCGGTCTCTTCGGCGACAAGATCACCACCGACCACATTTCTCCGGCGGGCTCCATCAAGGCTCAGTCACCGGCCGGTGAATACCTGATCGCCAACGGCGTCGGTATTGCGGATTTCAACCAGTACGGTACCCGTCGTGGTAACCACGAGGTGATGATGCGCGGCACGTTTGCCAATATCCGCATCCGCAACCATATGCTCGGCCCGAACGGCAAGGAAGGTGGCTACACCATCCACTATCCGTCCAAGGAAGAGATGTCGATTTTCGATGCGGCCATGGAATACAAGAAGGAAGGCGTTCCGCTGGTGATCTTTGCCGGTGGCGAATATGGCAACGGCTCCTCGCGTGACTGGGCGGCCAAGGGCACCAACCTTCTCGGTGTCCGCGCCGTGATTGCCGAAAGCTACGAGCGTATCCACCGCTCCAACCTGGTTGGCATGGGCGTTATCCCCTTCACCTTTGAAGACGGTGCAAGCTGGGAAAGCCTCGGCCTGAAGGGTGAGGAAACCGTCTCCATCGATGGTCTTGCCGACATCAAGCCGCGTGAGAAGAAGATCGCCAAGGTGACCTTTGCTGACGGCACGGTGAAGGATATCCCGATCCTCTGCCGCATCGACACGCTGGACGAGCTCACCTACGTCAACAATGGCGGCATCCTGCAGACCGTTCTGCGCGATCTGGCTGAATAGGCGAAACGCTTTTTAGGTGCACCTCGGTTGCACCTGGGTGTCAAAGATAAAAACGCGCCGGACGAGAAATTGTCCGGCGCGTTTTTGGTGTTGTTAAATCGAAAAGACTTACGCCTGCGGCACGCGCCGTTCGTATTCGTCTCTCAGCACCCGCCATTGCGGCCAGAATGGTCCGGATTTTTGCCCGAAAGGCGCGCGACGAGAATATCGAGATGCCGGTGCCAACCAGCGCTGATATCCACCTTGTTCCTGCGATCGGAAATGCGCGTGTGGACCAGCGTCAGAAGCACATTGGCGCCTTTTGGCTCCAGGTCGATTGCGACCTCGCCATGCTCTCCCCACGCGAAAACAAGGCGATAGGGCGCATGCAGTTCGATAATGTGGCTTTCCATGCGGTTTACTTCGCCAGTATGACCAGCTTTGTCTTGCGGATCTTCACCCAATTCATCATTGCGCCATACGAGTTCGAAAGGCGTCCCTGCTTGCGGGACCATATCGCCTGCGGCCAACCACTGACGTCGCTTGTCGCTTTCGATCAGATAGGCCCAGACGCGCTCCACCGGACCGGGCAGCAGCCGCTCTATCTTTAATGTCGCGGGTTCGATCAAGGCCGCATATGGATCAGCATTACCTGTCATTGCTCGTCTCCTTTTCCGGGTCAGTCGTGTCGTGTTGATCTTCTGCGTGCAGCAATGTCTCCAATGTATCGAGGCGACCGGCCCAGAAGCTTTCGTAATGGCGTAACCAGTGATGCGCGCTCGCGAGCGGCCCCGGCTCAAGCCTGCATGTGTGAACCCGTCCAACGACCTCGCGGCGGATGAGCCCTGCCCTTTCCAGGGCCTTGATGTGCTTCGAAGCCGCAGCCAGCGACATTGAAAAGGGTTCGGCAAGTTCGCTCACGGTGTGCTCGCCGCCGGCAAGACGCGCAAGCATCTGTCGACGCGTCGCATCTCCAAGTGCGTGAAAAACCTGATCGAGTTGTTGTGCGTTATATTCAACCATAAGGCTGAATATAATCCCGCCGCATCAATAGTCAACCATTTTGTTGAATATATTTCTCGCCCTATACAAGGCGAAGAAATTTCACTTCTCGGGCCGATGCGTTAAGGAGTGCTCTATCAGGCATTGAGGAGGCGCAAGCCATGGCACCCTATCCATTTGTGATCGTCGGAACCGGCTGGCGGGCACAGTTTTTCCTGCGGGTGGCAGCCGCGTTACCAGAGCGCTTTCAGGTGCTTGGCGTTGTTTCCACGAGAACGGCAGATGAACGCGCTGCATTTTCCACGCAGTGGAATGTGCCGGTCTTCAACTCGACTGACGCGCTGCTGAAAGCGACCCACCCCGCATTTGCAGTCTTGTCGGTGCCCCGCGAAGAAACGCTCAACCGGATTTCTGAATTTGCCGCCGCCGATATACCGATCCTCACCGAAACCCCGCCAGCCGCCGACCATGACGGATTGTTGAAAGTTCATGCCCTTGTGGAACAGGGCGCGCGCATCGAGGTTGCCGAACAGTATTTCCTTCACCCCGTATTGACCGCAATGCGCAACCTGATTGCCGAGGGACGGATCGGCACGCCGAGCTACGCACACATTTCGATCATCCAGACCTATCACGGCGTCAGCCTGATGCGGAAACTGCTCGGCATTGGCTTCGAGAACGCAACGATCTCCGCAAACCGTATAGCGCTGCCCATGGTAAAAGGACCTGGACGCTATGAGCAGCCTGATCGCTATGAGATCATCCCCTCGGAACAGATGATCGGCACGTTCGACTTCGGTGACCGGATTGGCATTTATGACTTTGCCGAAAGCCAACACAGAAGCCGGATCCGCGAACCACGCGTGACGGTCCGTGGCGAGCGTGGCGAGATCACACCGGAACGGACCGACTATCTGATTGATGAGAGAACGCCCATCTCGGTTCCGTTGCTGCGCAAGGACACCGGCCATTTCATGAATTTCGAGGGCTACAGCCACGTTGGCATCATGGTTGGTGAGCGCTGGATCTACCGCAATCCTTTTGCCGGCCCTCATCTCACAGACGATGAGATCGCTGTCGCGACCTGCCTTGCGAACATGCACACATTCGTCGAGACGGGCCAGTCGTCATATAGCTTCGCCGAGGCCGCACAGGATTGTTATCTTGCGGACATGATGGCGAAAGCCGCTGAAGGCAGGGCGCCGGTAGCAACCAAGTCTCAACCCTGGGCCAGGTCTGCGTCCTGACGCAGGGCGGCTAGCAATTGGCTTGAGCCCGGTAAATTGCAGACCTTTCACAATTGAGACCGGAAAGACCGCAAGGGCATGGAAAAACCATGCCCTTGGTGCACTTCATTGACCACCCTTCCCGCAAACGGCTCTCCTTATCTGTTCTGCAATCCTGTCGGCACGGTCGTCCTGCCGCTTGCCAAAGTGATGCAGGCGCAACGACACCGGATCTGGACCTGGTGCCATTTTCCTCCGCCTTTCTGGGACTTCCGGTTACGCCGCTCACTTATTCGTTGCTCAACCGAGATTGCCTGTGTGCGGTCTGGCGATCGTCTCCGAGGCGGCTGCCTTTTAGGTTGGAGAGACAGTGACCTTCCAACGACACACGTGTTTTTCAACCCATCGTGACTTTCGATTGAAGTGCTAAACGGCTAGATTGGCGGCTGTGTTTGATAAGCGTTGTCTGATGGACAGCGTGCCCCTTGCAAACTGGTGAAGGTCCCCGCCGTGCCGAAGCAGACGATCATATCGACCGCCTTACTGGTGGTCTTCGCCTTCCCACGGCGCATGCCGGACAAATCGAAAATCCGCGCGGCGTACTCGAGCTTTTCACCTCGCAGGGTTGCTCTTCATGCCCCCTGCCGACAAGGCGGTCGCGACAATTGCCGATGAGGGCGACATCGTCGTTCTCAGCTACCATGTCGATTACTGGAACTATCTCGGCTGGACCGACACGATGAGCAGTCGAGATAACACCGAACGACAATATGCCTATGGAGAAGCGATGGGCCGCAGCGGTGTCTACACGCCACAGGCGATCCTCAACGGCCGCACCCAGATGATCGGGACCAGCGCCAGCGAACTCGACAAGGTGCTCGAAACCCTTGCGCAGGAAGACAAAGGTCTGAATGTCTCCGTTGAAACGGCAATGAATGGCGATGAGGTTCTGATCGAGATCGGCCCTGGAACCGGCAAGGCCGATGTTCTCGTCGTCTATTTTAAAGGCGAGGAAAAGGTTGCCATCAAGGATGGCGAGAACAAGGGCAAGACAGTCGTCTACCGCAATATCGTCACTGATGTTCAGACCGTCGGCATGTGGCACGGCGAACCGACACGCATCATCCTGCCGGCCCGCATGCTTGACCCCGCCGAGAGCGACGGATGCGCGATCCTTCTGCAAGCCACCGACAACAATGGCCAACCCGGCGCGATCCTCGGCGCATCCCAGATTACCGCGGACTGAAAGCCCGAAAACACCAGTGTTTACGGCTTCCCGGCCGTAAGTTTAGCGCGAAGATTAACAACTTCTTTACCATGTTCAGCGAAAGCTAGTGCACGTGACTTTTGATGCGGGCCTTGCGGACGCGATCCTGGACAACCTCGTCCGATCTGCCGCAGCACCAGCAAACCGGAGCAGGCAGGAACCATGGCGCAAACGCGGATGACACAGGACGCACAGGGTGACAGACCCTCCCTCAACGCGCTCAGCCACACCATCGAGGGGCTGGAATCGCGCCTCAGCGAAATGATGCAAGCCCGTGCCGCATCGCCACAACGCCCCGCGCCACGCCAGTTTCGCGAGCCGCAGCCGGAACGTACCCCGCGCGAACGGGTAATGCCGAACCCGGTCTCTGCCCGCATCGATACCGAACTGCACGAAATGAGCTGCACGCTAAAAGAGCTGCGCGCCAGCGTACGTGAGGATTTCTCCCAAAGCCTGCGCGACGAGCTTGCCGGGCTACATACCATGCTCAGCCACCTCGACCAGCAGACTGACACCCACGACATCGATGAGCAAACGCGCAGCGAACTGATCCGGATTTCCGAAGCGGTGGACTGGCTGGTTACCAATGCGGCAGCCGATGATGACAGCAGGCTCATGGCTGAGTTCGACCATCTGCAATCATTGCTGCATGGTCTTGCCGATGCCAAGAGCATTACCCGTCTGGAAAACCGGTTCGAAAACATCGAGCGCCACCTCGCGCCTTTCGATCCGGCAAGGCTCGATGCGGAGCTGAAGGCACTTGCCCGCGGCCTCGATGATATTCGCCGACAGGTTGATGACACTGACAGCACACGCAGCCTGGAAGATATCGAAAGCCGTCTCTCCGGCCTGGCCGAGGCCATGGAAGTGCTGTGCACCCGTTTTCCCGCTGTTGGCAAGAAAATCGACGGACAGATCGGTGCCATCGAACGCCGTATCGACGATATCAACCGCAACCTCGAAAGCCTTGGGCAGCGACAGAACGAGCCGGTACGCGATGCCGCGATCGAGCGACTGGAAGGCCGGCTTTCCGAGCTCTCCAGCATCGTCGCTGCCGTCGACTGGCAGATGCGCGATCAGGGCGCCAAACAGGCAAAGCTTCTGGACAATCTCGACGGGATGGCGCGCCGCCTTGAAAACCACAGCACAGCCGAAGGCCATCTGAAGCTGGAGGCCCGGATCGAAAAGCTCGCGAATTCCGTCGAACGGCTTGGTCCGGGTATCGACCGGCAGACGCTCGGCAAAGCCGTGTCGGAAATCACCGACAAGATCGGCGGTATCGACATGGGCGGCGCCGAACGCAGGATCACAGCAAAGATCGAAACCGCCACAAACGGATTTACCGACGAAGACAGGCGTGACCTCAAGGAACAGCTCAACAGGCTGGCAGGTCTTGTCGAAAGCAATGGCCGCAACATCGATCCGCGCGCGATCGAAGACGCGATCGAGCGCGTCAATGACAGGATCGGCAGGATCGATCTGGACAGCGCCGAGCGCAGGATCGCAGCAAAGATCGACACCGCCGCAAACGGATTTAGCGATGCAGACAGGCAAGAGCTGAAGCAACAATTCAGCCGGCTTGCGGACGTTGTCGAAAGCAATAGCCGCAACCTGGAACCGCGTGCGCTTGAGAATGCTGTCGAGCAGATCAACGAAAAGATCGGAAGGATCGACCTTCAGGGCAGCGAGCGTCGTCTTGCAGCCAAACTCGATATTCTGAGCCTCGCAGCTGCCGATGAAAACGAACGCAACGCGGTTCGCGCCGAACTGGAACGGCTGGCCGATCTGATCGATAAAGGCCCTGGCGGTATCGCGCCTGCAGCGCTTGAGGCCGCCGTATCGCGGATCAGCGATGGAATTTCCCGCATCGACATTGCTGGCGCAGAACGCAGGCTGTCCTCGCAGATCGCCTCCATGCCGGCCCTCAACACAGCACCTGACCCGCACAAAAAACCGATGCGGTCGATACCGCGGCACTTGAGCAGCGCCTTGCCGCACGCATCGATGCACTCGACCTTTCGGGCACAGAAGAGCGCCTTTCGCACAAGATCGCCACACTCGAGCAGAGCGGATCTGAGCAGCGCCTCAGCGCCCAGTTGACAACGCTTGCCAGCCGGCTTGAAGACAGCAAACGCGATAGCAATGGACAAGCGCTGCAGAAGCTTGAACGCCAGATCGCGGAAATAACGACCATCGTCAGCCGGCCCGAACCGAAACTACCGCTCGCCGAGCTGGAGGAGCGCATCGCCGCCCGTATCGAGAACCTGACCGCAAGCAACGACGATTACATCATCGAGGCAGCCCAGCATGCGGCCGAAGAGGCGCTCAAAACCTTCGAACGTCAGCGCAAGGGCGAAGCCGATGAGCATGTCGGCCTTATCAAGGCTCTCGCCGCCGACCTGAAAAACCTGCAGAACAGCAATACCGGCGGCGGCGACCAGACGTCACTCAAGGAAACGCTGAAAACGATAGCGGGCCGACTGGATACCCTCAATGACGGTCTCACCTCGGACAAAACGGAACGCGCGAGCGACGACGACGCCAGACCGGTGACGACCACCAAAGAGACCGTTGCCATTGGCACGACCGGAGTGGGAGACCAGGCACCGCCGTCCTTCGAGACCCATTTTGCGACCATGCCCGCAAACCCCGGTTCGAAACCCGCCGAGCCGACACCGGAGGCCCATGACGCTGCAAGCGAGGACGTGATGGATATTCTGTCCCGTGTGCGTGCGGGCCAGGCACCGGAACCACGCGGCCCGGTCCTGCCCGTGCATGATCGTCCGGTTGCAAAGGCCGAGGTCAAGAAGCGCGAGCCCGGAAAACCAGCCGGCGTGCGCAACCAGCGCTTCGCAGCCCCCGGACCGCAAGGCGACCTGATTGCCGCGGCACGGCGCGCGGCGCGCTCTGCCCTTGCCAATGCCGAGGACATGACGCCCTCTATCGGCCCGAAGTCCGGCGGTGGCGGCGATGATGGAGACAGTGAGAAGGGCGATCGTTTTTCGCGCAAACCCGTCTACCTTGCTGCAGGCGCGATCCTGCTTGCGATCATGGCCTACCCGATTCTGACCGACCTGGGAAAGGATCGTGATACCATCCTGCAGGCCGTCAAGACATTCGAAACGTCACCGCCAGCGCTGAGAGCGCCAGCAGCACAGCGGCCTCAATCTGCAACCGCCTCCCTGAACCGGCAGTCCGAAACACGGCAACAGCCCCGTCCATGCGGGTCGCTGCGAGAAGCGAGGTCAAGTCAAATTTCGCGGCGGAAGGCATCGACATCGCCAGCGCGCCCGCAGCCCGCGCCTTTCGGATGATCGATACGGACAACTCAATCATCACCGGCAGTATCAAACCGCAGGCGCCCGAAGCCCCGTCCAGTCTGGAACAGACCACCCCCACACCCGCAAAACGGGCTGCCGGCTCCATGGTCTCGCCCGCAGAAGAGCCGGTCAAGTCTTCTACCGTGACCACGCGGGACATACTCGACATGCTGGCTGAGCCCTCAGCGGCGCAGCAGGCGCCTGCCAAGACCTCTGAGAGCGCGCAGGAACCCGCTGTTGCCCCTCCCGTCATCGTGAAACAAGCCTCTGAGAACCGCCAACCGGCAGCCCGTTCACAGGCCGAACCCGCCGTCGGTCAACGCCCGAAAGAACTGGCGCCGTTCGACATCGCAATTCCGGATACAATCAAACCTGCCGACCTTGCCGCTGCCGCACGGGCCGGCGACGCAAACGCACTCTATGAGATCGGCATGCGTTACCAGGAAGGCCGGGGCCTTAAAAAGAACGCAACCGAAGCCGCCTTTTGGCTGGAACTTGCAGCCGATCGTGGCTCGGCACCGGCGGCCTTCCAGCTGGGCAGTCTCTATGAAAAGGGCGCAGGCGTCGATAAGGACACAGACAAAGCCGTCACCCTCTACCGCAAGGCCGCCGAGGCCGGCAATGTCAGTGCAATGCACAATCTGGCGGTGATGCTGGCCAATGGCGCAGGCATCGACGTCCCGGACTTTGCCGAAGCGGCAAAATGGTTCCGGGCGGCCGCCGACCACGGTATCGCCGACAGCCAGTTCAACCTCGCCATCCTGCATGCCCGTGGCGTCGGTGTGGATGCCGACCTTGTGCAATCCTACAAATGGTTTGCCATTGCAGCGATCAACGGAGACGCGGAGGCCGCCAAACGGCGCAATGAGGTCACTGAGGCGCTTTCCGACGCCGATCTCAACCGGGGCAAGACGCTCGCCGCCGAATGGCAGGCAGAAGAACCCGTACCGACAGCAAACCGTGCCGTCATTCCCGCAGACTGGATGCCGCAGGAGGCCTTGGCCGCAACGGTCGACAAACAGGCGATCGTGCGTGACATCCAGGTCATCCTCAACGACAATGGATTTGATGCCGGCCCAGCAGACGGTCTTCTCGGTGCCAAAACCGATGCCGCGATCAAGGCTTTTCAGAAGGCGAGCGGCCTTACAGCCGACGGCGCGGTCACACCGCAACTCGTAGAGGCATTGCTTGAGCGCAACAGCGCCTGACAAGAATCGACGGCTCTCAAGCGTTTGATTTGACAGCAGCGCTGCGGAGTCGCAAAAGGAATTGCTTTTCAATAGGCTGGACGCGAACCGTCCGGCCGTGCCGCTATTGGGGAAACGCGTGTCGATTTACCTGCCGATTGCCGAGTTGTCGGTCAATATTTTCGTCATTCTCGGCATGGGTGCGGCGGTCGGCTTCCTTTCGGGGATGTTCGGCGTCGGCGGCGGTTTCCTGATTACCCCATTGTTGATCTTCTATCAGATCCCCCTGTCGTCGCGGTCGCCACCGGTGCAAGTCAGGTGGTTGCCTCATCCGTTTCCGGCACCCTCACCCATTTCCGCCGCGGCACGCTCGACATGAAGCTCGGCACCGTACTCTTGAGCGGCGGCCTTGTCGGCGCGACCATCGGTGTCTGGCTGTTTTCGCTCTTGCGCGAACTTGGTCAGCTCGATCTGGTGATCTCGATCCTCTATGTGGTGCTGCTGAGCTCGATCGGTGCGCTGATGCTGGTGGAAAGCATCCGGGCGATAAGGCGCAGCGCCAACCAGAAGCCGGTCTCCTTGCGCAAACCGGGCCAGCATAACTGGATCCACCGTCTGCCCTTCAAGATGCGGTTTAAGAAGTCAAAGCTGTATCTGAGTGTCATTCCCGTATTTGTGCTCGGCGGCACGATCGGTGTTTTGACCTCCTCGCTCGGTATCGGCGGCGGCTTCATCATGGTGCCGGCGATGATCTACCTGTTGCGCATACCGACCAATATCGTCGTCGGCACATCGCTGTTCCAGATCATCTTCGTCTCGGCCTACACCACGGTGGTGCAGGCGGTGACTAACTACGCGGTCGATATCGTGCTTGCCACCATCTTGATGATGTCGAGCGTGATCGGCGCCCAATACGGTGTGCGCGTCGGCCAGAAGCTCAAGGGCGAACAATTGCGCGCGCTTCTGGCACTGCTGATCCTCGCCGTTGGCGTGCGCCTTGCCTTCGGTCTGGTCGTCACCCCGACCGATCTGTTCTCCGTCGTCTTCGAGGGAGCGCCGGAATGATGAAACAGCTCCTTTCAGTCCTGGCCCTCCTTTTCATGCCCGCAATCTCTGAAGCGCAGCAGGTGCCGGCGATCCAGCAGGAAACCCTGGAAATCGGCACGTCGACCAATGAGATCGCCATCACCTCGGATTTTTCGGGCGCTGACCTCACCGTCTTCGGCGCAATCAACGATGCCGATCCGATGCTGTTGTCGAAGGGCGGCTATGACATCGTGGTGATCCTCGAAGGTCCCAAGGCCGAAGCCGATGTTCGGCGCAAGGAGCGGTTCTTCGGGATCTGGGTCAACCGCCAGACGATTTCATTCGAGCATGTGCCGCGTTCCTATTCGATTTCGAGCACGCGGCCACTTGAGGACGTGACAACACCGCAGGCATTGAATTCGCAAGGCATCGGCGTGTCGCATCTGCGCATCGCGCCGGTCGGCTATTTCGGCGATGCCAGCGACGTTGCCAATTTCCGCGAGGCCATGCTGAGACTGAACGCGATCGACGGCATTTACGATGCCGAATATGACGGGGTGAAGTTCGTTTCCAACAGCCTGTTCCGCGCCAGTCTGCGGCTGCCTGTGAACATTCCCCAGGGCACCCACACCGTTCAGGCCTACCTGTTCAAGGAAGGCCGGCAGATCGCGACCCAGAACCTGCCACTCCGGGTGGTCAAGACCGGGCTGGAAGCACAACTCACCACCGCCGCTCACGAATATCCGCTGTTCTACGGCCTCGGCGCGGTGTTCATTGCGTTATTTTCGGGCTGGTTTGCTAGCGTGGTTTTCAGGAAGAACTGAGGCCCGGATTTTCGGCAAGTGCCCTATCCAGCCAGCGCTGCAAACGGCAGCGCATAAACCCGATCGGGACCCAGCATATGGGCGATAAGCGTGTTGCGGTCAAAAAGGCCGGAGAATGCTGTGTGGCGAAGGTCGAGGCCGCCGCGCGTGGTGGCAAAAGCCGGCAGCATCAGCCTGTTTTCATCCGCAGCAAAGCAGGGACGGCGGACGGATTTGCCCGGACGGTTAAGCGTGGCGGAAGGGTGTAGATGGCCGCAGATTTCGGCCTTCTCTGCCGCTGCAGGCTCATGACGGAAGGTCAGACCTTCAAAGGACCATTGATCAAAAACCGCGCCCGGCAGCCCGGCAACGCCGTCGGGATCGTGATTGCCATTGATCCAGACCCAGTCGCAGCCTTCTGCAAAACCCGATAGCCGCTCGCGATGCTCATCCGTCATCTCGCGGGCGCCGACACGGTCATGAAAGTTGTCACCGAGCGAGACAATGCGGGCCGGGCGATAACGGGCGATGACAGCTGAAAGCGCTTCAAGCGTGCGACCGGTGTCATAGGGCGGCACGAAGAAGCCGCGCCGCGCATGGGCAGCGCCGCGTTCCAGATGCAGGTCGGAGACGACGAGCAGCGAAAGGTCGCGGAAGAAAGCGGCACCGGAGCAATCGAAAATCACCGCATGACCGGCAAACCGATCTGCGGGCCTCGCCGCGTGTTCCTTTTGAAAAGAAAGTATTTCCAGGCTCATGCGCCGGTCTCTTTTTCCGTCTTCCCGGTTTCCGCCATCTCAACCGCTGCAGCCAGTTCATCGACGGCCTGTTTCAGCACCGCCTCGCCAGCGCCGCCATCGACGCTTTCACGGCCGATTTCCAGAAGCACCGGCACGGCGAGCGGTGAGACACGATCCAGCCGGTAATGCGTCAGATGTCCCTTGATTCGCGTGAGCATTGTGCCAAGGCGAGCGAGATCCAGCAAGCCGGAGGCCGCATCCGCACGGGTGGCCTGCAACAGAACATGATCCGGTTCATGGCTTCTGAGCACGTCATAAATAAGGTCGGCGGACACCGTCATCTGGCGTCCGGTTTTCTCCTTGCCGGGAAACCGCCGCTCGATCAGACCGGCAATCGTCGCGCAGGCCCGGAAGGTGCGCTTGAGCATGTAGCTCTCATCGAGCCAGGCTTCGAGATCATCGCCCAGCATATCCTCATCGAACAGTGCTCTGAGGTCGAGTTCGCCAGAGGCCAGCATTGCGCCGATATCCTTCAGTCCCCAGACCGCGAGTGAGTAATCCGTCGAGACAAAGCCAGTCGGCTGCGCGCCCGCGCGTTCAAGCCGGCGGGTGAGCAGCATGCCGAGGGTCTGGTGCGCCAGCCGCCCTTCGAACGGATAGGCGACCATGTAGAAGCGGTTTTCGAGCGGGAAGGTTTCCACCAGAAGCTCGCCGCGCTTCGGCAGATGCGAGTGCTCGGCTTGTAGCGACAGCCATTCCCGGACGGCTGCCGGCAGCAGGTTGCGACGTTCGGCATCGTCCAGCATGGCGCGGACCCCATCGGCCAGAAAAGTCGACAGCGGAAATTTTCCGCCAGCATAGGACGGGATTTTCGGGTCACTGTCATAGGCCGCAGACGCCACGCACTCGTTTTCCCGCAGGCCCTCGAAACGCAGCACCTTGCCGGCGAACAAAAATGTATCACCCGGCCGCAGCATTTCGATGAAATATTCCTCGACCTCGCCCAGCACCGCGCCCCCTCTGAGCGGTCCGCTACGCCGTCCCGGGCGCACCAACCGGATCTTCAGCATCGGCATTTCTACGATTGTGCCAAGGTTCAGCCGGTACTGGCGGGCGAAATCAGGATGGGTCAGACGGTAGAGCCCGTCTGCGGCCTTGCGGATTTTGGCATAGCGCTCGTAGGTTCTCAGCGCATAGCCGCCAGTGGCAACGAAATCGACAATGCGGGCAAAGGTCTCGCGGTGAAGCCCGTGATAGGGCAGCGCCGAACGCACCTCTTCATAAAGCAGGTCCGCATCGAACGGTTCGGCGCAGGCCATGCCGAGCACATGCTGGGCCAGCACATCCAGCGCGCCATCGCCAATGGGTGGACTATCCTGTGCACCGACATAATTGGCATCGAGTGCCGCCTGGCATTCCATCACCTCGAACCGGTTGGCTGGCACCAGAATGGCGCGGCTTGGATCATCCATGCGATGGTTGGCACGGCCGATGCGTTGCGCCAGCCGACTTGCGCCCTTGGGCGCGCCGATATGCATCACAAGGTCGATATCCCCCAGTCGATACCGAGGTCAAGCGTCGAGGTCGCGACGACCGCGCGCAGGCTTGCCGCAGCCATCGCCGCTTCCACCTTGCGGCGCTGACCGACATCGAGCGAGCCGTGATGCAGCGCGATCGGCAGGTTGTCGTCATTGATGGCCCAGAGCTCCTGAAACACGATTTCCGCTTGCGAGCGGGTGTTGACGAAGATCAGCGTCATCGTCCGTTGTTTCAGTTCCGCGTAAATATCGGGAGCGGCATAGCGTGCCGAATGGCCCGACCAGGGAATACGCTGCGAGGCCTGCAAAATGGTGATTTCGGGCCGCGCACCGCCGCTCACGGTGATCAATCCTGCATGCGGCGCCGGGTCAACCTCGCCGGTCTGCGCCACCAGCCAGCGCTGCAACTCCATCGGGTCCGACACTGTGGCGGAAAGACCGATGGCGGTGAGTTCCGGGCGCAACCGTCTCAGCCTTGCCAGCCCCAGCGACAGCAGATGGCCGCGCTTTGAGGTGACCAGCGAATGCAGTTCATCGAAAATCACGAATTGCAGATCCTCGAAAAACCGGCCGGCATCCTTGGCCGCCAGAAGCAGCGCCAGCTGTTCCGGCGTCGTCAACAGGATATCGGGCGGTTTCAGCCGCTGACGCTGGCGTTTTGATTGCGGCGTGTCACCGGTCCGGGTTTCCATGGTGATGGCAAGGCCGCTTTCGGTGACCGGACGCTCCAGATTACGGGCGATATCAACGGCCAGCGCCTTCAGCGGCGAGATATAGAGCGTGTGTACCCCGCGCGGGCGCGTTCCCGGTTGGTGCGGGCCTTGGCCGTCGAGATTTGCAAGCGTCGGCAGAAAACCGGCGAGCGTCTTGCCCGCCCCGGTCGGGGCGATCAGCAGCATGTCCTCGCCCGAACCGGCGCGCGCGAGCAGCCCGAGCTGGTGGGCGCGCGGCTGCCAGCCATTTGCGGCAAACCAGCGGCGGAAGCGCTCCGGCAGTATGGATGTTTCCGTTTCGTTCATGAAACTACGATTGCAGGAAACGGCACACGGGGAAAGGTATTTCTACATCGCGATATAGCGGTCGCGGCGATGATTGAAGGCAAGAATAATGTTGATGACCACGGCGCCGGCAATCGAGCAGGCGATAATGAACGGGGTCGCCACGAAAAACGAGAGCACCAGAACCAGACCGTCGAGGCCGAGTTGGACATAGCCCGCCTTCAGTCCGAACCGGTCCTGCAGGTAAAGCGCCAGAATGCCGAAACCGCCAAGGCTGGCGCTGTGGCGGAAAAAGATCAGAAGCGCCGTTCCGACCAGAACCCCGCCGAAAAGGCCGGCCGCCAACGGATGGGTATCGCCGATTGTCAGAAAGCGCGGGATGATGCCGGTGAGCGCCGACATCAGCCCAACGGCAATGAAGGTCTTGACTGTGAAGGCAACGCCCATCCGCTTCCAAGCGAAATAGTAGAACGGCAGGTTGACCACGAAAAAGGCGAGACCGAAGCTGATACCGGATGAATACACCAGCAGAAAGGCAAGGCCCGCCGTGCCGCCGGTGAGCAAACCGCCCGCTTTGAGCACAAGCACACCGAGCGAGGCGAGAACCGCCCCTGTGACAATGCCCTGAACATCCTCAAGCCCAGAATGGTTTTCGGATGTGGAATTGAGAATGTTTCTGAGAAACCTGTTTTCAGACACCTGGCGCCATTCCGAAGAGAAAGGAAACCGCTAAGAACAGCCGTTCCCGATATGATAAAACCGGGACGACCTGCCCGAAGCAGGGCCATCCCGGTTTCTTCATCAACCAAAACAATGTGCGCGTCAAACCCTCAGACGACGTCGTCCTGGTCGACGCGACCGCCCTCACCTTCCCAGTTGAGAATACGGCGGGTTTCACTTTCGGTGAATTTCAGGCGAATGCCGATACCGCCTTCGTTTTCCTCCGGTAGAAACATGACGCCGAGCGCCTCAAGCGTGCCTTTCAGCTTATCCTGGCTTGTGGCGCCAAAGTCAGCTGTTCCGTTTTCGAATTCGGCGATCTTATCTTCAGGAATTCCACTTTCATGGGCCAGCGCCTCGCGATCGATATGGGCAAGAATACGGGCGGCGTGGCAGAGTTCCGGTGTCAAAGTCATAACGGCCTCCATGTGAGGTTCATCGGGTTTTGTATATCAAAACGCCGGAAACCCGGATGAAGTTCCCGTTCAGACCCCGGCCAGAAACAGCAGGCCCGGCACCGGTTCGCCGGCATCCTTGCGCAGCACGGTTTTCCGTTCGGCCTTGAGACTGAGGCCCGCCCCGGTCAGCAACCGCTTCACATAGGAAGCTGAATGGGCATAACGCAGGCTCGGCAGCAAGGTGAAATCGCTTCCGGGAGCCGCTTCCTCGACGGAAAACAGAAACAGCCCGCCAGGTGCGATGAGCGCAGTGACATGGCGCATCAGACTTTCGAGTGCGCCCAGATACATCGCCACATCAGCGGCAATCACAAGGTCGGCGCGCCGATAGGGACGTGCCGCCGAAAAAGTCCGCTTTCTTCAGGCGCCAGCAAAGGTCGGCCTGGACCAGAACCGCATAAAAGCCTTTCTGTTCGGCTTTCTGAAGCATGTTTTGCGAAAGGTCGAAGCCTTCGAGGCGTTCGGCATACTGGTAAAATGCCTCTCCGGAAAGTCCTGTGCCGCAGCCAAGATCGACGGCCAGGCCGTAGCGGGCGCCGCCTTCGCTCTCCAGCAGCAATGATGCCAGTTGTTGCGGCGCGCGATAGTCAAGCCGTTCGGTCAATGCCGCGTCGAAATGCTCTGCGTAGGAATCGAACAACGCCTCGACATAGCGGCCCGGCGGATGGACCGGTATACGGGCCGCGCCAAGCACGGCAAGTTTCATCGGCGCTGCAAAAACGTCCTCTGCATCCAGCTTTTCGAGCGCTTCAAGCGTCTCGATTGCGCGCTCAATATCTCCGGCATGTTCCTGATAGGCTGACAGCAAGGCGAGGCCCGCCGGCCACCCGGGCACAAGCTCAAGCGCCTGCACCATCAGATCTGCAGCCGCAGCAAATTCGCCGGCCTCGTCCAGCATCCGCGCAAAATCGGCACGGCGGTCTGCGAGCAGGTCGCCGGAAGAAAAGGATAAATTGTTCAAGGGGTTTGAAACCAGGCAGTTGCACTGAGCGCCAATGTCGCTTTTTCGCCGGAAAAGCAAGCGGAATCATCTGGCAGCTCTTGTCTTCCAAAGGAGCGCTCTCCACCTTGATTGCGCCCCATTATCGCCTTATGGACGAGCCCAGCAAAAGGACGAGACGGAATGAGCAATGAAGTGAACCGGTTTCTGGGCGGTACCGTTGTCGGCACGCTCGTCAGACTGCTGGTCGTCTCTCTGATTGTCGGCTTCATTTTCTCCGCGGTCGGCATCCATCCGCTCGACCTGTGGTATGGCGTTATCGATTTCTTCGGCAATCTCTGGCAGCGCGGCTTTGCCGCTCTCGGCGAGATCGGCCATTATTTCGTGCTTGGCGCCATCATCGTCATCCCGGTGTTTATCATCATCCGCATTCTGAGTTATCGCCGTTGACCGTATCCAAGACAGGCCGCCGGGGCTTTACACTGGCCCTTATTGCAATCGGACTTTCTGCCTGCAGTGTCGGCCTTTTCGGCGGCGGCATGCCAAAGGCAATGTCTCGTCGCAGACGATGACCGCAACCTTCCTGCCGTGGGTCAATGAACTGCGGCAATCCCGTGGGCTTCCACCGGTCAGCGCGTCGCGCGCCTGCACCGCTGTGGCAGTCGATCAGGCAAGCCGGATGGCGCTTGCCGACAAGATGAACCACATCACCGGAAGTGAAGCGGTCGCCGCCCGGTTCAAGCGCAATGACCTGCCTCTGCCGGCCGCCGAAAACATTGCCATGCATCAGGCAACGCCCGAGCGGGCGTTTCAGGCCTGGGTCAATTCACCCGGGCATTTGAAGAATATGCTTGGAAATTATTCCCATCTCGGGGTTGCGAAAGCAGCCAGCCCCAATTCAGGCAACACCCCGTTCTGGTCGATGTGCCTCAGCCAGTAGCGAATTCGAAAGGCTTCGCGGCCCATTCATTGACGGCGGTATCGCGCAGCTGACGGATCGATGACAGACCGTCCTTCTCCAGCGCTGCAAGCATCGCCGCAAAACTGTCGGCCATCAGCTGCGGCCCCTCATAGACCATACCGGAATAGATCTGCACCAGGTCGGCACCGGCGCGGATTTTTCCAGCGCCCGTTCGCCGGTCGAAACGCCGCCAACGCCGATAATCACCATGTCCGGCCCAAGGCGCTGACGCATGCGCGCCAAAAGCGCGGTCGAGCGCTCGAACAATGGCGCACCGGAAAGACCACCGCTCTCACCCGCCTGTTTTTCGTCCGTCAGGCCGTTGCGCGACAGCGTCGTGTTGGCAACGATCACCCCGTCAAGCGTGCTCCCGGCAATCTCGGCGATGATATCGTCCAGGCCGGCTTCGGTCAGATCGGGCGCGATCTTCAAGAACACCGGCAAGCGGACCGCCGCCTTTTCCCGAGCGTCGGCAACGGCATCGAGCAGCTTTGCAAGCTGTTCGCGCGCCTGCAGGTCACGCAGACCCGGCGTGTTCGGGGAGGAAATGTTGACGGTCAGATAGTCGGCAAGCGGCGAGAACAGATCAATACCTGCGACATAATCGGCGATCCGGTCTTCCGAGGTCTTGTTGGCGCCGATATTGACGCCGATGACGCCATGCCGCTTGCGCTTTTCAAGCCGGGCGGCGAGCGCTGCATGGCCGTCATTGTTGAAACCCATTCGGTTGATCACCGCCTCGTCTTTCACCAGCCTGAACAGCCGCGGCTTCGGGTTGCCGGGTTGCGGGCGTGGCGTCACGGTGCCCACTTCCACATGCCCGAAGCCGAGCTTCACCAGACCGTCGATCGCCTCGCCGTTCTTGTCGAGACCGGCGGCAACCCCCAGCGGATTGGCAAAGGAAAGGCCAGCCGCAGTGACCGCGAGACGGTCGTCAACCGCGTGGCGGGCACGCGGCATCAGCCCGCTAGCGATCCCCTTGACAGTCAAGCCATGCGCCACCTCCGGGTCGAGCATGAAAACCGCATTGCGCGCGCCGCATTTGAAGAGATTGATCATGCCAGAAGTCCGCTAAAGTCATGGCCGCCAGCGGCCGTTTCAGGCAGTTCCTTTTCCCAGACCACTGCGGAAAAGGGAAGAACCCCATAAAGATGGGGAAACAGCGCACCGCCGCGCGAAGGTTCGTATTTCAGCGCATCGCCCAGCATCCCGGCATTGACGGCAATGAGCAGCAAATCGCGCTTGCCGGAAAAATGCCGTGCAGCAGTTTCTGCCACCTGATCCGCTGTCGAAAAATGGATAAAGCCGTCAGCACGGTCGACATCGGTACCATCATAAGTGCCAGAAAGGCGTGCGGCCTGCCATTCAAGGCGCGCGACGATCTTGAATATTGGTTGCGGCATAAGCATCATGTCCCGGCGGCTTCCATTCGGCACGGTTTGAACCAGCCTGCGGCAAAAGTCCATGGCAAGTACAGGGCGACACGCGAAAGCAACAGCAAATGCGGGATTTTCATGGCAGATCCGTTTTTTCTATTGATATCCAGCTGAAACGCGCGATCATGGAAAAGATTTTCGCCCTTTGGTCGCAATGGCTGTGTATTGTCGCCGTCAAGCGACAAACGGCAGGGTTGTGACATTGCCTTTGGGAGGAGGCAGCGAATGACCGGACAGACAATACTGATCGCCGACGATCATCCGCTTTTCCGCAGCGCACTCAAACAAGCCATCAGCGGAATGGCCACCTATTATGCTGTGGTCGAGGCCGGTGATTTCGAGGGAGTTCAGCAGGCTGCCCGCGAACACCCCGAGGCCGACCTGCTGCTGCTCGATCTTGCCATGCCGGGGGTCAGCGGACTTTCCGGTCTGATAACACTGAAGGCGGAGTTTTCCAGCCTGCCGATCGTGGTCATTTCGGCGAGCGACGACGACGACACGATCCGCCGGGCGCTAGCGCTCGGCGCCTCCGGCTTCATCTCCAAATCCGTCGGCATCGACGAATTGCGCAATGGCATCCGCACCGTGCTCTCCGGCGAGATCTATACGCCGGAGGACTTCGAGGGCGGCGAGGAAACCGATCCCGACATTGCCGATATGCTGGAACGGCTGCAGACATTGACGCCGCAGCAGTCACGCGTGCTGAGGATGCTGTGCGAAGGCCTTCTCAACAAGCAGATCGCCTATGAACTCGGCGTCTCCGAGGCTACCGTCAAGGCCCATGTCTCGGCCATTTTGCTGAAACTGAATGTCGACAGCCGGACCCAGGCGGTGATTCAGCTTGGCAAGGTGAATATGGCGATGGTGGCGTGACCGGACAGAGGATTTTATTCCTGTTTCGGCTTTACCTGACAGTGATCTTTGCGATATATTCTCTCCGTTATCGATGCGCCGCAGTGGCCGGAGTGAACAACCATGTCCAGCAAGCTTCGCCATAGCGCCATCTGGAGTGCGCTTGACGAACTGGCCGCCGGCCATAAGCTGACCCCTTCGGGGCTGGCGCGCAAGGCCGGCCTGGACCCCACCGCCTTCAACAAATCCAAACGCATTGGCAAGGACGGACGCGAGCGTTGGCCCTCAATGGAATCCATTGCCAAGGTTCTTGATGCGACCGGCAGCGATCTCTCCGCTTTTCTCGATAAAGGCGATGAATTCGCCTCCGGGGATGGCCGTCCGCCGAGGGGGCATTTCCGCCACAAGCTTCGACGATCCCATTGCTTGGCATGGCGCGGGCGGGAACCGGTGGCTTTTTGACGATGGCGGCTATCCGGTCGGCCAGGGCTGGGACGAGGTCGATTTTCCTGCGCCTGCGCTGACCAGCCAGAGTGTCTATGCACTCGAAGTGCAGGGCGAAAGCATGCTGCCGCTTTATCGTGACGGCGATGTGTTGATCGTCGAGGCCAATGCCGACACGCGCAAGGGTGATCGCGTAGTCGTCAAGACCCTCGACGGAGAAGTCATGGCCAAGGTGCTGGTGCGCCGCACCAGCCGTCAGATCGAACTGATGTCGATCAACCCCGCCCATCAAAATCTTACCTTCGACCTTGCCGCCGTAGAATGGATCGCCCGCATCATCTGGGCCAGCCAGTAGCGGCGACCCCTCGCATCCAATCGAAAGACATTCCCATGACCCGAACACCGCTTACCCATTATGACGCCCTGATCTATGTGATGGTCATGGCCTCGGCCGTCGACAGCGCAATGAGCGATGTCGAGTTGCTGCGCATCGGCCATATTACCCGTTCGCTACCGGTCTTCGACGGTTTTGACGAGGACCGCCTGACCGATGTCGCCCATGCCTGTGCGGATATCCTGTCCGGCGATGAAGGCATGGATATCGCGCTTGAAATCATCCGCGACACGCTGCCGGCCAGGCTTTATGACACCGCCTATGCGCTTGCCGTGGAAATCATGTCGGTCGATCAGGCGATCAGGCCCGAGGAAATCCGCCTGCTCCAGCTTGTGCGGGACCGGCTTGCGTTGGACAAACTCACCTGCGCCGCTATTGAACGCGGCGCAATCGCACGTTACCGCGCGCTGTAAGAGGGCCGCAAAGGCGGTGAACAATGGTGTTTACCTGCACCACAAGTTATAACCATTGCGTGTGCTGAAATAAAAATCTATTACATGTTGTGATTCGCGGAAAACTACGTCTTTAATAGAAACCTTCGAAATTACCCCCATGAGTGGTATTGAAGGAGGTTGCTTTGAAGGCTTCGAACTTGTCCGTGACCATGCGCACAAGACCGAAGAACCCGGGCGCGCTAGCGCGGGCGGAAACCGATCCGCTTGCCAGTGAACGCCGGACGCTGAAGCGACTCGGCTTTGAAGATGCTACGATCTGCGCCGCAGAAACCGCCGCCCGACACAACGCTACAACCATAGAACAGGAGCTCCTCGCCAATGGCGCAGTCTCCCCTGAGGCCTACTATCGGCGACTGGCTTTCTACCTCGGGCTACCGTTCGTTCCTAAACTCGACGTGACCTGCGTTATTGATCGCCCCAGGCTCGACCGCCTGCTGGTGACCGCCAGCGGCCTCCGACTGGAGGACAGGGATGGCAACACCACATTTGCTGTCGTGCCGCGCGCTGCGGGCCTGGCCGAGCTTCACCGGCGCCTGGCCCGCCGGCCAGCGCTTCGCCGGGCCGTTGTGATCACCACGCCCTCCACGATCCGCCATGCTGTCTGGCATGCCGGCGCAAGACGCAGGCTGATCACCACAATTCACCGCCTGATGGCCTGGGAGCCGCGGTTCTCTGCCCGTATCGTTTTCTGGGGAAAACAGGGGTTTCTGCTCGGCGGCGGCGTGGCATCATTCTTCTCCGGCCTGGCGCTGTTTCCCGCCGAAACGCTCCTCGCCACGCACATCCTTTTCACCGCACTGTATTTCCTCACCCTGCTCGTCCGTCTGGCGGCGTTGCGTATGGGCCCACCCGCACCCACCCGCGCTGACGCCGATGACCGGACGGCGGATGAGACACCACCGCCGGTCTACACGGTCATGGTTGCGCTCTATCACGAAGCCAATATGGTTCCGCAACTCGTCAGCCACCTGAAAAAGCTCAACTGGCCTGCCTCAAAGCTCGATATCAAGCTGGTGTGCGAGGCAGACGATCACGAAACCATCGCGACCATTGAGACAGAGTGCTTGCCGCCGCAATTCGAACTCGTCACCGTGCCGCCGGCAGCCCCACGGACAAAACCGAAGGCGCTCGACTATGCGCTTTCGGGCGCGCGGGAAAATTCCTCACCATTTACGACGCGGAAGACCGACCACACCCCGACCAGTTGCGGGAAGCCTGGATCACCTTCGAAAACGGGCCCGCAGCACTGGCTTGCTTGCAGGCGCCGCTGACGATCGACAATATCGGCCAAAACTGGATCACAGCTTTGTTTGCCTGCGAATATGCCGGTCTGTTCCGGGGCATTCTGCCTTTTCTGGCACGGCATGATTTCCCGCTTCCGCTTGGCGGCACATCGAACCACTTCCGCACCGAGGTACTGCGCAAATGCCGCGCATGGGATCCCTACAATGTCACCGAGGATGCGGATCTCGGTCTCAGGCTTCACCGTCTGGGCTATCGCTGCGGCGTGATCACAAGCGAGACGCTTGAAGACGCGCCCGTACGTGGGCGCGCATGGATGGCCCAGCGCTCACGCTGGATCAAGGGGTGGCTTCAGACTTTGCTCGTCGCATTGCGCGAACCCCGAAAACTCCATCGTGAACTGGGTACGCTCGGGACTACAGCCTTTCTGGTCAACGGCGCGGGCGTTATCCTGTCCGCGTTGCTGCATCCACTCCTGTTTGTAGCTCTGCTCACGACAATTGCCACGATCATTCATCCGGATTACCAGCCCTCCGCCCTGCATCAATTGCTGTCCGGCGTGGACATCGCCAATATTCTGGCCAGCTATCTGGTGTTTCTGCGGCTCGGTCTGTCGCGCATGCGTCCTGAAGAAAAACGGCAGATGCGTGTGGATGCACTCTATGTTCCGCTCTATTGGCTGATGCTTTCCGTGGCGGCCTGGAGGGCACTCGCCGAACTCTATCACGCTCCGTTCCTGTGGCGGAAGACTGCTCATGTTCCGAGTGCGATTTAGGCCGGCGGAGCAAGCAACGCTGCAGAGTGCACAATCATACGGGATCGGGAGTTTGCGGTTTGCCTTTGAAGGAAGGCAGGCGTTTAGTTGAGCGCCGCCAAGGCATTTCGAAACCAGCCGGCGGCGTAGCCTTTTTCAGCCAGCAGGCCTTGGCTTTGGGGAAGACGTCGAACATCCCGGCTGCGCCTATGTGGTCACTCAATTGCCCTCCAATTCCCAGTCGCTTCAATGCCGCCACTGACGCATGTGTTTTTCCAAGGTGTATCGCGGGTGCCACCTCTTTTGTCGAGAGCCGGGACCTCAGGCCTTGCGCTGTTCAACTAACACCGATCAGTGCGGACAACCCGACGCGGTGTGTATCCTGAGCCAAAGCAACAACGGCCCCATACCGAAAGATCCGAAGCCCATGCGAAAGCAAGACGCGACCCGGAACGTTTCCAACCCGACAAACGGGTCCGTACATGCCGTCAGAGGGGCGGTCGTGGATGTCGTCTTCGCCGAAGGTAATCTGCCGCCGATCAATTCTGCCCTGATCGTGGAATGGGACCGGCCGGAGCCGCTCATTCTCGAAGTGCACAGCCATCTTGATCTGCAAACGCTACGGGCCGTCGCTTTCCAGACGACGGCAGGGCTTGCGCGTGGCGTGGACGTTCGCGCCACCGGCAGGCCCGTCGACGTACCCGTTGGAGAGGCCGTCCTCGGGCGCCTTCTGGACGTTGTGGGCAATCCGCAGGACAACGGACCCGCGCTGCCCGATGATACCCCGCGCCGGTCGATTCACGCCCTGCCGCCGCTTCTCAAATCCCAGACCGGGACCACCGACGTATTTGAGACCGGTATCAAGGTGATCGACCTGCTGACGCCGATGGCGCAAGGCGGGAAGGCTGCGATGTTTGGAGGCGCAGGCGTCGGCAAGACCGTTCTGGTGATGGAGCTGATCCGCGCCATGGTCGAGAAATATGAAGGCATCTCTGTCTTCGCAGGCATCGGCGAACGATCGCGCGAGGGCCACGAACTCCTGACCGAGATGCAGGGTTCCGGCGTGCTGGAGCGCACCGTTCTCGTCTACGGTCAGATGAACGAACCGCCCGGTGCACGCTGGCGCGCGGCACTGACGGCGCTGACCGTGTCAGAATATTTCCGCGACCAGAAGCACAAGAATGTTTTGCTGTTGATGGACAATGTGTTCCGCTTCGTTCAGGCTGGCGCGGAGGTCTCGAGCCTTCTGGGTCGCCTGCCCTCACGCGTCGGCTACCAGCCGACGCTGGCGACCGAGGTTGCGGGACTCGAAGAGCGCATCGCTTCCGTCGCCGGTTCTGCGGTGACTGCAATTCAGGCCGTCTATGTGCCCGCCGACGATTTCACCGACCCGGCGGTGACAACAATTTCCAGCCATATGGATTGCGTCATCGTGCTGTCGCGCGCGCAGGCTGCGGAAGGATTTTATCCGGCAATCGACCCGCTGGCTTCATCCTCGATGCTGCTCGACCCTCTGGTGGTGGGTGAGGCGCATTATCAGACTGCGGAGGCTGTCCGTCAGGCGCTGGCACGGTTCCGCGAACTGTCCGACATCATTTCGCTGCTCGGGGTCGAGGAACTGGGTGCCGCCGACCGGCTGATTGTCAAACGCGCGCGGCGGCTGCAGCGTTTCCTGACCCAACCCTTCATGGTGACCGAGGCCTTCACCGGCACGCCCGGCGCAAGTGTCGCGCTTGCCGATACGCTGGCGGGTTGCCGCGCCATTCTGAACGGCGAGGCCGATGAGTGGTCGGAAAGCTCACTCTACATGGTTGGCACGCTTGAGGATGCGCGCAGCAAAGAAGCCAGCGCCAAAGCATCGGAAAAGGAGCCTGCGGCATGAGACTGAGGATCGTGACGCCCCTTTCGGTCGTGGTGAATGAGGACATCGACAGTCTGCGCGCCGAGGATGAAAGCGGCAGTTTCGGCATCCTTTCCGGCCACGCCTCATTCCTGACGGCGCTCAAAATCTCCATCGTCAGCTGGCGAAAGGACGAAAGCGAGCGGTTTTGCGCTGTGCGCGGCGGGGTCATGACCGTAGGCAGCAAGCCGGCGACGGTCATTGACATCGCCACGCGCGAGGCGGTGGCAGGCGATGACCTTGCCACGCTGGATAGCGAGGTGCTGGCCCGTTTTCAATCGGACGCAGACGAGGAGCGGACGGAACATGTCGAGACAGTTCGCCTGCAACTGAACGCCATCCGTCGCATGATCAGCCGACTTCAGCCGGGCGCAAACGCAGGCAGATTCAAATGAGCCCAGCACATCCGACAGACCCGGACGAAGACCCGCTGATCGTCGAGACACGTCTGCGCCGCAAGCGGCGAGACCGGTGGCTGCGTGAGGGGATATGTCGGTTGGCCGCCGTCTGGCACAGATCGGTGTGCTGGGCTGGATTTTCGTGGTGCCGACGCTTGCGGGCCTGTTCTTAGGCCGTTGGATCGATGCGCGGCTTTCAACGGGCATCTTCTGGAGCGCGCCATTCATGCTGATCGGGCTCGTCATTGGCGGCTGGACCGCCTGGAAATGGATGAATGCACAATGATCGACCTGTCCGCACTGCCGCTGCCTGTCACCATGCTGGCCGGTTTTCTCGGCGGATTTGCGCTGGGCTATGCCTATTTCCTTGCGATGCGCCGTACCGCTGACCTTATCGTCAGCCAGGGGCATCCTGTGCTGGCGCTGGCTCTGACTTTTGGCCGTCTGGCACTGCTTTTCGTTGGATTCTACCTGGCCGTTCAGGCGGGCTGGGCGGCGCTTCTGGTCGCGCTGGCGGGCGTCCTTGTCGCCAAGGCAGTGATCTTGCGCGGGACACGGAGGGTATCGCCGTGAACTCCCGCTCGAATCCGTCACATTGTTCCAGATCGGACCGGTTCCGATCACGCAGGCCGTCATTACCACCTGGGTGATCATGGTGGTGATGGTGCTTGGAGCCTATCTGCTGACCCGGCGGCTCGCATTGCTTCCAAAGAAGCGGCAAGCCGCGCTGGAATTGATTGTCGCCACGATCGACACCCAGATTCGCGAAACCACGGGGCCGTACCCGGCCCCTATCGCGGTTTCATCGGCACATTGTTCCTGTTCATCCTCGTGGCCAACTGGACCTCGCTCGTGCCGGGGATCGACCCGCCGACAGCGCAACTGGAAACCGATGCCGCGCTTGCCGTCCTCGTGTTTCTCTCGGTGATCTGGTTCGGCGTGCGTGGCGGCGGTGTGGGCGGCTATCTGAAGTCCTTCGCCGCACCCAATCCGGTGATGATCCCGCTGAACATGCTGGAAAGCGTCACCCGCGTCTTTTCCATGTTCGTTCGCCTCTTCGGCAACGTGATGAGCGGAGTTTTCATCATCGGCATTGTCGCCTCGCTGGCCGGGCTTCTGGTGCCAATCCCGCTGATGGCGCTCGATCTTTTGACCGGGCTTGTCCAGGCCTACATCTTCGCCGTTCTTGCCATGGTGTTCATCACGGCTGCGGTTGAAGACGGCCAGTCGGAGCCTGAAGACACCATACCGGCCACGCCCCAAACGAAAAAGGATCTCTGATGGACTACCTCCCACTTGCCAGCATCATCTGCGCGGCCTTCGCCGTAGCCTTTGGCGCAATCGGCCCCGCCCTTGCCGAAGGTCGCGCCGTCGCAGCCGCGATGGATGCGATAGCGCGCCAACCCGAGGCGGCCAACACAATCTCGCGCACGCTTTTCGTGGGTCTCGCGATGATCGAGACAACAGCGATCTACTGTCTTGTGATCGCGCTTTTGCTGCTCTTTGCAAACCCGCTGCTGGCCTGATCGCATGACCATTGGTGGTGGACCCTCGGCCTGCAGGCAGTCAATGTCCTGATCCTTGTCTGGCTGCTGTCGCGGTTATTCTGGCGTCCGGTCGCTGCGGCCATTGCCGAGCGACAGGCCTCGACAAAGGCAACGCTAGACGCAGCAAAGGCGGCGCAGGCCAAGGCCGATGCGGCGCTGGCCAAGGTCAGCGAGGACCGCGCAGGCCTGGCGGCGGAGCGCCAGGCCTTGCTGGCCGAGGCAATGTCAAGGGCGGAGGCGGAAACGAAGGCGAAACTTGCCGAAGCCCAGGCCAAGGCCGAGACAGTGCTGGCGGCGGCGCAAACATCCATCAAACGTGATAGCGAGGCCGCTCGCAAAGCCAACGCCGCGCAAGCCTCAACGCTTTCGGTGGAGATTGCCGGCAAGCTTTTGAGCCGTTTGCCGCCATCTGCCGTCCGCGACGCCTGGCTTTCGCTGTTGATCAAGGCCATCGACGGCATGGCGACATCCGAGCGCGACGCTCTGGTCGCCTCCACGGCTGAGATAGAGATCATCACCGCTGCCGCCCTGTCCGCGGCAGAAAAGGCTGCAATCAAGAAAGCGGTCATCGCCGCGCTGGGCGGGACGCCTAGACTGAAATTTGTCACCGATCCCGATCTGATCGCCGGACTGGAACTGAGAAGCGCGCATTTCGTGCTGCACAACAGCTGGCGGGCGGATCTTGCCACTATCTCTAGGGAGATGAACGATGCCATCCGCTGACACCCCCGACTGGCTTGCCGACGCACAAGGCGCGCTGCGGGGTGCCACGCTCGGGCCACGGGTCGAACACAGAGGTAAGGTCGAGGAAATCGGCGACGGCGTGGCGATGATCTCCGGGCTGCGCAATGTGCAGCTGGACGAGGTGCTGCGCTTTGAAGGCGGCCAGGTCGGGTTCGCCCGGGTGTTGGGCCCCGACCTGATCGGCTGCGTGCTTCTGGATGCCGCAACCGATGTCGAGGCTGGTGACGCGGTATTCGGCTCTGGCGAGGTCGTGCAGGTTCCGGTCGGTGAAGCGTTGCTGGGCCGGATCGTCGATCCGCTGGGCCGCCCGCTTGATGGCAAGGGGCCGATCGAGGTTACGACCCGTTTGCCGATCGAACGCCCTGCCCCCGCGATCATTGAGCGCGACCTGGTGACCGAACCGGTGCAGACCGGCATCGTTGCCATGGACACGCTGTTTGCGCTTGGCCGGGGCCAGCGCGAACTGATCGTCGGCGATCATTCAACAGGCAAGACAACCCTTGCTATCGACGCGCTGATAGCGCAGCGCGACAGCGACATGATCTGCATCTATGTCGCCTTAGGCCAGAAGACATCCAGCGTGCGCCGCGCGATCGACGCGCTCAAGGCCCAGGGAACTTCGAGCGCTGCACCGTGCTTGTGGCCGGCTCGGCCGCAGCGCCCGGCTTGCAGTGGATCGCCCCTATGCCGGGATGACGATGGCGGAGTATTTCCGCGACAAGGGTCAACACGCCCTGATCGTGATCGACGATCTGTCGAAACATGCTGCGACCCACCGCGAAATCGCGCTCTTGACCCGGCAATCGCCGGGCCGCGAAGCCTATCCGGGCGATGTGTTTTATATCCACGCTCGTCTGCTGGAGCGGGCCGCGAAATTGTCGAAGGATCGCGGCGGCGGATCGCTGACCGCCCTGCCGATTGCCGAAACCGACTCTGGCAACCTGTCGGCCTACATCCCAACCAACCTGATCTCGATCACCGACGGACAGATCGTGCTGGATGCCAGCCTGTTCCATCAGGGCCAGAAGCCGGCGATGGATGTGGGGCTGAGCGTCAGCCGTGTTGGCGGCAAAACGCAGGCGCCGAGTTTGCGCGCGGCTGCCGGTACGCTGCGGCTCGATTATGCGCAGTTTCTGGAGCTGGAGGTGTTCACCCGCTTCGGTGGCATGCCCGATGGCAGGGTTCGCGACCAGCTCAAACGCGGAGAACGGATCCGTGCAATCCTTCGCCAGCCCCAGCATGCGCCATTCCGCCTCGCCGACGAAGTTGCGCTGATGCTGGCCGTGCAGGCGGGCCTGCTTGATCCCCTGTCTCTGAAAGCAGTGGCCGCATTTCGCGCCGGACTGCCCGCAGCACTCGACAGGGATGCTACCGAAATCCTGGGCGCTATCGCCGAAGGACGCGAGATAACTGCGGATATGCGTGCAACGCTCACGGCGGCGGTCACAAGCCTTGCCGCATCCCTGTCTGACGATAGCACTGACAATGGCAAGTCTAAAGGCGGCATGGACGCACCAACCCCAGAGACACCGGCATCATGACGGAGCGACTGGCCGATATCAGCGCCCGGATCGAAAGTATCGGTCAATTGGGGGCGGTCGTGAACGCCATGAAAGGTATCGCCGCAGCGCGCGCCCATATTGCCCGAACGCAGGTCGAGGCGGTCGACAGCTATGCGGCGACCATCGCCGCCGTTATGGCGAGCGCTCTTGCGGCCGAAGCCATACCTACACGAAGCCCCGGACTGTTTCGGGAAACGCCGGTCTTCTGGTATTCTGCGCCGAACAGGGGTTCGCCGGCGCCTTCAGCGAACGCGTGCTGGACAGTATCGGCGCAACGCCCGATCCCAGCACCCTGTTTCTGGTCGGAACCCGGGGCCTTTCCATTGCCGCCGTCCGCGGCATTGTGCCGGCTTGGAACGCGGCGATGCCAGCACACACACGGCATCCCGAAACTCGCCGACAGCATCACCAGGACGATCTACGGCGCAGTCGGAGCGGGTCGCATCGACAGTCTCGATGTCATCTTCACCGGGCAGGTGTCCGGGCGGGCGGTGGTCATGCGGCACAGCCTTTTCCCGATCGATCTGTCCGCGCTTCCGAAAGCCGCGTTTGAAAACCCGCTGATGCAGCTTCCTGTCGGCGCCCTGATCGAAAGTCTGGGTGCAGACTATTTTCATGCCCTTGTGTGCCGGACCGCGCTACACGCCTTTGCCGCCGAAAATGACGCGCGGCTGCAGGCCATGGCCGCAGCAGGTAGTCAGATTGCACGCGAACTGGAAGCGTTTGAGGCGACGCTACGCCGGGTCCGGCAGGAAGCGATTACGGCGGAGATCATCGAGCTTGGCACGGGTGCCGCTGCGGCACGTGACGAGAGATAAAACACGAAGCGTGTGCTGACCATAAAGCCGCGTTTGCCCTGATGAGGCTCGATTGCATCTGATCTTGATGGCAACGCCCGGATTTCGCTAACCGAGAATCGGCCCGACCTGATCCAGGTAAGTCGGATCGAAATCTGCATAGTCGGCCAGGCGATCATAGGTGTGGAACGCAACGTGCCCATCGCGAAACGTCACCATTCCGGCTTCACGCAATTGCCTAAGCACCCGATTGACATGGACAGCACTCAACCCAAGAGCATCACCCAGATGATACTGCGTCAACGGACAGGCATAGCCCGCCCTGCTGCCCAGACCAACGAGCGAAAGCCTTGCGCCAAGTTCCAGCAGGAAATGCGCCATGCGTTCGGCCGCGTTTCGGCGTCCGACATCCACCAGATGCTCCACCACCATCGCCTCGTCTCGCGACGCGGCCCAGAGCACAGCCGCACCCAGACGGTGCGTGCGCGCAAACGCATCCAGAAGGTCGCTTGAAAGGACCTCCGTCACCTCAATGTCGGTCACCGGCTCGATGCTGTGATCCGACACATGCAACAACAAGCTACGCAGTCCCAGGAAATCGCCCGGAATCTGAAAATCGACGATCTGCCGCTGCCCATTCTGCAGGATCTTGTAGGAACACGCCCAGCCGGAGGCCAGAATATAGGCCGCATGTTCGGGCTGCCCTTGATGGACGAGGTCACGGCCAGCGACGAAGACCCGGCGGCGCTTGTGCAACATCTCCAGCACCGACAGTTCGGCCCCCGAAAGAGCAACGAATGCACCAAGCTTACGGACGAGCGCGGAATTTTCCAAAATGGCTACCTATCTTCGAAACCCGCCGAAATCCTTTCAGCGAAACCTGACTGGCGACTGATGTCGATCAGCACAGCATAGCAGATTTTTGAAAGACTGCCTGATACGCCGCCTGCATTTCAACGCAAGCGTGTAAATTTTGGAAGAGGTCAGCACGGCATGTCGGATCATGACATTCATTCAGGTGTAGCGGCGCTCTCGATTTGCGAGTCCCTGCTTCTCGCGCTGAACGACGCTCGGGTCCTGCCGGAAAGCGAGATCATAGGCGTGCTCCAGGATGCTGCGGCCTCACATGAAAACGCCGAAGGCACAAAGGCAAACCTCGAAATGCACAAGGCTGCAGCAGCGTTGATCAATCGCATCATCGCTGGTGGCAATTCGGTCCGCAGATCGTGAGAGGGCCTAGCCGTGCCCTGTTTGCGGGTGTCGGCAGAATATTCTTACGGAAACTGCATCCGAAATTGTATTCCCCGGGGGCTTTTCAGGTTTTTCTGTTTACGAGCGTTCAATGACGACGAGCTTCTGGACGTGCTCACAGACGATCTGCGCGTGTCAGACCGCAACAATCCGGCCCTCCAAATGACCGGCATCCCGCGATTTGCGACAGCACGTTCCGCCGGATATAGTGCAATGACGCGAATTTTGCCCAACACAAGCCATTCATATGGCCGGAAAACCGCGCAACCAGCCAAGGAAAGCCGAAAGCGTCAGCAGGAGCGCGGTAAGCTCGAAAATCGACACCATGCGGGTCTCCATAAAATGCAAGGATAGCCACGCAGGCGGCGCTCTGCGAGCGCGCTCTCATCAAATGACCACGCGCGTTCTGCCGAATTGATTGCACCGCAACGCAATGCAGCCACAATGGCATTATATCGTACGTCCTATATAACCACCTCCCGTCAGACTGACGGCAGGGGTATCTTTTCTTTCAATCCGTGACATTCGATGGCCGCAGTCGAGCCCGTGCTCCTGCGTGTAGGCCCCATGAAAACCATTATAAAAAGTCCACCGGCATCGGTACAACCGGCCATTCGGCCGGCACCGCCCAGGCCCACGAGACGACAGGTTCTCACCCGAGATGAACTGCGCAAGATCATCGCCGATCAGATCGACTAACCCCATTTTCACCAATCAGGAGCGAACCCCGCGTTCGGCATGTACATGGAAAATACCAGACCAAGGACAGACCGGCATTCCGGATCGTCGCGAAAGTGCCTGATGGAAAAACACCGCCAGCACCTCGCCTTCGCCGCTCTCAAGATCTCCGCAGGAGACCGCGTTGGTGCGGAAAACGACTACCAGCACGCCGAGCATTTCTATCGCAGCGCCGCAGAGGTCAAAGAGCCGGAGACCAGTTGACCCGAACGAGCGCCCCACCGCGTTCAGACGATCACCTCACGCCCGCTTGTTTCCGCATGAAGTGCCCTGCCCGGCGGCACTGCCAGCAAACCTACCGATGACGATAAAGGATGAGGCCCGCAGCGCGACATGACCAAACTCAGCATCAGGCACCGAACGACCTACAGCTATCGCGATCCGGTTCTTCTAGCTCCCCACAGGCTGACGATCCGTCCGCGCGAAAACCATGATCTCCTGCTCGTCAGCCACAACATCGATGTCTCTCCGGGGGCCACGCTGAACTGGTCGACAGATGTTTTCGGAAATTCGGTCGCCACCGCCAGCTTCGCCGGTCCGACGGCAAGTCTTGCCATCGACAGCGCTGCGGTCGTCGACCTCAGGGCAGCCAACTGGCCAGTCTTCAACATCGCCGTTTCCGCGATCAACTATCCCTTCTTGTACGAACAGAACGAGTGGAAGGACCTCGGCGCGCTTCGCGATCAGCAATATCCCGATCGCTTCAAAACGCTTGATCGCTGGGTCCGCGGCTTCGTCGGCGGCTACGGGACCGACACGCTGTCCATGCTCAAGGATATCAGCGCGGGCATTGCCAACCAACATATGTATCTGAGCCGGGACGCGGAAGGTACGCAGACACCGGTCGAAACTCTGAGGATCAGATCCGGCACCTGCCGCGATTTCGCGGTACTGTTCGCCGAGGCCGCGCGTCTGTTGGGATTTGGCGCACGGATCGTGTCGGGCTATCTCTACAACCCCGCCGAGATACTGATGGGATCGCGCGACAGCGGAACAACCCATGCATGGGTGGATGTATTTCTTCCCGGCGCCGGGTGGATCTCCTTTGACCCGACCAACCGCAGCATGGGCAGCGCCAACCTCATACCCGTTGCAGTCGCCCGGGACATCGCCCAGACCACGCCGATTTCCGGCGGCTTCATCGGCGCGACGGATGCCTTCCTGGCGATGAATGTTATGGTCGACGTCATGGAACTCTGAAAAGTTGCGACAGTCCGGTCACACGGCTTGCACCAGGCCATCACGCCGCGCCTGCCGGAACGGGCCGAGGCGGCGCGTGGTATCGTCCCACAGAACCCGGTTCATGCAATGCAGGCTCTCGGCAGCGAGCTTTACCCGAAAGCGAGGCGCGAAAATAAATATTATAAATACATACCCAGAATTTTCATATTCAACTCTTCGAGTTCATAATTAAAAAATAGCAATACCCTAATAAACAAATTTCAAATAAATATATTTTACAAAAAATATTTTCAAAAAGGCCTTATAATTTACGAAATAATGAATACATATCTACTAGTTGTCGGCTAGACCCGACCAACCTAAATTACCTTTAGTAAATATTATTTCCGCCCTCGCTTCATGGCTTGAAGCGATGATGGCGCTGCTTCATCCGAAAGAGCGGCATTTTTCCGAGCGCATGGCAAGACATGGGCGCGGACTTGCGTCAGGGCAGCAGCGAGGCACTGCAGCCGTCCAACACATAAATCGATCAAAATCGAGAGGAAACGGCATTATGGCAGTAGAACCAAACGGAAATCCGTCCATCGGCCAGCGATGGGCAGCCTACCACCCGGCGAAATCGACGCTCGTATGGGCATGCATCCTGACCGCGGTGGTCACGATGATCGCCGGCTTTACCTGGGGTGGCTGGGTCACCGGCGGCACGTCGAGGGACCTCGCGGCAGAAGCCGGCGATCTCTCTCGCTCCGAACTGGCAACGGTCATCTGTTTAGAACGGTTCCGGTCCGCGCCGGATTCGGCAGAGCAAATGACCAGCCTGAAGGCCATCGGCAGTTCCTACAACCAGCGCCAGTTCATCGAGGCCGGCGGATGGGCAACGATGCCGGGTGAAACCACCGCCAACCGTTCTGCAGCTTCGGCCTGTGCCAACGCGCTGGTGAGTTGATCGACCGTCTACCTCCGGCCTCACACGTAAGGGCCGGGGTTGGTCCAGTTGCCGCAGACACTACCCGGGGTCTCCAACCAAGACGACCGGTCAGCCGTTTGAGGCGTAATCTTTTCCTGAATGGAGTTCCCAATGGCCAAGAGCCAGAAGCGAAGCAGTCGCGAAATCAGAAAGCCCAAAAAGAAAAACCGTTGCCGCCCCTGTGGCACCCACTCTCGGCTCTCAGGTCAGGGAGGCTGGAAACGGCATCAAGCCCCGCGGCAAGCCAAAAGGCTGACGCCAGCCGGCGCACCTGCCCTCTTTTCAAGGATGTATCCGATCATGGCACTCGACTTCCCCAATCAAAGCCGCAGCTACGACGAACACGGTCACCGCATCCGCTTCACCGGCCATGACGGCATGTTCGAAGTAATGTTCTTTATCAGGGCAGATGCGCTCAAATATCCTGCAGATGGCGAAGCGAACTACCTCGCCGCCTTCGACGCGGCACGGTCGACGATCTACGCCACCGCCCGCAAACTCTACGCCAAGGGCCGCAAGGCCATGTACGTAATGACGGCGGCTGACTTCGCCTGATCTGCAAGGGCGACAGAAGCGCGTTCAGTCACATGCTTATCGAAGCTGTCGCCAAGCCGCATCATTCCGTCAAGTCTGAGCTTTCGAAATAGGATGACGCGGGCGGCGCGCTGGCGACGAAACATAAGCACGCCGCATGAACGCCATTCGCGTTGGGCCGGAAAGGCACGCATTGAAAATCAACCTCAATTTCAGAGGCGCCCGCTTTGCCTCCCCGCTCTGGAACGACCGTTCTCCCGTCAGACAGGAGCTTTTCAGCACCGAACGGCTGGAACAGCACGCGATCAGCCTTGCCGCAGCCCAGCCGGTGTCAGGCAAAGCACCCCGCGTCACGTCCCTGCACAAAAGGCTCAGCGACAATGCCGTTGTCCTGCTGTCTGCATACCGGGCGAGCATCGCCGAACTGAAGAACGGGCGGGAAGTGGTACCGGCGGCGGAATGGCTTCTCGACAACTATCATCTGGTTGAAAAGCAGATCCAGGAAATCAGGGATGACCTGCCACCCGGTTATTATCGCCAATTGCCAAAACTGGCAGATGGTCCGTTTGCCGGCTATCCAAGGGTCTTGGAACTGGCCTGGGCTTTTGTCGCGCATACCGACAGCCTGTTCGACCGTGACAAGCTGAAACGTTTTCTGATGGCTTATCAACAGGTCCAACACCTGACCATCGGCGAATTATGGGCTGTGGCGATCACGTTGCGATTTGTGCTCGTTGAAAATCTTCGGCGGCTGGCCGACCAGATCTCCGCAGGTGGCGCGGCGCGGGCCGAAGCATCTGCGCTGAGCAAGAAGCTCCTTGATCAGGAGACCGAAGAGGCCGCCTTCGCTGTCAGCATTGCCGCGCGCCCGCAGGCTCCCTTCCCGAGCTCTTTGCCGCGCATCTGGCCAAGCAGCTGCGAAACCGGGACCCCTCGACGACACCTGCGCTCGCATGGCTGGAAAAAACTGGCACAGCAAGGTTCGTCGATTGACGAGGTTGTCCAGCACTCCCAGCAAAGACAGGGTGCCTCAAATGTCACCGTGCGCAACATCATCACAAGCATAAGGCTGATTTCCGATATCGACTGGACGGAAATGTTCGAAAGCGTCAGTCCGGTCGACGCGCGGATGCGCCAGGCCAGCCCTTTCGAGGATATGGACTTTCCGACCCGCGATCTCTACCGAACGGCGATCGAGCAGCTTGCGCGCGGATCGTCGCTGACCGAGCTGGAGGTCACAGAACAAGCCCTTGATGCGGCTCGTGAAACAGCTTCGGGTCAAAGCGACGCGATCGAGATCGCACGCTCCTCCGATCCTGGCTACCACCTTATTTCCGAAGGCCGGCCCGCGCTTGAGCGCGCAATCGGTTTTCGCCCGCCCGCGCGCCTCTGGCTCGCTCGCCTCAACCTCCGGCTCGGAATTGCCGGCTATATTGGATCCAGCCTGATCGTCACGGCACTGCTAATGGCCCTGTCACTATTGTTGTTGTCGCGGACGGGCCTTGAGGCTGGCTGGCTGGCCATGTTCGCGGTGCTCGGATTTCTGCCTGCATGCGAGGTGGCGACCGCCGTCGTAAACCGGGCGATGAGCTGGTGTTTTGGTGCCACCATTCTGCCCGGTCTCTCGCTCAGGCAGGGCGTGCCGCCGTCTCTGCGCACGCTCGTCGCCATACCCACGCTTCTGACCAGCGAAGCGGACATTCTTGAACAGATCGAACGCCTTGAAATCCATCATCTCTCCGGCATTGGCGGCGATATCGTCTTCGCGCTTGTAACGGACGGAAGCGACGCTGATCAGGAGAATATCGATTCAGACAAACGGTTGCTATCCGTGGCGTCCGATGCCATCGCCCGATTGAACAAACACCATGAACCGGTCAATGGCACAAACCGTTTCCTGCTCCTCCACCGCCGCCGCCTGTTCAATGCCAAAGAGGGCAAATGGATGGGCTGGGAACGCAAGCGTGGCAAGCTTCACGAACTCAACCGCCTGCTGCGCGGAGCCGATGACACAAGCTTCACGCCGATCGCGGGATCGCCGATCCAGGTGCCCGCAGATGTACGCTATGTCATCACACTCGATGCCGATACGCGACTTCCGCGCGATGCAGCGCACCGTCTCATCGGCAAGATGGCGCATCCGCTCAACCGCCCGCGCTTCAGCGAAGCGGAACAGCGGATCGTCGATGGATATGGCATTTTGCAGCCGCGCGTAACACCCTCGCTGCCGGTTGGCCACGAAGGCTCGCTGTATCAGCGCGCCTTTTCCGCACCGGGCGGCATTGACCCCTATGCGGCAGCGGCCTCGAATGTGTATCAGGATCTCTTCGGTGTGGGCGCTTATACCGGTAAGGGCATCTATGATATCGATGCTTTCGAAAGCACGCTGTCCGGCCGCGTGGCTGACAATGCGATGCTCAGCCACGATCTTTTCGAGGGCGCTTTTGCGCGCGCCGGTCTGGCATCCGATGTCGAGGTCATCGAGGAGTTCCCTGCCCGTTATGATGTCGACGCCAGGCGCCAGCACCGTTGGACGCGCGGCGACTGGCAGCTTCTGCCATGGCTGACCGGACAAGAGAGGAAACACGGCACCGTTCCCGCCGTCGGCCGCGGCATGATGCTTGACAACCTCAAGCGCTCGCTGGCAGCACCGCTGACGGTGCTGGCCTTCGGTCTCGCCTGGCTGATGCCGCTGCCCGCTGCGCTGATGGCGACCGCGCTGCTGCTTGCCGCCATGGCGATCCCCGCCTTTCTCCCAATCCTCTTCAACGTCATACCACAAAACCGCGGCATTCATGTCGGCAGCCATCTTGCCACGCTTGGCGCGGACCTGCGCCTTGCGGCATTGCGGACGGGCCTCGATATCGTTTTCCTGCCCGATCGGGCGTGGCGGATGACGGATGCTATCGCAAGAACACTGGCGCGGCTCTACCTGACCCGCCGCCACCTTCTCGAATGGACCACATCCGCCCAGTCACAGGGAAGCCCGCGTCTGGATGCTTCCGGCTTCTATCGTCGCATGGCGCCAGGCACTTTGATCGGCCTCGCCATTGCCCTTGCGGCAGGTCTGCTGAATCCGTCGTCCTTCCTGCTCGTTCTCCCGTTCGCGGTTCTATGGCTCTCAGCGCCCGCAATTGCTCTTTGGATCAGCCGGCCCCCGGCAGAAGGGGCTGGCCCCGCCATCTCTGATCAGCAGGCAGACGAGCTGCGGCTGATCGCCCGCCGAACCTGGCGCTTCTTCGAGACCTTCGTAACGCACCAAAGCAACATGTTGCCGCCCGACAACTTTCAGGAGGATCCCAGGCCGGTCATCGCCAGACGGACATCTCCGACCAATATCGGGCTCTATCTCCTCTCCGCCGTCGCGGCCCACGATTTCGGCTGGGCCGGAAAGGTCGAGACGGTCGAAAGGCTTGAGGCCACACTGAAGACGATGACGGCACTCTCAAAACACCGAGGCCACTTTTTCAACTGGTATGCGACAGATGACATGCGCGTCCTCGATCCCGCCTATGTCTCGTCGGTCGACAGCGGCAATCTAGCCGGCCACCTGATCGCCCTCGCCAATGCCTGTGAGGCGTGGGCTGAGGCAGATGACGTGTCGAATGTCCGGACAGGCATGAAAGACAGCTTGGCACTCGCTCGGGAGGCGCTGGACGCAATCGCCGGAAGCGGTCAGCAGGCTGACGAGCAACTTACACCTGTGCTTGACGACATCGAGGCCCGGCTCAACGGTTCGCAGACCTTTGAAACGTTTGCACCCATGCTGATGCGGCTTGCCGAAAAGGCCGCCACCATAGCGCGGGAGATGGTACCGAGAATCCGGGAGAATGCATGTGCCGACCTCATCTTCTGGCTTGAGGCATTGAAGAAACGGATTGCCGAGGATAGGCGCGATCGCCTGGAGGATAACGGTCTGGAACTTCGCCTTGGGGTGGTTGCTTCCGAAGCGCGGGCGATGGCGATGGCGATGGACTTCGCTTTCCTTCTCGATCCCGAGCGCAAACTCCTGTCGATCGGTTACTCGCTCGCCGACAACAACCTTGATGCGAACTGTTACGACCTTCTCGCATCGGAAGCACGGCTTGCAAGCCTGTTCGCAATCGCCAAGGGCGATATCGAGACCCGGCACTGGTTCCTTCTCGGGCGCTCGGCAACGCCGATTTCCGGCGCTTCGGCACTGATTTCATGGTCGGGCTCGATGTTTGAATATCTGATGCCCTCCTTGTCATGCGTGCCCCCGAAGGCAGCCTGCTCGCGCAGACCAACGGACTGGTGGTCAGGCGCCAGCAAGCCTATGCGGACGCACTCGGCACGCCATGGGGCATTTCTGAATCCGCCTACAACGCCCGCGACACGGAGCTGACCTACCAGTATTCGAATTTCGGCGTTCCTGGCCTCGGCCTGAAACGCGGCCTCTCCGAAAATGCCGTGATCGCACCCTATGCAACGGGTCTTGCCTCGATGGTCGATCCGGCCGGCGCCTGCGCAAACTACAACCGACTTTCCGCTCTGGGCGCGCTTGGCCATTATGGTTTTTACGAAGCGCTGGATTTCACCCGTAACCGGCTTTCCGAAAAGGACAAGTTCGCAATCGTGCGGACGAGTATGGCCCACCATCAGGGCATGACGATTGTGGCGATCACCAACACGCTCCATGACGGGATCATGCGCACGCGTTTCCATCGCGAACCGATGATCATGGCGTGTGAGCTGTTGCTGCAGGAACGCACGCCGCGCACTGTGGCGACTGATCATCAAAGGGTCGGGGAAGCGCCTGTCTCACCCGTCCAATCCTCACTCGGCCCTGATACGTCGCGCCGGATTTCAGCGCCTGTGGCCGGTTCCCCGGTGACGCATCTGCTTTCCAATGGCCGCTATGCGGTGATGCTGACGGCCAACGGGGCTGGCTACAGCCGCTGGCGCGGCCTTGCCATCACACGCTGGCACGAAGACGTCACGCGTGACAGCGACGGTTCACCCATCTTTCTGCGCGATGTCCATAGCGGCGCCTTCTGGTCCGCCGGCGCCCGGCCCCTGAGTGAACACGGCGAAAACGGCACTGTCGTCTTCGATGAGGATCGTGCTCGTTTCTTATCTGTTCAGAGCGGGCTGACCACGACAATGGATGTCATGGTTTCGGGAGAGGACGACTGCGAGGTCCGCCGCGTTTCCATATCCAACAGCGGCAGGCGCACGCGCGAGATCGAGATCACCTCCTATGCCGAGCTGGTTCTCGCCCCGGCTTCCGCGGACACCGCGCATCCGGCATTTTCGAAAATGTTCGTCCAGACCGAATACGCCGCCGAATACGGCGCGCTGATCGCGACCCGCCGCCCGCGCACGCCGGGCGAAACCGGCATATGGGCCGCCCATTTCGCAGTGGTCGAAGGAAAGATCACTGCCGATCCGCAATTTGAAACCGACAGGGCCAGATTTATCGGGCGCGGCCGCACGGTCGCCACCGCTGCCGCCATGGAGACCGAGACGCCGCTTTCAAACACGGTCGGCACGGTGCTCGATCCGGTTTTTGCGATCCGGCAACGCGTGGCCATTGCACCCGGCAAGATCGCCCGCATTGCCTACTGGACGATCGTCGCGTCGTCCCGGGCAGAGCTCATCGACCTGATAGACCGGCATCTCGACCGCAGCGCATTCGAACGCGCCCGGACGCTGGCATGGACCCAGGCGCAGGTTCAGCTCCGCCACATCGATGTCAGATCCGGCGAGGCGGCGGATTTTCAGCGACTGGCGGCCCCGATCATCTATACTGACCCGCGTTTCCGCGCATCCGACACCGAAATCGCGCAAGGGGCCGGGCCACAATCCGGCTTGTGGCATCTGGGCATCTCCGGTGATTTCCCCATCGTGCTGCTCAGCATTGACGACCCGCAGGATATGGCACATGTTCATCAACTGTTGAGAGCGCATGAATACTGGCGGATGAAGAGTCTGGCCGTCGATCTCGTCATCATCAATGCACGTGCCTCCTCCTATACTCAGGATCTGCAGAACGCCATCGAAGCGGCCCATCGCAGCAGCCAGTCGCGGCCGCGCCCTGGAATTGAACTGGCGCAGGGCTCGGTTTTCGTGCTTCGTGCGGACCTGATGAGCGCTGAGGCACACGCCCAGCTTCAGTCGGTCGCCCGCGTGAAACTGAATGCCCGGCGCGGCCCGATCGCGGAGCAATATCCGGAACTGCCGGCATCACCACCGGTGCCAGTAAACCCATCAACACCAAAGCGGACACCGGCATCGGATACGGCGCCTTATCAACGTCCCGACCTCGAGTTCTTCAACGGACTTGGCGGTTTCGACAAGGATGGCCGGGAATATGTGACCATTCTCGAGGCGGGCGCGGTCACGCCTGCGCCCTGGATCAACGTGATTGCCAATTCCGGTTTCGGCTTTCAGGTGTCAGCCGAAGGAAACGGCTACACATGGGCCGAAAACAGCCGTGAGAATCAGCTGACGCCGTGGTCGAACGATCCCGTCATCGACCCTGCCAGCGAAACGCTCTATATCCAAGACGCGGATACGGGCGAGCTGTTTTGCCCGACCGCGCAGCCGATCCGGCGCAACGGCACTTATGTCGCCCGCCACGGCTTCGGCTATAGCCGGTTCGAACACGCGGAAAGCGGGATTTCGGCTGATCTTCTTCAATATGTACCCCTTGCCGATCCGATCAAGATTTCGCGCCTGACGCTCAGCAACACCTCCGCCCGGCCACGCCGTTTGACAGTGACAAGCTATGCCGAGCTTGTGCTCGGCGGCGCGCGCAGCACCACCGCGCCGTTCCTGATCACCGGGATCGACCCGGAAACCGGCGCCCTGTTCGCACGCAATCCATGGAGCGCGGGTTTTCCCGGTCGTATCGCCTTTGCCGATCTCGGCGGCAAACAGACGTCATGGACGGCAGATCGGAGCGAATTCCTCGGGCGCCACGGTGACCTGTCCGCGCCGCAGGCACTCAGCCCGGGCATGCCGCTTTCAGGTACCGTCGGTGCAGGCCTCGACCCCTGCGCCGCATTGCAGCGGACGATCGTGATAAACCCCGGCGAAACAATCGAAATCGTTTCGTTCCTTGGCGAGAGCGGTACCGCGGACGACGCCCGCAACCTTCTATCGCTCTATCGCGAAATCGATCTCGACGCGGTCCTGCAGGACGTCACCGACCACTGGAGCGACCTGTTGCAGACCGTTCAGGTCAGGACGCCGGACCGGGCCATGGATATCATGCTGAACGGCTGGCTGCTCTACCAGACCGTCGCCTGCCGTATCCGCGCGCGCTCCGCTTTCTATCAGGCGAGCGGCGCCTATGGCTTCCGCGACCAGCTTCAGGATGGCATGGCCTTGACCCTTGCCCGGCCCGAAGAGGCCCGGCACCATCTTTGCGCGCTGCTTCCCGGCAGTTTGCCGAGGGCGACGTCCAGCATTGGTGGCTGCCACAGTCCGGCCAGGGGTCAGAACCCGCATTTCCGATGACCGGGTCTGGCTCGCATTCGTGGCCGCAACCTATGTCAAAACAACCGGTGACGAGGCCGTGCTTGACGTTGTCGTGCCCTTTCTTGAAGGCCCGCCACTGGAACCCGGCCAGCACGATGCCTTCTTTCATCCAACGATCGCTGCCGAAACGGGCTCGCTTTTCGAACACATGGCCCGCGGCCTCGACCAGTGTATTGAACTGACCGGCGCGCATGGCCTGCCACTGATGGGCACCGGCGACTGGAACGACGGCATGAACCGTGTCGGTGAAGACGGCAAAGGCGAAAGCGTCTGGCTCGGCTGGCTGCTGCTGGCCGCCATCGATCTCTGTGCTCCGCTCGCCGAACACCGCGATCCGCAACGTAGCGATCGCTGGCGCGCCCATGCAGAAGCGCTGCGCGAGGCGATCGAAACGCATGCCTGGGATGGCGAGTGGTATGCCCGTGCGACCTTCGATGACGGCACATGGCTCGGTACCAGCGACAATCAGGAGTGCCGGATTGATTCCATCGCGCAGTCCTGGTCCGTCCTGTCCGGCGCCGGCGATCCGACGCGCGCTTCCACCGCCCTGGCCTCGCTTGAACGGCATCTCATCCGCCGCGAGGACAAGCTGGCGCTGCTGTTCACGCCGCCCTTCGACGATGGCCCGCGCGATCCCGGCTATATCAAGGGCTATCCTCCGGGCTTGCGCGAAAACGGCGGGCAGTACAGCCATGCGGCCATGTGGGCGATCATGGCTTTCGCCAAATCCGGCGCCGGCGGCAAGGCGCATGAGTTGTTCGCACTTCTGAACCCGATCAACCATGCCCTGACCGCCGCAGACACCGAGCGCTACAAGGTCGAACCCTATGTCGTTGCTGCCGACGTCTATTCCGTCGCACCGCATGTCGGCAGGGGCGGGTGGACCTGGTACACAGGCTCCGGCGGCTGGATGTATCGCGCGGGCATTGAAGGCATTCTCGGAATCCGGCGCGAGGGCAGTTTCCTGGTTATCGCCCCTTCCATTCCGGTTGAATGGCCGGACTTCGAGGCCGTCGTGACAGTCGATAAAACCCGGTTCAGCATCCGGGTGGATAACACAAGGCAACCGGGTTCGGGCGCTTGGAACGCCGTTCTGGATGGCAATGTGCATATACCCTCAGCGGGGTCTGTGCGCGCACCTGTCGACGGAGTGGACCATATCCTGCTTCTTGGATAAGCCAATGTGGAACCACCTCCCGCCGTGTTCATTGTCACTATCCCCGGACGATTGCAGAGCGGCCCTGTGCGGGCGAACGAAACCATGATGATGTTTATGTTCGGACGTTCGCGAAGGTGAAAGGCAATGCCAGACTGCTGTCGAACGCCTGCCCCATGGATACACGCGCCGGAGCCGTCTCGAAAACGGCCGCGGCGACAGGCTCGAGGAGGCCAGACAACGAGCCGAAGCAAGAGCGAACACTCGGCTACCGAAAGCCACCGCATGAAATATCTTCAGACTAAGCCTTTGAAATTATTGGAGCGGGTAGCGGGAATCGAACCCGCGCGTTCAGCTTGGGAAGCTATCGAATTTACGAGCAAAATTAATGCTTCGTTTCAAGTCCAACGTCGCCCGCTCCGATCCGTTTTCCTCGTATTCACAATGCCTGTACGGTAGAACTCGCGGCACGGGCATCGGCTCCGGTCTGATTGCCGATGGGCACCTCTACCATGGTGCCAAAGGCGCGTCCGGTGATATCGGTCACATCCAGCTCAACCGGGAAAAGGTCCCGCTTTGCCGTTGCGGCAAGGTTGGCTGTCTTGAGGCCCATGCCGCCGGATGGGCGATTGCACGCGAATTGCGCGCAAACGGCTTCGAGGCAGAGGATGCGCACGATGTCGTCCGCCTGATCGATCAACACGTTCCGGAAGCGATCGGCCTTCTGCGGGAAGCCGGACGCGCAATCGGCGAGGTGGTTGCCGGTGTCGTGTGCATTCTCAGTCCCAGAACGATCAGGGTCGGCGGCACGCTGGCCGCAGAACAGGAATATCTGGTCGCGGTACTGCGCGAGCGGGTTTATCAACGCTGTCTGCCGCTGGCGACCAACAACCTGATCATCGAAGCCACGTCGACGAGTGAAATCGGGTGCCTGACGGGCGCCGCCATTCTGCTGAAGCAGAAAATGTTCACAAGAGATGGCTCCGTACTCCTGCTGAAGCGATATCAGGAATGGCGTTTGGAAGATTTCGACAAAAAATAGCCACTAGAATCCAGCAAACCGAATAACCCCGGCAGGGCGGGGTCATTCGGCTCGCCTTGATGGACATCCCCATTCAAGCCTAGTTATTTGCTCAAACTCTGCTTATTGGGGGTCATCCCCTAAACCGAAGCAGGGAACGGATCAGCGGAACCGCCAGCGTCAATATGGCCGCCGTCAGCAGTACAACGGTGATTGGACGCGTGTAGAGGAAGTCATAGCTGCCGCCTGAAAGCGAGAGCGCCCGGCGAAAGTTCGCTTCGGCCATAGGTCCCATGATCAACGCTAGAACAATCGGCGAGGCAGGGAACCCCCATTTCTGCATGAAATATCCGACCACGCCCGCAGCAAGCATGATGTAGACGTCAAACATCGAATTATTCAGGGCATAGGTGCCCACGATGCAGAGCGCCAGTATCGCCGGCGTCAGGATGGAGCGCGGAACCTGGAGCACGCGACCGAGAATGCGCATGGCACCGAAGGACATAAACACCATGACGGCGTAGCAGAAGAGCATGCCGACAAAGAGAGTAAAGACCAGATTTGCGTGTTCCTGGAACAGCAGAGGGCCGGGCTGCAGTCCTTGCAGGGTAAGGGCACCGAGCATGATCGCCGTCACGGCATCCCCTGGAATGCCCAGCGTCAGCATGGTCAGAAGCGCACCACCTGTACAGCCGTTTGCGCCAGCCTCACAGGCGGCCACGGCCGTGATCTCACCCTTTCCGTAATTCTCCGGTGTTTTTGAGAACCGGCGAGCCTCATTATAGGCTACATAGGCAGCGATGTCCGATCCGGCGCCGGGGATCATACCGATCATGGTACCCATGCCGGCTGAACGGAAAACTGTCGGCAATAGCCCCCGATATACCGTCCATGGCGGCAGCAGCCGCCCCAGAGCCGCTTTTGTCTTCAGGCTCACAGCGGTTTTCTCCAGTGTGGAGAATGCCTCGGCAGCCGCAAACAACCCGATCATGACTGGAATGAAAGGCACCTGGTAAAGTTCGGTAAAGCCGCCGGTGAAGCGAGGAAATCCCCCATTGGATCCATGCCGACGGTTGCAATAAGCAGGCCGAGAAAGCCGGCGATCAATCCCTTGATTGGCGAGCGCCCGGAAATTCCCGAGATGATCGAGAGTCCGAAAACCGCAAGCCCGAAGGATTCCGCCGCGCTGAAATTCAGCGCGAAGCGCGCAATGATCGGCCCGAGAAAGATCAGGACGATGATACTGCCTGTACCGCCGATAAACGCTGAGATGGCTGCGGTTCCAAGCGCCAGGCCAGCCTTGCCCTTCTTGGTGAGTTCATAACCGTCAAGTGCTGTGGCGGCGGCTGCCGGCGTACCGGGGATACGCAGCAGGATCGCAGTTGCCGTCCCGCCATGGACAGCGCCGAAAAACACACCACAGATCATCAGGAGACCGGAGATCGGATCCATTCCGAAAGTGAAAGGTAGCATGATGGCGACACCCATGGCCGCTGTCAGGCCAGGCATTGCACCGATGATGATGCCGAGCGCTACGCCGCAGACAGCGAGCACAAGCGCAAACGGATTGGCGGCCAGATTGGCAACGCCCTGCATGAGCATATCGAGCTGATACATATTGTTTTTCCTTCTTCAGGCTCGGCTTATTCGAAGAAGCTGCCCATCGGCAGCGGCACCATCAAACCGCGCGCGAAGGCGACATAGATTACGGCAGTCAACCCAATCGCGATGAGGGCATTGACGAAGACGTTGCGGCGCCCCATCAGCCACATCAGCGAGAAAAGTAGGATCGCAGCGGAATCGGATAGCCGATGAAGTTAATCGCCGCCACGCAGATGCAGGTGATCGCCACGCCGAGCGCAACATTGGCGTATTGCGGCTTCTCCTCTTCAAGCGCAGCCGCTACCAATTCGGCGCGAAAGGCCTGAATAGCCATGGTGACGCAGAGTGCGATCAGCACGGTTGCGAAGATGACGGGAAAGCGTCCAGGGCCGACATCAGCGCTGAGGCGGATCTGTGGGAAGTTTCGCGTTTCGAGGATGGCGAGAACAGAGGCGATGCTCAAGACAATCGCGATAACGACAATGGCAACCCTCTCGCCATGCGTTATGGTTTGACGTGTTGGGGTAGGTTGGTTTGGTTCAGTCACTGCCGTTCCTCCCGGCTGCTGGTAGACCCGGCGCGAAGGCGCCGGGTCCATAAAACAGTTTATCAGTTCTGGGTGAGGCCAATACGCGGCACGAGGTCGGCGAAGAAGGCATCGTCACGCTGGATGGCTTCTTCGAACTCCGGTGCGTCGAGATAGGCGAATGTCATCTTCATGACCTTCATCTGCTCCTGGAAGGACTCTTCCTCGACGACAGTCTTGACCAGTTCACGCAGCGTGTTGACGACGTCTTCCGGCGTTCCCTTCGGTGCGAAGAGGCCGCGCCATGTACCGACATTGACGTCATAACCGAGTTCCGCAAGCGTCGGGACGTCCGGATAGAGTGTCGAACGATGGTCATCCATTACGGCAAGGATACGCAGCTGCCCGGCATCGACATAGTTCGAGACTTCCGCAGGCGAGACCGTGACGGCCTCGATATGCCCGCCAAGCAGAGCCGTGACGGCGGGATTGGCACCGTCAAAGGGCACGTTGTTGAACTCGACGCCAGCAGCTTCACCAAACGCGGCGGCGGCCAGATGGTAGATCGCGCCCGTGCCGGAATTGCCGACGCGGAGCTTGCCGGACTCTTCCTTGGCCGAGGCCAGGAATTCCTCAAGCGACTGCCAGGGCGAGATCCGCGCGCACCGTGACGGCCGCCGGTTCGGCGTTCAGCCGTGCGATCGGCTGGAAGGAATCGGCCTTGAAAGCGGCAAGGCCGAGATGCGGCAGCGTGGTGATTTCAACAAAGCCCATGGCAATGGTGTATCCATTGGGTCGTGCAGCCATCAGCTGGGTCAGGCCGACGGCACCACCACCACCGGCTTTGTTGACGACACCCAGAGCCTTAGGGAACACCTTGTTGGCATGGTCGGCGAACGCGCGGGTCAGCAGATCTGTACCGCCGCCGGCAGCCGTCGGCACAATAACCTCCACAGGCCGCGAGGGATAGTCTGCCGCAGGTGCGGCTGTGACAAGCGAAGCTACGCCAAGAAGCGCGCCGGCGAATGCAGGAAGAAATTTCAATTGAACCTCCCAAGGTTACTTTTCTAGATACGCCCAGACGGGCGCGGGGTTGCGAAAGTCAGAAAGGCTTTCGCGGTTGAAGCGATCGGCGCCGGATTGTCGGAAAAGGCGACAGTATCGCCGGCGCGGTTCACCGGGTTTCGCTTCACTTCAGCCCGACGTGTGGGCCAGAGAAGTGGATGGAAACAGTCCAAGTGCCTCGGCGAAGCGATGAAGTCCCGCGGGGGCGGTATTTCCGAGAAGGATTGGTTCGCAATCGCAGGCAACCCTGATCCCTTCGACATAACGAGCACAGAGATCACCATCACCGATAACGGGAAACGACACGCTTTCCGTTATCCGCGTGCCAAATCGGCTGCGGGCAGAGACAAGCTCGTGACCGATGACGATGCCGGAGAGATAGTCGGCAAGCGCGACATGCTCGATGCGACCGAAAAGACCGAGCGTGCGGGCCGAGAATATCTGATGGGCAAGATCGCCGGGACCGCTTTCCAGCGCCAGTTTTACGCCTTTGGCGAATGCCTCGGCAGCAACATCCGGGGCAGGCTTTTCACCGTCAGGCATCAGCCGCCCCAGGATCGTGGCGCGCCTGAGCGCGCTGAAAAGCTCGCCGGTCATGTAGCTGTGAAAGGCCTCGATGCTGCCGCCCCTCACTTCCACCCATTTGGAATGGGTGCCGGGCAACACGATCAGGCGCTCAGAATCGGTATCGGCATCATCGCCGAGCGCACCGGCGATCTGGATTTCTTCACCGCGCATGACATCGGGACGGCCATTCACCGGATCATAGCTCAGGCCCGGCGCGATCATGATCTCGACGCCGAGGGGGCCTTCACGCTGACAGCTTTCGAAGCGAGGCTGTGTGTGTCGGCAGGACATGGCACATAGGGCGCCTCGCGCCAGCCTTGCGCGCTGCCAACCATGCCGCAGGCGACCGCAGCCTGAATCTGAAGCCGTTCAACCCATTCACCGCACATAGAGACGAAGGCCTGTTCAAAACCCTCTCTACCGGAAGCCGGCAAGTTCTGAATTCCATGCCGACTGGCACGGGTCTCCAGCACCTTGCCGTCCTGATCCATGAGAAAGCCCCTCAGGCTGGACGTACCCCAATCGAGCGCTATCAGCGCAGCCATTCCTGTTACTCCTTTGGTTTCCAGCCAAGTTCGGCGGAAATCGCGTCTGCCGTTGCTCGAACCACTGGCCCCAGTGAACGCATACGTTCCTCCGGCATATACGGCACGGCACTCGCGATACTTACGCCAGCCACAGCTTCACCACGGACATCGAGAATCGGTGCTCCGACACAACGGATACCCAGTTCGTTTTCCTCGAAATCGAGTGAGAAGCCGTCTGCCACATAGGCATCCATGCCCTGTTCGAACTCGCTCCACGGCGCCAACTGCGGTCGCTCGTCGCTCTGAGCGCTGAAGGCGCAAGCCTGTTCGTAGAGGCCCTTCCAGGTCGATTTGGGCAGACCGAGCATCAGCCCCTTGCCGACACCGGTCGATGCGGCAGGCATGCGCTTTCCGATACGCGAACGCATTTCGAGGCCACGGCGACCGGGGATCTTGGCGAGATAGAACAGCGTTGCCCCATCAAGTTCGGCAAGATGGACTGTGTCGTTGGTCTTGCGCGCCAGCGCTTCGAGATGCGGCTTTGCCAGTGCGACCAGCGGGCGCTGTTCCAACCCCGCCATACCGAGCCGGATGAGCTTGGGCCCAATCAGATAACCGCTATACGGCACATGATGAAGATACCCCTCGGCGACCAGATTCCCGAGCATGCGGTGAACAGTGCTGCGGGGCTTCCCGATTGCTGCGGAAATTCCCTTCACGTCGGAAATCCCGTCCGCCACGCATTCGAGAATGGCGAGGCCGCGGCTCAGCGTCTGCGTGCCGGCAGGAGCGCTTTTCGGGCCATCAATCGGGTCTTTGTCTTCGGTTGTCGTCATTGGTTTGTACCTTTGCTTCTTTCCTACTGCCACATAAAATTTGTGTCAAATAAAATATTACCTGTTCATTATATGAGACAATAGAGCGAAAGGAAAGAGAGAAAATGCAACCTTCGCCCCCCGGCGCGAAGATAAGGTTCAAGCAATTCTGTCTGAGACAACCGTTTTGAACCGACCAGACGCCCGGTTACTGCGGCACCCTGGCCGGAACCGACCGACCGGCGAAATGGGCCGCCAGGTTTTCAGCAAAGAGATCGGACATCGCCTTGCGCGTTTCGTTGGTGGCGCTTGCCATATGCGGCGTCAGCACGACGTTATCCAACGCCTTAAGCGCCTCTGGTACGTGCGGTTCATTCTCGAATACATCGAGCCCCGCGCCCGCGATTGTTCCATTCCGAAGCGCTGCGATCAGCGCGGTTTCGTCAACGACAGTTCCGCGGGCAACGTTGATCAGATAGCCTTCGGGGCCGAGGGCCGAAAGAACCTTTGCGCCGATGAGACCACGGGTCGACGGGCCGCCATAGGTGGTCGCAACGAGAAAATCGACGTTGGCCGCCAGCTCTTCCGGTGTCTCCTGAAAGCGATAGGACACGCCGTCCACCGGGGCGCGATCAGTATAGGCGATATCCATGGAAAACGCTTCAGCGCGTCTGGCGATGGCTGTGCCAATCCGTCCGAGGCCGACAATACCGAGTCGGGAACCGCTGACTTTTTCGTAAACGGGAAGCCGCCATCGACCCATTTGCCTTTGCGAACAAAACGGTCGGCAACGGGCGTACGCCTGGCAACCGACAGCATCAGGCCGATGGCATGGTCGGAAACGTCATCCGTCAAAACGCCGGGCGTGTGGGTCACGATAACCCCATGCTTATGCGCCGCGGCGACATCGACGCCGTCATAGCCAACGCCGAAAACCGACAGGATTTCGAGATTGGGAAATTGAGCAATAAAGTCGGCGGTGACGTTCGATTCGCCATTGGCGGCGAGCGCACGGATGCGGGGAATAAGCGCCTCCAAGTCACCGCGCGCCACGACCTCGTCGTAACGGTGATAGGCGTAGGCTTCCTCCATCTGGCGGTCGAGCCTGGGCGGCAGCGGCGCGACGGAAAGCACATCGATAGACATTCTGATTTCCTCATTTGGCAAGGCTTCGCCGTCCGGACCGGGAGACATCTCCGAGCCCGTTTCCAGCGACGATATTGATGGAGAGCGCTTCGCCGCCTGCCGTGGCATTGCAGAAGCGCTTGCTTTGATGCGCCGGACTTTAACCCGAGGCGCCCGTAATCCGGCGATACTCGGCCACCAGCGCCTGGGCTGAAGCAAAGATATCCTCGACGGACTTTCCGGACTTGTAGAGCGTCGAGCCGAAACCGAAGCCGGCCGCCCCTTTTCCATGAAGGCCGCCATGTTGGTGACGTCGACCCCACCGACGGGTAGAAGCCTTGTGCCCTTGGGAAGCACGGCCTTGATATCCGGCAGATAGTCAGGCCCCATTCGGCCCGCAGGGAAGATCTTCACTGCGCTCGCACCGGCCTTCAGCGCCCGGAAGCATTCCGTCGGCGTCAGCGCACCGGGCATGGTCGCCATTCCGTAGGAGACGGCCTTGCCGATGACGGCGGGATCGACATTGGGCGAAACCATCAGCGTACCGCCGGCCTCATGCAGCCGGTCGACATCGGCAACATCGAGCACCGTACCGGCGCCAACAAGGACATCTTCCGGCAGCCGTGCCGAAAGCCTTACGATGGAGGTGAACGGATCCGGCGAGTTCAGTGGCACTTCGATGAAGCGGAAGCCGGCTGCAATCACCGCATCGGCGACAGCATCGACTTCTTCGACCGTAACCCCGCGCAGAATGGCGACCAGCGGCATGGCCGCAAATGCGTCGTCCAGAATATCGAGACCTTTTACCATTCTGCGATGCTCCCATCTTCGTGCCGCCAGATCGGGTTGCGCCAGCGATGCCCTTCCTGCGAACGTTCGATAATTTTCTCTTCGTCGATGCTGACGCCGAGGCCTGGCTGGTCGAGAACGGGTAGATAACCGTTCTCGATCTTCAACGGCGTGGGGTCGGTCACATAATCGAGGACGTCATTGCCCTTGTTGTAATGAATGCCCATCGATTGTTCCTGGATGAAGGCATTGGGGAAATGAAGTCGAGCTGCAGCGAGGCGGCAAGCGCGATCGGTCCGAGCGGGCAATGCGGCGCAAGCGCGACATCATAGGTTTCCGCCAGCGTCGCGATCTTCATACCCTCGGTGATGCCACCGCAATGGCAGAGGTCAGGCTGGACGATATCGACCATACGGGCTTCCATGATGGCGCGGAAATCATAACGGGTGAACATGCGTTCGCCGGTGGCAATCGGATAGGAAAGTCCGGAGGCGATCTGCGGTAGGCAATGGAGCTGCTCGGTAAGCACCGGCTCTTCGACAAACAGCGGATGGATCGGCTCCAGTTCGCGCAGCAGCGTCTTTGCCATCGGGCGATGGACGCGACCATGGAAATCAATCGCGATGCCGACATCGGGACCGACGGCTTCGCGAGCCTCAGCGGCACGAGCGACCGCTTCGTCCACCTTGCGGTGGCTGTCAACGATCTGCATTTCCGGGGTGCCGTTCATCTTGAAGGCAGTAAAACCCTTGGCGACGACTTCCTTCGCCTGACGGCCGATATCGCCGGGACGATCACCGCCAATCCAGCAATACATGCGCATCTTGTCGCGCACCGCTCCGCCGAGCAACTGGTGCACAGGCACGCCGAGCGCCTTGCCCTTGATGTCCCAGAGCGCCTGATCGATGCCGGCAATGGCGCTCATCAGGATCGGGCCGCCGCGGTAAAAACCGCCACGGTAAAGCATCTGCCAGATGTCCTGGATATTGCGCGGGTCCTTGCCGATCACATAGTCGGAGAGTTCTTCGATGGCGGCCTGCACGGTGGCGGCACGGCCTTCGATAACAGGCTCGCCCCACCCGACAATACCTTCATCTGTCTCGATCTTGAGGAACATCCAGCGCGGGGGCACCTGCCAGGTTTTGAGTGCGGTGATCTTCATGTCCACGTCCTTTTATTCGCACGATGCCGGCCTGACCGGTGCGCGGGATATCAAAGGACACATGCCTTGCACCCCGGACGCCATCAGGTCGCAGGCGCTGTTGTAAGCGCAGGCAAGAAGTATGTCAAATAATGATTTTATATCTCATATAATGAGATATTTATTGCGTTTACCAGATGAAACTCGTGTCAGAACCAAACATCTGCGCGACGCCTTACGCGCCCTATCGCCAGAGGCCGGCGTCAGAGTGCGGCAAGGCTTCTTGCGAAATCTGCGCGCATGCCAGCCAGAGACCCGTGACTGGTCGTCGTGGGTTTGAACTCGAAACCGACGCGTCCTGCGTAATGATTGTCGAGCAACCACCGGAGCCGACGGACAAGGTCGACCTTACCGCTGCCCGGTTCGTGCCTTCCCGGATGATCCGCGACATGCACGTGAACGATCTTGTCGACATGTCCAAAAAGCGTCTCCTCGAATGGCTCGCCCATGACAGCAGAGTGATAGAGATCATAGACGACGCCGACTTCTGCCCGCCCGACCTTCTCAACCACCGCGAACGCCTCAGAGGTCGAATCGAGGAAATGGCCGGGGTGGTCGACACGCGTATTGAGCGGCTCGAGACCAAGGCGCACGCCGGACCCGGAAAGAATGTCGGCGGCCTGCCGGAGAGCGAGGATAAGCGCCTCCCCTTGCGCCCGCCGGCCGGCTCCCTCTATCGCATTCCCGGCCTGGGCTATGAGGACCGGCGCGCCAAACCGTTCAGCAACCGCCATCGATTGCTCAAGACCCGCCAACCATCGCGCGTGGTTTGCCGGATCGGTCAGCGGGATCAGAGGCTCGGCCACGCAGCCGGCAACCGCTATGTCATGTTCTTCGGCCACTCGGCAGATCGCATCGATGTCCTTGTTCGACCACAGCCAGAACTCGAAAGCATCGAAACCCGCTTTTGCCGCGTGGGCGATACGGTTGGCAAAAACATCGGAGGGCTCGGCAAAAAGCCATTCGAGGCAGGCAGAAAACTCAGGTTGCGACATGACGGTCCTCATTTGGTGTGGCGCGGGCTGCTATCGGTATGGCATTCAGCCGGATAGTGAAGCGGCTTTGAGAAGTCCTGCTTTGCCGGCAACCAGATAGAGCCCGGAGGAGGATGCGTCGTCGACATATTCGGCGGGTGGACAATCAAGGATCCGCAAGGCGTCCTGATAACGTCTGCAAAGCGCTTGCTCACCAATCAATATCAATGGAGCGTCCGCATCTGCCCGCCGCTCCAGACTTGCCGCCATTTCGTTGCCGATCAGCAATCCGGAAAGGTATTCTCTGAGGACATTGCCGGCCAAATCGCCGGTCAGCCCGCGCGTTCGCACCCCGAACAGGAGGTGCTGAAGGCGATCCGGTTCTGCCGCCGAGGCCGCCACGCCCTCTGCAAATGCCGCAGCCGCGGCGTTCCATTCCGCCGGCGTTTCAGACATCAGACGCCCCAGTATCGAATGGCGCGCAAGCACCGAAAACAGCTCACCGGTCATATAGGTGGTGAAGTCGACAACCTTGCCTTTCGAAACCCGGACCCATTTTGAGTGTGTGCCTGGCAAGAGAAACTCGGCGTTGACGCCAAACTTGGGGTGTTGCGCAAGAGCGCCTGCGATCTGGATCTCCTCCCCCGCATGACATCCGGCTGCCCATGGTCGGGGCGATAGATCATGCCGGGCGCGATCAAAACATCGTCTCCGGTCTCGGTTGTGACGTGGACCGAAGCATCCGCCAACTGGGCAAAGTCAACCGGGCAGGAAATGTATGGCGCCTCCTTCCAACCCTGAGCACTGCCGACCATGCCGCCGGCAATCACCGGGAGACCCTCCGGCCAGCCTGCGCGGATCTCCGCGAACGCCTTTTCAAAACCGGCATGGCCCGGCTGCGCCAGGTTCTGAATGCCGCGATCGCTCGATCTCGTGTCCAGAACCACGCCATCAACATCCATAAGATAGGCACGAAGGGCAGACGTGCCCCAGTCGAGTGCGATCAGCGAAGCGGCCTCTCCTATCGCGTTGTCGGTCATGGTCGAATACGCTCCCCGTTCGCCGGTTCGAAAAAGTAAAGCTGATCCTCCGGCAGGTTGATCCGGATCTTTTCGCCAATCGCGGCCCTAATGCGTTCATGGAGCACGATCGCCATGCTCTGCCCTGCGACAGAAACAACCAGATGCGTATCTGCGCCCATGGGCTCCACAGCTTCGACCTGCGCAGGCAGGCCGTCCGTTTCGATGCGTACCTGTTCAGGCCTGATACCAACCGTCACCGGTCCGGCATGGGTCCTCGACATGGCTGCCGGAAAGCTAAGCTCATCGTCTATTGAGACCCGTCCCGACGCCGGATCCACCGATCGCGCTTCCAGGAAATTCATCGATGGCGATCCGAGGAAACCGGCAACAAAGCGATTATTGGGATCATCATAAAGATCGAGCGGCGAACCCATCTGCTCGATCACGCCATCGCGCATGACGACGATCTTGTCGGCCATGGTCATCGCTTCGACCTGGTCATGGGTGACGTAGATCGTGGTGGTTTTCAGCCGCTCGTGCAGCGCCTTGATCTCGATGCGCATCTGCACGCGGAGTTTGGCATCAAGGTTCGACAGCGGTTCATCGAACAGAAAGACTGAAGGGTCGCGGACGATCGCACGCCCCATGGCAACGCGCTGCCGTTGGCCGCCCGAAAGTTGCCCAGGATAGCGTTCCAGAAAATCGTTCAGTCCCAGAATGTCGGCGGCGCGGTTGACCTTCTCATCGAATTCCGCCTTCCCGGCTTTTCGCAGGCGCAGCGAAAACCCCATGTTCTGGGCCACTGTCATGTGCGGATAAAGCGCGTAGTTCTGGAACACCATCGCGATGTCGCGTTCCTTGGGCGCAAGGTCATTCAAGACCTTGCCGCCGGATAAAAGCTGGCCGCCGGAAATCGATTCCAGGCCGGCAATCATACGCAACAGCGTCGATTTCCCGCAACCGGACGGCCCGACCAAGGTCACGAACTCGCCGTCCTTAATGTCGATGGACACGCCATGCAGAACCTCGTGGGCTCCGTATGACTTGCGAACCTTGTCGATCGTGATTGAAGCCATGATTTTTCGACCTCCCATAAGCGGAGCGGTGTCAAAACCGCCGGGCGCTCATTGTCCTTCAATGCACCGGCGAAACCGTTTCAACCGGAACAGCTCCTGAGTTAATTTTCAGCCGGGCAGCGGAGCAGCGCTCCTTGCACCCCTGCCGCCCCATTCTTGGCCCTATTCCGGCCAGCGATCGTCCGGCCGCCAGAAGGCGAGCTTCGGCGTGTTCCACTGATCGGTCGGCAGGAAGGCGGTGCCGGGCGTCCTGAGATTTTCCTCGATCGCCTCGTAGTTCAGATCAACACCCAGACCCGGCTTCTCCGGAACCTTCACGAAACCGCCGTCCATGTAGTCGTCGTCGAGACCGGTCACGAGAGATGTCCAGAATGGCAGGTCCAACCCGTGATGCTCGAGCGCAAGGAAGCTGGAAATCGCCGTCGCGCAATGGACATTGGCCATGAACGCAATCGGCGAGCCGGCGAAATGCAGGGCTGTCGGAATGCCCGCTTCCTCTGCGTCGTCGGCAATGCGCTTGGTCTCGAGCATACCACCGGATGTGAGGAGATCGGGATGAATGATATCGAAGGCGCGCATTTCGATCGCTTCCTTGAAGCCGGCACGCAGGAACAATTCCTCTCCGGCTGCAATCGGGGTCAGGAGCGCATCGGCGACACGCTTGTGCGCGGCCATGTCGAAAAAGGGAACCGGGTCCTCGATCCAGACAAGATCGTAGGGTTCAAGCGCCTTGCCGAAGCGGATTGCCTCGTCGGTCATCATGTACCCCTGGCCGAAATGGTCGACGCAGAGCTGAATGTCGGGGCCAACAGCCTTACGAACAGCAGCCACCACTTCAACGGCGTTCTGGATGCTCTTTTCCGTCAACTTGACGCCGCGACCCGCCCCCGGCGCCTTGAAGATGCTGGCCGGCCAGAAGTCGTAGTCATAGGGTGCGTCATGACCGATAAGGATCTTCTCGTCGCGCTCGAACAGGCTCGGACGCAGATCGAACTTGATGAAGGTAAGGCCCATGTCACGGCGGCTCTCGACGGCCTTGACAAAATCCTCGACGCTCGGATTATCCGGTGTCGGCGTGTCGCCATAAAGGCGAACGCGGTCGCGGTACTTGCCGCCAAGGAACTGGTAGCAGGGCACGCCGTAGATCTTGCCAATAAGATCCCAAAGCGCGATCTCGATGCCGGAAACGCCGCCGCCCTCGCGGCCCCAGCTACCGAACTTTTTCATCACATTGAACAGCATGTCGACATTGCAGGGATTCTGGCCGATCAGCATGCTCTTGAACTGCAGCGCATTCTCGACATGGCCAGCGTCGCGGACCTCGCCGATGCCATAGACGCCCTGATTGGTGTCAATGCGAAGGATCGGATAGTCGTAATTCGATGCGACCACCGCCAGCCGCATGTCGGTGATCCTGATGTCGGTGGGCCGCGAATGGGTGTTCACGGCGTCCTCGACGCGGCCGATTTCTTCGTTTTCCTCGTATTTGCAGACATGTCTGACCTCTTGAATGTTCGGGATGCGTGTTATCGTTGCTTCGTCTCGGCCGTCAGGCCGGGCGATGCGGATATTTCGGATTCATGTATTCGGTGGCACCGTCCAGGAGCGTCAGCATTTCCGCACGGGCATGATCGTCGAGCGTCCGGTAGCCGGTTTGGCGCCAGTGAGAGCCGGCGATGATGCCGCGTGCCTTCTCGACCTCCTTGCAGAGCGGAATGCCGTAGCTCGCCTCGAAATCGAGGAGCGGCAGCAGGCAGCGGAAGATCGTCCGGGCGAGCACCATGTCCTCAGCCTCGATAGCGTTCCACAGCGCCACATGCACATCCGCGAATTCGCAGGCCGGCATGGTGCCGCAGATGCCATGCGGCAGTTCCTCCATCAGCGTTTTGCCGGCGCGGCCGCCCATGACACCGATCAGCCGTTCGCCGGCAAGCGCCCTGATGTCGCCGGTCATCTGCGCAGGGTAGGCCGTCTCTTCCTTGATGAATCGGGCGTTCGGCAGTTCGTTGACGAGGTCGGCGAGCAGTTCGGCGCTCATCACCGTGGCGCCGAGGCCGATCGCGTTCTGGAGCACCAGCGGCAGGTCGCTTGCCGCGCTGATTGCCTGGTAATGCGCCTTGATTTCCGTCCGGGTGGCCGGATGAAAGGTCGGCGGCATGGCCATGATTGCATCGGCGCCGATCATGGTCGCATGCTCGGCGAAGGCTGCCGACATGCGCCAGTGATTGGCCGATACGCCGACGACGGTCTGGACCCTGCCTTTGGCTTCTTTCACAACGATTTCGGCCACCCGCCTGCGCTCGGCATCCGAGAGATAGCCGACCTCGCTGGCATTAGCGGTGGACACGACGCCTTGGACGCCGCAGTCGAGGCAGAACCTGAGCGTTCGACGCAGTCCATCCTCATCAATGGCAAGGTCTTCGGTAAAGGGCGTCGTGACGATGACGAAGATGCCCCGATACGTATTGCGATCCATCTTAATGTCTCTGTGTTTCGTTGGTTTCCAGCTGCGGCCTCACGAGGCCGAAAGCGCACCCTTGGTCATGCCGCTGACCAGGAAAGGTTCGAGCAGGATGAACAGGATGATGGCCGGCACGACGGAGAGCGTTCCAGCCGCCATCAGCAATTGCCAGTCCACTGACTGCTCACCCACGAATGACTGCATACCGACAGTCAGCACCTGCTTTTCGGGCGAGGAGATCAGCGTGCGCGCGAAGATGAATTCCGACCAACTCGTGAGGATCAGATAGACGCCCGAAGCCGCAAGCCCAGGCTTTGTCAGTGGCAGGATGACAATCCTCAGCGCCTGAAGCTGGCTGGCGCCGTCAATCATCGCGGCCTGTTCCAGCTCTCTGGGGATGCGGTCGAAAAAGCCCTTCATCAGCCAGGTCGCGAGCGGGATACCGACGGTCATGTTGGCGAAGATCAGGCCGATATAGGTGTCGAATAGCCCGATATTGTTGTAGATGATGAACAGCGGAATGAGGATCAGCGTCGCCGGAATGAGCTTGCTGATGAGCAGACTGGCGCCGAGCGCCTGCTGCGGACGGCTGGTAAATCGTGACAGCGAATAACCAGCGAGCGTTGCGAGCACCAGGCTGATGGCCGAACTTCCGATTGATACGATCAGGCTGTTGATCGTCCAGCTGAGAAATGGCCTAGCACGGAAGACTTCCGCGAAGGCTGCAAAGCTGACCTGTGAAAAGTCCGGCAACAGCGACGGGTTGCGCGACAGGATGGCATCGGTCGGCATGATCGCCGTCATCACCATCCAATAGAACGGAAACAGCGTCACGATCGCGACAAGCACGAGAATGGCCCAACTGATGAAGCGTCTCAAGGTCATCACTGCATCTCCTATTTGAATTTCGAGCGCTGCGCGAAGATGGTGAAGATGGCGCCGATCATCAGCGCAACGATGATCATCACCGTGCCGACCGCCGTGGCCGTGCCCATACGGAAATAATTGAAAGCTTCACGGTAGACGTAGAGCGACATGGTTTCCGTCGCATGGGCCGGTCCGCCGCCCGTGGTGCCGAAGACAATGTCGACGTCGCGGAAAATCCCGAGCGCGCTGATCATCAGCACCAGCATCGACGGCCCGCGGATACCCGCCCAGGTGATGAAGCGGAACTTCTGGATATGGGTGGCGCCGTCGACATTCGCCGCTTCATAGAGCTCGCGCGGGATCGACTGCAGCGCTGCGAGCACGGTGAGCGTGATCATCGGATAGGATTTCCAGATCGTGGGCACCATGACCGAGATCAGCGCCGTGCGCCGGTCGACGAACCACGGGAAGTCAGCCGACAGAATACCGAGATCACGCAGCATGGCGTTGAACACGCCGTAGGAAGAATCAAGGATCCAGAGGAACATGATGCCGAGCACGATACCGGGCACAGCCCAGGGGATAAGCACGATAGTACGCAGGATCCGGTTCCCCGGCAGGCGCTCGTTCAAAGAAGCGCGATCCCAAGCCCGATGGCGTAGGCGATCGCGATACTGCCGCCGACATAGACCACCGAGACGAAGACGCTGTTCCAGAACTGCGGATCCGACAGCACTCTGACGTAATTTCCGAAGCCCAGAGGCAAATCGTGAATGCGCGCGAAATTCATCACGCGGCCCTCGCGCAGCGAGATGTCGACGACCTGGTAAAGCGGATAGAGAATGAGCGTCAGCACGCCGAGCGCTGCCGGCAGGATAAGGGAGTAGGATAGGATTTGCTGCCGGCGATAGAAGTTCAAGCGCGTTCCGGCATGGCTGGCGTGCTCGGCATCCGACGACATGGACATGAGCTTTCCCCGAATTGAAGGTTGGATATCAGTCCGCAGGCCGCAGCGGGAGAGAATGCGGCGGCCTGCGAAAGGTCAGCGTCAGTTGAGCGGGATCGCCCGTTCGAGCTGACCTTGAGCATCCGCCATGATGTCCTCTGTCGGATCTTTCGTGGAAAGCAGACGCAGCGCCGCCTCCATCAGGACCGAGGAATACTCGGTGAAGTTCATCTGGATCGGCTGTTCCTTGGGAAACAGCGGCACAGCGTCCAGAGCCGAGGCGCTGGCGATTGCCAGATTGGGATGAGCTTCCTCGTCTTCCGGTGTCAGAACGTTTGCGGCGCGGCCGGGCGGTTGACCGGTGGTCAGCAGATACTCGCGCTGCCATTCTTCCGAATTGGCAAAGGCGATGAATTTCCAGGCTGCATCCTCGACCTCTTCATCAAGCCCCTCTGAGATGTTCATGATCAGACCACCGGGAGCGAGCTGCGGATCGAAAGGCAGCCGGCCCATGACAAGCTTCGGACGCATTTCCGGCGTCGCCCGCTCGAGCCAGGACCAAACCCAGGGCCCGTCGATCAGCATGGAGGTCCTGCCGTCGATGAAGAGCTGACGCGCGACAGACGAGTTGTTGCCGAGAGGGGCATTTTGCCCAACGGTTTCACGATAGGCATTCATCGCGTCGATGACTTCGGGAGACGTCAGATTGTACTGCCCGTCCTCGATTAGGTTCGCTCCGGCCCAGATGGCGTAGCGATGCACGTCTTCCACGGCGGTCGGATGCTCGGTGGTCACTGCCGACAGACCGAAAATGCCAGCATCGCGATCTGTCATTTCAGCTGCGGTTTCCTTGAAGCTTTCCCAGCTGTCGGGAACCGGCAGCCCCGCCCCGGCCAGCATGTCCTTGTTATAGAAGAACTGGTAGGCGTTGTTGGACAGGAGAACACCGCGGGTCGCACCGTCCCATGTCAGAGCCTTTTGCGGCGCAGCCCAGTCGGTCGCGATATCCGTGCCTTCAATCCGGTCGTCAAGCGGCGCCAGCCAGCCCTGGGCGGCAAACGAGCCGAACAACTGCTCGTTGAGCTGCATGACGGCAGGCGCACGGCCGGAAGCAAAGCGGATCGTCATTTGCGGAAGATAGTCGGCGAAGGGAATGTAGATCTCCTCGATGGAAATATCCGGGTTCTCCTCCTCGAACGCGTCAATCACCGCATTCCACCAGTCCGCATTCCCCGGCTCCTGAAACTGCCAGGATGCGAAGGTAAGATTGACCTGCGCAGTCGCGAGTCCCGGAGCGGCCACAACACCGAGTCCGAAGACCGCTGAAAGCAAGAGCTTATTCAGCATTCATTCCTCCCTGATTCTTTTCGGGGCCGCGTCTGACGACGCCAACAACCCGCTCCTCAAAAACGCGAAACCGATAAGCAAGCGATCAGAAGCACGCTTTACGTCCATCGATTTCGCGATGGAACGTGCATTATCGTATCAAACATGTCAATATCGTATCAAATAAATAAATATCATATGCAATCATCCTTGAGCCGATGACCAAACTTGGCGTAAAGGATGCAACTCGTGCATTGTCCCATCAGGTGCGATAAAAGCATCCGATTGGGGAGCCTGACCGCGTTGCGCCGATCGGCCGGTCGCGGAATTTCGCCAGGGTGGATGAAATGAGAAATTCGCGCTTGACCAACGGTCCAGAACTCAGCTTTTCGGGCGATAGCGAAACGGTCGAAACAAGCTATATGCGTGTTACGAAGCAGCTGAGAGAGGCAATTATCGCAGGGAGCTCCCGCAGGACAGCCGTCTCCCAATGGCGGCTCTGGCAGAGCAGTACGGCGTCAGTGTGCAGCCCGTGCGGGAAGCCTTGCAGCAGCTGGAGGGGAAGGCCTGGTCCGGATCGTTCCTAACCAGGGTGCCCGGGTTTCGGCGATTGATCGAAACCGCCTAATCTATGCACATGAGATCGGTCAGGCATTGGAAGGGTTTCTCGCAGCTCAGTTTGCCGAGGAGGCCTCGCTCTCAGCAATCCGGACGCTGGAATCCATTCAGGTTGATCATGATCGGGCGGCGAATGAGCGGGACTGGCAAGCGATGGATGACGCCAATACCCTGTTTCACAACCTGATCAATTCCTACGGGGGCAATATCGAAGCCGCCCAGCTCTTGCGCCGCTATTATTGGCTGAGCCTCGGCTTAATGAATCAAAGCGGACGCAGCGCCGACTTCGCCGAACGTGTCACCTCCGAACACCACATTATGATTGACGCCTTCCACAAACGTGATGCCTCCATAGCGCGGCAGGTCGCTGAAGAACATGTCAAGGCAACGCTTCATGACGTGCTTTCTGCTTTCGAAAAGCTTCAGAAAGAACGCCAACGAAAGTGAGATTCCGCTAGCCCAGCAGCCACACGAGATTTTATGGGCCTTGGCCGGGACTGACCTACGCTCACAACCCAAGGCACTTGCGCACAGAATTCAGTTGGCAGTTACGACGGTCGCAACTGAGTTGCCACCACCAGCCGACGGATCAGTGTCCCGCTGAAGCATAACCGCTCTGCCCTTGTCATCGAAGAGATGCAAGCGGTCTCGATCGAAGCTGAAAAGCCCGTCCTTGCCGCGCTGAATCCGCAAATCACCATCGCCTTCCACGATGATTTGGCATTCGTCATATTCACCATAGACATAGGTGGTACCGCCAAGTTCCTCCACGACATCGCAATGCAACATGACCTCGAAATCGCCACCCTTTCCAACGATGAAATGCTCGGGGCGAATGCCAAGCTCCAGCATTTCGCCGCTTGCAGGCAGCCGGCCAGGCGCGGAGAGCGATATGTCCTGACCATCCGGCAACGTGATTGTGAAGCTGTCACTTCCGACCGACTTTACACGCACAGGCAGGAAATTCATCTTGGGAGAGCCGATGAAACCGGCAACAAAACGGTTTTCCGGCCGGTGATAAAGCGTAAGCGGGGTGCCGACCTGCTCGACCGCGCCATCACGCAGGACAACGATCGTGTCGGCCATGGTCATGGCTTCGACCTGATCGTGGGTGACATAGATCATCGTGTTGCCGAGCCGTTCATGCAGCCTGGTGATCTCGATGCGCATCTGTACCCGCAACTCGGCATCGAGATTGGAAAGCGGTTCATCAAACAGGAACACCTTGGGCTGGCGCACAATGGTGCGGCCGATGGCAACACGCTGACGCTGGCCGCCGGAAAGCTGGCGCGGCTTGCGGTCCAGCAGCTCGCCGAGCTTGAGGATTTCAGCCGCTTCGCTGACGCGCGCCGCAATCACCTCCTTCGGTTCGCCGGCAACCTCCAGGCCGAAACTCATATTTTCCCGCACCGTCATATGCGGATAAAGCGCGTAGGACTGGAACACCATGCCAATTCCACGCGCACTCGCTTTCGCTTCTGTCACGCATTTGCCGCCAATGTAGACATCACCTTCGGTGACCTCCTCCAGCCCAGCAATCATCCGCAAGAGCGTCGATTTCCCGCAGCCGGAGGGGCCGACAAAAACGACGAAGGAACCGCCTTCAATATTGAGATTAACACCGTGGATGGTCTCCAGTTCTCCGAAGCGCTTGACCACGCGATCGAGTTTCACATCGGTCATGATTTTCCTCCCGGTTCTGCCTTTCAGGCGTAGCTTTCAATTTCGCGGATCAGCGTCTTCAATTCGCCGACATAGCTCTCAAGAGCGCTGTCTTCGGTGGCGATATCGGTAAACGCGATGCCGGCTTTTGCGCCGCCAACCGAAAAGGTGGCGGCGATATTGTTGATGCGGCCGGCCGCATCGCGCTGGCAGGCATAGCCGTTGCGCCTTATCGCGGCGATGGTGTCGGCAAGCCCCGCTCTTGCGTCCTCCGACCAGTCGGCGATGCAGAGCGCCAGCGCGTCGTCATCCATCTCGGCCAGAAGCGCCTTGCCGATCGAAGACTGCGAGGCGTGGTAGAGATGGTAGCCACCAAGGCCTTCGGCCGGGTTCTGATGGGCAAGTGAGTGATACATATAGACCACCGCATCCTTCCACAGAATGCCGATCGCCAGCGTCCGGTCATCGTATGCATGGCTGATCGCCACATGGGTCGCAGCGCGAAACAACGCGGAGGAATGAAAGCTCTGCGCCGCCAGAACATGCACCACCGGGCCGGGCAGATATTTCTTCTGCTGGTTCTGCTCGGCCATGCCGATGGCTTTCAGCGTCCTGAGCAGCCGGTTCACCTTGATCATGTTGATGCCCAGCCGCTCGGCAAGTTCCTTGGTGCCAAGCGGATGATCGCTGGTCGTCAGTTCCTGAAAACAGCGGATACCATCGACAAGGCTCTGGTTGGGCTGGGATGTCTGGGGTTTGTCGCTCATTTCACCGCTCCCGAGGTCACGCCGCCGATGAATTGCTTCTGCAGCACGGAAAAGACAAGGATAACCGGCGCGGCGACGATAAATGAGGCCGCCATGGCCCCGCCCCAATCGGCATTGTTTTCGTTGATATAGCGTAACAGAAGGCCGGGACCGACGGTGCGCTTGTCATCAGAGGTGATCAGCGTCATCGAATAGAGCAGATCATTCCACGACCACATGAAAGCATAAAGCGCAACGGTGATGAAGGCAGGCAGCGAGATCGGCATGACGATGCGCCGGAAGATCTTCATATTGCTAGCGCCATCCACTTTGGCCGCCTCAATCAGCTCGTTCGGCACCTGCTTGAAATAGCTGTACATCATATAGGTCGAGACCGGCAGCGCGAAGACGATATAGGAAACCGTCAGTCCGATACGGGTGTCGAGCAGGCCCACCGATTGCAACATTGGGTAGATGCTGATCAACAGAACGCCAAATGGAAACATCTGCGCCGACAGGATCAGCAGCATCAGTGGGCGTTTCACCGGATAGTCGAATTTGGCGAAGCTGTAGCCGGCCAGCGCTGCCAGAACCGCGTTCAAAAGCGCCGAAGCGGTAGACGTGACAAGGCTGTTGCCAAGCTGGAGGATCAACGGACCCTGCGTGATGGCATTGATGAAATGGCCGAGATAAGGCCGGTGCGGCACGAAGGTCGGGTCTGAAAGGTATAGCTCGGCGTTGGCCTTGAAGGCGCTCGACAGCGCCCAGTAAACAGGGAAGAATAGAAAGAAGGCGATGACGGCGAGAATGACGATAAAGCCGGCCTTTTCCCGCCAGGTGCGCAGTTCAAGCATGGCTCAATCCTCCCTGAACAGGCTTCTAAGATAGAAGATGACGATCGGCATCAGCGTGAAGACCCAAAGCACTCCGATGGCAGACGCCATGCCGAGATTCCAGTTCTGGAAGGCCTGTTTGTAGACTTCGATCGACAGGACCGAGGTTGCCCGCACCGGTCCGCCGCCGGTCAGCGCGAAAATGATGTCGAACTGCTGCAGATTGCCGATCATGCCAAGCGCACCGGTGACGAGGAAGACGGGTTTGAGATGCGGCAGGATCAGGCGCCGCACAATCTTCAGATTACCGGCGCCATCGATGCGCGCCGCCTCTATTTGCTGGAAGTCCATGCTTTGCAGACCTGCCAGAAAGAAGGACATGAACAGCGGAATGGAAATCCAGGTTCGCGTCAGGATGACGGCCATCATAGCCCCGACATCGTTGGAGAGAAACTGTATTGGAGCGTTGACGGCCCCGATATCCATCAACAGCATATTGACGATGCCGTAGCGCCCGTTCAGCATCCAGGCCCAGATGAAGGCGCTCACCGTTGACGGCAGGATCCATGGCAGCAACGTCATGGTGCGGAAGACCGCACGGCCCCGAAAATCCTGATACATCAGCAGCGCCCAGGAAAGGCCGAGAAACATGGTCAGAAGCGTCGTGCCGGCGACAAAGATCGCCGTCGTCACCCAGGATCCAAGCACGTAAGGATCGGTGAGGATGGTTCTGAAATTCTCGAAACCAATGAAGATCGGCTCCGTATCATAGATCGTGTACTGGTAGAGGGCCATGGACATGGCATCCAAAAAGGGCCAGGCCACCATGACCAGAAACGCAATCATCGCCGGGGCGAGGATCAGATAGGCAAAACGCCTGTCTGAACGTCTCAGATAGCCGGGCTTTCGCCGGGCCGGGCTTGTCGACCCCAGCTGGCGCGTGGTCGCCATGTCCATGTCACCGTCCTCAGTTCATCAGTTTTTCGATACGGCTCTGCATGTCGGCCGCAGCCGTTGCAGCATCTTTCTTGCCCAGCACGGCGGATTGAACCTCCTCCGAAACAATGGCGACATAATTGGCGCTATCCTTGAGAGAAGCGAGTTCGTTGAGCTTCGGCATGCCAAGAGAGACATTCCAGTCGACAATATACTGGTCGGAGGTAACGATGTCGCTCGCCCTCGCCGACTTGGTGACCGGGATTGCGCCCAGCTTCTGGAAGTATTCGAGCTGGATCTCGTCATTCATTGTCAGGCCCGAAATCAGCTTTGCAGAGGGGCTCTCGGCTGAAAGGCCGCCGTCCACCATGCCTTCTTGTGTCTCGCGCATCACCAGAAGATGCCCCCATTCCATGGAATGCGGCGTCATGCCGGCCTCGGCCACCGGCATGGGGACCGGATAGACATATTTGACGAACGCTTCGCCCTCACCGGAGAAATCTTCCGCAAAGCCCTTTGCGACCGGCGCATCGAAATAGTAGGCACTCTCGCCTTGTCCGAACATGCGCCGTGCAGCCCCGCGATCGACATCAAGAGCGGAAAGTCCGCGATCGACCAGATCCTTCATGAAGTCCAGGGTCTGGACCGTGGCTTCAGAATTGACGACCGGCTGGCCGTTCTCGTCGAAGATCGAGCCGCCAAAGGCCCAGAGCCAGAGCTGGAAATCGCTTGATACCAGATCGTCACCTTTGGTCATCATCGCATAAGGTGTGCTGTTCGGGTGGGCCTCCTTGACCTTTTCAAGATCGACGACGAAGTCGTCGATCGTCGCCGGCGGCTCGTTAACCCCGGACGACTCCAGCACGTTGCGGTTGGAGACGAGGCTGATCGAGCCGATATTCCACGGCATACCAACCTGCTTGCCTTTGACCTGACCCGCGGCCAACACTTCCGGCGGGAACATCGCCGCGAGCTTCTCCTCGCCGTAGAGTTCGTTGAAATCGACCACGTCGGGCATCTGGGCAAAGGTCGGTAGCCAGCGTTCCTGTGCCTGGTAAACATCAAGCGGCTGGCCGGTCCGGATCCTCAAAAAGACCGTCTTCTGCATATCCCCCAGGCGCTCGACAGCACATCAACCGATACGCCGGTTTCTTCGATCAGCTGGGTCATGACCGGCGCATTGCTGGGCTCGGCCGTGATCCAGTTCAGGAATGTCACCTTGCCATCGGCGGCATGAGCGCCAAACGCACTCACCGAAAGCGCCAGCGTTGCAACGCCCGCTTTGAAAGCCATCATCGTTTCTCCTCCAGTTATCTGTTTATTCTACACGCAGTCCAAGCAGTGACACGGCGTGGCCCTGTCTGTTGGCCAGCCGCAGGCTCAGGCTGTCGATCTGTCTTTCCTCCGAAAGATCGACAGCAAGGACAGGATTGCGATTGTCTCGATCTCGGCCACGACGCGGCCATTGGCGCTGATCGTGGCGTCATGAACAAGAAGCGGCATAACCCGGTCATGGTGGCGGTATTGCACGCTTTCCAGCGGATGATCGTAATCGCAATCAAGATAGAGAATGAGTTTTGGGCGAGGATCGGCGTCTCGAAGCTGAGTTTCACTTCAGGCGCCGTGTCCTCACGATCGGCCATCCAGGCATTGGGGGCGGACGTCGGCCTGAGCGGTCCGAATGTCAGGTTGGTGGCATCGAAGACATGCAGGGGATGGTCCGCGTCAAAGGCGATATTGGCGCCCCGGGCCGACGCTCGGGCACCCAGAAATCGAAGTTGTCGACGCCAAGCTCGCTTGGCGCTTCCTGTCGAGCCGTGGTCGAAACCTTGTCGAGGCCGCCTTTCTTGACCGCGACAAGACCGGTGATGCACTCGCTCGAAAGCCCGATCTCGACATCCGGGTTTTCCATAAAACAGACAAAGACATATTGTGCCCGCGCAAGTTTCGGCAGTGGGATCGCGACCGTCTGTTCGCCAGCATCAAGCGGCAGCGAAACCGCGCTGACCAGTGTCTCCGGCGTATGGTTTTCAGGCTTCTCGGCAATCTTCAGTTCAACGTTGATCTCCGCCTGCCGCGCCGCGCGTACTGGCACATGAATCGTATTGTCGATGTCGGTGCGTCCCGGCAAAAGCTGGGCGTAGCTGGCCGTCAGCTGCTTGTAGCCGTGATCATGGGCGAGGCCGGAGAATGCGAAAGTCGAGGATACGGCAATTTCCGCCGCACGCGCCAAGTTGCCGTCTGCCAAGGCATCGTAATGGGGCACATAATGGCCGGCACGAGATAACGCCCGCTTCAGGGCGGGAAGATATTCCGGCCTCGCCACATCGCGCGGGAAAATTCCAGCCTTGACGCAAAGGGCTGCAGCCGTGCCGATCGCCTGGCCAACGGTCGACGAGGTGGCCATCACCCGCGACGAGCCGAAAGCGACATGAGAAGCGGACAGGAGCCTGCCATTGGTAAAGAGATTTTCGATATTGCGGCTGTACATGCAGCGAAAGGGAATGCCGTAGACGCCCTTGGCATGAAACTGATTGCAGCCATCGGCATCGCCATAAACGCCGTCGGCGGGATGTAGGTCGATTGACCAACCGCCATGGCAGACATCGTCTTCATGGACGATCTGGCGGACAATGTCCTTCTGTTTCAGTATATAGTCGCCTTCCGCCCGCCGGCTTTCGCGCTTGCCCGGAATGGTGCCGACCCATTCGAGCGCCAGATTGGCAGCTTCCGGAAATTCCCGGAATTCTTGATGTAGTTCCAGACGCCATAGACGATCTTCTGCAGCTCGACCTTGATCTCTTCCGACTGATGGATCGTGTCCAGCCTGCCGCCCCATTCGATCCACCACAGCGAGCAACCCTGTTCGGTGGTGCGGAACCGGCGGTAGCGCGGAATGAGGCTAGGCACGTCTTTCAGCGCGAAATCGGGCGCGACATAATCGACGGGATGGCCGACATCCTTGGTGTAGAAATACATCGAATGGCCGAGCAGCTCGCCGTAATTATTGCCCGGCGCCATGGGTTCATCAAACTCGTCTGCCTTTTCCGCGCCCATGCGATAGGCCGCACCCGACATGTGAACGAGTATGCCGTCACCGCTCGAATCAGCAAAAAGGCGCCCAAAAGCCGGTACATGGTGCTGTTTTGAGAGTTAAAGGCATGGATCTCGCGAACGCGATTCTCCGTCGTCACCGCATGAAAAACCTGGGTGTTGACGAGCACGGTCAGGTTCTGCTCCCGGCTCACCCAATCCTGAACGATGCTGTCGAAGATGACGGGATTGCCGCCCGGATTGCGGAACTGATTTTCCAGCAGCAGCTCGTTGATGATCCCGCCCTCGCGGGCAAAGCGATTGTTGTTGCCGCCGTGGGAGGTGGCGCCCAGGATCCAGAGACGAACCTCGCTTGAGGCGTTGCCGCCCAGAACCGGCCGGTCCTGCACCAATGCGACCTCCAAGCCCTCCCGCGCCGCCGAAATTGCGGCGCAAACACCGGAAAGACCGCCTCCCACAACGACCAGATCCGCCTCGATTTCAACGGTCGTCAGGTCACGCGGAGCACTGGCACTCTCAACAATCATGCGTTTCTCCCATTTCAATAATAGAAATATCTATAATTGAAATCATGATGTCAAGTCTGAATCAATGCATGCTACGGATGCCGCCGAGCAGCCCTTGCTTCTATCCGAGCTGTACCGCTGCCCGAACACCTCAAATCCAGCGCCAAATCAAAGTACTTATCCATATGCTCTAGAAAGCTCGAGATCCTCGTTCATCAGACTTTGTAATGCCATAACGTATATGACGCTTCAGGATATTGTTCATCGCGAGGTAACGGTTGTCATCAAGCCTAGATGCAGTGTTTCAGAGCTGCCTATCGAGCTTGAGACCAGATTCTGCATTGAATGACCTCCTATCTCCGCTGGAAGTCACCAAAAGAGGAAACTGCCAGCAATCCAATAGACGAGAACACCGCCATCGGCATGCAAGCCTGAGATCGCGGATTACCCTCGCGAAGCGCATGGCCCCAAAGGGCAAGTTGCCGAGGGCCTTGACAGTATTACCGCTCTGGAACGCCCAATAGGTTAAGCGGTCCGGCCCAAGTTGAGGTGATCAGCCGCCGTTTCGCGCGGCTGACCCGGTAATCCCCCGAAAAATAATGGGCTTCAAAAGTAGAATTTTCTCGGGTTTTATGACTGAGGAGATTTTGATGAAAAAGACGAGATTTAGCGAAGCACAGATTATTGGCATTCTGCGTCAGGCAGAAGGTGGCGTTCCTGTGCCTGAACTTTGCCGGGAGCACGGGATGAGTTCAGCGAGTTTTTATAAATGGCGGGCCAAATATGGCGGCATGGATGCGTCGATGATCAGCCAGATGAAAGCGCTGGAAGACGAGAACCGCCGTCTGAAAAAGATGTATGCGGAGATGAGCATGCAAACCGAACTGCTGAAAGAGGCTTTGGGAAAAATGACGCGGCCATCTCTACGCCGGGAGGTGGCCGCGCAAGCCGTGGCGATACGTGGGGTGAGCATAGCACTTGCCTGCCGAACGTTCGGTGTCAGCGAAACTTGCTACCGATACAAAGGCAAACGCAATGATGAGAATGAACAGATCGCCGATCTTCTGACCGGCTTGACGCAGGCAAAGAAGAACTGGGGCTTTGGCCTTTGTTTTCTCTATCTGCGGAACGTACAGGGACGGCGCTGGAATCATAAGCGTGTTTATCGCATCTACCGCGCGCTTGAGCTGAACCTCAGGATCAAGCCACGCCGGCGGCTGAAACGGGAAAAACCGGATACACTCAATGTCCCGACAACGCCGAACGCGGTCTGGTCCATGGACTTTATGGCGGATCGGCTGGCCGATGGCCGGCAGTTTCGGCTTTTGAATGTTCTGGATGACTTTAACCGTGAGGGGCTTGGCATTGAGGTCGATTTCTCTCTACCTGCGGAGCGTGTCATCCGTAGCCTGAACCAGATCATTGAGTGGCGCGGCAAACCGCTGGCAATACGTGTTGACAATGGCCCGGAATATGTCAGTGGAAGGCTTATGGACTGGGCTGAAAATCAGGGCATTGCGCTGAATTACATCCAGCCTGGAAAGCCGCAGCAGAACGCTTATGTCGAACGCTACAACCGGACAGTACGACACGAATGGCTTGACCAATACATCATCGAGAGTATCGAAGAGGCGCAGGCGTTCGCCACACAATGGTTATGGAGCTATAACAACGAGCGACCCAATATGGGCATCGGCGGAATGACACCCGCACAGAAACTGAAAATGGCTGCGTGAATTCTACCAAAAAGCCCCGTTAAAAAGGGAGGATTACCACCCCATGTGAGCTCCGCGCATCTTTCACCCACGATTGAGGAACCTGGAGCAACCCATCGAACGGACGAATGTCAGGCTGGCTGTTCGGCGCGATGAGGATGATCCGCTGTCCGACAGGGCGCTCGCCCTGTTGCGCTTAGCGGCCATTAATTTCTAACTGTCAACGGCGGCGTAAAAACCGGCCACGGGGCGGAGCAAAAGTCGGCCACCTCGGGCGCAGGTATGAGGCCCGCGGGAGGGCGTAGCCCGAGCGGGGCCTCATACCTGCGTAGCGATTTTCTGAAGGGTTTCAGCTGGCCTTTCGGGCACGGCTTTGGGCGAGACGATAGCTGTCGCCATTCATTTCGAGAATGTTGACATGGTGCGTGACGCGGTCGAGCAGAGCGCCGGTCAGGCGCTCGGATCCCATGATTTCGGTCCATTCATCAAAGGGCAAATTGCTGGTGATCAGGGTGGCGCCCCGCTCATAACGTTGCGAGATCAACTCGAACAGCAGTTCCGCGCCAGTCTTGGAGAGCGGCACGAAGCCGAGTTCGTCGATGATCAGCAACTTGTACCCTGCCATCTGCTTCTGGAAACGCAAGAGGCGCCGCTCGTCACGGGCCTCCATCATCTCGCTGACCATGGCGGCGGCTGTGGTGAAGCCAACGGACAGGCCCTTCTGGCAGGCTGAAAGGCCGAGGGCGAGCGCTATGTGCGTCTTCCCGGTTCCGCTGGGGCCGAGAGCGATGACGTTCTCGCGACGCTCGATCCATTCGCAGCGGGCCAGCTCCAGCACCTGCATCTTGTTGAGCTTCGGGATGGCGGCAAAGTCGAAACTGTCGAGGCTTTTGACGACCGGGAATTTGGCTGCCTTGATACGCCGCTCGACCTTGCGACGATCCCGTTCGACCATTTCCCGCTCGGCAAGCCGGCTGAGGTACCCGATGTGGTCGACGCCCTCGGTGGCGCAAAGCCGGGCCAGTTTCTGATACTCCCGCTGGAAGGTCGGCAGCTTCAGGGTCTTGAGGTCGTGGGCAAGCAGAATCTCGGGTGCTTCGGTGCTCATGCCGCTTCTCCCTTCCCCGATGACAAGAGGCCCATGTACGCCTTCGCCGATGTCGTCTCGACGGTTGCTCTCGGCAGGTAGGGATAGATCGACAGATCCAGTCGCGGCGGCCGGCGCTCCACCCGGCAAAGAATCAGATGTTTGACGGCGTCGAAGCCAATCGCGCCGAGTTGCAGGGCTTGCTTGATCGCCGCATGCAGGTCAGCCATATCGAAGCTTTCCAGCAGTCGAAGAACCTGCACGTATTCTCGCCGGCCATGCTTTGCCATGCGGCCTTCCATCAGCCGGCACAGTGTCGCAAACTCCTCCGGCAGAGCCCAGCCCTGCAGAGGGCCGCCTGATCCAGCGCATTGATCTTCTGTTCGATCAGCGGCAGGTAATGAACAGGGTCGAAGATGACATCTTCCCGATCCCAGCTCCTGGGATGGCGGGCGATGATCTCGCCGCGGCAACCAATCACCACCTTGTCGACATAGCCTCGAACCCAAACGTCCTGATGACCGTAGGCGACAGGCACGGAATAGTCACCGGATCGCCGTGCGCTCTTTGCGCACGCGACGATCCGGCACTTTGAATATGCGCATCGTTCCGAACGGAAATCGTTCCCGATCTCCTGGCCGATGCGCGGGTTTTGTAGCGAACGAGAGACTGGGCCGTCACCCTGGCGCTGGCTTGGTCGCAGGCGTCAAATGGCGACGCTGGCAAGGACTGCATGGCAGCCAGATCGCGCTGCAGCCGTTCACCGATCGTCTCGCTCTCACCGCGCAGCCTGTCACATTGGCGCTTCCGGCACTGTTCTTCCAGAAAGGCATTGAACGCATCCCAGGTCGCAAACTGCGGGATGGGGACCATGAAGTTACGCCGGGCATAACCGACAAGGCCCTCGACGTTACCCTTGTCATTGCCCTTTCCGGGCCGGCCATAGCGATCCCGGATCAGGTAGTGGGACAGGAACCCGCTGAACAGTGTTGCCCGCTTACGCGTGCCGTCAGGCAGGATCCTCGCCACAAGGCAGCGATCATTGTCATAGACGATCGATTGCGGCACGGCCCCGAAGAAGGCGAACGCATGGACGTGGCCATCAATCCAGGCCTCGGCCACCGCCGCCGGATAAGCCCGCACGTAGCAGCCGTCGCTATGCGGAAGGTCGAGCACGAAAACCGGGCTTTCTGCTCGACACCGCCGATCACCACCGTCGCCTCACCGAAATCCGCCTGCGCATGGCCGGGCGGATGAGAAAGCGGCACGAACACTTCCTGACGGCGCTGTTCCCGCTCCCGGATATAGTCCTTGATAATCGTATAGCCGCCGGTGAACCCGCACTCATCACAAAGCCGGTCGAAAACACGCTTGGCCGTATGGCGCTGTTTGCGCGGCACGTGTCTGTCTTCATCCAACCAGTGGTCGATCGTCGAAACGAACGCGTCCAGCTTCGGCCGCCGGACTGGTGATTGTCGCTGATAGCCAGGTGGCGTCGAATACGACAGCATCTTCGCTACGCTGTCGCGGGATATGTTGAAGTGTTTGGCTGCCTGACGCCGGCTCATCCCTTCCGAGACGGCCAGACGAACCTTCAGATAAAGATCCACGGTGTAAATCCTCTGTCCCTCCTGCGCTCATTGCAGAAGGAAGATAGGTGGCCGGATTTTACTCCGCCCGCGGACGAGATTATTCCGCCGCTTTCGTGGCCGACTTTTGCACCGCCGTTCTCAAGCGAACATTCGGCGGCCAAAAGCCGCCAAGTGAAACGCAGTATAACGAGTGAAACGTTTTCAGACTAACTATTTGAAATTATTGGAGCGGGTAGCGGAATCGAACCCGCGCGTTCAGCTTGGGAAGCTGACAGGCTACCATTACATCATACCCGCTGACGGACAAGTGCCGGATGGCGATCATTACCACCGGCCAGGGCCAAAGGACAAGACGAAAAAGCCGATCGTCACATCAATCGGCCGTCTTGAGACTGCCCGCAGCGCTCGGATGAGACGGTACGCACCCATTGCAGGTCGCGCGCACCAGCCTTCACGCTGATGAGATCGAGCATGTCTACACTCTGGCTGACACCGCGCGGACGTCAGGCACAACCCAGCTTATAACCGGTTTCGGGGTCTCTATTCTGCGAAACAACGGCCGCTCCGCGCTGTCGCTTTTGCCTTGGGGGTTGACGGCCTGCCCGCTGTGGCTAAACCTGTGGGCGCCGATCATAATCTTGAGGCAGTCGGCAATTCGGCTGTCCGCAAAAGCGCCTTCATGGGATTGCCCCGTATGCAAAGGGCGCGCGCAGGATGCAGACGGCGAACCCGGTACCGGGCCCCTCTGGCGAGAGTTTGACGGCGCTCTCGTGATGTCGGTACCGCCCGCAAATTAGCCGGCGGACATGTTTATCATGCTTCAGATCCATCTCGTCGGATCGCGTGCGCACAGCGCATGTGTATCCACCCGCGTCCGCGTCTGCCTTTCGAAGGAGGCGCGATCATGAACTCCATACTTTCCTATTTCAAATGGGCTTTCATCGTCACAGCCGCCGGCCTGGTGAGCAGCACCGTTTACGGCTATTTCAGCTTCGGAATAAGCGGCGCGCTCACCTTTCTGTTCATCACTGCCGTGCTCGCTGTTCTCGAGATCTCGCTGTCCTTCGATAACGCGGTCGTCAATGCCAACAAGCTGAAGACGATGAGCCATGTGTGGCAGCGCCGCTTCCTCACCTGGGGCATATTGATCGCGGTGTTCGGCATGCGGCTGGTGTTTCCGCTGGTGATCGTGGCACTTGCCGCGAAAATCGGCCCCATCGCCGCGGTCCACCTCGCCTTTGCAGAGCCGCGCGCCTATGCGGAGATCATGCACGATGCCCATCTGCCGATCGCCGCCTTCGGTGGCACCTTCCTGCTGATGGTCGGACTGACCTATTTCTTCGACCACGACAAGGACGTGCACTGGCTGCCCTGGCTGGAGGAACCGATGGCGCGTTCCGCCTCGATCAAAGGCATCGAGATCGGGATCGCGCTTATTCTCGTGCTTGTTTTTTCCGGCCTTGTGGCGGAGGAACGATCCGGCGATTTCCTCTATCCGGCGCTTTACGGCCTTATCACCTTTCTCGGCGTCGAGATCTTGAGCGGGTTTCTGGATGCCAGCCAGGCAAAGGCGGCGGCACAGGGCGGGCTTGGCGCTTTCATCTATCTGGAAGTGCTCGACGCGAGCTTCTCCTTCGACGGCGTGGTCGGCGCCTTCGCGCTGACAAAGAACCTGCTGGTGATCGCCACCGGGCTCGGCATCGGCGCCATGTATGTGCGCTCTCTGACGATCCTGCTGGTCGACCGCAAGGCGCTGTCGCAATTCCGCTTTCTTGAGCACGGCGCGTTTTACGCCATTCTGGTTCTGGCGGTGATCATGTTCGTCCAAACCCTTTTCCATATTCCAGAGGCCATCACCGGCCTTGTCGGCGCCGGACTGATCGGTCTTTCTCTGTGGTCGTCGCTGCGCTGGCGAAAACTGGAACGTTTAAGGCAGGCACTTTAGCCTTTACGGCCACAGGGAGGCGGCGGTTCTACTCGGCAGCCGCCTTGTGAAAAAGCGCAATCTGGTTGAGGAAGGCACGCAGCAGTGCAGGTTTCAGCGGCTTGTGCTGAACCATGATATCCTCCTCCTCCGCCAGATCACGCACATCCTGCGTGCGGTCGGCGGTTAAAAGCAGCGCCGGGATATGCCGCTGGTAGTGCTCGCGCAGCGTGACGACCGCCTGCACACCGCTTCCGCCATTATCCAGATGATAATCGGCGATGATGACATCCGGGACGACATTGACCGCGCCTGCAGCCTCGGCACTGCGGGCGACATGCACATCCGCCCCCACCCGCCGAGCAACACCCGCATGCCCTCCAGAATCGTGGTCTCGTTATCGATGCAGAGAACCTTGAGACCCGCTATGGCCTGGCCGGGAGGGCGGCTGGCGGATTTCGCGGCATGAGGTGCGGTTTCAATGCCGGCTTCGGCCAACGGCAACGTGAGCCGGAAGACCGTGCCCTCGCCCGGCGCTGACACCAGCGCAACTGGATGCTCGAGCATGCGGGCCAGCCGGTCGACGATCGAAAGACCAAGGCCAAGCCCCTGGGCAGCGCGCGCCCCTCGTCCAAACGGGTGAATTCCTTGAAGACGCTTTCAGCCTTGGAGGCTGGAATGCCGATCCCGGTATCATGCACCTCGATCACGGCCTGATTTCCCTGACGGCGCACGCCAACCAGAACCTTGCCCGTGATCGTGTACTTGATTGCGTTCGAGACCAGGTTCTGCACCAGCCGCCTCAGCGCGTGCGCATCCGAGCGCACCTTCAGCGACGATGTGACGACCGTGAATTTCAGCCCGCGCTCGTCGGCAAGCGGCCGGAAGTCGGTTTCCACCCGCTTCAGCATATCGCCAAGGTTGACGGCGACAAAATGCGGTTTCATCGCGCCAGCATCAAGCCGCGAAATATCCAGAACGGCACCCAGAATATCCTCGACCGATTGCAAAGCCGAGTCGATCTTGTCTGAGAATTCGCGATCCTCGCCATCGGCCGGCATGCGCTCGCCCAGCGCCGTCGCATAAAGCCGGGCGGCGTTGAGCGGTTGCAGAATGTCATGACCGGCGGCTGCGAAAAACCGGGTCTTGCCGATATTGGCTTCATCGGCGGCCGCACGCGCGATCCTCAGCGCCTTGTTGACCTCGGTGAGTTCCGCGGTGCGGGCGGCTACCCGCTGTTCCAGCGTTTCATTGGCCTGTTTGAGCGCGAGGTCGGCCTCCACCCTCTGCGTAATATCGGTAAAGGTGACGACCATACCGGCCTCGGGCATGGCGCGTGACTGCACCTCGATGATCCGCCGGCCTCTGTCGAGCACCATCGGAAAGGCACTTTCATGGGCACGCAGCCGTCTGAGCGCTTCATGCGCCTCATCGCCGGTCAGGTCCCCGCGCGACGATAGCCGGCCCATGATGTTGATCAACGGATAGCCAACCTGCCCAACCTCTTCCGGCAGGTCCAGCAATGCGCGGAAGCGTTTGTTCCAGACGGTGAGCCGGTTCGAGGCATCGAAAACAGCGATCCCCTGATCAATCTGGGCAAGCGCCGTCTGCAACAAGCCCTGATTATACTGCAGCGCTTCGCTGGCCTGATCGAGCAGGAAGGCGGCGTCACCCGAGGCTGCTTCCGCGCGCTGCAGCACCAGCGACAGCACAAGCCGCGCCGAGGACGAGCCGATGGCGCTGCCGAGCAATTGCTCGGAGAAATGGATCAGCGCCATATCGGCCTGCTCGTCATCGCTCATGCGGCGACCGGCATTGCGCTCGAATGTGGCGAAGGAGCGTGCGGTGCGTTCCGTGCCGAGATAGCCATTGAGGGTTTCACGCAACATGCCGACGGAGACGCCTGTGCCGATGCCGCGCGCCGACGACTGCCAGCGAGCCTGGCGCTTGACGAAAATGCCCGACTGGATGCGCTCGAGCGGCCGCGCCTGCCGGCTGAGCGAGCCAAGCACAAGACCCGCAACATTGATCAGCAACGACAGACAGGTGACGTTCAGCAGAATATCGGAGCCGGGACCGGTGAACAGACCCGTCCCCGGGACAATGAAATTCATCACCTCGCCGGCAATCGCCGAATGATCGGGTCCGCCAAGGCTCGGCACAAACAGGAGGTAAACCCAGATGAGGAAGCCGAGCGAAAGGCCAATAATCGCACCGCGTGCATTGGCCGTGCGCCAGACGAGCCCGATGAACAGCGCCGGCGCCACTTGCGCAATCGCCGCAAATGCCAGAAGGCCGATGGAAAACAGGCCCCGTTCGCTGTCGATATGACGATAATAGCCATAGCCCAGCAGCATGACTCCCAGAATCGAAGCGCGGCGAATGTTCAAAAGCAGCGAATAGAAATCCTGCCGGTGGGCCTGGCCGGCAATCATCCGTCGCCGCAGCAGGATCGGGTTTACAATATCATTCGACAGCATGATCGCCAGCGCCACGGACGCGACGATGACCATCGCCGTTGCCGCCGAGAAGCCGCCAAGAAAGGTGACCAGCGAGATCAACGGCTGGCCTTGCGTCAGCGGTAATTGCAGCACGTAAAGATCGGGATCAACCTCCGGACCGAGCATCATCGCGCCGCCAATGGCGACCGGAAGCACCAGAAGGTTGATCGCAATCAGATAAGCGGGAAACAGGAAGCGTGCGAGGCTCAGTTCGCCCTCGCTGCGGTTTTCAACCACCGTCACATGAAACTGGCGCGGCAGAAGCAGGATGGCAAAGGCCGAAAGCACGGTCAGCAGCACCCAGCGGCTGATCGGCGTCTTATAGGTGAGAGCCGCCGCCGCCGCGGCATTCTCCCGTGCGGCGGAAAGCAGGTCGACCGGACCGTCGAAAAGCACGAACAGCACGAACAGGCCGACAGAACCGAAGGCCACCAGCTTGACGACCGATTCCATGGCAATCGCCAGAATCAGCCCATCCTGATGCTCGGTCGCATCCGTATGGCGCGTACCGAACACGATGGCAAAGCTGGCCAGCGCCAGCGTGACGGCAAGCGGCAGGCCAACACCGAAGACCGCACCGACCGAGGAAAGGTCCAGCGCACCGCCGACCATGACCGAGACAGAATCCGAAACAGCCTTCAACTGCAATGCGATATAAGGAATGGCGGCGGCAAGCGAGATCAGTGCCACCAGTCCTGCGACCATCGGGTTCTTGCCATAACGGGCGGCGAGAAAATCAGCCGCCGAGGTCAGCTTTTCCGATTTGGCCAGCGAGACGATGCGCCGGACCACCGGCATGCCAATGGTGAACACCAGTATCGGGCCGATATAGATGCCGAGAAATTCCAGCCCGCGCGTTGCGGCAAGGCCAACGCCGCCGAAATAGGTCCAGGAGGTGCAGTAGACCGCCAGCGACAGCGCATAGACGAAGTTGCGGCCTGAACGTGGCGCAAGCTCGCGCTTTGCCCGCCGGTCGCCGTAGCTCGCCACGGCAAACAACAGCATGATGTAGAGCAGCGCTGCCAACAATATCAGCCAGCCCGGCAACATCGAACGCCTCCCTTCGGACCGGTTTCACCATAGGCTATCGTTTGCCGGTTTCAAATGCGACTGTCGCAGCAGATGCCATCACAAAAAACAATGATTTCGTGCAGGAATTTGATGGAATGAAGCACGGTCTCCGCATTACAACAGAGCGAGCACGGAGAACCGCATGACACTGAACAAAAGCCTCAGCCGAAGGGCGACAGACGCACCGGAAAGCGGCATCGTCGAAATCATCAATTATGGTCGCGACCGTAACAATCTTCTGCCGCTGTGGGCTGGCGAAGGTGACCTGCCGACACCGCAATTCATCAGTGATGCAGCCAAGGCCGCGCTCGACAATGGTGAGACCTTCTACACCCACCAGCGCGGCATTCCGCCGCTGCGCACGGCAATCGCCGACTATTATGCCCGCCATTTCGGCGCGAACCTGTCACCGGAACACATCTATGTCACCGGTTCCGGCATGCACGCGATCAAGATCATGGTCGAGGCAATGACAGAAGTCGGCGACGAGGCGATCTATTTCACACCCGCCTGGCCGAACATTGCCGCCGCACTGGGCGTTTCAGGCGCAAAACAGGTCGGTGTTCCGCTCGAATTTGCCGATGGGCGCTGGAACCTCGATCCAGCGCGGGTCGAGGCGGCGATCACCGAGAAAACACGGATGATCTTCGTCAACACGCCGGCCAATCCGACCGGCTGGACGGCGAGCCTTGAAGACCTTTCAGCGCTTCTTGAAATCGCGCGACGCCACGGCATCTGGATCCTGGCGGATGAAATCTACGCGCTTTATCATTTCGCAGGCGGCCGCGCCGCCTCCTTCCTCGACATCATGGAGGAGGGCGACCGGATCGTCTTCATCAACTCGTTTTCCAAGAACTGGTCGATGACCGGCTGGCGCGTGGGCTGGCTGGTGGCACCGCCGGAAATCGGCGATACCATCGAAAACCTTGTGCAATACACCACCTCGGGCGTTGCTCAGTTCATGCAGCAGGGCGCGCTTGCCGCGATCCGCGACGGCGATCATGTGATTGCGGAAAATTTCGAACGCGCGCGCGCCGGCCGCGACATCCTCTGTGACCGTCTGCTGGCCACCAACAGGGTGGAAACGCTGAAGCCCGATGGAGCGCTCTATGCCTTCCTGAAAGTAGACGGCCTGACCGACAGCCGCAGGGCCGCGCTCGACATCGTCGACAAGACCGGCGTCGGGCTCGCCCCTGGCTCCGCCTTCGGGCCGGGTGGCGAACCGTTCCTGCGCGCCTGTTTCCTGCGCAATGGTGGCCAGCTTGCCGATGCCGCCGAACGGCTGGCGGATTATATCGGCAAGCTTTGAGCGATCAGAGTTTGACGCAGCCGCTCACGAGCTGATCTTCCCAGGCCAGCGCATGTTTGACGATGGTATCGAGATCGTCATATTTCGGCTCCCAGCCAAGGATTCCGCGCACCCGGGCGGAATCAGCCACCAGTGCCGGCGGGTCACCGGGGCGCCGCTCGGCCAGGTCCACGCGGAAATCAACGCCGGAAACGCGCTTGATGGCGTCAACCACCTCAAGCACCGAAAACCCGTGGCCATAGCCGCAATTGGCGACGAAGTTTTCGCCGCCGTTCAAAAGGTGCATCAGCGCTTTCACATGCGCGTCGATCAAATCAGTGACGTGGATATAGTCGCGCAGGCAGGTCCCGTCAGGCGTCGGGTAATCCGTGCCGAAGATCTGCATACGGTTGCGTCGTCCGGTCGCCGCCTGCGCGGCAATCTCGATCAGGTGGGTCGCATGTTCGCGGGTCTCGCCAGTGCGCCCTTCAGGATCGGCGCCGGCGACGTTGAAATAGCGCAATGCCGCATATTTCAACCCGTAGGCCGCCGCGCTGTCGCGCAACATCACCTCGGTCATCAGCTTGGACCAGCCATAAGGCGAGACCGGCTGCAGGTTCTGTTCCTCGTCGAGAAGATCGACCCCCGGCTCGCCGTAGACGGCCGCCGTGGAAGAAAACAGGAAGGCCTCGACCTTGGCAGCGACGGCGGTTTCAATCAGTGCGCGCGATTTGACCGTGTTGTTTTCGTAATAGGTCAGCGGATCGGAAACCGAATCCGAGACCACGATGGAACCGGCAAAATGGGCGATTGCTTTGATATTTTCATCCGCAATCAGCTTTGAGACCAGCTTGCTGTCGGCAATATCGCCTTCGACCAGCTTTGCCTTTTCGGGAATGAGCTCGGAGTGACCGGTCGACAGATCGTCGATCACCACGACCTCTTCGCCACGGTCGACCAGCGCATGCGCCATGTGGCTTCCGACATAGCCAGCGCCTCCGGTTACCAATATTGCCATTTCATCAATCTCCTTTCGGCACCCACACGTGCCCTAAAATCGTTACTTGCCCTTCAGGCCAACAGGCGCGACAGAGAATGCAAGAGAAAGCGGCTGATTGGAAGGCACACGATAAGGTTCGTGCACCGGCGAGCCCCAGCTGTCATCCCCGCCTACCCCCATCTGCCGCGCTGCAATCGTCACCACCGTTTTCGTCACCGGCGGCAGGTGTTCCGGGCGTTCTGCCGTCTCAAGCTCCATCGTGCCATAGTGCAGCGCGTTGAATTCGAACGGCACGCCCTCGGCTGTAAAGCGCAGCCCCTGCCCTTCTCATCGATCACTTCGGCAAAACGCGTCCCCATCCGGTTCCCACATTCCTGGGGGACGGAATAGGGTGAGAGATTGCCGGCAACGGTGCGCTCGAAAATGCCAAGTCGAGCACCGCAAACGCGATCGGCATAATTTTCCTCTGGACCGAGACCGTAATAGCGGAAGCGATCGAAGGCCGAACCGAGCGTGAACTGCAGTCCGAAGATCGGCAAGTCCGGCAGGTCTTCGCCGCCCGGAAAATCGGCTGTAACATGAATGAGACCATCGCCCCCGACCCGATAAGTCACCTCCGGCATCACGGACAGGCCGGGCAGCGGGAAACGGTAGCGCACCACCGGCTGATCTCCCCGAGGTCGAATGCGACAGGACCGCGTTTGGAATAGAGGCTTGCCGTCTGCCAGACGGCATGATCGAAACCATGATTGCGACCCCGATCATTGTCGGTCATCGCCCGCCAGAAGGTCAGGCGCGGCGGTCGATGCATGAATTCGATGCCGCCGGTTTTCAACGACGTCATGCCGCCGAAGGCCTCTGAAAACAATGCAAAGAAATCCGGCGTTTCGACGCCGAGATGGAGATCGCCGCGCGTCAGCTTCAGCCCCACCGGTGCGGCAATGTCAGGTTCAACGTCGATCCCGAAGACATGTTCCCCGAAGGCGATCTCGTGGCCGACTTCGGCCCAGAGCGACGGCTGTTTCAGGCAGAGCGATGCCTGCACGGCATATTCGCCGGGCGCAAGCCTCGACGGCAGCGCGAGCGGCAGCGTCACCGTTTCACCTGCGGCAACCTCCGGGGCCATCGTGGCCGAAAACACATGCTGGCCATCTTTCAGCAGATGGACATTGAGCGAGAACGCCGCGGCAGAGACGAACAGGTTCTTGTTGCGGATCGTGATCGCATCGGGGGCGGGCGTGATGTCGAAGGGCTGATAAAGCGCGCGGACTTCCTGAACCTTGGGCGTTTCCTCCGCCACGCGGTCACAATGCCATCCGTACAAAAAGTATAGTCGGAGGGACGGTCATCGAAATCACCGCCAAGGCCGAGCCGCCGGTCAAGCGCCCCATCACCGAGCGCCAGCGCCTGATCGATATAGTCCCAGATGAAACCACCCTGATAGAACGGATATTTGTCGGCAAGGTCGGTGTAAAGATGCATGCCACCGCAGGAATTGCCCATGGCATGGGTGTATTCGCAGAGAATGAACGGCTTTTGCGGATCGTCCTTCAACCAGTCCTCGACATCCTGCGGCAGGGCATACATTCGGCTTTCCATGTCGGATGTGCCGTTGAAACGCCGGTCGTGGAAAATGCCCTCATAATGCACCAGACGAGAGGGATCGCGGTCGCGGAACCAGTTCGACATGTCGAAGATGACACTGCCGCCGAAGCTTTCATTGCCACAGGACCAGATCAGGATCGAGGCATGGTTCTTGTCGCGCTCAAGCATGGAGCGGGCGCGGTCCAGCACACATGCGCGCCAATCCGGCCGGTCGCCGGGCACCACCCAGCTCGGCTCGACAGCGCCGTCCTTCTGCCAGGAACCGTGGCTTTCCAGATTGGCCTCGTCGATGACATAGAGCCCGTATTCATCGCAGAGCCGATAGAAGGCAGACTGGTTGGGATAATGGCTGGTGCGCACCGCGTTGATATTGTTGCGCTTGAAGAATTTCACATCGAAGAGCATGTCCTCATAGGTCACAGCCCGGCCCCGGACCGGGTTGAACTCATGCCGGTTGATGCCGTTGAAGAGGATGCGCGCGCCGTTCAGATGCATGATACTGTCGATCATCTCGAAACGGCGAAAACCGACGCGCTCGGGGATGAACGCCGTGATTTTTCCATCTGCATCGACAAGGGTAATGGCAAGATCATAGAGATTGGGATTTTCAGCGCTCCAGAGACTCGGCGACGCAACATCGAAAGCGATGTCCATCTCCTGCGCTGCGGCAAAGCGCTGCGGTGCAACCACCGCCGCACCGCCAATTCCGTTGAGCGCGACCTCGACCATGGCGCCGGGATTATCAAGCGCCAGCTTCATCCGCAACCTGAGCTTTGCCGACGCGAAATCATCGGAAAGCTCGGTGGTGACGAACAGGTCTTCGAGATGGAGTGTGGGCTGTTTTCCAGCCAGACCTCGCGGAAAATCCCGGTCAGACGCCAGAAATCCTGATCCTCGATCCAGCTTGCGGACGAGCGCTGGAACACCTGCACCGCCAGCCGGTTTTCGCCATCCTTGATCACACCGGTGACATCGAAGCGCGATGGCGTGAAACTGTCCTCGCCATAGCCGATGAAAACGCCGTTCAGCCAGACGAAAAACGCCGTCTCGACACCATCGAATGTCAGCACGACCCGACCGGTTCCGGCTGTCTCTTCGAAGGTGAAATCGCGTAAGTACGAGCCAACGAGATTGGCTTCCGGCACTTCGGGCGGTCGCAATTCCTCGATACCGTCCCAGGGATATTGCGTGTTCACATACTGGTTCGGCGCAAAACCCTGAAGCTGGATATAGCCGGGCACTTCGATCTCGTCCCAGCCAGAACAGTTAAAACCGCGCGCATGAAAATCTTCCGGCCGCGCGCTGACGGTCTCCGCCAGACTGAACGCCCAACGACCCGACAGGTTCTGGCGAAGCGAATTATCCCCGCCCTCGGTCGCAGCATCGGCGCTCGGCCAGGCAGTGTGATCGGAAACGGGATCGAGACGGTTGACCGCAAAGATTTCGGGATCGGAAAGCCAGACAATGTTCGGCTCTGAGGGCATTTTCAGTCTTTCTCAATTCTCGCGCGGCATCACCGGCGGCAGCGAGAGCCGCCAGTCTGGCATCCTCGGGCTCTGCCGCTCGTTCAGTCGGCGAGATAGTGGGTCTCGGGAAGATCACGCAGCCGGTCAGCTGCCTGTTCCGGGGTCAGGTCGCGCTGCGGCGAGCCGAGCAGTTCGAAGCCGACCATGAATTTCCTGACTGTCGCCGAGCGTAGCAGCGGCGGTAGAAAATGTGCATGCATCACCCATTCATCGTGATCGTGGCCATCGGTCGGGCGCTGGTGGAAACCCATGGAGTAAGGGAAGGATGTCTTGAACAGATTGTCATAGCGTATCGTGACCTTAGACAGCGCTTCGGCAAGGTGGTCGCGCTCACCTTCCGTCATTTCCTCCATCGAGCGGATATGGCGCTTCGGCAGCACCATGGTCTCGAACGGCCAGACCGCCCAATAGGGCACCAAAACGACGAAGCCATCATTTTCAAACAGAATGCGTTCGCCAAGCGCCAGTTCCTGCTCCAGATAGGCCAGCAGCAACGGGCGCCCGTGCTTTCATAATAGGCGCGCTGGTTCTCGGTTTCCTTTGCCGGCTCGTTCGGCAGGCTGCGGCTCGCCCAGATCTGGCCGTGGGGATGGGGTTGGAGCACCCCATCATCGCACCGCGATTTTCGAAAATCTGGACATGGGATATGTCGGGATGGATGCCGAGTTCCTCGTATTGTGCAACCCAGGCATCAACCACTTTGGCAATGTCGGCCACCGGCATCCGGGCCAGGGTGAGATCATGGCGCGGCGAAAAGCAGATGACCCGGCAAATACCGCTTTCGCCCTCGGCCAACAGCAGCCCGTCTTCGAAGCGCTCCTTCGGCGCGTCCTCGGTGAGCGCGGCAAAATCATTTTCGAAAACAAAGGTACCGGTATAATCCGGGTTGATCTCGCCATTGATGCGGGTATTGCGGGCGCAGAGATAGCACTCGGGGTCATGGGCCAGCATATCCGGCACCACCGCATCCTCGACCTGGCCCTGCCATGGCCGCTTTGAACGGTGCGGCGAAACCAGAACCCATTCACCGACAAGCGGATTGTAACGCCGGTGCGGGTGATCTGAAAACATGTTCATCGGTTCAAGTCCTCTCGTTCATCCGGCCAGTTTATCCGGCAAGCGGGCCGGCGCCATCCTGCGGTGCGCAGGCAAAAACATCGGAGGTGTGGCCCGTGGCCTCACGATAAGCAACGCGCACTGCGTCGATGAAACCATCGACGGCATCGGCGGCAACAAGGCTGACCACGCAGCCGCCGAAACCGCCGCCGGTCATGCGCGCGCCGAAAACGCCCGGCTGGCGCTGTGCGGTTGCGACCAGCGTATCGACCTCGGCGCAGGAGATTTCATAGTCATCACGCATCGAGGCGTGGGAGGCGTTCATCAACTGCCCGAAGGCTTCGAGATCGCCACGCTCCAGCACATCGGCAGCCGCCAGCACACGCTCGTTTTCGGTCACGATATGGCGGCAGCGGCGATAGGTGAGATCCGGCAGGAAATCGCGGTTTTCTTCCAACGCATCGAAGCTGACGTCACGCAGTGCCGTGATATCACCAAGCGCAGGTTTAAGCAGACGCACGCCTTCTTCGCAGGACTGGCGGCGCTTGTTGTATTCGCCATCGGCGAGCGCATGATGCACCATGGAATTGGCCACCACGATCCGCGCCTTGGGATCGATCGGCACCGGCTTGCGGTCCAGCGAGCGGCAATCGATCATCAGTGCGTGGTCATGCACGCCGTTGCAGGAAATGAACTGGTCCATGATGCCGCAGCGCATGCCGACATAATCGTTCTCCGCCTTCTGGCAGATCTTCGCCAGCTCGACGGTATCCACATCATGGCCCGAAAGCGAAAGCAGCGCATAACCGACAACCACTTCAAGCGCTGCCGACGATGAAAGGCCGGAGCCGACGGGAACGGTCGATGACACCAGAATATCGGCGCCTTTGAGCGGCTTGCCTGCCGCCTCGGTCATGACCGCGACGCCGAAGGCATAATCCGTCCAGTCGCCACGCGGCGTATGCGTTTCGGCGGAAAGATCGATCTCGGCGCTCTTGCCGTTGTTCAGCGAATGGATGCGGATGAGGCGGTCTTCGCGTGCGGCGGCGGCGGCCTGAGCCTCAAACTCGAGGGCGGCCGGCATAACGAAACCGTCGTTATAATCGGTATGTTCGCCAATCAGATTCACCCGCCCGGGCGCGCGGAAAAGCTGCGGGGCCCATCGAACCGTTCGGCAAAAGCCTCGCGCAGTAAAACGATGTCGGACATGTTCCCCTCCCTCAAATAAGACGCGCGCATGTGATGATGAAAGAGCGGTATCGTCAACCTGAGTTATCACGAAGACCGCGTTTTTGAGCAGGACTGCCCAAAAAGGAAACGTAATGGATGATGCGCGCCCCGGCACCAAAACCGGAGCGCGCATTTCGAAAGGCTGAATTACTTGTTCAGGACCTGCTGAACACCTTCATCCATCTCCTTTAGACCATCCTTGACCGAGATATTGTCGGTCATGATGTTGTCATGGGCCCGATTGAGAACAACCTCGATATCGGCTGCCTTCAGGTTGACCGGCATTTCGAGGTAGCTCTGAACCGTCTTCAGCGCGCCCTTGCTGGTTTCGTCTGTCGGGAACCCCTCCTTGGAGGTGATAGTAGCCAGAACCTCATCCGTCATCAGCGCCGGGAACGTACCGGTTTCGGCAATCACCTTGGCGCCTTCGGGACCGGCGATGAAGTTGGCGAACTTCATGGCGGCATCCTTGTGTTCGGAATTGGCCGACACGCCGATCGAGGTGACTGTCGCAGCCGTTGTGCCGGCTTCAATGCCATCCATATGCGGATAGCGCGCTATGCCCCATTCGGTGGCGAGCGATTCGCCGGATTCGACCTTCTGGATCTGCGTGCCGATGAACCAGCTGCCCATCGGCAGCATGGCAACCGCACCGTTATAGAACGGACCGGAATAATGCGTGCCAGAAGTCTTCAACTGGGCATAAGAGGGAACAGCACCATCCTCCTGAAGGCCCAGAACCATCTCGTAACAAGGCGTCAGAAACTCATAGCTGCCGCCGTCAAGCGTGTGCTCGCCGTCCATGATGCAGGGCAGTTGCACGGTCGAACGCCATGTGTGGAACAACCCGCCATAGGTCTTGCTGGCGCCGAAGCCTGACGTCAGGGCGCGGGCTTTTTCGCCGAACTCATCCCAGGTCATGTCGTTGGTCGGGTATTCGACACCGGCTTCGTCGAACAGACCCTTGTTATAGTAGAGGATCCAGACGTCCGAACGGAACGGCAGGGCATAGACGTTGCCGTCAACCGTCAGCGCCTCGATCAGGCCGCCATAGGCTTTTGTGTCGATGCCGTTTTCGGCGATATCGTCGTTGAGCGAGGCCAGAAGGTTGGCCTTGACCAGATTGGCATAGCCCGGAATGTCCTTCACCTGAACCACATCAAGGTCGGAACCGCCACCGGAAAGCTGGGTCATCAGCATGGTGGAAAAGTCGGCCGAGCCGAGGTCGGTGTGTTCGACGGTGATGTCGGGGTATTTGGCCTCGAAGGCGTCGATGATCGGCTGGTAATAGGCCGTTGCATCCCAGTCCCAGAGCGCCCAGTTGATCGTCGTCTTGTCCTGCGCCTGTGCAGCAAGCGGCATCAGGCCGACCGTTGCCAGCAGGGTCATCTTGAGTAGGTTCTTCATTTTCACTCCTCCGTTTAAGCGCGCGTTTGCGCCGTTGCCGTGGTTTTCGCGTTCGGATTGTCCGTCCCATTGATGCGGGAAAACGCGAAACCGGTTGCCTTGTGCGCCGAAAATGCCAATGCCAGCGCGCCAAGGGAAAAGTTGAAGACCACCGGGGTGAACACGGTGACCGGATAGAAGACGATGTGAACAAGCCAGAGCGCCAGTGTGAAGGCAAGACCGGCCAGAACCGGCAGCGGTCGGGCGATGGCTGCCAGCAGAGCGACCTGCAGCAATTTTGCGCCGGAAAGCGGAAACCGCGTCATCGCCGAAAACAGGCAGATCGCGACCATGGCCACCAAGGCGATGACACAGACGCCAATGGCGACCGGCAGCACATAGACAAGCGCATGCTGGGCAAGCTGCCCGTAAATATAGACTGCGTATCCGGCAAGTCCGAGGACCAGTGCGGCAAGCAGCCCCCATACCGTCGCCTTCACAAAATGGCGGGCAAACGCACGCCGGAAATCGCGCCAGAGCCAGACGTTTTCATCATCGATCATCACATTGGTAACGCTGATGCCGGCGGCAAGGGCCGCAGGTGCCGTGATCACGGGGATCGAGAACACCAGCATCAGGATGTTGAGCCTGAACAGGTCCCAGGCCTCACGGACGAGAATAAAGGCAAAAAGGGCAAGCCCTTTCTTCTTCGGCGCATTCTTGAGAATGCCCGGTCCTTCCTTCGTCATCCAGTTGGTCAGCCAGTTCATATCAAGACGCCTCCCGCGCCCCTCAAACCCGTTTTCTGTTGCCTCTTTGCGCAATTCCGGACGGAAAACCGGTTTCCACTTTTCTCGGAATTGCTAATAAAGAATCGATTGCTCCGTTTCCTTGTCGAAAAGATGCGGATTGACGAGATCGGCGATCAGATTGACGGTTTCGCCGTCTTTTGCCGTGCAGCGCGGGAAACGCGCGCAATCATGTCATGGCCATGCGCTTCCATATTGAGATGGATTTCTGCGCCCATCGGCTCGGCGAGGTCAACAAGTGCCGCAAACGGGCAGGTGACCTCCGGCGCAATGTCATGCGGCTGTGACTCGTGGAAATTCTCAGGGCGCAGGCCGAGAATGATTTCCTTGCCTTCATAAGGCGCGAGCCTGTCCGTTTTATCGCCGAGAGCCAGCGGAAACGCAGTCTCATGGAATCGGCCGATCCAGTTGTCGCCGTTTCGCTCGACGATGACCGGCAGCATGTTCATCTGCGGCGCGCCGATGAAACCGGCGACGAACATGTTGACCGGGTGATCGTACAGCATCTGCGGCGTGTCGACCTGCTGGATATAGCCATCCTTCATGACCACGATGCGGTCAGCCATGGTCATGGCCTCCACCTGGTCGTGGGTCACATAGATGAATGTGCTGTCGAGCTGGCGATGCAGCTTGGTGATTGCCGTGCGCATCGATCCGCGCAACTTTGCATCGAGGTTCGACAGCGGTTCATCCAGCAGGAACACTTCCGGATTGCGCACCATGGCGCGGCCGAGTGCCACGCGCTGGCGCTGACCGCCGGAAAGCGCCTTCGGCTTGCGATTCAGAAGATGCTCGATATCGAGAATTTTCGCCGTTTCGCGAACTTTCTGTTCGATCTCGGCTTCCGGCGCCTTTCGCAGTTGAAGGCCGAATGCCATGTTCTTGTAGACCGTCATATGCGGATAGAGCGCATAATTCTGGAACACCATGGCGATATCGCGTTCCTTCGACGGCACATCGTTGACGAGATCGTCGCCGATATAGAGTTCGCCGCCCGAAACCTCTTCCAGCCCGGCAATCATCCTCAGCGTGGTCGACTTGCCGCAGCCGGACGGCCCCACCAGAATGATGAATTCCTTGTCGGCGATTTCCAGGTCGATATCGTGGACGACCGTCAGCGCGCCGTATGTTTTTCTCAATTTTCTAAGCGAGATACCGGACATAATCGTATCCTCTTCAAACCGCCTCGGGCGTTACCAGTATGAGGACCAGTTGCGCGAAAGCCGCGTCAACGCCTCGAGATAGTAGTAGTCGCCCCAGGAGACACACTCATCGACGCCTTCCGGCGTGCAGGTGTTGTAGGGGGTCTTTTTCGAATAGGTGCCGTGAAGCACGAGACCGTTTGAGACCGAAGGGTCTTTGACAGCGTAGCCATCGGCCAGGCTTTTCACGAAGCACCGCGCGAGATCGCGGTATTGGACGGCCTCTTCGCCACCGACGATGTCGGCCATTTCAAGAAGGCCACAGGCGACGATCGCGGCAGACGAACTGTCGCGCGGTTCGTCATCGCCATCTGAAAAGATCATGTCCCAATAGGGCACCATGTCGGATGGCAGGCGCGTCATGAAGAAATCGAGCGCCTTTTTGAACATCGCCGCATATTCCGGCTTCGGATCGTAGCGATAGGAAAGCGCCAGCCCGTAGACAGACCACGCCTGCCCGCGCGCCCAGTCACTGTCATCGCGGTAACCCTGAACGGTCACGCCCTTCACCGGGCCGCCGGTTTCGGGATCCATGAAGAAGGTATGATAGGTCGAACCGTCCTCGCGAAACGAATTGGCCAGCGTCGTCGCCGCATGAATGCGGGCGATATCGCGATATTTTTCGTCACCCGTCTCGCGGCTTGCCCAATAGAGCAGCGGCAGGTTCAACAGGCAGTCGATGATATAGCGGTAATTCTCCCGCTCGCCCATTGCGCCCCAGGCCTGAATGAAACCGCCAACTTTATGGAAGCGGGCAATCAGTTGATCGGCGGCGAGAATTGCCGCCTTGCGGCCGTCCTCGTCACCCACCAGTTTCCAGGCGGCAACGCAGGTCGGCGAATACAGGAAGCCCATATCGTGATGATCGACCTCGATATGGTTTTCGATCCGGTGCAGAAAACTCTGCACCTGGATTTGCGCCGCATGCTGAAAGATCTTGTCGCCGCTCAGCTCAAAGGCAAGCCAGATTTCGCCCGGCCAGAACCCGCAGGTCCACTGGTCGTTGTCGATGGCCGGATAGAAATTGCTGACACTGGAATGGTTCTGCTGGCGATAGGTGAATGCCGGCAGGTTGTGGCGCACCTGTGCGACGGCGGCAGCGATCGCATCGGCAATTTCCGCATCCTTGATCGGCTGAACGGTGAAGCCATTTTGATGCATAGTCATGCTTTACCCCTTGATCCCGGCATTGGCGACGCCTTCGACGAAGAAGCGCTGGAGTGCCAGAAACACCATGAGCACCGGGATGATGGCAACGACCGAGGCCGCCATGATCAGCCCGTATTCGGCCGAATATTGCGAGATGAACATTCTGAGGCCGATCTGGATGGTCTTCAGGTCCGTCTTGGTCAGGTAGATCATCGGACCGAGAAAGTCGTTCCAGGCAAAGACGAAGGTGAAGATCGTCAGCGTCGACAGCGCAGGCTTCGACAGCGGCAGCATGATCTTCCACCAGATCTGATATTCGTTCATACCGTCAACGCGGGCGGCCTCGCACAGTTCATCCGGGATCGACATGTAGAACTGCTTCATCAGGAACACGCCGAAGGCGGTGAAGGCCTGAAGCGCGATCAACGCCCAATGGGTATTGTAGAGCCCGAATTCCCGCATCAGGATGAACTGCGGCACCATGTAGACCTGCCAGGGCATGGCGATGGTGGCGATGTAGCCGAGGAACAATACGTCGCGATAGGGGAACTTCAGCTTGGCGAAGGCATAGGCTGCAAACGACGAGGTGAACAGCTGCAGCAGCGTCACCATGATCGTGATCTTGGCGGTGTTGAACACGAACAGGCCGAGCGGGATCTTGGTCCAGATCTGCACATAGTTTTCCCAGCGCGGATTGTCCGGGATCCAGTGGATCGGGAACTCGAACACCTCGCGGTTGAACTTCAGCGAAGCCGACAGCATCCAGGCAAACGGCAGCAGCATGATGATCGTGATCACGATGATCAGCGCATAAAGGCCGATGGTGGACAGTTTGATCTTGCGACCGAAAATTCTCATCTCACCCTCTCCCTCAATCAAGGCTGCGCGAATAGCGGAACTGAACCAGGGTCACGGCCAGAACCAGGACGAAGAGAACGAGGGCAACCATGCTGGAATAACCGAGATCCCAGGAGATGAACGCCTCATTATAGATGTGATAGACCAGCACCAGCGTTGAGGTTCCCGGCCCGCCTTGCGTGATCATGTAGACCTGATCGAACACCTTGAACGAGTTGATGGTCAGCATCACCGAAACGAAGAAAGTTGTGGGCGCAAGCTGCGGCAGGGTAACGTTCCAGAACTTCTGCCATGAGTTGGCACCGTCAAGATCGGCGGCCTCATAAAGCTCGCGGTTTACACCCTGAAGCCCCGCCAGATAGATCACCATGAAATAGCCGGCCTGCTTCCAGATACCGAACAGGATGATGGTGACCATCGCCCAGTCCTTGTCGGCCGCCCAGCCGGGCAACGCCTTCGGATCGACCCCGAAGGTGTAGAGGATCATGTTGATTGGCCCCATCTCCGGGTTGAACAACATATTCCAGACAACGGCGGCGGCCACCAAAGAGGCCACATAGGAAAGAACATCGCCGCGCGGAAGAAATCCCGACCGAAGATCTTCTTGTTCAAAAGCAGGGCAAGACCGAGCGAGCAGGCCATGGTCAGCGGCACGGAGAAAACCGTATAGATGATGGTGTTCCAGAATGCGGCCTGGAAAGCCCTGTCGCGGAAAAGCTCAAAGAAATTGGCCAGGCCGGCAAACTCGATCGGGTTTGAGCCGTCCCAGTGCATGAAGGCCAGCGCAAAGGCGAACATGATCGGCCCGAGCGTGAACACCGCAAACCCGAGGAAATTCGGCGCGATGAAAGAATAGGCGACGAGGCTGGCCCGCCGATTCTGCTGACGCTTGGTCAGCACCCGGCGCTTCTTTCTCTTCTGCCCGGTCGCAATATCCAAGCCGGTTGCAGCCACGTCTTCCTCCCATCCTACAGACCGCCACTTACGGGCAGTCCCGGAAAGCCTTTTACGGACGTCATGGCGGACAGTCCGTGATTTTGAGTGATCCTATCGCCGCAAAATACATAATACAAGTGGTCAAAAATGTATTTTTATGGCTAAAACTTATCTGACATATATGTTAGTCCATAGAGAAACCCGCGCTCAGGTCACCTGCTTCTGCATTATCAGATGCGCTGTCATGCACGGAAAAAGAACAAGTTCATGCTGCCTCTGGACCCTGTTTTCAAACGGGTCCGGTCGGATACGGGAGGACGAGAATGTTTCGCGAGCGCCTTCGGGCACTGCCCGATACCTTCGCGCACTTCGCGCCGGCCTGGTCCTATGCCAGCCGCGACAAATGGTCATCCCTGCCGAGCGACTATGCCGACCGGCTGATCCGTGCTGCCGAAAACTGTCCCTCAGAATGGCCGGTGCTGACAGCAACCGGCTACCTTGCCTTCTCCCGCACAGGCGATCGCATCGGTTACGAAACGCCATACATGCAGCGTCGTCGCATGCTGAACGCGCTGGCGCTCGGCGAATGTGTTGCCGGCGACGGTCGCTATCTCGACCGCATCATCGACGGCGCGACGCTGATCGCCGAGGAAAGCGGCTGGCAACTGCCCGCCCACAATGGCTATATCCGCGATGCAAAAACGCTGCCACTGCCCGATCCCCGCCGTCCGGTGGTTGACCTGTTTGCCGCGGAAACCGGGGCTCAGCTCGCCGTCCTCGCAGCCGTTTTCGAAAGGCAAATGGACGCGGTCACGCCGATGATCATCGCCCGGCTCGATCATGAAATCAGCCGCCGCATCATACGGCCCTATCTCGAGGAGCATTTCTGGTGGATGGGCCGGGGCGACGAGCCGATGAACAACTGGACCGCCTGGTGCACCCAGAATGTTCTGCTAGCGGTTTTTCCCGCCCCTTCGACCGGCAGACGCGGCGAAGCGTGGTTGAGAAGCCGCCGCCAGCCTCGACTTTTTCCTGAAAGACTATGGTGATGACGGGGCCTGCGAGGAGGGCGTTCTTTATTATCGCCATGCCGGTCTCTGCCTGTTCAACGCTTTGAATATCCTCGCGAAAGTGGCGCCGGATGCATTCGCTCCATTATGGCAGGACGAGAAGATCCGCAATATCGCGGAATTCATCGCTCATATGCACATCACAGAAGACCGCTATTTCAATTTCGCCGATTCCTCCGCCCGGGCAGGCTATTGCGGCGCACGCGAATACCTTTTCGGAAAAGCCGTTGGCTCGAAGCTTCTGACCGATTTCGCCGCCGCCGACTGGAAGGCATCACCCGAACCTGACGCGCCGGACGAAATCAATCTGTTCTACCGCCTGCAGGGCGTGATGACAGTTGCGAAAATGGAAGCCCACGCCGCGCCGCGCCCGAAGGCCGCCGACCGTTTTTCCCGAGCATCGGCCTGATGGTGGCGCGCGATGAACGCCTGGCGCTTGCCGTCAAAGCCGGCGATAATGGCGACAGCCATAACCACAATGACACGGGCAGTTTCACGCTCTACAAGGACGGCAAGCCCTTCCTGATCGATGTCGGGGTCGAGAATTATACCGCCAGGACCTTCTCCCCACGCCGCTACGAAATCTGGACCATGCAATCCGCCTTCCACAACCTGCCCAGCTTTGACGACATCATGCAGCAGGATGGCGAGGCCTTTGCCGCCAGCGACGTTGTCGTATTTCTTGAAGATGATACAGCACAGATCACGATGGAGCTGGCCGGCGCTTATCCGGCAGAAGCAAACGTGACGAGCTATCGCCGGGCCGTGGTTTTCACCAAGGGCAAAGGCATTGAAATCACAGACACATGCCGGGGCGGACGATCAGCCACGCTTTCGCTGATGCTTGCCGAAAAACCGGTCTTGTCGGAACGGCGGATCACGCTTCCAGGCATTGGCGCAATCGCGGTGGACGGCGGCGGAAAGCTTCAGGTCGAAGCCATCACCATCACCGATTCACGCCTCCGGGCAGCCTGGCCCGACACGCTCTACCGCATTTTCATCCCCTGAGCGGCGAAACGCTCAGGCTGACAATCAACTGACGGGAGACCCCCATGGAGATCACGCTTTCCGTTGTCGACAAGACCGGACAGGTGCGCAGCAGCAAGACCGGCACCGAGGCCGTATCGCTGTTTTACCGACAGGCCTATGAAGCCGGCGACCGGATCACCGTCGAGACCGACACGCCCGATCGTTTCGTGACACTCAGCATCGACAATGCGCTGGCCCCGGCCATTGTCTTGCTGAAGGACCGCAGCTTCAGCTTTCCCGTTCCCTTCGATGACGCAAAGACCGTTTATGCACCGACGGCCTTTTTCGGCGACAGTCACCGGATTTCGGCGCATGTCACCGGCGAAGACGCGCTTTCCGGCATCCGCAATCTGGCGCTCAATCCGGCAGATCATGGCGGCAGCACTTCGGCCTTCCCACACGCATTCGCCAGCGTCGAAACGCGCGGCGAGGCCGCCTTTGCCGCCCGCAACGCGATTGACGGCGAGATTGCAGGCGATGACCACGGTTTCTGGCCCTATACAAGCTGGGGCATCAACTGCGACCCGGAGGCGACCATGACCGTCGATTTCGGCCGCGTGGTCATCGCGCATTCGGTGGTGCTCTACACCCGCGCCGATTTTCCGCATGATGCCTGGTGGACATCGGCCCGCATCGCCTTCAGCGACGGCCACAGCATGGAGGTTCCGCTTGAAAAACCGGGGCCGGCCAGCGTCTTGCGTTCCCGGAACGCAAGACCGAATGGATCCGGCTCGAAAAGCTCATCAAGGCCGATGACCCCTCACCATTCCCCGCCCTGACCCAGATCGAGGTCTGGGGCGCGAAACCGGAGGCTGACGACCACTCATCTTGTGTGGAAACAACGTTGTATTGCATTTCTGGACAACTTATCATACAATTTTTCCAGACTTATGCGTAACGACTATTCGGCGGACCCGGCTTAGCACCGTAACCGGTTGCATTCCGAACACAAGCCTGACGTCAAAGGGGATGAATTTTGGCAACGCAAACCGCCGCCCGCAACGGAACTCTGGTCTATAAGGTCAGCGAAGCGCTGCGGAAATCCATTCTGGACGGCGCGTATCTGCCAGGTGAAAAGCTGCCGAGCGAAGCCCAACTCACGCAGGAACACGGCGTTTCCCGCACGGTTGTTCGCGAGGCGGTGGCGGCACTCAGATCGGACGGGCTTGTAGAACCACGCCAGGGCGCTGGCGTTTTCGTGCTCGACCCGATCTCCTTTGCCTTCAAACGCACCAACCCGATGGTCGATCAGGACCGGATCTACACCTCACTGGAAATTCTGGAGGCCCGCACACCGCTTGAAATCGAGGCGGCCGGCCTTGCCGCACTCAGGCGCTCCCCGCGCAGGAAGAAGAGATTTTCGAAAAACATGCAGCCGGTATTGCCGGCCGCAATGACGGTAAAGCCTGGAGCGATGCCGATATCGGGCTTCATCTCGCCATCGCCAAGGCCACCAACAACCCGCTTTTCGCAACATTTCTCGAGCTGCAGGGCAAAGCGATCATCCCCAGACCGGCCAAGTCGTCGACACCGATGGCGGCGGAGAAGTCGCCTATCGCAGCCTGCTGATCAAAGAGCACGAGCGCATCATCTTCGCCATTTCCAATGGTGACGAACAGGGCGCGCGCGATGCCATGCGCGAACATTTGAAAGGCAGTCTCGGGCGCTATCGCAACCTGTTGCGCGATGAACGGGTGCGACACATGGCCCGGCTGCAGAAAGACAGCGAAGTCTGAGCAGGGCAGCGAAACAACAGCTCCTCGGAAGAGCCTGCACACCGGCCGCCAAAACTGAAGGGCCGGGCTTTAGATTTTCAGACCATTTTCAGCACACAACGCCTTGATATTGTCCGGCACTGCAACCGGCGGCAGAGCTTCCACATGATCGACGACGCCAAAAACGGCCGTAGCGACAAAATGCTCGCCTGCCGGCAGTTCGCCGAAGAGGCGCGGAAAAAGCGTTCTTGGAAAACGGATATTGGTATTGGGCGCGGCGCGGATGATCTCGCCAGCCCGCTTGCCTGAAAGATCGACAATCGCCGTTGTGTGAGTCGGGGTCGCAATCGAGGCACGGCCGGCGGCTGAAGAGATGCCCTTGGCAAAAGCCGGATCGCGCTCGCCCGTGCGATCCACGGCAAAACCGCCTTCGCTCAGAAACAGCCTGTCCTTTGACCTGATGCGGTGCACGCGCACATGCCAGCCCTCACCGGCAAAATCCAGCCAGCTCTCGATCCTGAGCCGGTTGCCTGGCTCAAAAACGCCCCAGACCATGCCCCGGTCGGTCCCCTCTTCGGTGATCACGGCGCGGGGAAAATAGTTCCGCCCGTCACGCGACACAGCAATACCGCAGTCGACTGCGCTCAGATCGGGTCGATCCGGCAGGGTCACATCGCTTTTGACCGAAAAGCCGAAAGCCGATGAATAGGCGAAACGGGCATATTTGGCATCGTGAGCGCGATGTTCGCGGCCATCCTGACCGCCAGTCAACATCACCGCATCGCCAGGTGCGCGCCGCAGCGCAAATCCGGCAGCAGCTGCCAAGACGCGACCGCCGGGCAGCGCTTCCGGCGCCTCTTCCTCAGCCGCCCAAAAGGATGATCGTCCTCCAGCGAGAGCACAAGGAAACTCTTCAGCGCCCAATAGGGCGAGCCCGGTGCATTGTAGGATTCCGACATCAGCAGGTTCGGATAAGCATAACCGATCGTCAGCACACCATCCCGGTCGGTGATCGGCATATTCGACCACCAGCGCAGATGCCGCAAAAGCAGGCCTTTTATCCGACCCCAGGGCAGCACCTCTTCATCCGCAAAGGCACAGGCCGCCCAGAACGCACCTTCGGCAAAGCGATAGGTCAGCGAGCGACCAAAGGGCACCGCCGCACCATCATCGGCAAACCAGTGCTGAAAGTCCTGCGCGAAAAGCCGGGCGCGCTCACGGTAACGTTCGGCATAGTCGGGAAAGATATCGTCGGCGCATTTGGCAACCATCAAACCATAGAAATGCAGTGCCATCGGCAGGTAGTAATCACGGTGACCCCATTTGCCGTCGCGATAGTAGCCGTCGCCCAGATAATAGGTCTCGATGCGTTCAAGTGCGGCGCGCACGGCCGTTTCCGACCATTGCCGTCCGACATTCCTGAGGCCGAGATTGACCAGCACCCGGAAAAACAGCCAGTTATTGTCCGGGACTTCACGCTCGTTGATTTTCAAAAGCCAGCGTTCGGCCTTGTCCTTGGCCGGCTCGGACATTGGCCGCCAGAAGGTCTCGGGCGCGACCAGAAGGGCAAGAGCGATGCCGGCGGTCTCGACCAGTCTCTGGTCGAAATCCTCTGGCTCGCCCCAGAATTCTTCGTGGTTGGAATCCATGCCGTGCGAGAAGCCTTCGGCAAAACGCCAGATATCCTCAAACGCAAAACCACCGGCAACCAGCGGAACGATTCCCCAGAGCGGCCGGACAAAGGCCTCCATCTCGGCGGCATCGTCATCATAATGAGCCGAGCCCGCCGACAGACGCAGTCGCGCATGGCCGGACGAATACCAGGGAACGAGTGGTGCGCAAAAATCGGCAACTGCAGTTTGCAGATGCGCTTTGGTCTGCAGCGGATTTCCGGCCATCGGGTTGCAATCCGCCATCCGGCGTACAAGCGGCTGCCGATCCCATTGTGAGAATGACCGTTCGGAAATCATGGCGTCAGAAACTCCTCCAATGCTGGCTCCCGCGCCAGCAAGTCCCGCACATCTACCGCGATGAAGCACCAATTGGAAGGAAACCAGCATGTAAGTCACGACGTTCCTGCGCCCGTCGGGCCGGATCAGCCTTTCTGGCCTTCAACATCCCAATACAGCGGAAATTTCGGGTCGAAAACCGTCACCGGGCCGGCGCCGGTTTCGCGCTTTGCCGGATAGACGACCGGATGCTCTCGCCTGACCAGCGTGATCGTCTCGTCATTGGGCGCAAGCCCGTACCAAGCCGGACCATTGAGCGACGAGAAGGCTTCGAGGTTTTCGAGCGCGCCTTCATTCTCGAACACATGGGCAAGGCAGCTCATTGTATTCGGGGCGGTATAGATGCCGGCGCAGCCTGCAGCCGCATTCCTTGGCCGGGTCCGCGTGCGGTGCGGAATCGGTCCCGAGGAAGAAACGAGGATCGCCGGAGGTTGCCGCAGCGACAAGCGCCTTGCGATGGCCTTCCCGTTTGGCGACCGGCAGGCAGAAATAATGCGGGCGGATGCCGCCGACCAGAATATCATTGCGGTTGATAATCAGGTGGTGGGTGGTGATCGAACCGGCAAGTTTGCGCCCGGCCCCGGCAATATAGTCGACACCGTCTTTCGTCGTCACATGCTCCATGGTGATCTTCAGTTCCGGCAGGCGCGAACGCAGCGGATCAAGAACGGTTTCGATGAAGACGGCCTCCCGGTCGAAAATGTCGACATCGGACGCCGTGACCTCGCCGTGAACACAGAGGTTGAGACCGATCTCGGCCATCTTCTCCAGCACCGGCATGGCGTTGTCGAAGTTGCGCACGCCGCTGGCCGAATTGGTGGTGGCGCCTGCGGGATAGAGTTTGACCGCCGTGACCAGCCCGCTTTCATGAGCGCGTGCGACGTCGTCCGGATCGGTTGTCTCGGTGAGATAAAGCGTCATCAGCGGCGTAAAGGCGCTGCCCGAGGGCAATGCCGCCATGATCCGTTCCCGATAGGCTTGCGCATCGGCTGCGGTCACCACCGGCGGCACCAAATTGGGCATGATGATCGCACGGGCAAAATGCCGGGCGGTATCGCCGATCACGCCTTCCATCATCGCGCCATCGCGCAAATGCAGGTGCCAGTCGTCGGGGCGGCGGATCGTCAGGCTCTTCATCATCGCACTCCATGGGTCAGCCCTTTCGGGAATAAAGAATTTCAGCACGGAAGAAAAGCCTCGCTGCCACTTGCCCCGAAAGACTGCGCAGGCAATCACCGGACAGATATGCGCCTTGCGCGCAGCACGCATGACAAAAACGCAAGCCTAACCATAAAAACTCATTGTTTACACATTCCTCGAGCCCCTACATTGACGACAAGAACCGTCAAAAGCACAGGGAGGCGTTGCCATGACACGCCATAGGATCGACATCAATTGCGACATGGGAGAAAGCTTCGGCGCCTGGGAGAAGGGCGAGGATGCGGCAATGCTGAAGATCGTCTCTTCGGCCAATATCGCCTGCGGCTTTCACGCCGGCGATCCCGACATCATGGCCAAGACCTTTGCGCTGGCGCGTGACCGCAATGTTGCGGTCGGCGCCCATCCCGGCTTTCCGGACCTGATGGGCTTTGGCCGCCGGCATATCCCGTTTTCGGTGGGCGAGGTGGAGCGGCTGGTCGCCTACCAGATCGGGGCCGCACAGGCGGTGTCACAATATGTCGGGCACCCGATCACCCATGTGAAACCCCACGGCGCGCTCGGCAATCTCGCCCAGCATGACGAGGCCGTTGCTCGTGCCATCTGCAATGCCATCAAGGCCGTCGATTCCTCGCTGATCTGCCTTTCGATCGCACTCGGGCAGCAACATCGCATTGCCGAACAGATGGGACTGACCGTCGTTTCGGAGATTTTCGCCGACCGAGCCTATACCGACGAGGGGTTCTAGTGCCGCGCGGCATGAAGGGTGCGGTGATCCGCGATCCGGATGTGGCCGCATCGCGGGTTGCGGAAATGGTCAGCGAGGGTGCGATCATCACCTTGTCAGGCAAGCGCATCGAAACACCTATGGGTTCGATTTGTGTGCATGGCGATGCGCCCGAAGCCCTGCAAATTGCCCAGGCCGTGCGCAATGGACTGGAAAAGCAGGGTTATGCCATTGCCAACTTCATTCACTAGACTGTAAAGGAAACGGGTTGCCCGGCGATGGTCCGGAGGATTCTATCTTGACTTCGATTTAAAAGAACGTATATACGAAGTTATGAAGATTGAATCCGAAAACATGGTCGAATCGGCCGACGAGGCCTGCGAGCTTTTGAAAGCTCTGGGTAATCGCCACCGGCTCCTCATTCTTTGCCAACTCGTTGACGGCGAACGCTCCGTCGGCGAACTCGCGGATTTCCTCGGCATCCGGGATTCCACCGTTTCTCAGCACCTTGCACTTTTGAGGCGCGAAAACTGATCGCCGGCCGCCGCGAAGGCCAGACCATCTGGTACCATATCGAAAGCGAACCGGCCCGGCAGATCCTGACGACACTTTACGACGCTTATTGCGTCCAAGGCCGCAATCAGGCCGACTGATACCTTTTCTGCAATTATGCCCGCCAACAGACGGGCTTAGGCCCCAGAGCTTCCTGTACTGCCGATGACCACCGACGACAGACCGGATACAGCCCGCCTCAATATCCGCATCCTCACCCTTTCGCAGGCCACTGGCGGCGCTGCGCCGCCGATCGTGATCTCGCTTGGCGGCATTGTCGGGCAGCTTCTGTCGCCCGATCCAGCGTTTGCGACCTTACCCGTCAGCCTCTATAATCTCGGCGTTGCCGCAGGCACGCTGCCGGCCGCCTGGGTGATGCGCCGCGTCGGTCGCCGTATCGGCTACATTTTCGGGGCGCTGATCGGTATTTGCGGCGGGCTGGTAGCCGCGACCGGTGTCGCCGGCTCGGCATTCCTGATCTTCTGCATCGGCACAATCCTGATCGGGCTTTACGGCTCCTATCTGCAGAGCTTTCGCTTTGCCGCCGCCGATTCCGTTTCGGGCAACATGAAAGCCGTTGCGATTTCGCGCGTGATGATTGGCGGCCTTGCCGCAGCCATCATCGGTCCGCAGGTGGTGATCTGGACCAGCGACGCGATACCGGGGCTACCCTATGTCGCAAGCTTCGTCAGCCTCTCCGGCCTTGCGCTGCTCACGCTTCTGCTGGTCTCGCGCCTCAAGGTTCCGCGCGCCGATAAGGCTGACGCTGTCGACCTTTCGCGCGGCAGGCCGTTGTCTGAAATCGCCCGGACTCCGCGTTTTATCCTGGCGGCCGGCACCGGCGTCATCTCCTATGCGCTGATGGCCTTCATCATGACAGCGACACCGCTTGCCATGATCGCCTGCGGCCACACCGTCGGCCAAGCCACACTTGGCATCCAGTGGCACGTCCTCGCCATGTTCGGTCCAAGCTTTTTACCGGCAAGCTGATCGCCCGCTTCGGCAAGGAGCGTATCGCCGCCACCGGCCTCGTGCTGATCGCGGGCTGCGCGGTGATCGCGCTTTCCGGTCTCGGCCTCACCCATTTCTGGGCAGCGCTGATCCTGCTCGGTGTCGGCTGGAATTTCGGCTTCATCGGCGCCACGGCGATGATCACCGACTGCCACACCGCCGAAGAACGCGGCAAGGTGCAGGGACTGAACGACTTCCTGGTTTTCGGCACCGTCGCTTCCGCCTCTTTTCTCGCCGGCGCGCTGGTCAATATCGAAAATGGCTGGAGCCTGATGAACTGGCTGGTCTTCCCCGCCGTTCTGGTTGTCCTCGTGCCGCTTGTTTTCAGCCGCGCCTTAGGCCTGTCACATCGCTGACAGGCCCTTCAATCGCATCAGCTTATAGCCTCGAATAAAGCTAATTCTCCTACACCCTAAATTTCGGGATACAGCTTGTGGTCGTATTCTGCTTTTTCCATCCAGATGACATAAATCAAATTGCCCGAGAGGCCTCTCCGCTAAACCCGTTGAATTAGAGGGAGGTTCAGTTGCGCATTTCGATGCGCTCCGAGGATGATCTTGCACGATATCAGAAACCGCTGTACAGATTTTTCAGAAATATCTGAAAATTCAGACCAAGCAGGAAAGCCAATGGCAATGTCGCCCATCGTTCAGGATTTTGTCCTCCATTTCGGAGAGATGGGCAGCCGCTGGGGCATCAACCGGTCTGTCGGACAGATCTACGCTCTGCTTTATGCGTCGCGCGAACCGCTTTGCGCTGACGACATGGTGAACGAACTGAAGATGTCGCGCTCCAACGTCGCCGCAGGTCTGAAAGAACTGCAATCCTGGGGGTTGGTACTGCTGCGGCACAAAACGGGTGACCGGCGCGACTATTACACAACACCGGAGGATGTCTGGACGATCCTGCGCACACTGGCCGAGGAGCGCAAAAAACGGGAGGTCGATCCGACACTGGCGCTTCTTGCAGAGGTCACCACGCGCACGCCGCGCGACGCGGACGAGGAATACGCCCAGCAGCGGATGGGCCAGATGCACGACCTGATCGAAAGGCTCTCGTCCTGGTACGACGATGTGAAGGGGTTGGAAACGGACAGGCTTTTGATGCTGCTCGGCATGGGCGCGCGCGTGACACGGCTGCTTGAGGCGGCGGACAGGATGACATCGCTCGGACGCAAGACCGGTCGCGATCAGGACGAGAAGATTGGTGATTGAGGCATGAGCGAGCTTACTTTTGAAAAAGCCGCCGAAAACAGGGTGGAGGCAGCGGATGGAAACCTCCGCGCGCCCGCCCCTGCCGTGCCTCCTGCCCACTCCAGAAAGAAGAGCGAACGGCGCGCGCGTATCCTCAAGCCGCGCGGGTTGAAGGTTGCTGCCTGGCTGCAGACCTTTGCCGAACTGATGTGGCTGCCGCAGGCGGCCTGTCTTGCCCATGGCATCGGCCTGATTGCCCGTGGCGAGGGCGTCTCTGCCGTGTTGCCGCTCGCTGCCGCCGTCCTCGCCCTCGGCCTTGTGAAGGCAATTTGCGAACGTACCGGCAGTCGCCTCGCCTACCGAACCGCGCGAGCGATCCTCAGCGAAAAACGCACGAGTGCCCTTGCAGCCCTCAGCCGCCGCTCGCCGCTTGACACCAGCCGGGTGGCCTCGGGCGAGGCCGCCAGCGTGATCGCCGAACAGGCCGAGCATATCGTGCCCTATCTCGCCCGCTTCCAGACGGCACGGTTCAAGGCCACCTTCGTGCCGCTCGCCATTCTTGCCGTGATCTTTCCGTTCTCGTGGATCGCGGGCCTTGTGCTCCTGATCGCCGCACCACTCATTCCCGTCTTCATGGCGCTGATCGGCTGGACCGCGCAATCGGCCAGCGAAAAGCACCTTGCAGATATGGGCACACTCAACGCCTTTCTCCTCGATCGGCTGCGCGGTCTGTCGACCATCCGCTCCTATGATGCCGTCGATCTGGTCTCGCGCCGCCTCCGCCTGCGCGCCGAAAGCTGCGCCGGCGCACCATGTCTGTGCTGCGTATCGCCTTCATGACCTCTGCCGTGCTGGAACTGTTCTCCGCGCTCGGTGTTGCCATGGCCGCCGCCTATATCGGCTTTCATCTGCTCGGCCAGATCGGCTTCGGCGCCTGGGGCGACACGCTGACGCTGAGTGAGGGCTTGTTTATTCTACTGCTGGCACCCGCCTTTTTGATCCCCTGCGCATGCTCTCCTCGGTCTGGCACGACCGCGCCTCCGGCGAAGCCGCGCTTTCCGCCCTCGACAAGCTTGCCGAAGACGGGCTTCCGATGGTCGGTTCCGAGCAGGCGGCCGCCCTGCCCGCTGCAGCTTCGACAAAGGCTCACCCCGTCAGCGTCGAATTCCGCGACCTCGGATTTGTCCATCATGGCTCGCGCGACCCGGTTTTCGAGGGTTTCAATCTCTCGATTGCACCCGGCGAACATGTCGCGCTGCTTGGCCCGTCGGGCAGCGGCAAGTCCACACTTCTCGCCCTTCTGGCAGGCCTTGCCGAAACCCGTCACGGCCGCATCCTGATTGACGACACCACGCTTGACGACGCCAATGCCGCGCAGATACGTACCCGTATGGCCTGGATCGGCCAGAATCCGCATCTTTTCGCCGGATCGATTGCCGGCAATATACGTCTGCATCGCAACGACGTTTCCCGCGATGCCGTGGCCGATGCGCTCAGGCTTGCCGCGCTCGATCATGTGGCAGAAGCTCATGGCAATGCCATGATTGGCGAAAACGGCGCCGGGCTTTCCGGCGGCGAAGCCCTGAGGCTGACGCTTGCGCGCGCCGCTGCCAACCGTTCGGCAGGTCTGATCATCGCCGATGAGCCCACTGCCCATCTCGACCACCGGACCGCCAGCGATATCACTGAGGCGCTGCTGACGCTTGCAAGTGGCCGCACACTGATCGTCGCCACCCATGACCCGCGTCTTGCCGAACGTATGGACCGGGTCATCTGTCTCAACGAGGATTTCCGGGAGATTGTGCGATGAGAGCCGGAAAATTTGCAAACCTCGGGCCGATCATCCGTCTTTTCTGGCGCGAACGGCGCGGCGGGCTCTTGGCCGGCGCTGCCCTTTCGGCCGCCACCGTTCTGGCCGGTATCGCCCTTCTTGGCGTCTCCGGCTGGTTCGTTACCGCCGCCGCAATCGCTGGGTTGACGACGGCCACCGCCCTTGCCTTTGATGTCTTCGCGCCGTCCGCTGCGATACGATTTCTGGCGCTGTCACGCACGGGTGCCCGTTACTTCGAGCGACTGCAAACCCATGACGCGACACTGCGCGTACTGGCGGGCCTGCGCGTCAGCCTGTTCAAGGGCTTTGCCGCACCGGGCGCGGCAAAGGCACTCGGGCTTCGCCCAGCCCGCCTGCTGTTCCGGCTGACAGCGGATGTCGATGCACTCGATTCGCTTTACCTGCGCGTACTGGTGCCGAGTTTCGTTGCCGTCATCGCCGGTCTGATAACCATTGCCGCGCTCGGTGCGCTGTCGTGGACACTCGCCTTTGCCGTTGGTGCGGCAATCATCATTCCCGGTCTTACCATTCCTGTCCTGTCAGCACGCTTTGCAGAAAAGCCCGCGCGCCGTCGCGCCCATGCCCAGGAAGCGCTTCGCGCCCGTGCTGTCGATCTCGTCGCCGGCCAGAGCGAACTCGCCTTCGCCGGTGGCCTTCAGGACCAGCGCGCCCGTGTTGCAACGGCAGACACCCGCGAGCATGCCTCGGATCTGGTGTTGAACCGGATCGAGACCAATGCCGGATTCGGCTTCGACGTGGTGACGGCCCTGATCCTGTCAGGCGTGCTTCTGGCCGGCGCAGCGCTTGCTGCAGCAGGCACGGTAACGGCGCCACTTGCAGCTCTTGCGCTGCTGATTGCCTTTGCAGCGCTTGAACCCTTTGCCGGCCTTCGCCGCGGTGCGATGGAGCTTGGCCGTACGCTGCTGGCCGCACGCCGGCTTTCGCCGCGCCTTGACGCAGAGCCCGCCAGCCGTTTTCTGCCCGCAGCACCGAAACCCGGCAACGCACTCGAACTCGACAATGTCACCATGCGCTACGATGGCCGCGCCCGCGCGGCGGTCGAAGGCCTTTCGCTTGCCGTCAAAGCCGGTGAAAAGGTGGCCCTGATCGGCGCCAGCGGCGCCGGAAAATCTTCGATCATGTCACTTTTTGCAGGCGAAATCGCACCCCAGACCGGCAGTGTTGCAGCCCTTGATGCGACGATCCTCAGCCAACGCACCGAATTGTTCCAGGATTCGCTGCGCGCAAACCTAAAGATCGCAGCACCGAAAGCCGATGACGACACCATGATGGCAGCGCTAGATGCCGCTGGCCTCGGTGAAACCGTCCGCGCATTGCCCGAAGGCCTTGATACCGATCTCGGAGAGCAGGGCATCGGCCTTTCCGGAGGACAGGCGCGCCGCCTGACGCTTGCACGCCTGCTCTTACGCGACACACCGGTTTTTCTGCTTGACGAGCCCACCGAGGGCCTCGACGGCAAAACCGCACGGGATGTCCTGTCACGGATCAATGTGCGTGCCGGCGAAGGCCGTACACTTCTGGTCGCGACGCATATCCGCAGAGAGGCGGAGATCGCAGACCGTCTGCTTGTTATCAATTCGGGGCGAATTATCGCCGCCCCAGAACGGGGCGAACCCGGCTTTGACGCCGCGCTCGCCGCACTGAGGCCGGACTGAAACCCGTCCTCCAATAACGAAATGCGGTTTTGCCGTTGGTCCGGCAAAATCGATGAAACTTAGACCCGGTTTGAACGCGGGAGAGACGCAATGGAACTGGACATCGTGGCGCTATCGCGCCTGCAATTTGCTATGACGGCACTATATCACTTTCTGTTTGTGCCGTTGACGCTGGGCCTTTCCATGATCGTTGCGATCATGGAAACGACCTACGTTATGACTGGCCGCAAAATATGGCGGCAAATGACAAAATTCTGGGGGACGCTGTTTGGCATCAACTTTGCCATCGGCGTCTCCACTGGCCTCGTGATGGAATTCCAGTTCGGCATGAACTGGAGCTATTACAGCCATTATGTCGGTGACATTTTCGGCGCGCCTCTGGCGATTGAAGGTCTGATGGCCTTCTTCCTTGAAGCAACCTTCGTGGGCCTGTTCTTCTTCGGCTGGGACCGCATGTCGCGGGTTGCCCACCTGATCACCACCTGGTGCGTTGCCATCGGCTCGAACCTCTCGGCGTTGTGGATCCTGATCGCCAATGGCTGGATGCAAAACCCGGTCGGCTCGACCTTCAACCCGATCACGATGCGCATGGAAGTCTCGAACTTCTTCCAGGTCCTGACCAATCCGGTTGCCCAGGCCAAATCTCGTCCATACGGTATCGGCTGGTTATGTCACCGCCTCGGTCTTTGTGCTTGGCGTCGGCGCCTGGTACGTGCTGAAGGGCCGCCACGTCGAGCTCGCCAAGCGCTCGATGACGGTTGCCTGTGCTTTCGGCCTGGCCGCCGCGCTGTCGGTAGTCGTACTCGGTGACGAGAGCGGCTATCTAACCACCGAACACCAGAAGATGAAGCTGGCGGCGATCGAATCCATGTGGGAAACCGAACCGGCTCCCGCCTCCTTCACCCTGTTCGGCATCCCGGACACGAAGGACCGCGAGACGCATTATGCAGTCCACATCCCCTGGGTCATGGGCCTGATCGGCACCCGCTCGCTGGATACCCCGATCGAAGGCATCAACGAGCTGGTCAAAAGCGGCAAGGCCCGTATCGAAAACGGTATTCTGGCCTATGAGGCACTGGGCAATATACGCCAGGCCATGGGAACGGGCACGCCCGATACCGCAGACCAGGCAACGTTCGAACAGTATGGCAACGACCTCGGCTACGCCTATCTTCTGAAGCGCTTTGTCGATGATCCGAGCCAGGCCACACCGGCACAGATCGATCAGGCGGCCAACAGCCTCATTCCGCCAGTCGGAACACTGTTCTGGTCGTTCCGCATCATGGTCGGCTGCGGCTTCCTGTTTATCGCGGTGATGGCAACATTCTTCTACCTGTCGACACGTCGTCGTCTGGATAGCCATCGCTGGCTGCTGCATGTCGCCGTCTGGATCATTCCGCTGCCGTGGATTGCCGCAGAAGCGGGATGGATCGTTGCCGAACTCGGCCGTCAGCCGTGGATCATCGAGGGCATTCTGCCGACGGCACTTGCCGTCTCCAGCCTCGGTGCAGGAACCCTGTTTCTGACCATTACCGGCTTCGTCGCCCTCTATACGGTGCTGTTCATCATCGAAATGGGCCTGATGCTCGCCGCGATCCGCAAGGGACCGCAGCCTGACAACGGACCAGAGATGCCTGTCCTCGGCTTCCGCCGCGTTCAGGGCACCATGACACCCGCGGAGTAAATCATCATGGTACTACACGATCTCATTTCCTACGAAGTCCTCCGCGTGATCTGGTGGTTGCTGCTCGGCGTCCTGCTGATCGGCTTCGCCATCATGGACGGCTTCGACCTTGGCACGACAACACTTCTGCCCTTCGTTGCCAAGGGTGACACAGAGCGGCGCATCGTCGTAAACACAATTGGTCCTGTCTGGGAAGGCAACCAGGTCTGGCTCGTCCTCGGCGGCGGCGCGATCTTCGCGGCATGGCCGGCGATCTACGCCGTGTCGTTTTCGGGCTTTTATCTGGCGATGTTCGCGATCCTGTTCGCACTCATCCTGCGCCCGGTTGGCTTCAAGTATCGCTCCAAGCGCGAAAGCGCGAGATGGCGCACCACCTGGGACTGGATGCTGTTCATCGGCGGCTTCGTGCCGACGCTGATCTTCGGTGTGGCACTCGGCAATGTGCTTCAGGGCGTTCCCTTCCGGCTCGATGACGACCTTCGGATCTTCTACGACGGCACGTTCTTCGGCCTGCTGAACCCCTACGCACTGCTGGCCGGTCTGGTCTGCGTCGCCATGCTGGTCATGCATGGGGCGGCCTATCTGTCGACCAAGACGGAAGGTCCGATCAACGACCGGGCACGGGCCTACGGTTCGGTCTCGGCCCTCGCGCTGATCGTGCTGTTCGCACTGGCCGGTGTCTGGCTCTATTATGGTATTGACGGCTACGCCTTTATCGGCCCCGTCGATGCCTCCGGACCGTCCAACCCGCTGATGAACGACGTTGCCCGCGAGCAGGGTGCCTGGTTCGTGAATTACGGACGCTATCCCTGGATGATGCTAGCGCCTGCGCTTGGCTTCATCGGGGCGATCGGCGCCTTTATCGGACTGAAGGGCAGCAAGCCGACACTTGCCATGCTGTCCTCGGGCATCTCGGTGTTCGGCGTTGTCGCAACGCCGGGTGTGGCAATGTTCCCGTTCATTCTGCCGTCCTCGGAGCAGCCCGCAGCAAGCCTGACGGCCTGGGATTCATCCTCCAGCCACGTGACGCTGTTCATCATGCTGATCTGCGCCCTGATCTTCGTGCCGATCATCCTCGCCTACACCTCATGGGTTTACCATATCATGTGGGGCAAGGTGACGGACAAGGACATCAACGGCGGCGGTCACGCCTATTGATCATAATTGACGGGCCTTTCCGCAAGGCCCGTCCCGATCGGAACAAAGGAGCTATATATGTGGTATTTCGCATGGATCCTCGGTCTGCCGCTGGCCGCACTTTTCGCAGTGCTCAACGCCATGTGGTACGAAATGATGGATGACCGCGCCAAGGAGCGCCAGCAGCAGAACCAGGGCTGATACGCCCCTGCCGCGATCAAAAACCCGGGTCAGCCGATCGGCAGACCCGGGTTTTGTGTTTCCGTCCTCGGACGACAGCTCTAAAGCCGCTCGCCTGCCAGTTCGTTTTCCGTCATATCCACGTAAAATCCGACATCGCGGTCGGCAGGATAGAAATCGAGATAGCGGTGCCAGATCTCCAGCGCGGCATCCGGCCTTCCGGTCCTGTCGAGAATCGTCGCCATCAACCCGAGCCCGCCGAAATCACGCGGCTCCAATGAAAGCGCATTGCCGATATCATCCATCGCCCTGTTGAAGTCACCATGGGCATAGTGAATGACGGCTCGTTTGCGGAAGGCTGCAGGTTCGTCGGGCCTGAGGGCGATTGCCTCCGACAGGAAATCAAGCGCGGCCGCCGTACGGTCGTCCGCCGCCGCCTCATCCGACCATTTGAACAGCAGGGACACCGTCGCGCTTGGCGAACGGTCGAGATAGTCGTCTATTTCCTTGGCAAAGGCAGCCGCCGCGTCTGGATCGCGGGCACGGACAAGCTTTTGATACATCGCATCCAGCGGATCAACAGAGGTCGAGATCCCGGCGGCAGGTTCCGGCGGCCTCTTGGCTGATTGCGCGAGCGCTGGCTGCACCGCAAAAGGTGACAGCGAGAGAATGGTCAGGAAGGCAGACATAAAGCGCATGACGGGATGGTATCCCGTCATGGCGAAAATTCAAACAGATATTGCTCCGGCCTGATCAAGGACAAGGACCGGTGACACACTTCAGCCCTGGCGGGCCTTGAAGCGCGGGTTCTGCTTGTTGATGATGTATACTCGGCCCTTGCGGCGCACCAGACGGTTTTCCCGGTGACGGGACTTGAGCGCCTTGAGCGAATTCTTGATCTTCATGTTTTCGATCCGCTGTTTGTGCCGCGCTCGACTGACTAGTAAAGGCGGTCTGATTCAACATTCAAAAGCGCGCCGGAACAGGGCGCGCTTGGCTGTGGCCGGTTCGTAGCGAATGGCTGGCCCAAAGTCAACTGTTTCGGAGGTTTTCGTGAGTCTGAAGAACGGTGACATGGCCCATCTTGCGACCCGGCCGGGTTTCGGCCTTGCCGTAGAGATGCACCAGCGCACCGGGCGTCGTCATCCAGCGCGGAATGTCATCCATATCGTCGCCGATGATATTGTGCATCACGCAGTCGCTGTGACGGACAGGGTCAATCAGCGGCAACCCGCAAACGGCACGGATATGCTGCTCGAACTGCGAGATCACGCAAGCCGCCTCGCTCCAATGGCCGGAATTGTGCACGCGCGGTGCAAACTCATTGGCAAGCAGGCGCCCGTCGCGCGCGACGAAAAGCTCAAGGCCCGCAACGCCGACATATCCAAGAGCGGAGAGAAGTTTCTCTGCAGCGATCCTCGCCTTCCCGTTCAGGTCGTCGGTGACGCGCGCAGGCACACGCGAAACCCTGAGAATACCATCGCGATGCTCGTTTTCGGCCGGATCGAAACAGACGATGCCGCCATCGATGCCGCGCACGGCAATCACCGAGATTTCGCGCTCGAAATCGATCCACTCCTCGAAGATCGCCGGTGCGCCGGCAAGGGCTGCAAACGCGGCATCGGCGTCATCGCCTTCGCCCTTGAAAACCCACTGGCCCTTGCCGTCATAGCCGAAGCGGCGCGTCTTCAGCACGCCACGCCCGCCAAAAGCGCAAGCGCCGCATCAAGATCGGCCCGGATATCGACGGCGTGAAAGCCCGCCGTCGGGATACCGCATTCATTAAGAAACGCTTTCTCGGTCAGTCGATCCTGCGAGATCGAAAGCGCGCGGGCCGGCGGATAGACAGGCCGCTGGGCGGCAAGCAGGGCCGCGCTCTTTTCAGGCACATTCTCAAACTCATAGGTGATGACACTGCACTGCCTGGCAAGCTCGGCCAGTGCGCGCTCATCATCATAGGCAGCCACGATATGATCGTTTGCGACCTGGGCTGCCGGACAATACGGATCAGGCTCCAGAATGACGGTTCGGATCGAAAGCCGGGCGGCGGCCATGGCCAGCATGCGGCCGAGCTGGCCGCCGCCGATGATACCGATGGTTCTCATGGGCCTATTCGTCCTTGTCGATGGGATATTCTGCAACATGGGCCGCCTGTCGGGCGCGATAATCGTCGAGCCTGCCTGCAAGCTCCGGATCCGCCAGCGCCAGCACGGCCGTCGCAAGAAGGGCAGCGTTGATCGCACCCGCCTTGCCAATCGCCAACGTCCCAACGGGCACGCCCGCCGGCATCTGCACGATCGAAAGCAGGCTGTCCTGGCCTGAAAGCGCACGTGACTGAACGGGGACGCCGAAGACCGGCAGCGGCGTCAGCGCCGCAAGCATGCCCGGCAGATGCGCCGCACCGCCGGCACCGGCAATGATGATCTGAAACTCTTCAGCACGCGCACCACGGGCAAATTCATAAAGCCGGTCCGGCGTGCGGTGAGCGGAGACGATCCGCGCCTCATAGTCCACATCGAGAATGTCGAGCGTATCGGCAGTGTTCTTCATCGTTTCCCAGTCTGACTGGGACCCCATGACAATGGCAACGGGTGGGTTCTTGATCGGGCTCATCGGCCTTCCGTTTCAATCGTGGTTCCAATTCTGGCGAAACCGGGGCACGGCCACGGTCAAACCCGGCCGAAGCCGATCCGGAAAGCCTTTAGCATCATTCGTTTTCGGAGAAAAGCAAGCTGTCGACGGGTGATAGCGCAGACATTGAAAATGCCGCCGTAAAATCACATTTCCGCCTTCGACAAGCGTGCGGAAACATGGCATGGTTTTGTTGCAAATTGATGACGATGAGCCGCAGCCTGCGGTGATAGACAAAGGAAGGACGTGTGAAATGACAGTTCAGACCCACCTTGCCGCCCTTGAGGAAAAGCATTCCGCGCTGGAAAAAGATTGCAAAACGTGATGTCCGCACCGTCCAGCAATGACGAGGAAATCATCGAACTCAAACGCAAGAAATTATACCTCAAAGACGAAATCGAGCGTCTTCAGCACTCAGCGAACTGATCATAGACCCTTTCCAGATATGCAACGCCCCGGCTTAGACCGGGGCGTTTTTTCGGGCGAAATGTCGAAAGACTATGTTGTCTCCGTCTTCTTCATCACGCCGACGCGGATCATCACTTCCCGGGGAATGTCATAGGTCGATGTCAGGTGGTGGTCGGTCTTGAGCTCCAGATAATCGCGCTGGATGAACAGCGCGAAGGCGCGGTCGGCGGCCTCCTGCACCAGTGCGTCACGATCCTGATTGGAGCCCGGCGTCTCATCGTGGCGTCTCAACGCCGCCAGTGCCTCCTCCAGCCGCCGCCCGATCCGCCCCAGCGCCTGCGCCGTCTCCTGCATGATCTCGTATTGCAGGGCATCCATCTCGGGGTCGAGCGACACGCTGTTCGTTCCGGGAAGTATCGGTGTTTTACTGGCCATGACCTTATCCTTGAGCACGTCTCATTCCGAACATCGGAAAGCGCTCCCCGTCGTCAAGTTCAACGGCCAAGAAAAACCGCCGGGCGTTGCCACCCGACGGTTCATTTTTTCAGTGCGTGTAAGCGGTGAGCTTACTATTCGTCGCGGCCCTTCAGGGCTGCGCCGAGAATGTCGCCGAGCGAAGCGCCGCTGTCGGACGAACCGAACTGTGCAACAGCTTCTTTCTCCTCGGCGATTTCAAGCGCCTTGATGGAGAGCATGACCTTGCGGTCGCGCTTGGAGAAGTTGGTGACACGAGCGTCGAACACCTGACCGGCCGAGAAACGCTCAGGGCGCTGTTCGTCACGGTCACGCGCAAGATCCGAGCGACGGATGAATGCAGTGATGTCTTCGTGGTTGACGAGCTTGACTTCAACGCCACCGTCATTGGTGCCGATGACTTCGCAGGACACAATCGCATTCTTGCGCAGATCGCCGGAAGCAGCAGCTTCCGTCAGCGAATCCTTGCCAAGCTGCTTGATGCCAAGCGAGATGCGCTCCTTCTCGATGTCGACGTCGAGAACAACAGCCTTGACGATATCGCCCTTGTTGTACTCTTCGATGACCTGCTCGCCCGGACGGTTCCAGTCGAGATCGGAAAGGTGGACCATGCCGTCGACATCGCCTTCGAGACCGATGAACAGGCCGAATTCGGTCTTGTTCTTGATCTCGCCTTCAACTTCCGTACCGGACGGATGCGAGAAGGAGAAAGCTTCCCACGGATTTTCAAGCGTCTGCTTGAGGCCGAGAGAAATACGACGCTTTGCGGGGTCGACTTCGAGAACGACAACTTCAACGTCCTGTGTTGTAGACAGGATCTTGCCGGGATGTACGTTCTTCTTGGTCCAGGACATTTCCGAGATGTGGATCAGGCCTTCGATGCCCGGCTCCAGCTCGACGAACGCACCGTAATCGGTGATGTTCGTAACCGTACCGGAAATCTTCTTGCCTTCCGGATACTTGGCCTGGATGCCATCCCACGGGTCAGCTTCAAGCTGCTTCATACCCAGCGAAATGCGATGCGTTTCCTGGTTGATGCGGATGATCTGAACCTTGACGTTCTGGCCGATGGACAGAAGTTCGGTCGGGTGGTTGACGCGGCGCCATGCCATGTCGGTGACATGCAGCAGACCGTCGATACCGCCGAGATCGACGAAGGCACCGTAATCGGTGATGTTCTTGACAACACCTTCAACGACCTGACCTTCTTCGAGGTTCTGAACGATTTCCGAACGCTGTTCCGCACGGCTTTCTTCAAGAACGGTCCGGCGCGAAACAACGATGTTGCCGCGGCGCTTGTCCATCTTGAGGATTTCGAACGGCTGCGGCGTGTGCATCAACGGAGATACGTCGCGGATCGGACGGATGTCCACCTGCGAACGGGGCAGGAAGGCGATCGCACCGTCGAGGTCGACCGTGAAGCCACCCTTGACCTGGTTGAAGATCTGGCCTTCGACGCGCTCACCGGCCTCGAACTTGGCTTCGAGCTTGACCCAGGATTCTTCGCGGCGAGCCTTCTCGCGCGAAAGAACCGCTTCGCCCAGAGCATTTTCGATACGCTCGACATAGACTTCGACTTCGTCGCCGGGCTTCAGCTCGCCATCCTTGCCGCGCGCGCCGAATTCCTTAAGCGGAACGCGACCTTCGACCTTGAGGCCGACATCGATGATGGCCATGTCTTTTTCAATGGCCGTAACCAGGCCCTTGGCAACATAGCCTTCAGCAAGATCATTGTTCGCGCCGAAGGATTCTTCGAGCATTGCGGCGAAATCGTCGCGCGTGGGGGTTTGTGCAGTCATAAAAACTCCTGGATCGTGTCGGTCTGTCAGGGCCGAACACGCGTAGCGCCGGTGGTTCGTGTTGATCTTCGGCTGTCATCGCACCCCTCTTCACCCGGCTTCGGGCAGAAAGAGTATTCCGGCGCATGGATGCAATGAAAACCATAAATTGCGGAGCCTCCTCCGCATGTATTACAGATCAGGCCGCTTTTCTGCATAAGCACAAGCAGCCCGAAACGCGGCCTCTATACCCATTTTAGACGTATCAAGCAAGTGCGCATCGTCCGCCGGGCGCAAAGGACTGTCCTTTCGCCCCATATCGCGCGCGTCGCGGCGGCGCACATCTTCCAAAATCCGGTCGAAATCCGCGACCTCACCTCTGGCCAGGATCTCGTCATACCGGCGTTTGGCACGAACTTGCGCATCGGCCGTGACATAGAGCTTCACCGGCGCATCCGGACAGACGACCGTACCGATATCACGCCCGTCAAGCACCGCGCCGCGCGCCGAGGATGCGAAACGTCGCTGGGCGGCCACCAGCGCAACACGCACCGAAGGCATCGCCGCAACCTTCGAAGCGGCCTCACCGATATCGTGAGCGGACAAAACCGCGCGATCGAGATTGCCAAGGTCGATACTGGCCGCAGTTTGTGCCGCAATCGCTTCATCATCAAGCGGCTTTCCCGCATCGAGCAACGCCTTTGCAGTCGCCCGGTAGGTCAGACCCGTATCGAGGTGCGGCAGGCCAAAATGTTCGGCAAGCTTGCGCGCCAGTGTACCCTTACCGGCAGCAGCCGGTCCATCGATTGCGATCACAAAGCTCATGGAAGTCGTCCCGTTTACCTGCCGGTCCGTCGCGCGTCAGCCCCGAAACCGAATATCACCGCACAGCTGCACCATCGACCAGTAACGATGAAGGCCCGACCGCTATGGCCGGGCCCTATCCAGATTTTCTTGATCCGCCTCTGTTATTCCGAGGCGCTGTCGGCCATCGCCGGCGCCTTGTCCTTCTCGCCAGACGCAGCATCGGCAGCGGCGGCTTCGACTTGGGAGTGCGACGGCGGCGCACCGGTTTTTCGGTGCTTCCGCCTCACCAGCGCTCTCGGCAGCCGGTGCGGCATTGCTGTCGCCACCAGCGCTCTCGGCAGCCGCTGTGGCAGTGCTGTCATCGCCAGCATTTTCGGCGCCGGCAGCGCGCTTGGTGCGGCGCGGGCGGCTGGCGGCTGGCGAACGGCGGCGCGACTTCTGCGCGGGCTGACCATCGGCCTCCTCGGCAGCAACCTCGGCGGGCGTTCCGTCGATCACCGGCTGCGGCCCGTCGCCATCAACCTGCTGTTCCTGCTTGCGGGGCTGTTCCCTGCGCTCATTACGCTCATTGCGCCCGTTGCGTTCATCGGACGGCGACTGATTATTGTTGGCCTTGCTTGCCGCAGCGTCGTCATTGTCGTCGCTATTGTCGGAGCGGTCGTCACGCTGGCTACGTTCCTGCATCTGCGACTGGGCGGCGGCAATGATCCGGATATAATGCTCGGCGTGCTGGAGGTAATTCTCCGCCATAACACGGTCGCCAGAACTCTGAGAGTCGCGGGCAAGCGACATGTATTTTTCTGCGACATGCTGCGCGGTGCCCCGCACTTTCACATCAGGACCGGTACTGTCATAGGTCCGGGTCAGCGGGTTGGCGCCCTTGCGGTTAAAGTTATTATTATTGCTGCCGCGCCCCCGGCTGCGCTTATTCTGCTGTCCTGGCCTCATGGAGTATTCACCTGAATTTTCTGTCAATGGTCGAGCCTTGCCATTTGCCGTCCCCGCATTGGCGAAACACGGCGGCATAGCCCCGCTGGCAGCGCAAAACACCGGCTGCCATTCGTGGAATTCAAATACCTGAATCACGCAAAAACGGCATGTCACAATGAACCAACACTGGACGGGAAACCTTGGGACTGTTGCCAAGCGACGAATCGCTGTTTCTTTCAGTCACTGTTTTGCGTGGGTGCAACCTATCGTGCTTGCCTTAAAATTCCAAGCCCTTTCTTCAGCTGTTTTCAAAAAGGCCGGACAAGGTTCAATTTTCAGCGTTTCCGGGCAGTTGCAAAAATGACAACGCGGTCATTTCCGCCCAGATCCCGGTGTGATTCCACCCGAATAAGCCCCGCTTCGGAGAAGATCGCGGTTACCATATCCTTCTGATCAAACCCGATTTCGAGCGCAACAACGCCGTCTTCGGCAAGATGATTTCCGGCTTCCGCCGCGATTGCCCGATAGGCATCAAGACCATCAGCGCCCCCGTCCAGAGCCAGTGCGGGGTCATGGTCCCGCACTTCCGGCGCAAGCGCCTCGATGTCATCAGAGACGATATAGGGCGGATTTGACACAATCATGTCGAACTGCCCACGAACTGCAGAAAACCACGGCCCGCTTGCCGTATCAAAACGATCGGCGACACCATTGATCAAGGCATTGGCGCGCGCAGTTTCAAGGGCTCCGCCTGCAATATCTGTCGCCAGCGCTGTCGATTTGGCGCAGTTCTTGAGAAGCGCGACCGCAATGGCACCGGTTCCCGTACCAAGATCGACAAGGCGGGCTGCTCCTTTGCGCTCCACCGCCTGGCGAAGCCATGGCAGACAGTGCTCGACCAGGATTTCGGTATCCGGTCGCGGCTCCAGCGTATCGGCGGACAGCATGAAATCGAGACCGTAGAATTCGCGGGCACCGAGGATCCGGTAGACCGGTTCGCGGGCAACCCGCCTTGCAACCGCAGCGGCGACAGTCTCTTGCTCATCGGCATCCAGCGCACGCGTGCCTTCAGTGATCATCCCGGTGAGAGAAAGGCCGAGCACACCGCTCAAAAGATGCCGGGCATCGTCTGAGGGCGTTTCGAGCCCTGCTGCTTCGAAAGAGGCCACGGCCTCGCGATAGGTCGCGTGAAGTGTCACCACGCTTGAGCCCTCATCCTGTGTGGGCGCCGAGAAGGGCGAGTTGACCGGCCTGATAATCGGAGATCAGCGCGTCGACGACTTCGTCAAGATCGCCGGCAATCACGGAATCGAGCTTGTACAGCGTCAGGTTTATGCGGTGATCGGTGACCCGCCCTTGCGGAAAATTATAGGTGCGGATGCGCTCGGAACGATCCCCGGAACCGACCTGGCTCTTGCGGTCGGCGGAGCGTTCGCTATCGGCACGCTGGCGTTCCATGTCGAAGAGCTTGGCGCGCAACACCTGCATCGCCTTGGCCCGGTTCTGGTGCTGGGATTTTTCCGAGCTGGTGACGACAATGCCGGTCGGGATATGGGTGATGCGCACAGCCGAATCCGTTGTGTTGACGTGCTGGCCACCCGCCCCGAGGCGCGCATCGTGTCGATGCGGATGTCGTCCTGGCGCACTTCAATATCGATATCCTCGGCTTCCGGCAAAACAGCAACGGTCGCGGCGGAGGTGTGAATGCGCCCGCTGGCTTCGGTTTCCGGCACGCGCTGAACCCGATGCACGCCGGATTCAAATTTCAGCCTTGAAAACACCCCTTTGCCGGAAACGGAAGCAATGATTTCCTTGTAGCCGCCGGCATCGCCCTCGCTTGCGGACAACACCTCAACCTTCCAGCCCTTGTCAGAGGCGTAGCGCTCATACATGCGAAACAGATCGCCGGCGAAAAGGGCGGCTTCCGATCCGCCGGTTCCGGCGCGAATTTCCAGAACCGCGCTTTTCTCGTCCGCCGCATCGCGCGGCAAAAGCAGAAGCTGGATTTCGCTGGTCAACGCTTCGATACGCTCTTCCAGCTCCGGCACTTCCATTTCCGCAAGCTCACGCATCTCCCTTTCGGTGGCGCGATCGGAAAGCAGGCTGTTCAGATCGGCAAGCTCGCTTTCGACGGCCTGATAGTCACGGATCTTGGCGACGACCGGGTCCAGCTCGGCATATTCCGATGCGAGTTTGACGTAGGTTTCCGCATCGGGGCCGGCTGACATGCGTGCCTCGACCTCGGAAAACCGCCGTTCCAGTTCCCGCATCTTTTCCTGTGGTAGCCTCGCCACGCGTGGTCATCTCCGCTTGTTATGGGTTTCGTTGCCGTTCGTTTGCAGCGCCGCTAAAGCGGAATGTTGTGATCGCTTGCGAAGCGCTCCAGCAGCGCGCGCACTGGCGTCAGATTGGACGGATCGTCGAGTGCTGCATTCACGACTTCGCTGACGGCTGAAATGTCGAGGCCGAGCAGCATTGCCTTAACCGGCCCGATCGCCGTCGCAGACATCGAGACAGAGCGGTAGCCGATCGCAAACAGCGCCAGCGCCGAAATCGGCTTGCTGGCATATTCGCCGCAAAGCGTTACCGGAACACTGTTGCGTTCGCCTGCCCGCATGATATCCCGCAGCATTCTGAGGAAAGGTTTGCTGATCGTGTCGTAGCGATCGGAAACCCGGGCATTGCCACGGTCGATTGCCATGAAGAACTGGTAGAGATCGTTGGAGCCAACCGAGACGAAATCTACCTCGGCCATCAGTTCATCGATCTCGTAGAGAAGTGCGGGCACTTCCAGCATGGCGCCAAGCTCGATCTTGCGCGGCAACCGGTGGCCGAAACGCCCCAGATGCTGCACTTCCTTGGCCATCAACGCCCGTGCCTCGCGAATTTCGCCAACCTCGGAAACCATCGGCACCATCACCCGCAATGTCTCGCCCGCCGAGGCCTTCATCAGCGCACGAAGCTGCATGCGCAGAAGATAAGGCCGGTCAAGCGCCAACCGTATCGCCCGCCAGCCCATGGCCGGATTTTCCTCTTCCTGGGAGCGGAAATAGGAGACCATCTTGTCGGAGCCGATATCAAGCGTACGGAAGGTGACGGGACGATTGCCCGCATGATCCAGAACCTGCCGGTAGAAGCTCTCCTGCTCAGCCGCTTTCGGCATGCGCGACGCGATCATGAACTGCAGTTCGGTGCGAAACAGGCCAATGCCTTCCGCGCCGCTGTCATCAAACTGCGGCAGGTCGACCAGAAGCCCGGCATTCATCATCAGCCGGACGCGAACACCATCGGCGGAAACCGGATCGACATTTCTGAGTGCCCGGAACTGTTCCTGCCGGCGCGCTCTCAGCCTCAGCTTTTCCTCATAGGCGGTGATGACCGCATCGAGCGGGCGCACATGCACCTCGCCGTCGTCGCCATCGACGATGACCGCATCCCCGTTTTCCACCTGGGCGGCAACGCCGGTCGCCTGGCCGATGACGGGAATGCCCATCGCCCGCGCTACAATGATGACATGGCTGGTCGCTGCGCCATCTTCGAGCACGAGGCCGCGCAGTTTTTCACGCGGATAATCCAGAAGCTCGGCGGCACCCATCGCACGGGCCACGACGACAGCGTCTTCGGGAAAGCTCTCGCCATCAGTGTCGACTGTGTGGCCGGTCAACTGACGCAGCAACCTGTTGGCAAGATCATCGAGATCATGCATGCGGTCGCGCATGAAAGGATCGGTGAGCCGGATCATCCGCGCCTTGGTGTCGCTCTGAACCTTTTCAACCGCACCCTCGGCAGTCAGGCCAAGCGTGATCGCTTCTTCCAGACGCCGCACCCAGCCACGATCATGTGCAAACATGCGATAGGTTTCCAGGACCTCGCGATGCTCCCCTTCGGCGGAAACGTCTTTGCGCTGCAACAGCTCGTCGATCGAAAACCGCAGCTTTTCCATGGCCGCGCGCAGCCGCGCGATCTCGGCATCGCTGTCCTCGTTAACGAGGTTGCTGATCATGATTCGCGGTTCGTGCAGCACGACGTGCCCGAGCGCGATGCCCTCGCCATAGGCATCGCCTGAGAACGAAACCGTGCGGGTGAGATCGAGCTCCATGCCGGGCCGGGTGATTTTCTTGAGATCCCCGGAGGCAATCAGCTCGGCCAGCAGCATTGCCGCCGTCTGCAGCGCCTCGACGTCTTCTTCGCTATACGCGTGTTCATCGGTATTTTGAACCACAAGGACGCCAAGCGTGCGCCCGGCGCGCAGAATCGGAACACCGAGGAAGGAGTGATAGATTTCCTCTCCGGTCTCCGGCAGGTAGCGAAAAGCGGGGTGAGACTGGGCGTCGGAAAGGTTCAAGGGGCGCGCGGAGGCCGCAATTGTCCCGACCAGGCCCTGCCCCATGCGAAGGCTCGCCAAGTGAACCGCGTCGCGCTTCAGGCCTTGCGTCGCATAGAGCTCGAGCACACTGTCGGCTCTCAAGACGTAGACCGAACACACGGCGGCGACCATATTGTCGGCGATCTGGCCGACAATACGGTCAAGGCGGGTCTGTGGCTCCAGCGGCTCGGCCATCAGTTCCCTGAGCCGCTTCAGCAATATACGCGGGCTCGGTGCTTGGTGGTTCATCGCAGTCTGTCCCCGGTGGAGAAACCTTTGACGGTTTCAGTCGGACGGTCCGAAACATGAAATCCGGAGCCGTCCGTTACGGCTTATTTATCGAGACCGTAGCAGGAATGCAAAGTTCTGACAGCAAGCTCGGCATAGGCACCGTCTATCAGGATCGAGATCTTGATCTCCGACGTGGTGATCGCCTTGATGTTGATGCCCTTTTCGGACAGCGCCTTGAAGGCCGACGCCGCAACGCCCGAATGCGAACGCATGCCGATGCCGATCACCGAAATCTTGGCCAGTTCGGTCTCGCTTTGAACCGCGTCATAGCCGATCTCGGAATGCCTGGCGGCAAGTGCTGTCTTGGCCTTTTCCACGTCGGAGGCCGGCACGGTAAAGGTCATGTCGGTATGGGTGCCGTCCTCGGAAATGTTCTGGACGATCATGTCGACATTGACATGGGCCTCGGCAAGCGGGCCGAAAATGGCGGCGGCAACGCCGGGGCGGTCTTCCACACGGCGCAGCGAGATCTGCGCCTCATCCTTGGCATACGCGATGCCGGTTACGACTTCCTGTTCCAAAATCTCATCCTCGTCGCAAATCAGTGTTCCGGGCGGATTGTCGAAATCGCCCATGCCCGGCGCATCCGGCGCCTCGAAACTGGAGCGCACGAATGTGCGCACTTTATGAACCATGGCCAACTCGACGGAGCGCACCTGCAGCACCTTGGCGCCGAGCGAGGCCATTTCCAGCATTTCCTCGAACGCCACCTTCTTCATGCGCCGGGCCTTCGGCTCGACGCGCGGATCGGTGGTGTAGACGCCGTCGACATCGGTATAGATATCGCAGCGATCGGCGTTAACTGCAGCAGCGATGGCGACGGCAGAGGTATCGGAACCACCACGCCCGAGCGTGGCGATGCGGTTATCCGGGCCAATGCCCTGGAACCCGGCGCACACCGCAACCTGCCCCTCGCCCATGCGCTTGACGATATCCGAGCCGTCAATGCCATCGATCCGGGCAGCGCCATGGGTGCTGTCGGTCTTGATCGGCAACTGCCAGCCCTGCCAGGAGCGGGCATTGACGCCCATCGACTGCAACACAATGGAGAGCAGACCGGACGTTACCTGCTCGCCTGAAGAGACGACCACATCATATTCGCGCGCATCATGCATCGGCGAGGCTTCGCGGGTCCACCCGACCAGCTCATTGGTCTTGCCGGCCATGGCAGACACGACAACGGCGACCTCATGGCCGGCATCGACCTCGCGTTTGACATGGCGCGCCACATTGCGGATCTCGTTCGATATTGGCGACAGATGTGCCGCCGAATTTCATAACAATGCGGGCCATTTTCCAACACTCGAATTCTAAAACGTCCGAAAGCGGATGGCGGACGCAACACCATGGCATTCCTGTGGGGCCGGTCGGCGGCCAGCTTTGGTCGCGACCGGACTCCAAAGCCGGAAAGCTGCGGTTTCTTAGCGAAATCGGACCCCGCGCGCAATGGCGCTTGAAGAGAGTTTGTCGAAGCTGCGCAACGCGGGCGCGCTATTTTTCAGAAAGGGCCGTCGGCATGACCACCGGTCCGCCATTCGCGTGGCCGAAAAATGCCTCCACGCCATAGACCCGACGCAAGTTCTCAGGCGTCAGCACCGAGGCCGGCGGCCCGTCTGCGACAATGCCCCCTCGCTGAGCATCACCAACCGCGTGCACCAGCGCGCGGCGAGCCCGAGATCATGCAGAGAGCAGACCACAGAGCGGCCCTCACGCAAGAGCGAGGCGAACACCTCCATCAGCGCGATCTGGTGGGCGGGATCAAGGCCTGCAACCGGTTCATCGGCAATCAGAAGCGGCGTGGCCTGGGCCAGTGCCCGGGCAATAAGCACCCGCGCCCGCTCACCACCAGAGAGCGTATCGGCGCGGCGCTCGGCAAGCGAGGCTACCCCCATACGCGCCATGGCCTTTGCGATGATCTGGCCGCCGGCATAATCGCCGAAGGCGGAGCATTCCCGCCAGGGTTGACGCCCCAGCCCGACGACATGACGTACGGCCACCGGCCAGGCGATTTCATGATCCTGGGGCAGATAGGCCACCGCGCGGGCACGCTCAAGCGGTGTCATCTGCGCCAGCGGCGTCTTGAGCAAGTGCACATCGCCGGAAGCACGGATCAGGCCGAGGCAGGCCTTCAGCAGCGTCGATTTGCCCGCACCGTTCGGCCCGATCAGGCCGACAAGTTCACCATGGCCAACCGAAAATCCGACATCGTCGACAATCGTGCGCGCGCCGATACGGACCGTGATCCTTTCAGCACTCAACAGCATCAGATCAGCTCCCGGCGAGTCTTGTAGATCAGCCACAAAAAGAATGGCGCGCCGATCAGTGCGGTCACCACCCCAATCTTCAGATCGCGTTCCGGTGCGATCAACCGCACCGCGACATCTGCCGCAAGCAACACCGTTGCGCCGCCGAGTGCGCTTGCGGGCAGCAACCTCGAGGGCACCGCTCCGACGAGCGGGCGCAGCAGGTGCGGCACCACAAGCCCGACAAAGCCGATCGTACCTGAAACGGCGGTTGCCGCGCCGACGCTTGCCGCAACCCCCAGATCACCAGCCGCTCCGTGGTTTTCGGCGAAACCCCGAGACTGGCCGCCGCATCATGACCCAGCATCATCGCATCGAGTGCGCGCGCGGAGAACAACAGCAGCACCCAGCCAATGGCCATGAACGGAATGGCCAGCCAGAATTGCAGCATCGAGCGATCGGCAAGCGAGCCAAGCATCCAGAACATGATTTCCATGGCGGCGAACGGATTGGGCGAAAGGTTGAGCGCCAGCGCGGTCATCGCGCCGGCAAAGCTTGTGACGGCAACACCGGCAAGGATGATGGAAAGGCTGCGCGCACCGCCGCCCGCCAGAAACCGCACCAGCACGACAGAAGCAAAAGCGAAGACAAGTGCAAGGATGGGCAGGGCCAGCGCAAACAGCGCCGAAAGCCCGGTATAGAGCGCAATCACCGCACCCAATGATGCGGAGGCCGAGACACCGAGCAATCCCGGTTCGGCCAGTGGGTTGCGCAGATAGCCCTGCAGAACCGCTCCGGACAGACCGAGCGTTAGCCCAATGGTGAGCCCGAGCAGCGCGCGCGGCAGCCTGATCTCCTGCATGATCAGCGCAATCGCGCCGGCATCCCGGCTGAAAAGCCCGGCAAGCGCTGCGCGGAGACCGAAACCTGCGGGGCCAACCGTGAGTGACGCCAGAAACAGCAGGATCACGAGCGCCCCGAGACCGGCAAGAACAACGAAATACCGTCGCTGTTCACTCATTCCCGCGACCTCTGGCCAAACCGTCTCTGACACGGGCAATCGCATCAAGGCTGAACGGCCCGCCGCAGATCGTCAAACGGCTGGGAAGGTCGATGAAATCCGCGTTTTCGGCGACCGCGCGAAAGGCCGGATGGGCAAAGGAGCCTCGGCCAATGCCGGAGCGTCATACCCACTGTCACCGCCGACGATGACCTCGGGCGCAGCCATGATCAGTCGCTCCAGCGGCAGGCGACCAAGCCCGTCGACACCGGCGGAAACACCGATATTGTCGAGGCCCGCATCGGCGACGATATCGCCGGCGAGTGTGCCATCACCCGAGGTGTAGCCGTTGGCATAGTAGAGCGCTGCGGTCTTACCGCTTGCCGGCGCTTCGAGAAGGGCTGCGCGCCTTGCATCCATATCATCGACGAGCTGCCTTGCCGCATCGTCCCGGCCAAGCAGATGCCCCATGCGCAACAGGTTGTCGCGCACATCCTCAAGCGAAGCCTCGGGCGCGAACTCAGCCACGGGAATACCGAGCCGTTTCAGAAGGTCGACCGTTTCGCGAGTGGTGTAGCTGCCGGCCAGAACCAGATCCGGTTTCATCAGAAACACTTCTTCCGCCAGCCCGTGGTTGAGCGGATAGGCGATCGCATCTTCGGCCATGGCGGATATGGCGGGATCGGCGGCAAGCGCCGAAACCGAGATGAGCTGATCGTCCCCGGCAAGCAGCATTGCCATCTGGTCGGTACACAGATTGATCGAGACCACCCGGTTGGGGCTGATAAGGTCATGCCGGGCCAGCACCGGCCCGGCAGCAATCACAGAAAAACAAGGCCAGCGCGCACGGTCTTGACGGATAAAACGTTTCGAGCCGTCAGCGCCGACCAGTTCATTCAGAAGGTCCTTTGGTAGGAAAGCGATACCGTGGTTCCCGGCTCCTTGTAGCCATACGCGCTCTCATATTCTTCATCGAAAAGATTATCCACCGCGAATTTAACCCGTGCTGCCGGATCGACGTCATAGAGCGCCGAAACATTGACCAACGTGTAATCGCTAAGCTGTGGATTGTAGCTATCGCTATTGGTCCAGCGGCTTCCAACATATTCGATATCGGCATTGAGGTTGAGCGCCTCGCTCGCCTGCCAGCTTGCGGCCGCTGTCAGCTTCAGCCGGTTTTGGTTTGCAATATAGATGTCATCCGTCTCGTCCTTCGGCAGACGATATTCAAAGCCGAAATCGAGCCCGAAGCGATCTTCGACCAAGCTCTGCGACCAGACCGCACGCACACCGGATATCTTCGCCTTCTCGATGTTCTCCATGGTACCGATAAAAGTGACCGGATCGGAGACATAGGCGATCATGTCATCGATATAATTTTCGTAGTAAACAACATCGATGACAGTACCGTAGCCGGAATCCCAGTTCAGGCCGGCTTCCCAGTTCTTCGAAGTTTCGGCATCAAGGTTCGGATTGCCGACATAGGAGCCGTCAAACGCCCAGTAGAGATCGTTGAAGGTGGGCGCGTTGAAGCCGGTGGAGAAGGAGGCCCGTGCCGTCAATCCGGCAACGAGCTCATAGCCGAGCCCGGCATTATAGGTCAAAGCCCCGCCGAACTGTTCGTCGGCATCGTAGCGCAGGCCGGCATTGAGCGTGAGCGCCTCGTATTCCAGGCCATACTGGCCGTAGACCGCACCGACATTGCGCGAGGTTTCGGTATAATCGACGGATGAATCCACCGTCTCGCGATAGGCTTCGCCACCAAGGGTGAAGGTGTTGAGCGCATCGCCCGTCAGCACTTCCCTGGTGGTCGATCCCGAAAGACCATAGCGATTGGTATCGTAGTGGGTATCGGCTTCCGGATGCCCGTCGCGGAAATTCTTCTGGTAATCAAAGGCCGAATAGACTTCGAAGACAGAGGACCAGTCATCAGAATGGTCAAGCTCGGCACCGAGCTTGAAAGCGGCATTGGTCTGGGTCGCCTGATTGGCGCCGTAAACCATGTCGCCGGTCATCCAGTCGGCATAAGGCGCGCTGTCGAAATGCGGGTTGGAGCGGGCGTAAAACCTTCGGAATAAAGCCGGCCCCAGTTGAAATCCTTGCCGATCGAATAGTTAAGCGAGCCCTGCAGAAAGCCGTCGCGGCCATCTTCGTGGACCGAATTTTCGGGCGTGGTGAAGTCATAGCCCTCGGTTCCGAGGATCGAGAGGCCAACGTTGAAATCCACGCCATTATCAGTGATCCCGCGCGTGGCAATGGTACCGAAACCGCCCCAGGGCCAGGTCACACCGGTTTCCAAAGTGGTGCAGATCGACTGACCATTGACACAGGACGAGCCGTCCTTGGTGATGATGTTGACAACGCCGCCGATGGCATCAGCGCCCCACTGGGCAGAGTGCGCGCCCTCGGCGATCTCGACACGGTCGATGGCAGAAAGCGGAATATTGGACAGATAGGCAGAGCCGGCCGTGGCCGAGGCCACACGCATGCCGTCCACCAACACGAGCGTCTGGCTGGCGCTGGCGCCGCGCAGCGTGATCGAGGACTGAGCGCCCTGACCACCATTGGTCGACACGTTCACGCCCGGATATTTCCTGAGCAGCGACGGCAGGTCGGGTGCTGCCGATTTCTCGATATCGGCCTCGGTGATCACTGTCACGGTCGAGGTCGATTGCACGATCGTTGAAGGACGCCTGAGCGGCGTCGTCACATAAACCGGCGCAAGCTCGGTAACCCCTCTTCGAAAGAAGTGGCATCCTGGGCCAGCACCCAATGCGCCGGTGTCAGGGTCAAAATGGCAGCAGAAGCCGCAAGCAGAGATTTTTCATTCCATATCCTCAGGCGGCCGGTTTCAAGCCGGCCGAAAAAGCCCGTCGAGGAGAAGAAAGGACACGGAGATACCCGGTCGCGGTTCTGTCCCGTCGGTGGCAACATCGTTTCGAAATGTCACCGCGACGGCAGACCGCGCCAAAACAAGAACCCCGTGTTCCAGCATGGGTGACGGGATCCGGCAGGTCTCCTGGCTTCCGCGTCATCGCCATTGTTTCCGTCTTCCCGAGCATTCGCCCAGTGACATCATGGAAACGGCTCTGCGGCTACAGTTGCGGGGGCAGCCACGGTTTTGCACCGTGTTCCTTTTCATCCGTCCTCGCGAACGGAACCTGATCCACGCGCAATCTATGCGGCGGATAACGACGGTGTCAATGAAGCCAATCTTCTGATTTGTCCGAACTATTCAGCGGTATTGCTTTTCAGCCACAGATCGGATTTCAGACCAGCACAGGCTGGTCATACATATCCTCGGAGCCGAAGAACTTCAGATAGCGTTCGACCTCCTTCGGATCACCGGTCGCCTTTTGCGGGTTGTCGGAAAGCTTGACCGCCGGGCGGCCATTGGCATCCGACACCTTGCAGACGATCGAAATCGGCTTCAGCCCGCCGACGCGATGCGGCGAGCAACCGATGAAATCATTGGTGAGATTGGTGCCCCAGCCGAAGCTCATGCGCACCCGCCCCGCGAAATGCTTGTAGGCTTCGATGATCGCATCGACATCGAGCCCGTCGGAAAAGATCAGGATCTTTTCGCGCGGATCGCGGCCCATCTTCTTCCACCAGTCGATGATCTTTTCGCCGCCTTCGATCGGCGGTGCGCTGTCGGGGCGGAAACCGGTCCAGTCGGCAACCCATTCGGGCGCATTGCGCAAGAATGCCGTGGTGCCATAGGCATCTGGAAGCGCGATCAGCAGATTGCCGCCGTAGAGCTTGTTCCAGTCCTGCATCACCTTATAGGGCGCGATGGCCAGCGCCTCGTCGGTTTCGGCAAGGGCTGCGGCCACCATTGGCAGTTCATGGGCATTGGTGCCAACAGCTTCGAGGTCCGTGTCCATGGCCAGAAGCACATTTGACGTGCCGGTAAAGGCCGGACCGATCCCCTCTTTCAGCGCTTCCACGCACCAGCGCTGCCAAAGGAAGGAATGCCGGCGCCGTGTCCCGAAATCGGAGATTTTCAGGCCCTCAAGGGCTGCCAGTCGCTCGACCTTCGCCCACATCTTCGCCTTGGCGCGGGCATAGGTGACATCAATGGTGAACAGACCGATGTCTTTCATCGCCGCGCGCGAGCGCAATTCATTGACGATGCAGAGCGCCGGAATTTCCCACATCGTGGTTTCCATCCAACGCCCGTGGAAATCAAGCTGGTACTGGCCGTCGCGCTTGGTGAGTTCATATTCCGGCAGCCGGAAATTGGCGAGCCAGGTCAGGAATTCCGGCTCGAAAATCTGCGAGCGGCCGTAAAATGAGTTCCCGGCGAGCCAGATCATTTCCTTCTTGGTCAGTTTGAGTTCGCGCGCATGATCCAGCTGATCGCGCAGTTCACCCTCATCGATCTCGTCGGCGAGGCGCACCGAGGCCGTCCGGTTGATCACCGAGAAGGTGGCATTGACGTCCGGATAAAGCTTCCAGATCATCTGCAGCATCAAAAGCTTGTAGAAATCGGTATCCAGAAGGCTGCGGATGATCGGGTCGAGCTTCCAGCTATGGTCGTAGACCCGCGTTGCAATATCGGTCTTCGGCATCGCCGTTCGCTCCTCGGCCTTCAAGCGCCATTGCGGCATTCAAAATTGCGTAAAGGCCGCCATGCCGCCCTTCCGGGGACATGACTTAGCTGCAAAGACCATAGGAAGTCCAGAGTGGGACATTGTTTTGCTCGAAGTGAGCTTTACTGAGACGGCTCCGCCTGCTCCACATTCCCGTTGACAGTATTTTCCACCGGATCGTCGCCCGTCGGTGCAAACAGCTCCACTGCGGCCCAGACCAAAAGGCAAGCACAAGACCTACTGCCAGAATGACCAGCACCGGACGACCGCGCTCGGAATGCCGAGCTTCGGTCGGGGTCACGTCAACCTTGACGTCCTCGGGGCGACTACCTGTTTTCTTCTTTTCAACCATTGTCTACCTCCCGGGTTGTCAAAATCAGCTTGCGCCCGGCGCACCGAACAGCCAGGACGCGCCGCCCCAGATCAGCACCACGGCGACCATGATCGCGATCAGGATCATGATCACGGTCTGTCCGCGATTAAGGTGGCGCTTTTCGGTCGGCGAGATGCGCGTGTCGTCCTGGTTTTTCTGCGGGTAGTCATCCTCGCCCGGATATTTGACAGGGCGGCCTTCTTTCGGATCGAAATGCGTCGTCATGTCGTCCTCCTTGCTCACCGCGATAGGTTTGCGGCGATGCTTTCAAAGAGAGAACGTGGAGGCGATGCACTTTGTTCCGGCGCGCTCAGTAACCGGCATCCCGGTTGACGACATGGCGAAGCGGCTCACCGGCCTCGAAACGGGTGATCTGCCGTTCGACATGCGCAAACAGCGCGCTCACATCAGTGTCGGAGGCAACATGCGGGGTAACCAGCACACGCTCATGCGACCACAACGGGCTCGTCTGCGGCAAAGGTTCGGTCGCGAACACATCCAGCGCCGCAGCGTAAAGAACGCCGTTTTCCAGTGCGGCAAGGATATCGGTCTCGACCTGCGACCCGCCACGACCGGCATTGATGAATACCGGCCCACCGAGCGGGCCGGAACGGCTGAGTTTTTCAAACAGTTCGCGGTCGAAGAGCCCCGTCGTTTCCGTCGTCAGCGGCAGAAGGCCGACGAGAATGTCAGTCTTCGCCAGAAAGGCATCAAGCCCCGCAGCGTCGAAACATTCAACACCGTCGACCGCTTTCATGCTGCGCGACCAGCCGATCACATTGAAGCCGATGACCTTGAGCTTGCGGGCGGCATCCTGCCCGAGTTCGCCAAGTCCCATAATGCCGACGGTGAAATCGCGGGCTTCGGCAGGCGGCAGCTGCTGCCAGCGAGTTTCGGCCTGCTGGCCAATGTAATCGGGAATGCGGCGGGCGTGGTACAGGCATTGTAGCACCACATATTCGCTCATGCGCCGGGTCAAAGATGGATCGACGAAGCGCACCAGCGGCGCATCCGGCAGGCTTTTCAGCGCCAGCACACTATCGACGCCCGCGCCGCCGGAAAACAGAACTTCGAGATTGGGTGCGCGCTCGAACAGGTCGTCATCCGGCTTCCACAACACGGCATAACGGCAATCCGAAAGATCCCGGCCCCGGTTTTTCGCATCGGCCAGATCGACCACCGGCCGGTCATGGAAAACCTCTCCGAGCGCTTCGACAATGGCGGCGCGGCCGGAGAATTTCAGGTCGATGACGACGGGGGCTTTGGGCATGCAGGACTTCTTTATGGTCTGGACACTTGAAGGCGAGCGGACAATTGCTCAATCCGCCTCAACCGGCTCGATATCGAAGGCTGCGGCAAGCAGCGCCTTGGTGTAATCGGCCTTCGGGTTTTCAAAAACGTCAGCCGCCGGGCCGCGTTCGACCACTTCGCCGAAGCGCATGACGATGATCTCGTTGGCAAGCGCACGCACCACTTTCAGGTCATGCGAAATGAACAGATAGGCGAGATTGTGCTTCTTCTGCAGGTCGGCCAGAAGATCGACCACCTGCGCCTGCACGCTCATGTCGAGCGCCGATGTCGGCTCGTCGAGCATCACGAAACGCGGCTTGAGCACTATGGCGCGCGCAATCGCGACCCTCTGGCGCTGACCGCCGGAAAACTCATGCGGATAGCGCCAGCGCATCGTGGCATCGAGCCCGACCTCTTCCAGCGCCGCGCCCACCCGCGCCTCACGCTCTGCCGTGGAAAGTCCAGGTTCGTGGATTTTCAGCCCCTCGGCCACGATTTCGCCGACCGACATGCGCGGCGACAGCGAGCCATAGGGGTCCTGAAACACGATCTGCATTGCCTCGCGCAGGGGCTTCATCTGTTTGAAGGAATAGGCGTCAATATCCTTGCCGACAAAGGCGATCCGCCCCTTTGATCCGATCATCCGTGTCAGCGCCAAACCAAGCGTGGTCTTGCCCGAGCCCGATTCGCCGACAACGCCGAGCGTTTCGCCGGCGCGCAGTTTGAGCGAGATGCCATTGACCGCCTTCACATGATCGACCGTCTTGCGCAGCAGACCGGCCTTCACCGGAAACCAGACCTTGACGTTGTCGGCCTCGACGATCACCGCGCGGCTGGGATCATGCGCCGGCGGCTCGCCCTTTGGCTCGGCGGCCAAAAGGTGCTTGGTATAGGCGTGCTGCGGATTATCGAAGATTTCAGCCACAGGCCCGTGCTCGACGATCCTGCCCTCGGTCATGACACAAACCCGGTCTGCAAACTTGCGCACGATGCCGAGGTCGTGGGTGATGAACAGCATCGACATGCCGTGGTCGCGCTGCAGGCTCTTCAGAAGTTTCAGGATCTGCGCCTGTACCGTTACATCGAGCGCAGTCGTCGGTTCATCCGCAATCAGCAGTTTCGGCCGGTTGGCAAGCGCCATGGCGATCATCACCCGCTGGCGCTGGCCACCGGAAAGCTCATGCGGGAAAGCACCCAGCCGCCGTTCAGCCTCGCGGATACCAACCTCGTGCAACAGTTCAAGCACGCGTTTTCGGGCATCCGCACCCGTCATTCCGGCATGGAGCGCAAGGGTTTCACCCACCTGCTTTTCCACCGGATGCAGCGGGTTGAGCGAGGTCATCGGCTCCTGGAAAATCTGGGTGATATCGCCGCCGCGCACCTGCCGGAGCGTCCGGTCATCGGCTTTCAGCAAGTCACGGCCCTCAAACAGAATTTCGCCGCTCGGGTGGCTTGCCGCGGGATAGGGCAGAAGCCGCAGCACGGACGCCGCCGTTGCCGATTTGCCGGAACCCGATTCACCAACCAGCGCCACCACCTCGCCCGGCATTATATCAAAGGATATCCGGTCGACGGCGAGATTGTCGGCCCCGCCATGGCGGAAGGCGACGGACAAATCGCGAACGGACAGAAGCGGCGTGTCACTCATTGGAACGTCTTCCTCGGGTCGAACGCATCGCGCACCGCTTCGCCGACAAACACCAGCAGCGATAGCATGATCGAAAGGGTGAAGAAGGCGGTAATGCCGAGCCAGGGCGCCTGCAGATTGCTCTTGCCCTGATTGACCAGTTCCCCCAGCGAGGGCGACCCGGCGGCATGCCGAAGCCCAGGAAATCCAGCGAGGTCAGCGTCACGATTGCGCCTGACAGAATGAAGGGCACGAAGGTCAGCGTCGCCACCATGGCATTGGGCAGGAGGTGGCGAAACATGATGGTAAAATTGCCGACACCGAGCGCACGCGCGGCCCGCACATATTCGAAATTGCGCGCCCGCAGGAATTCAGCCCGCACCACGGCGACGAAACTGACCCATGAGAACACCAGCATGACACCGAGCAGCACCCAGAATCCGGGTGGCAGGATCGCCGCTATGATCAGCAGGATATAAAGCGTCGGCAGTGACGACCAGATTTCGATGAAACGCTGCATCAAAAGATCGACCCAGCCGCCGAAATAGCCCTGCACCGCACCGGCGGCAACACCGATGACAGCCGAAAATCCGGTCAAAAGCAGGCCGAACAGCACCGATATGCGGAAGCCATAGATCACCCGGGCAAGCACGTCTCGGGCAAGATCGTCGGTTCCGAGCCAGTCCATATTGCCCAGCGTGCAGCCCGGATCGTCAGCGCCTTCAGGATAGCCGGCACAGCGATCCTCCTTGCTCATCAGCCAGAACGGCGGTGTCGGCGCGGAATAGGGCACATTGGAATTGATGGTGCGGTAGGAATAGCGGATCGGCGGCCAGATCATCCAGCCATTTTCCGCAATCTCGTCTTGAATGAACCCGGACCGGTAGTCAGTGACCGCCAGAAAACCGCCGAATTTCTCCTCCGGATAATCGACCACCACAGGAAACAGGATTTCACCCTTGTAGGACGCGATCACTGGCTTGTCGTTAGCGACGAATTCGGCAAACAGGCTAATGATGAACAGAAACAGAAAAAGCCACAGCGACCAGTAGCCGCGACGGTTGGCCTTGAAGTTCGTCCAGCGCCGCGCATTCATCGGCGACAACCAGCCGGTCTTCGGGCGCGCGACCATCTCTTCGGATGTGAGATCGCTCATGTCACACATCCCTCTTTTCAAAATCGATGCGCGGATCGATCCAGGTGTAGATCAGGTCGGAGACGAGACTGATGAACAGCCCGAGCAGCGAGAAGATGTAGAGCGTGGCAAACACCACCGGATAATCGCGGTTGACCAGCGAGAGATAGCCGAGACGGCCGAGACCATCGAGCGAGAACACGTTTTCGATCAGAAGCGAGCCTGTAAAAAGGCGAGAATGAAGGAACCCGGAAAACCGGCAATCACGATCAGCATGGCATTGCGGAACACATGACCATAAAGCACCTTGTGTTCGGAAAGTCCCTTGGCGCGGGCCGTCACCACATATTGCTTGCCGATCTCATCGATGAAGGAATTCTTGGTCAAAAGCGTCGTCGTGGCGAAAGACGAGACCGAAAGCGCGATCAGCGGCAGCGTCAGATGCCAGAAATAGTCGAGCGGTTTCTGCCACCAGGGCAGTTCGGCGAAATTATCCGAGACCAGGCCGCGCAGCGGAAACCAGTCGAAGAACGAGCCGCCGGCAAACAGGATAATCATCAGGATACCGAGCAGGAAGCCCGGCACCGCAAACCCGACGACAATCACGCCCGAGGTCCACACATCAAAGCGCGAACCATCCCTCACCGCCTTGCGGATGCCAAGTGGAATGGACACGCCATAAGACAAAAGCAGCACCCAGATACCGAGTGAGATCGAGACCGGCAGCTTGTCGATGATCAGATCGATGACGGAAGAATTGCGGAAAAACTCTCGCCGAAATCGAAGGTCGCATAGTCGCGCATCATCAGCAAGAAGCGCGTCAGCGGCGGTTTGTCGAAGCCGAACTGGGCTTCGAGGTCGGCAATCAGCTCAGGGTCAAGCCCCTGCGCGCCGCGATAATTTGACGATGACGCGCTGTCGAACCCGTCCATCGACATGCCCGCATCCGAGCCGCCGGAAATCCGGCTTTCGGCACCGCCGCCCTGGCCGTTCAGTTCGGCAATCACCTGCTCCACCGGCCCGCCAGGCGCGAACTGCACGATGATGAAGGAAATTGTCATGATGCCGATCAACGTCGGAATCATCAGCAGAAGGCGGCGGAAAATATAGCTGCCCATCAGGAAATGCTCTCGCTGTTGGCTGGCGGAAGTCTGCGAGCATCCGCCCCGTCAGCCGCAATGGACCGGATCGAATCCCGCACTCCGCAGGGCATGCTCATTCGGCCTCCGTAGACCACCAACCAGCCGGAAAATCCAGACCGTATTCCGGAAAACCCGGATGGGTGATCACGTTCCAGTAGGCAATGCGATAGTCATTGGAATAGTAGAGCGGAATGATAAAATCGTTGGCCAACAGCACGCGATCGAGCGCCTTGGTGGCGGCCACCAAGGTGTCGCGGTCATCGGCAAACACGATCTTCTTGATCAAAGCATCAACGCCCGGATCGGAAATACCGGCATAGTTTTCCGACCCCGGTTGATCGACAGACTGCGAACCCCAATAGTTGAACTGCTCATTGCCGGGGCTGAGCGTCTGTGCCCAGATCTCCCAGATCATGTCATAGTCGAAATCATTGACCCGGTTTTGATATTGCGAGGTATCGACCACGCGAATGCTGGCATCAATGCCGAGCTTGCGCAGGTTTTCGACATAGGGCAGCACCACGACCTGAAGCGATGGATTGTCGAGCAGGATCTCGAAGGAGAAAGGCTTGCCGGTCTCGGTATTGACCATCTGATTGCCGCGGCGCTCGAAACCGGCCTCTTTGAGCAGGTCAAATGCCTTTTGCAGATTTGCGCGCGTTTCTTCCTCGGTTCCGCCGACCGGCAGCTTGTTGGCCGTGTTGAAGACCGCCAGCGGCACCAGATCGCGGACGGTGTCGAGGATCTGCAATTCCTCGCCCTTCGGCAGGCCGGCTGAAGCAAGCTCTGTCCCGAACCAGAAACTATTGTCACGCGAATAGGCGTTGCTGAGCTGGTTCTTGTTGATGGTCTCGAAATCAAAGGCATAGATCAGCGCTTCGCGCACGCGCTGGTCATCAAAGGGCGCGCGGCGGTTGTTGGGCACCAGCGCCTGCATGATGCCCCTGCTGCGTAGCGGATTGGGCACAGCCTCGCGCTTGACGTCGCCATCCTTGACCGCCGGGAAATTATAGCCGGTCGCCCAGCGTTTCGCCCGCGTTTCGATCCAGAAATCAAAGGTCCCTGCGCGAAAGCCCTCGAAGGCTACATCGAGATCGGAAAAATACAGATAGTTCACGGAGCCGAAATTGTTGCGGCCGACATTGACCGACAGGTCCTTGCCCCAATAGTCGTCGCGCAGCCGATAGGTGATCGATGAGCCTGGGTTGACCTCGGCGACTTCGTAGGGCCCGGAGCCAACGATATTCTCCAGCGTACTGGCCGAGACATCACGCGGCGTATCGCCCTCGAACCAGTGTTTCGGCAACACCAATAGCTGGCCAACGATTTGCGGCAATTCGCGATTGCCTGTCTGATCGAAGGAAAAGGTCACCTCACGCTCGCCCGTGACATCCGCGCTTTCGATATGGCGGTAGTAATTGGCATACCGCGCATTGAAATTCTTCAGGCTTTCGAAGGAGAAAACCACATCTTCCGCGGTTACCGGCGCGCCATCGGAGAACGTTGCCGCCGGATTGAGGCGGTAGGTCACCGAGGAAATATCCTCCGGCACCTTAAAACCATCGGCCAGAAGACCATACTGGGCGTCGATCTCATCTTCTGAAGGGGTCATCAGCGTTTCAAACACCAGACCGATGCCAGCGGCTTTCGCACCGCCATAGGGAATGGGGTTGAGCGAATCGAACGTGCCGGTGGCGTAAAACCTGAGTTCGCCGCCCTTGGGCGCATCCGGGTTGACGTAGCTGAAATGCGGGAAATCCTGCACATATTCCGGCGTGCCGGTCAGCGCTGAAGCATACTGCCATTCATCGCCTTCGCCGCTCTGCGCGAACGCCGCCGGCGCGGGGTGAATGCCGCTGCGGCGACAACCCAAGCAGCGGCCGAGATTGTTTTCCACATGGTTTATGCCTTCCCGGTTCTTGCTTTTCTCGCTTATGCAACAAGAATAAGCAAATATCGACCCGTGTGCACAAGTGCCGTTTTTGTGAGGCAGGCTTGTGACGCTCCGGCCGACCGGACAGAACGGGCGAAAAAAGCACCTCAGGGAGGATGCGATGCAGTGGTTCAGGGCCTATTCGACCATCGCAATACTGATGACATTGGCAGTGGCGGTCACCGCGCAGGATTTTCCGCCGCCGGCGAAAATCCTGTTTGCATCCGAAACAGCGCCAAGCAGCGGTGCACCTGAAACCTTCGGTTTCTACAACAAGGGCTGCATTGCAGGCGCAGAAGCGCTGCCGATCGACGGGAAGAACTGGCAGGCGATGCGGCTTTCGCGCAACCGCCGTTTCGGCCATCCCGACACGATTGCGCTGATTGAGCGGCTGGCAAAAGAGGCGGCTGAGAATGATGGCTGGCCGGGCCTTCTGGTCGGCGATATCTCGCAGCCACGCGGCGGGCCGATGCTGTCCGGCCACGCCTCCCATCAGGTCGGCCTCGATGCCGATATCTGGCTGAACCCGATGCCCGACCGGCGCCTGACGCTGCGCGAACGTGAGGATATTTCCGCTCAATCCGTGCTGAAGAATGACGGCACACTGTTCGTCGACCCCGAAAAGTTCACCCCCGCCCATGAGCGCCTGATCATGCGGGCGGCGAGCTACCCGGAAGTGCAGCGCATCTTCGTCCATCCGGGCATCAAGAAAGCGATCTGCGAAGACTGGAAGGGCGACCGCTCCAACCTCGCCAAGGTCCGTCCCTATTACGGGCATCACTATCATTTCCACATTCGCCTGTTCTGCCGCGAAGGCTCGCCCGGCTGCAAGGCCCAGAATGCGGTCAACATGAAGGATGACGGTTGCGGCGATCATCTCGCCTGGTGGCTGTCCGACGAGCCCTGGGCCCCGGCGAAACCGGCTCCACCGCCCAAAAACCGGAAAAGCCGGCGCCGAAACCGACACGCCCGAGCTACACAACGCTTGCCGACCTGCCCAAAGCCTGCACCGGCGTGCTGGAAGCGCCCGCCCCTCGCCACTGCCGACGGCGGCGCTGACCCCACCGATCCCGCTACCGCCGCTGGCGCCCTGGCCGGAGATCGGACCGGTGCCCAAACCGCGTCCGCAAGGATGAGAATGGCAACTCACCTGTGGCGAAAGGTGGCACCAGATTTGAGCAGCACCGACTTTCAAAGCGCTTTGGGTTGCTGTAATAGGAAAGCGCGTTTTGCCGATGCCGTTTCCATTCCGGGGTTCAGGCAAAGGCTTCCGGCTGCCGCGCGTTGCGATTACGCTTTCGATTTGACCGATGACGTTGCAAAATCGCCGGACTGGATGCAGAGATTGCGCCACTGACGAGAACCTTCAACACCGCCCGGGACAGGGCAGATTTCGGAAACACCATGGCCAAAACCATCAGCACTTCGGACCCCTCTCCTTTCCCATCCTGATCGGCGATATCGGCGGCACCAATGCACGGTTTTCGCTGCTTGTTGATCCCTATGCCGAGCCGCGGGAATTTCCGATTGTGCACACGGCGGATTTTCCGACCGTCGATGCCGCCATTCAGGCGGGCGTCATGGACAAGACCTCGCTGCAGCCGCGCAGCGCCATCCTGGCCGTCGCCGGTCCGATCTCGCGGCGATGAAATCCCGCTCACCAATTGCGACTGGGTCATCAAACCGAAGGAGATGATCAGCGCGCTCGGTCTCGAGGATGTCGTGATCATCAATGATTTCGAGGCACAGGCGCTGGCGATCGCCAACATGCCCGATAAATACCGCGAGCCGATCGCAAACCGCCCCGACACCATGATCGCCTCGCGCGTCGTGCTCGGCCCGGGAACGGGCCTCGGTGTTGCCGGCCTCGTTCATGCCGAAGAGCGCTGGATCCCGGTGCCCGGCGAAGGCGGCCATATCGATGTCGGGCCTCGCAGTGATCGCGATTACCAGATTTTCCCGCATATCAAGACCATCGAAGGCCGGATCGCGGCCGAGCAGATCCTCTGCGGGCGCGGCATGGTCAATCTTTACAACGCCATTTGCGCCGCCGACGGGATCGAGCCGAAGGCCTATGAGCCCAAGGACGTCAGCCATGTGGGTCTTGAAGGTTCCGATCCGCAGGCGGTCGAGACACTTTCGCTGTTTTCGACCTATCTCGGCCGCATTGCCGGTGACATGGCCATGGTGTTCATGGCGCGCGGCGGGGTCTATCTGGCCGGCGGCATTTCGCAGAAAATCCTGCCCGCGTTGAAAAAGCCCGAATTCCGGGCAGCGTTCGAAGACAAGGCGCCGCACAATGCGCTGTTGCAGGCAATCCCGACCTATGTGGTCACCCATCCGCTCGCAGCGCTTGCCGGTCTTGCCACCTATGCCCGCACACCGCTGCGTTTCGGCCTTGCACTCGACGGGCGGCGCTGGCGCGGCTAAGCCACCATCGTCAATCATCGCGGTCGCTTCAACGAGATGAGGCGCGGGTCTGCCTCGCGCCTTTTTCATTCCACTGAAGCTGTCACCAAGTCCTTTCGGGCTTTTTTGCAGAAGCCTCTTGCGCACGCGACTGGCGCAACCATATAAATGAGTGACTACTCAATCAATAATGGAAGCCCGAATGGCCCGTCCCGCCAGTGAAGAAAAACGCACCGCCATCATGAACGCCACGATCGGACTCGTGGCAGCTGCGGGCACGGGTACATCCACCGCCAAGATCGCGAAAAAGGCTGGCGTCGCCGAGGGCACGGTGTTCACCTATTTTTCCACCAAGGAAGCGCTGCTCAGCGCCCTGCTTCTTGAGCTCGAAGGCGAGCTTGCGGACATCCTTTTGAAGGACCCGCTCCCCGGCGATGAAGGCCGCGAAGACATGCAACATTTCTGGAACCGGCTGATCGACTGGGGTGTGACGAACCCGACCAAGTGGCGCACGCTCAAACGTCTCAAAATCTCCAGCCAGGTTCCCGACAGTATCCGCACTCAGGGCGAACGCCGGTTCGATGAAGCCGCCGTCGTGCTGGCCCGGGCACTTGCCCGGCAGGCCGGAGAAGACGCGAATATCCGCTATGCCGGGATCATCATGAACGCGATCGCAGAGGCGACTTTCGACGCCATCGCCGACAATCCAAACCAGCGCGAAACTCTTAAGCTGCGTGGCTTCGCGGTGTTCTGGGGCGGCATGGCCGGTCTTTCGCAGGAAGGGTCACTGACCCTCTAGTGGAATGCGTTGTACGGCAATGACGTATTTCGACAGTCGGCCTTTCGGTCCGGAATAAGCTTCGGCACTGCCAAACCAATCTGAGGCAAAAATGTCTCTGATTTCGATCTAAAAAATGAGCGCCTACTCACTCATTAACAAGGAGAACGATCATGTCAAAAGTCTGGCTCATCACAGGAAGCGCCCGAGGGCTCGGCCTTCATATCGCCCGCGCCGCCCTCGAAGCCGGTGACCTTCTGATTGCCACCGCCCGAAAGCCCGAACAGCTCCAACCGCTTGTCGAGGGATTCGGCGATCGCATCGCCAGTTGCGCGCTCGATGTTGCCGATCCGCTCGCCGCGCAGGCCGCAGTTGATTTCGCCGTCGATACCTTCGGCAGGCTCGACGTGCTGGTCAACAACGCCGGTTTCGGTCATTTCGCCCCTTTCGAACAGACCGATCCCGATCATTTCCGCGCGCAGATCGAGACCAACTTCTTCGGCGTGGTCAACATGACCCGGGCAGCCCTTCCCGTGATGCGGCGACAGCAATCCGGCCACATCATCAACATCTCGTCCGTCGGCGGGCGTATGACCGGGCCGGGCATGGCTGCCTATCAGTCATCAAAATGGGCCGTCAGTGGTTTTTCCGAAATCATTGCAAAAGAAACCAGCCACCTCGGCATCAGGACGATATCGGTCGAACCCGGCGGCATGCGTACCGAATGGGGGCAAATTGCCCGCGGCGATGCACCCGCAATGATGGAAGCCTACCAACCCTCGATGGGGCAGATGCAGGCGGCCCTTGAGCACGTGGTCGGCAACGAGACGGGCGATCCCGATAAGATCGCCGCGATCATCCTCGACCTTGCGGATGCAAACGATGTTCCCGAGCATCTGCTGCTCGGCAGCGACGCCGTCGAATTGTTGAAGAAAGCAGAAAACAGCCGCCGGCAGGAAGCCGAAGCGTGGGAAAGCATCAGCCGCTCCACCGATTACGCGGATGCCGACCTTTCCTTCCTCAAGCACATTTAGTGCGCGGCGCGATGCAATAGCAAAAACAGACTGACAAGCTGATGCGACGCACTGGTCCTTGATATCAATCCGGTTTCAGAACCGGTGCGCCAATATCAACCTTTTCTTCCGGTACCGCTTCCAATAAGGTCGGCGTGCCTTCGCGGCGCTTCAGCTGCTGCGGAAAACCGATACGAAGCAACACCAGGAAGAAGCATGACCAGTCCGGCAATGAAACTCGTCGTCGTGGGCGCCAGCGGACGGATGGGACAGACCCTCGTCCGCGTGATCAGCGAAACCGAGGGCGCGGTCCTGCATGCCGCTGTCGACCGTCCGGAAAGCCCGCTCCTTGGCAGGGATGCCGGAGAGCTTGCCGGCGTTGGCACACTCGGCATACCGATTACCGACGACCCGCTGAAGGCCTTTCTCGATGCGGACGGCGTTCTCGATTTCACCGTACCGAAGGCAAGCGTCGAATATGCCGGCCTCGCCGCCCAGGCGCGCATTGTCCATGTCGTCGGCACTACAGGTTTTTCCGAGGATGACGAGATCGAGATCAAGGCAGCCGCGCGCCATGCCCGTATTATCAAATCCGGAAACATGTCACTGGGCGTCAATCTGCTAGGCGAACTTGTCAAGCAGGCCGCCGCCGCACTTTCGGCAAAGGGCTGGGATATCGAAGTTCTCGAGATGCACCACCGTCACAAGGTCGACGCGCCTTCCGGTACGGCCCTTATTTTGGGCGAGGCAGCGGCTGAAGGCCGCGGCATTGCGCTGAAGGAGAATGCCGTCAGGGTTCGCGACGGGCACACCGGCCCGCGCGAGGAAGGCACGATCGGCTTTGCCACGCTGCGCGGCGGTTCCGTGGTCGGCGAACATTCCGTTCTGCTGGCCGGCGAAGGCGAGACTGTCAGCCTTTCCCACAAGGCGACCGATCGTTCGATTTTCGCCCGCGGCGCCGTTCAGGCGGCCCTTTGGGGCAGAAACGAAAAACCAGGGCTTTATTCCATGCTCGACGTGCTCGGGCTTTCCAAAACACACTAACCCAAGATTTGACGAAGGAAGATTGTCATGAGCGGAACACTGGTTCTTGTGCGCCACGGCCAAAGCGATTGGAATCTGAAGAACCTTTTCACCGGCTGGAAGGATCCTGACCTGACCGAGCTCGGTGTCAAGGAAGCCACCGCCGGCGGCAAGGCGCTCGCCGAAGCGGGTATGAAATTCGATATCGCCTTCACCTCGGCGCTGACCCGCGCCCAACACACCTGCCAGCTGGTCCTCGATCAGGTCGGGCAGAGCGATCTCGAAACCATCAAGGATCAGGCGATCAACGAGCGCGATTATGGTGATCTTGCCGGTCTCAACAAGGATGATGCGCGCGAAAAGTGGGGCGAGGAGCAGGTCCATATCTGGCGCCGCTCCTACGACGTGCCCCGCCCGGCGGCGAAAGCCTGAAAGATACCGGTGCCCGCGTCTGGCCGTATTACATGCAGGAAATCCTGCCGCGCGTCTTGAGAGGCGAGAAGGTGCTGGTTGCAGCCCATGGAAATTCCTGCGCGCGCTTGTCATGGTGCTCGATGGTATGAGCCAGGAAGAGATCCTGAAGCTCAACCTCGCCACCGGCGTGCCGATCGTCTACACGCTGAACGCCGATTCCACCGTCGCCACCAAGAAAGTCCTCGGCGACATGTCTAGCGCGCACTGAACACCTCCGGCGAGATTTCATAAAGAATATCGGGGCGGTCTTCGGATCGCCCTTTTTGTTTTTCAGGAAGGGCTGATGTAATTTCCTGAGGAGAGAATGCCGGTGATCGAAGGCCTTTCGCATATGACCTTTGTGGTCTCGGATCTGGAACGCATGACCCAAATTCTGGAAGGCGTTTTCGATGCCGAGGAAGTCTATGCAAGCGGGCCGGATACGTTTTCGCTTTCGCCGGAAAAATTCTTCCTGATCGGCAACATCTGGGTGGCGATCATGCAAGGCGATCCGCTTCCGGAACGCAGCTACAACCACATCGCCTTCAAGATTGCAGACAAGGACTTTGACAGCCACCGCGCGCGCATCGCGGCTCTCGGCCTTGACCTTCTGCCACCACGGCCGCGCACTGAAGGCGAAGGCCGCTCGCTGTATTTTTACGACGATGACCACCATCTGTTCGAGCTTCATACCGGAACGCTGGCTGAACGGCTGACGCGTTACGCTTCCGGGGGCCTTGCCGGTATGAAATGATAATCGGTCCCTGAAGGGAACCTGCTGCCCGCCCCGGCATTGTTTGTTTTGAAGGTTCGATCCGCTTGCAAAGGCTTGCGAATCCCGTCACGTTCGAATTCACACACAGAGTTTTGTGCAAGGACACCGGTTTGCGATACGCCATCTATTTCACGCCTCCCGCAGACGATCCGCTGACCGTCGCCGCCAGTCATTGGCTGGGTTATGACGCCTTTGCCGGGGAAGAGCGGGCTTACCCGGATAATATCGCGCTTCCTGCCGGTCGCATGAGCGCGGTGACGGCTGCTGCCGCCCGCTACGGATTTCATGCCACCATGAAGGCGCCGTTCCGGCTGGCAGAGAACATCTCGCCCTCGGCACTTGAGGCCACGTTCGATGTCTTTTGCCGCAACCGCAAGCCATTTTCCATCCCCGAGGTCACGCTTGGCCAACTCGGCAAGTTTTATGCGCTCATTCCCGCTGTGGAAGACGAAACACTGCAGGCCTTTGCCGCCGATGTTGTCGCGCATTTCGAGCCGATGCGCGCGCCGCTCCTGAACGACGAGATCGCCCGGCGCAAGCCCGAATCGCTCTCCGAGACCCAACGCGACAACATGATCCATTGGGGCTATCCTTATGTCTTTGATGAATTCCGCTTCCATATGACGCTGACCGGACCTGTGACCGGTACCGATGCGCATGTCATTGAAACGGCGGTTCAGGATTATTTCGCGCCCTTCACCGGCAAACCGCTCGCTATTTCCGGCCTCGGCCTGTTCGTCGAAGAGCGCCGCGGTGCACCGTTCAATATCCGGCGCTGGCAGCCGCTGACCGGCACGGACGAGCCCGAAGCATGAGCACAGAGACCGTTTTCACCAATGCCCGGATCATTGCCGAAGACCGGACCATTGACGGCACACTTGTGGTTCGCAATGGAAGGATCGCGGAGATTTCCGAAGGCAATGTCAGCCAAGGCGAGGATCTCGGCGGCGATCTGCTGATCCCGGGCCTTGTCGAACTTCATACCGACCATCTGGAAGGCCATTATGCACCGCGTCCGGGCGTGCGCTGGAACAAGACGGCCGCGATCCAGGCCCATGATGCCCAGGTCGCCGCCTCGGGCATCACCACGGTGTTCGACTGTCTGCGCCTAGGCGCGGATGAGGGCGACGGGTTCGAGGCTGGCGAAATGCATGACATGGCAAGCGCGATCATCGACGCGGAAAAACAAGACCGGCTGAGGGCGCAGCACTTCCTGCATCTGCGTTGCGAAGTCTCGGCCGCCAATGTCATGGAACATTTTACCGGGTTCGAAGATAACCCGCATGTGCGGCTCGCCTCGCTGATGGACCATGCGCCGGGCCAGCGCCAGTTCGCCGATCTCCAGCAATACCGGCGCTATTACAAGCCCAAGCGCGATCTGGACGATGATGCCTTTGAACGCTTTATCGCCCGCCGGCAGGCCGCCTCCGAGGCCTATGCCGACAAGCACCGACAGATGATTTCCGACCATTGCAGGAAGCGCGGCATTGCCATCGCCAGCCATGACGACGCGACGCTCGCCCATGTGGATGAGGCGCTTGGCCATGGCGTGCGGATTGCAGAGTTTCCGACAAGCTTCGATGCGGCGAAAGCCTCTCATGCAGCCGGACTTTCGGTGCTGATGGGCGCTCCCAATGTGGTGCGCGGCAAATCGCATTCCGGCAATATCGCCGCGCGCGATCTGGCCGCTGGCGGTGTTCTCGACATTCTGTCGTCGGATTATGTGCCCTTCAGCCTGCTGCATGCACCATTCATCCTTGCCGATGACGGCGCGGCAGGGGTTTCGCTGGCGCAGGCAATCGCGATGGTGACGGCGACGCCCGCGCGCGCTGCCGGTCTTGATGACCGTGGACGCATTGCCGAAGGCCTTCGCGCCGACCTCGTGCACGTCAAACACACCGATGACGTGCCGGTGGTGCGCGCCGTGTTTCGGGCGGGAAAGCGTGTGGCCTGAGCGATGGATGAAGCCGGCAGGATCATCGTGGTCGTCGGCCCCAGCGGGGCGGGCAAGGACAGTCTGATCGGCTACGCAGCGAAGGCCTTTCACCAACACCCGAACGTGCGGTTCGTGCGCCGGGTGATCACGCGGGCCTCGGACGGCGCCACGGAAGATCACCTGCCGATGACGCCTGAGGCGTTTGCCGCCGTGCAGGCGAGAAATGGATTTGCCGTGCACTGGGCAGCGCATGGACTTCAATACGGCATTCCCGATGAACACCGCGCCTTTGTGGCAGCAGGCGGTATTGCCATTGCCAACGGCTCGCGCCCGGCTCTGCCGCTGTTCGACAAGGCCTTTGCCGCAATGACCGTCGTCAACGTCACCGCCCGGCCGGACATCCGCGCCGAAAGGCTTGAGGCGCGCGGGCGTGAATCCCGCGAAGACATTCTGGAACGTCTGGCCCGCTCGACCATGAAGGTTCACGGCGATTTCGATGTTGTGAATATCGACAATTCAGGCGCGCTTGAAGACGCCGGTGAGGCACTGGTGCGGGTTATCGGACAAGGCCTCGCCGAACGCTAAGCCCTCAATGTCCGGCAGCGCTTGAAAACAGGTTCATCACCAGCACGCCGCCGACAATCATGGCAATGCCGACCCAGGCGGCAATATCGAGGTTCTGACGCAGGACCAGCACGCTGACGGCCGCAGTCAACACAATACCCAGCCCGGCCCAGATCGCATAAGCAACGCCAAGCGGAATGGTCTTCAGCGCCTGCGACAGGCAGAAAAACGCGATGATGTAGAACACGGCAACACCGATGGTCGGCAGCAACCGGGTGAAGCCGTAGGATTTTGCAGAAGCGTCGAGCCGACCACCTCGCATATGATCGCAATTCCGAGAGCGCCATAGGCAGCCATCGCCGGGTTCATTGCATGTCCTCTTCTAAAAACGGAGCCGGAACGGCCGGGTTCAGTGCGCCTCGTCCCAGTTATGGGCAGCACGGGCATCGACCTTCAGCGGCACAGCCATGGAAACGGCAGGCATCGCCGCGTTTTCCATCACATCGACAATCAGCGCCGTCGCGCCGTCAACGGCATCATCCTCGACCTCGAAGATCAGTTCGTCATGCACCTGGAGCAGCATTTTCACCTTCTCTGCCAGACCGGCAGCGGCGAGCTCCGGCTCGATGCGGATCATCGCGCGGCGGATCACGTCTGCGGCAGAACCCTGTATCGGGGCATTAATGGCCGCGCGTTCATTGAAGCTTCTGACCTGATGATTTGACGATTTTATTTCCGGATAATGGATACGCCGGCCGAAGACCGTTTCGACATAGCCATTGTCGCGGGCCTTTGCCTTAGTCTCTTCCATATAGTCGTTAATGCCGGGGAAGCGCTCGAAATAGCGCTTGATATAGTCGCTCGCCTCGGAGCGCCCGATTCCAAGCTGGTTGGCGAGACCGAAGGCGGAGATACCGTAGATGATGCCGAAATTAATGGCCTTGGCGCGGCGGCGAACCTCGCCCGGCATACCAACCACCGGCACACCGAACATTTCCGATGCCGTCATCGCGTGGATATCGATGCCATCGGCAAAGGCCTGCTTCAACTGCGCGATATCGGCGACATGGGCAAGCACCCTGAGCTCAATCTGGCTGTAGTCGGCGGACAGCAGCTTGTGGCCTTGGTTGGCGATGAAGGCGGTGCGGATCTTGCGGCCTTCTACCGTGCGCACCGGAATATTCTGCAGGTTCGGTTCCGACGACGAGAGCCTGCCGGTCGTGGTTGCGGCCAGCGAATATGAGGTGTGGACGCGCTTGGTCTCAGGGTGGATATAGCCCGGCAGCGCATCGGTATAGGTCGACTTCAGCTTGGTCATCTGCCGCCAATCGACGATCCGGCTTGGCAGCGGAATGCCTTGGGCGGCCAGATCGTCCAACACCTGAACGGCGGTCGACCATTGCCCGCTCTTGGTCTTCTTGCCGCCGGGCAGCCCCATCTTGCCGAACAAAATGTCGCCAAGCTGTTTAGGCGAGCCGATGTTGAACGTCTCACCGGCAAGCTCGTAGATCTCGTCTTCAAGAGCAGCGGCCTTCTGCGCCAGTTCGCCCGAAAGCCGCGACAGGATCTGCCGGTCCACTGAAATGCCACGCTCTTCCATCCGCGAAAGAACAGGCACAAGCGGCCGCTCAAGCCGCTCATAGACGGTGGCGACATGTTCGGCGGCAAGGCGGGGTTTGAGCACCAGCCAGAGCCGCAGCGTCACATCGGCGTCTTCCGCCGCATAAGCGGTCGCCTTGGCGATATCGACAAAGTCGAACGTCACCATATTACGGCCGGAGCCAGCGACTTCCTTGTATGGGATCGGCTGGTGACCAAGCCACCGATCGGACAGCGCATCCATGCCGTGATTGCCCATGCCGCTATCAAGCGCATAGGACAGCAGCATGGTGTCGTCGAAATTCTTCACTGTAACGCCATGGCGCAGCATCACCAGATAATCATATTTGAGGTTCTGGGCGACCTTGAGCACAGCCTCGTCCTCAAGCAGGGCCTTGAGGGCTGCAAGTGCGCTATCAAAACCGATCTGGCCTTCCGCCAGACCACCGCCGAGAAGATCATCCTGACCGGCCTTGTGGGCAAGCGGCACATAGGCCGCCCGTACGGCCTTGCCGGCATCGGGCTCGTCTTCGTCATAAAGCGCCAGCGAAAAGCCGACCAGTTCGGCCTGCATCGCATCAAGCGAGGTAGTTTCGGTATCGAAGGCGCAAAGCCCGCGGTCGCGCGCCACCGCAATCCAGTCCTCAAGCGTCTGAAGATCGCGGATCGTCTGGTAGGATGAACGGTCAATCGGAGCCGTGGCAAAACGGGCGGCACGGGCGGAAGCAAGCGCTGCCGGACCGCATGCCTTGGCACCGGGAGCAGCTTCCCCGTCTTCTGCAGGCGCTGCCTCGCCCGGATCAAGGTCGGGACCGTGGGCGGTCTTGCCCCATTCCACATTGACGGCAATCGGTTCGATTTCTGCAGCCTCCGCCCCTGTCGCCTCGGCGACACGGCGCGTCATGGAATTAAACTCCATCGCCTTAAGGAACGAGACAAGCTTCGGTCCGTCCTGCTCCTCCAGCACCAGCGCATCGAGCGGCAGCTCCACCGGGCAATCACGCTTCAGCGTCACAAGCTGGCGCGAAACCTGCACCAGCTCCTTGTTTGCGATGATGTTTTCGCGGCGCTTGTTTTGCTTGATGGTTTCGGCATTTGCGAGAAGATTGTCGAGATCACCGAATTCTTCCAGAAGCGTTGCCGCCGTCTTCGGACCGATGCCGGGAACGCCTGGAACATTGTCAACCGAATCACCGGTCAGCGCCTGCAGGTCGATCATCTTTTCAGGCGCCACACCCCATTTCGCGATGACCTCCGCGACGCCGATCTGGCGATCCTTCATGCCATCATACATATGGACATTCGGGCCGACGAGCTGCATCAGATCCTTGTCGGAGGAGATGATGGTGGCATCGCCACCCGCCTCGACCGCCATCCTGGCATAGGTCGCGATGATGTCATCGGCCTCATAGCCTTCGATTTCGATGCAGGGCAGGTTGAAGGCGCGCGTTGCTTCGCGGATCAGCGAGAACTGCGGCACCAGATCCTCCGGCGGTGGCGGGCGATGGGCCTTGTATTCGGGATAGATCTCCTTGCGGAAGGTTTGCGAGGAGAAGTCGAAGATCACCGCGAGATGGGTTGGCGTCACCCCGACCGAGGTGTCGCGCGCCGATGTCAAAAGCTTCCACATCATGTTGCAGAAGCCGGATACGGCGCCAACCGGCAAACCATCAGACTTGCGCGTCAGCGGCGGCAGGGCGTGAAAGGCCCGGAAAATGAAACCGGAACCATCGATGAGGAAGAGGTGATCGTCTTTTTCATGCTGAAAGCCATAGCGCGGACCGAAAAAAGGTCCATCGCAAAGCCAGATTTCAACGCTTTCGCCAAACCTTCTGCATAGCCGGTTGAAAGAAAAACGCATGAATTTAATCAAATTACCAATTTGTAACGAAATACGTCGTCGTTTCCCTTGAATCGACACATTTGGAAGTACAAATACATCTCAACGGCGCACGTTAGCGCCGATGCCTGATGGAGGCTCGTCCCCCGCCTCGTCAGACAAAAGGACAAAGGCTCCATCCCCTCTCCGGCCTTTGTCCCAAAAAGCAGCCGCCATGGCCTCCCCCTCCAGGCCATGGCGGCTTTTTATTGTCCGACATCCGCCTGACGGCCCCCTCATCCTGCAATCGAGTGTTTCAAAGCCCCTCGGCTTGGCCTATGGTCCGCCGAGTTATTTCGTGCAAAGCACCGACTGAGGTTTTCCCATGACTGAACTTGAAACGCTGCTGAAACGTGCTGACGACAACCTGCCTTCCAGCCTCGACAAGCTGTTCGCACTCCTGCGTATTCCCTCGATTTCGACCGATCCGGCCTACAGGGAAAAATGTGCCGACGCCGCCGACTGGCTGGTGGGTGAGTTGAAAACGCTGGGCTTTTCCGCCACCGCCTATGAGACCAAAGGCCATCCTATGGTAGTCGGCACATCTGAAAATGCGCCGGAAGGCGCCCCGCATGTTCTGTTCTACGGCCATTATGACGTTCAGCCCGTCGACCCTCTGGAGCTTTGGGAGAGCGATCCTTTCGCGCCGGAAATCAAGGACGTCGGCAACGGCCGCAAGATCATTACCGGCCGCGGCACCAGCGATGACAAGGGCCAGTTGATGACCTTCCTGCAGGCCTGCCGTGCCTATCGGGAAGAAAACGCCGAACTGCCGGTCAAGATCACCGTGATGTTCGAAGGCGAGGAAGAATCAGGCTCGCCCTCGCTTCCCGCCTTCATCGAAGAACACGGCGACCTGATCAAGGCCGATTTCGCGCTCGTCTGCGATACCGGCATGTGGGATCGCGAGACGCCGGCGATTGCCGCCACGTTGCGCGGCCTTGTCGGGGACGAGGTGGTGATCACCGCCGCCGACCGCGATCTTCATTCCGGCTTCTTCGGTGGTGCAGCCGCAAACCCGATCCATATCCTCGCCGACATCCTCGCAGGTCTTCATGACGAGACCGGCCGCGTGACGTTGCCGGGCTTTTATAACGGTGTCGAAGAGACGCCGGAAGACGTCAAGAAGAGTTGGGAACAGCTTGGCGAAACCGATCAGCGTTTTCTCGGCGAGATCGGGCTTTCCGAGCCTGCCGGCGAGAAGGGTCGCTCGGTGCTGGAGCTGACGTGGACGCGTCCGACGGCGGAGGTGAACGGCATTACCGGCGGTTACACCGGCGAAGGCTTCAAGACCGTGATTGCGGCCAGGGCTTCGGCAAAGGTGTCCTTCCGCCTCGTCGGCACTCAGGATCCGGCGAAAATCCGTGAAAGCTTCCACAATTACGTCAGTTCGAAAATTCCGGAAGACTGCAGCGTCGAATTTCATCCCCATGGCGGTTCGCCGGCCATCCAACTGGACTACAACGCGCCGTTTTTGAAGAAGGCGCAGGCAGCCCTTTCCGAGGAATGGCCGAAACCCGCCGTTGTCATCGGCATGGGCGGCTCGATCCCGATTGTCGGCGATTTCCAGAAGAAACTCGGCATGGATTCGCTGCTCGTCGGCTTCGGTCTCAACGATGACCGTATCCACTCGCCGAACGAGAAATACGAGCTGACCTCTTTCCACAAGGGCATCCGCTCCTGGATCCGCATTCTCGACGCACTTGCCAAATAATGCGCTCAGGGCCGGTGTTCAGCCTGCGTTAATGCTGATTTTGCTCTTTGGCGCAGCGACAGCGCACCGGCCCTCGCCTTAACAGACCCTTAACGGCAAGCGGCTAATCTGAATTGCGAACACGGAAGGTGAGCAGCTCCACCGCATGGCCGGAAAGAAAAAAGCGCAACAGGACAGATCCGTCCCTTCGCGGCCCCTCCGCCGCGAAGCGCAAAACGCCTGCGAAGCGGAAGTCGCGCGGCAACACAAGGCGCGCCCGCTCCTCCGGACGCGGCTTTTTGATGCGGTCCTTCCGCTTTGTCGTCTATTGGGGTTTTGTCGCCGCCATATGGGGCGCTGTCGTCGTCGCCGGCATTGTCATCTATTACGGTGCCAAACTGCCCCCGTCGATGAATGGGCCGTGCCGAACCGTGCGCCCAACGTCAAGATTGTCGCCATCGACGGTTCGCTGATCGCCAACCGCGGCGCGACCGGCGGAGAAGCGCTTTCGATCGATGAAATGTCGCCCTTCATCCCAATGGCGGTCGTCGCCATCGAGGACCGGCGTTTTTATTCTCACTTCGGGGTTGATCCGATCGGCATCACCCGTGCGATGATGACCAATATCACCCGTGGCAGCATGGTGCAGGGCGGTTCAACGCTGACCCAGCAGCTGGCCAAGAATGTGCTACTCTCCCACGCCCGAACTCTGGAGCGCAAGGTCCAGGAAGCGCTGATGGCGCTATGGCTGGAGCGTAAATACTCCAAGGACCAGATCCTTGCGATGTATCTGAACCGCGTTTACTTCGGCTCCGGCGCCTATGGGGTGGAAGCCGCATCCCGGCGTTATTTCAACAAATCCGCCCGTGACGTGACGCTCGGCGAAGCGGCCCTCCTGGCCGGCCTGCTGAAGGCGCCGTCACGGCTTTCGCCCGCCCGCGACCCGGAAGCCGCGGAAGAACGCGCGCAAGTGGTGCTTGCCGCCATGCACGATCAGAACATGATCGATGACAGCGACATGGCGACCGCGATGGCGCGTGAACCAACGCGCGCGCCGAGCTACTGGTCGGGTGCCGAACATTATGTCGCCGACATGGTCATGGGCCGCCTGGGTCCGATTGTCGGCAAAATCACCACCGACATCGTCGTTCACACCACCATCGACCCCGGCCTTGAGCGCGATGCCGAGGACAGCCTGCAGGATGTGCTCGCTGCCAATGGCGAGAAGGATCGTGTCGAACAGGGCGCGCTGGTGGCCGTGGATGCAACGGGCGCAGTGCGGGCGCTTGTCGGTGGACGGGAATATTCAAAAGCCAGTTCAACCGCGCTGTCACCGCCAAACGCCAGCCGGGATCGGCTTTCAAGCCATTCGTTTATGCGGCCGCACTGGAAATCGGCGACCGGCCGAGCTCGGTCCGCAATGATGCGCCGATTACCATCGATAACTGGACGCCGGAAAACTACGAAAAGACCTATTCCGGGCCGATGACACTGACAACGGCGCTGGCCCATTCGGTCAATACGATCGCCGCGCAACTGGTGATGGAGGCAAGCCCCGGTCAGGTCGTCAGCCTCGCCCACCGGCTCGGCATCACCTCGGATATCACCGCCAATGCCTCGCTCGCACTGGGTACGTCGGAAGTCTCTCTCATCGAACTGACCGGCGCCTACACCGCCTTCATGAATGGCGGCTTCAAGGCGGCGCCCTATGTCATCGAGCGTGTCGAGTCGACCGGCGGACAGACGCTCTATCAGGCAGACCATGCTGGCCAGCCCCGTGTGCTCTCGCCGCAGATCGCCGCCAATATGAACGGCATGCTGATGCGGGTGGTGACCGAAGGCACGGGCAGTGCGGCGCAAATCCCCGGCTGGCAGGTGGCTGGCAAAACCGGCACGACGCAATCCTCACGCGATGCGCTATTTGTCGGCTTTACCGCCAACCTGACCACCGGCGTATGGGTCGGCAATGACGACAATTCGCCGATGCGCAATGTCACCGGCGGCAAGTTACCGGCGAAGATCTGGCACGATTTCATGGCCGAGGCCCATCATGGCCTCAAGCCGCAACCGCTCTACGGCGGCGGTCGGCTGATAGACCCGAAGCCGCGAGGCGCAACGGCGCCCGATGATGGCAGCCCGAAGACGCTGGTCGAACTGCTCGGGCGACTCGGCGAAGACGGAAACGCCGCCCCGCCCGCCGATGTCGGCGAGGCCCAGCAGGAAGAGCGCAAGCGCCGCACAATCATGCAAATTCTCGGCGGCGGATAGGACGATATGAAGTGGCTCGGCTTGTTTGAACAGGCTGTTTCTCGCCCTTAGGTGGTGTCTGGCCTCATTTATGCTGCTTGCTGCATTTCTGGCAGTGGAGTGAAGCAAGCATGTCGCTGCCACAGCTGATGCCAACAGCCCGCGACTGACGTGAAATGATAGAGCCGGTTGATTATCGCTTTCCGCGGAGCAACCCTGGAAAACTGAAGTGTGGTAACGCCAGTCTCCCAGAGCCGCTCCGACTGGACAAGCTTTTGAAAGCTCACATCCAGTTGCACGATCAGTCTGCAGCTACCGGCATCAGATAATAACCTGGTGAATCACCCCCATTGGTCGGGGCAACAAACCTGACTTCATATATTGTGTCTCCGTAGGTGGTCGAGCCTGTGAAGGCATCGGGCGGAGAATCCGCCGGAGCTTCCACCAGCAGGAAGCCATATTTTGTCCCCCGGAGTTCCCGACGGATTGGCAGAGATGGTGGTATGTCCACTGATCTGACCGTTGATGGACATCTTGTCGTTGTGACCGTTTGAAAGGTCTATGTCCACCAACAACGTGGCCCCATTACCGGTAAAATCCCCGTCAACGTTGATCATATCCCCGATGACATCGTCGGCCATGCCGAGGAATTATTGCCGATATCAAGATTGCCCTGAATGTTCAGCGGGCCGGTTCCATCGACCTCAAGCAATGAAGTCTTGGTGTCGCTGGAGGGCATGGCAATATTGGCAACAAGGCTCGTCGCTACAGTGCTATCATTTCCCGTTGACACGAAGACCATGGATTCGTTGATGGTGAGTTGGCCACTGCCGTTTTGATCGCCGGTTGTTCCATCCAGCACCAGCGAGCCATCAAACTCCAGAATAGACTGGTCGATATCGAGAACTTCCCAGTTCTTGAATGTGTCGGTGGCAATGATGCCGCGTTCAAGGTTTTCGATCGAAAATACATCACGGTCCTGATCTGACTGGCTGCCATTATTGGTCTCACCACCATCGAAATCGGCAAGTTCTTCAGGCTCGGTTCCGAAAACCTCGCCATCGACCTGTACAGTGTCATTTCCTGCGTTGCCGTAAAATGCGCCGTTTAACAGCCCCCGTTAAGGACGACGTTGATCGTGCCTGGTCCATCGATAATATCGCCAGTGGCGCTTCCTGCAACTTCGAAACTGGTGATCGTTCCGGGATCGGTATTTTGGTTGAGAAACACGCCTTTGATACCGCTGACGATCATGTCCGAGCCGATTGTGACGTCAATTTTCATCGGCCCATTTGGTGAAAGGTCGTCCTCTGGAAGTATTTTAATTGCTGTTCCGTCTACTGCAAGAATTATACCTGCGGTCAACTGGAAGTCATAAAAGCCATCTGCTGAAGTCGTGGCTTGAATGACGTCGCTGTTCGACGAATACATCTCGATTGTGCCGCCGCTCATGTTGAAACTGGCGTCGACTTCCTGGTCCTTGACATTCAGCCCCACGGCCGTTGCGCCTGTGGCATTGCTATAACTTAGGATGTTCCCGTCAGACATGGAGACATCAACCTGGTATGGCTGCCCAGGATCGGCGATATACTCCATATAGAGGCCAACGCCGTCCTCTCCGGTGATCGTGATGTCGGTTCCACCCAATTCGACAGCCGCAATCGTCTCGTAACCACCTTGATTGAAAAGAACCACGCCGCGCCCGTTTTTACCATAGGTCGCAATACCTCCTCCCAACAACTTGACGTCGGCCTGATTGCCATCAATTTCAACATTGATCGGAGCATCATAGGTTTCACCCGGTGCCATAGAGAGGCCGCCGGCTTTGAGTTCGAAATAGCTTTCAGTGCCGGTCAGCAAAACTTGTCCGTGAATGTCTGCCTTGTCAGTATCTTCATTGATGACGATTGAAGCAGAGCCGGGATAAGCATTGACATAGGCCGTCATGGCGACATCTGTGTCCTTTATCGTACCTCCCGTAAAGATAATCTCAGCGTTTGCATTGGGAGACACTCCGTGCGCCACCAGACCGGTAAATTCCGTTTTGGGGTCATTGTCAGCTGTCCCGCTGATCGTCCCCGAATTCATGACAATTTTTGAGTTGCCCGTTCCCCGATTGATTGCATTCACAGCGATGCCGGGCGTTATCTGGTCTATGGTTGCACCTTCAATTTGCACGATTGCGTCGCCCGTGCCTCTTTGAAGGGCTTTGACGGCCACGGCAGAGCTCGGATTGCTGACCCATGCCCCTTCCAGCAAGTTGATTGTTGCATTGCCTTCTCCTTCTACCGTCGCGGAGAGTATGCCAGTAACGCCCGGTGTGGCGCTGTTGCTCGAAGGATAAAGGCCTATACCAGCATCGTTTTTGGGTGAGAATACGCGGATTTCACCGGTGATTGTTTTGTATAGAGGTGTGTTTAGGACTGCTGTTTCGACCTCGTTTTCCATTGAGCCGATAGTGATAACGCCGTCAACCGTCATGTCCGAATTCTCGAGAACAACAAGTCCACCTGCCGGATAGCTTATGTTTCCGTAGCTGTTAGCGGTGCAATTAACGATGGGATATGAAGATGGGCCGCATTCATTTTCGGCATGAGCTTTCATTGCAGACAGACTGCTGACCGTAAGCGCAATCACAGCAACTGATGCGGAGTTTCGCAACAAAGCTAATGATGGCAGCATGCCATTTCTTACATTTCTATTTAAAATTGTCATTTTATCACCTCTCCCTTTGAAGGAGAGATTGAACTAAAATATATCATATATCAATATTACGTGATAATATCACAATTTATTCATAAGTAAAATTTTACATTTTTGATTTATAGTTTTCAATTCATATAAATATATTTTATTTTGGAAAAATTATTGCGGCACGAAATAGCAAGGCGGCGGATCTGCTCGGCTTGCCTTAGTGTCTGTCCAAGAATAGAGAGAACGCTGGAATTCCGGAGACCGCCATCCTCGATCGATCCTGAAACCACAGTTTACGGCGCGGTTTTATTGCATCGACACACTGTGAATTTCCGACTCCGTTGAATTTTTGGACAGACACTCAGAGTCGTCTCTGATTGGGGTCGTTGTGGTCAAGGTGCCTCTGCACTTTTTCTGGGACCGTTCCGCGGGCTACTCGCTTCTCTTCGCGGTCGGCGCACCGACGCGTTGTTCGGGGCCGCCGCATGATGGGGGTCAGGAGAGCGAAGCGTCTCAATCTGTTTCACGACCTTGCAAACCTTGGTTCGGCAGGTTCGGGGCTCTCAACGAGATCGCCTCGCACATTGTCCCCACGGAACGATCCGGGCACCGCCCTTTCGGGCGAAAGCTTTGTCCGTGTTGCCTGCTCCTTTGATCTGCCGCGGGTCACGCCTCCAGTGCGGCAGGCTGCTTTCCAAAGCGGAAGTCGGTTGCATCAACCCACATGCGATACAGGATGACCGCCAGTTTGCGGGCCATCGCCACGCGGGCCCGCGCCATCCTTGAGTGCTGCGCTATCGATAGCCGCGTTGAGCTCGTTTCCAACTTCCTGGAACCGCCAATCCACCCTCAGTCCATAACCAGCAAGAACGTACCGTTTGACGGCAACGACAGCGGCGGAAGAAGTCGAGCGAAGATGGCTACGTTTTTGCAGCCGATGATGGTGGCGGCATAGTTGAGGCTGAATTCCACTTAACGAAACGCCCGAAACGGTTCCGACAAACCGAGCCAGCTCTCTCCGGCCAGATTCAGCCAAGTGGTACACTTTCCCGCCAGCGTTGACATACTGCAGGTCATTTCGGTGTCAAAACAACATATTAGGCAGCCAAAGCACCATTTCCGGCCATGCGATCAGTAGCCCGACAAAGCCCAGCATCAATAGAACGAAGGGTGTTGCACCGCGAATAACATCCATGATCGATCCGCTCTCGCGCACACCTTGAACGATATAAAGGTTCATGCCGATCGGCGGTGTAATCAGGCCAATCTCCATCATCAGGACAAGGAACACGCCGAACCACACCGGATCGATTCCCATATGCGCGATCAACGGGAATACGACCGGCAGGGTGGCAATCATCATCGAAAGTGTTTCCATGAAGCAGCCAAGAACCAGATAAAAGACGACGAGAAGCAGAATAATTTCAAGCGGCGTGGCGCCGAATTGCGAAACGAAGGCGGTCAGCGCCTGGGGAATACCGAGCATCCCGACCACAAAGTTCAGGAACAGCGCGCCAACCATGATCAGCAGGATCATCGCTGATGTGCGAACCGTCGAAATCATAGCCTGATGCAGAAGTGCGAATGTGAGGCGACGTTTGGCAATGGCAACGACAAGCGAGCATACGACGCCGATGGCGGCTGATTCAGTCGGCGTGGCCCAGCCGAGATAAATGCTGCCCATAACCACGATAAAGATAACAAGCGGTGGCAGAATATCCAAAAGGCTCATCAGCTTATCGCGCAACGGCCGGGCTGGCAGAGCCGGGCCAGCCAGCCCGGGATTGAGTACGCAAAGAACGATGATCAGTGCCATGAAGCAGGCCGTCAGCAAAAAGCCGGGCACCAGACCGGCCGCAAACAGTTGCCCAATCGAGGTGTTGGTCATTGAACCGTAGATGATCATGTTGATCGAGGGCGGGATCAGGATGCCGAGCGTTGCGCCGGCTGCGATTGTCCCGGTTGTGAGGCGCTCATCGTAGTGTCGCTCTTTCAAGATCGGCAAAGCGACGGTTCCGATTGTCGCTGCTGTTGCCACAGATGAACCTGAAACAGCTGAAAAGATGGTGCTGACACCAATATTCGAATGCAACAAACCACCCGGCAATCGACGCATCCAGTCAGAAAGGCTCCGATAAAGCGCGTCGGCAACGCCTGAACGCACCAGTATTTCACCAAGAAACACAAAGAGCGGTATGGCGGTGAGGAGAAAGTCGTTCTGGCCGCTCCACATCTGATTGCCGAAGCCCATCAGTGTTGGCCAGCCCAGGTAAACGAAAGCGCCCAGAAAAGCGGTGCCGAAAAGGGCAACGGCAACAGGCAGCCCTGCCAGCATCAGCCCCAGCATGATCAAAAAGCCGACCCCTGCTTCATAGACCCCAATCATGATTCCCCCCTTCGGATCGTCATAGCTATCAAAGGTCTCTTCTTCGATGATGTCCTCAAGGCTTTTGCAGCCATAGAAAATATTGAGGCGCGCCCGATCCCGCAGCATTAGCCAGCTCGCATGCAACGCCACGCATGACGAACAAATGGCGAAAAAGGCGAGGCCGCAAACCCAGACCAGTTGCGGGCGCCACAAGCGAGTCATCAGAGGTGTGCCGGAGAGCGATTTGTACTGAATGCTTTCCATCATGGCACCGTAGCCGCGCCAGACAATGAATATTGCCATCAGCGCCACACACCAGCACGCAAAAAGGTTCAAGAACGCCTGAGTGCCTGTCCCGACGCGCTCAAGCACGATTTCCACACGGGTGTGTGCGCGCTCCAGCAAGGCAAAGGAAAATCCAAATGATGCAACGACCGCCAGTGTGTAGCCACCATATTCGTCAGCGCCTTGAAGAGAAACGTTGAACACGTTGCGCATGATGACCTCCAGGGTGATCATCAGCGATATGCCCAGCACGGCATAACCGGCCATCAGCGCCAGAAGGCGGACAGCGGGCAGAAGGTGCTTGGCCAGCGGGTTTTCATCGACAGGCATGGGTGGGAATCCAAAAATCTAAAGGGTCGCTGCTTGAACAACGACCCTTGCGTCTATGTTGCTACTGGATCGTGATGCCAGCTGCTTTGCCGGCGGTTTCGTTCCAGGTTTGCGAGCAGGTCGGGTCTACAGCGTTGCAGGTTTCCGTCCAGATTGGCAGCACCACTTCACTGGCAACGTCCTTGATGCGCTGCTGGTCTTCTTCAGTGATTTCGACCAGCTGCATATCGAACTTCTTATAGTTCTTGCAGGAATCCATGCCGGTATTGCAGGCGATTGCCTCAGTATTGGCGGTCTCGGCCAGATCCCACATATAGTCTTCCAGCTTTGTGAACTGCGCCATCAAAGCTTCCTGCTCATCCGAAGAGAGGCTGTTCCAGGTATCAAGGTTCATGAAATGCCCCTGAACAGAGCCGGACACAGAAAGCGGCAAAAGGTAGGACGTGACTTCGGGCCAGTTGCCGCTATTGGCCGAGATCGGCGAGGTAACACCGCAAGAAGCGACGCCACGCTGCAGAGCCGGATAAACTTCAGAGAATTGCAGGGTCACCGGCGTTGCACCGAAGCTCTCAAGCATCGCAGACATGGATGGTGTGAAGGAGCGAACTTTCAGGCCCTGAAGATCATCCAGGCCCTCGATTTTTCATTGCAGAAGAAAACCTGCGGCCCGAAGGGCCAGAGGGTCAACACCTTGGCGTTGAACTTTTCCTGAAGACGCTGATCAAACGCCTCGCGATAGGCATCCACGACCTCGTGCAGAGACCCCATGTCGGTTGCCACGCCCATCAGGTCGATACCCTCGAAAAAGGGATCGTCGCGCGACGCCATGCCGATCTGAACAGACATAATGTCGAATGTGCCGCCGCGAAGCATTCTCAGTGCGTCAGGTGCTTTGACGCCGACAACGTCCATCGGATTGTAGTTGATGCTCAGATCGACGCCTGAAGCTGCCGGCAGTTCTTCAAAGAAAGACCGCTCGATTTCGACCTGGTTGTTGTTTTGAGAGAAGTTCCCGGCGATCCGAAGCGGTGTTTCTGCCAATGCCGGGCCGGCAAGTGCGATGGCGCCAGCCGCCAGAATGGTTCGCGAAAATACAGTGTGCATCCATTTTCCCTTATTTGAATTCATTCCTATCAAGACTGTTGCAAAATATTATTGGAATGCCAAGCGCCGATTCACAATTTTAGGCGAAAAAATGGTCGAAAATCGTTATTGCCTATTTGGTGGGCAATTGACTTATTTTCAATCAATGTATTGCTTTAAAATAGGTTTTATCGTCTTTATGTGACTCAACTATTGCTTTTCAGGTTTTTTCCAGGACAGATGATCTAGTGAGGATGCGACGTTTTCCGTCTGCGTAAGTGAATGCAAAAATGGCCTGAGAAGAGAATTTTTGAATGCAAAATAATGACGAAAAACCAACACCAGCCATCATCGGTATGTTGACGCCCTCGTCAAACACGGTGGTGGAACCTTATACAAGCGCGCTTGCATGGCCGCTTTTCCCGGACGTGAGCATTCATTTCGGGCGGTTCAGGGTTCGCCGCATCGCCCTCGATGGCGCATCGGACCGGCAGTTTTCTCTGGAGCCTATTCTGCAGGCAGCCGATCTTCTGATGGATGCGAAGCCGGATATTCTCGCCTGGAACGGAACGTCGGCCAGTTGGCTGGGTTTCGAAACAGACGAAAAACTATGCACTATATTGCGGGAGCGCTTTGATGTTCGCGCGACAAGTGCAGTCTTGAGCCTAAACCGGCTGCTTGAGAGATTTGGCGTGCGCAGGCTGGGGTTGGTCTCGCCGTATACCGCTGATGTTCAGGAAAAAATAATCGATAATTATCGGAAAATCGGAATAGAAACAGTTGCAGAAGCCCACAGCAACCGTAGTGATAATTTCTCATTTTCCGAGGTTGGTGAAGATGACATTGCAAAGATGTGTCGTGATGTCTCCCATGGGAAGCCGGATGCAATTGTGATCCTGTGCACAAACATGCGTGGCCCCATGATTGCTGCCGACCTGGAAAAAGAGTTGGGGATCCCGGTTATGGATTCAGTCGCCTTTACACTTTGGGGATGCCTGCACGAACTGGGCATTCCAACACAGCGACTTGAACGCTTCGGGCAAATTTTTGCATGATTCCGGTTACCCGTGATTTAACGCGATTGTGAGAATTGGTTATGGGACACGACGTCAGCTTACCGAGGGATCAGCAAGCGCATTTGGAGCTTTCACCGGGAGAAGCCAGCCTGCATGGTAACCTTGTCGCCCGTATCAGGACTATTTTGGTCGATGGCGAGCTTGCTGACGGGACACGCATTCCCGAAGCTGACCTGTGCGCCCGATTCAATGTATCCCGGACCCCGCTGAGGGAAGCACTCAAAGTTTTGGCGGCGGAAGGCTTTGTGGTTCTAAGGCCCAATCGCGGCGCGATTGTCGCGCCACTCGATCCAGCCGAAATCACACCACTTTTCGAGTTCAAGGGCGCACTCGAACGCCTGATCGGGCTAACAGCGGCTGACCGGGCGACCGATGAGGAAATCGCAGCCCTGGAAGAAATCCATCTTGCCTTGGATACCGCAGCCCGTGAGGGGATTACAAGCAATATACGAAGTTGAACTACTTGTTCCATCACAACCTGGCCAGTGCGAGCAAGAACGCCATCCTGGCACAAAACTATGATGTCGTTCAGCAGCGCATCTGGCGATACCGCTTTATCGTCAATGAATATGAAGAACGCTGTCGGGAATCTTTCGCCGAGCACGAGCGGATCATCATCGCGCTAAAGGCGCGAACGCCACTGGACCTCGCTGAACGGCTTGAGGTCCATAATCAGCGAACTGCCGAAGCGATGTCTCTGGCTTTATGTTGAAAGCCTGATTGCTCAAACCTGCATAATCGGGGTGATAGCCTTTAGGGCTGCCGAAGTTCCGCAGGCAGGATCATGCTTCGCGATTGAACCCCGCATAGATCGCGGTCGGTGCCATGTGTGATTGGCGCCTCTATCGATTATCGGAGATGACACGCAAGTGCCATCTCAATAGCGGCAGTAAATTCTAGATCCGCTACAGCATGCTTACGAACATACGCAGTCCGCCTTCGGCAAAATGACTGTGATGGCGGGCCGCGTCGAGCAAAGGCCCCGGTTCTTCGTGGTCAACGAGCCAGGCGGTGCGCTTCAGCTGCCACCTCAATAGTGCGCAGCAATCAGGGGCTCAAGCGCTTCAAAGGCGCTGCGCACATGTTCAGTCGAGCAGATGGAATCGCGATATTTTGGGCGCGCAGCGTTTCGTGCACGGCCTCCAGATCAATGCCCGGCAGTTTCCGGTTCTTCACGATGGTCCGCCCACCACGAATGACTTCTTCGATATGCGGCTGGGTGGCGCGCGCAAAAGTGTAGTGGCGCGGGTCGACGTCCATGATCCGGTCCGGGTCCAGCCGAACAGCGCACATGCACGACCTGGCTTTCATAGGGAAGGCTTTTGAGAAAAGCCTCACGGGTCTTCGGTGCGGCTTCGATTTCATCGAAGGCAAAGGGGCCACGTTCAGTTTCCTCGTTCTATCCGTCTTTCTTCTGGCCGCTTTATTTGAAAGCGGCTTTGTTCATTGAATATCAGTTGCCACCGAACGCAGCCAGCCCAGTTAACCGCACACCTCCATGACTTCATTGATGCCTACAATTACGGCCGCCGGCTGAAAACGCTGCGTGGCCTTACGCCCTACGAATACATCTGCAAAATTTGGGCAACAGAGCCAGAACGGATTAAACTTAATCCGCACCATCAAATGCCGGGACTAAACGCCAGCATGGGCTCAAGGTGTCCGTGAGCAGCAAGGGAAAGTGTGAAGTCGAGAGTGCCCGAGTGGGATTTGCCATCGATCGCATGTGAAAAATGCAATCCTCAACAACGCTAAAATGGCAGAAAGAACAGTTGGTGGCCGTGCTTCGGTAACCGATATTTAACCCTGTCTGTTTTAGAAATGATAGAAGTAAAACAATCATTTTTCCGTGCCCGGTCGCCTTAATTCTAACTGTATGGCAAAGAACCTCAGGATGAGGTTGAGGTGAATTTCGGGATTTGTGGTCGATCGTAGCTGCATTTTAAACAGGGGCATAGTGTGAGGGTACTTTCTGTTTTCGGAACCAGGCCTGAGGCCATAAAAATGGCGCCGGTTATCAATACTATCGCTCACGATAGCGCTATCACGTCGATTACATGCGTCACCGGACAGCATCGCGCTATGCTGGATCAGGTTCTTGATCTCTTTGGTATCGTTCCTGATTTCGATCTTGCAGTCATGGCCCCGAACCAGACGCTGAACAGTCTGTCCTGCAGGGTTATTACCGGACTTGACGATGTTCTCGACCGTGCCCGTCCGGATTATGTGCTCGTCCATGGGGATACCACTTCGGCGATGGCGGCGAGCCTGGCTGCTTTTCACCGGGGTATCAAGATCGGGCATGTGGAGGCAGGGCTGCGAACCTATGACCTTTCCAAACCCTGGCCGGAAGAAATGAACCGGCGGGTTATCGACGTTGTGTCCTCAATCGCATTTGCGCCGACGGCAACCAGCGCCAGTAATCTGCATGGCGAACATCTTGGCGGCCGTGTCATTGTCACCGGCAACACCGTTATCGATGCACTGAAGGAAACCGTTGGGCGTATCCACGATGATACAGCCTTGCGCAACATGCTTGAAAGCCGGTTCTCATTCATCGCCCCTCCCGCCGGTTGCTTCTGGTCACCGGTCACCGGCGTGAGAGTTTCGGTGATGGTTTCGTCAATATATGCAGGGGTCTGGCAAGACTGGCTGAGCGTGATGACCTGGAAATTGTCTATCCGGTCCACCTCAATCCGAATGTATCCGGGCCCGTACACGAGTTGCTCGGCGATTTAAACAACGTTCATCTCATAGAACCGTTGGCCTATCTCGATTTCGTTTACCTGATGGAGCGGGCCTATATCATCCTGACAGATTCCGGTGGTGTCCAGGAGGAGGCCCCTCACTTGGAAAACCAGTTCTGGTGATGCGCGATGTAACCGAGCGACCAGAGGCTGTGGCTGCCGGCGCAGTCCGGCTGGTGGGAACGAACCCCGACACAATTGTTGCGGAAACAGAAAAGCTCCTTGATGACGACGCGCACTACGCAGGTTTTTCCCGCATCATCAACCCCTATGGTGACGGGCACGCAGCCAGTCGCATCGCCGATGCCATCGCGGGGCGTCAGATCTCGCCCTTCACTCCAAATGTTCAGATACCGCAATAGAAAACGGACGATATGAACACTAATAAAAAAACTCGGGTCAAAAATTCAGATTTTTCATCGGTTTGTCAGGTGTCATTCTATGTGCCGGGCTGCAGGCGGCCGAAGCCGGTGATGTGAGCGATGCATTGCGTTCACTGGCGGCTTCCGATGTTGTCACCCGCAAGGTTCCACTCACCGAGCTTGGCATTGACACGCCTCTGGCACTTACCTCCTCCTTTATCGCTCGTGATATCTATATCCCCGTGCCGGCCGGCGTTCCCCTCATCAAGCCGAGCCTTTCTTTTGACGGCCGATATCTCAGGGGTGATGGTGGCACGACGACATATGTTGTTTCGCTGGATGGCTATGCCGTTGCCGCCCGTTCGCCTGAAAAGGAAAGCGGAGTAACCGGCTTCGATATCGGCGTTGATGGTTCCCCGCGCGACAACGGTTTTGTGAAGCTCGGCATTGAGTGGCTGCCTTCGATCGGCAAGTTTTACTGCGACAACACCCGCCCGATCGGCAATCAACTTTTGTTGAGCCGGATACCTACCTGGAATACAGCTACAAAACCGCAGATTTGACAACGGTCGCCAAAGCCTTTTCGGCACTGACTCAGGACGTTACGCTTCTGGTTTCCAGCGATCAGCTTGATCAGGCAAGTTATGACGCCGCCTGGCGACTTGGCCTGGCACTGGAGCGGGCCGGCAAGAGTGTGACGGTGATAGCGTTGCCGGGGCCGGGCGATACAGTCGATGCGTCAGCCGTCGACGTGCCTGAAGCCTTGCAAACTATCCCGGCTTTCGCAGGCCTTTCAACCGGAGGCTCCGTCACACTTTCGAATGCCGCTGAAGCCGGCGCATTCATGCTTCTCGGCGCGCCTCAGGCGCGGGCAGATGTGGCTGTGGTCAGCAGCAGCCTTTCCTTGAAATAGATACCGCGCTGAAGGCGCTCGCGCAGCAGGTTGTCACTGCCGAACCTAGTGCGCGTGATGCTTTTCAGTCACTCGTCGCTGCACGGGACACGCTTGTCCAGCCGGCTCAGCCCGGATCGTTCAGCGTGCGCCTTCATGGCGGACAACCTGTCATCGCGGTAGAGCCGGACGGCGCCAGAGATGCAGCTGGTCTCTTCAGCGCGCTGTGGCACCGCACAGCCGTCTCCGGCGATATGGTCGTGCGAAGCGCAACCGTACCGATGGCAGATGGTGACATTGTGGCGCTGACATCGCTGGTCAATACCAACGGAAATCTGGATGTTGTGGCGCTTGGTGACTGGTCTACGACGACAGATCTCAGCAGCGATGTTCCACCAGGAAAAGTGCCGACTGCACTCTATATCAGCGTTTCCGCCGCTCCGGGCGCAACGGAGACCAGACCGGTTGCCTCGGTTTTCCTCAACGACATACTGCTTGGAGCAAAACAGCTTGTGGCCGATGGCGCGCCGGAGATGATCTCGGTCGATGTGCCCGCATATGCGCTCCTTCCGCGCAATTCAATCGTAGTGCGATTCCAGCGCCAGCCCGCCAGCGACAGATGCCGGGAAGTGCCGCAGGCCTTCCCCGTTTCGGTGCTGCCGGGAAGCTATATGCAACTCGGACCAGCCCCGGAGGCAGATGATTTTGCATCGATTGCTGCAAGACTTTCCGGCGAGAGCCAAGTTGTCGTGCGCAAGAACTGGCTTGATAATGCATCCTTGACGCTGCCGAATGCTATTGCCCTTGCAAATTCCAGCGGTATTTCGCCCGATCGCGCCAGCTTGAGCGTTGTCGATGCAGCCGTTATTTCCGCACCCATCAAACCTTTTCTTCTCCTGGACGTCGACGTTACTGGCGACGACAACCGCGCAAAGGTCGATCGCGGCAGCGTCACGATTGAAACGGCGAAAGGAACAACACTCTTTGATGCTTCCGGTCTTTCCGACGTCGCCGTGTTCGAGACCAAGACCGGCAGCCAACAGCCGGGCCTTGCCTATCTGAGCGACGGGCCCGGGCCTCTCATTGAAAAGCCGCTCAGGTTCGGTCACGGCGATGTCGCGGTGATTGGCAGCGAAGGCGTGCTGGCCGAGGTCAGAACCAGCGGCAAACCACTGGAGACCATCGAGCAGTCTGATCGCCTGACGCAGGACGGACATGGGTTCTCCGTTCGGATGTTAACCGATCGCGATTTCTGGTTCCGTCAGGCGCCGGGCATCCTGACCGCGGTCATTCTCGGCGGTTTCATTTTGCTCCTGGTTTTTGCCCGTTCCGCTAAGCGCCGCAAACGCAACGACCAGAGCTGATCGGGGTCAGGCAGAAAACATGTCGCTTTACTGGCCTTTCCTGTTCGCTGACTACTACCGTTTGCTGGAATATCTGACAGCAGGCGTGGCGGTCATCATCCTTGTGTCCTGCATCGATGACCTTTTCATTGATGCAGTATTCTATCTGCGCGCCATCAAACGGCGCTTCACAGTGGAACGGGTCTACAAGCGGCTTACACCGGACCAATTGCTCGGCCGCCCCGAGCAGCATATCGCCATCATGGTGCCGGCATGGCTCGAAAGCGATGTGATCGCGGCGATGATCGAAGGCATGGTGAGCACACTCGATTACCGCAATTACACGGTCTTCGTCGGTACCTATCGCAACGATCAGGCAACCATCAACGAGGTCGAACGCATGCGGCGGCGCTACCGCCAGCTGGTGCGCGTCGAGGTGCCGCATGATGGGCCAACCTGCAAGGCGGACTGCCTGAACTGGGTCGTTCAGGCGATTTTCGCCCACGAGGAAAAGTATAACATCACTTTTGCGGGCACCATCCTTCATGACAGTGAGGATGTTCTGCACCCGCTGGAGCTCCGCTTTTTCAACTATCTTCTTCCGCGCATCGACCTCATCCAGATCCCTGTCAATTCGCTGGAGCGTGACTGGCACGACCTTGTCGCCGGTGTCTATATGGATGAATTCGCCGAGTGGCACGGCAAGGACATCGTCGTGCGAGAGGCGCTGTCCGGCATGGTTCCATCAGCCGGCGTCGGCACCTGCTTTTCGCACAAGGCACTGCTCACGCTGTCAGCTGAAAACGAAAACGAACCGTTCAACACCCAGACGCTGACTGAAGATTACGATATCGGCGTCAGGCTTTCAGAACACGGTATGCGCTCCATCCTGGCGCGCTTTCCGGTCGACTACCAGGTCAAGCGCAAAACATGGTTCGGCTTCGGACCTGAAAAGGAAATGACGATCCGGATGGCGCTTTGCGTCCAGGAGTATTTCCCCAACACGTTTCGAACCTCCTATCGTCAAAAGGCCCGCTGGTCACTCGGCATCTGTTTTCAGGGCTGGGCCTATTTCGGCTGGTATGGCTCGCTGGTCGACCGCTACTTCCTGCTGCGTGACCGCAAGAGCATGGTCACCGTATTCGTGACCATCCTCGCCTATATTCTGGCGTTGCAATATATCCTGTTTCAGTTCGGATTCCTTATCGGGATTCTGCCGGGAAGCTACCCGCCGCTCTTGTCCATCGATGGCTGGCTCGGCATCGTGCTTCTCCTCAATACCGTCGCGCTTTGCCTGCGCGTGGTGCAGCGATTTTATTTCACTTCGCGCGCCTTCGGATGGGAGCACGGGCTTATCGCCATTCCCCGCATGATTGTCGCCAATGTGGTGAATTTCATGGCAATGTCGCGCGCCTGGAAGCAGTATATTAATCATCTTATCACCGGCAACCGTCTTGTCTGGGACAAGACCATGCATGACTTCCCCACCGGCGAAGGACTGGTGGAACGTCAGACAAAACTTGGCGAGCTTCTTGTTTCGTGGCACGCAATCAATGCTTCCCAGCTCGAAACTTCGCTTGAGATGCAAAAGGCGCGTCGTGTGCCGATTGGCCGTATCCTGCTGGATGAAGGCTGGCTCGAGGAAGATGTCCTTGCCGAAGCCGTGGCATTTCAGTCAAGTCTCGATCTGATTTCGGTGACCGAAGATGAGGTGTTGGCTGCGCGCGATCGGTTCAAACCGGATTTCTGTTTTGAGTATCGCGTCCTCGCAATTGTCGAAGATGACAGTGACAGGCTGGCGCTTGTTTCTTCTTTCCCGCTTTCCCCGGAAGCTTTGTCCGCCATCTCTGAAAGGCTGGGCTACGAGCCGCTTCAGTTCATCGCCCGCGACCGGGAAATCGCTGGAGGCCTGCGCCTGCTCGCGGCAACGGCGCGAAAGGGAGAACTGTCCAAGCGGGACATCATGAAGAGCAATATTCCGCTGCTTGGCGAAATATTGGTCGAAAATGGCGTGATCTCAAACGAGGCGCTGCAGAGCGCCCTTTCTGGCTACCACCCTGAGCGTGACGGGCTGATCGGCGCCTATCTCGTCTCCCGCGATGTGGTCTTCAAAGACGCAGTGGAAAGTGCACTGAAGGAGCAGCAAGCGCGCATGGAGGCAGTGCGTGAAAAACAGGAGGGCAATTCCGATGCCGAGGAAATGCTGCAGGAGGAGCGTTCATGACGACCTATATGAAAAATAGATGTTCCGCCGCGTTGAAGCCAATTGGTCGCGCATCTCTGCTCTCAGCCGTTGCGCTATGCCTGTCCGCGGCGGCTCCGTTTACAGCGATGGCCGACAATCAAGCGGCCGGTACCGTCACCTCCCAGAACGATTATCTGCCACTTTCCGGCCCTTCACTGCTTTTGTTGCGCAAAGCAGACAAGGCGCTGTCTCGCGGAGAAACGCAAGAGGCGATCGACGCACTCAATGAAGCGATACGGCAGAGGCCGGATTCCGGAGAATTGAGGGCCGCACTTGTAGAAGCCCTAAGACGTGCGGGACGGGATGAAGATGCCGAAAAGGCCGCTCTCGATGCAGCAAACGATCCTATGCTCTACACCGGCGACCGCCGCCGGCTCTCAGAACAGGCTGCCGCAATCGGGCAGGAACTTGCGGCGCAAAACAAGCCCCCAGTTACTCAGGAGGAGGCAGAGGTCGCTGCGCCTGCAATGCCGAATGAGAATACCGGCCAATCAGCGATCGATGGCGCGCCGGCCAATGCGCTTGATGCCGAAACTCGTGGTCAGCTTTCTCAACGCGCCGATGCTATCAGGCAAGAACGCGCGGACGAAAGCGAGACCGAAGAGGCCGCTGAAGACATGGCCGCGAAAGCGAAGGCAATTCCGGCAGCATCTCCTGACACAGCGCCACTGAACACCAGTGACCCGGCCTATCAGGCTGCGGATGCGGCCTATCGTGCCTATGCTCGCGGCGATTACCGCAAAGCAGTTGCTGAAGCGGAGAAGGCAGTCCGGCTTGCCCCTCCAAGAGCGACTACCTCCAGCTCGTTGAAAATGCCAAAGCCGCGCTTGCGCAAACGACGACCAGACCGGCTGTTGCCGCACCTGCGACAAAGGCAGCGGATCAGGCATATGCAGCGCTCAGGCGCAATGATCTGAACGCGGCTCTGGTCTATGCGCAGCAGGCGGCGCGTTACGCGCCGGGCGATCGCGACTATCAGTTTCTGCTGGTCGACATTCTCAATCGCACCGGAAAGCAGGAGGAAGCGCTTGCCGTGGCTGAAGCGGCGATCGCCAGGCTCGGAGCGGACCGATCCCTGTTGAGCGAACGCGGCGTTCTAAAGCAGATTCTGGGCGATCAAATCGGCGCGAAGGTGGACTTCGAACAAGCGCTGGCCATGCCGGGGCCGAGCGCGGGAGAGACGCAGCTGCGACTCAATCTTGCCGCGACCGCCTTGGCCACCGACGAAGCCGAGCTTGCCCGTCAGGCGCTTGCCCCGCTGGGCGACAGCGATGATATCGATGTCTGGCTGGCACGCGGGAAAGCGCTCATCGCAATAGCTGACTTTCCAGCCGCCACAGAGGCCCTTCAGCAGGCCGAAGCACTGGCCAAAACCGATCGGGAAAGGGCGGATGTCGCCGTTGTCAGGCTGGGTCTTGTGCTGGCCGAAGACGGCAACCGCCCCGCCCGTTCGGCGTTGCGCACCGCTGAAGCTGAAGGCGTGCTTGCGCCGCTAGGTCCTACGGAAACCGCCTATCTGGCCGGCCGCGTTGGCGACCGCTCACTTGCCTATGATGCGTTCAGCGAAGCCGATGCAAAAATCAGCTTACCGGCGCCCAATACATTGACGCCGCCTATGCCGCACGCAGGAATTATCAAAATGACGTTGCCGTTGTCTGGCTGAAACGGGCAATCGACGAGGCCGATGCCGGCACGCTTTCATTGTCACCGGCTGAGCTTTTGCCCTCCGGCGCTCGGTTTCCGACCTGTCACGGCGCTGGGGCGCCAATATCGGCCTTTTTACGGCAGTAGCGGCATTTCCGACGGTTTCATCACGCCGCCTTCTTCCGCAGGCCGCACCGCGCAACTCGGGGCAGAGTTTTACTGGCGACCGCCGGTCATCGGTTACAGGGACGGACGGACAGTCGACCTTTTCATCCGACAGTTCACGACACTTTCCGATTCTCTTGACGGCGCGGTCGGAACGTCGACAACGCAAGGCGCCATCGGCCTTCGTCTCAAACCGTTCACCAACGCCAATTTCACGCTCGAGGCTGCGCGTTACTTCAAGATCGGGCGCTACAGCCGCGATGACTATCTACTGCGAGGCGCGATATCCGGTGGCATCAACACGGACCTGATGGTTGCATCAAAACAATGGTGGGCCGCCCAATACTACGCCGAGGCAGGCCGCTATCTTCAAAGCAACGAGAATTTTGCATCGGCAAATGCCAGTTTTGGTCGCAGTTTCAGTTTCGGTGATGGAGGCAGGTTCATTATCACGCCCTTTATCGGCGTGTCGGCGGACTATGGCGATACCTACGCGGAGGCCTTTGCGTTAGGCGCAGGACCGGGACTGAACTTGCGCTATTGGTTCCGAGAGACAAAATACCAGGCGCCGATGTCCTATATCGATCTTTACCTTCAGTACCGGACAAGGCTTTACGGAGACGACAGGGCAGAAGGATGGTTCGGATCCCTCAATCTTATACTCTGAACCGGCGCGGTTTTCTCTCCGCTTTGCCCGCGATCTTGTTCCTGGTGGCCGCCGGAGGCATGACATGGTTGGCAAGGCAGCGGTTTATTCTGCCAGCCCGGCTGGCGCGCTATCCCGTTACCGGTATTGTCTGGCAGCTCGATACATTGACAGCGCGCCCTGAGGGTGAATGGCAGCGCCTCGGCGCAAACCATCTTCTCGTCCAGTGGAGTCTGATTGACGGTATCGGTTTTGTGCCGGGCCTCGGCCACAGGTCGGCTGCACCGATGCCCGATTGGCAGCGTATCGGCGCCGAACCTTGGGCACAACATGTCATCCTCGGTCTCGCCGGCAATTTTTCGGAGAAAAAGTCTCGGGCGAATGTCATGCAGCTTGCCAAAGCTTCAGCGGAAGTCGCTGCGGCAAGCCTGCCGCTCAATATCGAAGGTTACTATTTTCCGGTCGAGGTCGATCCGACCTGGCAGGAAGCGCCGGAAGTGATGCCCGAAGCGCTGGCATTGTTGCCCCGCCCCTTGTGGATAAGCGTCTATGACAACACCAATATAGGCGGTGATGTGCTCGCGGACTGGCTGGCGGGCTGGCTGCCGGATGATATCGGCATTTTCTTCCAGGACGGTGTCGGCGTCGAAGCGCGTTCACCTGAGGTGGCGCGCCAATACGCCGATGCGCTTTCCGCCCGTCTTGGCAGGGCCCGCGTGCGCATCATCACGGAGGCGTTCCGTCCGCTCGCCCAGGCTCGTTTCCGCCCGGCAACAGCTGATGAACTGGAGCCGCAGATAAGGGCGATGCACGGCTATGAGGTCTATCTTTTCGAAGGCCCGCATTATCTGAACGATGAACTGGTTGAAAAGCTCAAGGAAAGGCTTGACGCGTATCGCCCGGCTTCGACAGCTGTGAGCGGCGGTGTAAAACTCTTCCACTGAATTGGCAGCTTAATTTCGTCGCGGGCGGAGTAAAACCCGACCGCCTGTCTTCCTTCTGTACTGAGCATAGGAGGGAGAGATCATTCTTCGCCGTCTTTGGCTTTTGCGCCGCGCGTTATCGCGCCGCGAAGACCGCCGCTGACAAGCGCGTTCACATCATTGGCAACAAGCAGCGGATCAATGCCACCCCAGGTCATGAGATATCGCGAGCGCCAGTCGGGCGCGAACTTGTCCTTATAGTCGCGCAGGCCCGCGAAATTGTAGAAATGGCCGCCAAGCCGGGAAACGGAGCCAGCCACATGGTCCCAGATCCTCGGGTGACGAGAGAAATCCAGTCCGCTCAACGGCGCCATTCCCAACGAGAATTGCTGAAAGCCTTCCTGCTTCAGAGCGAGCATCAGCGCGACAAAAGGAAATCCATGGTGCCCGAGGGAGCGTCAGAGGCGTGGCGCATCAGATCGATGGTCCCGATTTTTCTTGTCGATGTCTCGAAGATGTTGGCGAAGGCGACAATCCGGCTTTCCTTGCGTACCAGCGCCAGCGGAAGTTCTGGAGATAGTCCTCGTCGAAACGGCCAAGGGAAAACCCCTTTTCCCGCATATGTTTCTCGCCGAGCCATTCTGTCCGAGATCGCCTTTAATTCGGCCATCAGCCCCTCGGTATGAGGCGGCGAGGCAATCTCCATCAAGAGGCCATCACGTGTCGCACGGTTGTGTGCCTGCCTGAGCTTGCGCCGCTCCGGTCCGTCCAGAGCGAAGGTGGCGAGATCCACCACGGCTTCCTCGCCGAGCTTGCTCGGTATGAAACCGGCATCGACGAAGGTTGCCAGATCTTCTGCCGCGACCTGATAGAAGGCCGGTCGGCAATTAGCCCGCTTCGCTTCTGAAACGAACGTATCGATCAGTTCCGCTATCGAGGCTCTTGGCCCGAAAGGTCGCCCCAGAGCCACGAAGCTGCGGCCATGCCGGCCGTACATGACAAAGGCACTCCGATCGTCGGAAAACAGGAACAGCTTGTCTCCCGACAGAGCAAAGTTTGCATCGGGATCATCCTGCTTTGAAATCACAGAGCGAACGAGATCAATATCGGTTTCAAAGCCTGATGGCGATGCGCCGGCGCCGGGCCTCAGCGCCAGGAACAGGAGCACGACAAGCGACACGGAAACACTGATGCCGGCGGTGCGCAGTGCGCGTGGCATATTCGCGTCGAGTGCGAATTGCCACCAGCGGGAATGGGAATATTCCGCATCCTGATGGGCGAACAGGAAAAACAGGATGACGCAGATGGAAAACCCGGCCCAGAGGGCAAGCGATGTCATGGAGTGCTGGCCGGCTGACAGCGGCGTCCTGCGGTCGAAACGATCCCGTGAGACCCAAAGGACTGCCGCTAGAAAGGCGAGCGCGCAAGCAAGATCGAAATCGAGCCGCTGAAGGAGCAGGGAAATCACTGCGAGGCCCAGAATGGCAATCGCCATGTAGAATGCGCTGCGGGAACGCGCGCGCAAACCGTTTGCAAGCACGATGAGAATGCCGCCGGTAACACCCATGATCACATTTGAAAACTCGAAGAGGCCGACCGGAACCGCCGGCTGCAGCTCCTCCAGAATGGCCTTCGGGATCGGCACGATGCCATCCAGAATGAGGAAGAGGCCTGCGAGAAAGGTCAAGCCGGCGGCGGCCGACGGCATCAGAGCGGTCAATGAGGAAAGCGCCGAAAGCGCGCTCAGTCCCTTCCTTTCGGCTTTGCAAGCGGCGCCATTCTTTCGCGGATTTCCACGCCGACAAGGATGAGGACGCCTGCCAGGAGCGGCAGAAGGTAGTAGATGATCCGGTAGACAAGGAGCGCCGCGGCGATGCCTGCCGCCTGATCCGACACCGTCGCGAATGCGCCAAGGATGACGGCTTCGAAAACGCCGACGCCGCCCGGAACGTGACTGAGCACCGCCGCGACGGCAGCTGCGGCAAAACCGCGACGAAGGTCGGGAAGGTCACGACCGCCGATGCGCCGGACGGCAACAGGATATAGAGCGTTGCCGCCGCGAAGATGATGTCGAGAAGCGAGAACAGAATCTGAAGCGCCGCATCGCGGGGCGGCGGCATGACAAATCTGAAACGGCCAAAACCGATCGGATGCCGGGCAATCGAACTCCAGGCAACGCCAATCGTCACAGCTGCGAACGCAGCAAGCGCCGCGACCCTGATCGTGTCGGCCGACAATGGAACGAAGTGCTCCATTGCCGCCGGATGCCAGGCAATCGCTGCAAACCCGATCACGGTGACGCCGATACCAAAGGCCATTGCGCAATAGGTCGAGACCACGGTGATGTCGGCAAGGGAGAGACCAAGACCGCGATAGAACCGATACCGAACGGCGCCGCCTGACAGGACGGCAAGCCCGATCGAATTGCTGAGCGCATAGGCGGTAAAGGAGCCAAGCGACAAGGTTGGAAGGGGAACCCCTTTGCCGACATAGCGCAGTGCCGACCAGTCATAACCGATCAGTGCCGCATATCCGCAAGCGGTGGCCAGCACCGCAAGAAGCAATGAATGGGTCGGCGTCAGTTTTATCCGGGCTATGACGTCGGAAATCGATATCCCGTGCAATGCCTCGTAGACGGCGAATGCCCCGAGACCGAACAGAATGAATGTTGCCAGCAGAGGTCCGAACTTCCGGACAAATGAGATCGCTCCTCGCTTGGCCGCTATGGATTGATCGCCTTGAAAAATCATGGATTACCCGACAAAAGGGCGGCCGGAACAACCGGCCGCCTCACCGTTCAGAAAAATAGCGCGCGGTTGGCAAATGGTCAATTTGCGATGACCGCTTCATCCGTAGCCGGAGGTGCTCCCGTTTGGGCAGCTTCATCGTGCCTGAGCATATGCATCGGGTCGCAACCGGTCCTACCTCGCCGACATCCTGAGCTGCGCCAATCCCAGCAGAAATCCAAGCCACAGCGCGATGATGTGGCCGATGTCGGCAAGCGGATCAAACGCCAACGCAATCTTCAGTCCGATCATCAGGAGCAACGCTGCCAAGAGCGGAAACCGCCAGCGCATGCCGGACACGGCAAGCCCTATAAGCCCGAACCCGCCCAGAGACATGCCGACATCATTCGCCGCCGACAGGCCGGCAGTGTGCGGCCACAAGGCGATCCCCAGCAGCAACAGGCCCGATGCGGCAAAGTCGAGGGCGAAGAACAGGTGAAAGGTCGAGGCACTGCCCCATTTCCATTCCGTATAGCCGAGAATGGCGGCCGCAAAGAAAAACTGACGGACCAGCATGTCCCGGTCATGGGAAATAAAAGTGGCCGTCGCGAACCGCCAGATTTCTCCGGACCACACAGCATCCTTTCCGATGCCCCAGTCTGCCAGCGCGCGCGCCGGCAGTTCGCCGGAAAATGTACCGACCAGGGCATTGGCGATGAGCATGACCGCCAGAAACGCCAGCGTGAAACGCAAGCGCCGGAGTGTTGCGTAGAGGGGCAAGTTCTCAATCCCGTCCGCCGTGTATGTCCGGCTTATGCGTTCATTCGTCAATGGCCAAACATGCCGGTCGGCGCATGCGTTACAGCGCCGGACCCAGCAGATGTGGGTAAAGGCCGATCAAACCGACCAGGATCAGGTATCCGGCCACCACGTAATTCAGAACGCGCGGCACAAACAGGATGACCAGTCCGGCAATCAGAGCAATCAGCGGCTGGATCATGAGAGTCGTCGTCATGGTAATCTCCGATTTCATTTTTCAGGACGCTGCTTTACGGCAGCGGATCGCAGCTTTGCGGATGTCCACGCTTGCATGCGTCAGACAATCAGGCTGTCATCCTGCCAAAGGCGGAAGCCGCCGTCGAATGCCAGCGTGTTGTCACCGCGGCGGGACTTGGGCGGGAGCTCATCCAGCTTGTCGACATCGCCGCCGCCGATGACGATATAGTCGGGCTGCATTGCAGCCGTCAGCTTGTCGACGACGTCATGGACCCGTTTCCGCCACTTCTTCTTGCCGTGTTTCTTGCGGTATTGCTTGCCGACATAGTGCTCGAAGGTCTTGCCTTTGCGGTAGGGCAGATGGGCGATTTCCAGCGGCTGGGCAACATTTTCGATGACCATAGCGGCGCCGAGACCGGTGCCAAGCCCGAGAAACAGCATGCTGTCGCCCTGATAGGACCCCAGCGCCTGCAGCAGCGCATCATTGACCATCCGCACCGGACAGCCGAATGCCTCACGGTAGTTGAAACCGACCCAGCCTTCGCCCAGGTTCGCCGGCTCTGCGACCGGCTTGTTATGAACCACCGGTCCCGGATAGCCGATCGCGATGACATCGTAATCGAAGCCTTTTGCCATATCCTTGACCGCGACCACCATCTCGGCTGCGGTCATGTTCTTTCCGCTATCGGCCTTCCGTTCCGGGCCACCGGCGCTGGAGCGAGATCTTGACGTGGCTGCCGCCGATATCGATGGCGAGAACACGGCGCTCGCTGCCTTTCTGATTGGTCTGGTCCATATCTTGCTCCTTCAGGATTGCGCTGGATCGAACCAGCCGCCGGGTGGCGCAAAACGTGTCATTTTCTCAGATCCCCAGGTGCCGGGCTTGTAGTTTTCCGGCTGCGACTTGTCGTCGAGGATCGGCTCGAAGATCGTCCATGCGAGTTCGGCCGCATCCTCGCGGGTGAACAGTTCGCGTCGGCCAGCCATGGCATCGCCGATCAGCCGGTCATAGGGCGCCAGATCACCGACACCGTCATCAACGGCGGCAAGCTCCACCGCCTCGCCGCGCATGTCCTCGCCCGGCGATTTGCGTCGGGCACCAAGACCGATCTCGATATTCGGGCCAAGACGAAAGCGCACGTAGTTGGAACTGGAATGCTTCACCGTATCGAAAAGCGCAATCGGCGGGCTCTTGAAGCGCACCACGACTTCGGTCGCGTGAACGGGGAGGTTCTTGCCGGCCCGGATGAAAAGGGCACGCCGCTCCAGCGCCAGGTATTGAGATGAAACCGCACGGCGGCAAAGGTCTCCGTCGTCGAGCCGGCGGCAACGCCCGGCTCATCGACATAGCCGTCGAACTGGCCACGCACCACATCTTCGTGCGTCAGCGGCGGGATGGCCTTCAAAATCTGCACCTTCTCGTCCACCAGATCGTCGGACGAACCGGTCACGGGCGGCTCCATCGCCAAAAGCAGCAGCACGTTGACCAGATGGTTCTGGATCACGTCGCGAATGCAGCCGACCTCGTCATAAAACTTGCCGCGTCCCGCAACGCCGAAATCCTCGGCCATGGTGATCTGGACACTGTCGATATGGTCGCGGTTCCAGATCGGCTCCAGAAAGGCATTGGCGAAGCGGAAATAGAGCAGGTTCTGGATCGCTTCCTTGCCGAGGAAATGGTCGATGCGGAAGATCGCATCTTCCTCGAACACCGCATGCAGCACCTGATTGAGCGCCTCAGCCGATTCAAGATCGCGCCCGAACGGCTTTTCCACCATCAGCCGGGCGCCCCTGGCGATCCCCGCCTTGTCGAGCCCGCCTGCGACGGTTTCGAACAGCGATGGCGGGATGGCGAGATAATAGAGCGGGCTTTTGGCCTTGCCGAGCGTCTCGCGCAGCGTGTCGAAGGTGGACTGGCTGCGATAGTCGCCGGAAACATAGGATAGAAGCCCGGTGAATTTCGCAAACACCGCCTCGTCGATCGCCTCGACATGGGTTTCCACCGCGTCTCTGGCGCGGGCAATCAGCTGGTCGAGGGTCCAGTCGTCGAAGGCGACGCCGATCACCGGCGTGGTCAGCGCCCCTCGCTTTACCATGGCGTAAAGCGAGGGAAGATCATCTTGTGGGCCAGATCACCGGTCACACCAAACACGACCAGCGCGTCAGATTTTTGCTCCGTCATCGTTTTGTTCTCCGCACCGTCATGACTTTTCCAGATGGCCGCCGAAGGCGTAGCGCATCGCCGAAAGAACCTTGCCTGCGAATTCGGCCTCGCCGCGTGAGGAGAACCGGTCGAACAGTGCCGATGACAGCACTGGCGCCGGCACACTGGTGTCGATCGCCGCCTGCAATGTCCAGCGGCCTTCGCCCGAATCCGACACCCGACCATCAAACCCTTCGAGAGACGGATTTTCCTTCAACGCCGCCGCAGTCAGGTCCAGAAGCCACGACCCGATCACCGAACCATGGCGCCAGACCTCGGTCACGGCGGCAAGATCGATGTCGAACTGGTAGTATTGCGGGTTCGAAAGCGGTGTCGTCTCGGCGTCGACCTCGCGATCGCCTTTGCCCGCATTGGCCGCCTTCAGCACATTCAGCCCTTCGGCATAGGCCGCCATCACGCCGTATTCGATGCCGTTATGCACCATCTTGACGAAGTGGCCCGCCCCGGTCGGTCCGCAGTGCAGGTAACCCTTTGAGGCTGTGCCCTCGCCTGCAGCGGGCGTGGCATCCGCATCAGGTCCCGGCGCAAGCGAGGCGAAGATCGGATCGAGCCGCTTTACCGCCGCCTCGGGACCGCCGATCATCAGCGAATAGCCGCGCTCGAGGCCCCAGACCCCGCCCGACGTACCGGCATCGATGAAGTCTACGCCGGCGGGCGCGAATTCGGCGGCCAGGTCAATCGCATCGCGGTAGTTGGAGTTGCCGCCATTGATGATGGCGTCACCCTTTCGAGCTTTGCAGAAAGATCGCGCGCAATGCGTGGGGTGATCGCCGCCGGCAGCATCATCCACACAGCGCGGGGCGGTTCCAGCTTGGCGACCAGGTCGTCGACGGAGCTGGCGCCGATGGCGCCCTCCGCGACCAGCTGAGCGACATTGTCGGGGTTCACGTCGAAGACGACGCATTCATGGCCGTCTTTCATGAGACGCCGCACCATGTTGGCACCCATCCGCCCGAGCCCCATCATTCCAATCTGCATGTCCAAACTCCGTTTCCTGTGCTGGTTCGCCTTATTCGCCGACGCGAACGGTGAAATCTACATTCTCCCACTGTCCGCTTTCGGGCCAGAAGAAAGTGAAAACCACCGCATGGCCGGGTTCCACGCCCTTCAACGGCAAATCCGAGAAATGAGTCCCGAGCCCCGATGGCTTCGTCTTGATGTCCTTGACGGTGGCCCAGCCATCGACACTCCAGTGGATGGTTGCCGCATCCGCAAGTTCGATCCTCAGCGTCTTGCCGGCCGGTATTGTGGTCAACCTGTTGTTGAACCGCCAGATCCGTATTTTTGATCCTGTCTGCTTCTCGATGTAGCGGGTCCGGCCCTGCGGCGGCATGTCGAACACGGCGCCATCGGCGAGTGAGCGCAACAGTTTGATATGCTCCGAATGCGCCCAGACCAGCGGCATCGCGCTACCCGAGGGGCGGCCGAAATAAAGCTCACGATCCGGCATATCGGGGCCATCCCAGCTTTGCTCCGGGAGCAACCCGCCGGCATTGGCGGATTTTTCGAGCGTTGAAAGCAACGCCTCGGCAGCACCGGTCCTGCCAGCGGCAAGCTCGTAATGGGCGCGCTCGCCGGCCAGCAAGGGCCAGGCTCGCCCTTGACCGATACCATCAAAAGGTTGGCCGTCCTCATGCTCGCCATAGCCATCGCCTGTATATCGATACCAGAGTGCGCCTTGCGGCAGTTCCGCGCGCAGAGTGTGATCGATCGCCTTGACGGTATCCAAGATACGCGGGTCGTCCGCCGCGCGTAGCCCGAAGCGCACCAGTGCCAGCGCATCTGGACTGATCACGGCATCGCTCGCCATAAGCGAGTGGTCGGACGTCTGGTTGCGGATCGGCGTGGTTCCTGCCGGACCAGCGGTATCCGTAGCGCCGGGCGAGGCAATCCGCACATAATAGCCGGAGATATCCAGCGCCCTGCACAGTTCCGGATCACCCTCGAACGTCCATTTCTCGATCTGCTCGTTCCAGCAATCCGCCGTCTCGCGCAGATGATCGGCCGCTTTCTTCTCACCGTCGATCTCTAGCATGTCGGCAGCGGCCAGCAGGGCTGTGATTTCCACCGCGAGCGTGAACGGGCTGTATCCGCCGTCCTCCTCCCAACGATCTTCTCCGGTGGATGGACCGTTGGCGAGGATATAGCCGGCAGCACTTTGTATCATCGGCAAGAACCGGCGCATGGCCTTGCTGTTGAGATGGCCGTTCCGGCGCAGCATGTCAGCGAGCAGGATCGGGAAGGCGCATCTCGTCCATCTGGACGCCACCCCAGTACGGCTTGCCGTCGAGCCAGAAATTTTGCGCCCAGCGACCGGAGGGCTGCTGCAGTTCGCGCAGATAGTCGAGGATCGCCAATGCCTCTTTCGCATCACCGGCAGCCAGAAAGCCGCCAGCCGTCTCGACCAGGTCGCGCGGCCACACCAGATGGTACCCGCCGAGATCGCCATCGCCCTTGGAAAACCCCCAGGGGATCGACAGGCTGGCAACCGCGGCCCCAGGACGGTCCGACGCACGATGGGTCGCAAGCACCGCCGTCGAGACACGATAGGCGTTGATCCCGTCTTGCTGCTTGCGATCGAGCGGAGCCAGACCGTCCTGCCACTTCCGCCAGCCGGTGACATATTTGTCCAGAGCATGGTCGAAGCCGTCCTTCAGGCTCCGCGTGGCCGCCGCCGCCGCTTCATGTTCGGTCTGGCCGAAACCGAGCGCCAGCACCACGGTCCCGTCGCTGTCGGCAAAGTCGATCTCGCCGGCGAGGGCGACGTTGCCGTCATCGGCGCGCTGGTACTGCTCGACGAGCCGTCCATGCCGGGACAATTGCTGCCAGCCATCCGACGTCCCGACGAAACCGGCGGACATTGCTCGCCACGGCGCGCTCGAAGCCAGCGCCAGATAGCGGGAGCGGCCGCTGGCAAACAGGATCGGCGCGCCCTCGAACTCGCCGATCCAGGCCGAATTCGATGCTCCGGCATTGACCAGATGCGGCGCCAGAAGCGCGTTCACCCGATAGTCGCCCGCCTTGCCCTTGAGCGCGGTAAACGAAATGCGCTGGAGAACGCTGGCCCGGGCGGGGTCGCTGATGATCTGCTTTTCGATCCGGTAGGCGCCGTCTATGGCAGTATTCACGATCGAAAATGCCGGAATGCCGCCTTCCAACGGTGCGGTTTCCTGTTCGCAATCGCGCTTTTCCTCGGAAAAATAGCCTTCAGGTCCGGTCACGACAAACCCGAAATCGCGCGTACACGCGCTGTCGACGCGCGGATAGTATATCTCGTTGAGAATGCCGTGGCTCAGCGTAAACCAGACCGGAGAAGCGTTCGAAAGCGCGGTGCCAACCCCGCTCTTTGCGCTCGACGTCCAGCGGGCGCCGATACCCGGGGCGCCCGTAGCAAAATCGATCATGTCACTCATCGTTGCTTCCTCCGTAAGAGCCCGATTTAAAAGTTGTTGAGTGATATCAGAAGGATGTGATTCAACCACCTCTGCCAAGAACGTGGAGGATCGCATGCCCTGGAATGATATCACCCGCCTGCAGCATAACCGGGATCGCCTTCGCTATCCAACCGATTTGACGGACCGTGAGTGGGCTGTAATTGCTCCACTGATACCGCTGGCCAAGCCCGGCGGGCGGCCACGGAAAACGAATATGAGGGAAGTGGTGAACGCGATCCTTTATATTGCGGGCAGCGGCAGTCAATGGCGGGCTCTGCCGAAGGACTTCCTCCGGTCTCCACGGTGCGAGGCTATTTCTATGGCTGGCGCGACATCGGCCTTTGGCAGACCATCAATCATCTGCTCGTCTGCGCTACGCGCGAACTGGAGGGGCGCGAGGCCTCGCCCACAGCCGGTGTCATCGACAGCCAGAGTGTCAAGACCACCGAAAGCGGCGGGGTTTCGGGCTACGACGCCGGCAAGAAGATCAAGGGCCGCAAGCGCCACATCATCACCGATACGATCGGGCTGATGCTGTTCGTGCTTGTCCATGCTGCCGATATCCAGGACCGCGACGGTGCGCCCGATGTCCTGAAAGCCATCCGCTACCGTTTCCCTGGTTGCGCCATGTCTTCGCAGATGGCGGCTATGCCGGGCAGAAGTTGCGAAAAGCGCTGCGCGGATGCGGCCAATGGAACCTTGAAATCATCAAGCGCTCCGACATAGCGAAAGGCTTTGAGGTTCTGCCCCGCCGATGGGTGGTGGAGCGCACCTTCGGCTGGTTCGGACGATGCCGTCGGTTGGCCAAAGATTGGGAAAAGTCCATCGCAAGCGCCACAGCATGGGTCAACATCGCCAGCATCAGGGTGATGACCAGACGCCTCGCACGATATTGTTTCCCATCATGAACTTTTGAATCCGGCTCTAAGGTTTGACGCCGTCTGTTTTGCGCACCCAAAACCAGAAAGGTTCTTCTTGACTGCCGTTTCATCGGTCATTCGGTTTGGGGACAGCAACCCGATGCCGCCTGAGAACTATTGTTGAGAACCGATAGCAGAGCAAACTGTCTTGTGTGTTTCCGGAAGGTTAACTTTTTGTATTGTTCGTATGCTCAAGCGCAGAGGCGCCGACATTTCTTTCGCGAAAAGCCGCACTTTAGCGCGGGGCCGCAACAGGGCCTGAAATAATCGCGCCTGTGTCAGCTACGGCTTTCGAGAATCATGTCGAACAGGAAGCGGACATGATCCTGATCGGCCTGTTTGCCCAGATGCGCGTAATAATTCACCAACGGCAGGGACGGCAGGCCGTCATCAGGCCCCAGCAACCGGGTTGCGGAAAAGAACGAACTTTCTGTGCGCGCCGTTATGCCAAGGCCCGCCGCAACCGAGAGCCTCACGCCGGCAAGCGACGGAGAGGTGACGCGTTCGATATACGAGTAACCATCGACATCGAGCGCATCGAGCGCGATCTGACGGAACATGCTCGGCTCATCGGCGAGAACGAGCGGCACCGGCATCTGCCGATCCAGTTTGAAATGGGGCGCCGCAAGCCAGCAGGCCGGAATACTGGCAATACGCGTGCCGCCGAAAAGCCCGGAACGGCGTGTGCTCAACGTGATGTCGAGCAGGCCGTCTTGCAGCAATGTCATCAGGTCCGGACTTCGCCCGACATGGATGACGGCGCGCACCGATGGCCACGCCCTGCTGTATTCCGCGAGTATCTCGGGGAGAAGCCGCTCCGCTATTTCCTGTGGGGCGCCAAGCTGCACAACGTCCTGCTGATCGGACTGTGTCAGTGCGGCCATCGCAAAACGCGACAAAGACAGGATTTCTCGGGCATAATTGACCAGGGTCAGCCCCGCGGGCGTGAGTTCCCGCTTGCGCCCGACCTGGCGGAAAAGCTGAACCCCAGTGAGGCTCTCCAGCTTCTGCATCTGCTGGGTCACGGCAGATTGCGTGCGCCCCACCTTCCGGGCGGCACCCTCGAAGCTGCCCGTCTCATAAACGGCCCGCAGTGTTCGCAAATGGCTGATATGAAAGTCGATGTCCACACCTGAATCACATTAGATTTACTAATGACTTCACATATTTTTCTAAATTTACCTAATATTTTTTTGCCCTACCGTCGAGAAATAACCAAAAGAAAAATCTCTCAACCAGCAGGAGAACAATCCATGTTCAAATCTCTCATCCTCGGCGTACTCGTCGCCGGCGGTATTGCCACGACAGCATCCGCGCAGGATTATCCGACAAAGGACATCGAGCTTGTCGTGCCTTTCGCTCCGGGTGGCAGCGTTGACGTGACCTCGCGCCTGATCGCCGAAACCGCCAACACATTCCTCGACGGAAAAGAAGTTGTCGTTGCCAATCGCGCTGGCGGCGGCGGCGTTGTCGGGCAGAGCTTCGTCTCCAAGGCCAAGCCGGATGGCTATACAGTGCTTGCCATGACCAGCTCCGTGGTGACCAATCCCCAGCTCAAGGGCGCGCCCTACAAGATCACCGATTTCAAGCCCGTAGCAGCGTACAATATCGACCCCGAAGTGATTGCCGTCCCGGCCGGTTCGCCTTTTGCCAACATCGATGACTTCGTCGCGGCGACAAAGAAGAGCCCGCTCAACATGACCGTCGCCGGCATTGGCACTTCGCATCATATGGCAGGCCTGGCGTTGACGACAGCTGCCGGTCTCGAATTCAACTATATTCCTGCCAAGGGGTTCGGCGAGCAGCTTCAGGCGGTAGCCGGTGATCATGCCGATGGCGCCTTCTGGCCGATGGGCGAGGCGATGAGCCACGCCGAAGCCGGTACCGTGCGGATCCTCGCCATTGCCTCTGACGAACGCGACCCGAACTTCCCCGATGTTCCGACATTTGAAGAAGCCGGTCTCAATGTTCCGATCTGGGCAACTTTCCGTGGCTGGGCCGTGCCTGCCGGCACGCCGGACGAGGTGGTGATCTATCTTTCCGATCTGCTCAAGCATGTCTATGACGATGAAGGCTACAGGCAGAATATGAAGGACGCCGGTTTCGACCCGATCTACCGCGATGCGGCCGATTTCGAGGCGATCATTACCTCCTATTCCGACCAGGTTGTGCCGATCATCGACGAAAACGGACTGGGCAAGTAGAACAAAGCTCTGCGTACCAGACGTTTGGGCGGTATTGATCCGAACGTCTGGCAACCTGGAGGGCCCGTCGCGCGCTCCGGTCGATATGCAGACATGCCTTCAGATGCGTGCCACTCTATTGGCCGCATCCGGCACCCGGTTTCAGCTTTTCGAGGTTATCATGTCGACATCCGGAAAAATCTCTCATCCGGCCGCAGTTTATGCACTGACACCGATCTTTGGACGGGGATCGTACTAACGCTTTTGGGCGCTGGTGCCGCTTGGCTGGCAACCGGGTTCGACACGGCGTCGCGGCCTTTTCCCCTGATCGTGTCACTGGTCCTGGCATCCTGCGGCCTCATGATCTTCTTGAGGGCGCTGGTATCAGGAAAAGGTCAGGCGCTGCCATTCCATGATTTCGGCATCGTGGCACTTGCTGCATTTCTGATTGTGTTGTGGGGGCTCGCTCTGAAAGCGGGTGTGGGTTTCGCGATTACGACCGTGTTGTTCTTGATGGCGATCTTTCGGCTCGCCGGACTTCGGCGGCCGGGGCGGTCACTCGGTCTTGCCGTAGCGATCACTCTGGTCATCTACGGCATCTTCGTTCTGGTGCTGAACGTCCATTTACCGGCCTCCTTCCTTTCCTTCATCGCACCGGGCTTTTGATCATGGATCAGATCCTTCTTGGTTTCTCACAACTGCTGCAACCGTCCGTTCTGATGATGCTGTCGGTCGGCGTTTTTGTCGGTCTCGTCGTGGGCTCTATACCGGGCGTCAACGACAATATTGCATTTGCGGTGTTCATCCCCTTTCGTTCAGCCTTCCAGCCGAACAGGCACTTGCACTGATGGTCGGCATCTATTGCGCGGCCGCTGCCGGTGGCGCAATTCCCGCCATCATGATCCGGGTGCCGGGAACCGCATCGGCACTTTTGACCACGATAAACGGCAATGCGATGGCGCGTCAGGGCAAGGCCGGGCAGGCACTGGGCATCGCAATGACATCATCCGTAATCGGCGGTGTCCTGAGTGGCTTCTGTCCTGCTGATCTTTGCGCCCGCGCTTGCCAAGGTGGCGCTTCGTTTCGGCTATGTCGAAAATGCCGCGCTCACGGTTCTCGGCCTTTCCAGTGTGGTCGGCCTTGTCTCAGGCAATGTGCTGAAGGGCCTTGTGTCCGCTACGATCGGTCTGCTGGTCGCAACCATTGGCTACAGCCAGATAACCGGTACGCCGCGCTATATGTTCGGCAATTTCAACCTGATCGAGGGCATCCCATTCGTGCCTCTACTGGTCGGTCTGTTTGGTGTTGCCGCCGTGTTCGAACTGCTGCGTGACCATGCTTATGAACGGCGCGAGCAGATTGAAAGCGAGCCCTTGCCCGAAATCGGCTCGATGCGTCTTAGCGGCAAGATGATACGCCGGCTTATCCCTACATGGCTGACCAGTGCGGCGATCGGCAATTTCATCGGCGTCCTGCCGGGGGCCGGGATGCTGATGGCGATCTACATCGCCTATGGACAGGCTGCCCGCCGTTTCCGCAAGCATTTTGAAGGCCGCCCCGGCGAGCCGAACTGGGACGAGGGCGCGCCTGAGGGCATTGCTGCCCCCGAGGCGGCCAACAATGCGGTCACGGCAAGTTCCATGGTGCCGCTGCTTTCGCTCGGCGTTCCCGGTAACTCCACGTCGGCTTTGTTCATCGGTGCCATGGCACTGCATGGCCTGGTTCCCGGTCCGCTGCTGTTCTCACAGCATGCCGATATCGCCTGGATGATCATGGTGGCCTTTCTGGCATGTAATCTGTTGATGGCGCCTGCCGCATTTGTCGTGATCCATACCGTGACAAGGACGATTTTTGCCGTCCCGAGAAATGTCATGGTCGGCATCATCATTCTTCTCTGCCTGCTGGGCGCCTATTCCGATGGCAACAACCTCTTCAATGTCTGGATAGCGGTCGGCGCGGGTGTCGTTGCCTATCTTATGAAGGTCTCGGATATCCCTCTGGGGCCTGCCATCCTCGGGCTGGTTCTGGGGGCGCAGATGGAGGCGGCATTTTCCAATTCGCTTTCGATCTCGCATGGCAACTGGCTTGTCTTCATCGACCCGGTCACCCATCCGATCAGCCTTGCCATGCTGATGATCGCGGCGCTGATGTGGCTGGCACCCATCGTCCACGGCATCCGCTACCTGCATGCGCGGCGCGCGATCACACCCGCTGTCTGACCGCCGCTCAACCATAATTCGATCCAAGGGAGTATCTTCGATGACATCTTCAAGCCCTGCAGAACGTTCAGCCGAACGCGCTGAAGCTGTGCGTCAGCTCATTGAAACGACCCGGGGCCGCCTCGACGGGGCGGAACTGGACCGCAATATGCTCGACAGCATCCGAAACGACCTTCAGGCGCTTGCCGCCAATGCGGCCTTCTGGTCCGACGCGAACTATGCGCCGCCGGCGGGCGAAGAGCGTCAGGCCCGCTATCTGATCGGGTCGGAAAGTCCGTCGGGCATTACCCTTTATCTCAATGTCATGCGCGCCGGAAAGAAGATACCGCCGCATGATCATACCACCTGGGCTTGCGTCGCCGCAGTGGAAGGCAGTGAGCTGAACACCCTTTATGAGCGCAAGGATGACGGCAGCAAGCCGGGCCATGCCCTGCTTGAAGTCCGTGAGGTCGTGGACATTTCTCCCGGTCGCTCCGTCGCGCTGATGCCGGACGATATTCACAGCGTGGAAATTCCTGGCGATGCGGTTATCCGCCATCTGCATTTCTACGGCCGGCCGCTTGAAACCCTGACCGAACGCAAGGCCTTCGATCTGGACAACAACAGTTACAAGATCATGGCCGTCGGCGTGAAGACGCGCACCTGAATAGGAACAGAGAATGCCTTTTGAAATGATCTCCGCGAGGGCGCCGAAGGCGCTGCTCGGAGAAGCGGACGAGTATGCCTTTTGGATGTGCGCGAACATGGCCAATATGGTGAGGGGCACCCGTTTTTCTGTGTGAACCTTCCCTACAGCGTCATCGAGGAAAGGGCGCCGCTTCTGGTGCCACGCCGCGACACGCTTTGCATTTTGATGGATGACGGCGACGGTGTCGCCGAGCTGGCGCATCGCCGCCTTGCCGAGATGGGATACACCGCACTCCTCGTGCTCGAAGGTGGCGCGCCTGCGTGGGCTGCGGCCGGCTACACGCTCTTCAAGGGCGTCAATGTCGTTTCCAAGAGCTTTGGGGAACTGGTGGAGGAAGCCTTCCACACGCCGTCCGTTTCGGCTGAGGAACTGCTTGAGATGCAACGGCAGGGCGCTCCGCTGGTCATGCTCGATGGCCGCCCGGCCCACGAATTCAAAAAGATGTCGTTGCCCGGCGCAAAGTCCTGCCCGAATGCGGAACTGGCTTATCGCCTGCCGGAACTGGTTGCCGATGAAAGCACACCGGTGGTCATTAATTGCGCTGGCCGGACACGCTCCATTATCGGCGCCCAGTCATTGCGCAATATCGGGCTCAAAACCCGGTCTATGCCCTTCGCAACGGCACCCAGGGGTGGCGGCTGGCCGGCTTCGAGCTGCGCCACGGCGAGGAACCGAAGCCGCAACCGGATCTCGGTGAAAGGTCCGAGACACTCGCCAGGCAGCGCGCCGCCGATCTCATTGCCCGGTTTGGCCTGAACGTGATCTCCAGTGCCGAACTCGAGACGATGCGGTCTGATCCGGCGCGCACGACCTTTGTTTTCGATGTGCGCACCGAGACAGAATATCGCATGGCGCATATTCAGGGGATGTTCATGCACCCGGAGGACAGCTGGTTCAAGCGACCGACGAGTATCTGGCGACCCGCAATGCGCGGATTGTGCTTTGCGACGATTTCGGGCTGCGGGCTGCGGGAACCGCGATCTGGCTTGCCGGTATGGGCCATGAGGTTTTATTCTCGATGCCGATTCCCGAAAGGGATTGGAAACCGGTGAACCGGCGTCGCCGCCGTCACCGCCGTTCCGCCCCATGACCATTGAGGAGGTGGCAACAGCACAAAAGGCCGGTGCCCGGATCTATGACGCCTCGCGCGGGATGCAGTACCGCAAAGCCCATGTCGAAGGTGCGCGCTGGGTGACCCGCGCCCGCCTGACCAGGAAGATGCCGGCCACCCGCCCATCATCGTTCTCGGCCAGGCAGAGCAACTGGTTGCCGGGGTGATACAGCGCCTTGGCGAATTTGGGGCCAGCAATGTGGCGGGCTGCGTCGGTGGTCCGGACATGTGGGAGAAGGGAGGGCTTTCAGTCGTCACCACCCCCTTCGAACCTTCGGAAAAGGACTGCATCGATTTCCTTTTCTTCGTTCATGACCGTCACAATGACAACCTTGAAGCAGCACGCCAGTATCTTGCCTGGGAGCTAAACCTTCTAAGCCAGCTTGACGCGCAGGAGCGTGGTGCGCTTAACCCTCTTACGGCCATGGAAGCGGAGATTTTGTGACATGAAACGGGAAACGAAGCTGTGTCACTACGGCCAGCCCGGCCTGCCGGGGCCTGCCAATCCGCCGGTCGTGCGTGCCTCGACGATCTTGCACGACACACTTGAAAGCTACAAGGCGCGCAAGACCGCGCGTGAAAATGACGACAGCATTCTCTCTTATGGTCGCCGGGGACAACCACGGCGCATGCATTGATGGAAGCGATCGCCGATCTGGAGGGTGGCGAGGGGGCCTGGCTTTATCCCACAGGCGTTGCAGCGATATCGGCGGTGCTGATGGCGTTGCTGAGGCCCGGCGACCATTTTCTGCTGGTCGATACGATTTTTGCCGCGACCAGAACTTTTTGTGACGAGGTGCTCGATAGTTTCGGTGCCAGCTACGACTTGTTTCCGTCCGGTGTCACCGATCTGACGCCCTATCTGCGGGAAAACACCAAACTCGTCTTTGTGGAATCACCGGGTTCCCAGACCTTTGAGGTCATGGATCTGCCTGCGCTTTGCGAGAACGCCCACACCCACGGACTGACCGTCGTGGCGGACAATACCTACGGGTCGGGCTGGCTCTATCAGCCTCTCGCTCTTGGATGTGACGTCTCGATCATCGCCGGTACAAAATATCTCGGCGGCCATGCCGATGTTATGATGGGAGCGGCGAGCGCTAGGGGCCGGCGGCGGCCAAAGTGCGTTCCGCTGCCATCTTGACCGGGCAAACGCTGGCGCCTGATGAGGCCTACGCAACGCTCAGGGGGATACGAACGCTCTCGCTGCGGCTTGAGCGCCACGAAACCAATGCCCTTCGGCTGGCAGACTGGTTTCAGGGCAGACCCGAGGTCATGCGTGTGCTTCACCCCGGTCTTGACGCTCATCCCGGCCATGCGCTCTGGGAACGCGATGGCACCGGCTCCAACGGTCTGTTCAGCGTTGTGTTCATCCCGGCGTTCGATACGACAGCGCTGGCCGACCGGCTTCGCCTGTTTTATGTGGGAAGCAGCTGGGGCGGCTTTGAAAGCCTTGTGATGCCGATTTCACCTGATCGTGGCAGGGCAAGTCTTGCGGGGCTCCTGCAAATGCACCGATCCTCAGGTTTCATGCCGGGCTGGAACACATTGACGACCTGATTGACGATCTGGACGCCGCATTCGCTTCGCCTGCACCCTGAAACAATTCCAGGTGAAGTGGACACCGGTTCACCTAGAATCTCTTAAAAACAAAGACTTAGAGCCTTTTCGCGCTTCCGTGAAACCCGGAAAGGCTCTAAGATGTAAGGACGTTGCGCTGCGCGAGAGAATATGGTCTGGCGCGCGTCGACTTGGCGCATCTGCCGATCAGGCTTGATGCCATGTCGCGGTAGGGTGCTGTACTCGCAGCGCCGGTTGCGCGGCTGCGGTGGGCGCCGCCCAGCCCAATCAGTGCTTCACACTACCGCTGTTCTCACGCGAACGCGCTGCCCATGTTGCTCGCGATCAAAACGCAGTCTCGAAGGCCTTTGCTGATCGTCTTCGTGATGACCGAAATACGTACAAGGTCATCGCACGTTTCAATCGTAAACGCCCTGTGCAAAGTGCGTCAGAAGTGGGCCGCGCAATCATTTGAGAAATACAGTTGCGAGCGCCACGTCCATCGAACCGGCAGCAGCCAAACACTTCCGTTTTGACGACCGGTACCATGATTTGTCGTTTTTGGGGTTACTTGCAAAGTCTCTTGATTATATAAACATTTGATCAATTATAAGCTATTTAAACTGGAAGAGACATATGGGTCAGAACTTTATTTCGCGGGGCAGCCTGGCATGTTTAGTGGCCGTTGCCGGTGCTTTCTGGGCTACGGCGGCGATGGCCGATATGCAGGAGAACCTGCAAGCCGAGCTGGACAATTTTATTGCGGAGCGCAGCGCACCCGAGGCCGTAACCGGTATCTCGGCCTATGTCAGCCTGGGTGCAGAAGGACCAAACTATCGCGCCTATTCTGGCACCATAGGCAAGGATAGCATTGTGCCGGTGGACGAAGGCACGCTCTTCCAGATCGGCAGCAACACCAAGGGGTTTACCGGTGCGTTGATCCTGGCGCTGGAGGCTGAGGGCAAAGTCGATATCCACGACACCGTGGGCGACTGGCTGCCGGAATATCCGGCGTGGTCCGACGTGACGATTGAGCAATTGTTGCATATGACCAGTGGGCTGCCGACCTATTCCGAGACGACGGAGATGAACGACGCTTTCGTTAACGCTCCCGACCGGGATTTCACCATGCCCGAGCTGATCGCCATGGCCTACCCCAGCGAAACCGTGGACCTTCCGATCCCGGAAGGGTTTTTCTATTCCAATACCAATTATGTTCTGGCGGGGATGATTGCCGAGAAGGCATCGGGGATGCCCTATAAGAACGCGCTCGAGGAGATGCTCTTCAAGCCTGCGGAGCTGACCGAGACCTACTACGAGCCGGATGCCTATGGCGAGGACGTGTTGTCGCGAATGGCTTCCGGGTATTTCAACAACCCAGACTGCACACTCTACGACCTGGATTGCGAAGTCAGCCAGCTGGCTCCAATCCTGGGCCGGGACGTGAAGGCGGATTCGGTGAGCTGGGCGGGGCCTGCGGGTGGGATCGTCAGTACGCCGGAGGATCTGGCGAAATGGATCCGTGCTATCTTTCATGGAAAGGTACTGCCCGAGAAGCAGTTGGCGGAGTTTGTGACGCCGGTTTCGCTGGTGACAGGCAAAATTATCGACGATGTGACAGATGAAGACCCGCAGGGTTTTACGCTTGGTCTGACGCGGGTGACAGCACCTGGGATGGAGCCGGTATATTTCTATCTCGGGATGACGCTCGGATACCGCGCGGCCTTCCTGTATTCGCCGGAACATGACGTGATTGTGACCGGAGCCACCAACTCCCAGCCTCCGGGCGGGCAGGAGATGATGACTCCGATGCTGATCGAGGTTTACAAGGAGGCTCTCGCCGCAAAGGCCGCGCAATAGAGCGCCTGTGATCAGGCCAGCACCCAAAAGGGGTGACGGTCCTGTCTCTGGTGCGTTGCAAGACCCGTGCATCGGTCAGGAAATCGGGAACGATACACGTATCCAAGTGTCGGATCGCGGTGCGTCTCAAGGACGCACCGCGATCCGGTGATTATTCCGTTCCGGTCGCCTTTGAGCACCGGCACGTCTGAGTCCGGGGCTATGTCGATGAAGTGGCGATCGACTGCAGTCTTGAGATCATGGGCTTTGATCAGGCGCAGTTCCAGTGTCTGCTCGGCTGCACCTTCTTTTAAATCGTGAGCCTCCCGGCGCAACGCTTTCACTTCAGCCGAATAGGATTTGCCGGTGGCACGGCGGATATCCTTGATCGCCTGGTCTGCCAAGGATTTTGCTGCCCGGTTTGCTGCCTCATCGTCACGTCCGTTGCGTGACCTAGATGTTCGGTCCCGTTTTGCGCTTCGTCAGGCTTTAGACACATTTCCGCCACCTTTCGCTTGACCCCGCCCGTAAGGGTTGCGAAACATGATTTACGAGTAGTTAAGACTGACATGGATCTTTGGGGGTCAGGGACATGACGACGATTTATCTGAAGCTGGCGGGTGCGGTGGCGCTGACAGCGCTTGCAGGCTGCAGCGGAGGCGGCAGCAGCGGTGGGGGCTGGAGCCTAACGCACTTGGTTACTCTGCGGTCGTGACGTTTGATGAAGGCGCTGATCAGTGGCAATCAGAGGATTCCAAGGCACTATTCACTCGCAATGACGATGGGACCCTGACGGTGCAGATTCTTGAAGGCGCCTATGCCGGCGATGAGCGGACTTTTACGCCCAGAAGCGGCAATGGCGGATCAAACGGTCAAGCAACAGCCTATATGACCACCTACAGCCTGGACGATGATCCGATCGTCGCGGTCATCGATGCCCACGATGTTCCGGGCAATGATGCCGCCTATTATGCCTTCCGCTCGACGGAGGGCCTGACGGAAAACATGCCGACTGAGGGGTACGCCTCGTATAACGGAAGTCAATCCGGATTTGCGGTTCAAGCTGCCGGGTCATCCGGAGCGATAGACGGTCCCTTCTCTGCTCAAGTCGATTTTGCGCACGGGACTCTTTTCGGAAGGATAGGCGTTACACCCGGGAACTCTGTTGATTTCAGAGGAACAATCGACGGAGCCGAATTTAAATCCGACCCGGGAAAGATCGCTCTTACCAAAATATACGGAAGTCAGTACGCATACCACACTAGCGTTATCGACCAAAATACCTCCCAGGTTGACGGGGCATTTTACGGAGATGCGGCGAAGGCCATGGGTGGTACCTATGTCATCAACGGTCAGGGCGGGAAGGAAGGAACCCACCTCATCGGTGGATTTAAGGCCGACCAGTAGGCAACGGCGAGAGAAAGACATAAAGATTTCTTTATGTCTTTCTTGTCAGTTTCTTCCGAGGCTGTTACTAACGGTGCAAACTGAATAAAGCGCGTTGCCCGCATGACCGGGCCCGACGCCGCACCATGCTTTTGCCTCGGGAGTTATCAATGAGCGCCACAGAAGATTTCATCGTTGCCGATATCGCGCTGGCCGATTACGGCCGCAAGGAACTGGATATCGCCGAAACCGAAATGCCGGGCCTGATGGCCGCGCGCGAGGAGTTCGGCGAAAGCCAACCGCTGAAGGGCGCGCGGATTTCCGGTTCGCTGCATATGACGATCCAGACCGGCGTGCTGATCGAAACGTTGAAGGCACTTGGCGCCGATGTACGTTGGGCGTCGTGCAACATTTTCTCTACCCAGGACCATGCCGCCGCCGCGATCGCCGCTACCGGCACGCCGGTCTATGCGGTCAAGGGCGAGACCCTTGCCGAATACTGGACCTATACCGACCAGATATTCCAGTGGACCGATGGCGGCCATTCAAACCTGATCCTCGATGATGGCGGCGACGCCACCATGTATATCCTGATCGGCGCACGCGCTGAAGCTGGTGAAGATGTGCTGTCCAAGCCCGGTTCTGAAGAAGAGGAAGTGCTGTTCGCCCAGATCAAGAAGCGCATGGCGGAAACCCCGGCTTCTTCACCAGGCAGCGCGATGCGCTTCTGGGTGTGACAGAAGAAACCACCACCGGCGTCAACCGGCTTTATCAGCTTGCACGCGCCGGCCAGCTCCCTTCCCGGCCATCAACGTCAATGACTCGGTCACCAAGTCGAAATTCGACAACAAGTATGGCTGCAAGGAATCGCTGGTCGACGGTATCCGTCGCGCCACCGACGTGATGATGGCAGGCAAGGTCGCTGTCGTCTGTGGCTATGGCGATGTCGGCAAGGGCTGCGCGGCTTCGCTCGTCGGTGCTGGCGCGCGCGTCAAGGTGACGGAAGCCGATCCGATCTGCGCGCTTCAGGCCGCCATGGACGGTTTCGAGGTCGTGCTTCTGGAAGACGTCGTTTCCACTGCCGATATCTTCGTCACCACCACCGGCAACAAGGACATTATCCGCCTCGAGCATATGCGCGAGATGAAGGATATGGCGATTGTCGGCAATATTGGCCATTTCGACAACGAAATCGAGGTCAATTCGCTCCGCAATTACAAATGGACCAATATCAAGCCGCAGGTCGACATGATCGCCTTTCCTGACGGCAAGCGGTTGATCCTGCTATCCGAAGGTCGCCTTCTGAACCTCGGCAATGCCACCGGTCACCCCTCCTTCGTGATGTCAGCCTCGTTCACCAATCAGGTTCTGGCACAGATGGAAATCTTCCTGCATCGCGACAAATACGAAAACACCGTCCATGTTCTGCCGAAGCATCTCGATGAGAAGGTTGCCCGCCTTCATCTCGACAAGCTCGGCGCCAAGCTGACGGTTCTGTCGGACGAACAGGCTGCCTATATCGGCGTGACGCCGGAAGGCCCGTTCAAGCCGGAACACTACCGCTACTGATCAAATACAAACCGGCCGCAGCGAAAGCGATTTCACTGCGGCCGCTCTGTTTGAAATTCAGGCGCATCAGAGCGGCGGCGTGCCGTTTTCAAAAAGCGCATTGCCCGCAAAATAGAGCGATCCACCGATCAGGATGCGCGGCGCTGGCTGGTCGGCGCGCACCCGCAGACAAATCGCGGCCAGCGCCTCGCCGATCGAGGAAACCGGTTCTGCAGACAGACCGGCATCGGCAGCAGATGAGGCAAGCGCAACGGGATCGATGAAGGCCTCGGTGCCCTTGATCGGCGCGCAATAGACATAGTTTGTCAGCCCTGCGAAATGCTCGAAAAAGCCGAATGGGTCTTTGGTGTTGATCATGCCGATGATCAGGTACAGCGGGCGCGGATCGCGCTCTTCGAAACCGGCGAGCGCTTCGGCAATCACCTCGCCAGCGCCGGGATTATGCCCGCCATCCAGCCAGATTTCGCTGCCTTCCGGCGCAGCCGTTACCAGATCGCCCTCTGTCAGCCGTTGCAGGCGTGCGGGCCAGAACACATTGCGCATGGCCGTTTCCACGGCGCGCTCGTCAATAGCGAAACCTGCGGCCTTCACCGCCGAGATAGCGGCAGCGGCATTGGCATACTGGTGGCGGCCGGGCAGCGCCGGCAGTGGCAGGTCCATCAGCCCGTCGCCGTCCTGATAGACCAGCCGACCGTGTTCCTCATGCGCGCCGTAATCCTGGCCGTAAAGATGCAGCGGGCAGCCAAGCCTGTCGGCGGTCGCAATCAACACCTCCTCGGCCGCTTCATTTTCCTGCTGGCCAATGACAACCGGCACGCCCTTCTTCATTATCCCGGCCTTTTCAGCGGCAATCAGCTCGACGCGGTCCCCGAGATAGGCCTGATGATCGAGCGAGATCGGCATGATGACGCTGACGGCCGGTTTGTCGATGATGTTGGTAGCATCGAAACGCCCGCCAAGACCAACCTCCAGCACCACTGCATCGGCAGGAATTTCCGCAAAAGCACGAACGTCGCCGCTGTCAGCAATTCAAACACCGTGGCAGTCGCGCCCGCATTGGCCGCTTCCACGCGTTTCAGTGTTTCCGCCAGCAATTGGTCGTCAACATAGCCGCTGGTGCCACCAGGACCGCCGATACGGAAGCGCTCATGCCAGCGCACCAGATGCGGAGAGGAATGAACGTGAACAGAAAGGCCCCGGCTTCCAGCAGCGCCCGGGTAAAGGCGCTTGCCGAGCCCTTGCCATTTGTACCGGCGATGTGGATCACCGGCGGCAGCGATAGATGCGGATTGCCGAGCTTTCCGAGAAGGATCCGGATCCGCTCGAGCGACAGATCGAAGCCCTTGGGATGCAATTGCATCAGGTGATCGATCACACGCTCGGCAGCGCCGAGGGAATGCTTGTCCATGATTGGTCCGATTTCCGGGGCGCCGGGCTTCTCTCAGCCGCGCCCTGCTTCACTCTTGTTCCCGGTAGCTAGCACCGGGGACAGCTTCCCGCGCCACCTTGCCGGGTCTGACCGCCAGCGGCTTTTGCCGCTTCATTTCTGCGGTGCCGGTGCCGGTGCCTCGTCGCGTTCGAGCGTTTCATGCGGCGTCTCGTCAGCGATAGCATCCTGATGCTTCGGCGGCTCCAGCATGGCATTGGCCGTTGCCGGTGCGCCGGTCATGATCTTCAGGATGCGGGCCAGCGTTTCGGGAATATCGTGACGAACGACCACCATATCGACCATTCCGTGATCCAGCAGATATTCCGCGGTCTGGAAACCATCGGGAAGCTGCTCGCGAATGGTCTGCTCGATCACGCGACGCCCGGCAAAGCCGATTTCGGCGCCGGGTTCGGCAATGTGCAGGTCGCCCAGCATCGCATAGGAGGCGGAAACACCACCGGTCGTCGGGTTGGTCAGCACGACGATATAGGGCAGGCCTGCCTCGCGCATCAACTCGACCATCACGGTCACACGCGGCATCTGCATCAGCGACAACACGCCTTCCTGCATGCGCGCGCCGCCGGAAGCCGGAAAAATCACCAGCGGGCAGTGTTCTTTCAGCGCGCGGTCAAAAGCCTGGATGATCGCTTCGCCAGCCGCCATGCCGAGCGAGCCGCCCAGAAACTTGAACTCGTGAACCACGGCAACCAGCTTCAGGCCCTCAAGCGCGCCGACACCGGCGACAATCGTGTCTTCCTGGCCAGTCTTGGTGCGGTTTTCCTTCAAGCGGTCGGCATATTTCTTGGAATCGCGAAATTTCAGCGGGTCCTGCGCCACCTTCGGCTGCGGCAGGTCCTCGAACTTGCCCTCATCAAACAGGTCGGCAAGGCGAGCGCGTGCCGGCATCTTCATGTGGAAGCCGGACGAGGGGATCACCCACTTGTTTTCTTCCAGATCGGTATGAAACACCATGGCCCCGGTTTCGGGACACTTGATCCACAAATTCTCGGGAACTTCGCGCCGGCCGAACATGGAGTTGATCCGCGGCCGCACATAATTGGTTATCCAGTTCACCAAAGGAACCTCCTGAATAGCATTGCCTGCGGTTTGCCAGATTTACTCCGCCGCCGCAAGGCGGGCATCGCGAACGCCGCTCGAAAGCCCGCGAACAAAGGTCGAAACCGCGTCAACCGTGTCCTTGCCGCCCTTGCCATTGGCATCAAGCGTGCCGGCGATCTGGTTGACGACCGCCGTGCCGACCACGACGCCATCGGCCGCCGCACCAATGAGGCGAGCATGTTCGGCCGTCTTCACGCCGAAACCAACGCAGACGGGAAGATCGGTATGCGCCTTGATGCGCGACACCGCAGCCCCAACACGCGAAGGATCCGGCAGCGCCGATCCGGTAATACCGTTCATCGAGACGTAGTAGACGAAGCCGGATGTGTTCTTCAAAACCGCCGGAAGACGCTTCTCATCGGTCGTCGGTGTGGCCAGACGGATGAAATTGAGCCCTTTCGCAAGCGCCGGCAGGCAGAGTTCATTGTCCATCTCCGGCGGCAGGTCGACGATGATCAGACCGTCAATGCCAGCGTCAAGGGCAACCTCGACGAAGCGCTCGACACCATAGATATAGATCGGATTGTAATAGCCCATCATCACGATCGGCGTATCGGCGTCGTCTTCACGGAACCGGCGAGCCAGTTCCAGCGTCTTTTCCAGCGTCTGACCGCCCTTGAGCGCGCGCAACCCTGCCATCTGGATCGCCGGGCCGTCAGCCATCGGGTCTGAAAACGGCATGCCGAGTTCAATCACATCGGCGCCCGCCTTCGGCAGCGCCTTCATGATGGCCAGCGAGGTTTCGAAATCGGGGTCGCCGCCCATGAAATAGGTGATCAGCGCCGGCCGGCCCTCGGCCTTCAGTGCGGCAAAGCGTTTTTCCATACGTTCGGTCATACTGTACTCCGTGGCATCCTCGATGCGAAATAGTCGGTAAGCGGCGCTCCAGACAAAGCGGTATCCATAAACGCCTTCCGCTCAAAATCAATAACACCCAGCTCCCAGACGCAGGCCAGAACCCCTGCCGGAACCGGTGAAAACCGTGGCGATCCATCGCCAAGTTCAGCCTGCCACATGGCGTGCGAGGCGATACCGCCCTCAAGCCACCAGTGCAGCAACAGCCACAAACCGTCCTCGCCGCGATGCAATACCGCAAACCCTGCATTCAGGTGCGCCCGGTCGGTCTTCGCCGTCTCCACAACGGCAACCGCTGCTTCAAGCTCGGCGTCTGAAAAATCGAGTTCCGGCGACGTCGAAATGCCGTTCAACTTGACCAGACCGCCATCTGCGTGAACGTCGCGCACAAAACCTGCAACCCTCGGGGAATATCGTTCAGCCAGCGTTTCGGCTTTCATGACCTCCCTTTCACGCACTGTCCCGGCGTCGATCCACGCTATTCCGCCTGGTTCCAGGCCGAAATCGCCTTTACCAGCGATTTGTGCACCGCCTTCATGTTCAGGACCAGACTATCCAGTTCGGCATCGGCAGGCCTGCCCTCAGAAAATGCCGAAAGGGCTGCCGCCATCTCGATATTGTAAAGGTTCTGGTGTGCGAGTGCTTCCACCACGGCGCGGCGCAGATCCGGCACGTCTGCGGTTTGTTCCTCGATAATGTCGAACAGCGCTTCGGCCATGTCCGACATTTCCTCAATGGTTGCAGCGCGCGCCACCGTCATCGCCTCACATCTCCATGCCGAGGATCTTGCTAACAGTGTGGACGTCCTTGTCGCCGCGACCGGAGAGGTTGGCGAGAATGATCTCGTCCTTGCCCATCTTCGGCGCGCGCTTGATGATCTCGGCGATCGCGTGGCTGGGTTCCAGCGCCGGAATGATGCCCTCAAGCCGGGTCATAAGCTGAAAGGCTTCCAGCGCCTCGTCGTCGAGGATCGGCACATAATCCACACGCCCGATATCATTGAGCCATGAATGCTCCGGCCCGATGCCCGGATAATCAAGCCCGGCGGAGACCGAATGGCCTTCCTTGATCTGGCCGTCGCCATCCTGCAGCAGATAGGTGCGGTTGCCATGAAGCACGCCGGGTGCGCCCGCCGTCAGCGAAGCGCAATGCTCTTCACCCTCAAGCCCGCGCCCGCCGGCTTCAACGCCGACAATCTTGACATCTGGATCATCGAGGAAGGGGTGGAAAATGCCGATGGCATTCGAACCGCCGCCGACAGCCGCAATCACCAGATCGGGAAGCCGGCCTTCGGCCTCCATCATCTGTTCGCGCGCTTCCGTGCCGATCACGGACTGGAAATCGCGGACCATTTCCGGATAGGGGTGCGGGCCTGCAGCCGTGCCGATCAGGTAATAGGTGTCATCGACATTGGTGACCCAGTCGCGCAACGCCTCGTTCATCGCGTCCTTCAGCGTGCCGTGGCCGGCCGTCACCGGTATCACCTCGGCACCGAGAAGCTTCATGCGGAACACGTTGGGCGCCTGACGCTCAACATCGGTTGCCCCCATATAGACCACGCAGGGCAGACCGAAGCGGGCGGCAACGGTGGCAGACGCCACGCCATGCTGGCCGGCACCGGTCTCCGCGATAATCCGGGTCTTGCCCATGCGCTTGGCCAACAGGATCTGACCGAGGCAATTGTTGATCTTGTGCGAGCCGGTGTGGTTCAACTCCTCGCGCTTGAAGTAAATCTTGGCGCCGCCGAGATGCTCGGAGAGCCGTTCGGCATAATAGAGCGGGCTCGGGCGGCCGGTATAATGCTTGCCGAGCGACGTCAGCTCCGCCTCGAAAGCCGGATCGATCTTGGCCTTTTCCCACTCCGCCTGCAGGTCCAGGATCAGCGGCATAAGTGTTTCAGCCACGAAGCGTCCGCCGAAAATGCCGAACAGACCGCTCTCGTCGGGGCCGGATTTGAAGGAGTTTGGTTTTGGCGTCTCGTTCACGTCAGTCTCCATCAGGCCGTCTGGCGCATCAGCGCTTTTTCAACGGCATCAAAAAGGCATCGATCCGGGCCGGATCCTTGATGCCGGGCGCGCTTTCCACACCCGATGATACGTCCAGGCCCGGCGCTTGGATTTCATTGAGCGCGGCACCCACATTATCTGCATTCAGGCCGCCGGACAGAAACCAAGGGATAGTCGCCTGATAGCCGGCAAGCAAGCGCCAATCAAAGGCGATGCCGTTTCCACCGGGAAGGGCTGCATTTTCAGGCGGCTTGGCATCGAACAGAATGCGATCGGCGACATCTTCATAGTCGCCCACGAAGCCAAGGTCCTGCGGGTTGCGGACCGAAAACGCCTTGATCACCGGCAGCGCGTATAGCGCCTTCACGGTCACCACCCGGTCGGGGCTTTCCTTGCCATGCAGCTGCAGCATATCGGGCCGCGCGCCATAGACGATTTCCTCAAGCGCCTCATTATCGGCATTGACGGTGACGGCAACCGTCTTCGCCCGGCCGCGCACATGCTCGATCAGCGAAGCGGCGACGTCGATATCCACATGGCGCGGGCTCTTCTCGAAGAAGATGAAGCCAACATGGCTGGCGCCGCGGGCAATCACATGGTCGAGCGTCTCTCTGGCTCTGATCCCGCAGATCTTGATGTCCGGTCTTTTCATCGGTCTTTTCTATCACAAACAGGGGTGGACTGCGAAGGCTTCATCACAGAACGGGCGTCTCGAAGCGGACCGCATGCAGAAACGAACCTTCAGTCTTCAGCCATTGCCGCGCCTCCGGTGTGCGCGGGCAGAGTTTCTCGCACAACGCCCAGAAGTGCGGGCCATGGTTCATCTGGGAAAGATGGGCGACCTCGTGGGCGGCGAGATAATCAACCACGAACAAGGGCGCCATGGCGATACGCCAGGAGAAATTGAGATTGCCGACCGAAGAGCACGACCCCAGCGCGAGCGCGTGTCCTTGAAGGAAATCGCCGCATAGGACTTTCCGCTGGCCGCCGCATGAAACTTTACCCGTTCGGTGATCTCGCGCCGCGCCTCCTTCTTCAGGTAATCGGCGACCCTGCGACCGATGCTTTCTGCCGGGCCGGACACCAGCAACACCCGGCCCTCGCCGTCATCCCGGCTTTCGGTGACGCCGCGCAGATTGCCGCTGTGGCGGATGGTGTGCGGAATGCCGAAGACCGAAACCGTGCCGCCGTCGGCGATATGGTTGCTGCGGCCTTCAAACCGGGTCATGCGTTCCAGCAGCCAGTCATGATGGCGGCGCAGGAAGCCATCGACCTCGTGGCGGGCAAGGCCGGGCGGCACGGTCAGGCTTATGGCATGGCCGCCTGGCTCGATCTTCAGCGTCATCCGGCGGGCGCGCGCGTTCGTCTTCAGGTTGAGTGGCAGCAGCCTGCCGCCAAGATCAATCGTCGTGGTTTTCGCGCGCTTTTCCACGTATCCGCTCATTCTTCCGGTCGTTTTGGAGAGGGGTAGCGCTTTTCTCACCGGCGCACCAGAAGCGGGCATAAAAAACGGCACCGCCCTGGGGAAAGGGCAATGCCGGAAAGTGTCGGAGGTCACTTTGTTGTTATGCCCCGGGGTTGTTATGCCCCGGGCGCAGGGTTTGATCCGGAAGCATTGAAGTTGCCACCGCGCTCACGCATGAACCGGTCGAATTCCTCACGGTCGCGTGCCTTGCGCAGTTCATCACTATAGCGGTCGAATTCGGCGTGCATCTCGTCAAGCTTGCGACGCTCTGCCTCAATCCGTTCCATTTCGCTGCGGCGCCACTCATCGAAGGCGGCATTGCCGGTCGGATGCATGGTGGTGTCCGCATTGCGCATATTGCGCTTGCAGGAGCCAAAAGCCCGCTCGGCCGAGCGTTTCCACTCACCCTTGTTCATGTTCAGCCTGTCGCCCCAGATGATGTATGCAAGCATGACAAGGCCCAGCGGCCAGAAGACGACAAAGCCGATCACCATCAGGGCGATCGTGAGTGGCGTCCACGCCGGACGCAACAATGCGGTCTCGTTCATCTTAAGTTTTCCTCGCTTTGTACCGGCATAAAAACTGCCGTTAGAAGCTATATGGAAATGCGCTTTATTGGCTTCAAGACTTGTTGTTCCGATTTCGAGTATTGTTCGCAATCAAGGCAAAAATGGGTCGCGCCTGTTCGGATTTGCAACGGCTGCTCTTTATCAGGCGGTCATCGTACTTTCACGATCCTTGAGCGCCCGGTTCATCCGTTCGGTATCGACGCCGGTGGTACGGTATGTCTGGCGTTTCCAGTTTGTCACGCCGCGCGCGGCAAGCTGGCGCCGCAGCATTTCGATGTCAGCCTCTGAGAGCAGGCGTTCATGCACCGTGGTGCGGACCTCATAGTCGATTCCGCTTTCAAGCACATAGTCCAGACTTTCGAAGGCATGGGCTGCACTTTGCGGCGTGCCGGTCATCCGGTCATAGGCGTGTGTCGGGGCCTTGATGTCGAGGCCGATCCAGTCAGCCAGGGCAAGCGCATCCCGCAGCCTTTCGGGATAGACCCCGCCGGAATGCAGGCCGACTTTGAAGCCCATGGCGCGCACCGCTTCCATTGCCGGCAACAATGCCTTTTGCAAGGTCGGTTCGCCCCCGGAAAAGACGACGCCGTCCAGAAGACCGCGCCGGCTTTCAAGAAAACCGAGAATAGCGTCGAAGCTGAAATCCGTCTTTGCTGCCGCATCCAGCAGCGACGGGTTATGGCAGTAGGGGCAGCGCCACGGACATCCCTGAAGGAAGAGCGTGGCGACGATCCTGTCGGGCCAGTCGCAAAGCGAGAACGGTTCCAGCCCGCCAACGCTGAGGTTACTGGCCGTTATTTGCTGTAACCTGGCCATGCGACACTTCCCGGAAATAGCGGCGCTCAGTGAATTCGCCCTTCTTGCCGCGGTTGAACGAGGAAACCGGGCGGTGATAGCCCATCACCCGCGTCCAGATTTCGCAGGGCTGGCGCTCTTCGTCCGAGAGCGTGATTTCGGCGTCTGCAGCAATGTCATTTTCCATAAGGGACATGTTTCTTTCCTTTCATTCGGCAGCAATGAGTGTTGCGCGTTTCTTCGCCAGCTTTTCGGCATCGCATTTCGGGCAGAACGCATGTTCACCCTCGATGTAACCATGCGTCGGGCAGATGGAGAATGTCGGCGTAACGGTGATATAGGGCAGGCGGAAATTGCTCAGTGAACGGCGCACAAGGTTCTTGCAGGCCTCGCCGGAAGACATGCGGCTGCCCATGTAGAGATGCAGCACTGTGCCACCGGTATATTTCTTCTGCAGCACTTCCTGTCGTGAAAGCGCCTCAAACGGATCATCGGTAAAGCCGGCGGGAAGCTGGCTGGAATTGGTGTAATAGGCCTGATCCTCGGTGCCGGCCTGAATGATCTCGGGGAAGCGCTTTTTGTCCTCGCGGGCAAAACGATGCGCGGTGCCTTCAGCCGGTGTCGCCTCAAGATTATAGAGGTGGCCGGTTTCTTCCTGGTAGGAAACGATCTTTTCGCGGACATGATCCAGCAGGCGCAGCGCCAGTGCGTATCCCTCTTCAGTGGTGATATCCTCACGGTCGCCGGTGAAGTTGCGGATCATCTCGTTGACGCCGTTGACGCCGAGCGTGGAGAAATGATTGCGCAACGTGCCGAGATAGCGCTTGGTATAGGGGAACAAACCCTCGTCAATCAGCCGCTGGATCACCTTGCGCTTGATTTCGAGGCTGTCGCGGCCAAGGTCGAGCAATCTCGTCCAGACGCGCCAGAAGTCCGGCTTCGTCGCCCTTGTGGGTAAAGCCGAGGCGGGCGCAATTGATGGTGACGACGCCGAGCGAGCCAGTCTGTTCGGCACTGCCGAAAAGCCCGTTGCCGCGCTTCAGAAGTTCCGTCAGGTCGAGCTGCAGACGGCAGCACATCGACCGCACCATGTTTGGTGAGAGTTCCGAATTCAGAAAATTCTGAAAATAGGGCAGGCCGTATTTCGCCGTCATTTCAAAAAGCCGTGTGGCATTCTCGCTTTCCCAAGGAAAGTCCGGTGTGATGTTGTAGGTCGGGATCGGGAAGGTGAACACCCGGCCCTTGGCGTCACCTCTAGTCATGACTTCCATATAAGCACGGTTGATCATGTCCATTTCGACCTGCAGCTCGCCATAGGCAAACGGCAATTCCTCACCACCGATGATCGGATGCTGGTCTTTCAGGTCATCTGGGCAGACCCAGTCGAAGGTCAGGTTCGTAAACGGTGTCTGCGTGCCCCAGCGCGAAGGGACGTTCAGATTGTAGATCAGTTCCTGGATCGACTGCAGCACATCTTCGTAAGCGAGATTATCCTTGCGGATGAACGGCGCCATATAGGTGTCGAACGACGAAAACGCCTGTGCACCAGCCCATTCATTCTGCAGCGTGCCGAGGAAATTGACGATCTGGCCAACGGCCGACGACATGTGTTTCGGCGGATCGGCCTCGACCTTGCCGGGCACGCCATTCAGTCCCTCGGTCAAAAGCATTCGAAGCGACCATCCGGCGCAGTATCCCGACAGCATGTCGAGGTCATGGATATGCAGATCGCCTGCGCGGTGGGCTTCGCCGATTTCCGGCGCATAGACATGGGAAAGCCAGTAATTGGCGACCACCTTGCCGGAAACATTGAGGATCAACCCGCCCAGCGAATAGCCCTGGTTGGCATTGGCGTTGACCCGCCAGTCGGAGCGGTCGAGATATTCGTCGATCGAGGAAATCACATCGACGGCGACCTTACCGCTTTCGCGCAGCTTGGCGTGTTTCTCACGGTAGACAATATAGGCGCGCGCGGTCTCGAAGAAATTGGCCGAAATCAGCACCTGTTCGACGATATCCTGCACGCGCTCGATATCGATTGCGTCATTCAGCGCACTGTGGCTCACGACCTTGGTCACCTGGTCCGTCAGCCTGCGTGCTTCGCCTAGGCCGAAAGCCTCGGTGGCGTCGCCTGCCTTGGCGATGGCGCGTTCGATCTTTTCCGCCGAAAATGGCACACGCGTTCCGTTTCGTTTGACAACGACGGATGGCAGTCTTTCTTCTGTTGCAGCGGACAGTTTTTCCATCGCGACACGCGATTCCGGCATGATCAGTTCCCTCATCTAGAGATCATGGCCGCACCGTATGTAGTGTATCGCTTCGACACTGCGTCAATATATGGTGTTTTCGGCCAGCTCTATCGATGAACCGATTCGCGCCTTGATGCCTTGCACATCGTCAGATCGCGGTGACTTTCCATGAGAATTTTGCCGTATTCCCGTCCACCGGGAGCAGGCAAACAAACTAATGGCGACCGCTGGTATCGCGCACCGTCAGTGTCACCGGTGAAAACGCCTTTTCAGGCGGCCGTTCTCCGGTTTCCAGCCAGGCCAGCATGGTGGCGGCGGCATGGCAGCCAAAGGCGCCGATATCACAGTGGACGGAGGATAATTTCGGAAAGGCCAGCGCGCATTCCTCGATGTCATCGAAACCGATCAGCGCGATATCGCGGCCGACAGCGACCCCGGCCTCCGCAAAGCCTGCCATCATGCCCAGCGCCACCAGATCGTTAAAGCAGAGCACGGCATCGAGCTTACGGGGATCGCGCGCAAGCTTCAGTGCTGCATCACGGCCGAAGGCGCGCGTCGGGCGGCCCAGCAGGATGAAATCCTCGGCCCCGGTCTCGGCGATCACGGCGCGGTATCCAGCCATCCGCTCATGGGTCACGGCCCGGTCCGGCAAGCCGCCGACAAAGGCGATGTTTGCAGCACCCGCTTCAACGAGATGGCGAGCCGCTTCCAGACTCCCCCTCGTAATCCAGCGAGGCAAAGGGAAAACGTGCGGTGTCGGCACTGGCCATGCGCAGCACCTGCAACGCCGGCAGGCCTGCGCGCGCGATCCGCTCGAACACAGCGCCATCATCGCCATAGGCCGGCGACATGATCAGCGCCGAAACCCCGTGCTCGACCATCGAGGCGATCACCTGATCCTGTATCCCGACATCCTCGTCGGTATTGGCGATCACGGTGGCAAAACCGTGCTCGGCGAAGGTCATCTGGGCGCTGGCTGCAAACTCGGCGAAGAACGGATTGCGAAGATCATTGATAACGAGACCGATCAGCCCGGCCTCGGCCCCGCGCAGGTTGGCCGCAGCGCGGTTATAGACATAGTTCAACGCCTGCATCGATTGTTCGACACGGGCGCGGGTCTCCTTTTTCACCAGCGGTGAATTCTGCAAAACGAGCGAAACCGTCGATTTGGAAAGCCCTGCATGGCGGGCCACATCGATGATTGTCGGTCGTCTCGCCATATCCGGCCCTTTTCAGTCAGCTGTTGCAGATAGAGAGTTTTCGCCCTGCTCCGCAAGCCCTCCAAGCCGGTATTCGCGAGCGATCATGTCGGCGGCCTTTTCACCGATCATGATGGCCGCTGCATTGGTGTTGGAGGAAATCAGCTGCGGCATGATCGAGGCATCGACCACGCGCAGGCCTTTCAGGCCGTTGAACTTCAACGCCGGATCGACCACGGCGCGCTCATCACTGCCCATGCGGCAGGTGCCGGCCGGGTGATGGTCGGTCTTGGCGTGGCGGCAGGCATAGTTGAAATAGTCGGCGTCGGTCTTGACCTCCGGCCCCGGAATCATCTCGCGCTTGATGAACGGCGCGAGTGCCTCCTGGTGCATGATTTCCTGCGCCAGCTTCAGCCCGCGGATCGACATCTCGCGGTCATGCGGATCGGCCCAGTAATTCGGGTCGATCAGCGGCGCATCGGCCGGATTGGCCGATTTCAACCGCACGCTGCCGCGCGAACGGGGCCTCAGATAGGCAGAATTCAGCGTCACGCCCGGATTTTCCATCTTGTCCACGCCTGCCTCGATGCCGGAGCCGAGGCCGAGATGGAACTGGATATCCGGCGAGCGTGCGCCCTCCTCCGCATACCAGAACCCGCCGGTCTCAAACAGGCTCGAAGCGACCGGTCCCTTGCGGGTCAGGACATATTGCAGGCCCGCAACCGCCGACCACATGGGCCTGGCATATTTGTCATAGGTGAAATCGCCGGCACATTCGAGAATGGTGAAGAGATCGAGATGGTCCTGCAGGTCAGCGCCGACACCCGGATGGTCGAACACCGCCTCGATGCCGACATCGCGGAGATGGTCTACGGGTCCGATTCCGGAGAGCATCAACAACCGTGGCGAGCCAATGGCACCTGCCGACAGCAGCACTTCGCATGATGCGGTGAGGACCTCGCCGTTGGCCGTCTCGACGCCGGTCACGCGGCCATTTTCAACACGCAGGCGGCGGGTTTCGACACCGGTGCGGATGGTCAGGTTTTCCCGGTCGCGCGCCGCGGCGAGATAGGCTTTCGAGGCCGACGAACGGCGGGCGTTCTTCTGGGTGAGCTGGTAATAGCCGACGCCATCCTGTTTTGCCCCGGCCATATCTTCGTTGAAGGGAATGCCAAGCTCTTGCGCCGCCTTGAAATAGGCCTCGCAGATCGGCAGCGGCGCTGCCGGTTTGGAAACCCCGAGCGGGCCGCCCTTGCCGTGAAATTCATTGTCATAGGTGTCATTGTCCTCGGCCTTCCTGAAGAAGGGCAGGACATCGTCATAACCCCAGCCGGTGCAGCCCATCTGGCGCCATTCATCATAATCGAGACGGTTACCGCGGGTATAGATCTGGGCGTTGATGGTCGAGCCGCCGCCGATCACCTTGGCCTGGGTGAAGCGGATCGACATGCCGTTCATATGTTTTTGCGGCACCGTGTGCCAGCCCCAGCTGCCGATGCCCTTGGTCATCTTCGCAAAACCGGCAGGTAGCGTGTAGAACGGATGGCTGTCGCGCGCACCTGCCTCCAGCAGCAACACGTTGACATCGGGATTTTCCGACAGCCTTGCCGCCAGAACGCAACCCGCCGAACCACCGCCGACAATGATGAAATCATAGGCCATGCAATTTCCTCCCGTGGGCGTTCTAGCATGAGATTAGGAACGTTCCAATTCCTATTTTGACGTATCCTGAATTTCTGTGAAGAGAGCACCTCATCCCCTCTTCAAGCGGTGCGATTGGTGGATCAGCGCCGGCTCAATGCCGGCCACCCATGCTCACAGCCGCGCGATCGACAACCCGCCGTCGGCGGCGATCACCGTGCCGGTGGCAAAGGTGAAGCGCCCTTCAGCGAGCGGCAGGACGGCCTTGCCAATATCTTCCGGCGTACCCCAGCGAGCGGCGGGCACCAGGCCGTCTTCGATGCGGGCAGTGTATTTGTCCTTCACGCCCGCCGTCATGCCGGTCTCGATGATGCCGGGGCGGATATCGAAGACACCGATGTTGTCAGCGGCCAGCCGCGTGGCGAAGAGCTGCGCCATCATCGCCGCGCCTGCCTTGGAGATGCAGTATTCGGCGCGCTCAACCGAAACCATTGTCGCGCTGACGGAGGTGATGAAGATGATGGAGCGGGGAAGTGAGACCTGTTTTTGCGCGGTCATGCGCCGTGCGGTTTCCTGCGCAAGGAAAAAGACCCCCGCAGGTTGACCGACATCACAAAATCGAAGTTCTCCGGTGTAAGATCCAGCATGTCACCACGCACCGGCGCGCCGACACCCGCATTGGAGACCAGCGTGGTCACCAGGCCGAGGCTGTCCTCGACCGCATCGAGAAGCGTCGCTATGCCGTCGAGGTCACGGATATCGTGCCGGAAATAGCGTGCGCGATCACCAAGCCTTGCCAGCGCCGCGACGACGGCCGGTGCATCGGAAGCGGCCTCGGCGGCGATCGCCACGGCAAACCCCGCCTCGGCAAGTGCTGTGGCAATGCCGAGGCCGATGCCCTGCTGGCCGCCCGTGACCAGCGCAACCTTTCCGCTCATGCGCCAAGCTCCTTCCTGATCGCATCGGCAGCCTTCATCGCAAGGGCTGCGACCGTCAGCGCCGGGTTGACGGCGGCCGAGGTCGGCAGCGCCGAAGCATCGGTGACAAACAAATTGTCATGGTCGAAACTGCGGCAGTCGGGATCAAGCACAGCCTTTGCCGGATCGCTGCCGATATGTGCCGTGCCGCATTGGTGCGAGGGCACGCGGCCATCGAAGAGCCGCGAGAGAACGACCGGGAAGCCGGCAGCCTTCAGCGTCTTCTTCATCTTTTCAACAAGCTTGTGGTGCGCGGCCATATTGGATCGTCGCCAGATCAGCTGGATATCATCGCCCTTCACCATGACCCGGCTTTCAGGGTCCGGCAGGTCTTCTGAAATCGCGTAAAAGTCGACGGCGTGGCGCGAGATATGGCGGCAGGCGGCCATTGGCAGTGCGGGCACATTGGCCTTCAGGATTTTCGGCACCACACGGCCCAGAAGCTGGACATTGCCGAGCGGCGGTCCGTTATGCCCGTCGCTCAGATACCATTCATTGATGCCGAAGGTCTTCTGGTAGACGCTGTCATTCACCAAGCGCGGATCATAGGCGATCAGCGCCGAGGCATTGTGGTTCATGAAATTACGACCGACCTGACCGGACGCATTGGCAAGCCCGTTTCTGAGCAGCAATGCCGCGCTCTGCACCGCACCGGCGGCAAGGGCCACCAAACGCGGCGTCAGCGTCACGGTTTCGCTACCCTTTCGATACGTGACGCTGGCAATCCGGCGCCCATCCGGGTCTCTATCAAGCCCGGTGACCTGCGCGCCGGTCACCAGCCGCACATTGTCATGAGACAATGCCGCCGCCAGCCCGCAGGTTTCCGCGTCCATCTTGCCGGAACGGATATCGGGATAGCCATCCCAGCCATCGCGACCGTTGGAAAGCCAGGTATCGATGTCGACGCCGAGCGGCAGGGTGAACGGCTGAACGCCGACCTTTTCAAGTCGTTGGCGCACGGCGGCAATCGCCGGCTCGTCGGGAACCGGCGGATAGGGATAGGCATCTTCATGGGGTGGCTCGCTGGCATCGCTCGTCACATCGCCCCGCACCCGGTAGAGCTTTCCGCAGCCGCGTAATAGGGCGCAAGGGTCTCATAGGGGAACGGCCATGCGGGCGAGATACCGCCCTCATGTTCCATCGCCTGAAAATCCTGCTTGCGGTAGCGCAGCAGCACCGCACCGTAGAATTTCGAATTACCGCCGACATTGTAATAGTTGCCGGGCGAAAACCGGTTTTCCGCCGCATCCAGCCAGGTCTCCTCGGAGCGGAAGGCGCTGTTCTTGTAGATGCGGTCGGGATCGCGCGCCGGGGCATCATCGGGGATCTGTTCGCCGCGCTCCAGAATGATGATTTCGGCTCCGCTCGGGGCGAGCGCGGCGGCCAGCGTCGCGCCCCCATGCCGGAGCCGATGATAACGACATCGGGTGACCGGTTCATGGCTTAACCAACGCGCTGTTCGGTTTCGGGATCGAAGGCCACCGCCTTTTCCATATTGACGGCAAAGGGAAAGTATCGCCCGGCTTGACCTCGACATCGGCGCGGAAACGCGCCGTGACCTCCTTGCCGCCAAGCTGGGTAACCACGAACAGGTCAGAACCCGCCGGCTCCGTAACCTCGACCCTGGCGTCAACCGTGTGCACGGCATTGGAAGAGCGGTCAGCGCCGAGCTCATCGGTGACGGCTTCCGGACGGATACCCAGAATGATGTCGCGGCCGTTATGTTGTGCCATGGCATCGCCCGGAAAGGGCAACCGTGCGGCCCCACCATCGGTAAGCGCGAATTCGGCCGCCGCCTTGCCGTCGTCCACCACAATCCTTGCCGGAAACAGGTTCATCGACGGAGAGCCCATGAAGCCGGCAACGAAGATGTTGGCCGGGTTGTCGTAAATCTCCTTGGGCGTACCGAGCTGCTGCACATGCCCACCGAACATCACTGCAATCCGGGTTGAAAGCGTCAGCGCCTCGATCTGGTCATGGGTGACGTAGACGATCGTGGTGCCGAGTTTCTGGTGCAGTTTCTTGATCTCGGTGCGCATGTCGACACGCAGCTTGGCATCGAGGTTCGACAGCGGTTCGTCAAAGAGAAAGACATCCGGATCGCGCACCAGCGCCCGGCCCATGGCCACACGCTGACGCTGGCCGCCGGAAAGCTGACCGGGCTTGCGCTTCAGGAGGTGCGTGATCTGCAAAGATCGGCGACCCGATCGATAGCCTTGTCGCGCTCCGGCTTGGGCACGCCGTGCATTTCCAGCCCGAAGGAAATGTTCTCGCCAACATTCATGTTCGGATAGAGCGCGTAGGACTGGAACACCATGGCGATGTTGCGGTCAGCGGGCCGCACGCCGTTCATCGAGCGGCCGTTGATGGAAATATCACCGCCAGAGGTCGGCTCCAGCCCCGCAATCATGTTCAAAAGTGTCGACTTGCCGCAGCCGGACGGACCGACAAGCACGAGAAACTCGCCTTCCTCGACGGCGATATTCGTCTCATGCAGCACGGTCAGCGCGCCAAAGCTCTTGGTGACGTGATCGATCTTGAGAAAACCCATGCTTTTACCCTTTCACGCTACCGGCCATCAGGCCGCGCACGAAGTAGCGTCCGGCGACGATGTAAACGAGCAGCGTCGGCAATGCTGCCATGATCGCGCCGGCGAAATGAACATTGTATTCCTTCACACCGGTGGAGGACTGAACGAGATTGTTGAGCGCCACCGTCATCGGCTGGCTGTTGAAATCGGAGAACGATGCACCGAACAGGAAGTCGTTCCAGATATTGGTGAACTGCCAGATGATGCAGACCACCGCGATTGGCCCGGATGACGGCAGCATGATGCGGCGGAAGATGGTGAAAAATCCAGCGCCGTCAATCATCGCCGCGCGCACCAACTCATCGGGGAACTGGGCGTAGTAATTGCGGAAATAAAGGGTCGAAAAGCCGATACCATAGACCAGATGCACGAAGATCAGTCCCGGCACCGAGCCGGCAATCCCCATGATGCCGAGGATCCGCGCCATCGGGATCAGCACGATCTGGAACGGAATGAAGCAGGCAAACAAAAGCAGGCCGAAGATGATCTTGTGACCGCGGAACTGCCATTTGGTCAGCACATAGCCGTTGAGCGCGCCGAGCACGGTGGAGATCGCCACCGCCGGCACCACCATCTGGATCGAATTCATGAAATAGGGTTTGAGACCGGTTGCCTGCACGCCGATCTGTGCCGTCGACCATGCGCTCTTCCAAGGCTCGAAGGTCAGCGCGTCGGGCAGGTTCATCATTCCGCCCGACTGGATTTCGCGCAAGGGTTTGAGCGAATTGACCAGCATCACATAAAGCGGCAGCAGGTAGTAAAGGCAAAACAGCAGAAGAACCGTATAAATCAGGAACCGCGCCGTACGTCCGGTCGAGACGACCTGGGTCGAAGCGTTGGAGCTCATTGCTGCTTCTCCCTCAGTTCCGACCACAGATAGGGTACCATGATCGCGGCAATCGACATCAGCATGATCACGGCGGAAGCAGCACCAATGCCCATCTGATTGCGGGTGAATGTGTAGGAATACATGAAGGTCGCCGGAAGCTCTGTGGCCCGTCCGGGTCCTCCGCCGGTCAGCGCGATCACGAGGTCGTAGGATTTGATCGCCATATGGGCGAGCACCACGATGGCCGACATGAAGGCGGGGCGAAGCTGCGGAATGACGATGCGGCGATAGAGCGAAAAGTTGGAGGCGCCATCGATCTGGGCGGCCTTCAGCACCTCGCCGTCAATGCCGCGCAACCCGGCAAGGAACATCGCCATGACGAAGCCAGAGGTCTGCCAGACGGCGGCAATGACGATGGTGTAGATCGCCATCTGGTTGGACTTGATCCAGTTGAACTGGAAACTGGTCCAGCCCCAGGAATGCACAACCGCCTCAAGCCCGATGCCCGGATCGAGAAACCATTTCCAGGCCGTGCCGGTGACGATGAAGGACAGCGCCATCGGATAGAGATAGATCGAGCGGATGAACCCTTCGGCGCGGATCTTCTGGTCGAGGAAGATCGCCAGCATCAGGCCAATAAAGCAGCAGAATACGATATAGAGCCCGCCAAAGATGACGACGTTCTTGACCGCGATCGACCAGGCGCGCAGCCTGAAGAGATTGATGTAGTTCTTCCAGCCGACGAGGTCATAGCTCGGCAGGATACGGCTGTCGGTAAACGACAGATAGAGCGTGAAGGCGATGAAGCCGTAGACGAAGATCAACACCATCGCCAAGGACGGGCTGAGCACGATTTTCGGCAGGGCGTCGCGCAGAAAATCCCCGCGGTCCCTCGTCTTGCTGCAGACGAAGCCATTCCAATCCTCCGGAAAGGCGGGCACACAGGTGCCGCCGGTATTATGCTGTGTCGGGTCGGGCGCGCGCGATATTCGCGGCCTCACATTGCGTCACCCCGGGCAAGTGGCCCAAGCGGAGAGGGCCGAAGCCCTCTCCGGAAGATGGCAGCTATTACTGTGCAATCTGCACGGCAGTAACCATTTCCTGAGTTGCCGTTTCGCTATCATACTCACCGTTGAAGTGAGCGGTGATCACATCATACATGGCGTTCTTGACCGATGCCGGATTGGCGTGGCCATGGGCCATGGAGCCGAACAGGTTGCCGCTTTCCGATGCTGCCGCGAGATCGGCCATGCCCTGCTTGCCACAGGCATCAAAGGCCTCGTCGGAAACATCGGTTCGCGCGGGAACCGAGCCCTTGACCACGTTGAAGGCCGACTGGAATTCCGGCGACAGGATCGCCTTGGCCAGCGCTGTCTGTTCGGCGGTCGGCTCGTCGCCCTGCTCGAAGAAGGCGAACTGGTCGGAGTTGAACGTCACCTGGTCCTGGGTGCCGGGGAAGCGGAAGCACAGGAAGTCTTCTCCCGGTGTCTGCCCCGCCTTCAGAAATTCGCCCTTGGCCCAGTCGCCCATGAACTGGAAGGCGGCATCATTATTGATGACCATGGCGGACGCCAGGTTCCAGTCGCGACCTGAGAAGTTGTCATCGACATAGCCGCGGATCACGGTCATGCGGTCGAAGACTTCCGTCATCGTGTCGGAGCCAAGCGCTTCCGGGTCAAGATCGATCATCGATGCCTGATAGAATTCCGGGCCGCCGGTTGCCATCAACACAGCGTCGAAGATCGTTGCATCCTGCCAGGCCTGTCCACCATGCGCGACCGCAACCTTGCCCGAAGCCTGGACCTTGTCCATGGCGGCGATCAGCTCATCCCAGGTTTCTGGCTGTTCGATACCAAGTTCATCGAGGATAGACTTGTTGGCCCAGACCCAGTTTGTGGAGTGGACGTTGACCGGTGCTGCAACCCATTCGCCGTCGTGCTTGGAAAATTTCTGGAGTGCCGCCGGAACCACGGCATCCCAGTTTTCTTCCGCCGCGATGTCGTTGAGGTTGGCGAGCGCGCCTTCATTGGCCCAGTCGGTGATGTCGAAGCCGAGCATCTGCACGGCCGATGGCGGGTTGCCACCGGTGACCCGGGCACGCAGAACGGTCATGGCCTGTTCGCCGCCGCCGCCGGCAACCGGCATATCCTGCCAGCCGATGCCCTGTTCCTCGAGATTTTCCTTCAGGACGTTGAGCGCCGAGGCTTCACCGCCGGACGTCCACCAGTGCAAGACCTCCACATCCTCGGCCTTGACCGAGGTCGCGGATGCCGATGCGGCCACGATGGCAATCAGTGCGGCACTTCTTGAAAAGTTCAAACGCATAGTCTCCTCCTCTTGCGTTTTGTGACCTTCAGCCGGGCTCCTCAACCCGTTTCTGCCATAAGGTCATTTCCTCTCCCGCAGGCCGCGGATCGTGCGGCCAGCGATCTCATTTCACCCAGGGTGCGCGTGTGCGCCGATGCGCATGGTCACGGTCTTCACCTCCAGATATTCCTCCAGCCCATAACGGCCGAGCTCGCGCCCAAGGCCCGATTGCTTGACACCGCCGAAAGGCAGTTCGGAAAATCCATCCATCCAGGTATTGGTCCACACAGTGCCAGCCTGCACGCGGCGGGCAAATGCCAGGCAGGTGCTGACATCATTGCTCCAAACCCCGGCAGACAGCCCGTAGGCAGCACTGTTGGCGAGTTCGATTGCCTCCTCAATCGTTTTAAAAGTCAGGACCGACAGCACAGGTCCGAAGACCTCCTCCCGCGCGACTGCCATGGATGAACTGACATTTGTCACGACTGTAGGCGTGTAGAACCGGCCTGACAAGCCCGGGATATCAAGCGCTCCGCCGCCCAAAGGGATCGTGGCACCGGCATCCTTGGCACCCTCGACATAAGTGTCGATTTTTTCGAAATGTGCGTCAGAAATGATCGCGCCGACCTTCGTGCGTGGATCGAGCGGGTCGCCGAAGGGCACGTTCCTTGACAGGGCCACCACCTTCTCCGTCAACTCCTCGGCAATATCCTCATGCACGATGATGCGCGAGCCGGCATTGCAGCATTCGCCGGCGTTGAAATAGACGCCGAAAACGATGGCGTCGGCCGCCTCGTCAAGATCGCAATCGGGGAACACCACCTGCGGGTTTTGCCGCCAAGTTCGAGCGAAACCTTCTTCAGCGTTCCGGCACTGGCCCTGACAATCGCCTTGCCAACGGCCGTTGACCCGGTAAACGACACCATATCGACATCAGCGCTTTCGCACATGGTGGTGCCGACCGGATCGCCATAGCCGAGCACGATATTGACGACGCCATCGGGAATACCGGCCTCGATCAGAAGCTCACCGAGAATGACCGCCGAGGACGGGGTCATCTCGGACGGCTTGATCACCGCCGTGCAGCCAGCGGCAAGCGCAAACGGCAGCTTCTGCGAGACGATCAGGAACGGGAAGTTCCACGGCGCGATCAGGGCCGCGACGCCGACCGGCTCCTTCAAGACGAGGCCGAGCATGTCATCGCCGAGTGAATTGTGGCTGTCGCCGGACAGCGTGCGCGCCAGTGAGGCGGCATAGCGCCAGATATCGGCAGCACCGGCAATCTCGTCCCGTGCCTGGGAAATCGGCTTGCCGCTTTCCAGCGTGTCGCGCATGGCGATACGTTCCAGATCGCGCTCGATAAGATCGGCGACCTTCAACAGGGTATCGGCGCGTTCCTTGCCGGAAATGCGCGACCAGCGGCCGTCGTCAAAGGCGTTTCGCGCGGCAGCAATCGCCGCTTCCGTCTCCGCGACGCTTCCACGTGCGGCCTTGGTGACAATGTGACCATGGGCGGGCGACGCGCGCTCGAAGGTTTCACCGGTTTCGGAAGCCTGCCAGCGCCCGTCGATCAGGTGGCGCGCCGGAAACACCGGCTCGGCGGCGTGGCTGACAGCGGGGATAATGGTGAGGTCGGTCATGGCTAGCACCCCTTGAATGACGGTTTGCGTTTTTCGCGGAAGGCGGAAACACCCTCAGCCTTGTCGAAAGAAGCGGCAATCATGCCGCTGCCGAGCGTCTCGACCATGGCGGAGCGGTCTTCGCCCGCGCCAGCATGGATCATGTATTTGACGATCTCGGTCGAATAGGCGGAAGCACCGAGCGCATCTTTGGCGATGTCGAAGGCCAGAGCGCGGCAGTCATCAGCCACTGCGGCGGCAAAACCGAGCGCGTGGGCACGCTCGGCATCGATCCGACGCCCAAACAGTGCCATTTCCTTCAACACCGGCTCCGGCAGAAGCCGCGCCAGGCGCTGGGTGCCGGACCAGCCCGGCACGATGCCGACCTTGGGCTCGGGCAGCGCGATCGTTGCCTTCGGTGCCATCACCCGGATATCGCAGGCAATGGCCAGTTCAAGGCCGCCACCAAATGTGTGCGCCGAAAGCGCCGCGATGGTCGGCTTCGAAAGCCGCGCCAGCCGGTCGAAGCGCCGATGGCCGTCACGCACCCAGAACCGGGCAAAATCCCCGGCGAAAGATCGCCCCAGGCATTGATATCGGCGCCGGCACAAAGGCGCGCTCGCCTTCCGCTGTCAAAATGACAAACCGGATTGCCGGATCAGCCTCGATTGCCGCCAGATGGGCCTCGAGACTGTCAAGCATTGCCGGCGTGAACGCATTGAGCTTGGCCGGGTTATCAAGCCTCAGTTCGGCAATGGCATCGTGGTGAATGCGGTGAATGGCGCTCATGCTGTGGCTCCCTTTCTCATAAGGCCAGCCCCATCGGCCGTTCCGACAGCAGAGAAAGCGGCATGCTGGTCGCGTTTTCAGCGATGGTGACACGGCCCCCGGAGGCGGCGATGATGTCGCGTTCCGGATCGATGCCGGGCATGATTTCGGTGGCAACGAGGCCATCCTCGCCAATGCGCATCACGCAGCGTTCGGTGACATAAAGCACGTCCTGGCCGTTTTCCTTCGCACGACGGCCGGAGAAGGTGACGTGCTCGACCGCCTCGACCATCTTGGAAAACTTGCCCGGCTTTTCGACGAACAGGCCCTCACTTGTCAGCTTAAGTCCGGCAGCGGCCTCGAACAGCCCGGCGAACATGATCCTGCGGGCATTGGCGGTAATGTCGACGAAACCACCGCAGCCGGCTGTCAGATAGGGCTTCTTGCCGAGTTTGGAGACATTGACATTGCCCTTGCGGTCGACTTCCAGAAAAGACAGGAAGGTGACGTCGAAGCCGCCGCCCTGGAAATAGGTGAACTGGTTCGGCGAGGGCATGAAGGCATCGGCATTGGAGGCGCAGCCAAAGGCAAAGCCGGTGAGCGGCATGCCGCCGACAGCCCCCTGCTCGATTGCCCAGGTGACCTTGCCGGCCTGGCCTTCTTCCAGCAGGATCCGCGGCACCAGCGCACAGATGCCGAAGCCGAGATTGGCGGTCTGCCCGGCAGACAACTCCATCGCCGCACGCCGCGCGATGATTTTTCAACGCCGTATTCCGCCAGTTCGAAATCAGCGAGGGGATGGATGACCTCACCGGAAATGGCAGGGTCGTAGAGGGTTTCGGTGGTCTGATACTGGCCGGGATCGACAACGATGCAATCCACCAGATGGCCCGGTACGCGCACATCATGCGGGCGCAACGATCCGGCGGCGGTGAGGCGCTTGACCTGGGCGATCACGAGGCCGCGATTGTTGCGTGCGGCAATCGCCTGATCGAGGCCGCCGAGATAGGCGCCTTCGTGCTCATAGGTGAGATTGCCATGCTCGTCGGCCGTGGTCGCGCGCAGGATCGTCACGTCAGGGGCGATATTGTCGAAATGCAGCCAGCTATCGCCTGCAAACGCGACCCGCCTGACAATAGGCGCGTCAGCCGCCTTTTCGTTCATCGCACAGCCCTGAAGCGCGGGGTCGACGAAGGTGTCGAGGCCGACCTGTGTGAGCACGCCCGGTCGCCTTGCCGCAACGTCCCGATGCATGTCGAACAAGATGCCGGAGGGCACATTGTAGGCCGCGATCCTGTTTTCGACGATCATCTTCCAGATTTCAGGCATCGGCAGTGACGAAGCACCGCTGGGGTATGAACCGGCAATCACCCGGTCAAGAAGGCCGTCCCGGGCGATGTGGTCGATGCCCTTGATGCCGTACATGTCACCGGCGGCAATCGGATGCAGCGTGGTCAGGCGCCGGGGATGGCCGGTGACCTCAAACCGCGCGCCAAGCGCTTCCAGCACCTTGTCCGGGCAACCGAGCCCGGAGGAGGAAGACACCGAAACAACGGCGTTGTCTGAAATCCGGCTGACGGCGGCTTCCGCGCTGACGACTTTGGTTTCCATGTCTCAGTATCCCTTGTAGTCCACATCAACGGCCCGGCCCTCGCGGGCCGAGCGGGCAACAGCAAGCGCGACGGCCAACGATTTCAGGCCATCGACGCCATCGGCGGCCGGAGCACCATGGCCTGTGACCGCACTGTTGAAGGCCTGGAGGCCGTAGCCGTAGAGCTCGTGCCGCTCGTAGTTCAACTGCAGTGTGCCGTCCTTGTCGGTGAGCGTGATTATGCCGCTCGGGTTCTGTGTCATCACGTTACGAGCAAACACCGACCCCTTTGTGCCGTGCACCTCGATGCCGGAGCCGGCAAAAGGATGGGTGAAGCTCTCATGGCTTTGCACCATGACCCCGGATGGCATAGTCCAGACCGACATGACGCTGTCTTCCACGCCCTGGCCAAGCCCGGACGACACCGCCTGAGCGACGACGGTCTTCGGGTCTTCACCCAGATGAAAGCGCACCGTATCGGCGTCATGGACCGTGATATCCGCAATAACGCCGCCGCCGGCAGCAGCATCGTCGATCCGCCAGCCGCGCAGATGTTCCGGCAGACTGACGGCATGGAAGACCCGCATCGACAAAATGCGGCCGATCCGGCCTTCGGCAATCAACCGCCGGATGGCCAGATGCGCGCCGCTGCAGCGCAGGTGATGATTGGTCGCAAACACGACACCGGCCTCCCGGGCGGCCTCAATCATTGCTGCCGCGTCTTCAACTCTGAGCGCGAGCGGTTTTTCGCACAGAACGTGCTTGCCGGCGGCAATGGCGGCCATCGCTTGGGGAAAATGCTTCTCATTGGTGGTGGAGATGTAAACGGCGTCGATCCCGGGTTGCGCCAAAAGGGCTTCAAGATCGGTAAACACATGCAGGATTGCGTTGCGCGCGGCAAAGGCCTGACCCCGTTCGGCATTGGACGACAGCACCGCTTCGACCGTGTGACCAGACTGCGCCCGGATTGCACCGATCATGTGTTCGGACGCAATCGTACTGGCCCCGATGAGCCCCCACTTCATACCATCTCCTCCCGATTTGGTACGTTCCAATTCCTTGGCCGATATTTATGGAATCAGTTCCCATTCGTCAATCGTCAAGCTACGATTTTACCAAGATGGCCGGGTCGAAGCGGCCAGAACCGCGACGATCACCGGATCGGGCATCATCCAAAAAGCATCGATAACAGGATAAATCAGCTGCTTTGCGCATCGGTCCGGGGAAAATCCGAAGCAACGGAGATATTCCAGAATCCGTACATCCATAAGAGCGACTTTGAGTGCGAACCGTTTTTCGGGCCATTCGCATCTCTGCCGAGCACGCGACGCGCCCTACTTATCATTCACGGCGCGCCTGACGATCCTGTTGCATTTCCGGATGACGCGTTTGATCGGGAAAATCACCAGAGCAAGCGTGATCGCCATTTTCTGCTTGAGGCCCCATTCGGGTGCGTCTTCTTCTGTGAGAAACGTCAAAAGATCACTCGCGATTGCGGGCTTTGTAAACCGTTCTGCCTGCTTGGCGATCTCTGCATGAAGCTGGCTCAGATCGTTTGAGACGACCTTGACGAGAAGCGAAAACAACTCCTCCTGGGCATCCTGCGGGCTACAGCGGTGGTCGGCCCTGAGAAGCAGGCAATCCCTGTCAGGCGTGCCGACGGAAAGGTATCCGGGCTCCCGGTCGATGATCGGTATGGTATGAGCCGCCCAGGCATTGATCAGCTTTGTCGGCGGCTTGCGCCCGACTTCGCGCTCCTGCGGATTACGCAGACAGAGGGTAACCAGAATATTACTGAAATCGAGTGCCTCATTCGGGTTTTCTTTGTCGAAATCACAAAAGCGAAATGCGATGCCTGCTTTTTCGCAGCGGGCAATGAAATCCCGCGTCATGATATGATCGGGCCGGTTTTTCGTCCGCCGTAAACTGCAACCGTTTTTCTGTTCCCGTTTGACTTGATCAATCCGTTCTGCGGCAACAGAGGAATAAATCTGTCATTCGCTTCGGTAAGCCGGAACAGATTGGGCACAACAGACCGGCTGACAAAGAATACCGGCAGGCTCTCGAGTGGCGCGTCAGAATGAATCGAAACGATCTGAGGCGGGCTTTTTCGCCGCATCATTTCCCAATAAACAGCCAGGTTATTGCGATAGCTGTACCGTTTCTTCTGATAGACGACGTAGATATCAGCCTTGCCGGTTGTTTTGGAAATCACCGTTTCCGGATGCAAACCCCGGACAGCAAGGAAGTTTTGGAAAAACCCGTGGCCGACTCCGTCAGGAAAGCGCATAGGGTCCTTTTCAGGGTCCCAATTTCTAACCGCATCAAGGTCAACCGGCCCCTCATACAGAAAGTGTATTTTCTTAGTCATTACCTGCGGTCCAGTCGAGCCCGGAAAAATCGGGTTTTCACATGCTATGCCGTACTCACGCTGGCCTCGCAAGGCTATTTTTCCACAACCGAGAGCGCCTGCTGCAGGCGGTTTTCGATTTCTGGGCATGGATACCTGACTGTATCAGGAATAGACAAACGCTCTGTGGAAATCGGATTTGGCGTTATCGTCCCTCGTGATACATTGCATTGCTTGCCATTCAGAACTCAGAGTGATGTATAGAATACAGCAATTTACATAGTGATAAACCCGGGAATATTCCGTGAATGAAAGCCACATTTCTGATATTAACCTATAATCAAGAAGATTATATCGAAGAGGCTTTGAATGCGGCATTCAAGCAGACATATCGTCCCCTCGAAATCTTAATCTGTGATGACGCATCGACAGATGGAACGGCTTCATTAATTGAACATATTCTGAGATATGCACCCGATGACATCGCAGTAAAATTTGTCGCACACAAGAAAAACCTTGGTTTTGTTGGAAATCTGAATCAATCCATTCTGCTGGCAAGCGGCGAGGTAATCGTGTTCGCACCCGGCGACGATGTTTCCTACCCGGAGCGAACAACCAGAATCGTTGAGAAATTCAAGGAAACAAATGCGCTGTTGGTACATTCGCATGCGAAATGCAAAGACCTGGCAGGCAATGATATCGAACGATTATACTCCAAAACGATTTTCACCCGGAAGAATAATATATATTTAGTATCGAAGTCGCGTTCGCTTTATCTTGGTGCGTCAGGCGCCTGGCACCGCGACCTGTTCGAAAAATACGGCCTGATAACAGCCCAGGGCTTTATCCCCGAAGATCTGGTATTCGGCTACCGTGCCTATCTCGAGGATCGTATCGGTTTTATCGACGAAGAATTGCTGGATTACAGGGTCGGAAGCGGAATCACGACACGCAAGTTCATCATGCCAAAAACCGTGATGGATTTACAAGAAATCGCGGACAAAATGGGCGAGGTGAAACCAGTTCTGACCCAACGTCTGATTGATATTAATCGTTATGATGGTGACGAGGGTTTCAAGAAATCTGTAAAGCGTTTTCTCAACCGAAGAATTGATAAAGTCAACAAGAAGCAAGCCTTCTTGACCAAAGGTTTTTTGAGGCATTCTTCCAATACAGGATCAACCTGGCCACCTTTGAAGCGGCCGTATATGCACTGAGGCTAAAATTCAAAGCCAGAAAGAATAACCCTGACTGAACCGTGTTTCGGTATTCACCGTTTTGACGGTGAGATCTGTGTTGGGCGTCACGCGTTTATGCAGACTTCATCATGCAGCAACCGGCTGCCGCATGATTTTACAGAGGTTTCCCGAGACCCATCTCAATTAATTGAGACTGTTTTCCGGATTGAGGGCGGTGACGACATTGGAAGGCCGGATGCTGCCGACGGTATTGCCGCTGTCGTCAACCACGCGCAGGATCGCGCCCTTACCAAGGGCATTCATCATTTCCGCCAGTTTGATGTTAGGGCTGACAGGACGGGCATCCTCCGGTGCGGGATCGTCGCTCATCACATCGGCGGCGCGCAGAACACCCAGCGGGTTAACATTGGCGACAAAGTCGGCGACATAGGCGTCGGCGGGCTTGCGCACGATCTGGGACGGCGTACCGCACTGGACGATCCGCCCGCCTTCCATGATAGCGATCCGGTCGCCGATCTTGAAGGCCTCGTCGAGGTCGTGGCTGACGAAGATGATGGTGCGCTTCAGATTGCGCTGCAATTCAATCAGCTCATCCTGAAGACGCGTGCGGATCAACGGATCAAGCGCGGAAAACGGCTCGTCCATCAGCAGGATCGGCGCTTCAGTGGCAAAGGCGCGGGCAAGACCGACGCGCTGCTGCATTCCGCCGGAAAGTTCACCGACAAGCTGGTCGCCCCAGTCCTTCAGCCCAACGAGTTCGAGCTGGGCTTCCGCCCTCTTCAGACGCTCCTGTTTGCTCAGGCCCGCAAATTCCAGTCCGAGAGCGATATTGTCGCGGACATTGCGCCACGGCAACAGCCCAAACTGCTGGAACACCATGGAAACCCGTGACAGCCGGATATGGCGCAGCGTCTTGTTGTCGGCCTGGGTCACATCAGTCATCTGGGTGCCGTCATTGACCAGAACGCGGCCGCGGCAGACCGGGTTGAGGCGATTGACAGCCCGAAGCAGGGTCGATTTCCCCGACCCCGAAAGCCCCATCAGCACCAGAAGCTCGCCTTCACCGACGGCCAGCGAGCAATTGTGCACGCCGAGCACCTGTCCGGTCTCGTCCTGAACTTCCGCGCGGTCCTTGCCGGCATCCATCAACGGAAGGGCGCTTTCCGGCTTGTCACCGAACACGATATTCACATCTTCAAAGACGACGGCATCAGCCATTGTTACGCCCTCCGATCTTGAGAACCCGGTCGAGAATGATGGCGACGACAACGATGACGAAGCCGCTTTCAAAGCCGAGCGCGGGATTGACCTGATTGAGCGCGCGCACCACCGGAACGCCAAGCCCGTCTGCACCAACGAGCGCTGCGACAACCACCATCGACAGCGACAGCATGATGGTCTGGTTCAGCCCGGCCATGATCTGCGGTAGCGCATGATGCAGCTCGACCTTGGTAAGCTTCTGCCACGGTGTTCCGCCAAAGGCATCAGCCGCCTCAAGCAAGGGCTGCGGCACCGAGGAGATACCGAGATGGGTCAGGCGAATGGAGGCCGGGATCACGAAGATCACGGTGGCCAGGAGACCCGGCACCATGCCGATGCCGAAGAAGATGATCGCCGGGATCAGATAGACGAAAGGCGGCAGCGTCTGCATCAGGTCGAGAACAGGTTGCACCACCTGATAAAAACGGGGCCGATGGGCTGTGAAGATGCCGATCGGCACGCCGACGGCCATGCAGATCAGGCAAGACGAGATCACCAGCGCCAGGCTTTCGGTGGTTTCTTCCCAATAGCCCTGATTGACGATGAACAGAAAGCCGAAAAACACGAACAGCGAAACCTTCCAGTTGCGCTGAAGCCAGTAGGAAAGCGCGGTCACGACAATAGCGACGGCGATCGGGCCGGGTGCCTGCAGCACCCAGAGCAACCTGTCGATGAGCCAGCTCATGACCTCGGCCAGACCGTCGAAAAACCAGCCGCCATGGATCTGCAGCCAGTCGAAGATGTCCTGGGCCCAGTGTCCCAGCGGGATCTTGTAGTCTGTCAGCCAGTGCAAGAGGTTGCTCCTTCTTTGTCCCCCGGATAGCCACGACAGGGCCGTGGCCGCGCCGCCGTGCTGCCGGCCGCGTCTCGATCACAATCAATGCAGATAAGGAAAGGCCCGGAAAAGCGTTTCGCCAGTCCGGGCCTTTTGTCCTTAAAGGCCGAGCGAGGCCTTGACCGCCGGCAGGCCCGGCTCGCCGGACGTGGTGGTCACACCGTCCAGCCAGGCGTCCAGCGCGTCTGGATTAGCCTTGATCCACGCAGCCGTGGCATCGCCCTCATTCTCGCCGTCATTGAGGATCTGGCCCATGATTTTGTTTTCCATGGCCAGCGAGAACTTCATGTTTTCCAGAAGCTTGCCGACATTCGGGCATTCATCGGCAAAACCCTTGCGGGTCACGGTGCGGACAATGCCCTCGCCGCCGAAGAAGTCTTCACCGCCGGTGAGATATTTCAGCGAATAGGTGGCATTCATCGGATGCGGTTCCCAGCCGAGGAACACGATCGGCTGTTCCTTGCGGTATTTGCGGCCGACCATGGCGAGCATGCCCTGTTCGGAGCTTTCGGCAACCTTGAAGCCTTCGAGGCCGAACTTGTTCTCCTCGATCAGCGAGACGAGATAGGCATTGCCCTCATTGCCCGGCTCAATGCCGTAGATCGTGTCATCAAGTTCATCGGCGAACTTGGCGATATCACCATAGGTCTTCAGACCCTTTTCATAGGTGTAGGTCGGCACCGCCAGGGTGTATTTTGTGCCTTCCAGATTGGTGGCGACAACGTCGATTTCGCCCTCATCCGTATAGGGTGTGATCGCGCCGGACTGGGCCGGCATCCAATTGCCGAGGAAGACGTCGATATCGTCGCTCTTCAGCGATGCGAATGTCACCGGAACCGAGAGAACCTTGACGTCGACATCATAACCGAGGCCTTCAAGCACATGTTTCGCTGTTGCCGTCGTGGTGGTGATGTCCGTCCAGCCGACATCGGAGAAGCTTACACTGTCGCAGGCCGTTTCCTGGGCCTGGGCTGCGCCGACGGAAAGGGTTGTGGCGGCGGTAAGAGCTGCGAGCATCATTCGGAAGTTATCAGTCATGTCAGCGTTCCTTTCGGGTCCGTTGCAAGATTGCCATTGCGCCTGAAATGGCGCGGCGAAAAACTGTTGGCTTCTTTGATTGATCAGTCAATCAATATAACATATGTTAATTCCTGTAAACGGCGAAGCCAGCAGAGTTGCATATTTCTTCGCCATTAAACGTCTCTGAGCATTTTTTCAGCGGGTTGAGCCGATGCCGAAAACCGGAATGGAAACCATTCGTCGCGAGGCCCTTGTCAGGGCAGCGATCGAGGAAGTCGGCAAGGTCGGCATGGTTGAGGTCACGGTCGCCAAGATCGCGCGGCGGGCGGGCGTTTCGCCTGCGCTCGCGCACCATTATTTCGGCTCCAAGGACAAGATATTGTTCGCGGCCATGCGGCGCATCCTTGATGAGTTCGGCACCTCGGTCAAGGCCCGCTACAAGACGGCGACCACACCGGAGGAACGTCTGTTCGCGGTGATCGAGGCAAGCTTTGGCCGCGACCAGTTCGATCCCGCCGTCGTTGCCGCCTGGCTTGCCTTTTACGTTCAGGCCCAGCGCAAGGGCGATGCCAGCCGGCTTCTCGCGATCTACGACGCGCGGCTGCGCTCCAATCTTGTCTTTGCACTCAGACAGCGTGTCAGCCGGGAGGTGGCAAACCGCATCGCCGAAGGGCTCGGATCAATGATCGACGGGTTTTACCTGCGCGCGGCGCTGAAGGATTTCGGCACCAGCCGCCAGGGCGCCATCGAAATGACCCGGGAATATCTCGAACTCACACTCGCCAAGGAGATGTCTTCATGACCGCGCGGCCGAACATTCTCGTTCTCATGGTCGATCAGCTTGCCGGGACCCTGTTTCCCGACGGTCCGGCCGACTTTCTGCACACGCCGAACCTGAGAAAGCTCAGCCAGCGTTCGACGCGTTTTCAAAATGCCTATACCGGCTCGCCACTGTGCGCGCCGGCGCGCGCCTCTTTCATGAGCGGTCAACTGCCGCGCCGCACCCGCGTTTATGATAATGCCGCCGAGTTTTCGCCTGATATCCCGACCTATGCCCATCACCTGCGCCGCGCCGGCTACCAGACCGCGCTTGCCGGCAAGATGCACTTCGTCGGTCCCGACCAGCTCCACGGCTTCGAGGAGCGGCTGACCACCGATGTCTATCCGGCCGATTACGGCTGGACCCCCGACTATGCCAGGCCCGGCGAGCGTATCGACTGGTGGTATCACAATATGGGTTCGGTGACGGGAGCCGGTGTCGGCGAGATCACCAACCAGCTCGAATATGACGACGAGGTTGCCTATGAGGCGGTGCGCAAGGTCTATGACCTCGGCCGACGCAAGGACGACCGCCCGTTCATGCTGACCGTCTCCTTCACCCATCCGCATGACCCTTATGTGGCCCGGAAGAAATACTGGGACCTCTACGAGGGCTGCGACCATCTCGAGCCGGAGATCGACGGGATCGGTTACGATGCGCAGGACGGCCATTCGAAACGGATTTTAGATGCCAATGACTGGCAGAATTTCGATATTGCGAAGGAAGATATCCGCCGGGCGCGGCGCGCCTATTTCGCAAATGTCTCCTATATCGACGACAAGATCGGCGAAATCCTCGAAGCGCTGGACGGGACCGGTCTTGCCGAAGACACAGTGATCGTCTTCCTCTCTGACCATGGCGATATGCTGGGCGAACGCGGCTTATGGTTCAAGATGAGCTTTTATGAGGGCTCGTCGCGCGTGCCGCTGATGATCGCCGCCCCGGTATGGCACCGGGCCTGGTCAAGACCCCGGCCTCGACCGTCGATATTGCGGCAACGCTTGCCGATCTCGCCGGCATCGACATGGCGACGATTGCGCCCTGGACCGACGGCGAAAGCCTGATCCCCGTGGCAGCAGGCGCTGCGCGAAAAATGCCGGTGCGCATGGAATATGCGGCCGAAGCCTCCGAGGCGCCGCTGGTTTCGATCCGCGAAGGCCGGTTCAAGTATAATCATTGCGAACTCGACCCACCGCAGCTTTTCGATCTTGAGGCCGATCCGCACGAGCTTACCAACCTTGCTGCAGATCCTGCCCACGCCGCCACCGTTGCCGGTTTTGCGCAAAGGTGCGCCAGATGTGGGACATGGCGGCCTATGACGCCGAAATCCGCGAAAGCCAGGCGCGCCGTCATATCGTCTATGAGGCGCTTCGAAACGGCGACTACAAGCCATGGGATTATCAGCCGGTCAAAAATGCCTCGGAACGGTTCATGCGCAATCACATGGACCTCAACATTCTCGAAGCCAGCCAGCGCTGGCCCCGTGACAGATAGGGCGTTCGCGCACCCCGAAACAACGAATGCGGACCAAGCGGAGAGCAACAATGCGTGCACAGCCGAAAGCCAGCCATTTCATCGATGGCGACTATGTCGAGGACAAGGCCGGCCAGACCTTTGAAAGCATTTATCCGGCCACCGGCGAGGTGATCGCGACGCTTCATGCGGCAACACCGGCGATCATCGAACGCGCTATGGCGGCCGCCGAACGCGCTCAGAAACAGTGGGCTGCCCTCCTTCCGGTCGAACGTGCCCGCGTGCTGCGCCGGGCATCCGACCTGATGCGTGAGCACAATGATGCACTGTCGGAACTCGAAACGCTGGACACAGGCAAGGCCATTCAGGAAACGCTCGTGGCTGACGCGGCATCGGGTGCGGACGCGCTTGAATGGTTTTCCGCGCAGGCCGCCGGCCTTTCCGGCGAGAGCGTGCCGCTCGGCGAAGGCTTTGCCTATACGCTGCGTGAACCGCTCGGCATCTGTGTCGGTATCGGCGCCTGGAACTATCCGATCCAGATCGCCTCCTGGAAGGCCGCGCCGGCGCTTGCCTGCGGCAATGCCATGGTGTTCAAGCCGTCCGAAATGACGCCGCTCTCGGCACTGAAACTGGCGGAAATTTTTATCGAGGCGGGAGCGCCGAAGGGGCTCTTCAACGTGGTCCAGGGCTTCGGAGACGTGGGCGCCGCCCTTGCCAGCCATCAAAAGACCGCCAAGGTTTCGCTGACCGGTTCGGTCCCGACCGGCGGCAAGGTCTATGCCGCAGCGGCGTCGGGCATGCGCCACGCCACCATGGAGCTTGGCGGCAAGTCGCCGATGGTGGTGTTCGAGGATGCCGACATCGAAGACGCGATCGGCGGCGCCATGCTCGGCAACTTTTATTCCACCGGCCAGATCTGCTCAAACGGCACACGGGTTTTGTGCAGAAATCCATTCTGGAGGCGTTCCTCACCCGGCTTGCAGAGCGCACGGCCACCATCCGCCTGGGCGATCCGCTGGATCCCGAAACCCATCTTGGGCCGCTGATTTCCGAGGCCCAGCGGGGCAAGGTTCTGGCCTATATCGCCTCAGGAAAAAGCGAGGGCGCGCGGCTCGTCACCGGCGGCGGTGTTCCAGATGGCCCGGCGTTTGCCGACGGTGCCTATATCGAGCCCACCGTGTTTGCCGATGTCACCGACGATATGACGATCGCGCGCGAGGAGATCTTCGGCCCGGTGATGAGCGTGCTTTCCTTCGACAGTGAGGACGAGGTGATTGACCGCGCCAACGGCACACCGTTCGGGCTGGCCGCCGGCGTGTTTACCCGTGATCTCGCGCGCGGTCACCGCGTTGCAGGCCGTCTTCAGGCCGGTATCTGCTGGATCAATACCTATAATCTGACACCGGTGGAAATCCCCTTCGGTGGCGTCAAGCAATCCGGCTTCGGCCGCGAAAACGGTCGTGCAGCGATGGAATACTATTCGCAGACGAAAACCGTTCAGGTGGCGCTCGGCAGGGTCGACAGTCCCTATTGAGCATCGCCGGTCGCCGGGGTGCGCTGCCCCGGCGGAACGGTGCGGCAAGCGCTGGAGGAGGACAATTAAGGCCCGTGGGGCCAACCGGCCGGAGAGTATCTCCCGGCGGGTGAGAATGAAAATTGCCGGCCTCGCCGACAGATTAAAAGGTGAATGACACCCCATGACTGAAGCAGATTTTGTCATCGTCGGTTCCGGATCGGCAGGCTCGGCACTGGCCGCGCGCCTCTCGGAAGACGGAAAGCACTCCGTGCTGGTGCTCGAATTCGGCGGAACCGATATCGGCCCGTTCATCCAGATGCCGGCAGCGCTCTCCTACCCGATGAACATGAAGCGTTACGACTGGGGTTTTGTCTCCGAACCGGAGCCGCATCTCGGCAACCGCCGGTTGGCAACCCCGCGCGGCAAGGTGATTGGCGGCTCGTCATCAATCAACGGCATGGTCTATGTCCGTGGTCACGCCCGCGACTACGACCACTGGGCCGAAAGCGGCGCCACCGGCTGGGGTTATGCGGATGTGCTGCCCTATTACAAGCGCATGGAACACTGGCACGAGGGCGGCCATGGCGGCGACCCGGCCTGGCGCGGCAAGGACGGCCCGCTGCATGTGACGCGAGGCCCGCGCCAGAACCCGCTGTTCCATGCCTTTGTCGAGGCGGGAAAACAAGCAGGCTTCGAGACGACGGGCGATTATAACGGCGAGAAGCAGGAAGGCTTCGGACCGATGGAGCAGACGGTGTGGAAGGGACGGCGCTGGTCTGCGGCCAACGCCTATCTCAAACCAGCGCTGAAAAGACAAAATCTCGACCTGATCCGCTGCCTTGCCCGCAAGGTGATCATCGAGGATGGCCGCGCGGTCGGCGTCGAGGTGGAGCGTGGCGGCGTGGTCGAGACCATCCGTGCCCGGCGCGAGGTCATTCTCGCGGCCTCTTCGATCAACACGCCGAAAATTCTGCTTCTCTCCGGTATCGGGCCTGCAGCGGAGCTTGCCGAACACGACATTCCCGTCGTCGCCGATCGCCCCGGTGTCGGCAAGAACCTGCAGGACCATCTGGAGGTCTATATCCAGCAGGCGAGCACCCAGCCGATCACGCTCTACAAGCACTGGAACATCTTCGGTAAAGGGCTGGCGGGCGCGCAGTGGCTGTTCTTCAAGAACGGCATCGGCGCGTCCAACCAGTTCGAAAGCGCCGCCTTCGTGCGTTCCCGGCCCGGCGTCGACTATCCCGATATCCAGTATCACTTCCTGCCGATGGCGGTGCGCTATGACGGCACAGCGCCGGCGGAAGGCCACGGCTTTCAGGCCCATGTCGGGCCGATGCGCTCGCCCTCGCGCGGGAAGTGACGCTGACGGGCAATGATCCGAAGGACGCCCCGAAGATCGTGTTCAACTATATGAGCCATGAAAAGGACTGGGAAGATTTCCGCCATTGCGTTCGGCTGACGCGCGAAATCTTCGCGCAACCCGCTTTCGATCCCTATCGCGGCAAGGAAATTCAGCCGGGCAGCGATGTCGAAAGCGATGACGAGATCGACGGTTTCATCCGCGAACACGCCGAAAGCGCTTACCATCCTTGCGGCACCGCGAAGATGGGCCGTGCCGATGACAAGATGGCGGTGGTCGATCCCGAATGCCGGGTGATCGGTGTCGAGGGCCTCAGGGTTGCCGACAGCTCGGTGTTTCCACGCATCACCAACGGCAATCTCAACGCACCGTCTATCATGGTTGGCGAAAAGGCCAGCGATCACATCCTCGGCCACCAGCCACTGGCGCCGGAAAACGCGGTTCCGTGGTCAAATCCGCGCTGGCAAACCTCCGACCGCTGAGGCACCGCCGAATGCAAAGCTCCCGAATTAAAGCGGGCAGGCCCACCAGGAAACAAAAACCCGGCCGCAAAGCCGGGTCTTTTATACGTAATGAGCGTGCGGCTCAGTTGGCCGGCTGCTGCACCTTGGCGCGGGCCTGCTCCTCGGCCATACGCTTCTGGAACATCTGCGCAAAATCGATCGGGTCCACCAGAAGCGGCGGGAAGCCGCCATTGCGGGTGGCATCGGCCACGATCTGACGGGCAAACGGGAACAGCAGGCGCGGGCATTCGATGAACAGCATCGGCAGCACGTGTTCCTTGGGGAAGTTCGCGACCCGGAAGACGCCGCCATAGACCAGTTCGCACAGGAACACAGCCTTGTCCTTGGACTTGGCTTCGGCCTTCAGCGAAAGCAGAACATCGTAATTGTCTTCGCCAAGCGGATTGGCGTTGACGTTGACACTGATGTTGATGTTCGGCTGGCCATCACGCTTCTGCAGCGAAGCCGGAGCACCGGGATTTTCAAAGGAGAGATCCTTGATGTACTGAGTGAGAATGCTCAGCGAAGGGCTTTCCTTCTTTCCGCACCGTTTTCCTCTGCCATTTCGCGTCCTTTCGAGTGATCAATTTGGATTGCCAGTTAGCACTTAGGGCGCGCGCGCACAACCCTTGGCAGGTGTTGCAACGCCCGCAGCGCAGGGTGAGACGCCGACAGTCGCATGTCGAAGAGACTGAAACGGCTACCGGTCCTTGTCGTTCCGCTTGTCGTCATCGGAGCGGTCATCATCCAGCCGGTCGCGCTCGGCCCAAGGCGAATTGGCGTCAGGGGAACCGGAGGAGAAGTCTTCGGAATCGAGATCGACCACGGTTGCGCCCCTGCCGCCCGGCGGCCGTCGCGACCCGCCCGGACCGGCTCCCGACCGGAAGAAGGAAGAACCCTGGGATACAACCACCATATTCTTGCTGATCCGCCGCCAGACGAAGTCCCGGAACGGCGGTATGAACAGCAGAAAGCCGAGGATGTCGGTCACAAAGCCCGGAATCAGCAACAGGATGCCCGCCAGCACGATCATCGCGCCATGCACCAGCTCCCGTCCGGGATCGCCACCGTCACGCACATCGGTGTTGAGCCGCTGCATCACGCCGAAGCCCTGAACACGCAGCAAAATCGCGCCGATGATGGCTGTGAGGATAATCAAACCGAGTGTCGGAAACAGCCCGATGGCACGGCCAACAACGATGAAACCGGCGATCTCAACAAAAGGAAAGAGGATGATGGCAATCAGAAGCGGCAAAACGGTTTCCTGTTCGGTTCGTCTTTCGTTATGATCATGACGAAATGAACGTCTTCATTCGAAGTGTTACATTTGAATCATGGCCCTGTGAAGTCTATATGGGGGTGGGAAACAACAGGGAAAATGGCGGTTAACACCAAAATGGGCACAAGTGATCTGATTACACTCTTCTTTCTGATTGCCGCGGTGGTGATTTTTTCCAGCTCCGCAACGTTCTGGGCCGCCGCACGGGCAACGAGAAGCCGCGCTATGAGCAGACCCCGGTTCGCTCGCGTACCGACGCGACCGAGGCCGTCGGCGAAAAGGGCAATGTGATTACGCTGCCTGGCGCCGAAAAGGATCAGAAGGCTGCCCGCATGGCCGCCATCGACAAAATTTCGCCGGAGGGGACCGCAGTAAACACAGGCCTCCGCGAGATCGTTGAAGCCGATCCGCAGTTCGAGCCCGATACCTTCCTCAAGGGCGCAGGCGCGGCCTATGAAATGATCGTGATGGCGTTTGCCGAAGGCGACCGGCGCACACTGAAGGACCTCCTTTCCAAGGAGGTCTATGAGGGCTTCAATGCCGCTCTCAGCGAGCGCGAGGCAAGCGGCGAAACCGTCAAGGCGAATTTCGTCGGTATCGAAAAAGCCGAGATCACCGAGGTGGACGTTGAAAATACGGAGGCCCGGATCACACTCAGGATTGTCAGCCAGATGATTTCCGCGACCTATGATACGGACGGCGGCGTTGTTGAAGGCGATGCCGAGCAGATTGCCGAGGTTCGCGATCTCTGGACATTCGCACGCGATACGCGCTCGCGGGATCCGAACTGGAAGCTGATCGCCACGGCTTCCGAATAGCGGTTAGCCTCTGTGGTATGAAGCGGCGTTCAGACGCCGCTTCTTTTGTCGGGAGTTTCTTTCAAGATGAGCCGCCGGAAGCTCTCGTCAGAAGAGCGGGAATTGTGGAACAAGGTCGCGCGTACGGCACGGCCGTTGCCAGGCAAAAAGCTGGAAAAACACTCGGCAAATCCGGAAAGTTTTCCCGACCTGATGAATGGCATTGCCGCAGAAGGCAAAAAGGCGGACACAGGAAAGACCAGCGTCTCGCCGCTGGCATTGCCGAAAAAGCTGGCGCAGGATCAGGCCCGAAAGCACCATCCGCTCGAGCGGCCCATCAAGCGCAAGCTGGCAAGCGGACGGCTGTCGATCGACGCCAGGGTCGATCTGCACGGCCTGTTTCAGGACGAGGCGCATGCCCTGCTTCTGGCATTTCTGCACCGCGCACATGCCAGGGGGCACCGGCATATTCTGGTGATCACCGGCAAGGGCGGATCGATCGGCAGCGACGGGGTTTTGAAACGGGCGGTGCCTATGTGGTTTTCGCTGCCGGACTTCAGGCCGCTGATTTCTTCCTATGAAACGGCGGCCCGCCAGCATGGCGGCGAGGGCGCGCTTTATGTGCGGCTTGCCCGGAGAAAGGGACATGAGCATGACTCCGTTCGGAGAGGCCGTTCGTGAACTGAGGGCGCGGCGCGGCGTTTCGCAGAAACAGATGGCCGAGGCCATCGGCGTGTCAGCCGCCTATCTCTCCGCGCTTGAACACGGGCGACGCGGCAAGCCGAGTTTCGACTTCCTTCAGCGCGTTGCCGGCTATTTCCATATTATCTGGGACGATGCCGAGGCGTTGTTTGCCATTGCCGATCAGTCCGATCCTCGCGTGGTGGTCGATACAGCCGGGCTTTCCCCGCCCATACCGCCTTTGCCAACAGGCTTTCGCGCATCATCGGCCAGCTCGATGAAGAAGCACTCGGAGAACTTGATCTGCTGATTGACCGGAAACTTGCGCGCTGACCCCGAAAAATGACGATTCTCACGGAGTTTGAGGGAGATCAAAGAACAATGCAGTCTGGATTACTAATCTGAAAATGCATTCGGGACCTCAATACGGCTTCTGGCCAAGAGGTTCACTGCATCCGGCCCTGCAAGTCGTGTACGGGGTCCCGATTGCGAAAACCGTTTCCCACCGGAGAGCGCCTCCCAAACGCCAGATATTCCATGGAGAAGGACATGGCCCCCACGGCCGCCCATTCCAATCGTGTACGTAGTACAACCGCCACATCCCCTCGACCAACCAGATCATTCGTGACAGCTATCTCTACCTTCATTGGAACGGCATCCTGACCCATGACAGGGCCGAACACGAGATGGCGACCTTTGCCGATGCCGCGCTGATCGAGCCGAATGAACGCTGGGGCCGTCGCAAGGCGGGCTGATCTCGCCCTTCCTTGCCGATTTTTCAGGTCGATCCGCATTTTCGAGGCGGCGCTCCCGGCGGGGCGCCGCCTGCATTTTTCAGGGTTGGTATCGCGCACCCGCAACCGGTCCATCACGGACGGTTACCCGCTGATTTTCAAGCGCGAGATCGATGGCTTCCGGTGTCGGCATGCCCCGCCATTGAAACAGGCTAGGTTTATCCCCAATTTGACTGTAAAAGGGGCCGTAGTGATTTGAGCGGAAACGGCTTTTCCCCTAAGCTTTGCGCTTGAAAAAGCAGTGATTCGGTGGCGTTTTACGTAACCTGCCGCACCCCTGACAAATTCGGAAAGACCTGTTGATGAGCGAAACTCCAGAAACAGCCGTCGGCCTTCCGGCCGAATACGGCGCCGATCTCGATCAAGGTTCTCAAAGGCCTCGACGCCGTGCGCAAACGCCCCGGCATGTATATCGGCGACACGGATGACGGTTCGGGTCTGCATCATATGGTCTATGAGGTGGTGGATAACGCCATCGACGAGGCACTTGGCGGCTACGCCGATCTCGTGACCGTGACGCTGAACCCCGATGGTTCCGTGTCGGTCACCGACAATGGCCGCGGCATCCCGACCGACATTCATACCGGCGAGGGTATTTCGGCGGCAGAAGTCATCATGACCCAGCTGCATGCGGGCGGCAAGTTCGACCAGAATTCCTACAAAGTTTCCGGCGGCCTGCACGGCGTCGGCGTCTCGGTGGTCAATGCCCTGTCGGTCTGGCTGAAGCTGAAGATCAAGCGCAATGGCAAGCTGCACGAGATCAGCTTTACCCATGGTGTTGCAGACAAGCCGCTGGAAGTGATCGGCGATGCTGCCGGTGAGACCGGAACCGAGCTCACCTTCATGCCGAGCCAGGAAACCTTCACCATGGTCGAGTTCGACTATGACACGTTGGAAAAGCGTCTGCATGAACTGGCCTTCCTGAATTCCGGCGTGCACATTCTTCTGACCGACAACCGCCATTCCGAAAAGATCGAGAAAGATTTGCACTACGACGGCGGTCTCGCTGCCTTTGTCGCTTATCTCGACCGCTCCAAGAAACCGCTGGTCAGCGCGCCGATCGCAATCTCCACCGAAAAGGACGATATCACCGTCGAAGTGGCAATGTGGTGGAACGACAGCTATCACGAGAATGTGCTGTGCTTTACCAACAACATTCCCCAGCGCGACGGCGGCACCCACATGGCCGGTTTTCGTGGCGCGCTGACCCGCCAGATGATTGCCTACGCCGATACGTCCGGCATTTTGAAGCGCGAGAAAGTATCGTTGACGGGCGATGACTGCCGCGAAGGTCTGACGGCCGTGCTTTCGGTCAAGGTTCCGGATCCAAAATTCTCCTCGCAAACCAAGGACAAGCTGGTCTCCTCCGAGGTGCGCCCGGTCGTTGAAAGCTGCGTCAATGAAGCGCTCGCGCAGTGGCTGGAAGAGCATCCGAACGAGGCCAAGATCCTGGTCACCAAGGTTGCCGAAGCCGCATCCGCCCGTGAGGCAGCGCGCCGTGCACGTGAACTGACGCGGCGCAAGGGCGCGCTCGACATCGCTTCGCTGCCCGGTAAGCTTGCCGATTGCTCCAACCGCGACCCGGCGAAATCCGAGCTTGTCCTGGTGGAGGGTGATTCCGCTGGCGGCTCGGCCAAGCAGGGCCGCTCGCGCGAGACCCAGGCTATTCTGCCGCTTCGCGGTAAGATCCTGAACGTCGAACGCGCGCGCTTCGACAAGATGCTATCGAGCCAGGAAATTGGCACGATGATTACGGCGCTCGGCACCGGCATCGGCAAGGACGAGTACAATCCGGACAAGCTGCGCTACCACAAGATCATCATCATGACCGATGCTGACGTTGATGGCGCCCATATCCGTACGCTGCTTCTGACCTTCTTCTTCCGTCAGATGCCGGAACTGATCGAACGCGGGCACCTCTATATCGCCCAGCCGCCGCTCTATAAGGTGACGCGCGGAAAATCGACGCAGTACCTGAAGAACGAGCAGGCGCTCGAGGATTACCTGATCGACCAGGGTCTCGAGGATGCGTCCCTTCATCTGGGCACCGGTGAAGTCCGCGCCGGCGCGGATCTGCGCCAGGTCATCGTTGATGCCGTGCGCATGCGCAATCTCATGGAGGGCATCCATTCCCGCTACGACCGCGCGGTCGTCGAGCAGGCGGCGATCGCCGGTGCGCTCAATGCCGAACGGGTGACCGACCCGGCCGAGGCCGAGCGCCTTGCTGCCGATATCGCCGCCCGGCTCGACGTGATCGCCGAGGAAACCGAGCGTGGATGGGAAGGCTTCGTGCGCGAAGATGGCGGGCTCCGTTTCGAACGCACGGTCCGCAGCGTCAAGGAAGTGGCCTCGCTCGATATGGGCCTGATCGGTTCAGCCGATGCGCGCTATATCGACCAGATGCAGAAGCGGCTGTTCGAAATCTACGAAAAACCGCCGCGGTTGAGCCGCAAGAATGGCGACCTCACCATCTACGGCCCGCGCGCCATGCTGGAAGCCGTGTTCGAGGCCGGACGCAAGGGGCTGACGACACAACGCTATAAAGGCCTGGGCGAGATGAATGCCGAGCAGCTCTGGGAAACGACGATGGATCCCAATGTCCGCTCGCTGCTGCAGGTCAAGGTCAACGACGCCACCAGCGCCGACGGGCTGTTCTCGCGCTTGATGGGTGACGAGGTTGAACCCCGCCGTGACTTCATCCAGGACAATGCGCTTTCGGTTGCCAATCTGGATATCTGACCGGCGCGGCTGTGCCATGCGGCAAGGCGGGCTCATTTCCGCTCTGAGACGTCATCCCCGGGTTTGTCCCGAGGATGACGCAAATGTCGGGCTTAGACTTCCAGCGGCAGATGGCCGACATCACCGCGCTTTGCAGCATCTTCGGCCGCCTCATACCCTGCATCGGCATAACGGATAATCCCCAGCGACGTATCGTTGGTGAGCGCGTGTTCCAGCCGTTCCGCGCCATCGGCCGTGCCGTCGGCGATGATGGTGACGCCGGCACTGGTCATGTAACCGGCATAGCCGCCGCCGCCGGAATGGATGACGACCAGATCGGCCATCGAGGCGCACATCGTCATGGCGTTGATCAGCGGCCAGTCGGCAATCGCGTCCGATCCGTCCTTCATGTTCTCCGTCATGATGTTGGGATGCGCCATGGCTCCGGCATCAAGATGATCGCGGGAAAATGCGACCGGTCCCTTGAGCTCGCCGTTTTCGACCAGTTCATTGACCGCCACAGCAAGTCTGGTGCGCTCGCCATGACCGAGCCAGGCGATGCGGGCCGGCAGGCCCTCGAACGGTACGTTTTCGCGCGCCAAACGGATCCAGTTGGTGACGATGAAATTATCCGGAAACATCGCCAGAACCAGATCATCGATGCGGGCGATATCGCTTTCCTCCCCGACAGCGCCATCCAGCGGAACGGGCCGATCGCTTCGGCAAACAGCGGCCTGAGATAGGCCTCGGTGAAGATCGGAATATCGAAGGCATTGGCAACGCCGCCTTCGCGCGCCTGGGTACGAATCAGATTGCCATTGTCAAACACTTCCGCACCGTTTTGCTGGAATGTCAGCATCGCTCGCACATGCTCGGCAACCGAGGCACGGCTTGCGGCCATCAGCTGAGCCGGGCCTTCCTCGCGAAGGCGCTTCACCTCCGCAAGGCTCATGCCCTTCGGCACATAGCCATAGACAAGGTCGTGGGCCGAGGTCTGGTCGGTGACGATATCGGGCGTGATCCCGCGCCGGACAATCTCGGGATAGATATCGGCGGCATTGCCGACAAGCCCGACCGAAATCGCCTTTTTGGCGGCAACCGCCTCGTCGATCATCGCAAGTGCTGAATCGAGATCGGGCGCGATCGCGTCGAGAAAGCCGATCTCGTGACGTTTTTGGCGCGCTCATCATCGATATCGACCACCAGGATGGCGGCACCGGCCATGCGGCCGGCGAGCGGTTGCGCGCCGCCCATGCCGCCGAGTCCTGCAGTCAGGATGAAGCGGCCGGCCAGCGAACCGTCAAAACGCTTTTCGGCGATCCGCATGAAGATTTCGTAGGTGCCCTGAATGACGCCCTGCGAACCGATATACTGCCAGGCGCCGGCCGTCAGTCCACCCCAGCAGATCAGGCCCTTGCGTTCCAGCTCGTAGAAGACTTCGGCCTTTGCCCACTGGCCGACGATATTGCAGTTCGCCATGATCACCAGCGGGGCTTTTGCATGGGTCTTCAACAGGCCGACCGGCTTGCCGGACTGGATGATCAGCGTCTGGTTCTCGTCCATCTCGAGAAGCGTCTTCACGATCATGGCATGTGAGGGCCAGTTGCGCGCGGCCTTGCCAAGGGCGGCATAGACCACGAGGTTGTCCGGGTCTTCGCCAACGGAAAGCACATTTTCCATCAGACGCAGCAGAGCTTCCTGCCGCCAGCCTTTGGCGCGGATTTCAGGCCCGCCGGGGATCGGAAAACGCGGGTGGCGCGGATTGTCTTTCGGCATGTTTTCCTCCTCAGGCCAGCGCGTAATCGGCAATCGAAATGCCGAGCGCCTTTTCCACCACCGGATAGACCGCCGGGTCCTTCACGCTGGAAGACAGCGGAATAACCGTCTTCGGCACATGCAGCACAAAGATCGTCATGCCCTCTTCAAGTTGGCCGACGCTCAAGGGCTCGCCGTCTTCCGAAAGCGTGGTGATCACGTCGGGAAAGGTTGCAAGCCGCGTCTCGCCCACATCCTCCACGGCCATATATTCGTTCATCACATGCAGCAGCATTGCCTTGTCGCCGGAACCCACCGTCACCGTGCCGACATCGAAGGCCTCATTGGTGTAGATAACGGCCTTTTTCGTCACCTTGCCCTCGGTCAGGATTGCACCATTGGTGGTTTTGACGATGGCGTCGATGACGGCCGAACCGCTCTTTTTCTCCGCCGCGATGATGGCTTCACCGAGTGCGAGCGCCATGGAAATGCCGCCGAGTGCGGCATTGGCTTTCACGTAAGATGCGCGCAGCGGATTGCGGCACGACGCGATAAAGCCGCCGGACTGGTCGGCAGCGGTTCGAAGCACCGGCGAGATCTTCGCCGTCGCACCCTTGACCACCAGTTCGATATAGCGGTTTTCGGCGCGATTGCCGCCAACGGCGGTCTGAATCATCTGCTCCGGCGAACTTGCCATGCCGATTGCGCCCATATCACCGGTCGGATGGGCGCGGATATCACCGACGGCATCGACCACCTTGGTACCGAGCACGGCGGATGGCAGCCAGCCGTTGAGCGTCGAGGATTTGCCGTTCTGGCCGACGATCAGGCCGGAAAGCCGTTCGCCAAGCGCCTCCTGCAGCAGCTCTGCCGCCTTGATGTAGTCGATGCCCTGCATCTCCCAGGGCGTCGTCGAGGCCGGCGCGCCGATGGCAGCAGCCGTTGCCACCCAGTCATTGTCGGAAAGCTCTTCCACCGAGACCAGTTCCGGCTTGCCGACATTGACGGCGGCATAGCCCAGCATACGGCCGTGATCGGCCCAACCACCGCCACCGGCGGCATAAACCGAGCCACCCTTGACGGCGGGCTCCACATCTTTGGTCGTCAGGATACGGCCCATCTCATTGCTCCATCAGTTGTTTGTCGAGCCGCTTTACCGCCTCGAGCAGGACTTCTGCTGCGAGCGCGATATCGGCGTTTTCCGCGAATTCTTCCGGTGTGTGGCTGCGCCCGTCACGGCAGGGAATAAACACCATGCCGGCCTTGGCGATCCGGGCCATGAAGGCGGCATCGTGACCTGCGCCAGACGCCATGCGGCGGTGGGTGGCCCCCGTCGTCTCGCAGGCATCATCGAGCACGTCCATCACCAGCGGATCCATCGGCATGGCAGGATTGTCGGAGACAAGGCGCGGCGCGGCGATGGCCACACCGTTATCCCCGGCAATGCCTTCAAGGCAGGATTCAAGCGAGGCCAGAAACGCGCCGAGATCGTCGCGGTGCTCCGAGCGGATATCGAGCAGCATGCGCACTTTCGAGGGCACCACATTGGCGGCGTTCGGCCACATCTCGAATTCGCCGGTCGTTGCGGCAAAATGGCCGGGTGTCGCCGAAAGCTCGCCGGCAAAGGTTTCAACCGCGAGCACCACATGGGCGCTGGCGGCAAGCGCATCGGCGCGGTGATCCATCGGCGTGGTGCCCGCATGGTCTGCGCGGCCCTCGACAATGATTTCCACGCGGGTGATCCCGGCAATGGCGGTGACCACGCCGATATCGCGTTTTTCGCTCTCCAGCACCGGGCCCTGCTCGATGTGGAGTTCGAGAAAGGCGCGAATATCGTCGCGGGCCTTCTGTTCGGCATCCGGATTGCCACCGACTTGCGTGATGCCATCGGCAAGCGTCATCCCACCTGCCTCCCGGCTCAGCCATTCGGCCGGGCGAACACCCGCCATCCCGCGCGAACCAATGCAGGAGACGCCGAAGATCGAGACCTCCTCGGCCAGGAAATCGGCAACCTCCAGATCATGGTCGAGTTCAACGCCGGCCTCCGTGAGGCCGCGCACCACTTCGAGTGCCACGACCACACCGGCAACCCCGTCGAACCGCCCGCCATCGGGCACCGTGTCGGAATGCGAGCCGAGCATGATCGTGCCTGAGCCGGGCGTCTTGCCCTTGCGAATGCCGGTCAGATTGCCGGCGGCGTCGATGCGGGTTTCAAGCCCTGCGGCCCGGAACGCCTTTTCGAGATAGGCACGGCCTTCAAGGAACAGCGGCGAGAAGGCGCGACGGGTCCACGGCCGGTTCTGTTCGGTAATCGCGGCAAGCGCGTCGATATCGGCTGCAATGCGCGCCGGAGAAACGGTGAGGTTGCGGCTCATTGTACCGCCTCGCGCAAAGGCAGACTCGCCTCAGGCCGCACGAATGCGCCGGCGCCGGGGTCGGTCACGCTCTTGCCGTCGAAGACCTGTTTTCCGCGCAGCCATGTCGCCGTCACCTTGTAGGGCAGGCGCATGCCGTTATAGGGCGACCAGCCGACGACATTGTTGCCGCTTTCCGCCGCATCATAGACAAAATCGCCCGGCTCGAGAACGGCGATATCGGCATGTTTGCCGATTTCGAGCGCGCCCTTCACATGATCGAGACGAAAATGCTTCGCGGGGTTTGCCGCCATCAGCCGTGCGGCCCAATGGAGCGGCACGCCATGCTCAAGCGCGCCCTTGATGAAAAACGGCATCATCACTTCCAGCCCCGGAACGCCCGAGGCATTGGCCAGCATGTCCGGATTGGTCTTGCGGTCTTCCGACCAGCTCACATGATCGGTGGAGACCAGGGTGACATTGCCGCAAGCGACATGACGCCAGAGCTTTTCCACCTCGGCGCGCGGACGCACCGGAGGATTGATCTTGGCCTTGCCGCCAAGCCGCTTGACATCGTTTTCCTCGTCCAGCGTCAGGTAATGGATGCAACACTCCACCGTGGCAGTGTGACCCTGGGCACGATAGGCTGCGGCGATCTCGTAGCCGCGACCAAGCGAGCAATGCACCACATGGGCGGGACAGCCAGTCGCCGCACCCGTCTCATAGATCTGGTGCATGGCGATGAGTTCCGTCAGCGGCGGGCGCGACAGGCCGTGGGCGCGGTAATCGGTGAGGCCGGAAGCCTTGACCCTGGCAATTGCCGCATTGACGAATTCATCGTCCTCATTGTGGGCACCGGCAGCAAGGCCGGTCGGCGCGATTGCGGCAAAGCACTCCTCCAGAAGCGCTGCCGGAATGCGGGGAAAACGGGTCGGGTGTGTGCCGAAGGTGGAGAACTTGAAGGCAGCGACCCCGGCTTCCACCTGTTCGGCAATCCGGGCAGCACCTTCAGCCGGATTGACCGTGCCGTAGAGCGCGAAATCAACGCGGGCCTGCGGCGATGCGTGGGCGATCTTCTTCTTCACGGCTTCGGCCGAATTGACCACATTGCCCTCGTCATAGGGCATGTCGACAATCGTGGTGACACCGCCGGAGGCAGCAGAGCGCGTCGACCAGATGAAATCCTCCTGGTCCTTCTGGCTGAGCGAATGCACCTGCGCGTCGATGCCTCCCGGCAGGATCAGGGCCGTCCCCAGATCATGACGCTCACGGGCGTCAGGCATTGCGCCCTGGCCGACGGCCGCGATCAGCCCGTCGCGGACAGCCACATGGCCGCCCTTCACCACCCGATCGGAAAGCACCAGCGTGCCTTTCAGAACGAGATCGAAATCCGACATTTGAATACTCCTAGTAGCTACGGCCGGTGCGCCGGGCCATGGACCGCTCGAACATCACGAACCCATCGTGAATGAGGAGCGCCAGAACGCCGACCACAAGGCCGCCTTGCAGAACGAAAGCGGTGTTGTTCGACAACAGCCCGGCGATGATGACCTCACCAAGCGTCTTGGCCGCGACAGTCGAGCCGATCGTCGCCGTTGCCAGCGAGATGACCACCGAAAGGCGGATGCCGGCCAGAATGACGGGAAACGCCAGCGGAAACTCGACCTGCGTCAGCCGCTGGGTGCCGGTCATACCGACCCCGCGCGCGGCCTCGGAGACATTGCCGGGAAGATTGGTCAGACCCGTCAGCGCATTTTCGAAGATCGGCAGCAACCCGTAGAGGAACAGCGCAATCAGCGTCGGGATCGGTCCGAAACCGAAGATCGGTACGGCCAGCGCCAGCACGGCGACCGGCGGGAAGGTCTGGCCGATATTGGCGATCGAGCGCGACAGCGGCAGGAATTCGACACCGAACGGCCTTGTGACGACGATGGCAAGACCGACAGAAAACAGCGTTGCCGCAACGGTTGCCACGCCGACAATGGCGAGGTGGCTGAGGGTCAGCGACAACAGGCTGGTCTGGGTATAGATCGCAGGGGCGCCGTTTTGTGTGAACGGCCGGAACACCGGAGCGAAGGCTTGCGGAAAGACGATAAAGGCAATCAGCAGCACCAGAAGGACCAGACGGACAAGAACAGAGGTTTTCATGATGACGGCCCCGCGGCACGACGGATCAGCGCGTCCCGGGTGACCCGGCCAACCACCTTGCCGTCACGTTCGACAGGAAGGGCGTCGCGTCCCGACCACAGCGTTGCGGCCAGCGCATCCTTCAGGCTTGCTGACGCCGGGATCGCTTCGCCGTCAGCCGCCCCGCCCTCGACAAGGTTGTCGCAGGCCTCGAGCGAGAGCATGCGGAAGGCCTTGTCGCCGGTGCCGAGCAGTTCATTGACGAAATCGCTTGCCGGATCGGCGATGATCTCGGCGGCCGGGGCGTATTGTTCAAGCCTGCCCTCATGCATGACGGCGATCTTGTGGCCGAGCAGGATGGCCTCGTCCATATCATGGGTGACCAGCACCACTGTGGTCGAAAACCGGCGCTGGATATCAAGCAGGTCCTCCTGCGCCTTGGCACGGATGATCGGATCGAGCGCGCCGAAAGGCTCGTCCATCAAAAGCACGGCAGGCTCTGCGGCCAGCGCGCGGGCCACGCCGATGCGCTGCTGCTGGCCGCCGGAAAGCTCATGCGGCATCCGGTCGCGAAAGGCTGACGGCTCCAGGTGAAAAAGTTCGAGCAATTCATCGACGCGGGCATCGCACCGCTTACGGTCCCAGCCGAGAAGCTTGGGCACCGTGCCGATATTTTCCGCCACCGAGCGGTGCGGGAACAGTCCGTGGCCCTGGATGGCATAGCCGATACCGCGCCGAAGCTCGTAGTCAGGCAGTTCGCGGTTGTCGCGCCCGTCAATGCGGATCGTACCGGATGTCGGTTCCACGAGGCGATTGATCATCCGCATCAGCGTGGTCTTGCCGGAGCCGGAGGTGCCGACAATTGCTGCAAGCTCACCACGCTCGACGGTGAGCGAGACATTATCGACGGCATTAAAGTCGCCATAGACCTTGGTAATTCCTCGATCTCGATCATGCCCGGCTCCCTTTTTGGCTTTTGTCTGGCTGATTTCAACAAGCGCATCGAGAATAATGGCTGCAGCAAAGGCCATGGCGACGACCGGCAGCGCGCCCAAAAGCACGAGATCGGTCGCGGTCTGAGCAATGCCCTGAAAAACGAATGTGCCGTATCCACCGCCGCCAATCAGCCCGGCGATCACGGCAAGGCCGATATTCTGCACCAGCACGATGCGGATTCCGGTGAGGATGACGGGAAAGGCAAGCGGCAGCTCCACCTGGAAAAGCTGCTGACGAACGGTCATGCCCATGCCACGGGCGGCCTCGCGCGCATCGCGCGGCACACTGTCGAGGCCGGCAACCGTGTTGGAAACAACCGGCAACAGCGAATAGGCAAACAGCGCAACAATCGCAGGCGCAAAGCCGATACCGGCAATGCCGAGTTCAGCAGCGCCCGGCACATTACGGCCAACCCACGCCAGCGGCGCGATCAGAAGCCCGAACAGCGCGATTGACGGGATCGTCTGCAGCACGTTCAGGCTGTTCAGGATCGTGGCCCGCGCCTTCGGCACGCGAAAACACAGGATGCCGATCGGAATGCCGGCGGCGGCGGCGGCAGCCAGCGAGCCGAAGGCCAGTTCCACATGTGTGCGGCCTTCGCGCCAGAAGGCGTCTGCGCGATTGCTATATTCCTTCAGGATCGAGAGATCGTTCCAGGCACCGGACCACAACAGCAGCCCGATCGCAGCGGCGGCGACCACGAGAAAGGCGATGCGCAGCAACGGTGGCAGCGCCTTGCGCACGATTGCATCGGCCATGGTGATCGAAAACGCGAACAGCATCAGCCAGAAACTCGCGCCGGGCGAGATGCGGGCGTAGGGATTGTCCGGTGGCATCAAATAATAGCCGGCACGGCCAACCATCAGCGCCAGAACCGCTATGGCGGCGATGGAAACGGCAAGCCGGACATTGACCGGCGTCTTGAACAGAACCACCGCGATGGCGGCCAGCATGGCAATGATGAGCGCGGCACCCTGCCAGGGCGGCATGGCCGCCCAGACCATCACATTGTCGGCAGAAACGATACGGTTTGCCCGGGAAAGCGCAAACGGCTGAAGAAACAGCGACAGGATCGCTATCGCCGCGACGATGACGCCGAGCTTGTCGAGCCTGAGCGCGGCGTGGCTTTCCTGTCGGGGGTCGCTGATGGCTGACATGGCGTGCCCTTCGCTTGGCAACGGTGATCCGTCCCGCTCATGTGGCGGGTGTTCGCAGTAAGTCGGGTAAAGCCCGCTTCGTATCACCCGCGCCATGCGCGGGCGTTTTGCGTTTGCAGTCCTTTTCCGTGGATCCCGGCCTCAAGCCGGGATCCGGAGCCATTTTACGGGCTACTCTATCTGCGTTTTGCAGCCTTGTGTCTTACCGCCCGCAATGCCAGGCAATCCCGGCATTGCGGAAGGGAAGGCCTGTTACTTCACGAACCCGTTTGAGGTCAGGTAGTCCTTGGCAACCGCATCGGCAGGTTCACCGCCGACCTGGACGCGACCGTTGAGGTCCTGCAGAGTTTCAAGCGTCAGACCCTCGAAGACCGGCTTCAGGATATCTGCAATCTGCGGATATTCCTCGAGGCTGGCTTCGCGGATGATCGGGGTCGGTAGATAGACCGGCTGCACGCCCTTGTCGTCTTGCATCACCTTCAGGCCCGAAGGGGCAATGCCGCCGTCGGTACCGTAGACCATGGCAGCGTTGGCGCCGGAGGTCTGCTTGGCAGCCGCCGCAATCGTTGCCGCCGTGTCACCGCCGGAAAGCTGGATCAACTGACCGGAGGTCAGGGCGAAACCATAGGCTTCCTGAAAGGCCGGCAATGCTGCAGGCGAGGTGACGAATTCGGAAGACGCGGCAAGCTTCACCTTGCCACCGCCGGCGACATAGGCGCCGAACTCGCTCATATTGGAGAGGTTGTTCGGGTCGGCGACATCCTTGCGCAACGCAATCGCCCAGGTGTTATTGGCATCCGCCGGGGTAAGCCAGACGATCTTGTTGGCGTCGTAGTCAAGCTTCTTGGCTTCTTCATAGCCGGCCTCGGGCTTGTTCCAGACCGGCAGATCGGTCTTGTTGAAGAAGAAGGCGGCATTGCCGGTATATTCCGGATAGATGTCGATCTGACCTTGCGTGATCGCCTGACGGACGATCGGGGTCCCGCCGAGCTGTATCTTGTTTTCGGTCGGAATGTCATTGGCCTGAAGAGCCTGAATGATGATGTTGCCGAGCACGCCACCTTCCGTGTCGATCTTGGAGGAAACCACGACCGGATCGGCCGAGGCGGTTCCTGCAAAGGAAAACGCGGTGACGGCGAGCGCGCCGGTCAATGTCAAAAGTCGTTTCATGATCTGTCCCTCTCTTGCCGGTCCATCCGGACCTTTAAAGCGTTACCTGCGGCCTCAGGCCTTTTCAGGCGGTGCGAGTGCGAAAAAGTCATCGAGCAGGGCAAGTGGTGCCTGTTCGATCAGTCTGGTCATCGTCGCGTCCGAGCCGAGTTCCTCTTCGATCTGTTCAACCTCGCTCGAAAGCGGCCTGTCTTTCAGATAGAGCGCGGAGTGCGTTCTGACGATAGCATAGACGAGATTTGCTACACCACGCGGCTCATCGCCGGAAATATCCATGGCCTGTGCGGCCAGCAACGCCTCAAGTCCGGCCATGCGTCTCAGTGCCCGGACCTGGCGCTCGAAACGCTCGACCACCAGCGGCAGAAAGGCGGCCTCGTCCTCGATACCGCCAGCCACCACCAGCGACTGCGCCGAAATCGGCGCTGACAGTGTCTGGGTCCTGACAAAGAGGTCGCCCGCAAGCTTCAGGATCGGGCCGAAACCGGTTGCCACGGTGCCATGAGGCACCAGATTGACCGGAAGGCCGCGCCGTCCGCCATTGGTCAGAATGACGCAGCGATTGAAGATGTTGCGGGCCACATGGGCCATCGCGATCTGGGCGGCCTGCACGTAAATGGTGACGTCGAGCGGCAGCGAACCACCGGAGGTCAGAACCTCGTTGCCGATCACCACCGGATTGTCGTCGGTGCGACCGGTCGCGGCGAGAATGGTATTGCCGGCAATCGTCAGACTTTCGATAGCGGTGCCGAACACCTGCGGCATCATGCGGATGCTCAAGGGATCCTGCACATGGCTCGCCGAAATCCAGCCCCAGTCGTCATAGGCCCGGCAAAGCCAGGTGCCGATATCCGCATGGGCATGGGTGCCAACCTCAACCACCGAGCGCCAGGGCGCAATTGCCCCGCCCATGGCACCGGCCGTTGCCAGACCGGTCGCCAGCAGCACGCGCACCGCAAGAGCAGCCTTGTGCAGCGCGGACGCCGCCGAAGCATAGCCGATGGCGTTCAGCGAAAACGAAGCGAGGGCATCGCGCGGCTCCATCTTGAGCGGCTGAAGCCCGGCCAGCGCAAAAGCTTCGGTCGTCGGCATGCGGCGGCCCTTGTACAGCACATCGCCAGCGCCGGTGAGCGCCGCCGAAACCTGCCCCATCAAGCCAATATCGGCACAGCCAATCGAGCCGGTGCGGCGCACGACCGGAATCAAATCATGTTCCAACAAGGCCTGAAAGGCTTCGACCAGCGCCATCGAGCAGCCAACCCGTCCGGTCAGCGCGGTATTGATGCGAATGGCAATCGCATTGCGCACGATCTCGACCGGAAAGGGATCACCGGTACCGAAATGGTGGGCGCGCACCAGGCCGAGATTGAACTCTTCGAGCGCTTCCAGCGTCCACTCGGTGTCCTTCATCGCGCCGACGCCGGTATTGGCGCCGTAGATCGAAAGCCCTTCGGCAAGCCGGTCGCGGACCACCTGATGGGCCCGCTCGACCCGTTCGACGCCCGCATAGGTAACCGCGGGAAGCGCGCAACCGGCGCCGATCCGCGACAGAATGTCGAAGCTCAGCGGCTGGCCTGAAAACATGATGCTTTTGTTCTTCGCGTTCATTCGGTTCCCCATGCGTTGACGGCAGAGTATTGGATTATTGTCAAAGACGGGATATCCCATATGTTGAACGGGTGATGCTCTTGATTTATGCAATGTCTCGTTTGCCTAATTTTTAGGCCGTTCACCGGAGGCGCGATCATTGGATATCCTGACGCTGTGCAGCGTGTATGAAGTGCTGAAATGCGGCGGGCTCAGGCCTGCCGCCCGCGCGCTCAAACGCCCGCCAGCCAGCATGGCAGCCGCCGTCAACCGGATAGAGAACGAGTTGGCCACACCTCTGGTGCAAAAGCCGGTTCACGGCTGTCGCTGACGCTTGAGGGCCGGCGGTTGATGCCGGATCTGGCGCTTGCTGCGGGCACCGCCCGCGCGCTCGGCGAGCTTGCGGAGATCGAAGCCGAACGCAGGGCTATGCTAAACGTCAGCCTCCTCACGCTTTCGCGCTACTGCCACGTGGCGCGGATGGGCAGCATCCGCCGTGCCGCACGCGAGATCGGCATCGGTCAGCCGCAGCTTTCCCGGCAGATCTCCGCCTTCGAACATGAGATAAACCGCGCCCTTTTCATCCGCAATTCGGATGGTGTCGACCTGACACCTGCCGGACAGCAAGTGCTGGCGCTTGCCGAAGTTCTGGAGGAGGTCTGGAAGCGGCTGACCAAGAGTGCAGCCCGTCAGTTTCGCCGCACCGTCTCCACCTGTCATCTCGGCTCTGTGATCCCGCTCGGCTATGAGAGCAATACGGCGCGTTCGCTCGCCCGCCTTTCGGCGCGCTGGCTGGAACAGCGGCCCGAGGCGCCGCTGTTCATCTCTTCGACCACAGCGGACGAACTGATGCGCGGCCTGCAGGGCGGAAGTTATGACGTGGCGCTGCTCGACACTGAGGCGATCCCCGAAAGCTATGAACGCCGGACGATCTCGCACTCTCGGCTTTCCGTCGTCGGGCCGCGCACGCTGATTGAGAAAAGCGGCGGGGATATTGCCAATCTGGTTCTGACCCGGCCGATCGCGGTGCCGAGCCTGAAAAGCGGGCTTCGCCAGAAGGCCGATGCGCTGTTCGCCGAAAAGCTGGGCGAGCCCGAACGGGCCGCCATGCGCCTTGTCGAGGTCGATTCCCTGCCGATCATCGTCAATCTCGTCATCGAACAGGGTTTTGTTGCGGTCCTGCCCGAGGCGGCCTTCCTGACCATGGCGGCCCCGATCGGCAGCATTCCGCTCGAGGCGCGTTTCAGCCTCACCCTTTCCCTCGTCTGGCCGCCGACGGCCGCCGCCAGCCGTCACGCCGGGCGTATCCTCGAGCTTCTACCTTCGGCCGAGTGAAGCGACGACGTGCAGAAGGTGAGCAATGGTTCTGTTCAAAATACAGTCGAAATCCTAAGTGAGCCGTCTGCAATGGCGCGCGGGATCGGGATGAAGACGCCCGCCTTCAACCGGTGCTTCGGGCGACACCGGGGGCTTGCCATCGGACGCGCGGCCCTGCCTTTTCTTGCCCGCCTCATGAAGGACAGCCCGGGATGACTGCCCGGAAGGCTGGAATATCGCCGCATTGTCGCTTAAGTGTAATCCGCCTTTACGTTGGGACGGAGACGGCGCGATCTGCGCCGGGCATGAGGACACTTGCGATGATGATTATTGATGACCAGAACGGAACCTGGCTCGGGCGTGTTTTTCTGCCCGAAGCCAAAGGACCGGCCGTTGTAACGCTACGTGGCGGCGCGCTTTACGATATCACCTCAAAGATCGCGCCGACGGTGCGCGACATCTGCGAAATGCCTGATCCGGCCGGCTATGTCGCCGAGGCACCCGGATTCCGGCTCGCCACGCTGGAAGAGATTGCGGATGCCAGCCCCGGCGATGAGAGCCATGTCCATTTCCTGTGCCCATCAGACCTCCAGCCGGTCAAGGCCTGCGGCGTCACATTTGCGCGCTCGATGGTCGAGCGCGTGATCGAGAAAAAGCCGCCGGCGACCCCAAAAAGGCCGAGACAATCCGCGCGCGTATCGGCGCGGCCATCGGCGCCAGCCTGAAGAATATCGAGGCGGGATCGAAGGCAGCGGCAGCCGCCAAAGAGGCGCTGGTCCGCGAGGGTCTCTGGAGCCAGTATCTCGAAGTCGGGATCGGCCCGGATGCGGAAGTGTTTTCCAAGGCACAGGTGCTCTCCGCCGTTGGTCCGGGCGCCGATGTCGGCCTGCATCCGGTCTCGCAATGGAACAATCCGGAGCCCGAAGTGGTTCTCGCGGTATCGTCGGCCGGCAGGATTGTTGGTGCCACGCTTGGCAATGACGTCAATCTGCGCGATGTAGAGGGACGTTCCGCATTGTTGCTCGGCAAGGCAAAAGACAACAATGCCTCGGCCTCAATCGGCCCGATGATCAGGCTTTTCGACGACAGCTTTACGCTCGACAATGTGCGCAGGGCCGAAATTACGCTGACGGTAGCTGGCGAGGACGGTTTTGAAATGACGGGGCATTCCTCAATGTCGGAAATCAGCCGCGATCCGGAAGCGCTTGTCAGCCAAACCATCGGCCGGCATCATCAGTATCCCGATGGCTTTATGCTCTATCTCGGAACGCTGTTTGCCCCGAGCGAAGACCGCGAAGTGCCGGGAGAGGGCTTTACCCACAAGCCGGGCGACAGGGTGACGATTTCATCGCCCGGTCTCGGCCGTCTTGAAAACACCGTGCAGCTTTCGACCGAATGCCCGCCATGGACGTTCGGTATTCGCGCGCTGATGACAAACCTCGCGGCGCGCGACCTTATCTGAGCCGGTATGTGTTTCCGTCCAATTGAAAATTTCCCAGGAGAACTGACTATGACCTTTAAACCACACGGCAAACATCTGATCGGCGGCGAATGGATTGGGACGGATATCAGTTTTTCCTCAACACCCGTCAGCGGTGAGCCGATCGAATATTGTGAGGCGAATGATGATCTGATCGACCAGGCCGTGAAGTCGGCCGAGGCCGCCTTCTGGACCTATGGTTATGCGACACGCAGGGATCGCGCCGGATTTCTGAACAAGATCGCCGACGAAATCGAAAAGCGCGGCAGCGATATTACCGCGATCGCTTCCGCCGAGACCGGCCTTCCCGAAGCCCGCCTCGAGGGCGAACGCGGACGCACAACCGGCCAGCTGCGCCTTTTTGCACGCCATATCCTTGATGGCGATTATCTCGACCGCCGCCATGATGCTGCCAATCCCGATGCGACCCCGCCAAGCCCGGACCTGAAGATGGTACAGCGCCCGATCGGACCTGTCGCCGTGTTCGGGGCATCGAATTTCCCGCTCGCCTTCTCCACGGCCGGCGGCGATACGGCCTCGGCGCTTGCCGCAGGCTGCCCGGTCGTCGTCAAGGGGCATCCGGCCCACCCCGGCACTGGTGAGATCATCGCTGAGGCGATAGCCGCAGCGGCGGAAAAATGCGGAATTCACCCCGGCGTATTCTCGTTGCTGCAAGGCGCGTCGCATGAGGCCGGCAGCGCGCTCGTCACCCATCAGCTGATCAAGGCGGTCGGGTTTACCGGCTCGCTTGCCGGCGGCAAGGCATTGTTCGATCTCTGCGCGCGGCGCGACGAGCCTATTCCCTTCTTCGGTGAACTTGGCTCGGTCAACCCGAATTTCCTGATGCCCGATGCGCTGGCAAACCGTGGCGAGGACATCGCCAGAGGCTGGGCCGGCTCGCTGTCCATGGGTGTCGGCCAGTTCTGCACCAATCCCGGTATCGTTATCACGCTCGCCGGCCCGGAATCCGACCGTTTTGCCGATGCAGCCGCAAAGGCCCTCGGTGATGTCGGCCCCTCACCGATGCTCACCGAGGGTATCGCCGAAGCATTCCGCCGCGGGCGTGGCAATGTCGCCGGAACGGATGGTGTGAAGACGCTGGTAAAAGCTGCGTCTGAGGGCCGCGAAGGCGCACCGGCATTGTTTACCGTAAGCGGCAAGGATTTCCTCGACCATCCGGGGCTTTCGCACGAAGTTTTCGGACCGCTTGGCATCGTGGTGATGGCTGCCAATGCCCAGGAAATGCGGGCCATAGCCGAACGGCTTGAGGGTCAACTGACCTGCACGCTGCATCTGGACGATGACGATATCGAATTCGCACAGAGCCTTGTGCCCCTGCTGGAGCGCAAGGCCGGCCGGTTGCTTGCGAATGGCTTTGCCACCGGGGTGGCGGTGGCCGATGCCATGGTTCACGGCGGACCCTATCCGGCCTCGACCAATTTCGGCGCCACGTCCGTCGGCTCGCTGGCAATCCGTCGCTTCCTGCGCCCGGTCTGCTACCAGAGCATGCCGTCGGCACTGTTGCCGGAAGATCTGCGCCATATCGGCTAAACAGATCCAGAAACCTGATAAGATTATCGCCTCGCATCGGTTTCGATACGAGGCGATTGTCGTTTTCGCGGGAACAAACGGAGTTCATCGACCATCAGGCAATTCGCCGGCGCCGATGGCCCCAAGCTCTGTGACCACGCCAGTATCATTTCTCCGGGGACGCGGTTGGGCAGGTGGCAAGCCCGTTTACAATGCCGCAGGGCCGACTGGGCCTTTTCCAGGTTGGCGCTTCAAGCATTTCCTTCCAGGCCAACGCCACATGTTGCATGCGAAACGGCGCGGGAATGTCGACTATTGGCGGCGACAGGCGCCATAGGTCGAGCCTCGCGCCGACAGCATCGAGTTCATTGCTATCGATTGCCTGTCCGGACACACCGGCAATCTCGTCATTGACGCCAACACCCTTGTGGAAAAGCACAGGTGTCCCAATGGCGTTCGCCTCGGCCAAAAGCTGACTGAAGGGTCCACCGCACCGCGTCTGAGGATAGAAGACGCACAGTGAACGCCGCATCCGCCCAATCATTGCGGTGCGGGGAAGACGGCCGAGAAAGTTGACGCCGCTAGGAATACGGTCTCCCGGCCACACAAGACCGGCCGGCTCGGCAATATCAAGCCGCAGCGCCGGTCGGTCGCGGCGCACGGCCTCGAACTTGGCGAGGACCTCCGGCATGCCTTTCAGAGGCATGCCCGGATAGAAAAGCCGGTCGGGATCACGCGGCGTGTCGTCGGCAACAAGGTCATCGTCAACAGGCGAATAGATCCAACCGATCTCCGGGAGCCAGCGATTTTCGGGTTGCAGAAATGCCGTGACGCCTTCGGCATGGGTGCGCGAAACGCAAATGATCTTGATCCCGGCATCGGCCAGTGCCTCGCCCATTCGACGATTGTGACGTCCGGGATTGCGGTGCAGCCACAGGAAAATCGGGCAATCGCGGTTAAGCTTGCGGGCCCGCAGTGCGGCCTTCCAGGAATTGATCACGATGATACCGGCGACGCCGGCAACATTGTCGCCGTTAACGGCATCGAGCGGACGATAAAGACCGTATCGGTCACGGTCCATGATAGTCCGTCCATTCTGGTAGAAATGGAAACGCAAGCTGCCGCTCAGCGCGCGCGCGACCCGCAAAACAGCGGTTTCGGTTTCGCCAGCTGCATAGCCGTCAAGCGCGGTCACGGTGCAAGACGTCAGGCAAAATGGGTCGATAATGGCTACGGCGGAGGACACTTAGCGCGCCTCCTTCCGCCGCGGGAGGCAGGCTTCGGACATCCAGGTTCTCCTCGTGTAAGGCCCGTATCTGAACCCTTTCATTGCAGTACGCATTAAACTGGTTTGAAATCGGAAGATTTGGCGAAATAATGTCACTCGCCACGCAAAACAGATCAGTTTTCCGTTGCGATGCGTGCCCGCGCACGCCATTTTTGCCGGACCCTGGTCGCAGGGCCTTTCGCCAAGGATCGGAGCAGATGAGCCAAAATAGCTGCCTGGTGCAGAAACTGTCACATTACGTGCCGCTGAACCCGCGTTCGCGGGACAATATCACCCGTCTGGAGCGGGATGAAAGGGACTATGGCAAGGGTACCGAAATCCACCGGGAAGGCCAGCGCAATGCGAACCTCTATGTCGTCAAGCATGGCTGGCTCTACAGCTATACCGACATGAAGGACGGCCGAAGGCAGATTGTCGAAATTCATCATCCGGGCGATATCGTCGGTTTCTCCGATATTGCCTTCGACACCTGTACAACCGTGTTGCGCGCGGCGGAGGACGTTCGCCTCTGCCCGTTTCCGAAAAAGGATCTCGACGACGTTTTCCGCGACGCACCGCAGCTTGCCGCCCTGTTGTTTGCGCTTGCCGTACGTAACCAGGTCATCCTGATTGATTTTCTCCAGGCCATCGGGCGCATGAGCGCGCGCGAGCGGATCGCCTATCTGCTGCTCGATCTCATGGCCCGCCTGCGCATCACCAACAAGTCGATGAAGACCGTGTTCCGCCTGCCGCTCAACCAGACCGAGATTTCCGATGTTCTGGGACTGACGAATGTCTATGTCAGCCGCTCCTTCATGGCCTTGCAGAAGGACGGCCTGATCCGGCGCGACAATGGCACCGTCGAAGTGCTGGAGGAGGAAAAGCTGGTGCAGCTCTGTGACTTCGTTGACCGCCATTCACGGGTCGATACGAGCTGGTTTCCGGCTGGCTGACCGCATGCGCACATCCGGCGCCGACCAGAACGGCGATCGGCTCAGCTCTCTTCTCCGAAACGGCCGGCAATCAGAGCCTTGATGGCGTCAAGCGCCGCTTCCGCTTCGGGACCTTCCGCCGAAACGACAATCGTGCTGTCGATGCCGGCTGCCAGCATCATAAGCCCCATGATCGATGTGCCTCCAACGGTCATCCCGTCCTTGGTGACACGGACCGAAGCGTCGATCTTTTCAACGGTCTGCACAAACTTCGCCGAGGCACGCGCATGCAAGCCCCTGCGATTGACGATCGTGAACGTGCGGGAAACCGGATCGTTCATCGGGGCCGCTATTTCCCGCTCAGGACACGGCTTGCGACATTGATATAGCGTCGCCCCGCGTCCTCGGCTTCGGCAAGCGCCCTTGCCATGTCGTTTTCGGTACGCACAGCCACCAGCTTGATCAGCATCGGTAGATTGACGCCGGCAATGACCTCGGTCGTGCCACTATTCATCACCGAAATGGCGAGGTTGGACGGCGTGCCACCGAACATGTCGGTCAGGATGATAACGCCATTGCCGCCATCGACCTTGCCCACCGCAGCAAGAATATCGTCGCGGCGGCGGTCCATATCGTCCTCCGGACCGATCGAAACGGTCTCGATCGCTTCCTGTGGCCCGACAACATGCTCGACCGCCAGCCGGAATTCCTCCGCCAGACGTCCATGGGTCACAAGCACCAGTCCGATCATTTTCGCGCCACTCCCTTTGCAACTGTCCACGCCCATCGCCTTCGCGCCGACAGTTTCGCATCTTGTCGATGCGCGCGCGAAGTGCAAGAAAAATGGGGACATTTTCACGTGAATTCAAATACACGCTCCTCGGGATGCCCGGACCAGGCATTGCCCGTTCAAGGATCTACGAAACGGCTTGGCCGAGCAGGCAGGCCAAATTCAAGCCCCGGGCAGAGCGCGCACAGTTTGTAGAACGGGGCAGGCGCGGGCCAACGCAGGAAAAGCTGCGGCAGGCGGTGGTCCTGATCGTCAAGCGCAAGCCACCCGTCACGCGGCAGACGTTCGGCCTTATCGGCCGGGACGGGAGCCAGAGCAAAATCCATGACAGCACTGTCGAGATCCGGCACTTGCGCAAGACCGGAGCAGCGGACCTCAATCAGACCTGCGATGGCGCCAGGGGCAGATGCGATGACCCGGCCGGACGCAAATGTCACCAGAACCTGATCGTCGGCCACCAGCGCCGCGTAAAGGGCATGGCGCCGCGCCGCGCCGAGCAGGGCGATTGCGAGTTCGCTCTTGCCGGCGCCGGAAGGCCCGGTGATCAGGATACCCGTCGCGCCGATGACAATCGCGGTGGCGTGCCGGTTTACGGGGCTCCGGCCGTCATTGCGCCTTGCCGCCGGCGGCGGGCAATTTAAGGGTAAAGCGCGCGCCCTTCGCTGCACCGTCAGCTTCCGGACCGGCGATGTTTTCCGCCGTCAGCGTACCACCATGAGCCTCGGCGATCTGTCTGGAAATGGAAAGACCGAGACCGGAATTCTGGCCGAAGGCCTCGCCATCCGGCCTGTCGGTGTAAAACCGCTCGAAGATCCGCTCCAGCGCATCCGGGCGAATACCGGGGCCGTTATCCTCGACGGTAATAACGATCTGGTTGCGCGTGCGCGTCAGCGTGACTTCGATGCGCCCGCCCTGGTCGGGCACGAAGGAGCGTGCGTTTTCGATCAGATTGGTGACGATCTGGCCGATCCGGAGATCATGGCCAAAGGCCTCGAAGGCATTTTGCCCTGACTGGCGGGATTGACGGTGAGGTCGAGTTCAACCGACTTGTGCCGCCTGCGGGTTTCGCGCGAAATCGTCACCAGATCCTTCAGCAGGGCCTCCGCATCAAAGCGTCTGGCATCCTCACGCGCCAGTTCCGCATCGAGGCGGGAGGCGTCCGAGATATCGCTGATCAGCCGGTCGAGGCGTCGAACATCATGCTGGATGATTTCCGTCAGCCGCGCCTTCGATTCCTCGGTTTTTGCCAGCGGCAGGGTCTCGACCGCGCTTCGCAGCGAGGTGAGCGGGTTCTTCAGCTCATGGGCGACATCGGCGGCGAAGCTGTCAATGGCATCGATCCGGTCATAAAGCGCCGTCGTCATTTCCCGAAGCATGGTCGAAAGATGGCCGATCTCGTCCTGACGGGCGGAGAAATCCGGGATTTCCTCGCGCTCGCGCGGCCCGCCGCGGCGCACCCTGACGGCCGCCTCGGAAAGGCGGCGCAGCGGACTTGCGATCGTCGATGACAGCATGAAGGAAAGGATCATCGTGACCAGCGCCGTGACCCCGAAAACACGGATGATCGCAATCCGCTCGGCGTGGACAATCTTGTCGATATCGCCAGCCTGCGTGGACAAGAGCAGGACGCCAAGCACCGCGCGAAAGCGCTGGATGGGCACGGCCACGGAGACGATCAGGCCACCCCGGTCTGTGACCCGCACGACGGCCGAACGCTGCGCGTCGAGCGCTTTGTTGACCTCTGGATAAATCGAGCCATCGCCGCCGGGCGCTTCTTCGTAGCGCGGCAGATCGCCCGGCTGCAGGAACCGGTTCATCAGATTGCCGAGTTCTTCGCTGATGTTTTCCGTCGTTGACTGGGCGGTGTCGGGTAAATCGTAGCGCAGAACCTGACCGCGCGAATAGAGATAGCGCGAATCGAGGATCAGATTGGCGTCGGGGTCGTAAATGCGCGCGCGGGTGCGGGTCGGCGAAATCAGTCTCCTCAGGATCGGCGCGACCTTTTCCGGATTGAGCGGAAAACGCAGATCCTCATCGCTGGACGATGGACGCGCGCTCTCGCCCGCCTGCAGCTCCAGAAGCTTCTGCGGGTCGATTGTCAGCGTATCGGTTTCGACCGAAGCGGAAGAGGCGATCGCACCTGCAATGATCTCGCCCTGGGTCAGAAGACTTTCCACACGGGCATCGATCAGTCCTTCACGGAACTGGTTGAGATAGAGGATGCCGCCGACCAGAAAGAACAGTGCCAGAAGATTAAAAACAGGATACGCCAGTTGAGGCTCGAAAACACGGTCGAGGCCAAGACCCAGCGCATGACCGCGAAGGGCTTGCGCCAGCGCCGGGCCGGTTTCCTGCTTTCTGCTTTGTCGCCGTCTTTCGTCAATCTCAACCCTGCTTGCGCTGCCGCATGCGGCGCTGGCCACGTTTGAAGCCCGCAATTGCGCCTAATCTGTGTCGGGCTGTCCGGCTTGCTTGCCACGCCCTGTCCGGCGAACTCAGGCGGCTTCGCGGAAACGGTAGCCGACGCCGTAAAGGGTTTCGATCATATCGAAATCGGTGTCAACCAGCTTGAATTTCTTGCGCAGGCGCTTGATGTGGCTGTCGATCGTGCGATCATCGACATAGACCTGATCGTCATAGGCTGCATCCATCAGGGCGTCGCGGCTCTTGACCACGCCGGGGCGCTGGGCCAGCGAATGCAGGATCAGAAACTCGGTGACAGTCAGTGTCACGGGATCACCCTTCCAGGTGCAGGTGTGGCGCTCACGGTCCATCACCAGCGGGCCACGCTCGAGGGGCCTGTTGGCTTCGCCCTCGCCGGGTTTGGCCCCACCGCCGGCAATGGCGGCCTCGCGGGCGGCAACACGGCGCAGTACGGCGCGCACACGCTCCACCAGAAGCCGCTGCGAAAACGGCTTGGTGATGAAATCGTCAGCGCCCATCTTCAGACCGAAGAGCTCATCGATCTCTTCATCCTTCGAGGTCAGGAAGATCACCGGAACGTCCGATTTCTGACGCAATCGCCGCAGAAGCTCCATGCCATCCATACGCGGCATCTTGATGTCGAAGATGGCCAGCTGCGGCGGATTGGCCTGAAGCCCGGTCAGCGCCGTCGCGCCGTCGGTATAGGTATCGACACGATAGCCTTCGGATTCCAGCGCAATCGACACCGAGGTCAGAATGTTCCGGTCGTCATCCACGAGCGCGATTGTCTGCATGATGGGCTCCCTGACTGCAGTTTATGGTCATTGGACGGCAGCTGAGTTCTCCGTCTCTCTGTTTCTAGCATTTGTTGGAAAAAACTAGAACAAATTGTGGCAAGACCAACCGAAGCGCGCGCTTCGCCGATAAAAACGAATTTAATGACCAGGGCCTGGATCGCGATAACAGATTGAGAATCCACGAAAAACACATGAAGCGTGTAAATACGACATTTTCTTTAATCGATTAAACTCATGATATTATTAGTTTTTGTCAGATTTCCTGTTGTCGAATACGAACAAATTTAATATGTTTTTAAAAAATTAGATTTTGTTTAGAGAGGCATTTCGCATGGTGGAGCATGGAATCTACAATCGCCGTTTTCCGGTTGAAGCCGCGGGTCTGAAAGACCTCGCGGGGGTCTATTACAATCTGATGCCGTCGGAACTCTGCGAGGAATCACTACGCCGCAGTGAAGCCGTCCTGACAGCCGACGGTGCTTTGCGCGCGCTCACCGGTCAGCACACCGGGCGCTCCGCCAAGGACAAATTCGTGGTTTGTGACGACAACACCAGGGATCAGATCTGGTGGGACAACAACAAGGCGATGTCGCCGGAGCATTTTGCGCTTTTAAAGGCGGACATGCTTGCGCACGCCAGTGGCAAGGACCTGTTCGTGCAGGACCTGATCGGCGGCGCAGATGCCGAAAACCGTCTGCCGACGCGCGTTGTCACCGAATATGCCTGGCACGCCCAGTTCATCCGCAATCTGCTGATCCGCCCGGAACGCGATGCGCTCGAAGACTTCGAGGCCAAGCTCACCATTATCAACCTGCCGAGCTTCGTGGCCGACCCGAAGCGCTATGGCTGCCGCACCGAGACCGTGATTGCCTGCGACCTCGAAAACGGTGTGGTGCTGATCGGCGGCACATCCTATGCGGGTGAGATGAAGAAGTCGGTATTCACCGCACTCAACTATCTTCTGCCCGCCCGTGGCGTGATGCCGATGCACTGCTCTGCCAATGTCGGCGACGCCGGCGATGCGGCCGTGTTCTTCGGCCTTTCGGGCACCGGCAAGACCACGCTTTCGGCCGATCCCTCGCGCACGCTGATCGGTGATGACGAGCATGGTTGGGGCGAAAACGGCCTCTTCAACTTTGAGGGCGGCTGCTACGCCAAGACCATCCGTCTGTCTGCGGAAGCGGAACCGGAAATCTACGCCACCACAAAACGCTTTGGCACGGTTCTGGAAAACGTTGTGCTCGATTCAAACCGCGAGCCCGATTTCGATGACGGTTCGCTGACGGAAAACACCCGCTGCGCCTATCCGCTGGATTATATTCCCAATGCCTCGCGCACAGGGCTTGCCCCGCATCCCAAGACCATCATCATGCTGACGGCCGATGCCTTTGGCGTGCTGCCGCCGATTGCGAAACTCACGCCCGAGCAGGCGATGTATCACTTCCTCTCCGGCTATACCGCCAAGGTGGCGGGAACTGAAAAGGGCGTGACGGAACCCGAGGCAACGTTTTCGACCTGTTTCGGCGCGCCGTTCATGCCGCGTCATCCGACCGAGTATGGCAATCTTCTGAAATCGCTGATTGCAAAGCATGAGGTCGAGTGCTGGCTGGTGAATACCGGCTGGACCGGCGGCGCCTATGGCACCGGCAGCCGCATGCCAATCCGCCAGACCCGCGCCATGCTGGCCGAAGCGCTGTCCGGCAAGCTTGCCGGCGCCGAGTTCAGGGTCGATCCGAATTTCGGTTTTGCGATTCCGCTCGCGATTCCCGGCGTCGACGCGGCGATCCTCAACCCGCGCGGCACCTGGAGCGATGCGGACGCCTATGACGCCCAGGCGGCCAAGCTTGTCGACATGTTCGTCGCCAATTTCGCAAAGTTCGAGGATCATGTGGATGATGGCGTGAAGGCGGCTTCGCCGAAAATGCTGGCCGCCGCCTGAGCCAGCCAAATCCGTTCCGCAGGAGGAGCGCGGGAAATGCCCGGTTGCTATCTGGCGCCGGGCATTTCTTTTGGATTCCCCGACACAGCCCCTACCAGGCAAGTTCGACATGCGGCCTGCCGTCAGACGTCTTTGCCGGTGACCGCCCGGTCTCGTCGACCGTGCAGTTGATACGGCGTCTGAAAGAGGAGAAACTGTCGAATGTCACAACATCGACGGGTTCGTCGAACTTCAGCGTCAGACGATAGTGTCCCGGCTTGTTGGAAAACGCCTTTGCCGAAATAATCTCGGCTTCGAAGGCATGACCCAGATAGGTTCCCGAAACCCGAGAGCCGAGCACCCACGGATTGAGCGGAGGGCGATTGCCGAGCCGGGCATGGAGTGTGTTCCAGTCGCGAAAGCCGTATTGGGCGGCAATCAATTCCAGAGCACGCGAATGGGTAATCGGCTGGCCTTCGCGGGCAAGATGCGACCGCAGACGTTTGGCCTGACCCTTGAGCGCCTCAAGCGATGGCAGAGGTGGATTGGATAAATTGGACATAGCGAAGTCTTTCCTTCGCATTCGCCTGTCTGGTGTTTCGGTGCCCGCATTGCCGGAAACGCGAATGCGCAAGGTTTGAAAACATCGCTCATCGGTTCACTGGGCACTTCACCATGGTTTTCATGAAAACCCGCGGGCGGCCGGCGTCCCTTGCCGTTCATGCTCACTAGGCCGGTTTTCCGTCCACGTCAAGCAAGGTCCACCCGACAGGGATTGCGGCCTTGAAGGGCAGGGGACGGCATGAGATAACGCCAGTCATGGCATCACGCGATCTTACCATCAACGACCAGATTACGATTTTGGGCTGGGAACTGACCGAGCAGTTCGTGCTTGCCGGCGGCCCGGCGGGCAGAACGTCAACAAGGTGGCGACCGCCGTTCAGCTGTTCTTTCCGCTAGAAGCCTCGCCGTCGCTGCCCGATCGGGTGAAGCGCAATGCGGTGCGCCTTGGCGGCCGCAAGGTCTCCAAGGAGGGTGTGCTGATGATCGAGGCCAACGCCCATCGCAGCCAGGAGCGCAACCGTGAGGCGGCGCGCGAAAAGCTGAAGGAGCTGATCCTCACAGCCGCGGCCCCGCCACCGCCAAGACGGCGAAAGACCAGGCCCACCAAGGGTTCCATAGAACGCCGGCTGAAGGCAAAGACCGGACGCGGCACGATCAAGAAAATGCGCGGCAAACCCGCGTCGGACGAGTAACCGCGATGACCGGTCTTCCCGAAGGTTTTCGCTACCTGCCGGATTATCTTGACCGGGAGGCACAGGAGGCGCTGGTCGCCGACATCCGCGCCGTGGTGGCAAAAGCCCCGCTTTACGTGCCGGCCATGCCGCGCACCGGGCGGCCGATGTCTGTGCGCATGACCAATTGCGGCCCGCTCGGCTGGGTCACCGACAAGGCGCGCGGCTATCGCTATCAGGACACCCATCCGGTCACCGGCAGGCCATGGCCGCAAATGTCGGAACGGCTGGCCGCACTCTGGCGTGAACTTGCAGGTTATCCGCAGCCGCCCGAAGCCTGCCTGATCAATTTCTACGACGATACGGCGAAGATGGGCATGCATCAGGATAGCGACGAGGCCGATTTTGCCGCACCTGTGCTTTCAGTCTCGCTGGGTGATACCTGCCTTTTCCGTGTGGGCGGAACCGACCGCAAGGACAAGGCCGTCTCACTGAAACTCAAAAGCGGCGACATCATGCTGCTGTCCGGCAAAAGCCGGCTCGCCTATCACGGCGTCACCCGCACCTATCCCGGCACATCAACGCTTTTGAAGAATGGCGGGCGGATCAATCTGACGCTGCGACGGGTGAGAGAAGCGGATTGACGCTCACAATTTCCTCAGCGCCACCGTTTCCACCAGATGGTCGTGGCCCTTGCGCAGGATCAGGTCGGCGCGTGGGCGGGTGGGGAGGATATTGTCCTCCAGATTTTTCAGATTGATGTTGTTCCAGAGGTCTTCTGCCGTCGACAGCGCGTCATGTTCGGAAAGCTGCGCATAGCGGTGGAAATAGGAAGCGGGGTCCTGGAAGGCGGTGTTGCGCAGCTTCCGGAACCGCTCGATATACCAGTGATGGATCAACGAGACATCGGCGTCGATATAGATCGAGAAGTCGAAGAAGTCCGAGACCATCGGCACCATGCGCCCGCCGGCGGGCAGGCTGCGGGCCTGCAACACGTTGATGCCTTCGAAAATCAGGATATCGGGACGGTCGACGGTGACGAAATTGTCCGGCAGCACATCATAGGTCAGGTGCGAATAAAGCGGCGCCTTCACATTGGGCATGCCCGCCTTGATCGCCGAGAGAAAGCGCAGGATTGCCGCCGTGTCGAAGCTGTCGGGAAAGCCCTTGCGGCGCATCAGGCCTTCCATTTCCAGAACCGCATTGGGAAACAGAAAGCCATCGGAGGTGACGAGATCGACCTTGGGGCTTGAGGGCCAGCGGGCCAACAACTGTTTCAGCAGACGCGCCGTGGTGGACTTGCCGACGGCTACCGATCCGGCAACACCGATGATGAACGGGGTTTTGCTGTCCTGCTTGCCGAAGCTCAGGAACCGGCTACGCTGGCGAAACAGCATCTGCGAGCTTTCCACATGGGTGGATAAAAGCCTCGACAGCGAGAGATAGATGCGGCGCACTTCTTCCAGTTCGATCGGATCGTTCAGCGAACGCAGCTTGCGGACTTCTTCCGCTTTCAGCGTCATCGGCGTATCGGCGCGAAAGCGCGACCATTCCTCGGCAGAGAAAAACCGATAGGGCGAGACCGGATCGGCCAGCGTCTCACCGGCATTGTCGTCCAGAAATGAGTCGCGAAATTCGGAAATCATGAAGGCGCGCGTCCCGCCTTTTCGGCAATACCCGATTGACCGGTGCGCCGCGCCAGTTCATCCATCACATCGGCAAGCGGGATATCGGCGATCTTCAGCACCACCAGCAGGTGATAGAGCAGGTCGGCGGTCTCGCCAGTCAGGTTTTCCCGGTCCTCGGCGATTGCCGCAATAACGGTTTCAACCGCTTCTTCGCCCAACTTCTTGGCGGCCTTTCGCTGGCCTTTTTCGACGAGCTTCGCCGTCCAGCTTTCCTCCGGCGAGGCCTTGGCGCGCTCGGCGACGATCGCCTCAAGATCGGCGAGTGTGAATTCGGACATGGTTTTCCTCCCCGCCTCAGTCGAGACGCATGGCGATGCCGTGATCAGCCATATACTGTTTTGCTTCGCCGATGGAATAGGTACCAAAGTGGAAGATCGATGCGGCGAGCACGGCCGTTGCATGGCCGTCGCGAATGCCTTCGACCATGTGATCGAGATTGCCCACGCCGCCGGAGGCGATCACCGGCACGGACACGGCGTCTGCAATCGCGCGCGTCAGCGCGATGTCATAGCCCACCTTGGTGCCATCACGGTCCATCGAGGTCAGCATGATTTCACCAGCCCCCAGACCAACGACCTTGCGGGCGAATTTTACGGCATCAATGCCGGTGGGCTGACGGCCGCCATGGGTAAAAATCTCCCAGGCGCTGTCGCCTTCGCCAGCTGGCGTTTCCCGCCGTTTGGCATCAATCGAAACAACAATGCACTGATTACCGAATTTATCGGCAGCCTCGGCGACAAAGTCCGGGTTTTTCACCGCTGCCGAGTTGATCGACACCTTGTCGGCACCGCAGAGCAGCAGCTTGCGGATATCGGCGACCGTGCGCACGCCGCCGCCAACCGTCAGCGGCATAAAGCAATGTTCGGCGGTGCGGGTCACGACGTCGAAAATCGTCTCGCGGTTATCGGAGGTGGCGGTGATGTCGAGAAAGCAAAGCTCGTCGGCACCGGCAGCATCATAGGCGCGCGCGGCTTCGACCGGATCACCGGCGTCGATCAGATCGACAAAGTTCACGCCCTTGACGACACGGCCGTCCTTGACGTCGAGACAGGGGATAACGCGGGCTTTGAGTGTCATGACTGCGCACCTTTCAGCATCGCCAGCGCTTCGGCCGGATCGATGCGGCCATCATAGAGCGCGCGGCCGGAGATTGCACCTTCGAGGATCTGGGCGTCGGGCCTCGTCATGCGGGTGATGTCTTCCATCGAGGCAAGGCCGCCGGAAGCGATGACCGGGATGTTGACAGCGGCAGCGAGCGCGAGCGTGGAATCCCAGTTGATGCCGGTCAGAACGCCATCGCGGTCGATATCGGTGTAGATGATTGCGGCAACACCCGCACCTTCAAACCGCTTTGCAAGCTCGACCACTTCAAGTTCGGATGCCTCGGCCCATCCCTCGACGGCAACCTTACCGCCGCGTGCGTCGATGCCAACAGCGATCTTGCCAGGATATGCCTTGCAGGCGGCCTTCACCAGTTCGGGATCGCGCACGGCAACGGTGCCAAGAATAACGCGGGCAAGGCCCTTCGACAGCCATGTCTCGATATGGTCGAGAGAGCGGATGCCACCGCCGAGCTGTACCGGGTTTTTCGTCGCCTTCAAGATCGCATCGACCGCATCGCCATTGACGCTTTCGCCGGCGAAGGCGCCATTCAAATCCACCACATGCAGATGGCTAAAGCCCTGATCCTCGAAGGCTTTCGCCTGTGACGCGGGATCGGGATTGTAGATCGTCGCCTGCTCCATATCGCCGAGCTTCAGGCGCACGCACTGGCCGTCTTTCAGGTCGATGGCGGGAAAAAGGATCATGTCTGGTCTTTCGTTTGAATTCTTAAGGCGCCCAGGTCAAAAAGTTGGCGATCAGCTTGAGGCCGAGGGTCTGGCTTTTTCCGGGTGAAACTGGCTGCCGGCCTTGTTGCCGTCTGCGACAAAGGCGGTAACCGGGCCACCATAACCGGTGGTGGCAATCACCTGTTCCGGCTTGTTTGCCGCAAGGTGATAGGAATGCACGAAATATGCGTGCAGTCCGTTCTCGCCGGTCGGGATGCCATCAAAAAGCCAGTGTTCGCTTTTCAGCTCAAGCGTGTTCCAGCCGATCTGCGGGATCTTGAGGTCGCGATCTTCCGGAGTGATTTCGGTTACATCGCCGGCAATCCAGCCAAACCCTTCCGAAACTGTCTTTTCCAGGCCGCGCTCGGACATCAGCTGCATGCCGACGCAGATGCCGAGAAAGGGGCGGGCCTTGTTCTCCACCGTCTCGCGGATGGCATCAACCATACCCGGAACGGCGTGAAGCCCGGCGCGGCAATCGGCATAGGCGCCCACACCGGGCAGCACGATCCGGTCGGCAGATGCCACGATCTCGGCCTTGTCGGTGAGAATGATCTCGGCATCGAGGCCTTGTTCGCGCGCAGCGCGTTCGAAGGCCTTGGTGGCCGAGCGCAGATTGCCCGAGCCGTAATCGATTATCGCAACTTTCATGGTCGTCATCTTGCTGAATAGGTATCCATCAGACCAATGCCGGAAGGCAAAGGCCCATGTTTGGCGGCAGGGCCGGGCGTAAATGGGTAAAGGGCGCACTGCCCTGCTTTTCTGCGAAATAGATGGCTTCCGCCGTGCCGATATCAGGCGCAACCACCACACCATCAAGCGTGAAACCGCGCCGTTCCATGGCAATCGCCTTCCATTCGCGGGCCTCGAAACCGATCAGCAGGTTGAGCGCAAGCGATGCAGCACTGGCACCGAACGACAGGCTTTCGAAAAACCCGCCACCCCGAACGCAATGGAAAGCGCAAGGGTGATGAAGCCGGCAACAAAGGCGCGGTTCGCCAGAAGCCAGAACGGGCCGAACAGAAAGCCCAGCCACGCGAACTGGTCCGGCATGAAGCGGATCTTCTCCGGATCGTTGTCGCCGGGCGGGATCAGGACGAGATAGCTTGCCATCTTGCCTCCTCTCAGGCGAGCATGCCCTTTGTGGAGGGCACGCGGCCTTTCTGGCGCGGATCGATCTCGGCGGCAGCACGCAACGCGCGGGCGACGGCCTTGAAACAGGTTTCGGCGATATGGTGGCTGTTGGCACCGTAATGGTTCAGAACATGCAGCGTGATACCCGCATTCTGGGCCAGCGCATGGAAGAATTCGCGCACCAGCTCGGTATCGAACGTGCCGATCTTCTCGGACGGAAACGTGACGTTCCAGACCAAAAATGGCCTGCCGGAAAGGTCAAGCGCGGCCTTGGTCATGGTCTCGTCCATGGCGAGATCGATCGAGGCATAGCGGGTCACGCCGGCACGCTCGCCGAGCGCTTTTGCCAATGCCTGGCCGATGGCGATGCCGACATCCTCAACCGTGTGATGATCATCGATATGCAGGTCACCCTTCGCCTCGATCGTCATATCGATCAGCGAATGGCGGGAAAGCTGGTCGAGCATATGGTCGAAAAAGCCTATTCCCGTCGAAATCCGCGCTTCACCGGTACCGTCAACATTGACGGAAACGGAAATCGCGGTTTCCTTGGTCTTGCGCGCAATTTCCGCGCGGCGGGCTTCGCTTTCAGCAGCCATTTGTGCCTTCTTTCTCCAAGACATGCGGTATCGCCATTCCTTAACAGGCAGGCCCGCCAAGCGCAAAAGAAAAGCGGAAAAGCCGACTTCACGCAAAGCGCGATCCTTGACATCTGAGAGGCCGAATGGCGCTTTCCTGCCGCCGCGAGGTCTGCGCCGGGGCTTCCGGCTTTCATTGCGGCATGTTCTCGGCTACAGGCTGAACCGCATAATATTCTCCTGAGAGCCCCTCCCATGTCCCCCACTGCACGTCCTTCGCTCATCTATTTCCTTGCCGCGTTCGCGGCCGGCTGCATCATGGCCGTGATGACCCATCTGAATGCCGTTGTCGCCCTTTACGGCTCGCCGATGTATGCCTCGTGGGCCGGTCATGGTTGCGGCACGCTGGCCGCAATCGCCATTCTCGGCCTTCTCTATTTCCGCAGATCAGGATCTGGCGTGAAAACCGAAAAGTGGAGAACCTTCGTGTGCCATGGTGGGCCTATCTCGGCGGCGTTTTTGGGGCCGCCACCGTGGTGACTGCCTCGCTTGCGGTCAACTCTCCGCTCGCGCTTTCAGGCGCGATTGCGCTCGGTCTTGGCGGGCAGGTGCTGTTTTCGCTTGCCGCCGACCAATGGGGCTTTTTCGGCCTTCCGGCCAGACGCCTTGATCTGCGCGACCTGATGGCCGTTCTGTTCATTCTTGCAGGCAGCGTCCTCGTCATTATCTCGGGAGGGGCACAGGCATGATTTTCTCAATTATCTTTGCCGTCACCGCCGGCGTTCTTGTCGGCATCAGCCGACAGGTCAATGGCCGCCTCAGCGTTTCAACATCACCAATGATGTCCTCGTTTTATAACCATATTGTCGGCTTCATCACCGTCAGCGTGGTTGCCGTTTTCATCGGGGGCCTGATACCGCCAACGGTTTCGGAGGTTCCGCTCTACGGCTATCTCGCCGGTCCCGTCGGTGTCATCTTCGTGGCGGCCGGTTCATGGGTGATTCCGAAAATTGGCGCTGTCAACACCGCAGTGCTGATCATCGGCGGGCAGATGTTCATGAGCGCTGTCATGGATGTGGTTGAGGGCGTGGAAGGACAGCCACTTTTGAGGTTGGCCGGTCTGGCGCTTATTCTCGTCGGCATGATCATCGCCCAGAGTCGCAAGAAACCCCAGATAACGGCCTGAGCAACCTTCACGGATTGCAAATGTGGCAAGGCTGCCTACATAGAATGCCGGACAGGGCTTCGCGCATCAAAGCGAAGCCGGACAAGAGGTTTTATCATGAGCGAACACAATCCCTTCGGCACCATGCACGCCACCACCATCATTACCGTGCGCAAGGATGGCAAGGTGGTGATGGCCGGTGATGGCCAGGTCTCGCTCGGCCAGACAGTGATGAAAGGTAATGCCCGCAAGGTCCGCCGGATCGGCAAGGGTAACGTTATCGCCGGCTTTGCCGGTGCCACGGCTGATGCGTTTACCCTGCTGGAGCGGCTGGAGCGCAAGCTCGAGCAGTATCCCGACCAACTGATGCGCGCCTGCGTGGAGCTTGCCAAAGACTGGCGCACCGACAAATATCTGCGCAATCTGGAAGCGATGATGCTGGTCGCCGACAAGGATATCACGCTCGCTGTCACGGGTAACGGCGATGTGCTGGAGCCCGAACACGGTGTCATGGCAATCGGCTCCGGCGGCAATTACGCGCTTTCAGCGGCACTCGCCCTGATGGACAGCGACAAGCCCGCCGACGATGTCGCCCACAGGGCGATGGAGATCGCCTCGCAGATCTGCGTTTATACCAATGGCAACATCATCGTGGAAACCCTGGATGCCGCGTGACGGGATCATACGTTTCAGGCCGCTTGTTGAAAGCGACCTTGAACTGATGGGCCACTGGCTGCAGGAACCGCACGTTGCGAAATGGTGGGAACGGGCTGAAAAGCAGGTGGAGCAGATGCGTTCGCATATCGATGATCCGACCGTTTCACCCTTTGTCGTTCTGCTGGATGACGTGCCGTTCGGCTATATCCAGCTGTGCGATCTCGATGGCGAGCGCGACAAGGAACCAACCCTTGACAGCCAGCCAGCCGGGACTTTCGGTCTCGATCAGTTCATCGGCCCGCCCGACATGATCGGTCGCGGCTTCGGTCCGCGTTTCGTCTCCGCCATGGCGGAACGGGCGCTAAATAACGACGCGAAACGCGTCCTCGTCGATCCACGCCCCGAAAATGTGGCGGCGATACGCGCCTTTGAGAAGGCCGGCTTTGTTCGGCTTGGAACTTTCAGCATGACAAGCGGTCCGGCCCTGCTGATGGCCCGTGATCCTTGAGGAGCAGTGACAGATGACCAGTTTTTCCCCGCGCGAGATCGTTTCCGAACTCGACCGCCATATCATCGGCCAGAATGACGCCAAGCGCGCCGTTGCCATTGCGCTGCGCAATCGCTGGCGACGCCAGCAATTGCCGGACGATCTGCGCGACGAGGTGATGCCGAAGAATATTCTGATGATCGGTCCGACCGGTGTCGGCAAGACCGAGATTTCGCGCCGCCTGGCGAAACTGGCAGGCGCACCCTTCATGAAGGTCGAGGCCACCAAATTTACCGAGGTCGGCTATGTTGGCCGCGATGTCGAGCAGATCATCCGCGATCTGGTTGAGATCGGCCTCGTGCTGGTGCGCGAAAAGAAGCGCCAGGAAGTGCAGGCCAAGGCCCATGCCAATGCCGAGGAACGGGTGCTTGATGCGCTGGTCGGCAAGACCTCATCGCCCGCCACGCGCGACAGTTTCCGCAAGAAGCTGCGCGACGGCGAGATGGACGACAAGGAAATCGACATTGAGGTCACCGATAGCAGTTCAGGCATGCCGGGCCTTGAAATTCCCGGGATGCCGGGCGCCAATATCGGTGTGCTGAACCTGTCGGAAATGTTCGGCAAGGGCATGGGCGACAAGACCAAGAAGGTGCGTACCACGGTCAAAAACTCCTATTCGGACCTGATCCGCGACGAAAGCGACAAGCTGCTCGATGACGAGGTAATCCAGCGTGAGGCGGTGCGTCTTGTGCAGGAAGACGGCATCGTATTCCTCGATGAGATCGACAAGATCGCCGCAGGCGATGGACGCATGGGGGCCGGTGTTTCGCGCGAAGGCGTGCAGCGCGACCTGCTACCGCTGGTCGAAGGCACGACGGTCGCCACCAAATACGGGCCGATCAAGACCGACCATATCCTGTTCATCGCGTCTGGTGCGTTCCACGTCTCCAAACCGTCCGACCTGTTGCCGGAGCTGCAGGGCCGTCTGCCGATCCGAGTTGAGCTGCAGGCGCTGACCAAGGAAGACTTCCGCCGGATCCTGACGGAAACCGAAGCCAGCCTGATCCGCCAATACCGGGCGCTGATGAAAACCGAGGAACTGAATCTCGACTTCACCGAAGACGCGATTGACGCACTTGCCGATGTGGCCGTGCACCTCAATGCGACCGTGGAAAACATCGGCGCGCGGCGGCTGCAGACAGTGATGGAGCGGGTTCTGGACGAAATCTCGTTTACCGCGCCCGATCAATCAGGCCAGGAAATCCTGATCGATTCCGACTATGTGCGCAAACATGTCGGTGATCTTGCCAATGACACGGACCTGTCGCGCTACATTCTGTAAAGGGTTCGTTAACCCTGATTTCACGTGAAACATGAGAAAAGGCCGGCGCTGGTGCACCGGCCTTTTCTCATGCCGCTTTGGTGGCCACCAGAAAGGCGGCCTTGTTGCGACCGGGACACCACTGGTGGACAATGGAAAATCCGGCCTGCGCCATTTCAGCAATCAGTTGTTCCTGTGTGAAGCTGCCGACATATGGTGCCTTGCCAATCATCTGCATCGCCGGAATGGCGGTGCGGATATACCAGGAAAAGTCGGCAAGACAGGCCGTCGAGGAAACGAGCACGCCGCCCGGTTTCAGCGCGGTAAAAATGCTGTCAAACACACGCTCGCGGTGTTCCAGAAGGTGCAGCAGCGAATGCGCCATCACAACATCATAAAGTTCATTGGTGCCAGCAAGCGCGCCGACATCACCCTGACGGAAATGGACATTGCAGATAGCAGCGTCTTTGGCCTTGCGCTCGGCGATCGCAATCATGTTGTCCGAAAGATCCCAGGCATCGATCCGGTCGACGGCGGGCGCGTGGTAGAGTGCGGTCGTCCCGGTTCCGCAGCCGAGTTCCAGCACTCTCATATCCGGGTGTAGGTATTCGCGGGTGATGTCGAGCTTGATCTGGTAGGATTCTGGATCGGAGATCGGGTCACGCGCGTATTTTTCGGCGATTTTGTCCCAGAATTGCTTTGTCTTCGTCTTGGATACGGGCATGATCGGTTCCTGCGGCTGATGTTGTGCTGTTGCTGACAAGACTGATAGGGGGTTTCAGGCTATGCGGGAATTGCCTAAATTCCTTGAGCTGTTATACGCAAAGCGATGAAATGGGACGCTGTCAGATATGACTGGAACCAGGTCCGCGCCTTTCTGGCGACGGCAGAAGAAGGCTCGCTGTCTGCGGCAGCGCGGGCGCTGAAGGTCACACAGCCGACGCTGAGCCGCCAGGTGGCCGGCCTTGAAGCAAGCCTCGGTGTCTCGCTGTTCGAGCGCGGCACCCGCTCCATGACGCTGACAGCCGCCGGCCGACAATTGCTGGCCTATGCCCGCGAAATGAACAACGCCGCCAACAATATCTCGCTTGCCGCCTCCGGCCAGTGCCAGGCGGTCGAGGGCGAAGTCCGGATCGCAGCGACCAATGCAATGGCAACCTACCACCTGCCCGCAGTTGTCGCGAAAATCCGCAAGCTTGCCCCGGGATCGCGCTGGATATCAAGACCTCCAACGCGCTTTCCGACCTGATCCGCCGCGAGGCCGATATCGCCATCCGTCATGCCCGGCCAACGGAGCCGGAACTGATCGCCAAACAGGTCGGCGTGACCTCTGCCGGGATGTATGCGGCCAGTGCCTATATCGACCGCCTCGGTCGCCCGGTCACGGTGGAGAAGCTGAAATCGGCCGATTACTTCGGTTTCGAATTCCGTGAACAACTACTGCCGATCTTTGCCGACGAAGGAATCCGCTGACCGCGGACAATTTTCCGGTGATCACCGAAAGCGGCACATTGATAATGGAGATGATGCGCGCGGGCCTCGGCATCGGGCTTCTGCTGAAAGAAGATGTGGCGCTGTTTCCGGACCTGGAGGAAGTGTTTCCGGCTTTCAAGCCGATTTCCGTGCCGATCTGGCTGGTGACCCACCGTGAACTCCATTCCAGCCGCCGCATCCGTGTGGTCTATGATATTCTCGCCGAATTCCTCGCAAAACTTTCTGTCCAACAGGCAGTGAAGATTGGTATTAGTTCCATTTTGGAAACAATATTTCAAATTCGCGCCGAATTGACGTTCACACTTGCGTCGCTACATTGGCGGCAGACAAAATATCCGAAAAGGCGTTTCCCATGGCTCGCATCGAAAAATTCGGCCTTGCTTTCGACAAGACCCTGCATGATTTTCTGACTGAAACGGCGCTTCCGGGAACCGGGATCGATCCGGATGCCTTTTTCAGTGGATTTTCGGAGATCGTGCATGATCTCGCACCGAAGAACCGGGCGCTGCTGAAAACCCGCGACGCCATGCAGGAAAAGCTCGACGCCTGGTACAAGGACAATGGCGCGCCGGCCGATATGGCCGCCTATGAGGCGTTTCTGCGCGAAATCGGCTATATCCTGCCGGAGGGCGATGATTTCTCCGTCTCGACCGAGAATGTCGATCCCGAGATCGCCACAATCGCCGGTCCCCAGCTTGTGGTTCCGGTGATGAACGCGCGCTATGCGCTGAACGCGGCCAATGCCCGTTGGGGTTCGCTTTATGACGCGCTCTACGGCACGGATGCGATTGCCGAAGACGACGACGCGGAAAAGGGCAAGGGCTACAATCCGAAGCGCGGCGAAAAGGTGATTGCCTGGGCCAAGGGTTTTCTCGATGAGAATTTCCGCTTGCAGCCGGCAAATGGGCGGATGTCACCGGCTTTGGCTATCAGGACGGCGTGCTGATCGTCAAAACCACGGCCGGAGAAACCGGACTTTCCGACCCCGGACAATATGCCGGCTTCGATGACAAAGACGGCGATGCTTTCCGGCTGATCTTCGCAAACAACAATCTGCATGCGATTGTCGATGTGGATCCGGCAGGCATGATCGGCAAGACCGACCCCGGCAACATCAACGATGTGGTGCTCGAATCGGCCATTACCGCGATCATGGATTGCGAGGATTCTGTTGCCGCCGTCGATGCCGAAGACAAGGTGCTCGCCTATGCCAACTGGCTCGGCCTGTTGAAGGGCGACCTGACGGAAGAGGTCACCAAGGGCGGCAAAACATTTACCCGCCGTCTGAACCCAGATATCGCGTTTTCCGCGCCGGACGGTTCACCGACGAGCCTCAAGGGCCGCTCGCTGATGCTGGTCAGGAATGTCGGCCATCTGATGACCAACCCGGCGATCCACGACCGCGACGGCCGTGAAGTGCCGGAAGGGATCATGGATGCCGCTGTCACAGCACTGATCGCGCTTTATGATATCGGCGAGGATGGTCGCCACATGAATTCGCGCACCGGCTCCATGTATGTGGTCAAGCCGAAGATGCACGGGCCTGAGGAAGTGGCCTTTACCGACGAGTTGTTCGCTCGCGTCGAAAAGATCGTCGGCATGGCGCCGAACACGATGAAGATGGGCATTATGGATGAGGAACGCCGCACCACGGTCAACCTCAAGGAATGTATCCGCGCCGCCAAAAAGCGTGTCGTGTTCATCAATACCGGCTTCCTTGACCGTACCGGCGACGAGATTCATACCTCAATGGAAGCCGGCCCGATGATCCGCAAGGGCGATATGAAATCGGCGCCGTGGATGGCGTCCTACGAGGACTGGAACGTCGATATCGGGCTTGAATGCGGGCTTTCCGGCCATGCCCAGATCGGCAAGGGCATGTGGGCGATGCCGGACCTGATGGCCGGCATGCTCGAAGCCAAGATCGGCCAGCCGAAGGCCGGCGCCAACACTGCCTGGGTGCCTTCGCCGACCGCTGCTACACTGCATGCCACGCATTATCACGCCGTCGATGTGGCAAAGGTACAGGAAAAGCTGAAAGACCGCCCGCGCGCCAGCCTCACCAATATCCTCTCCGTTCCGGTCGCTGTTCGGCCGAACTGGTCGAAAGAGGATATTCAGGCCGAACTCGACAATAATGCGCAAGGGATCCTCGGCTATGTCGTGCGCTGGATCGATCAGGGCGTCGGCTGCTCCAAGGTTCCCGATATCAACGATATCGGCCTGATGGAGGACCGGGCAACGCTCAGAATTTCCTCCCAGCACATGGCCAACTGGCTCTATCACGGCGTCTGCACCGAAGAGCAGATCATCGCCACGATGAAGAAGATGGCCGCCGTCGTCGACCGGCAGAACGAGGGCGATCCGGCCTACCGGCCGATGGCGTCAGATTTCGAAGGTTCAATCGCCTTCCAGGCGGCGATGGATCTGGTGCTGAAGGGCAGGGAACAGCCGAATGGCTACACCGAACCGGTGCTGCATGCCCGCAGACAGGAGCGCAAAGCCCAGGACGCTGCCTGAAGACCATCAGCGACAGAATCAGGATACCCGGCATGCGCCGGGTATTTTTAGCTGACGCTATTCGCGAAGCCTTGGTTTCAGACCCGATGCTGCGTCCGGTTCAACGATTGTCTCAGTCGCCCGAAACGCTGTTCCACAGCGCCTTGTCACCGATATCGGCGATCATCTTCGCATGGGCCTCGACCTCGTCGGCGTGCACACGCGATGCCAACGGGCGAGGGCGCACCAGCGGCGGCAGTTTGCGCAGATTTCCGTCGCTGTCATATTCATCGGTCGAGCTTGCATTGACGAGGCGAAAGGCCGCCTGACGGCCACCCGACATCTCGATATAGACCTCAGCCAGCAATTCGGCATCGAGCAGCGCCCCGTGCTTGGTCCGGTGGGCATTGTCGATGGAATAGCGCTTGCAGAGCGCGTCTAGGCTGTTGGGGCCCATAGGGTGTTTGCGCCGCGCAAGCGCAAGCGTATCAACCACCATTTCCTGATCGATCGGCGGCTTGCCGAGACGGCCGAGCTCCACATTGATGAAGCCCATATCGAAAGCTGCATTGTGGGCGATCCAGCGGGCGCCGTCGAAAAACGCCAGAAGATCGTCGGCGACATCCGCAAAAACCGGCTTGTCCTTCAGAAACTCGTCGGAAATGCCGTGCACCTGAAAGGCTTCAGGGTGAACGGTCTTACCGTCAGGATTGACATAGACGTGGAAGGTCTTGCCTGTCGGAAAATGGTCGATCAGCTCGAGGCAACCGATTTCGATCAGCCGGTCGTCATTTTTGTCCATACCCGTTGTTTCGGTATCGAAAATGATGTCGCGCGTGACCTTCATCACTGTTCTCCGTCCTGTTTCGCCGCTTTTTCTTCAAGCGCGGCAATGATGTGACCGACCGCCGCCCGTGCCTGGTCAAATCCGTGCCCCGTGTCGACAACATAGTCGGCCCGCGCCCGTTTTTCGCCATCAGGCAGCTGGCGTTTGAGCACTGTTTCGAACTTTTCCACTGTCATATCGGGTCGTGACAGCACTCGCTCGCGCTGGATCCCGGGATCGCAGGTCACGACCAGCACGCAATCGACCGCGTGATCGGCGCCGGTTTCAAACAGCAGCGGAATATCGAGCACCGCGATATCAGCACCGTCCTCCCGGGCCTTTTCAAGAAAGCGATTGCGCTCTTTGCGCACCAGAGGATGGACGATCGCTTCCAGTTTTTCGAAATTTTCCGATTTTCCGGCAAGCGCCTTGCTCAACCGGGAGCGGTCAATCACGCCATCGACAACAACGCCGGGAAAGGCGCTTTCCACAGGTGCCACGGCGGCTCCGCGGTAAAGAGCATGCACCACCTCATCGGCATTTTGAACCGGAATGCCGGCTTCGGTGAAAAACCCCGCCGTTGTGGATTTTCCCATACCGATCGATCCGGTCAGGCCGAGAATGATCATCCGCTGGTCTCAAGGTCTGCGATGATCTCATCGCGAAGTGCGGCATCGACCTCGGGCTTGGTATCAAACCATTTCTCAAAGCCGGGAACCGCCTGATGCAACAACATGCCGAGGCCGTCAGCGGTTTTAAGCCCGTGCGACTTTGCCTGTTTCAGGATCGGCGTTTCAAGCGGAACATAGACGATATCGGCCACGATCGCGTTTTCGGACAGCAGGCCGAAATCGAAATCCGGAACAGCACCGCCCTTCATGCCCAGTGAGGTGGTGTTGACGAACAGACCGGCTCCCGACATCACATCGGCAAGCCGATCCATATCATGAGCGTCGACGCGGTCGCCCAGCCGAGCCGCCAATTCCGATGCACGCGCCAGTGTGCGGTTGACGATATGGATGTGGGAAATGCCGCGCTGCTTGAGCGCCATCGCAATCGAGCGGGCGCCACCGCCGGCACCAAGCACAACGGCCTTTTCCACATATTCCCATCCGGGATGGATGGCGTCGAGATTGCCGGTGAAGCCGAGGCCATCGGTGTTGGTTGCATGAATGCGGCCTTCTTCGACCCACAGCGTATTGGCAGCACCCAGAAGCGTGGCATGTTCGTCGGCGTGATCGGCAAGCTCAAAGGCGGCCATCTTGTGGGGAATGGTAACATTGCAGCCCACCAAACCCGCTTCGCCGGAGCGCAGCTTGTCCATGAAGGATGCGATCTCGCCCGACGGGACATCCTGACGGACATATTCGCCAGAGATCCCGTATTTCTTCAGCCAGTAGCCATGCACCAGCGGCGAGCGGGACTGGGAAACCGGATGGCCGATGACACAGGCGCGCCGCACCGAGGTTTCACGTGAATCAGTCATGCAGCGCTCCGAGTTTGCGTAAGGCGGCCAGAAGCTGAAGCATCGGCATGCCCAGTATCGTAAAGAAATCGCCGTCGATCCTGTCGAAAAGTCGCACACCCGGACCTTCCAGCTGGTAAATGCCAGATGAATAAAGCGTGTCATCGGATATCAGCGCCAGATAATGATCGATTTCGGCGTCATCGAGTGCGCGCATATGCAATGCCGCTGTCTCGCAGGCTTCAAACAGGACGGCACCATCGCGGGCAATCGCGAAGGCGCTCATCAGGTAATGGGTCTTACCGGACAGGCGTTTGAGATGCGCGCGCGCTTGCACGCGGCTTTCCGGTTTCGAATAGGGCTTTCCTCAAACGCCATCACCTGATCGCCGCCGATGACGAAGGCGCCGCGCGCGCGCATTGATACATCGAGCGCTTTCGACCGTGACAGAAGACCGGCGAGGAAGACCGGCGTTGCTCCCGTCTTCAAAAACGGCGCTTCGACAGCGCGTTCGTCTACATGCGGGCGCATGCTGGAAAAAGCGATCCCGGCATTGGTCAGAAGCGCGCGGCGAGACGGGCTGGTGGACGCTAGGATCAGCGGGATATTCAAGGCTTTTGACGCAACATTCGACATCGACCGCTTCTCCTCTCACAGCATTTCAACCCTGTGATTACTTGAGCTCGTTTTTCAGGGCAAGAATGGCAGCCGCGGTTTCCTCGATCGACCGGCGGGTGACATCGATGATCGGCCAGTTGTTCTGGGCGGCAAGACTGCGGGCATATTTCAGTTCCTCGGCGATCACCGCACGGTCGGTATATTCGCTCTTGCCTTCATCGGCGCCGCTGCCGAACTCACGAAATTCACGGACCTGAGAAATCCGCCCCGTGGAAGCAATCAGGCAGACGATCAATGGCTTTTCCGCCCTGTGCAGGCTTTCAGGCAGCTGGGTGCCGGGCACAATCGGTATATTGGCTGCTTTCACACCGCGATTGGCGAGATAGACAGATGTCGGGGTCTTCGATGTGCGGGAAATCCCCAGGATCACCACATCCGCCTCGTCATACGTCTCTGGCATCTGCCCGTCATCATGATCCATGGCGAAATTCAGCGCCTCTATACGAGCGAAATAGTCCTCGTCCAGGCTGTGCTGCGCGCCTGAGCGGCGCCGCGATGCCGTACCAAGATAGGACTGGAACACGGCGGCAACCGGATCCAGCACATTGACGCAGGGGACATTCATATCCCGGCACATCTCATCCAGAAGAGCGCCGAGTTCTTCGTTGACGACGGTGTAGAGAACGATGCCGGGCGCTTCATCGATGGCCCTGAGCACGGCGAGAACCTGTTTGCGGCTGCGCACCAGCGGATAGACATGCTCGATCGGCTCATAACCGCCAAACTGGGCGGCAACCGCGCGGCCTGCAGAGATCAATGTTTCCCCGGTAGAATCAGAGATCAAATGGAGGTGAAAGAAGTTTTTTCGGTTTTCCACGATGTCCTTCGCCTCCTGTTCATAACATTGGATAAACCGGGATATTTACACGACGCGGTTTTTGGCCTGTGGGTAGTCCAGTGATTTGTCCACATATGCCCATTTGTCGAAAAGGTTCAAACCGCTCTGTTGAAAACGGGGATAAACTGCGCACGTTCATCGATAATCCAACAGTTTTGCACAGGCATGGCGGTCAAAGCGGCAACCGGCAACTAACTGAATCCAAAAATCAATCGGCTTTCTTCCCCACAATTATCAATCAATGACGATTTCGGATCGACTTCGATCAACCGAAACCGTGGAAAAGACTCATCACTCAGGAAAAACCTTTAATCCTTGATCCTCACAGACTCTAAGAAATAAAAGGAATCCAAAGATAGAAAGATTCATTATTAAGAAGGGCTGGGGATATGGGAAAACGGACGCTCGAACGCGTGCTTGAAGGCGAAACCGTCAACCCGCCACCGATCTGGCTGATGCGGCAAGCCGGTCGCTATCTTCCGGAATATCGTGCCTTGAGAGAAAAAGCCGGAGGCTTTCTCAAGCTTTGCTACAATCCCGATTTTGCGACTGAAGTGACGCTTCAACCAATCCGACGCTATGGATTTGATGCAGCCATCCTGTTTTCGGACATACTCGTCATCCCCGATGCGTTGAAATGCGGTGTTCGCTTTGAAAAGGGTGAAGGCCCGAGACTTGATCCGATCACCGCTGACGATATCGCTCGTCTGGAAGCCCGCTATGGTGCACAGACGCTCGATCCCGTGATCGAAGCCGTGCGTCGGATACGGGCCAGCCTGCCCGATGAAACCTCGCTGCTGGGCTTCTGCGGGGCCCCGTGGACGGTCGCGACCTATATGATCGCCGGGAAGGGAACCAGCGACCAGGCGCCGGCACGGCTGTTTGCCTATCGCCACAGACGCGAATTCCTGAAACTTCTCGATCTTATCGCGGATCTCTCCGCCGATTACCTGATCCGCCAGCTTCAGGCCGGGGCAGACGCTGCTCAGATCTTCGACAGCTGGGCCGGTGTTCTTTCTGAGGAGGATTTTGCGGATTTTGCTGCGAAACCAGTGGCCAGGATCGTCAGCCAGGTGCGAACAGCAGTTCCGGGCGCAAAGATCATTGCCTTTGCCAAGGGTGCCGGGGCCAATCTTTCGACCTATCGGCAGGCAACCGGCGCCAACGCCATCGGGCTGGACTGGACAGTCCCTCTCGATGTTGCCAAGGTGCTGCAGAGCGAAGGCCCGGTTCAGGGAAATCTCGATCCACTCGCAATGGTTGTTGGAGGTGAGATGATGAAGGCCCGGGCTGCAGCCATTCTCAAAACCTTGTCCGATGGACCGATGATTTTCAATCTCGGTCACGGGATTACACCGGAGGCAGATCCCGAGAATGTGGCCGCATTGGTGAAGCTCGTTCGGGGCGAAAAATAATATAATTAAAACAAATAGATGTTGAGGAAATGATGACCGATCAGGGTGAAACGAGGACAACGGCTGGAAAGAAATCGGCAAGCCGGGCGATGACAGCGCTGCTTTTATTTCTGTTCATTTGTCTCGGATTGTTCATCTTTCAGCGTGACAGTTTCTATCTCTGGGCCACGGCCATTCACGTCATGGCTGTGATATCCTGGATGGCCGGGATGTTCTACATGCCGCGTCTGTTCGTCTATCATGCCGATAGCGCGCCGGGTTCAGACAAGTCTGAGACCTTCAAGGTCATGGAACACCGGTTGATGAAGGTGATCATGAACCCGGCCATGATCCTGACCTGGATTTTTGGCCTTTATCTGGCCTGGGACGGCGGCTGGCTCAGCGATGGCTGGCTGCATGTGAAGCTCCTCGCCGTTTTTTGATGTCCGGCGTCCACGGCTATTACAGCAAGGCGATCAAGGATTTTGCCGTCGACAAGCGGACCACGAGTGCGCGGCACTGGCGGATGATCAATGAAGTGCCGACAGTTTTGATGATCATTGCAGTCATCATGGTCATTGTTAAGCCGTTTTAATCGCTTGATAAATGGTTTCGCGCGTTTTCCGGGATAAAAACGCGCATTTGCTCTTGTAACGTCAACGGCAAATCAGTATCTTCCTGCCAACTCATCCAAAAAGGCTGTGCGAACCGATCCCTGAGCCAATCCGAATTGGCACTGTTCCACCCGCGCAACCGGCCTTTCGATCATCACAACAATTTACGGTTTTTCTTCATGTCTCAAATGAAGCTTCAGGAACTGAAGAGCAAGACGCCAACCGATCTCCTCGCCTTCGCGGAATCGCTCGAGGTCGAGGGCGCAAGCACGATGCGCAAACAAGAACTGATGTTTGCCATCCTGAAAGTGCTGGCGACACAGGATGTCGAGATCATCGGTGAAGGCGTTGTCGAAGTGCTGCAGGATGGCTTCGGCTTCCTGCGTTCGGCCAATGCCAATTACCTGCCCGGTCCCGACGATATCTATATCTCGCCGTCTCAGATCCGTCGTTTCGCGCTGAAGACGGGTGATACTGTCGAAGGTCCGATCCGTGGACCGAAGGAAGGCGAGCGCTATTTTGCGCTGCTGAAGGTCAATACGATCAATTCGGATGACCCGGAAAAGATCCGTCACAAGGTCCATTTCGACAATTTGACGCCGCTTTATCCGGACGAACGCTTCAACATGGAGCTGGAAAATCCGACAACCAAGGATCTTTCCGCACGTGTGATCGATCTGGTGGCTCCGCTTGGCAAGGGCCAACGCGGTTTGATCGTGGCACCGCCCAGGACCGGTAAAACGGTGCTTCTGCAGAATATCGCCCATTCGATCACCGCTAACCATCCGGAATGTTTCCTGATCGTTCTTCTGATCGACGAGCGTCCCGAGGAAGTGACCGACATGCAGCGTTCAGTGAAGGGTGAAGTCGTATCTTCGACCTTCGATGAGCCTGCCGTGCGTCACGTTCAGGTGGCGGAAATGGTGATCGAAAAGGCCAAGCGTCTGGTTGAACATGGCCGCGATGTTGTGATCCTGCTCGACTCGATCACACGTCTCGGACGCGCCTACAACACGGTCGTACCGTCTTCCGGCAAAGTTCTGACCGGTGGTGTCGACGCCAATGCGCTGCAGCGCCCCAAGCGTTTCTTCGGTGCGGCGCGTAATATCGAGGAGGGCGGTTCGCTGACGATCATTGCAACCGCGCTGATCGACACCGGAAGCCGTATGGACGAAGTTATTTTCGAAGAGTTCAAGGGAACGGGCAACTCTGAAATCGTGCTTGATCGAAAGGTCGCCGACAAGCGGATTTTCCCGTCTATGGATATCCTCAAATCCGGAACCCGCAAGGAAGACCTTCTGGTGCCGCGTCAGGATCTTCAGAAGATCTTTGTGCTTCGCCGGATCCTCGCGCCGATGGGAACCACCGATGGGATCGAGTTCCTGATCGACAAGCTGAAGCAAACCAAAAGCAATGCCGATTTCTTCGAATCCATGAACACCTGACGTTCTGTGTTCACGGAGAAAATTCGACCAGACCCTCGTTTACCTTCCGCAGACACAATCCGAACAGAACTGTCGGGTCGTGTTTGAGGATGAGACTATTAAGCGCCGCCTGGCGATAGGCCTATCGGGATTTTTAGACCTTGAAAATCATCCATCTGGTTCGATCCGAGATACGGGATTTTCTATTAACTATATGAATATAAAAGATATTCTATAATTTTTTCGGTAACGGACGCGGATGATGCGAGCTTCCGATACAATCTTTGCACTTTCGAGTGGTGCGCTGCCATCCGGTGTTGCGGTTATCCGCATTTCTGGCGCGGATGCCCATGAGATCTGTGCCGCGATTGCGGGCCGAGTACCCGATCCGCGCCAGGCACAGCTTTTGACATTGCGGGATGAGACCGGTGCGGCCCTCGACCAGGCTCTGGTTTTGAGTTTTCGGGCTCCTGCATCCTTTACCGGCGAAGATTGCATTGAATTTCATCTTCATGGTGGCCGGGCGGTTGTCCGCGCGGCATTGGACCGAATTTCGTCTTTCGACAATACCCGCCACGCCGAGGCCGGCGAGTTCACACGACGCGCATTCGAGAACGGAAAGCTTGATCTTGTCGAGGCCGAGGGCTTATCCGATATCATCGTTGCCGAGACCGAGATGCAGCGCCGTCTGGCCATGGAGCAGGCGAGCGGTAAGCTTTCGGAGCTCTATGAAGGCTGGGCGACGGCGCTGTCCCATGCACGGGCAATGATTGAGGCTGAGCTCGATTTTTCTGACGAAGAGGATATCCCGGGCTCCGTGTCCGAAACCATCTGGCTGAGCGTGGAGGCGATTGCCGAGGCCATTCGTGATCACCTTACTGGCAGCCGGACAGGGAAATCATTCGTGATGGCTATCAGGTCGTGATTGCTGGCCCGCCTAATGCCGGAAAATCGAGCTTGCTCAATGCCTTGGCTCGGCGTGATATTGCGATTGTTACCGATGTGGCCGGTACCACGCGGGATGTTCTCGAGGTCAACCTCGATATAGGCGGCTATGCGGTTCGGCTTTATGATACGGCGGGTTTGCGTGACACAGACGACGTCGTTGAAGCCGAAGGCGTCCGTCGGGCGCGTGCAATACTGGGTTCGGCGGATCTGGTGCTGTCGCTTGCAGAGATCGCGGAAGGATCAAGTGCTGAGGTATTCTCTGATCTGGACTGCCTGAAAATTGGCACAAAATCCGATGTTGCTGCTCCCGAAGTCGATACCGCAACGTTTGATTTGGTGTTGTCGTCGCACAGCTGGGCAGGGATGGATGACCTTATCGCGGCCATATCTGAACGGTTGGCGGATCGTGTTGCCGGTTCTTCGTTAAGCCTGCCGGTGCGAGCCCGTCAGACGGACTACCTGCAGCAGGCACTGGTGGCGCTGGAGGCGGCTCTCACTGAGCGCGGGCTCTCACCAGAACTTCCGTCGGAATCGCTCAGACAGTCGGCGGAGGCTCTGGGACGGATCACCGGACGGGTGGATGTCGAAGATTTACTGGACGTGATCTTTTCGTCGTTTTGCGTTGGCAAGTGAGCGATGTTTCACGTGAAACAATCTTGACTCACCGCAGGTGACACGGCACAACCACTACCAAGATACGAGGGTTCCGACCACGGTCGTTGAGCCTCGAATGGAGCAGTTTTCATGACCGATCACTATGATGTCGTCGTTATCGGCGGTGGCCACGCTGGATGCGAGGCAGCCTCTGTAGCGGCGCGCGCCGGTGCCAGGACGGCGTTGATCACCCATAAGCGCGAGACCATAGGTGTAATGTCTTGCAACCCAGCCATTGGTGGATTGGGCAAGGGGCATTTGGTGCGCGAAATCGATGCGCTTGACGGGCTGATGGGCCGGGTGGCTGATGCGGCCGCGATCCAGTACCGCATGCTGAACAGGCGCAAGGGGCCGGCTGTCCGCGGACCGCGTAGTCAGGCAGATCGCCGGCTTTACCGTCAGGCGATGCAGGATGCGCTCGCAGATATAGACAACCTTGATGTGATCGAAGGCGATGTGTTCGATATTGAAACAAGCGATGGCCGCGTATCCGCGGTGACGACCAAGGATGGGCGGCAGTATCGCTGTGGCGCTGCCGTTTTGACAACAGGGACTTTTTGCGCGGACTGATCCATATCGGTATGCGCAAGATTCCAGCGGGCCGGGTGGGTGAGGCACCGTCACTCGGTCTGTCTGAGACGCTTGGTCGTCTTGGTCTCTCGCTTGGTCGTCTGAAGACCGGAACACCGGCCCGGCTTGATGGGCGCACGATCGACTGGACATCGCTTGATCGGCAAAGCGCTGATGACGACGCCGTGCCGTTTTCGTTTTTGACCGATGGTGTCCAGAACCGACAGATCGATTGCGGCATTACCCGGACAACTCCGGAGGTCCATGCGATCATTCGTGAGAATATTGGCCTTTCAGCCATGTACTCCGGCCAGATTGAAGGGGTTGGTCCGCGTTATTGTCCGTCGATCGAAGACAAGATCATGCGCTTCGGCGATCGTGATGGTCATCAAATCTTTCTGGAGCCCGAGGGCCTTGATGGCCATACGGTCTATCCAAACGGGATTTCCACCTCTTTGCCCGAAGACGTTCAGCAGGCCTTCATTCGGGCTATTCCCGGGCTTGAAAAGGTTGAAATCCTGCAGCCTGGTTATGCCATTGAATATGATCACGTCGACCCTCGTGAGTTGAAGCCGTCGCTGGAGCTGAAAAAGATGCCGGGCCTTTTCCTGGCTGGACAAATCAATGGAACGACCGGGTATGAAGAGGCGGCCGCTCAGGGGCTTGTTGGCGGGCTCAACGCCGCGAAAGTTGCGGGAGACGAAGAACCTGTCATCTTCTCGCGCACCGATTCCTACATCGGAGTGATGGTGGATGACCTGACCTCGCGAGGCGTTGCCGAGCCTTATCGAATGTTCACCTCCCGCGCGGAGTATCGGCTGAGCCTGCGGGCGGACAACGCCGATGAAAGGCTGACACCCTTGGCTCTGGCTCTGGGCGTCGTTTCTTCAGAAAGGCGAAGGCGCTTCGAAGCATACGAGATGGAACTGGACCGTGCGCGCGATAGCCTCAAGGCCCGCTCGGTGACGCCGAATGAAGCCATTTCCTACGGGCTAAAACTGAACCAGGATGGTCAGCGTCGGACGGCCTATGACCTCCTCGCCTATCCTGGGTATGACTTTGAGGTGATGACACGGATCTGGCCGGAGCTCTCCGAGACCAGAAGCATGGTTCGCAATGCAATTGAGATCGAGGCCTCCTATGCTGTCTATCTGGATCGGCAGGCGGCCGATATAGCGCAGGTTCGCAAGGATGAGGGCAGGGCCATTCCCGACGATTTTGATTATGCTGCGTTGCCTGGTCTTTCGAACGAGTTGAAAGGCAAGCTGGCAAAAGCCCGCCCGGCGACAATTGCGCAGGCAAGTCGGGTTGACGGCATGACTCCGGCAGCGCTTTCGCTACTGCTGGTGCGTTTGCGAGCGTTCAGGACAATGGCGGCGTGAGTACACAATGAAGCTGAATGGACAGACTGTTTCACGTGAAACACAGGCTCGCCTCGAGCGTTTCGCGCAGCACTTCGAAAAATGGGCGAAGTCAATCAATCTTGTAGCGCCATCAACGCGCCAGCAATTCTGGGACCGTCATGTCGCTGACAGCGCTCAGGTCTTTCAGCTTTCCCCGGCGCCGAAGACCTGGATCGACATTGGAAGCGGAGGCGGGTTTCCCGGGCTGATCACGGCTATTCTTCTTGCAGAGAAAGGGGCGGGGCGGGTCCATCTGGTGGAGAGCAATAACAAGAAGGCCGCGTTCCTACGCACCGCTATTCGTGAGACCGGGGCGTTGGCCGGTGTCCATGCCATCCGGGCAGAAGCTGCGTTTGGCGCTCTTCCGGTGGCTAAAGCGATGTCGGCACGGGCTCTAGCCGAGTTGCCGTTGCTCCTCGACTATGCCGCACCGTGGTTTGTCGGCGATCCTGAGTTCACCGCCTTTTTCCACAAAGGCAGGGATTATCAGCGTGAGATCGACAAAGCGCGTGACCATTGGGACTTTGATCTGATAAAACATCAGAGCAAGGTCGACCCCGGTTCTGTGATACTGGAAATATCGAATCTTGCGCCGTCCTCGGGCTCTAAACTGGCGGAATAGTCAATGAACCGTAAAACGCGCATCATTACGATCGCCAACCAGAAAGGCGGCGTTGGTAAAACCACCACTGCCATCAATTTGGCAACCGCACTTGCGGCAATTGGCGAAAAGGTCCTGGTTATGGATCTCGATCCGCAGGGCAATGCCAGCACTGGTCTCGGAATCGAACGTGATCAGCGCGAGTTCTCTGCTTATGATGTTCTCGTCGGTGACAAAACGATCACGGAAGCGGCTGTGCCGACTGCTGTTCCCAATCTGGACCTCGTTCCTTCGACGCTCGATCTTCTTGGTTTCGAGCTCGAAATCGCGTCGGATCCGCGCCGTGTTTTCAAACTGCGCGATGCCTTGTCGCAATCTGATGTCGGAAAATATCGCTATATCTTCTGCGATTGCCCACCATCCTTTAACCTGCTGACGATGAACGCCATGGGCGCGGCGCAGGCTATACTCGTTCCTCTGCAGTGCGAGTTCTTTGCGCTTGAGGGCCTGAGCCAGCTTCTTGATACCGTCGCCGAGGTGCGTAGCACAATCAACCCGGGTCTCGAAATTCAGGGCGTGGTGCTGACCATGTATGATTCCCGCAATAATCTGGCCCAACAGGTGGTGTCGGATGTTCGTGAATATATGGGTGCCAAGGTCTACAAGACGTTGATTCCACGAAATGTCCGTGTCTCGGAGGCGCCATCCTTCGGCAAGCCAGTCATTCTTTACGACCTGAAATGTCAGGGAAGCCAAGCCTATATCCATCTGGCATCTGAAATCATTCAGCGAGAACGCGCGTTGGCAGCCGCTTGATGGGCGGGGTATTGCTGAACTAGACGGTTGGGGTAATCAGTATGAGCGAAGAGAATTCAAAACGGCGGCTCGGGCGTGGTCTAGCGGCGCTGATTGGCGATATCGAAAAGGCAGAACCGGCCGATACATCCGCAGCCCCGGTGACGGCGGATCGCCGTATTCCCGTTGAGTTCATCTCGCGTAACCCACGCAATCCCCGCCGTCATTTCGAGGAAGATGACCTTCGTGATCTTGCGGCCTCGGTTCGTCAGCACGGTATTGTGCAGCCGGTCGTGGTGCGCACGATTGGTGATAAACGCTATGAGATCATCGCTGGTGAGCGCCGTTGGCGCGCAGCACAGCTGGCCGGTCTCTCTGAAGTTCCTGCTCTGATTCGCGATGTGGATGACCGTACAGCGCTTGAGATCGCGATCGTTGAAAATGTGCAACGCGCCGATCTCAATCCGCTTGAGGAAGCCAATGGCTATGAGCTACTGATGGCTGAGCACGGCTATACCCAGAATGATCTTGGCGAGATTATCGGTAAAAGCCGTAGCCATGTCGCCAACAGCCTACGTTTGTTGAAGTTGCCGGAGAGCGTTCTCGAGTTGCTTTCGCAAGGCGCTCTCTCGGCCGGTCATGCCCGTGCATTGATCTCCACCCCGGATCCTGACGCATTGGCGCGCACGGTCATTGAAAAGGGTCTGTCAGTACGCGAAGTTGAAAAGCTCGCTCAAAAGGCGATTGACGGCGGCGGCATCAGGGCGTCGCGTCAGCCAAGGCAGAAAGATGCCGATACGTTGGAGCTGGAGCGCTCACTTTCCGACCGGCTTGGTCTTGCGATCACGATCGATCATAAGGTGGATGGCGGACAGATTCGGATTGCTTATAGTTCTCTCGACCAACTGGATGATATTTGCCGCCGCCTCCAAAATGTCCGCTGAAATTGCATCAATACAATATGATACGATACAATTTTATGAATTAATTACAGTTGCTTATGTGTTTGCGCAGCGGATCGCCCAGTTTTGCGACTAAGCAGTGGCGAAGTCATCTGGCGTAGCGCCCTGGGCGTCCGTTAGGTGCTTTGCCTTGGTGGCGTCGACCACGCAGAGCTAAATGCCGACGCAATTTCGACGACCTCAGTCGAGAAAGTCCTCAGACTTCCTGGCACAACAGATTTGAATGTAGCCCAAAAAGGGGCGGCTAGTTGGTGCCTGCGCGACGGTTTGATCGCAGTGTCAGTGCCAGAAGCGTCTGCGTAGCGATGCTTTGCTCGAGAGCTGGATGACGCCGCGTATTCAGGACCGCTTCAGAGAGCATGCGTAAGGCCCGCTCGGTGGCTGCGCCATCCCATATCGTCAGTGCCTTTTCGAAAATCGGCTTGCGACGAAAAAGATCTGTCGACCGAGTGTCTGCATCACATTGCTGACGGGCTGGCGTTTACTCTCCATTTCGGCGCGCATCTGGTCAAGCAGGTTAAACTGCCGCAAGCATCCGTTCAAAATCATAAAAATCGGGGTTTTGGATTGCGAAACCTTGGCCATGGCATGTCTGAGAGCGGCAACATCTCCCGAGAGTACGGCATCAACGGCGTCGTCAGCCGAAATCGCGCTGGCATCGCCAATGACTGCGGCAATGTCGTCTTCATTGAGGACATCCAGGCCGTGGCCGTAAAGTGTGAGCTTTTCGATTTCGTTCCGGGTGGCGAGCCTGTCGCCGCCGATCATGGAGAGAAGAAGCTGTCGCGCCGGCGGCGTAAGCCTCAGTCCGGCCTCGCCCAATGTCTGATCAATCAGGGCATTGAGTGCTCTTGCGTCATCGGCATAGCAGGGAATAGCGGCGATCCGTTGAGAATTTTCCGCGGCCTTACGCATCGCCGTGCCTTTGCGCAGCTCCCCGGCCTCAATAATCAGAAAGGCGCCTTCCAGTGGCAGTTCTGACAATGTGTTGAGCGCGCTTGCCAGTGCCTTGTCATTGCCGCCAGCCCGCACCCAGACGAGCCGGGAGCCACCAAAAGCCCGATCGAATTCACTTCATCGACAATCCGACCGGCGTCGCCTTCGATATCGCCGACATCCAGCTTCATCACGGAGAAGGGGTCGTCGAGTGCAACGCCGGTACCTTTGGCAATTAGCCCGGCCCGTTCGCTCACAAGCCCGCGATCAGGACCGTAAAGCAGGAACAGCTTGTAGCGCGACAGCCCCTGCCGCAGGAACTCGTCAAACTTGTAGGATTTGATTTCCGTCATCGCACAGGCCGTTTCGATCGGTGGTACGGAAGATTGCAGCCGCTCAGTGCGGCCGAACAATGTTCAGAGAAGAGCCCGGCAATGCGGTTTTCATTGCCGGGAAACGCGTTTCACTCGGTCACCGGCTGCATTTCCAGCGGTGGCTCATCGTTAAGGGCGATCGCCAGATCGGCGTTGATGATCTCGGCAACCTCCTCGACGCACGCTGCTCGGCATCGCGGATGGCCCTCAGCCGTGCAAATTCCTGGGAGGAAAGTCAAGCAGGGCAATGGCGCGCCGGCGGCCGCTGGCCAGCAGCTTGTTGTCTTCACGACGGCGCAGTGCGAAATCTGCCGTCACGATTGTCCGGCCGGCGCTAGCCGTATCGGACGAATCGTCAACCAACAGCTCCGACGTCACAGCGAAGGCCGAAAGATCGACGTCATATTTCGGGCTAAGACTTTCGCCCGCGCCGCCGCTTGTCAGGAAGATCAACTCATTGCGGACATTCTGCGCAACCGGCGTTGACGGTACGGAGAAGGCAAGCTCGTGCATCTTCGCGTTTAGCGCCGTGCCTTCTGCGCCGCCATAAAGCGGTCGCACCTGGCAGGATGTGAGTGTTGCGACAGCGGCAAGCGCGGTCAGGGAAAACGCGATCGCTCTCAGACGTGGTTTAGACAACAACATTCACGATCCTTTGCGGCACGACGATGATCTTGCGCGGCGCCTTGCCGTCGAGCGCCCGTACAACCGCTTCAAGCTCCAGCACCGCCTGTTTGATGCTGTCCTGATCGGCATCGCGGGCAACCGTCAGTTCGGCCCGCTTCTTGCCGTTGATCTGGACCGGCAGCGTTACTTCATTGTCGGCGGTCAAGGCCTCATCATAGCCGGGCCAGGCCGCCATGGCGATCATACCCTCAGCGCCAAGCGCCCGCCAGCATTCCTCGGCGAGATGCGGCATCATTGGCGCAAAACAATGGGTCAGGAACAGGCTCGCCTGTTTCAGCGCGCCACGCATTTCGGCGTCGGCCGTTTCGACCTCCGAAAGCGGCTGGGCCAGCACGTTGACCAGTTCATAAATGCGGGCAATCGCCTTGTTGAACGCAAGCCCGTCGAGATCGGCGGCAACGGCCTTCAGCGTCTTGTGAGCGGCGCGCGAAACCTCCAGAGCCTTGCCATTCTTGCCGGCTGCGGGCGCAATATCTGCAAGGGCAGGGGCTGCTTCGGAAATCAACCGCCAGATGCGCTGCACGAAACGGAATGTGCCCTGAACGCCGGATTCGGTCCAGACAACATCGCGATCCGGCGGCGAGTCCGACAGCACGAAGAAGCGAGCGGTATCGGCACCGTAGGTCGCCAGGATATCATCGGGGTCGATGACGTTCTTCTTCGACTTCGACATCTTTTCGATGGAGCCGATGGCGACATCCTCGCCGGTTTCGGTGAGAACCGCCTTGCGAACGCCATCGGCCTCTTCGATGGTGATTTCCGTTGGTGAGACCCAGTGGCCGGTCTGGCCGCTGCCGCCGAGACGGTAGGTCTCATGCACCACCATGCCCTGCGTGAACAGGCCCTTGAACGGCTCGTCATGGCTGACATGGCCGGTCGCCTTCATCGCGCGGGTGAAGAAGCGAGAGTAAAGCAGATGCAGGATCGCATGCTCGATGCCGCCGATATACTGGTCGACCGGCAGCCAGCGGTCGGCAATTGCCGGGTCCGTCGGCGCGTCTTCATGCGGTGCGGTAAAGCGGGTGTAGTACCAGCTCGAATCGACAAAGGTGTCCATCGTGTCGGTTTCGCGCCGGGCATCTTTGCCGCAATTCGGGCAGGCAACGTGACGCCAGCTTTCATGGCGGTCGAGCGGGTTCCCCGGCTTTTCGAAATCAATATCGTCAGGCAGCTGAACCGGCAGATCTTCCTTCGGAACCGGCACGACGCCGCAGTCATCGCAATGGATGACGGGGATCGGGCAACCCCAGTAGCGCTGGCGCGAAATGCCCCAGTCGCGCAGGCGGAAATTGACCTTGCGTTCACCGCGGGGCGTTCCGCGCACGGCATCGGCTTCCAGCTTGAGAGCAATGGTTTCAAATGCTTCCGTCGTGCTCATGCCGTCAAGGAAGCGGGAATTGATCATCACGCCGTCGTCGGTAAAGGCCTCGTCGCCGATTTCGAACGATGCTGCATCGCCGTCCTTCGGCATCACCACGGGCGTCACTGGCAGGCCGTACTTGCGGGCGAAATCGAGGTCGCGCTGGTCGCCGGAGGGGCAGCCGAAAATCGCACCCGTGCCATAATCCATCAGCACGAAATTGGCGACATAAACGGGCAGTTCCCAGGTCTCATCAAAGGGATGACGCACACGGATACCGGTGTCGACGCCCTTTTTTCTGCGGTTTCGAGCGCGGCCAGCGAGGTGCCGGCGCGCCGGGTTTCCTCACAGAAGGTCGCGACCTTTTCGTCATGCTTGGCCGCTTCTTTTGCCAGCGGGTGGTCGGCGGAAATCGCCATGAACGAGGCCCCGAAAATCGTGTCGGGCCGGGTCGTGTAGACCGTCAGCTCCTCGTGTTCGCCGGCCTTGCCGGCGCTCTCGCAAATATCCCAGCGCACCATCATGCCCTCGGAGCGGCCGATCCAGTTCTTCTGCATCAGCCGGACCTTTTCCGGCCAGCCGTCCAGCGTGTCCAGCGCATCAAGCAGGTCCTGGGCAAAATCGGTGATCTTGAAGAACCACTGGGTCAGCTCGCGCTGTTCGACCAGCGCGCCCGAACGCCAGCCACGGCCTTCGATGACCTGCTCATTGGCAAGCACGGTCATATCGACCGGGTCCCAGTTCACCTTGGATTGCTTGCGGTAGACGAGGCCCTTTTCCAGCATATCGATGAACAGATGTTGCTGGCGCTGGTAATATTCGACATCGCAGGTCGCGAATTCACGGGTCCAGTCGAGCGACAGACCCATGGATTTCAGCTGATCGCGCATGGTGGCGATGTTTTCATAGGTCCAGTCCTTGGGATGAACCTTGTTCTGCATCGCCGCATTTTCCGCCGGCATGCCAAAAGCGTCCCAGCCCATCGGATGCAGCACGTTATAGCCCCGGGCCCGCTTGTAGCGGGCCACCACGTCGCCCATGGCATAGTTCCGGACATGGCCTATATGAATGCGCCCGGAAGGATAGGGAAACATTTCAAGGACGTAATAGGTCTCGCGCGGATCAGCATTGTCAGTCACGAAGACATTGTCCTCGTTCCATTTCTTCTGCCATTCAGGTTCGACTTTGCGCGGATTGTAACGTTCAGAGGCCATATCGAGCTACTCGGTCATTTTCTTGGGATTTTGGCGGTGAGCTTCATCACGAAAGCGCCCCAGCGTCAAGTTAATCAGGCCGAATTGCTCCCTTGTGAATAGGGCCGGACCCGTTGCGGGCGGTGGTGCGTTTGCCATATGGTGCGGCAACATGAATTGAAGGGAGTCAGGGCCGATGGGTGTTTCCGAAAACCTCGAAGACGTGCGGGCAAGGATTGCCGGGGCCGAGCACGAGGCGGAGCTGGCGGAAGGGACTGTAACACTGGTTGCCGTTTCCAAGACCCATGACGCCGATATGATCCGTGAGGCGATTGCAGATGGCCAGCGGGTTTTCGGTGAAAACCGTGTTCAGGAAGCGCAGAAGAAGTTTCCGGAATTGAAGCAGGAGACGCCGGATATCGAACTGCGCCTGATCGGTCCGCTGCAGTCCAACAAGGCGGAGGACGCGGTGAAGCTGTTTGATGTGATCGAAAGCGTCGACCGCGAAAAGATTGCCCGGGCGCTGTCGAAGGAAATCAACAAGCAGGACAGGGCGCCGCGTCTTTATGTCCAGGTCAATACCGGCAACGAGCCGCAGAAGGCGGGCATCGATCCACGAGAGACGGAAGCCTTTCTCACGCTCTGCCGCGAAGAGCTGGGGCTGGAGATCGAAGGGCTGATGTGTATTCCCCGGCGGGCGAAAATCCCGGCCCGCATTTCGCGCTGCTTTCCGATCTGGCGAAGGAAAACAACGTTGCGAAACTTTCCATGGGGATGTCCGGCGATTACGAGATTGCCGTCGCCTTCGGCGCCACCAGTGTACGCGTCGGATCGGCCATTTTCGGGGAGCGGGACTATTCGGCGTAAGGCGTTAGAAAGGCCGGACGGCTTTGCGCGCGCCCGGCCCTGAAACATCAAATACGCAGAATGTCAGGAGAGCTCGGCGAGTGTTTCACGTGAAAACGCGGTGAGCTTGTCGGTCTCGCCGGCTTTCACCTTCTTCACCCACTCAGGATCGCTGATCAGTGCGCGACCGACAGCGATGAGGTCGAATTCCTCGCGTTCCATGCGGCCGATAAGCTTTGCGAGGTCGGGCGTCTTGGCATCGGCTTCCGCGCCGCCGAACCAGCTCAGGAAGTCCGCACCGTCGAGCCCGACGGACCCGACCGAAATCGTCGGAACACCAGTGATCTTCTTGGCCCAGCCGGCAAAGTTAAGTCCGTTTTCGCCATCAACATCGGCAAATTCCGGCTCCCAGAAGCGGCGCTGCGAGCAGTGCAGCATGTCCGCGCCCGCATCCACAAGCGGCTCCAACCATTCGGCCATTTCGTCCGGATTGGTGGCGATGCGGGCATTGTAGTCCTGCTGCTTCCACTGGCTGAGGCGCATGATTACCGGCATTTCAGGCGAAACGGCAGCGCGCACGGCCTTCACGACCTCGACGCCGAAACGGGCGCGTTCGGCAATCGTCGGGCCGCCCCATCTGTCGTCGCGCAGGTTCAGCCCCTTCCAGAAGAACTGGTCGATCAGATAACCGTGGGCGCCGTGGATTTCGACGACGTCGAAACCGAGCCGTTCGGCATCTGCCGCAGCTTTCGCGAAAGCTGCGATGGTATCTGCGATATCTTCCTCACTCATCGCCCGGCCGCGCTTCTCGCCCGGCTTGACCAAGCCGGAGGGACTTTCGGTCTCGTCCGGGTTCGGCGGATAATCAGCGGATGCGATGGTGTTGGCCACGTGCCAGATCTGCGGACCCATCTTGCCGCCAGCGGCATGGACGGTATCGATGACATTCTTCCAACCGGCGAGCGCCTTGTCGCCGTGAAAATCGGGGATTGCCGGAAGGTTCTTGGATGTCGGGCGATTGATGACCGTGCCTTCGGACAGGATCAGGCCGACATCACCTTCCGCGCGGCGTTTGTAGTAGGCGGCAACATTGTCGCCGGGCACACCTTCAGGTGAAAAGAGCGCGTCATTGGCGCCATGACGATTCGGTTCTTGAGGTCTAGAGACTTCAATTTGAAAGGTTTGAACAGGACCTGTGTATCTGGACTGGACATTGAACTTCCTTCTGGTGTCCTTGAATGACTGGCGCTATAGGTATAAATTGTAGACCTAGTGTCAATAGGGCACTATACTTTGCCTAGGTATAGGGAAGGAAACTCATGGATCAGCGCATCGAACAATGCCCACAATTCAACGCCAGTTGCATGAGCCGCGAAATTCTCGATCAGATTTCCGGCAAATGGTCGATCATGACGCTTTCTGTGCTTGCCTACGGGCCGCATCGTTTCAACGCTATCAAGAAACGGCTGGAAGGTGTCAGTCAGAAGGCGTTGACCGACACGCTGCGCCGGCTGGAGCGCAACGGTCTCGTCCTCCGGCATGTGCTGGCGACGTCGCCGGTCGGCGTCGAATATCAGCTGACGCCGCTCGGTGCCTCGCTGAAGACGCTTTATTGCAGCCTGCATGCCTGGGCGTTGGAAAATGAACAGGAAATTTCGCAGGCCCGCAGTGCTTTTGACCGGAAGATGGCCTGATGTCGCCGGACCTGGTCGTGATCGCGAACCGACATCACGAAAAAGGGCCTTACTGCCCCTTGAATCAAAGCGATAAGACATGCCGCGCATCAGCGGTTCTCGTCATCGTCATCGTCGTTTTTCAGCGAAGCGAAGCGCGAGAACACTTCATCCGCGGACATTCCCTTGTCATCGTTCTGGTCGCTCATGGAAGCGCCGAGGCTTTCCATTTCGCTTGCCGAGGCCAGACGGGCATTGTCGAGTTCTTCCGCAGAGGGAAGCGGACGATCCTTGGCCGATTTTTCGACTTCCAGATCAAGGTCGATCTGGCTGCAAAGCCCGAGCGTGACCGGATCCATCGGCGTCAGATTGGCCGAGTTCCAGTGGGTGCGATCGCGGATCTGCTCGATCGTCGACTTGGTGGTGCCAACGAGGCGCGAAACCTGCGCATCCTTCAGTTCCGGGTGGTTTCTGACCAGCCACAGGATAGCGTTCGGACGGTCCTGACGCTTGGAAACCGGCGTGTAACGCGGGCCTTTGCGCTTGGATTCCGGTACGCGAACCTTGGGTTCGGAGATTTTCAGCTTGTGGTTCGGATTGCCCTCAGCGCGTGCAATTTCTTCACGCGAAAGCTGTCCGGTCGAAATCGGGTCGAGGCCTTTAATGCCTTGTGCGGATTCGCCATCGGCAATCGCTTTGACTTCAAGCGGGTGAAGTTTGCAGAGCTCGGCAATCTGGTCGAACGACAAGGCCGTGTTGTCCACGAGCCATACGGCTGTCGCCTTGGGCATAAGCAGCTTTTGTGCCATTGGATAAAGTCCTTCTGTCGTCCGCGCCGGTGTCGCGGTCCGTGGGTGTTTGCCACAATTTCCGGGAATACATGCGCGACCATATAGTCCCTTAGCGCTTCAAATGCAATCGCATCAAAACAATTGACGAATGTCTTATTGAAGACATCGTGTGAGCCTGTATGAATGAGGAAACGGAGGAATTTCTGAGGAGGAAAGTATGTCAGGCAAGACATATCCGGTTTTAAAGCAGGCCAAGACGCGTGCTCTGATCGACGAAAACAAATACGAAAAATGGTACCAGGAAAGTGTCGAGGAGCCTGAAATCTTCTGGGACCGGCACGGCCGGCGGATCGACTGGTTCAAGCCCTATACCAAGATCAAGAATACCTCGTTCAAAGGCCGGGTTTCGATCAAGTGGTTCGAGGACGGCCAGACCAATGTCTCCTACAACTGCATTGATCGGCATCTGAAGACCCACGGGGAACAGACCGCGATCATCTGGGAAGGCGACAACCCCTATATCGACAAGAAGATCACCTATAACCAGCTATACGATCAGGTTTGCCGGATGGCGAATGTGATGAAGAAGCACGGCGTCAAAAAGGCGACCGGGTGACGATCTACATGCCGATGGTGCCGGAAGCGGCCTATGCCATGCTGGCCTGCGCGCGTATCGGCGCCATTCATTCACTGGTCTTTGCCGGCTTCTCGCCGGAAGCATTGGCCGGTCGCATTGTCGATTGCGAGATCGACTTTTGTCATTACCTGCGATCAGGGCGTGCGTGGCGGCAAGCCGATCCAGCTGAAGGAAAATGTCGATCTCGCCATCGACATCGCCGCCAAGCAGTATGTGCTGGTCAATCATGTGCTGGTGGTGCGCCGCACCGGCGGCCATGTCGGCTGGGCGCGTGGCCGCGACCTCTGGTATCACGAGGAAATCAAGACGGTGAAGGGCGACTGCACGCCGGTGAAGATGCGTGCGGAGGATCCGCTGTTCATCCTCTACACCTCCGGTTCCACCGGCAAGCCCAAGGGCGTGCTGCATACCACCGGCGGTTATCTGGTATGGGCCTCGATGACCCATGAATATGTGTTCGACTACAAGGAGGGCGAGATCTACTGGTGTGCAGCCGATGTCGGCTGGGTCACCGGTCACTCCTATATCGTCTACGGGCCGCTCGCCAATTGCGCGACGACGGTGATGTTCGAGGGCGTGCCCACCTTCCCGGATTCCGGCCGGTTCTGGGAGGTGGTCGACAAGCACAAGGTCAACATTCTCTACACCGCCCCGACGGCGATCCGTGCGCTGATGGGCGCGGGCGACGATCTGGTCAAGAAATCCTCGCGTGAGAGCCTGCGGCTTCTCGGCTCGGTCGGCGAGCCGATCAACCCGGAAGCCTGGGAATGGTATTATCGCGTCGTCGGCGAGGAACGCTGCCCGATCGTCGATACCTGGTGGCAGACGGAAACCGGCGGCATGATGATCACGCCGCTGCCGGGTGTCACCGATCTCAAACCCGGTTCGGCGACGAAACCGTTTTTCGGGGTCCAGCCGCAGCTCGTCGACAATGAGGGCAATGTGCTGGAAGGGGTCGCCGACGGCAATCTCTGCATCACCGACAGCTGGCCGGGGCAGGCGCGTTCGGTCTATGGCGACCACAATCGCTTCATCCAAACCTATTTCTCCACCTACAAGGGAAATATTTCACCGGTGACGGCTGCCGGCGCGATGAGGACGGCTATTACTGGATCACTGGTCGTGTTGATGATGTGCTGAATGTGTCCGGCCACCGTCTGGGCACGGCGGAAATCGAAAGCGCGCTGGTCTCTCACCACTTCGTCTCAGAGGCTGCCGTCGTCGGCTATCCGCATCCGGTCAAGGGGCAGGGCATTTACTGCTATGTCTCGCTGATGAGCGAGCATGATCCAGACGATGCGCTGCGTCAGGAGCTGATCAAATGGGTGCGCGCCGAGATTGGCCCGATTGCCACACCGGACAAGATACAGTTCGCGCCCGGCCTGCCGAAAACCCGTTCCGGCAAGATCATGCGCCGCATCCTGCGCAAGATCGCCGAGGACGATTTCGGCGCGCTGGGTGACACATCGACACTCGCCGACCCCGGCGTCGTCGACGATCTGATCGAAAACCGCCAGAACAAATCGAAGGCGGCGTGACGACCCCTTAATGGGCAAAGAACAATGAACCGCCGGCAGAGCGATCTGCTGGTGGTCTCGACCTTAAGTTTTTGAGCAGACGCTGTCCGTAAGGCGGAGAATGGTTTTTCCTGACCGGAACGTATTGATAGGCCCATGCGTTGAGCAGGCGTACAGACGCGCCGTTTCTTTCTTATCGGCGCAATCATCTGGAAAAGGAGTGTGAACATGTCGACACCGAAGATCGCGATCATTGTGGGGAGCACCCGGCCAGAGCGTTTCGCAGACACGGCTGTTGCGTGGTTTCATGAGATTGCTGAAACCTATGATGACGCTGAGTTCGAGGTCGTTGATCTGAGAGATTATCCGATGCCGTTTTTCGATGAGACTGCGCCGATTGCAGCGAAACCACCGGAAAACGAAACAGCGAAAAATGGGAAGCGAAGCTGGCCGAATTCGATGGTTTTGTGTTTTCGGTCGCCGAATACAATCACGGCATGACCGCCGTTTTGAAAAATGCGCTCGACTATGCCTATCAGGCGTGGCGCCGAAAGCCGGTTGGGTTTCTGGGCTATGGCGGTGTTGGTGGTGCTCGCGCTGTCGAACAGGTGCGTATGGTCACAAGCCAGCTGCAGATGGCGCCGCTTTCCGGTGGGGTGGCGATTACCATGCCGGAAATGATGGCTGTCAGCAAAGGCGATAAACAGCTCTCCGACTATGACTATTTGAATGACGCCGCGAAAACCACGATCAAGGACCTGTTGTGGTGGACCAAAGCGCTCAAGAGGGCGCGCGAAGCCGCTGAATAGCAGTCGTCCCAAGCCGTCATCTCTTAAATCTCCGGTTTTGCCATACGGGCCATTTTCAAATCGGGCCCGTCTTTCTATGCTGCCCGAAACGGCCAATGAAAGGAGTGCACTATGACGATCGGATTTATCGGAACGGGTGAGATTACACGGGCTGTGGTGATCGGCATGAGCACAGTCGAGGGTGAAAAGCCGACGATTCTTCTATCCCCGCGCAACGAGACGATCGCAGCCGAACTGGCCGATCGTTTCGAGAATGTTGAAATCGCCGGCAGCAATCAGGATGTTATCGACGGTGCCGAGACCGTATGTCTGGCGCTCAGGCCGCAGGATGGCGAGGCGATCACGTCCGAACTGAAATTCGGCCCTGGTCACCACGTCATCAGCTTCATGCCAACCTACAGTCAGGCGCGGCTTTTAAAGATGGTTGCACCGGCAACGCGGATCACACTCGTCACGCCGCTGCCGGCCGTTGCCTTCCATGGCGGTCCGACGCCGGTATTCCCGCCGGATGAAGATGCGATCAGAATGTTCGAGCCACTCGGCACGGTGGTTGCCGTGAAGACCGATGCCGAATATCAGGCGCTGTGCGTCGCCACCGCCTCGCTTGCAGGCGCCTTTGCCTATTACGAGACCATCGCTGACTGGCTGCAGGCCAAGGATGTTCCCGCCGACAAGGCACGGGCCTTTTCCGGCGCGGTGTTTTACGCGCTGGCCTCAACCGCTCGCAATGCACGGGAAATGTCGTTTTCGGAACTGACGCATGAATCCGCCACCCGCGGCGGCACCAATGAGCAGGTTCTGACCCATCTGAAGGAGAATGATGTCTATACTGCGTTTTCTAAAGCGCTTGACGGCATCTGGGACCGGTTTGAAAATGCCAAGCCACCATCCGACTGACAGGGTATATTGATGGACACAGCTGCGCTTTTCGGCCCCCTGGCGCTTGCCTGGACCGCCTATTTCGTCGCCATCGTCAGCCCCGGTCCGGCGACACTTGCCATTGCCGGCACAGCGATGGGGCATGGCAGGCGTCAGGCCGTCGCGCTTGCTAACGGGGTTTTGACGGGATCGTTTTTCTGGGCCGTTCTGGCAGGCACTGGAATGGCTGCCGTGGTGACGAAACTGGCCTATGGTCTCGTGGCTCTGAAGTTCATCGGCGGGTTCTATCTGCTCTATCTGGCCTACAAGAGCTTCCGCGCGGCATGGCGGCCGGATGCACCCGACATAGCGCCGAAGATGGACGGTCATCCCGGTCTGGCGATCTTCTACCGACGCGGCCTGTATATCCATCTCACCAATCCGAAGGCGATCTTTGCCTGGGTCTCGCTCGTTTCCATCGGCCTGCCAAAGGATGCTGGCAATGCAACCATTGTCCTTTTCATCGCTGGCGCCGTTGTCATCGGCTTTATGACATTCAATACGCTTGCGCTGATGTTCTCGTCCGGTGTTGTGGTCCGGGCCTATCAGAAGGGACGTCGGGCGATCGAGGGCACGATGGCGGTTTTCTTCACGCTCGCCGGCTGCAAACTTCTGACCACAAGGCTCTGACATGCTCGACGAAGACGAAATCGCAAACCGGCTTCTGGCGCAGGAGCCGGGCGCATTTCACTTTCCCGAGGTTTATGGTGAGAACTGGAACCGGCTTCCTATCGGCGATAAGGTCAAGATCGGCCGCGAATTCCTGAACGCTGTGCGCAAGGGATGCTTTCCCGGCGTCGAAGACACCGGCCGCAAGAACGGCGGCGGTCGGGTTTATCTGAAGCGGTGAGGCGGCCTACTCAGCCGCCTGTTTTCCACTGCCAAAACGCTGCTCGATATAATCGCTCACCATCGCCTCGAAATCGGCGGCTATGTTGGGGCCGCGCAATGTCTTGGCCTTTTGCCATCGACAAACACCGGGGCGGCGGGGTTTCGCCGGTGCCGGGCAGCGAAATGCCGATATCGGCGTGTTTGCTCTCTCCCGGTCCATTGACGATACAGCCCATGACCGCGACGTTGAGTGCTTCGACGCCGGGATATTTCTCGCGCCAGACCGGCATGTTGCGACGCAGATCGGATCTCGATCTTGGAGGCCAGTTCCTGAAACACGGTCGAGGTCGTGCGTCCGCAGCCGGGGCAGGCGGCAACCACCGGCACGAACTGGCGAAAGCCCATGACCTGCAGCAGCTCCTGCGCCACCTGCACCTCGCGGGTGCGGTCGCCGCCGGGCTCCGGCGTCAGCGAAACCCGGATCGTGTCGCCAATGCCATGCTGCAACACATAGCCCATGGAGGCGGACGATGCGACAATACCCTTGGTACCCATGCCGGCTTCCGTAAGGCCGAGGTGCAGCGCGTGGTCGGACCGCTCCGCAAGCATGGCGTAAACGGCAATGAGGTCCTGCACCTGGGAGACCTTGGCCGAAAGGATGATGCGGTTTCGCGGCAGGCCGATTTCCTCGGCCAGTTCCGCCGAGAGCAGCGCCGACTGCACGATCGCCTCGCGGGTCACATCACGGGCGGAAAGCTGCGAACCGGTTTCTGCGTTCTCATCCATCAGCCGGGTCAGAAGCTCCTGGTCGAGCGAGCCCCAGTTGACGCCGATCCGGACCGGTTTATCGTAGCGGATCGCCATTTCGATGATCTCGGAAAACTGTTTGTCACGCTTGTCGCGAAACCCGACATTGCCGGGATTGATACGATATTTGGCAAGGGCTTCCGCGCAGGCCGGGTGATCGGCCAGAAGCTTGTGGCCGATATAGTGAAAATCGCCGACCAGCGGGACATCGAGACCCAGATGTTCCAGTCGCTCGCGAATGCGCGGTACGGCTGCTGCGGCCTCATCGCGGTCGACGGTGATGCGTACCAGCTCGGAACCGGTTTTTGAAAGGGCTGCGACCTGCGCCACGGTGGCGTCGATATCGGCGGTATCCGTGTTGGTCATGGATTGCACGACCACGGGCGCGCCGCCGCCGACAATAACGCCACCCACATCGACGGCGACGGAGGCGCGGCGGGGCAGCGGGTCATAATTGCGGGGGGCAAGCGTCATCATCTTCTCCGAAGCGGATCTTACCTTCAGGTGGTACAATGGCGCGGTGTTGTCAACTGTCAGCCGATCCTGTCGCGGTCGGCATAGCGCATCATCGGCGCCATCAGGAAGACAATGACGGGAAGAAGCGACAGGCCGGTGAAGATCGGTGAAAACCCGGTATGCTCGGCCAGAAAGCCGATCGCCGAGGGCGCAACCAGAATGCCGGAATAGCCCAGCGTGGTCGCCACCGAAAGCCCGATGCCCGGCGCCAAACCCGGCAGGTTTCCGACGGCTGAAAACGCAATCGGCACCATGTTGGAAATGCCAAGGCCGGCAATCGCAAAGCCGACGATGGTCAGAAACGTGGACGGCGCAAGCCCTGCAAACAGCAGGCCCGTGAACGACAGCACGGCGCAAATCCGCATGGTTGTCACCCCGCCCAGCCGATCGCGGACATGGTCGCCTGCAAAGCGCATTGTCGTCATGGAGAGCTGGAAGGCCGCAAAACCGAAGCCGGCCCAGGCGATATCGACGCCCAGTTCGTCATGCAGGTAAAGTGCGCTCCAGTCCATGATGGCGCCTTCGGGGATCATCGAAAACAGCGCTACAATGCCGATCAGCCATGGAAGCGGCGTCATCGGAAGACGGATCTTCTGGTGGCGTTCTTCTCCGGTGGGCGTATCCTCAATAAGCCTCGGAAAGCCGACAGCAAGGAACAGACCGGCGAGAATGGTGGCCGCAAGCGCGTGGCCAAGCGGCCCTGTTGTGGCAATCAGAACGCCGCCGAAACCTGCGCCCAGAAGTCCGCCGAGGCTCCAGAAGGCGTGGCAGGACGACATGATCGCCCGATGTTCTACCTTTTCGACAGCCACCGTATTGGCGTTTATCGTTACATCCATCGAGGCCATCAGCCCGCCAAACAGGAAGATCACAATCGCGGCCAGCCAGATGGTGTTTGAAAGCGTAATCAGGATCAGCATCGGCAGGAACATCAGCGCTGCCGCCTTGCTGACCTTGGTGGAACCGAAGCGGGCGTTAAAAATACCGGCCAGCGGCATGGCAAGGATCGACCCGATGCCGAAGACAAGGATCATCAACCCGAGTTCGCCTTCCGAAAGCCCCAGCTTTTCGGCAAAGATCGGAATTTTGGGCGCCCACGAGCCCATATAGAAGCCGTTCATCAGAAACATCAGCGAGATGCCGAGGCGGTGGGGGACATGTATCGGCGCGGGCGTCTGGTCGCATCAAGCGAAGTTTCTGTCATTGTTGTTCTCGTTATGCGGTAATTTCAATGTGGTTTCCGTCCGGGTCGGAGAGGACGGCCTCGTAGAAACCGTCACCGGTGGTGCGGGGCGGGCCGACGAGAAAGCCGGCGCCTTTGCCGCCGCTGCCTGCCGGTCAACTGCGGCAGCGCTTCCAAGGCTGATGGCGATATGGGCGTAGCCGGGCCTTTCGGTTGACGGGTCATTCACCGGACAGAGCCACGGCGCCTGCATCAGTTCGATAGCAGGCCCGTCTGTCAGTGTCATGAAGCGCGAAACAAAACCGGGCCGACGTCTGCTTTCATAGCGCTCACCCACTTTGGCACCGAAGACATCCCGGTAAAAATGGCAAGACGCTCCAGGTCATGGGTCCAGAGCGCGACATGGGCAATGCGGGCAGCGTTCATCATGCCTGTCCTCTGCCGATCAGCGCGAGCCCCGTTTCCTCAAGCGCCTGAATGGCGCCGGGGCCGAGTGTGCCTGGAATTGCGAGGGCGTCGAGTGCATCGAGCGCGATCACGCTGCAGGGTGCGCGGGTGGCGTATTTTGCTGCCGTCACGGCGGTGACCACCCGGTGGGAACACGCCGCCGCCTCGCGTTTGAACAAGGCGTCCTCATAGTGAAAGCAGGTGAGGCCGGCATCGATATCGAGCCCGCAGGTGCCAAGCAGGCAAAGGTCGAAATGGAAGGCCTGAATATCTTCGATCGACCGGGCGCCGATGGCGCCGCCGACCGCACGATGGATCCGTCCGCCGGTGATGACCACATCAAGCGTCTGATGACCGTCGAGGGCGGCGGCAACAGCCGGTGCATTGGTGACGATTGTGGTCCGGCGGTTTTCGGGCAAGGCGCGGGCGGCGGCAATATTGGTGCTGGAGGCATCGAAAAATACGGTCATGCCGTCTTCGATCTCGCCCGCAAGCAGGCGACCGAGCTCCTCTTTTCGGCGTCAACGGCCCTGTCGCGGGCGCCGAGCGGTCCGGCAGCAGGCGCGACGGGCAGGGCGCCGCCATAGACGCGCTCGCACAGACCGCGCGCGGCCATATCGCGCAGATCGCGGCGGATCGTATCTTCGGAGACGGCAAATTCCGCCGCCAGATCGGTTGTCAGAACCCGGCCAGAGGCCTTGAGGCGCTGAAGGATGATGTCTTGTCGTTCGCGGATCAGATAGTCTTGCATCGCCATTGTCCAAATCGTGCAGAAACGGGCATAATCTGGATTGAACAGGCATGCAAGTGTTATACCGCAATATTCTACGGGGCCGCGCAGACCAGTTTAGATCTCTTCAATAGGGGGGAACCATGGCTGATAACGGAGAGGGGACGATCCTACTCGAACGCTGCCAGCCATTTTGCCAGCAGGCGGTTTAGTGTTTCCCGCTCATCTTGAGCAAGCGCCGCAATCAGCCGGTGCTGGTTCTCGACATGGGCGCTCACGGCCTCATCGATCAGGGCGAAGCCCGTGTCGTTGAGTGCAATCACGAAGCCGCGACCGTCTTCCGGGTTGCGCTGGCGCAAGATAAAGCCTGCTTCCTCAAGCCGGTCCAGACGATTGGTCATGGTTCCGGAAGACACCATCGTCCGGTCCATCAGAGCCGAGGGGAAAGCGCATAGGGCGGGCCCGCGCGGCGAAGCGTGGCCAGCACATCAAAGCTTGCCGCATTCAGTCCATAGCGTGCAAAAACCGTCTCCAGATTGCGCGCAAGGTGCACCTGAAGCCGTTTCATCCGTCCCATGACACCCATCGGCATGGCGTCGAGGTCGGGGCGTTCGGCCTGCCACTCGGCAAGAATGCTGTCCACATGATCCATGGCAGGAAGGTGAAAGAAGTTTATCTTGACGTCAAGTTAAATCCATATAGTTTGACGTCGAGATAAATGGAGGCAATCATGCCCAGGACATCCGACTTCCTGCTGACCGCACTGGCGCCCGCGATCTGGGGCAGCACCTATATCGTCACCACCGAGTTGTTGCCATCGGGCCTGCCGTTGACGCTGGGGCTGTTGCGGGCGCTGCCGGCTGGGCTGATCTTGTTGCTGCTGGTGCGCCAATGGCCAAGGGGTGCGATGTTGCCGCGCCTTTTTGTGCTCGGGTTTCTGAATTTCGCCTTGTTCTGGAGCCTGCTGTTCGTGGCCGCCTATCGCCTGCCCGGCGGCGTTGCCGCAACGCTTGGCGCCACGCAGCCGTTGATCGTGTTGTTTCTGGCGCGCGCAGCACTTGGTACGCAGATCAGGCTGCTGGGGGTGGCCGCAGCACTTATCGGCCTTGTTGGCGTCGGCTTTCTCGTGCTCTCGCCGGACGCGGTGCTGGATCCGCTGGGAATTGCCGCATCCTTTGGTGGCGCGCTTTCGATGGCCGCAGGCACGGTTTTGACACGCAAATGGCAGTTTCCGGTGCCGCCGCTGACGCTGACCGCCTGGCAGTTGACGACCGGTGGCCTGCTTCTGCTGCCGCTGGCCATCATTTTCGAACCGGCCTTTCCAGTACCGACACTGCAAAACATCGTCGGTCTTGTCTGGCTCGGCGTTGTCGGCGCGGCGCTCACCTATTTCCTCTGGTTTCGCGGAATTGCCCGGATCGGCCCGTCAAGTGCAGCGCTTCTGGGCTTTCTGAGCCCGCTGAGCGCCGTTGTCCTCGGCTGGATTATTCTGGGACAGGCCCTGTCATTGCCGCAGATTGCCGGTGTCATCCTGATCCTCGCAAGCCTCTGGCTTGGCCGTCATGCCGGGCGCAACGCCGCAATGCCGCAACCGGACATGACCGCGCCCCTGAAAGCCAAAACCCCGGCCGAATGACCGGGGTTTTGCAAATGTCGGGCTGAAGAAAGCGTTCGTCAGTCCTCGAACACCACCAGAAGGTCCTTGGCGTCGATCTGGTCGCCCGCCTTCACATGGACTTCCTTGATGACGCCGTCACGGTCGGCGTGGAGCGCGGTTTCCATCTTCATTGCCTCGATCGAAACCAGCACGTCGCCGGATCTCGACCTGCTGGCCGGCGGAAATGGCCACGGTGGAGATTACACCCGGCATCGGCGCGCCGATCTGGTTCTGGTTGGCTGGGTCGACCTTCTGGTTGACACCGCCGGTCGCACCATGGGCCCGATCGGGCACCTTGATCGAGCGGGGCGCACCGTTGAGCTCGAAGAACACCGTGACCATGCCCTTTTCGTCGGCGCTGGTGATCGCCTGGTTCTGAACCACCAGCGTCTTGCCGCGTTCGATGTCGGCGATCAGCTCATTGCCTTCGTCGAGACCGTAGAAATAGGCAGGCGTCGGCAGAACCGCGACAGGGCCGTAGGTCTCGCTGGCCAGCGCGTAGTCGACGAACACCTTCGGGTACATCAGATAGGATGCAAGCTCGAAATCATTGATCTCGCGCCCGATCTTTTCTTCGGCTTCCTTGCGTTCGGCCTCGAGGTCGGCGGCTTCCAGCAGAGAACCGGGCCGCACCGTATAGGGTTCATCGCCCTTCAGTGCCTTCTTCTGCAGGCCTTCCGGCCATCCGGCCGGCGGCTGGCCGAGGTCGCCCTTCAGCATCGAGACGACCGAATCCGGGAACGACATGTCCTTGGCGGGATTTTCGACATCGCTGACGGCGAGATCCTGGCTGACCATCATCAGCGCCATGTCGCCGACGACCTTGGAAGACGGCGTCACCTTGACGATATCACCGAACATCTGGTTGGCGTCGGCATAGGCCTGCGCCACTTCGTGCCAGCGGGTTTCAAGGCCGAGCGAGCGGGCCTGTTCCTTGAGGTTGGTAAACTGGCCGCCCGGCATTTCGTGAAGATAGACTTCCGAGGCCGGTCCCTTGAGGTCGCTTTCAAAGGCTGCATATTGGTGGCGCACAGCCTCCCAGTAAAACGAGATGCGGCGGATATAGCCGGTATCCAGCCCCGGATCGCGCTCGTGACCCTTCAGTGCCTCGACGATGGAGCCAAGGCAGGGTTGAGAGGTGTTGCCGGAAAACGCGTCCATGGCCGCGTCGACGGCATCGACGCCGGCATCGACAGCCGAAAGCACGGTAGCCGCGGCGATCCCGGACGTGTCGTGGGTGTGGAAATGGATTGGCAGCTCGGTGGCATCGCGCAGTGCCGTAAACAGCATCTTCGCCGCTGCCGGTTTCAGCAGGCCGGCCATGTCCTTGACCGCGATGATATGGGCACCGGCGGCTTCCAGTTCCTTCGCAAGCTCGGTGTAATATTTCAGATCATATTGCGGTCGCTTGGCGTTCATGATGTCGCCGGTGTAGCAGATTGCCGCCTCGCAGAGCTTGCCTTCCTCGGCCACGGCATCCATCGAAACGCGCATGTTTTCCACCCAGTTCAGGCAGTCGAAAACGCGGAACAGATCAATCCCGCCCTGCGCTGCCTGTCGGACGAAATATTTCACCACATTGTCGGGATAGTTCTTGTAGCCAACGCCATTGGCACCGCGCAGCAGCATCTGCAGCAGCAGGTTCGGTGCATTTTCGCGCACCTTTGCCAGCCGTTCCCACGGGTCTTCCGTCAGAAAGCGCATGGACACGTCGAAGGTCGCGCCGCCCCAGCATTCCAGCGACAGAAGCTCCGGCAGCGCCTTTGCATAGGTCCCGGCAATAGTGGCAATGTCATGGGTGCGCATACGGGTCGCCAGCAGAGACTGGTGACCGTCGCGCATGGTGGTGTCGGTCATCAGGACGCGCTTTTCATTGCGCATCCATTTGGCGAATTTCTCCGGTCCCATCTGGTCGAGAAGCTGCTTGGTGCCCGGCTTCGGATCACCCTCGATGAAGGGCACGACGGGCGCGGCAATTTCGTCGGATGGCTTCGGACGGCCCTTGACCTCCGGATGACCGTTGACTGTGACGTCGGCCAGATAGTTCAGAAGCTTGGTGGCGCGGTCAGCGCGCTTGACCTGGGAGAAAGCTCCGGCGTTTCGTCGATGAAACGCGTGGTATAGCTGTAATCCATGAACTGCGGATGGGTGATGATCGCTTCAAGGAATGTCAGGTTGGTGGCGACGCCACGAATACGGAACTCCCTGAGGGCGCGATCCATACGGCGGGCTGCTTCCTGCGGGAGGGCGCCCATGACGTCACCTTTTCCAGAAGCGGATCATAGAACCGGGTGATCACTGCACCGGAATAGGCGGTGCCGCCGTCCAGCCGGATGCCGAAACCGGTGGCGCCGCGATAGGCGGTGATCCGGCCGTAATCGGGAATGAAGTTGTGCTCCGGGTCTTCGGTGGTGATGCGGCACTGGAGCGCATGGCCGCGCAGATAGATTCTCGTCCTGCGGGGAACGCCGGATTCTTCGGTACCGATCACAGCGCCGTCGAGAATATGGATCTGCGCCTTGACGATATCGATGCCGGTCACGGTTTCCGTCACCGTGTGCTCGACCTGAATGCGCGGATTGACCTCAATGAAGTAGAATTTTCCGGTATCGGCATCCATCAGATATTCGACGGTGCCGGCGCCGATGTAATCAGTCGCCCGGCCGATTTTCAGCGAGTATTCGGCAAGTTCGGCGCGCTGTTCTGCATTGAGGTAGGGTGCCGGCGCGCGCTCGACGACCTTCTGGTTGCGGCGCTGGATCGAGCAGTCACGTTCGAACAGGTGTACGACATTGCCATGGGTGTCACCGAGGATCTGGCTTTCCACATGGCGGGCGCGTTGCACCAGCTTTTCAAGATAGACTTCGTCCTTTCCGAAGGCGGCCTTTGCCTCGCGCTTGGCTTCGATGACTTCGCGGGCGAGATCGTCCTTGGAATGGATGGCGCGCATGCCGCGTCCGCCGCCGCCCCAAGACGCCTTCAGCATTACCGGATAACCGATCTCTTCGGCCATCTTTTCGACTTCCGTCATGTCATCGGGCAGTGGCTTGGTGGCGGGCACGACCGGAACGCCGACCTCGATGGCAAGATTGCGCGCGGCGACCTTGTTGCCGAGCCGTCGCATGGTTTCTGCCTTGGGGCCGATGAAGGTGATACCGGCTTCGGCACAGGCATCGACGAATTCAGGGCTTTCGGAAAGCAGGCCGTAACCGGGGTGGATGGCATCGGCGCCGGAAAGCTTGGCAACGCGGATGATCTCTTCAATCGAGAGGTAGCTTTCGATCGGCCCCATATCATGGTCGAGATGCGGGCCGCGTCCGACCTGATAGCTTTCATCTGCCTTGAAGCGGTGGAGCGCCAGCTTGTCTTCTTCAGCCCAAATCGCGACCGTTTTTATGTCGAGTTCGTTTGCAGCGCGAAAAACACGGATGGCAATCTCGGAACGGTTGGCGACAAGTATCTTAGAAATCGGCAAGGAAGGCCTCCTCAGGAAAAAGCGTGACAATCGCAATTTTAAACTCATAGCCAAACTCTGGACAGAGCGCAAATCCGCCTGATGGCTAAGTTAATTGTGGACCAATCCTGAGACGAGGCCAAGCCGGAATGCACGCGCTGCAAGGTTTCATCTGCTGTAGAGCGCACAAATTTCGGCAAGTTGCCGGGTTCGAGGCGGCCTGTCGGTTGGCTCAGCCAGGATTTGACGACCTCATGTCCTTGACCTGCTTCTGGCCAGCGCTAACTCGGCTTTTGAAAACACGCAAACGGGCGGCGCAGATGCGTGCCGCCCGTTTGCCGCGTTGCAGGATAGATCGTTGCGTCCGGTCAGCTTCTCAGGGCACGGTAGATTGCCGGAATAATCAGCACCGTAAGCAATGTCGACGATATCAGCCCGAACAGCAGCGAAATTGCCAGCCCCTGGAAGATCGGATCGGCGAGGATCACCGTCGCGCCGATGATGGCTGCGAGCGCAGTCAGCAGGATCGGCTTGAAGCGGATCGAACCGGCGGCGATCAGCGTGTCGATCATCGGCACATCGTCCGACTTTGTATGTCGGATGAAGTCGACCAGCAGGATCGAATTGCGCACGATAATGCCGGCAAGCGCAATGAAGCCGATCATCGAGGTCGCCGTAAACGGGGCGTTGAACATCCAGTGGCCGAGCATGATGCCGATAAAGGTCAGCGGCACCGGTGTCAGGATCACAAGCGGCAGTTTGAACGAGCCGAATTGGGCGACGACAAGGATATAGATGCCCAGCAGCGCGACCATGAAGGCGGCACCCATGTCGCGGAAGGTCACCCAGGTAACCTCCCATTCGCCGTCCCACAGAAGCACAGGTTCGGTTGCGTCCTCCGGCTGGCCGTGGAGCTTGATGGCCGGTTTCGGCAGATCGCCCCAGTCCATCGCGTCGATCGCATCCTGAACCGCAAGCATGCCATAAAGAGGCGCCTCGTAGTCCCCGGCCAGCTCGCCGGTGACCATATCGGCATAGTGCCCGTTGTGGCGGAAGATGGCGTAGGAGGTCAGCTCTTCCGTGACGCTCACGACATCGCCGAGTTCGACAACTGATGCGGTGCCACCAGTGGTCGAGGCAACCGGCGTCGACAGGAAGGTTTCATCGAGGACCTTCTGGTCCTTCGTGCGACCGATCTCGATTGGCATCGGCGGTCTGCCGCCGCCACGATGGGAATAGCCCACCGTCGTCGTGCCGTTGAGCGCGGCAAGAGCATCGAAGACATCCTGTTCGGCGACCCCGTAATATTCGAGATCGTCGCCCGAAATCGTCACCCTCAGACGCCGCGCCTGCTGACCGTAGCTGTCATCGACATCTACGATGAAGGGCACGGAGCGGAACGCCGTCTTCACCTTTTCGGCGACAGCATGCCGGGTTTCGGCGTCCGGACCATAGATTTCGGCCAGCAGTGTCGCCATCACTGGGGGACCGGGCGGCGGTTCGACAATTTTCAGAGAACTGCCTTCCGGCACGGCGACTTCGGCGAGAATCTGCTGTCGCAGGTCGAGCGCGATCTCGTGGCTTGAGCGATCGCGATCGCCCTTGGGGGTGAGGTTGATCTGGACGTCACCCATCTCCGGCCGGTTTCGCATGTAGTAATGGCGAACGAGACCGTTGAAGTTGAAGGGCGAGGCGGTTCCTGCATGGGTCTGAACCGAAATCACCTCCGGTGCTTGGAGAACCACATCGGCAACGGCCTGGGCAATCGCATCCGTCTCCTCGACCGAGGCGCCTTCCGGCAGGTCGATGGTCACCTGCAGCTCTGACTTGTTGTCGAACGGCAGAAGTTTGACCGTAACGTGTTTGGTGTAGAACAGGCTGAGCGAACCGAAGGTTGCCAGAAGTACCAGACCGATGAAGGTCCATGAACGGAGCTTGGTCTTCAGGATCGGGCGGGCCGCCGCTGCATAGGCACGGCCGAGCGGCCCGCCGCCATGGCCATCATCGCCATGAAGCTTGGCGTTTCCGGCAATCTTCACCATCAGCCAGGGCGTGATCATCACGGCGACGAAAAACGAAAAGATCATCGCCGCGGAAGCAACCGCCGGGATCGGGCTCATATAGGGGCCCATCATGCCGGAGACGAACATCATCGGCAACAGCGCCGCCACGACGGTCAGCGTCGCCACGATCGTCGGATTGCCGACCTCGGCAACGGCTTCGATTGCCGCTTGTGTGCGCGTCCGTTCGTCGGGCATGGCCCAGTGACGGGCGATGTTCTCGATCACCACGATGGCGTCATCCACCAGAATGCCGATGGAGAAGATCAGCGCGAACAGCGACACGCGGTTCAGCGTATAGCCCATGATATTGGCGGCAAACAGCGTCAGCAGGATCGTGATCGGAATGACGATGGCCACGACCAGCGCCTCGCGGAACCCAATGGCGACCCAGACCAGGACGATGATCGAAACCGTGGCGAGGGCCAGATGGAACAGCAGTTCATTGGCCTTCTCATTGGCGGTTTCGCCATAATCCCTTGTGACGGCAACCGACATGGTGTCGGGAATGAGCGTGCCTTTGAGTTCATCGACGCGACGGAGAGTGTCGTGCGCGACATCAACCGCATTGGCCCCGGCGCGCTTGGCGATCGCCAGGGTCACGGCGGGAACGCGGTCCATCGTGCCATCTTCGGCAAGCGTGACCGAGGAGGCGATGGCATCGGAATCGTCGGTGATATAGGTGATATCGGCGACATCGCGCACATAGACCGGCCTGCCGTCGGCGCTTGTCAGCAAAAGATTGCCGATTTCGCCGGGGAAGACAGCGTCTGACCGGCCATCACGTCGACCTGCATACCGTTGTCGCGCACGGTGCCGGTTGAAAACGCGCGGTTTGCCGCCGTCACCTTGCCAGTCAGAGCCTTCAGCGTGACACCGTAAAGGGCTAGCCGTTCCGGATCGGGCGCGACGCGGATTGCCTCGCCGGTCTCGCCGACCAGATAGGTCAACCCGACCTCATCGATCTTGGTCAACTCGGTCTGCAGTTCGCGGGCCACCCGGGTCAGATCGTTTGCGGTAATGTCGGTATCTGCACCGGCAGAGGGCGTCAGCGTCAGCGCTACAATGGCGACATCATCAATGGTGCGTCCGATGATCAGCGGTTCGGGAATGCCGACGGGAATGTCGGCCATATTGGCCATGACCTTGTCATGAACGCGCAGAACGGCGCTGTCGGATGGCGTACCAACCTTGAAGCGGGCCGTAACCATGACCTGGTTGTCGGACGTCTGGGAATAGACATGTTCGACATCATTGATGCCCTTGATGATCGTCTCCAGCGGTTCGGAGACGAGCTTGACGGCATCTTCCGCCTTCAAACCGGGCGCCTGGACGATGATATCGACCATAGGAACGGAGATCTGCGGCTCTTCTTCGCGGGGCAGCGTGAACAGTGCGACGAGGCCAAGCGCGAGCGCTGCCAGAAGGAAGAGCGGTGTCAGCGGCGAGGCGATGAAGGATTTCGTCAGCCCGCCGGCAAGGCCAAGCTTGTGCGGTTTCATGGGACAATTACCTCATCGCCTGCGACAAGCCCGGTCAGCACTTCGATCATGGTCTGGCCATCGATTTCGGCATTGCCGCCGGTCATCACGGTTTTTCCCGTGTCTGGCCGCCGCTCAGCGTAACCGTGACGAAGTCCAGCCCATGGCGGGTGGAAACGGCCGTTGCGGGCACGAAAATGCATGGCGCTCACCGATCGGGACGCGCACCAGAAAGCGCTCGTTGACATAGCCGGTCTTTAGTCCGTCGACTTCGACATCGGCAATCACCCGGTTGTTGTCGAGCTCGGGATAGAGCTTCACCAGTTTGCCCGTTGCTTCACCCTCGGCGTCGGGACGACTGATTTCGATGGTCGCGCCCTCCTGCAACAGATCTGCATGGCGGGCAGGAATGGCGAGCCTCAAGAAAAGCCGCCGGAGCCGATCGTTGCAATGGTTTCGCCCGGCATGATTACCGAGCCTTCAACCACCGGCACCTGCAGCACACGCCCGGACGCCGGAGCGAGGATCTCGCCCTCGCGCAATTGCTGGCGGACCACCTCCATATTGGCGTTGACGGAGGCGATATTGTTGACCACGACGTCGACTTGGGTTCTCAGCGTATCGAGTTGCTGGTTGCTCATGACACCGCGCTGATTGAGGTTTTCACCGCGCGCCAGCTCCGAGCGCGCGTTTTCGAGCGAGGCCTGAAGCCCTTTGAGTTGGGCCTCGTATGCTGCGATCTGGTAATCGAGCTTGTCATCCTTGACGGTGCCGATCACATCACCTTCGCTGACCGTATCGCCTTCGGTCAGCGTCAGGGTTTCCAGTGTGCCGCCGAGGCGGGCACGCGCCGGAACGGTGTCGCGGGCCTTGACCTCGCCATAAACCGCCTTCCACTCCGGCACGGTCATCGGCTCGACCTTCAGCGTTGCCGCTCCGGCTGAGGCGGCGGTGATCAGCGCGATCAGAAGCGCGGCCGCGCCGCGCCATGCAAGAGCTTTGGGCATGATCATCTCACTTTTAAAATGCGGTGCCGGGTTTGAAGCCGAGCTTCCTGAAAATCATGGCTGCCGGGCAGAAGCCGGTGAAGGCAGACTGCAGCATGTTGAGGCCGATAAAGGCGGTGAACCAAAGCCAGTAAATGCTCACAAAAACCGTCAGAAGCACCGACAGGAGGATCATGACACCGGCAAAGGCCAGGACTGCGCGATCGAGAGACATTGCAAACTCCTCGTTTAAAGATACGTACTTTCGTATATACGGTATTATAGCGAATTTGCAAGGCCCGTTATACTTCCCCATTCAGCCTTTCGGCGTCTGGAAACACGGACCGGAAGTTCCCATATTATAAGGCGAGGCGGTCGGTCCGCCGATTGATCAAGGTCACGAGCATGGTTGAACAACAAGACACACTCGATCCCTATAATCTGCTCGGTGTTGCCAAAACGGCCTCTCAGGACGAGAATCAAGAAGGCCTACAGGCAACTTGCCAAGAAACTCCATCCGGACCTCAACCCTGGTGATGCAGCCAAGGCCGAACAATTCGGTCGGGTGACGGCGTCCTATGACCTGTTGAGCGATCCGGAAAAACGCAGGCGGTTCGACGCCGGGGAGATCGACGCCAATCAGCAGGAGCGACCGGAGCGGCAATATTATCGAACCCATGCCGAGGCCGATCCGAGCGCGCGCTACGAGTTCGAAGGCGGGTATGATGATCTCGGCGAGTTCTTTTCCCGCGCCTTCGGTGGCCGGGCTTCCGCAGGATCCAGGCAGGAGCGCGGTTCAATGCGCATGCGTGGCGAGGATCGTCATTTTCACCTTCAAGTCAGCCTCATCGAAGCGCTTTCCGGCGCGAAGAAGACAGTCGGCCTGCCCGAGGGCGGGCGGATTGCGCTGACGATCCCCGCCGGAATTGAGGATGGCAAGACGCTGCGGCTTTCCGGTAAGGGTGCGCCGGGCGTCAATGGCGGCCCGCCGGGTGATGCCTATGTGCGTGTTGAGGTTCTGCCCGATGCCGTCTTCGTCCGTGATGGCGATGATATCTTGCTCGATCTGCCTCTCGGGATCGATGAGGCCGTTCTGGGCGCCAGCGTCCCTGTGCCGACAATTGACGGCCGGGTCAACCTTAAGGTCCCGGCCAGTTCCAGCTCAGGCAAGGTCATGCGGCTCAAAGGTAAAGGCGCGCCAAAATCCGGCGGCGGCGCTGGGGACATGCTTGTGACGCTGAAGATCGTATTGCCGCCAAAGCCCGACCCCGCCCTTGAGGAAGCGCTCAGAGCATGGCAGGGCGAACACGGGTTCGATCCGCGCGCGGGCTGGAAGGGAGGCCGGTGATGATCATCATGACCAAAACGCAAGTCTTGGAAAGGATCGGCCGGCTGAGCGCCGAACGCCTGGAAATCTGCATCACCCGCACCTGGGTGAAGCCGCATCAGGGTGAGCGCGGACCAGCCTTCGACGAAACCGATCTGGCCCGTCTCCAGCTGATTGTCGAACTGACCGAAGACCTCGAGGTCAACGACGAGGCGGTGCCGGTCGTTCTGCGACTGATGGATGAACTCAGCACGTTGCGCCGGCGCATGAAGGCGCTCGATGCCGCGCTCAATGCCGAAGGTGAGGACGTCCGCACAGCGGTGATTGCACGGTTGCAGGATCGGCCAAAGGCCTGATCAGACCCGCCCGGCAACCCAGTCCGCCAACTTGCGGGCAACCGCCTGTTTGTCCATTTCGGGCCAGGTCTCGGCGCCGTCTTTCGTCACCAGCGTCACCTGGTTTCGGGCGCCACCCATAACGCCTTCCTTCGACACATCATTGGCGACGATCAGATCGGCGCCCTTGCGGGCAAGTTTGTCGCGGGCATAAGTGGCGATATCGCTGGTCTCGGCGGCAAAGCCGATCACAAGGCCGGGGCGCTGTTGATGATGGCCGACGGTCTTAAGGATATCCGGGTTTTCGGTGAGTTGCAGCGGCGGCGGCGTTTCTCCGGGCTTCTTCTTGATTTTCTGCGTTGCCGAATCCGTAGCCCGCCAGTCGGCAACAGCGGCGACCATGATGGCAATATCGGCAGGCAGCGCCTGTTCCACGGCGGCCAGCATTTCACGCGCGCTTTCCACATGCACGGTTCTGACACCGGCAGGGTCGGCAATCGTCACCGGGCCGGAAACCAGCGTGACGTCTGCGCCCAGCTTCGCAAGGGCAGCCGCAATCGCATGACCCTGACGGCCGGAGGAACGGTTGGCGATATAGCGCACCGGATCGATGGCCTCATGGGTCGGGCCGGAGGTGATAACCGCACGCATTCCCGCAAGCGGCTTCGGCGCCGCGTCAAAAAGCGTCAACGGCTGCGACGATCTCCAGCGGCTCCGCCATGCGGCCGGTGCCGGTCTCACCGCTTTCGGCCATCTCGCCCGCGACCGGGCCGATGGTCATCGCACCATCTGCGACGATGGTCGCCAGATTGCGCTGCGTTGCGGTGGCCGTCCACATTTTCGGGTTCATGGCGGGGCCAGCAGCACCGGGCAATCGCGCGCCAGCAGCACCGCGCTTGCAAGATCATCGGCCAGACCATTGGCCATTTTGGCCATCAGATTGGCAGTCGCGGGGGCTACCACGATCAGGTCGTTTTCGCGCGCCAGCCGGATATGGCCGATATCCTGTTCCTCGGTGCGGGAAAACAGTTCGGTAAACACGTGTCCGCCGGACAGTGCGCCAACGGCGAGCGGCGTGATGAATTCCTGCGCCGCCGCTGTCATCAGGGGCGTGACATGCGCTCCGCGCTCCTTAAGCCGGCGGATCAGGTCGAGGCTTTTATAGGCCGCGATGCCACCGGTGATGACGAGAAGAATGCGTTTGTGTTTCAGCGACATGGTAAGCCCGCTTGTTGTTCGTGACGGTTTTAGCATGAAGCGGGCAAAGAAAACCCCGCTGCGAGAACGCGGCGGGGCTGATGTCGGGCCGATTGTCTGACTTACTTCGAGAAATCCAGTGCCCGGTCGCCGTTCTCATCCTTTATGCGTGTCGGCAGGCCGATGTGGTTCAGAATGTGCAGGAACGGCTTCGGCGGCAGTTCCTCGACATTGGCCATGGTCTTCACGTCCCATTCGCCGGATGCCACCAGAATGGCAGCGGCAACAGGCGGAACGCCGGCGGTATAGGAAATGCCTTGGCTGCCCACTTCGTTGTAGGCTTCCTTATGGTCGGCAACATTGTAGATGAAGACTTCCGCCGGCTTGCCGTCCTTGGTGCCTTTGACGAAATCGCCGATGCAGGTCTTGCCGGTATAGTTCGGCGCCAGCGAGGATGGGTCGGGCAGTACCGCCTTGACCACCTTGAGCGGCACCACTTCCTGGCCTTCTGCCGTCATCACCGGCTGCTCGGACAACAGGCCGAGGTTTTTCAGAACGGTGAATACGGTGATGTATCGTTCGCCAAACCCCATCCAGAAGCGGACATTGGGTGAGCCCATATTCTTCGACAGCGAATGGATCTCGTCATGGCCGGACATATAGGCCGTCTGCTTGCCGACGACCGGCAGATCGAATTCATGGCCGACCTCGAACATCGTGTTCGTCGTCCATTCATTGTTCTGCCACGCATAGACCGTGCCGGTGAATTCGCGGAAATTGATCTCCGGATCGAAATTGGTGGCGAAATACTTGCCATGGTTTCCGGCATTGATGTCGACGATGTCGATATCGGAGATGTCGTCAACATAGTCATCCTTGGCAAGGCGGGCAAAGGCATTGACGACACCGGGATCGAAACCGGCGCCGAGAATGGCGGTGACGCCCTTTTCAACGCAGCGGTCCTTGCGCTTCCATTCGTAGTTTGCATACCACGGCGGGGTTTCGCAGATCTTGTCCGGCTCTTCGTGAATGGCGGTGTCGATATAGGCCGCGCCCGTCTCAAGGCAAGCTTCCAGAACCGACATGTTGAGGAAGGCGGTGCCGACATTGATGACGATTTCGACCCCGGTCTGCGTGATCAGAGCCACAGTTGCCGGGATGTCGAGTGCGTCGAGCTGATGGCCCAGCAGAACACCGTCCTGCTTCATCGCCTTCTTCTCGATCACACTTTCGATGATCGCATCGCATTTCGACTTGGTGCGTGAGGCGATATGGATATCGCCGAGCACATCATTGTTCTGGGCACATTTATGCGCAACCACCTGGGCCACGCCGCCCGCGCCGATAATCAGCACATTTTTCTTCATCGGAACAACGCCTCCGGTTTTAGGCAGCTTATCCTGCCTGAAATCAAGGGTCGGAGCGGCACGCCGCTCCGCGGGATCAGCCCGGCCTTATGACAGGGCGGATCTGAAATCTTCATAACCGAATTCGCGAACGGTACGGATTTCACCGTTTTCTTCGCGGATCGCGATTGCCGGCATTCTCACGCCATTAAACCAGTTCTTTTTGACCATCGTGTAACCGGCTGCGTTTTCGATCGACAGATGGTCGCCGACCTTAACGGGTTCTTCAAAGGAAAACTCGCCGAAAATATCGCCTGCGAGGCAGGACTTTCCGCAGATCATAACCTGATGCGGCCCGGTGTCCGGCAAAATCTTCGCATTTTCGCGATAGATCAGCAGATCCAGCATGTGAGCCTCGATGGATGAGTCGACAATGGCAAGGTCCTTACCGTTGTTCAGCGTGTCGAGCACGGTGACTTCCAGTGTGGCGGCCCCCGTAATCGCCGCTTCGCCCGGCTCCAGATAGACCTGAACGCCATACTTTCCGGCAAAACCCTTCAGCCGCGCGGCGAGCTTTTCCAGCGGATAGCTTTCGCCGGTAAAATGAATGCCACCGCCGAGGCTCACCCAGTCGAGCCGTTCGATCAGAGGGCCGAAACGTTCCTCAATGACCGTCAGCATTTCGTCGAAACGGGCGAAATCCTCGTTCTCGCAATTGTTGTGAAACATGAAGCCGGAGACCTGATCGAGCACCGCTTCAATCACCGCCGGATCATGTTCGCCAAGGCGCGAGAATGGTCGGGCCGGATCGGCAAGATCGAAATCCGAGGTCGAGACCTGCGGATTGACGCGCAGGCCGCGGATCTTGCCTTCCGACTGCGCCTTGAAACGGGAAAGCTGGCCGATCGAGTTGAATATGATCTTGTCGCAGTTTGCGAGCACCTCGTCGATCTCGTTTTCGCTGTAGGCAACCGAATAGGCATGGGTTTCGCCGCCGAATTTTTCAAAGCCGAGCTTGACTTCATAGAGCGAGGACGAGGTGGTGCCATCCATATACGCGCTCATCTGGTCGAACACCGACCAGGTGGCAAAGCATTTGAGCGCCAGAAGCGCCTTGGCCCCGGAAGCTTCGCGCAGCCAGGCGATCTTGTCGAGGTTCGCCTGGAGACGGGACCTGTCGATGAGATAATAGGGGTCTGCATAGCCGGGCCTTTCGGTTTGCGGCGAAAGGTCATGCCGCTTGGGTCTGATGGGCTCTATCTATCGAACGAAACGCCAAAATCAAGCGCAGCGCCGACAATTCGATGCCGGAAATGAAAAAGGCGGCCCCGAAGAGCCGCCTTGCGGATGCAATTTCAAGCGCTGTCTCAGCCCGGAAGCACGACCACCTTGGTGCGCTGGTCGGGGTCGACGCGGGCGTAAAGGTCGATGATGTCCTGGTTGATCATGCGGATGCAACCGGAGGAAACCGCCTGGCCGATCGAGGTCCAGTTGGGGTTGCCGTGGATGCGGAACATGGTGTCGTTGCCGTTGCGGTAAAGGTAGAGCGCGCGGGCGCCGAGCGGGTTCATGATGCCAGCCTCCATGCCGCCGGCATATTCCTTCAGCTCGGGCTGGCGCTTGATCATGGCTGACGGCGGATACCAGGTCGGCCATTCGGCGCGGCGTCCGATATAGGCATCGCCGGACCAGCGGAAACCGTCGCGACCGACGCCGATCCCGTAGCGAACGGCCTTACCGTCTTCTTCCACATAGTAGAGCAGGCGCTCCTTGGTATCGACCACAATCGTGCCCGGCTTTTCATCGGTCTCGTAATCGACGACCTGGCGGCGATATTTGTCGTCCACTTCCGCGATTGGCACCCGTGGCAGGTCAACGCCGTCGTCGTTGATGGCGGCATAGGCGGAAATCGGCGCCATCTTGCCCGAGGACATGCTGTCGGTCGTGGTGCAGCTAGCGGCGGCAAGCAGGCCGGTGAAGGAAAGTGCAAGGAGAAGTGTTCTGATGTGCATGGCCTGTCTCGTGGCGACGATTGAAGCGAAAAGTGATAATAGTTAGCTGATATAAGCTTATGGTTAACATTTCATTGCGTGACAAGCGCAAGTAGTGCGAAGCCACGCAGACAGCTGCACACGGGCAGTGGGCTGTTGTGAAAATGCATCGATTGAAGGGAAGTTCCATGGCGATTGTCGACCTTCACGCCAAGAACCCGACGGCAGATGGCCGCCAGTCTGAAAGAGCCTTGTTGGTGCGTCGCGGCGTGCAGCATCTGATGAAGCACATGCGGCACGCATCGATCAGCGAGATGACGCTCAGGAACGGCCGACGGGCCGATCTGATCTGCCTCACCGAAAAGGGCGAGATCTGGATCATCGAAATCAAGTCGTCGGTCGAGGATTTTCGTGTCGACCGCAAATGGCCGGACTATCGCGACTATTGCGACCGGCTGTTTTTCGCGACCCATGCCGGGGTTCCGCTCGATATCTTTCCCGAAGACTGCGGCCTGCTGCTGGCCGATCGCTACGGCGCGGAAATCGTCAGGCCGGCGCCGGAACACAAGCTGGCACCGGCGCGCCGCAAGGTGCTGACTCTTGCCTTTGCCCGCAATGCCGCCGAACGGCTGACATCGGCCGAACTGGTGCTGGAGCGGCTGGAATCGGAAGGCGTTTCGTTTTAGCGCGGCGCGCGTTTTGCGAGGATCCGCTGCAGGGTGCGGCGATGCATGTTGAGACGGCGCGCGGTTTCGGAGACGTTTCGGTCGCACATTTCGTAGACACGTTGAATGTGTTCCCAGCGCACCCTGTCGGCCGACATCGGGTTTTCCGGCGGGTCAACCTTTTCGCCCGGCGCCTGGGTCAGCGCGTGGACGATATCGTCGGCATCGGCGGGTTTGGCGAGATAGTCGAGCGCGCCAAGTTTTACGGCAGTGACGGCGGTGGCGATATTGCCGTATCCGGTCAGCACCACGATACGGGTATCGGGCCTTGATTCGCGGATGGCGGCGATCACGTCCAGCCCGCTGCCATCTTCAAGCCGCAAGTCGACGACCGCATATTTCGGTGGATGCGCTTTCGCTCTCTCAATGCCTTCCGCCACGGTTTCCGCCGTTGCGATTGCAAAACCGCGCGTCTCCATGGCGCGGGCAATGCGGCGCAGAAAGGGCGTGTCATCATCGACGATCAGAAGGCTCATATCGCCCTCCGGTGCGCCCAGGCTTTCATCCCGCGTGAAATCCGATTTCTCAGTCTCGTCCATGTCCGTCTTGCCTGAATTCGCTGTGCGGCAAATGACCGCGCGTCAATGCTATCGGATGCTTATGAACCTCGAAAGCCCGGGGTAAACCCTGATCCACTTGAAAAACCGTCTCGCCGGGCGGCAGGAAACCGCCGCTTAGGCCGGAGGTCACGGGGGCGATGGCTGTGGCAGCAATGGCGCGGGCGGAACGTCTATCCGCTGAGCCGCACCAAGGCCGAAAGCACATCGGATCGGCGCAGAAGCCCGATCAGCTGATTACCGTCGGTGACGGGGAACACCCGATGCGGATGGGCGATGAAGGCTTCGGCGGCGGCAACGAGGTCGGTGCTGGCCGGCAGGCTGACGACGTTGCGGCTCATATAATTAGCGACCGTGCCTTTCCATTCCTGATAATAGCTTGCCTGAAGGGCCGGGTTGAAACAGTCCTTCTGGGTGAGGATGCCGATGAGTGCATCACCCTCGTCGACGACCGGCGCGGCCGCAGCTCTGCTTTCGACGAGCAACGCCACGGCACGGCGGATCGGCATGTCCGGCGTCACGGTCAGTGTGTCGGTTTTGGTGATCTCCGCAATCGTGTCGGTCATTTCGTCTGCCCCGATCCACGGTTCGGGCAGCCTTCGCAGGCGGCTTCCTTCATGCAGGCCATGCCGCCGCACGAGCCCTTCAGGGGCCGCGGCCGCTGAGCAAGCCGACGCCAAGTCCGGCCATGACCAGAAGGAAGATCGCGATTGCCATCAGGATTTCCATGTTCGTGCTCCTGTTGAAGAGACTATAGCAGGAAACGGTCGAAGCCGCCGGTGGTTTCGTGGCGAAGCCCGTCGCCGTCATGAAAAAGGAACAGCGCTGTGACCGACTGGCGGCGCGCCAGAAGAGGCCCGCTTTCGCCGGCTGCCGTCAGCGCGGTGGCCCAACCATCCGCCGTCATCGCATCAGAGCCGAGGACCGAGACCGACGCGATTGTGCCCTCGACCGGAACGGCATGGCGCGGATCGATGATGTGGCTGTAGCTGTGGCCGGAAAGCGTGTAGCTCTGCGCGCGAAGGCCCGAGGTCGCGACCGCGCAATCGGCAAGCCGCAGCACGCCGGCGCTGCCGGTTGAAGCCAGACGCGGGTCTTCCACGGCAACCTGCCACGGCCTGCCGGCCGGATGGTTGCCGTGTGCAACTAACTCTCCGCCGAGATCAATCAGGAAATCCCTATGTCCGGCTTGCAGAAGCCTGTGGGCCATCAGGTCGAGTGCGCGCCCTTGGCGATGCCGCAAAGGTCGATGGTGGCGCCGTTCTGGGTCTTTTCGAGGCGGTTGCCATCGACCGCCAGCGCATGCCAGAGCGAAGGTGCACCGCCATCGGCGGTTCTTCCCTCAATCGGCCCGAAGCCATAGCGCGCCACCAGCGGGCCGATGCTCGGGTCAAACCAGCCATTGCTCTTCCTTGCCAGTTCAAGCGCGCTGTCGGCCACGAAGGCTGTTTCTGCCGAGACCGGTTTGCTGCCGGGGCCAGCGAGGTTGAATGCGCTGATTTCGCTGTCGGCCCGCCATGGCGACATCATCCGGTCGAAGCCGGAGAGAAGCATTTCAATCTCGCCGCGAAGCGCCTCGGGCCGGGCCGTGTCCGGCACGGTTACGCGCCATGTGGTGGCGAAGGCCTCACCGCTGATCTGCCGCGTTGCTGGGGCGGATTTCAGGATCGCCGGTGCCGCGGCGCGGGCACCGGTCGCGGCCAGAAAAGCCGTTCCGGTAAGCGCCAGAACGCGGCGGCGGGTCAGAAATGCTTGACGTGCGTTCATGGGTCAGACTCCGAAATCGTCATAGAAGATGGACTTCGGCTCGATGCCGAGCCGGTGGAGCGTGGAGGTTACCGCCGAAATCATCACCGGCGGCCCGCACATGTAATATTCGCAGTCCTCGGGTGCGGGATGGCGGGAAAGCTCCGCGCGCACGACATCGTGGATAAACCCGCTGGCGCCCGTCCAGCGGTCGCCGGGCGCGGGATCGGAAAGCGCCGGCGTCCACGAGAAATTGTCGTGTTCGTCGGCAATCTTCTCGAATTCCTCGACATAGAACAGGTCGGCCACCGAGCGTGCGCCGTAGAAATAACGCATCCGCCGCGGCGTGCCTTTGCCGATCTGGTCGTGGATCATGGCGCGAAGCGGCGCCATGCCGACACCGCCGCCGATGAAGACCATCTCGCGTTCGGTCGGCTGGACCTCGAACTCGCCGAACGGGCCGGACGCTTCAACCGCGTCGCCCGGTTTCAGAGCAAATAGCCAGGAGGAGACCACGCCGGGCGGAATTTCCTGCTCGCGGCCCGGTGGTGGTGCGGCAAGGCGGATATTGAAGACGGCGCGTTCCTGCCTGGCATCTTCCGGACGGCAGGCGATTGAATAGGCCCGCGTCACCGGTCTTTCGGCATAGGATGTCATGTCCGACCAGCCGGAGATCTTCCAGGGGTCGCGAAACGCCGGGTCGATTTCGATATCGTGGAAGTTGAGCCCATAAGCCGGTGCGGTGAGCTGCATGAAACCGCCGGCAACAAAATCGAATGGCTGACCTTCGGGCAGTTGCAACACCAGCTCCCGGATCAGCGGCGCCTTCATGGTGTTGGACACCACGCGACAGGTAAAGCCGGTCGCGCCGACAAAGTCCTGCGGCACGGTGACAGAGCATGGGCCGCGCAGCGCGGTTTGGCAGGCAAGGCGCATTTTGGCACGTCGCTCGGCGGCAGAGAGCACGCCGCGCTCGGTCGCCTGCGGTTCACCGGCGCCTTCACCCTCCACATGCACCCGGCAAAGCCCGCATGTGCCCGATCCGCCGCAGGCTGCCGGAATACCGATGCCCGCGCCATGCAGCACGCCAAGCAGGCGGTCGCCACGATTGGCCTCGATTTCCATTGTGTCGTTGACCGTGATCGTCAGCGCCTCGGCGGGGATCAGGCGCGCGCGGGTGATCAAGAGCGCCAGCGTGAGAACCAGCACGAGACCGACAATGACAAGGGCTCCGACTGCGATCTCGTTCATGGCGTCACCATTTGCGCAAATGCCGAAAAGCCCAGCGACATCATCCCGGCGATTGCAAGGTGATGCCGAGCCCGCGCAGGCCCTGCGGCAGGTCGGCATAGGAAAGGCGCGAACGGATCGCGCCGAGGAGAACGACGGCGACCCCGAAACCGAAGCCCTGGCCAAGGCCGAACACCGCCGACTGGCCGATGCCGTAATTACGGTCGACCATGAACAGGCTGCCGGCGAGAATCGCGCAGTGCACGGTCAGAAGCGGCAGGAACACGCCAAAGGAAGCGTAGATTGCCGGAAAGAACCGGTCGAGCACCATTTCCACGAGCTGGACCGTGGCGGCGATGACGCCGATGAACGAGATCAGCTTCAGATAGGAAAGGTCGATATCCGGCATGCCGGCCCAGGCCCAGGCACCGGGTGCAAGCAGGGCATGATAGATCACCTGGTTGAGCGGCACGGTGACGCCCATAACGGCCGTCACGGCGATGCCGAGGCCGATGGCTGAAGCGGTGCGGCGCGACAGCGCCAGAAAGGTGCAGAGCCCGAGAAACAGGGTCAGCGGTGCGTTTTCAACGAAGGCCGCGCTTAGGAAAAGGTTCCAGAGGTCGGTCATTTTCCGGGCTCCTCTGTCTTCGGCGGGTTGAACTCCGAGGGTTCCGCCTGTGCGGGCAGGACGGTGCGCACCGCCCAGACCAGTCCACCAAGCATGAAGAAGGCGCTGGGTGCCAGCAGCATCAGGTTCAGCGGCGTGAACCAGCCACCGTCGGCAACCACCGGAAACACCTGATAACCCATCAGCTTGCCGGCACCGAACAGTTCACGCGCCGAACCGATGACGATCAGCACCAGCGAATAGCCGAGCCCGTTGCCGAGCCCGTCGACCATGGAGGGCAGCGGCGGGTTGGAGCGCGAGAACGATTCTGGTACGGCCCAGCACCAGACAATTGGTGGTGATCAAGCTGACGAACACCGAAAGCTTGCGGCTGATGTCAAACAGATAGGCCTGCAGGATCTGGTCGATGACGACCACCAGCGAGGCGACGATCACGATCTGGACAATCAGCCGGATCGAGTCCGGAATATGCCGCCGGATCAGGCTGACGAGGCCGGCAGACAGTACCAGAACCGTGGTCAGCGACGCCGACATGGTCAGCGCGGTCGCAACCGACGTGGTCACCGCCAGCGCCGAACAGATGCCGAGGATCTGCAGCGTTACCGGGTTTTGCAGGACGAGCGGCTCCGTCAGCGTCGACCAGAGATTGGTTGACCGGGCCATATCAGAACTCCCCGCGCTGAACGGCGTCGATCAGCGGGCCGTAACCTTCCGGCCCGCCCCAGAACCGCATGATCTTGGTAAAGGCATTGCCGGTGCGGGTGGCCCCGGTGATGCCGTCGACCTCGTAATCATTGCCGGCAGCCCCTTGGCAACGGCAAAGCGGACAGTGCCGGACGCATCGGCAAGCTCGGTGCCGGGGAATTGCGCCAGCCATGCCGGTTCCTCGATGCGGCCGCCAAGGCCGGGTGTTTCTGCCTGATTGGTAATCGCCACCCCGGCAATGGTGTTCATGTCACCGCGCAGCGCCACGATCGCATCGATTTCGGCCTGATAACCCGGGCCGCTAACCGGCAGCAGTGCCAGCGAGATATCGCCGTTTTCGTTCCTCAGCAGATAGATCTGGGTGTAGTTCGGCCGCCTTCCGATGCCGGCGGTATCTTCGGCCGGTGAAAGCGTTGTCCAGTTCGCCGCATCATCGAGTGCCGCGGGCAGGGTTTCGGGCGTCACGTTCTGCGCGGCTTCGCCCTTGGGCAGATTGATCACGACGGTGGACAGCGAACCGCCGGGCTCCTCGAGGATCTCGGACATGCCGGGGATACCGGCGACCAGCGCTTCCAGCCGGGCCTGTTCTTCCGCTGCGCGATTTGCCGTTTGAATCGGTCGCAGGATGACGGTGGCGCCACTGACCATCAGGGCGCAGATGGCGGAGACGAGAAAGGCGACAATGACGGTCTTGGTCCGGTTTTCATTGGGCAGCGCCAGAAACCGGCGCCATGCCGAGATCGGGTTGAGGTCAGCCATGACGTCTTCTCCTTTGAGCAAGCCACAGCGCAATGGCGGCTTCGTCCAGCAACGGGGCTGCAAGCGAGGTCAAAAGCGCTGCCGAAACCGCAAGCTGTACGGATGCGGCGGTTTGCCAGCCGAGTGTGAACAGGATGATCAGTGCGCCGAAAAAGGCGCCGTTGAGCCAGCCGCCGAGTTTGGTCGAGGCGCTCGCCACGGGGTCTGCGACCAAAAGCACCAGCACCACGGCGATTGCTGGAAGCGCAGGCTCGACCGGCACCCCGACCAGATGCGCGCCGCCGATGACAATGACTGCGCCTGCGATCACGCGGGCCGGCATCACACCGAAAAACGCGCCGAGAAGGGCCGCCGGAATGGCCGCCCATGCCAGCGGCAGCGGCAGTTCCGGCCAGGGGGCGGTGACAAAGCCGAAGCCGAGAAAGGCAAGCGTCACGGTCGCCGGGTTCAGCACATTGCGGCCCCAGCCGCCGAACACCAGTTCTGCCATCACCGAGCCAAAGCTGATGCCGAGAACAAGCTGCACGATGCTAAGGTCCTCAGGCGCCAGCATGGCCACTGCAAGCGCCGTCAGCGCGCCGGCAAATGAGGGCTGGCTGCGCGCGCCAGCATGAAGATCAGATGCCACAGACCGGAAATGATCAGCGCCAGCACCAGAACACCGGCGGCATCGAGCCCGCCATACCAGAGCCACGTCAGCGCCAGCGGCATCACCGAGATCAAAAGGAGAAGGGCTACCGTTTCGCGATCCCACAATCCGTGGTTCATGCCGGGGCCTCCTCTTTTCTATGGCGTTCAACAGCCCGCGCAGCTGCGCAGCAAGCGATGGCTCTGATGAGGTCACATAATCGACCAGTGCCAGGTCTTCCTCCAGCAGCGAAAGTGCACCGAGACGGGCTGCCGCTTCCTGGTCTCCGGATGAAAGCGCGCGCATCAGGGCTGCTGCCGGAATATCGCCGCCGAAGGATTGCGCAAGGGCTGCCGTCGGAATGATCGGCAGCGGCCGGGCGGCCCGGGTCAAGGCGGCGGAAAACCAGTGGCGGCGTCTTTTACCGGAACCAGGTGTAACAATGCTTGCCTGCCGGTCACGGTGGCCGAGCCAGTGCGCCGGCCTGCCGTCGAGCACGGAACCGGCCAGCACCTGATAGGGCCCCGGCTGCACATGGCCGTGACAAAGGCCACGCAGATCTGCACCGGGCTGACAGCGAAGGAGCCTTGGCGCGCGCATGGCCGAGCCGGTGACGGTGACGAGCCGCGTTTCTGGCAAGAGGCCAGAGGCGAGGAGGTCGCCGAGATCGGCAACGTCCTCTGCATGAATGTCCCAGACGCGGGCGTCGATTTCAGCCGGCGCATGGTGGTGGATCTGGATGCCGGCCAGTCCCTGCGGATGCAGTGAACCGCAGGTGATGCGCCGCACCCTAGCCGAATTGTCGAGATTGAGCGCCACGCCGCTGGCCTCGCACAGGAAAACAGCGCCTTCGGCCAGCAGGTTGAGTGCGGCAAGACCGCGCGAGAGTGCATCCTCGCGACCCGAAAGCGCCGTCATCGGATCGGGGGCATCCGGTCTCGAATCGGTCGCCATCACGAAAATCGCAGCGGGGAGGTCGGCTGGAGCGGGCATATGCCCGAAGGGTCGGCTGCGGAAAAGCCGCCAGAGGCCGGCCGCCTGCATCAGCGCCCGCAATGCTGTCGCGTCGCCCTCCGCGTCTGCCACCGTAAAGGTGTGCCGGTCGCCGCTGTCTTCGCGGAAAAGCAGCATCTGGATCAGCCGGCGGCCGGGATTGAGCTCGATCGCGGCCACCCGCGCGGCCATCGGCGCGACAAGCCGGATATCGGGTGCGGCGCGCAGCGAAAGCAGCGGTTCGCCCTGCGCGACGAGCGCGTCAACCTCGACCAGCGGCACGACCCTCAGCTCCTCCCCGGCGGCGGGAACAAGCGCTGCCTCCTCGGTCAGAAGCGTTTCGGCTGCATGGTCATCGTTCAATGAAGGGCCGGTCGGCACGGACAGACCGGCAGAAAAAGGCGGTCCAAAAAACACTCCCAAGACTTATCGCATCAAACAATACGGTCTATCCGACATTTGAATTGCCGGAACGGACCGAATTGTTTAGCATACGTTAAGAACAGACTATGAATTTTCAGCGGGGTGAAAAGCCATGTCTAATGAAGTGAACCGTTTTTCTCAAATTTTCATGGCTGTTGTTGCAGCAGTATTGACATTTGTCAATTCTACGGCGGTTTCGGCGCAGGATAACAGCGAGGGTGAAACCGCCGTCGAGGCGCTGGAACTGTTCGTCATGCCGCAGTCCGGGCCTTTCCGTCCGGACCAGATTTCAATCCCGCAGCAGAAGATGATCGAGGCCTGGGCGCGCTCTGCGCATGCCGATGCCTCGGCGGAAGCCTTTACCCATTGGGACGACGACGGCGAGGTGCCTGCAAGCTGTTCCACCTGTCACTCCGGTGCGGGCTTCCGCGCCTTCCACGGGCTGGACGGCAGCGAGCCGGGTGTGGCGGCGGCTGTCCCCGTTGGCGGCGTCGTAGATTGCGAGACCTGCCACAATCCCGGCCTTTCCGAAATTACCGCGATCACGCTGCCAAGCGGGATCGAGCACCCGGTCAAGCCCGGTGTCGAGGCGGCCTGTCTCACCTGTCATGCCGGTCGTGAGGCCGGGGTGAGTGTGACCAATGCTGTGGGCGACAAGGCTGCAGACACGCCGGACCCCGAAATCGGCTTCATCAACCCGCATTATGCACTTGCCGGTGCTGTGCGCCTTGGTGCTGCTGGCGCGGGCGGCTTCGAATATCCCGACAAGGCCTATTCGGGCCGGTTCTTCCATGCCCGTCCGGTGGCGGATTGTGCCTCCTGCCACAATCCGCATACGTTGACAGTTGCCGAAGAGACCTGTCTCACCTGTCACGAGACCGGCAATTTCGACGCAATCCGGATTTCCCGCGTCAGCTATGACGGCAGCGGCGACCTTCCAAGGGCATCCGCTCCGACATCTCCAACAATGCAGCCCTGCTGATGGAGATGATCCGGGATTATGCGGCCAATGTCGCTGAAACGCCGATCGTCTTCGAACCGCATTACCCCTATTTCTTCGTCGATGCCGATCAGGATGGCCGGGCCGACGCGGTCGACGGCAAGACGGTGCGTTATAATGCCTGGACACCGCGCAGCCTGAAGGCGGCTTACAACTGGAAATTCGTGACGGCCGATCCGGGTGCCTTTGCACATAATCCGCAATATGCGCTGGAACTGCTCTACGATTCGATCCAGGACCTTTCCGGCCCGCTTGAAGTGGACGTCACTTCGCTTGGCATCCAGCGTTAAACGCAGCAATTTCAGAATGTCCCGCCGGGTCTTTCCGTCCGACGGGACATTCTGTCCCGTTGCGGTTGGCGGACCGGTCATGCTAACGCGGGAACATCATATGGCGGGCGATGCCTGTCGATCTTTCCTGCCGGACCGGATGAACCAATCAATGAACACGAACAAGGCCGAAGCCGCTCTGCCGCGCGCCATCATCGTCATGGGTGTGAGCGGATGCGGCAAATCCTCGATTGCGCGGCTTCTGGCCGAACGCCTCGGTTATGAGCATGTGGAGGAGACGACCTGCATCCGGCATCCAATGTCGAGAAGATGAGCGCCGGAATCCCGCTTGAGGATGGAGATCGCTGGCCCTGGCTTGACCTTGTGGGCGCCGAGCTTGCCCGCGCGCAAACGGCGGGTGTGGTGGTCACCTGTTCGGCTCTGAAAAAGGTCTATCGTGACCGGCTGCGCGCCACCGCCGGCGGACAGCTGGCCTTCGTGTTCCTGAACGGCAGCGAGGCTCTGCTTGCCAGGCGTATTGGCGCGCGGGCCGGTCATTTCATGCCGACCTCGCTGTTGCAAAGCCAGCTGTTAACCCTTGAAGACCCGACAGGCGAGGCCGGTGTGGTCACGGTTGACATCGACAATGTCCCCGACGCGATCGCAGATAATGCGCTTGCCGGTCTGAAGGCCGCCTTTGCCTGATCCGCGGCACCCTGTGCAAGCGATAGCGCGCTAAACCACTGTTTCGGGTTGCCAACAGGCTTGCCTTTCGCCTGCCGTTCCGCCAACGTTTCCTCCGACGAACCGAGCGGAGGGTGACAACATGGCGGTGACTTCAGGCGAGCGCAATCGGGCGCTGTTTCTGGGCAGTATGGGCGGCGGTCTGGAATTTTACGATTTTGTGATCTACGCCTCGTTTGCATCGCAGATCGCCAAGACCTTCTTTCCGGCAGAAACTGCGGCGACCGGCCTGCTTGCCACCTTCGCGGTTTTTGCTGCTGGCTATCTGGTCCGGCCGCTCGGCGGCATTCTGTTTTCCCATTTCGGCGACAGGCACGGCCGTAAGATGATGCTCCGGATCTCGATTGCCGGCATGGCGGGGGCCACCTTCCTGATCGCCTTCATGCCCGGCTACGCGACCTGGGGTATTTCGGCAACCGTCGCGCTGGTGGTGCTGCGCATGGTGCAGGGGCTTTGCCTTGGCGGTGAAATTCCCGGCGCGATGACGCTGATTACCGAAACCATGCCGAAGCGGCGCGGCCTTGCCTGCGGCTTCCTGTTCATGATCATCAATGTCGGCATGCTGGCGGCGCAGGCCGTGCAATGGGCGATCGAACATCTGCTGAGTGATGCTGCCGTGCTGTCTTATGGCTGGCGTATCGGCTTTTTCGTCGGCGGTCTTGTCGCCATTGTCGGTTTCTTCCTGCGGGCCCGCCTTTCCGAAAGCCCGGCATTCGCCGAGATGGAAGCTTCAGCCCACAAGGTGCCGCTGGCAGCGCTGTTCCGCGACAATGCCCGCGCCGTCTGGCTTGGCCTGTTCATCACCGGGCTTGGCGCCGCCGCCGTGCCGCTGTTGTACCTCTATATGAACAGCTATCTGACCGATTTCCTGCATTACGACCCCGATCAGGTGGCAACCGCCTTGCTCATCGGCATCATTGTGTTTTCGCTGCCGATGCCCGTTGCCGGCGCCATCGCCGATTTTATCGGCATCAAGGTCCCGGCCTTTGTCGCCACGCTGCTGCTCGCGATTGCGGCGATCCCGGTCTATGTCTGGATCCATGAAGGCGTATCGTCGCTGATCCCGGCTATGATCGTGATCTCGCTGATCGCCGCCTTTGCCTGGGGTGTGGGGCCGGTACTGCTGACGGCGATCTTCCCGACCGATGTGCGCTATACCGGCGTCGCCTTCGTCTATAATATCGGCTTTGCGATTATCGGCGGACTGACACCGCTTGTGGCGACCTTCATCATTCAGCAGACGGGCTTCACACTGGCGCCAGGCTTTCTGCTGGCGCTGTTTGCAGCCATGGCCACGGTTGCGATCTTCCTCACCCAGGTGATCCCGGCTGAGAAGTCTCAGCTCTGATCGGGCGCGTCGTCTTCCATTCGCCAGCGCGGCCAGGTGACGGTGATACGCGCGCCGCCGGCATTTTCGAAGGTCAGCCGCGCGCCGGATCGCTCCAGCAGCGTCTTGGCGATGAAAAGCCCGAGACCAAGTCCTCCGGCCCGGCTGTCAGCGGGGTCCTTCGGCCTGTCTGACACGAACGGATCCCCGATGCGCGGCAGAATGTCCGGTGTGTAGCCTTCGCCATCATCGACGACGGTGATCGTCACGCGGGTTTCGCTGTATTGCGCCTCGACCTCCACCTTGCGACGGGCATGCTCGACCGCGTTTTCAACGATATTGCCAAGACCGTAGATGATGCCGGGGTTGCGCGCGCCCACAGGTTCGCCGCCGGTATCGCCGGAAACCCTGATCTTGATTTCAGCCACGAAGGGCCGGTGCGGCGCAACGACTTCCTCGATCAGCGAGGTCAGCGGCAAAAGCCGCATATGGGCCTCATCCTCCTTGGAAAGCGAGGTGAGGCGGCCGAGGATGCCCCGGCAGCGCTGGCTCTGGCTGACGAGCAGTTGCACGTCCTCGCCGTGTTCCGGATCGTCACCGAGCGCGCGCGCCATTTCCTTGGCCACCACCGAAATCGTGGCAAGCGGCGTGCCGAGTTCATGCGCGGCAGCCGCCGCCAGCCCGTCGAGCTGGGACAGATGCTGTTCGCGCTGCAGTACCAGCTCGGTTGCCGCCAGCGCATCTGAAATCTGCTGGGCCTCGAGCGTGATGCGCTGGGCATAAAAAGCGGCAAACCCCAGCATCGAGATGATCGCGATCCAGATCCCGAATTTCAGGATCGGCTCGATTTCGAGAATAATGCCGTCATGCCAGGGCAGGGGAAACGGGGTGAGCGCCAGCGCCGAGACGCCGGAAACCGCGAAAGCCAGAAGAGCAAAGGCATAGTGCAGCGGCAAGGCGGCGAACGAGATGATTACCGGCACGCAGATCAGCGGCGCAAACGGATTGGCAAGTCCGCCGGTCAGATAGAGCAGCGCGGTGAGCTGCAGAAGGTCGAAGCCGATCAGCGCAAAGGCAATCCTTGGACTGACGCGCTGGGTCGCCGGAAAGCGCAGGCTCAGCACAAGATTGCCGAGCGCAAGTGCACCGATCAGCGCAAGCACGGGAATGATCGGCATCGGAAAGTCGAGCCCGAACGTCACCGTCAGCGCCGTTGCCGCCTGGCCGGCCACCGCCAGCCATCTCAGCCGCACCAGTGTCTGCAGGCGCAGATTGCCACGGCGTTCATGGCCAACCATGTCGCGGACCGGGGTGTTCATGGATCGCTCTCCCAGAAGTCGTGTTGCGGCGGTTCGAGAAGACAGCCGCCATGGCAGGGGAGCAGAAAACCGACGGGACGCGCCATCATTCTTGCCTCTTCTTCGTCATTGACCGCGCGGCTTTGCCCGCCGCGTCGCGTCCGCATTGACCGGGTCTTCGGGCCACAGATGTTTCGGATAGCGCCCGCGCATGTCGGCCCGCACATCCTTCCATGATCCCACCCAGAAGCCCGGCAGATCGCGTGTTGTCTGGATCGGACGCCCGGCCGGAGAGGTCAGCTCCAGCAGCAGCGGCACCCCGCCGGCAATCACCGGATGGTTCTTCAGCCCGTATAGCATCTGCACCCGGATGGACAGAACCGGTTCGTCACTGTCATAGCGGATCGGCATGCGATCGCCGGTGGGGGCGGTAAAATGCGTTGGCGCCAGCCGGTCGAGATCGCCGGCAAGCGGATAGGGGATAAGGGCCTTGAGGCCCTGCATCAGACTGTTGGCACTGACGGAGGAAAGCGCGGTTACGCCGGTCTGAAACGGCGTGAACCAGACATCAAGGCTTTCAAGAAGGCCATCATCGCTGACATCGGGCCAGGGATCGCCAAGCTTTCGGTTGAGAAAGCCGATCCGTTCGACAAGACGCGCCGCTTCCTTCGGAAAGGACAGATGCGAGAGCCCGAAGCTACGCAAGCCCTCGGCAAGGGCTTCGGCCGCCGTTTCACCGGACGGTTTCGCGCCCTGCCGTTCGAAAAGCACCAGCGCATCAAGACGGGTCACGCTGCGGGCGCGAACCGAAAGGCTCTGCCGGTCGAAGACGCACTCATCGCGGCTTTCGATTGCGCCAGCGCGCGCCGTGAGAATTGTTTCACGTGAGACAGGGCAGGCGGCAAGAATGCGTCCGCGCGCGGCCGAGCCTGTCAGATCGGCGATCACGAGGAAATCATGGGTCGCCAGCGGGTCGTCTTCGTTAAGCTCGGCCCCGCGCCCGTTTGCCATCAGATAACGGCCCCGCCCGCCCCGCGCCATTGCGATCCGGTCCGGAAAGGCCCGGATCAGCGCTTCGCCGGGATCAAACAGGCCGCCGGTTCTGCCGCCACCCGCCGTTCTGGCGATACGCCCGGCAAGCCCGCGTGCGGCTTCAGCGCGCGGGGTCCTTTCATGGCGGAAACGCCGCAGCCGTTCGGAGAGATCGACGCTGTTGCCGCCAAGGCCCTGTTCACTCACGAGCACGGCAAGCAGGGCCGCGTCAAAGGCGGTGTCGGTTCTGGCGGCATGGATCACCATGGCCGCAAGTCGCGGGGGCAGTGGAATGGCGCGGATGCGCTCACCTGTTTCCGTCAGCCGGCCGTTCGCATCGAGTGCGCCAATCGCTTCCAGCAGCTTCTTAGCCTCGGTGAGCGCCGGACCCGGCGGCTGGTCGGCAAAGGCAAGCTGGGCCGGGTTGCTCACACCCCAATGGGCAAGATCAAGCACCAGACCGGAAAGATCCGAGGACAGGATTTCCGGAGGGCTGAAAGCGGCAAGCGCTGCCGTCTGGCCCGCGTGCCAGAGCCGCAACGCAATCCCGGGGCGGTTCTGCCTGCACGGCCTGCGCGCTGATCGGCCGCCGCGCGCGAGACCTTGACGGTTTCAAGCCGGGTGATGCCGGTGGCTGGCTCGAACACCGGAAGGCGCTGCAGCCCGCTGTCGATCACGATCCTGACGCCGTCGATGGTGATCGAGGTCTCGGCAATCGCGGTTGCAAGAACCACCTTGCGCTGTCCTTCGGGTGCAGGCGCAATTGCGGCGTCCTGTTCGTTGCGCGAAAGATTACCGTAGAGGGGCGCGATGATCACATCGGCGCCAACCCGGCGACCAAGCCTTTCGGCCGTGCGGCGGATTTCGGCCTGTCCGGGCAGGAATGCGAGGATCGAGCCCTGTTCATTCGCAAGCGTGGAAAGCACGGCACTGCTGACATCATCTTCGATACGCGATTGCGGCGGCCGTGGCTGATAACGATGCTCGACCGGAAATGCCCGGCCTGCGCTTTCGATTACCGGGGCGTTGTCCAGAAGGCTTGAAATCCGCGCGGTATCCAGCGTTGCCGACATCACCAGTATCTTCAGGTCGTCGCGCAGCCCCGCGCGAATGTCGAGCGCGAGCGCCAATCCGAAATCGGCATCGAGCGAACGTTCGTGAAACTCGTCGAAGATCACCGTTGAGATGCCGGGCAGCTCCGGGTCGTCAAGCGCCATGCGGGCGAAAACGCCTTCGGTCACCACTTCGATCCGGGTCTTCGCCGATATCCTGGTATCAAGGCGCATGCGATAGCCGACGGTCTCCCGGGGCTTTCTCCCAGAAGCGACGCCATACGGAAAGCGGCGGCGCGGGCTGCAAGGCGGCGCGGTTCCAGCAGAATAATCTTGCCGGTGCCGGCTGTTCCGCTTGCCAGAAGATGAAGCGGAACCAGCGTGGTCTTGCCGGCGCCAGGAGGGGCGGCAAGCACCGCCCGGCCATCGGAGCGCAGGGCTGCCGCAAGCCGCTCCAGAACGGCGGCCACAGGGAGCTTGTTCGCCCTTTCCTGCATGGTCTCTTTCAAAGCTTCAAATCCAAAAAATCGATTGCGCATTGATTAAAGTAAAAGCAGGCCTTGGGCAAAGGCCGTAATCTGAATGACCAGAGCGGGAAAGCCGCCAATATGGGAGGTGTGAGAACGGCGACGAAAAAACAGGCAAAACCTATATCTGCCTCATCGTTAAGCGGGCCGAAATCCTTACCAGACGTTAACGTTTGGTCTTTTCACCGCC
>NZ_JAQOMR010000001.1:3822500-4303775 GCF_028401385.1 Marinicella algicola
TTGTGAAGAGAAGATATGTCTGGAGGCTTCCAGGTGATCAGGTTTTAGGACCTGTTTGTTCGGAGCTGTTCCCATTGACGGCGTTGAAGGTCTAGCCGGCCTGATACGAGCGAGGGACAGTTTTGGAAGGAAGCTCTGTTGGTAACAGCGATCTGTTGTTTTGAGGCTTTTGCCTTGATCTGACGGATGCGTTGAATTGATGCGCCTGACCGCACATCACCGGACATTATCTCGAGAAGCTGGTCTAAAAAGACGAATGTCTTTTTAGTTCTTCTATCGCTCACGGATGAGCGGTCCTTTGGACCTATCTTCCGCGGGGGCGCCGGACTTCCGGCGACGCGCGCTTGCGCTACGAGGAACGAAAAGAAGGGCATTCAGTCTTGAAGAAATAAGGCTGCCAACTTTGTTGAGTTGGTGGTCAGATCGTGTTGATGGCATTGGCCGGGGTTATACAAAAGGCCCGGTGATTGCTCTTACAAAGCATGCAAAAGACGTTGCGAGGAACTTCCCGTAGGGCGCAAGCCCGTCGGCGACCGTTCGCCGCCCCGTCCGGAGCGAAGCAAACCGCAAGGTTTGTGGCAGCGTGAGGACATAAAAGATGGACATCAGCAATGAGAACGATCAAGTGAATTAAGGGCATTTGGTGGATGCCTTGGCATGCACAGGCGATGAAGGACGTGATACGCTGCGAAAAGCCGTGGGGAGCTGCGAATAAGCTTTGATCCATGGATATCCGAATGGGGAAACCCACCTTAGATATCTAGAAAATTTAAGGTGTTCTTTGGAACATCTTATCTTTCTAGATATCGTTACAAGGTATCTTACCCTGAATACATAGGGGTAAGAAGCGAACGCGGGGAACTGAAACATCTAAGTACCCGTAGGAAAGGACATCAATTGAGACTCCGCAAGTAGTGGCGAGCGAACGCGGATGAGGCCAGTGGCAATGATGAATAAAGCAGAACAGGTTGGGAAGCCTGGCATTATGGGTGATAGCCCCGTATGCGTATAACAATCATTGTCCTTGAGTAGGGCGGGACACGTGAAATCCTGTTTGAACATGGGGCGACCACGCTCCAAGCCTAAGTACTCGTGCATGACCGATAGCGAACAAGTACCGTGAGGGAAAGGTGAAAAGCACCCCGACAAGGGAGTGAAACAGATCCTGAAACCGGATGCCTACAAGCAGTCGAAGCCCGCAAGGGTGACGGCGTACCTTTTGTATAATGGGTCAACGACTTAGTGTAACTAGCAAGCTTAAGCCGATAGGTGTAGGCGCAGCGAAAGCGAGTCTTAATAGGGCGTTTTAGTTAGTTGCATTAGACCCGAAACCGAGTGATCTAGCCATGAGCAGGTTGAAGGTTGGGTAACACCAACTGGAGGACCGAACCCATATCTGTTGCAATAGATCGGGATGACTTGTGGCTAGGGGTGAAAGGCCAATCAAACTCGGAGATAGCTGGTTCTCTGCGAAAACTATTTAGGTAGTGCGTTGAATTTATACCTTCGGGGGTAGAGCACTGGATGGGCTATGGGGACTCACCGTCTTACTGATCCTAACCAAACTGCGAATACCGAAGAGTACTGTTCAGCAGACACACGGCGGGTGCTAACGTCCGTCGTGGAAAGGGCAACAACCCTGACCTCCAGCTAAGGTCCCCAAGTCATGGCTAAGTGGGAAAGGATGTGAGGATCCCAAAACAACCAGGATGTTGGCTTAGAAGCAGCCATCATTTAAAGAAAGCGTAACAGCTCACTGGTCTAAATAAGGGTCTTTGCGCCGAAAATGTACCGGGGCTCAAGCCATGCACCGAAGCTGAGGATGTACACGCAAGTGTACGTGGTAGCAGAGCGTTCCGTAGGCTGATGAAGGGAGACCCGTGAGGGCTCCTGGAGGTATCGGAAGTGCGAATGTTGACATGAGTAACGATAAAGGGAGTGAGAGACTCCTCGCCGAAAGACCAAGGGTTCCTGCTTAAAGTTAATCTGAGCAGGGTTAGCCGGCCCCTAAGACGAGGCGGAAACGCGTAGTCGATGGGAACCACGTTAATATTCGTGGGCCAGGTGGTAGTGACGGATTGCACAAATTGTAAGGTCTTATTGGATTGATCTTGCAGTGGAGCGGTTCCAGGAAATAGCTCCACCATGAGACCGTACCCGAAACCGACACAGGTGGTCAGGTAGAGTATACCAAGGCGCTTGAGAGAACTGCGTTGAAGGAACTCGGCAAATTGCACGCGTAACTTCGGAAGAAGCGTGACCTCTTGGTACGCAAGTATTAAGAGGTGGCACAGACCAGGGGTAGCGACTGTTTATCAAAAACACAGGGCTCTGCGAAGTCTTTAAGACGACGTATAGGGTCTGACGCCTGCCCGGTGCTGGAAGGTTAAAAGGAGATGTGCAAGCATTGAATTGAAGCCCCAGTAAACGGCGGCCGTAACTATAACGGTCCTAAGGTAGCGAAATTCCTTGTCGGGTAAGTTCCGACCTGCACGAATGGCGTAACGACTTCCCCGCTGTCTCCAACGCAGACTCAGTGAAATTGAATTCCCCGTGAAGATGCGGGGTTCCTGCGGTCAGACGGAAAGACCCCGTGCACCTTTACTATAGCTTTACACTGGCATTTACCAAGACATGTGTAGGATAGGTGGTAGGCTTTGAAGCAGGGACGCCAGTTCTTGTGGAGCCATCCTTGAAATACCACCCTTATCTTCGTGGATGTCTAACCGCGGTCCGTTATCCGGACCCGGGACAGTGTATGGTGGGTAGTTTGACTGGGGCGGTCGCCTCCTAAAGAGTAACGGAGGCGCGCGATGGTGGGCTCAGACCGGTCGGAAATCGGTCGTCGAGTGCAATGGCATAAGCCCGCCTGACTGCGAGACTGACAAGTCGAGCAGAGACGAAAGTCGGTCATAGTGATCCGGTGGTCCCGCGTGGAAGGGCCATCGCTCAACGGATAAAAGGTACGCCGGGGATAACAGGCTGATGACCCCCAAGAGTCCATATCGACGGGGTTGTTTGGCACCTCGATGTCGGCTCATCGCATCCTGGGGCTGGAGCAGGTCCCAAGGGTTTGGCTGTTCGCCAATTAAAGCGGTACGTGAGCTGGGTTCAGAACGTCGTGAGACAGTTCGGTCCCTATCTGCCGTGGGTGTAGGAATATTGACAGGATCTGTCCCTAGTACGAGAGGACCGGGATGGACGTATCTCTGGTGGACCTGTTGTGGCGCCAGCCGCATAGCAGGGTAGCTATATACGGAATGGATAACCGCTGAAGGCATCTAAGCGGGAAACCAACCTGAAAACGAGTGTTCCCTATCAGAGCCGTTGTAGACGACAACGTTGATAGGCCGGGTGTGGAAGTGCGGCAACGCATGAAGCTTACCGGTACTAATCGCTCGATCGACTTGATCGTTCTCATTGTTCATGTTCATCGACAACGTCGATGAACACGATCTTTATCGCTCGCGGGTCGCACCGCGCATCTGACGATGCGCTGACCCTGCGCGGGCGCGCTGAGCGACGCACTAGCGTGCTACGGGGAAGTCCCTCGATAGTCACTGCTACGCTGCTGTCCTGAAGCGCAACACAATAACAGACCTCACGACCTTGTACCCCAACCTCTGCTTCGCGGCGGATGGGACACGAAGCCCAAAAGGCTTCGCAAGGCCGACCGGCCGCCGGCGCTGATGCGCCGCCCCGTCCGGAGCGAAGCGATCAAAGATCGCGACAGCGTGAGGGCACATATAAAAGCCCAGCTTCTCGACACAATATGCTGCACTTCGCTGACCTGGTGGTTATGGCGGGGCCCTTAACACCCGTTCCCATTCCGAACACGGCCGTGAAATGCCCCTGCGCTGATGGTACTTTGTCTTAAGGCACGGGAGAGTAAGTCGCTGCCAGGTCTGCAAAATGCACCATATTGATCTTCTCAAAACAGCAAACGGCGACTGCCGATATCAAGCCGCCGTAAAGGGCGGCTTTTTTGTGGCCGCTGAAAACATGAAATAACGAAAGGGCAGAGCAGCCCCGTCGAACCGCAGAAGGCACAAGCCTTCGAGCACCGACAAAAATAATCCCGGTAGGGAAAGACCGCAAAGTCTTCCACCATAAAACCGGTAGCTCAGAGATAACGCGGGGTGGAGCAGCCCGGTAGCTCGTCAGGCTCATAACCTGAAGGCCGCAGGTTCAAATCCTGCCCCCGCAACCAAATCCGTTTTATAAATTATATCAAAGGCCTCGCCGGGTAACAGCGACGCCTTTTGGCCGTTTTTACCCGAAACACTCGTCGCAAGGTGTGACCTGCTCCCCTGAGACGTCCGCGATTTGGGGTTAGTTTGTTCCTATCGAACAACCGAAGTGGCTCGGTTTGTCTGAACAGCGGGGATAATTGGAATTTCTGCCTGGCTTCGGCTTAGATGCCGGGAACAGGAGATACCATGACGAGACGACCGCGCCGGAACCATAGCTCGGCTTTCCAGGCGAAAGTGGTGCTTGCCGCCATCCGAGGTGAGCAGATGCTGGTGGGGAATTATCTCAGCAGTTCGATGTGCACGCCAACCAGACCAAGCAATGGAAAGATCAGCTCCTTGAGGGTGCGACAGGCGTTTTCGGCGATGAGGCCAAGGCGGATCCGGCGGCGCCAACCGTCGATGTCAAAGCGCTGCATGCTAAAATCGGGGAGCTGGCGCTGGAAAATGATTTTTAGCCGGAGCGTTCGGCAAAGCGGGGATTGCTGGGCGGAAAAAATGATCGAACGCAAGCACAAACTGTCGGTCGCACGCCAGGCACGGGGCTCGGCATCAGCCGTGGCAGCGAGACAGTCTAAAATTTTGTGCCCTGACGTTATTCCAGGACATAGGAAAACGTTGTTCGAACCTGATGGCGAGCTGGCTTTTGACGGCGTGGCATTCGCGCACTGAACGTTTCCACCCGGTGAAGGTGGCATTGAGGGCCAGATAGACCAACTTGGCCGCCGCCTCGTCACTTGGGAAGTGGCCACGGGCTCTGACGGCGCGGCGGATTTTCGAATTCAGCGCCTCGATGGAATTCGTGGTGTAGATCAGCCGACGCACTTCGGGCGGGTAATCGAGAAACGGGATGACCGCGTTCCAGGCCCGCCGCCAACTCGGCGCGATCGCCGGATAGCACCTGGCGAGATCGCTGCCCTCAAAGGTTGCCAGCGCCTGTTCCGCCGCCTCGACGTTTCGCCCGTGTAGACCGTCTTGAGCGCCCTGACGACGGCCTTGTGGTCCTTGTCGCTGGCGAAGTTCATGGAATGGCGGAGGAGATGTGACGATACAGGTTTGAACCTGCGTCCTTGGGAAGGCCGCCTCGATGACCTGCGGAAAGCCCTTGAGACCGTCGACGGCGGCAATCATGATGTCCTGAACGCCCGGTTGTGCAGTTCGCCAAGCACGCCTGCCCAGAATTTTGCGCCCTCATTGGCCTGGAACCACAGGCCCAGAAGGTCGCGCGTGCCGTCCGGCAAAACGGCCAGTGCCACGATGACCGCCTTGTTCGAAACCGCTCCGTCGTTGCGGATATTGGCCCGGATCGCATCCATGAAGGTGAAGCGAAAATAGAAATAGATTCAGTGGATCGATTTCCCGCTGAACGTCAAGCGCTTCCACTACTATGATCATGCCCAGTTGCGAACGAACCTCGCCGACTTTGTCGCAGCTTACAATTTCGGCTGCTGCCTCAAGATTCTAAAGGGCCTCACCCCATATGATTTCATCGGCAAAAAGTGGAGAGAGGAGCCTGAAAGGTTCAGGCTAAGTCCGATCCATCAAATGCCGGGACCTAACACTTACGGTCTTCGCAAAGGAGCGGTCGTTTGGGCGAGTTCATTGCGACAGGCCTGCAGGATTTTGAGACGGGCATATTGGCGGTCATAGTAACCGCCAAGCGCCGGATCGGGATCGCGGACATGTGCCGGTGCCTGCATCGCGTTGGCGGCCTGCTCAGGATTCGGATAAAGACCCGACGCTGCGGCGGCGTTAACGGCTGACCCCAGAAGCACCACATCCTCGGTCGGGGAGATATGCACGGCAAGGCCGGTGACATCGGCGTAAAGTTTTGAAAGAAGAGGGTTTCGCCGGTGACCGCCGGCCAGATGCAGCCTGGTTGCCGGAATGCCGTTAACGGCCAGATGTTCGACAATCTGCCGGAGCGAAAGCACGATCGCAATGCATGCGCGCCAGTAGAGATGGCAAAGCCCGTCGAAGGATTTGTCGAGGGTGAGGCCAGCGATCATGCCGGTCATGGTCGGGTCGGCAAAGGGCGAACGGCTGCCATGGAAATCCGGCAGGATATCGAGCCCGTCGGCAAGGCCAGGGCCGGCTTCCGCAATCATTTCCTGAATCCGGGCGATGACCTGTTCGTGGCGGAACTCCGTTGCCGGGCCGCCTTCGGCATGGATTTCCAGAAGGTGATTGAGCAAACCGCCGGTTGCGGACTGGCCGGCCTCGAACAGCCACGCGTTCGCGTAGATCGCGCCACAATAGGGGCCCCACAGGCTTTTGGCGTAGACCGGATCCGGCCCGTAACCGATAAGGCAACTCGAGGTTCCGCCGATCAGCGCGAGTTCGCCTGGTGCCTTGGTCCCGGGCTGTGGAAGCACGCCGAGCGCACCGGCATAGGCATCGACCATACCGGCGGCCACCGCCACGCCGCAGTCAAGCCCCAGCGCGTCCGCGGCTTCTTCTGTGAGGTTGCCGATGGCCATGCCTGGTGGGCAGGGTGTGAGGCCGGCGCCTGCCTTTTCCGGAAGGTCGCCAAGGTCGAATTCTTCCAGAAGCGCGCGTGGCCACGGATCGGCATTCTGCGCCATGTAGAACCATTTGGTGGCCAGCGTCGTCAGCGAACGCTGCCGGCTTCCCGTCGCCCGAAAGGTCATGAAATCGGCGAGGTCAAAGAACGCGCCGGCCTTTTTGTAGAGTTCCGGGTGATTGCGCTTCAGCCACAACAGTTTGGGCACCTGCATTTCCGGCGAGATTGACCCGCCGGAATGGCGCACCGCCGGGTCGCCCGTGGCACTCAAAGCGCCGGCCTCGGTCTCGGCGCGGTGATCGAACCAGGCGATGGTGTCGTAAAGCCCGGTCTCATCCTCGAACAACGGCAGCGGTTTTCCCGCCGGGTCAATCAGAACCAGCGAGCAGGTGGCGCCGAAGGCAAGGCCGGCGACCCGCTCTGGCCCAAGACCGCTTGCAAGGCGCACAGCGCGCACTACATTTGCCGTTGTCTGCCAGATGTTGTCGGAAATATATTCGCCGCGCCGTGCACCCGGACGACGCAGGCGCAGCGGCTCAGCCTTGCGAGCGAGCATCATTCCGGACTTGTCGAAAATGCCCGCTCTGACGCTTGCCGTGCCGACATCGACCGCAATCACATGATCGCGCATCCTGCACGCTCCCCACCCTGTCAGTATTGACGTACAAATTGGACGAGATTGTCCGGTTCGTCAAACATCCTGTGGGGTAGGGCGGATGCGGTTTGGCGGCGTTCGGTCATCCGCATATGACTGCCGCCGGTGGTGAAGCTTATGCAAGCTCGCCGGCAATATAACGGGTCAGGGTCTTGGCGGTGCCCGCGCTTCTGAGGCTTTCCAGTGCGGATGCAAAGCGCGCGCGGAAGATCTGACTGTCAGCGACGGATGCGAAGATATCGCGTTCCTCGAGAAACACCATCGGGTCTCTCCGGCTTTCCAGTGCCGCCTTGTGGAGGCGGTCGGCATTTTCGTCGTTGAAGCGGATCGCGCGGCCGCTGTCAGAGGTGCCCTCGAAATAGCGGCACCAGAGCGCTGAGACCAGCGCCAGCCCGACAACATCGAGACCTTTCTCAAGCCGGCTTGCTGTCGATGGCAGGATGAATTTCGGTTGCCGGTTGGAGCCGTCAAGCGCCAGCCGCTCGATCGTATCGCCGATCTTGGGGTTGGCGAAGCGCCGGGCGATCAGCTCGTAATAGCCGGTGAGATCGGTATCGGGCACCGGCGGCACGATCGGGATGATCTCGTCCTTTTCAAGCTTTTCGAGAAAGGCGGCGATCAGTTGGTTTTCCATCGCCTCATGCACGAAATGAAGATCGAGCAGCTCGCCGGGATAGGCAATTGCCGCATGGCCGCCGTTCAGGATCCTCAGTTTCATCAGTTCATAAGGGCTGACGTCGTCGACAAAGGCGACCCCGACCTCTTCCAGCGCGGGGCGTCCAAGCGGGAAATCATCCTCCAGCACCCATTGTTTGAAGCCTTCGCAAAAGACCGGCCAGTTGTCCTCGATGCCGTATTCCTCACGAGTAATATCGCGCTCGCGCTTGCCGGTCGCAGGTGTGATCCGGTCGACCATGCCGTTGGGGAAGGCGACATTCCCCTGATCCAGGCCGCAAAAGCCGGGTCGGAAAGTTCGGCAAGGCCGGAGACCGTGGCTTTGGTCACGGCGCCGTTATGGGGAATGTTGTCGCAGCACATCACCGTGAACGGGGCTACACCTTCTGCCTGACGTTTCTTCAGCCCGGCGATGATCAGGCCGAAGGCGGTCTTCGGTGCATCCGGGTTCTGGCCGTCTGCAGTGATGGTGGGATGGGACGGATCGAATTTTCCGGTCGCCGGATCTATGAAATATCCGCCTTCCGTCACCGTGAGAGAAACGATGCGGATCGCCGGATCGGCCAGCTTCTCGATCATCGCTGCATGATCCGGCGGGGCGATCATGTCGATCATCGCGCCGGTGATGGTGGCCTCGCTTGCGTCTGCCTCCTGATCCACCACCGTGGTCAGGAAATCCTGATCGGCAAGAACCTCGCGCATCTTCGTATCCGACGGCATGACGCCGGCCCCAATGATCGCCCAGTCGAGATCGCGACCGGTGTTGAAGAGCTGGTGGAGATAGACCGCCTGATGTGCCCGGTGGAAATTGCCGACACCGAAATGAACGATCCCGGCAGAAAGATCACCGCGATCATAGGTGGGTATGGACGCCCTGTCGGCATGCTGATCGAGGTTTTCGAGATTGAGGGGCTTGGTCATGGTCTCAAGGTCCAGTATTCGCAATTCGCTGTTGTGTCGAAGGCGCTCTCGGTCAGGCGGCAAGGCCGTCGGCGTTGAAACGGTATAGCCGCTCGGGGTCCGGCGAAATGAACACCGTATCGCCATGGCGAACCGGGAACTCACCGTCTGTGCGGGTGGTGATATGGCCAAGCTCCGGCACATCGACATGCAGGAATGTGTCTGAGCCCAGGTGCTCGGAAACCGCCACTTTGCCCATCCATTTTCCGCTTTCGGTGGAAAGCGCGACATGTTCGGGGCGGATGCCGATGGTATGGGCGCCGAATTCCTCCGCCGCCTTGCCGTCGATGAAGTTCATTTTCGGTGAGCCGATAAAGCCGGCAACAAACAGATTGGCGGGGCTGCGGTAAAGTTCGAGCGGGGAACCGACCTGTTCGATATTGCCGGCGCGCAGAACCACGATCTTGTCGGCCATGGTCATTGCTTCCACCTGGTCGTGGGTCACATAGATCGAGGTTGCGCCAAGCTGCTGATGCAGTTCGGAAATTTCCAACCGCATGTTGACCCGAAGCGCTGCATCGAGGTTCGAAAGCGGTTCGTCGAACAGGAAGCATTCCGGCGAGCGCACAATGGCCCGGCCGATGGCGACGCGCTGGCGCTGACCACCGGAAAGCGCACGCGGTTTGCGCTCCAGATAGTCAGTCAGGTTCAGGATCGCGGCGGCATCATTGACCTTGCGGTCGATCTCGGCCTTGTCGAGATTGGCCATTTTCAGCGGAAAGCCGATATTGGAGCGGACACTCATATGCGGATAAAGCGCATAGGACTGGAACACCATGGCAAGGCCGCGCTTGGCCGGAGGCTTGGCGGTGGCGTCGTCGCCATCGATCAGGATCCGCCCGCCGGTGACATCCTCAAGCCCTGCAATCAGACGCAGAAGCGTGGATTTTCCACAGCCGGAGGGACCGACGAAGACGACGAATTCGCCGTCATTGATTTCGAGGTCAATCGACGGGATGACCGCATGTTCGCCAAAATGCTTGGAGACGTTTTCGAGTCTGATGCTGCCCATTGGTCTTGTCCTTATTTAACCGCGCCGAAGGTGAGCCCGCGCACGAGCTGCTTCTGCGAAAACCAGCCGAGGATTACGATCGGCGCAATCGCCATGGTCGAGGCGGCGGAAAGCTTTGCGTAAAACAGGCCTTCCGGGCTCGAATACGAAGCGATGAAAGCTGTGAGCGGCGCTGCTTTCGATGCCGTCAGGTTCAGCGTCCAGAACGCCTCGTTCCAGGCAAGGATGATGTTGAGAAGAAGGGTCGAGGCAATGCCCGGTATTGCCATCGGGGTGAGCACGTAGACAAGCTCTTTGCCAAGCGTGGCTCCGTCCATGCGGGCGGCCTCGAGGATCTCTCCGGGAATTTCCTTGAAGTAGGTATAGAGCATCCACACCATGATCGGCAGGTTGATCAGCATCATGATGATGATCAGACCGATGCGGGTATCGAGCAGGCCGAGATCGCGAAAGATAATGTAGATCGGCACCAGAACGCCGACGGCGGGAAGCATCTTGGTGGAGAGCATCCACAACAGGATGTCCTTGGTGCGCTTGGTCGGCGAAAACGCCATGGCCCATGCGGCGGGCACCGCGATCAAAAGCCCGATGACCGTGGAGCCCAGCGAAATTGCCACCGAATTCCAGAAGTGGTGGAAATAGTTGGAGCGGGCCTGAACTTCCACATAGTTTTCCAGCGTCCACTGGAAGAACAGGAAGGACGGCGGCGAGGAGACGGCCTCGCCCTCAGTCTTGAAGCTTGTCAGAACCGTCCAAAGGATCGGGAAGAAGATGAGAAGTCCGATGGCCCACGCAAGCAGCGTGAAGGCGATCTTTTCTGTGTTGTCACCTGGCGTGCCATCGTCAGTCCTCCAGATTTTTGCCGATCATGCGAACCAGGAAGATCGCAACGATGTTGGCGAGAATGACAGCGATGATGCCGCCGGCGGATGCGCCGCCCACGTCGAATTGCAGCAGTGCCTGCATATAGACGAGGTAGGTCAGATTGGTGCTTTCCGTGCCCGGACCGCCATTGGTGGTCACCAGAATTTCGGCAAAGACCGACAGCAGGAAAATCGTTTCGATCAGAACCACCACGGTAATGGCGCGGGCCATATGCGGCAGGATGATATAGATCAGCCGGTTCCAAGCATTGGCACCGTCCATTTCGGCGGCTTCGTTCTGTTCCTCGGAAAGCGATTGCAGCGCGGTCAACAAGATAAGCGTTGCGAACGGCAGCCATTGCCAGGCGACAATCAGGCTGATTGAGGTCAGCGGGATTGAGGACAGGAAGTCGATCGGCTGAAACCCTAAGAACCGGGCAAGAGAGGCAAACAAGCCGTTGACCGGGTTCATCAGCATGTTTTTCCACACCAGCGCGGACACCGTTGGCATCACGAAAAACGGCGCGATCACCAGAATGCGGACTATGCCCTGGCCGAACATCGGCTGGTTCAACAGCAAGGCCAGTGCAATGCCGCCGGCGACCGTGGCAAACAGCACACCGCCAACCAGAATCAGCGTATTGCCGATGGCCTGAAAGAAGGCCGGATCCGTCAAAAAGAAGCGGTAATTCATAAAGCCGGCAAAACTCTCGGTTCCCGGCATCAAAAGATTATACCGCAGAAACGAGAAATAGACGGTCATCGACAGCGGAACGATCATCCACAACAACAGCAGAATGACCGAAGGCGCCATCATCAGTCGCGCCGCACTATGGGTATGGGTCGTCGCCATTTCGGTTTTCCCCGCTCGGTGAGGCCGACCGCATCTTCGGTCGCGTCACGTCTTAATGGTCCCGCACCCGATCTCTCCAGGTCGCGGAAATCAGTCAAACCGCCGTCGGCAGGATGCGCGGCGGTTCCAGGTTCGTTCTGAAAGAAAGGTCAGGGGCGGGCAGCCGGGCAACGGCACCCGGCCGCCCTCTGGAGGAAGGCTTACTTCGGATATCCGGCCTTCATCATCTCACGCGAGGTCAGCTGCTGCGCGTTCGACAACGCCTGATCCGCTGAGACATTGCCGGCAAGGGCAGAGGAGAACTGCTGGCCAACCGCCGTACCGATACCCTGAAATTCCGGGATCGAAACGAACTGCGCGCCGGTATAGGGGATCTCCTGAACCGAAGGCTTCTTGGTGTCGACCGCGTTGATCGATTCCAGCGTCATTTCGGCGAAGGGCGCGGCCTTCTCGTAGTCCGCGTTTTTGTAGAGCGAGGTGCGGGTGCCGGGAGGTGCCGCGCGCCAGCCATCCTGCTTGGCCACGAGATCGGTGTATTGCTTGGAGGTTGCCCAGGCGACGAAGGCCTTGGCCGCATCCGCCTTCTGTGTCGATGCCGGAATGGCGAGGTTCCACGACCACAGCCAGTTGCCGCGGTTGCCGATATCGCCCTTTTCCGGGAACAGTGCAAAGCCGACATTGTCAGCGACCTTGGATTCATCCGGGTCGGTCACGAAAGAGGCGGCGACGGTGGCATCGATCCACATGCCGCACTTGCCCTGCTGGAACAGCGCGAGGTTCTCGTTAAAGCCGTTGGACGAAGCGCCGGGCGGACCGTAATTGTTCATCAGCTCGAGATAGTCCGTCAGCGTGGCCTTCCACTCCGGGGTGTCGAACTGCGGCTTCCAGTCCATGTCGAACCAGCGCGCGCCGTAGGAATTGGACATGGCGCCGAGGAAGGCCATGTTCTCGCCCCAGCCAGCCTTGCCGCGCAGGCAGATGCCGTAAATGCCATTGTCCTTGTCGGTCATGGCAGCGGCGGCCTTCTTGATGTCGACCCATTTGGGCTTGGACGGAATGCTCACACCGGCCTTTTCGGCCAGGTCCGTGCGATACATCACCATGGCGCTTTCACCGTAGAACGGTGCTGCGTAGAGCGTGTCGTCAACCGAGAGACCGCCGGCAATGGCCGGCAGGAGGTCGGCCGCATCGTAATCGGCCGGCAGGTCGTCGATCGCCAGCAACCAGTTCTGCTTGGCCCAGATCGGCACTTCGTAATTGCCGATGGTCAGAACGTCGTACTGGCCGCTGTTTGTGGCGATGTCGGTGGTGACCCGCTGGCGCAGCACGTTCTCTTCGAGCGTGACCCATTCGAGGTCGATGTCCGGATGCTGCGCGGTGAAGTCGTCGGTGAGCTTCTGCATGCGGATCATGTCACCGTTGTTGACGGTGGCGATCGTCAGCGTTTCGGCCGAAGCGGCGCCGGTAAACGCGACAACGGAACACGCGCCCAGAAGTATCGTGTGCAGTCTCATACTCGTTCCTCCCTCAGAATTGAGCAATAGCTTATGCTGTGGGCAATTACCCAGCATTCATTGCGAAGTGTCAAGTGGGCGAATGCTCAAATCCTGGGCGAATATTACAATCTATTGTTTTACAAAGCGAAAATTTGACGCGCGAGATCCGCAAGCGATGGTCAATCACCGCGGTCAGGACGAACAGCAACATCAGGTTTTGAAAGAACGCTATTCTTTCAGTAGAAACCGCGCGGCGTCCTCATCGGTGATCAGTGCATTAATCAGGCCACCGTTCAGCGCGGCGCGGATGGCGCGGTGCTTGGGTTTGCCGCGCGCCATGCCGAAGATGATGGTGTCATCGGCATGGGGCAGGGGAATGCTGGCCACGCGCTGGTTGATCGGGTGATCGAGCAGCTTGCCGTCGTCATCGAACAGCCAGCCGCAAATTTCACCCGCCGCACCGGCGGCAACCAGTTCGGTCATCTCGTCTGCGGTCAGGAAGCCGTCCAGCAGCAGCGGTGCTTTGGGCCGAGTTCGCCGATGCCGACAAAGGTGACATCGGCCTTGCCGCCGAGCTCCAGCGTCGGTTTCACCAGTGGCTGGGCGTGGAACAGCGCACGTTCTTCCGGTGTGGACACCAGCACCGGCAGCGGCATTGGGAAATGCCGTGCCTGGATTGCGTCGGCCATCAGGAAGATGACGTTGTAATAGGCCGCCGAACCGTCGGGGCTGATATTGCCGGTGAGCGAAACGATACGATGTTGCGGGCAGGCCATCGGCGGTAATTGCTCCACCGCCGAGCGCAGCGTGCGCCCCGTCCCCATGGCCAGCACGGTCGGCTCGCTGCGCTTCAGCCAGCGCTCGATTTCAGCGGCCCCTTCTTCGGCAATTCCCGTCGGTGCCGTGTCGGATTCAGGGGCACTGGGCACGACCTGAACCTGTTTCAGGCGATAGCGCTCCTGAAGCGCGGCCGAAAGCGCCATACAATTGGCAATCGGGTGGTCGAGGCGCACCTTGATCAGCCGCTCGGACATGGCCAGCGAGACCAGCCGCTGGGCGCTCTGGCGGGAAACGCCCATGGCGGCGGCAATCTCGTCCTGCGTCCGGCCTGCGACATAATAGAGCCAGCCAGCCCTTGCGGCGTCGTCGAGGCGCGATACGCTGCCGGATTTTTCGCCATGTTTTCCGCTACTCCGCCTGATTGAGCCATCGTCAATAATGCGGGCCAGAATAGTCACTTCAAAAGCTCTCTGCCAAGCCGCAGCGTGATTTTCGCTCAAAATCGATTTGACGTCCGAGCCTGATCGTAGCACGATCCGCCGCACGCGAGGAGCATCCAAAAGCGAGGAAAAATGACAAAGCGCATCGTTTTCACCGGCGGCAGCGGCAAGGCTGGACGCGAAGTGATCCCCTACTTACTGAACAAGGGCCACGACATTCTCAATCTCGATCTGGTTGCACTCGGCCACCCGCAGGTCAACACGCTTGTCACCGATCTCACCGATAGCGGCCAGGTGTTCAACGCGCTTTCGACGCATTTCGGCATGGATCGCTATGAAGACGGCAAGCTGCCCGAAGCGCCCGATGCCGTGGTGCATTTTGCTGCCATTCCGCGGGTGATGATCACGCCCGACAATGTGACCTATCAGACCAATGTAATCTCGACCTACAATGTCATTGAAGCTGCGATGAAGCTTGGCGTGCGCAAGGTCATCATCGCCTCCAGCGAAACAACCTATGGTGTCTGTTTTGCCGAAGGCGACCGGGACTACCACGCTTTTCCGCTGGAAGAGGATTACGATGTCGATCCGCTCGACAGCTACGGGCTTTCCAAGGTCTGCAACGAGAAGACCGCGCGGGCCTTTGCCCTGCGCTACGGCGCCGATATCTACGCGCTTCGCATCGGCAATGTGATCTCGCCGGATGACTACAGCAATTTCCCCGGCTTCCTCGCCGATCCGCCATCGCGTAAGCGCAATGCCTGGAGCTATATCGATGCCCGCGATCTGGGCCAGATCGTCGATCTCTGCCTGCAAAAGGATGGGCTCGGCTTCGAGGTCTTCAACGCCACCAATGACACGATCACGGCCAACGAGAAAACCGTTGATTTCCTGAAGACATATGCGCCGAACACGCCGATCACGCGGGAAATGGGTGACTATGAAGCCCCGCTTTCCAACCGCAAGATCCGCGAGGTTCTGGGGTTCAGGGAGGAACACGACTGGCGGAAATACGTGCCTGAGCGCTGAGGCCGGTCGGTTCGGGCTGCCGCGCTCCCCTACGACATGGTAATGTTTTGCGCCACAATTCAGGCGGGAATTGCTGTCTTCCTCGCGCTTGTTTCAACGTGCAGAAAGGAAGACGTCCATGAGAATGCGTAGGATTGTGTATGCGGGTGTTGCCGCTTCGGTGATTGGTGTTCTCTCGCTTCAGACCGCCGCCTCGGCTGCAGAATTGTTTGATTCCGGCGGGACCTGGAATGCTGTCTGCGACAGTCATATGACCTGCCGGCTGACCACCAGCCGGATGCCGGCCAATGATGGAGGGCTCGCTATTCCCTCTTTCGTCAGGGCCGATAAGGCTAATGCGCCGGTCGCCATGGTGCTGCCGACAATCAACGGGATTGAAACACTCAGTCGTGACGGGGTGTTCACGATCTCGGTCGATGGTCAGGAGGTTGCCACCATTCCGGTCAAGAACCTGAGAAAGGACGATGCCGAGGGCGGCTATGTAACCCATGACCAGACGCTGGTTCAGCCTGTGCTGGCGGCAGCGCGTGTTGGTCGCGACGAGATCATGGTCAGCTATCTCGGTCCCGATGATCAGGAGGTCGCCACCGCTGACCTGACCGGACTCCACGCAAGCCTCGACTGGCTCGACCGCCAGCAGGGCCACGGCTCCTAGAGCATTTCACAGTCAGATGGAACCACTTGGCGTCCGTGAAAATGCGTCAAAACAAATAGATGGAGCGGCTCGGTGTTTCCGTGAAACGCGGAGCTGCTCTAAGCTGGCCTGAAACCCGCGCCTGCATCGCGATGCAGGCGCGGGTTTCCGCCGGCCTTGTCGTGGGTATGGCACCGGCAAAAACGGTTGCGCCGGGGCGCTTGCGCTTGCAGGGCAAGCAGCGCTGACCTACATCGAATAGCATATGTTTTTTGCGACAGGCGCGACTGCCGGGGAGCTCTGCCGATGCTGATGACTGCGGCGCGTCAAGCGTTTTCAGACCTGATCGATCCCAAGATGCGCGGCATATTGTGGAAGGTGTTGGGCTTGTCGCTGTTGTGCCTGATTGCGCTCTGGTTCGCGATCAGGGCGTTGTTCCTGTGGCTTGCATTTCCGTTTCTCGCCAATCTGTTTCCGACCATGCCGGAATGGACCGGTTGGATCACGTTCGTGCTGCTGATCTTTGCCGCCCTCGGGCTGGCGCTGGGGCTTGCGCTTTTGATGGCGCCGGTCTCCGCCTTTGTCGCCGGTATCTTTCTGGATGATGCGGCAGACCATATCGAGCGCCTGCACTATCCCCTTGATCCGCCCGGCACGCCGCTGCCGGTGCTGACGGCCATGAAGGAAGCGCTGAAATTTCTTGGCGTCATTATCCTCGGCAATATTTTCGCGCTGTTTCTGCTCCTGATCCCGGGCGTCAATCTGGTCGCCTTCTTTGTGGTCAACGGCTATCTTCTCGGTCGGGAATTCTTTGAATTCGCGGCGATGCGCATCATGACGCCGGAAGCCGCCAGGGCGTTCCGGCGCGAAAGAGGGTTCACCGTTTTCCTCGCCGGTCTCGTTGTCGCAGGCTTTGTCGCGATCCCGATCGTCAATCTGGCGACCCCGCTGTTTGCGACCGCCTTCATGATGCACATCGTCAAACATCTGCGAATGGCCGATGGTTTGCGCGTTTGATGCAGAAAATTCGACATTCTTGCAATAAACGGCGAATAAACAGGTCTTGAATCGAAGACTTGCCAAGGCTATGACCATTTCAGGGTGAACCGGGCGAATGAAGCACAGGAGCGTGAACATGGATCGTATCGTTTATCTGAACGGAGAATGGTTGCCGGAAGGTGAGGCGAAGGTGTCGATCTTCGACCGCGGCTATGTCTTTGCAGACGCGATCTACGAGGTTACCTGCGTCCTCGACGGCAAGCTCCTCGACTATTCCGGCCATGCCGCGCGGCTGAAACGGTCGACCGATGCAATCGGCATCAAACTGCCCGTCGATGACGACGGCCTGCTCGCCCTGCACCGGGAAATCGCGACCCGCAACGACATGAGCAATGGCCTGATTTACCTGCAGGTCTCGCGCGGCAATCCGGGCGACCGGGATTTCATGTTCGAAAGCAACATGGAGCCGACCTTCTCGATGTTCACCCAGAAGAAGAATGTGATCGACACGCCGACGGCGAAAACGGCATCTCCGTGGTCACGCTTGAGGATCTGCGCTGGGGACGCTGCGACATCAAGACCACCCAATTGCTCTATCCCAGCCTTGCCAAGATGGAAGCGCACGAAAAAGGTGCCGACGATGCCTGGCTGGTCAAGGATGGCTTCGTCACCGAGCAGACCTCGGCCACCGCCTATATCGTCACCCAGGACGATGTGATCGTGACCCGGCCGCTGTCGCGTGTGGTGTTGCCCGGCATTACCCGCGTCTCGGCGCTGGAGATCGCCGCACGCAACGGCTTCAAGGTGGAAGAGCGCGCCTTCAGCGTCGATGAGGTCAAGGGCGCGAAGGAAGCCTTTATACCTCCGCCAGCAATTTCGTCACCCCGGTCATCGCCGTGGACGGCCAGCCGATCGGTGACGGTAAACCGGGTCCGACAAGCGTGAAACTGCGCGCGCTTTACATCGAGGATCGCCGCGCCAACGCGATCTGATGCGGCATTCGTCGTCAGCCTCTTCGCCAATATGTTTTCATGCCGCCATGTCTATGGCGGCATTTTTGATGTCGTATCATGTCGTTTTCAGACATGGATCGGCCTTTGTCCCGGCAGATGATGAAGCTTCATAACAAAGTCCGGGAGGAAGACATGGCAACTGCATCAAACCGAGGCGTTATATTTCAGGGCGCCGGAAAAGTGACTGTCGAAACGATCGATTTTCCGAAACTGGCGCTGGGAGACCGCCGGTGCGATCACGGTGTGATTCTGAAAATCCTGACCACCAATATCTGCGGCTCCGACCAGCATATGGTGCGCGGCCGCACCACTGCGCCTCAGGGCCTTGTGCTCGGACATGAAATCACCGGACAGGTGATCGAATGCGGCCGCGATGTGGAGTTCATTTGTGTCGGCGACGTCGTTTCCGTGCCGTTCAACATTGCCTGCGGACGCTGCCGCAATTGCAAGGAAGGCAAGACCGGCATCTGCCTCAACGTCAACCCGTCGCGGCCGGGTGCGGCCTACGGCTATGTCGACATGGGCGGCTGGGTCGGCGGCCAGGCCGAATACGTCATGGTGCCCTATGCCGATTTCAACCTGCTGAAATTTCCCGATCGCGAACAGGCGATGGAGAAAATCACCGACCTGACATTGCTCTCCGACATCTTCCCGACCGGCTTCCACGGTTGCGTGACAGCGGGCGTTGGTCCGGGGTCGATTGTCTATATCGCCGGCGCCGGGCCGGTGGGCCTTGCCGCCGCCGCTTCTGCAAGGCTTCTGGGGCGGCCTGCGTCATTGTCGGCGACATGATCCCGGAGCGCCTGAGCCAAGCCAAGAGCTTCGGCTGCGAGGTCGTGGACCTCAGGCAGGATGCGACAATGCAGGATATGATTGAGCAAATCACCGGTTCACCGGAGGTCGATGCGTTTGTCGACTGCGTCGGGTTCGAGGCCCATGGCTGCGGCCATGATCACGGGCATGAACAGCCTGCCACCGTGCTGAACTCGGCGATGGATCTGACACGCGCCGGCGGACAGATCGGCATTCCGGGGCTTTATGTGACCGAGGATCCGGGCGCTGAGGACAAGGCCGCCCAGAAAGGCGCGCTCAGCCTGCGCTTCGGTCTCGGCTGGGCCAAGTCGCATTCCTTCCACACCGGCCAATGCCCGGTGATGCGCTATAACCGGGCGCTGATGCAGGCCATTCTGTTCGGGCGGGTGGATATCGCCAAGGCTGTGAATGTCGAACTCATCACGCTCGACGATGCCCCGCGCGGCTACGCCGATTTTGATGGCGGGGCGGCGAAGAAATTCGTTATCGATCCGCATGGCATGGTCGCCGCATAACCCTCGGCAAGGGCGGGTCAAGAGAAACAGGGCCTGGCAATGATTGCCAGGCCCCACAATGCCCTCACATGCGCGCGACCGGCAGGCGCGAGCCGGAAAGCGCGCGTTCCTCGCGCACCGCGTGGCGGTAGCGGAACAGCTTGGCCGGGCGGCCTCCGGTTTCGCCGGTGGTTTCGCCGGTTTCCTCGATCAACTGCTGCTGGTCGATCTGCCGTCTGAAATTCGGCTTGTGCAGCCTGAGCCCGGCAAGCGCCTCGACACCCTTTTGCAGTTGAAGAAGCGAAAAGCATTCGGGCATGAGTTCGAAAATCACCGGGCGGTATTTGATCTTGGCGCGCAGCCGGGCAATCGCGGTGGCCAGTATCCGGCGATGGTCTGCTGACATCGGGCGGCCGAACCAGAAGGCCGGCGCCAGTCCGGCTTCCGCGATCAGCCCCGCCTCAAACATCAACTCGTAGCGCTGCAGCACCAGTTCCTCGTTCCAGGCCATGCCGTTGAGACCAAAGGAAAATTCCAGCCGGTGGCGGCGGGCTGCACGGCCCGGTCGCTCGCTCTCTGCCCATTGGCTCAGCATATCGGTTACCTGTTTAAGGATTTCCGGCTGTCCGGCGCGCAGGTCCTCCCATGGAAAATAGGAATACCAGTCCTTCCACAAGGGTGCACCGCCGCCGGGCGGGGCTGTTCGCGCACCAGACCAAGATAGCTGATCGAGATGGTGCGGTGCCCGTCTTCACTCCGCTCGAAGCCACGGTCGCGGTCGGCGAAGGTGTAGAGTTGTTCGAGATAGCCGACCGGATGGCCCGTCTGGCTCTCCACCCAGGCGCGCAGCCCGCTCTGCAGGCTGCGGTGGGCACTTTCGAACGGGCCGGAGGGCAGAGCCTTCCCATGCGCACGGTCATCACCCGCGGCGCGTCATCCGTCAGCGCGGTCAAAACGGCGATCAGTTCGGGATAGGCAAGGGCCTCGGTCACGGGCGCTCCGCTGTTTCGGCAGTGACAGAGGCCGTAGCACCAAATGGAGATATCGCCAAGGCGGGGTTCAGGAGAGCACGATCTGAAGACGCGGGCACACCCGCTTGTCGATCACGTCCGGCCAAAGCGTACCTGAAATCGCGGCGACGTGTGCGCCAGCGGGTGCCGTAGGCGGCGATCAACTGGTGAAGCTGTTGCTGCAATGTCACGTGTGCGGCTCCTGAAGACTGACGATTGTCAGTTCAACGCACTTTGCGGCGGTTTCCCGCCGCCACTATGGAAAGCAATCATCCTGAAGTCCGGCCTGCGACTTTCGAAACAGAATTGCGTCAAACCCTTCAGTTTTTTACAAAAATGTGAATTTCTTGAATTTGGGAGCTATTTCAGCGGCTTGCCTTCTGTTCAATTTGCCGGGTCTCGAGCTTTTTGATTGCACGGTCAAAAAAACGATAGTCTCGCCATCAGTGTGGCAACCGTGGTTGGGAATGGTGCCATGCACAGACTTTTGTTGGCGCCTCGGTATCTGTAACGATCCCGCAAGGCGCCGATGCGGCTTGATCCGTTGCGGCCGGCGCCCTGGTGGCAACCGCGCGGATTTCACGAAGGATCCGGCGTCATGAAAGCCGGTCCATCGACCAACAAGGGGAAAATGATGAAGAAATTGAAAGCTTTGGCTCTCGCTACGAGCTTTTTGTCGCGCTCGGCGGTGCCGCCAGCGCCAAAACGCTTGTATATTGCTCAGAAGGTTCGCCAGAAGGCTTCGACCCGTCCGCCTACACCAGCGGCACCAGCTTCGATGCTTCCTCACGCACGGTCTTCAACCGTCTGCTCGAGTTCAAGCATGGTTCCACCGAAACCGAACCGGGTCTCGCCGAAAGCTACGACATCTCCGACGACGGCCTGGAATACACTTTCCACATCCGTCCCGGCGTCAAGTTCCAGACCACTGACTTCTTCACGCCGACGCGTGAACTGAACGCCGATGACGTCGTGTTCTCGTTCGAGCGCCAGCTCGACAAGGACAATGAATGGTACGCCTATGCCCCGGGGATTTCCTGGGAGTATTTCGACGCGATGAGCTTCCCGAGCCTGATCAAGAGCGTCGACAAGGTCGACGACATGACCGTCAAGTTCACATTGAACCGCCCGGAAGCGCCGTTCATCGCTGACCTTGCCATGGATTTCGCCTCGATTGTTTCCCTGGAATATGCCGAGCAGCTCGCTGAAGCCGGCACCAAGGAGCAGTTCAACCAGAAGCCTGTCGGTACCGGTCCGTTCACCTTCGTTGCCTACCAGCAGGATGCCGTGATCCGCTACAAGGCTTTCCCGGACTACTGGAACGGCAAGCAGCCGATCGATGACCTGGTTTTCGCCATCACCACCGATGCCTCTGTGCGCGTGCAGAAACTGCAGGCCGGCGAGTGCCATATCATGCCATACCCGTCCCCGGCTGACATCGCAGGCCTCAAGGAAAACGACAAGCTGAAGGTTGAGCAGAGCGCCGGCCTCAATATCGGTTACCTTGCCTACAACACGCTGCAGCCGCCGTTCGATAAGGTTGAGGTCCGCAAGGCCCTGAACATGGCCATCGACAAGCAGGCGATCATTGACGCTGTGTTCCAGGGCACCGGTCAGGTTGCAAAGAACCCGATCCCGCCGACGATGTGGTCGTATAACGATGCGGTCAAGGACGATCCTTACGATCCGGAAGCCGCCAAGAAGATGCTGGAAGACGCGGGCGTCACCGATCTTTCGATGAAGATCTGGGCAATGCCGGTTCAGCGTCCGTACAATCCGAACGCCCGCCGCATGGCCGAATTGATGCAGTCCGACCTCGCCAAGATCGGTGTAGAGGTCGAGATCGTCTCCTACGAATGGGGTGAATATCTTGCCCGTTCCGGCGAGAAGGATCACGACGGCGCTGTTCTGCTCGGTTGGACCGGCGACAACGGCGATCCGGACAACTTCCTCGCCACCCTGCTCGGTTGCGATGCTGTTGGCACCTCGTCCAACGTCGCTGAATTCTGCTATCAGCCCTATGAGGACCTGATCCAGAAGGCCAAGGTGACCTCCGATCAGGCAGAGCGCACCAAGCTCTACGAACAGGCCCAGGTCATCTTCAAGGAGCAGGCACCGTGGGCAACGATCGCTCACTCGACCGTGACCGTTCCGATGACCAAGAATGTCGAGAACTTCGTGATCGACCCGCTCGGCTACCACCGCTTCGACGGTGTTGACATTGCCGATTAAGGTTTGAGACAGAGAAGAGGGCCGGGAAAGCGGCCCTCTTCCATTCCAGGACGTCTTCATGATTAAATTTGTTCTCGGCAAGCTCCTGCTGATTGTGCCGACCTTTATCGGCATCACCATTGTCGCCTTCGGCTTTGTCCGCGTGCTGCCGGGTGATCCGATCCTTCTGATGGCCGGTGAGCACGGCATCAGTCCCGAGCGCTACCAGCAACTGGTGCACCAGTTCGGCTACGACAAGCCGATCGTCGTCCAGTATCTTTCCTATGTCTGGAATCTGCTGCACGGCGATTTCGGCATTTCGCTCTCCACCAAACAGCCCGTTCTGACCGAGTTTCTGGCGCGGTTCCCGCGACGGCCGAACTTTCGATCTGCGCTATGTTTCTGGCGATCGCGATCGGTCTTCCCGCCGGCGTTCTGGCCGCTGTCAAGCGCGGCTCGATTTTCGATCAGGCCACCATGGGCGTGGCACTCACCGGTTATTCGATGCCGATCTTCTGGTGGGGCCTTTTGCTGATCATCCTGTTTTCCGGCATTCTCGGCTGGACTCCGGTTTCGGGACGGATTTCGCTGCTCTATTATTTCCCTCCGTCACCGGCTTCATGACCATCGATTCGCTGCTGTCAGGGCAGAAGGGTGCGTTCACCTCGGCGTTGTCGCACCTGATCCTGCCGTCGGTCGTGCTTGCCACCATTCCGCTTGCAGTGATCGCGCGCCAGACCCGTTCGGCCATGCTCGAAGTGATGGGCGAGGACTATGTCCGCACCGCCCGCGCCAAGGGCCTTTCCGGCGGGCGCGTCATCGGGCTCCATGCGCTCAGGAATGCGCTGATCCCGGTGATCACCACGATCGGCCTTCAGGTCGGCATGCTGATGGCAGGCGCGATCCTGACCGAGACGATCTTTTCCTGGCCGGGCGTCGGCAAGTGGATGATCGATTCGATCTCGCGGCGCGACTATCCCGTTGTGCAGGGCGGTCTTGTCCTGATCGCCGGCCTCGTCATGCTGGTCAACCTCCTGGTCGACCTTGCCTATGGCCTCATCAACCCGCGCATTCGCCACCAATAGGAGGACCGCCATGACAGACCCAGTCACAGTCGCCGCGGCCCAGCGCAAGCATGTTCGCCTGCAGATGCTCTCCGAGTTCTGGCACTATTTCAGCCGGAGCAAGGGCGCCGTAATCGGCCTTGCCATCATCGTCGCGCTCGTGTTGATCGCGCTCTTCGCCCCGTGGATTGCGCCGCATAACCCGAATGCCCAGAATGTTGCCATGCGGCTGACGCCTCCAGTCTGGGAGGCGGAGGGCACAGCGACCTATCTGCTCGGCACAGATGCCGTCGGCCGTGATATGCTTTCGCGGCTGATCTATGGCTCGCGCTATTCGCTGCTGATCGGCCTCGTCGTCGTCACCATTGCGCTGGTCTTCGGTATTGTGCTCGGGCTGCTTGCTGGCTTTTTCCGCGGCTGGGTTGATGTTGCGATCATGCGGATCATGGACGTCATTCTCGCCTTCCCACCACTGCTTCTGGCGCTGGTTCTGGTCGCCGTGCTCGGTCCCGGTCTCGTCAATGCCATGCTGGCCATCGCGCTCGTGCTGCAGCCGCATTTCGCGCGTCTGACCCGTGCCGCGGTCATGGGTGAATCCCGGCGCGAATATGTGATTTCCGCCCGTGTTGCCGGGGCCCGCAACGGTCGGTTGATGTTCAAGACCATCCTGCCGAACTGTCTGTCGCCGTTGATTGTGCAGGGTACGCTGTCGTTTTCCGACGCCATCCTGAACGCCGCCGCCCTTGGCTTCCTCGGTATGGGCGCGCAGCCGCCGACACCGGAATGGGGCACGATGCTGGCGGAAGCGCGCGAGTTCATCCTGTCAGCCTGGTGGGTTGTCACCTTCCCCGGCCTTGCCATCCTGATCACCGTGCTGGCGATCAATCTCGTGGGCGATGGTCTGCGTGATGCGCTCGATCCCAAGCTGAAGCGGAGCTGAGCCCATGGATAATCAGATGGAACCGCTTCTCGACGTCCAGAACCTATCGGTCTCTTTTCCGACGGCCGCTGGTCAGTCGACCGTGCTCGACAGCGCCTCCTACCGCATCGATCGCGGCGAGGTGCTTGCTATTGTCGGCGAAAGCGGCTCAGGCAAGTCGGTTGCCATGCTCGCCGTGATGGGGCTCCTTCCCCCAACGGCAACGGTGACCGCTGACAAGATCACCTTCGAGGGCCGCGATATCGCCAACCTGTCGCCGAAGGCACGCCGCCGGATCATCGGCAAAGACATTTCGATGATTTTTCAGGAGCCGATTGCCAGCCTCAATCCCTGCTTTACCTCCGGGTTCCAGATTGATGAGGTGCTCAAACAGCATACCGATCTCGACAAGAAAGCGCGCCACAAACGCGCCATCGAACTCTTGGAAGCTGTTGGCCTGCCGAACCCGGCTGATCGGTTGAGGGCCTATCCGCACCAGATGTCGGGCGGCCAGTGCCAGCGCATCATGATCGCGATTGCCATGGCCTGCTCGCCGAAGCTCCTGATCGCCGACGAGCCAACCACAGCGCTCGACGTGACCATCCAGAAGCAGATCCTCGAGCTGCTGGCGAAGCTTCAGGAGGAAACCGGCATGGCGATGATCATGATCACCCACGACATGGGTGTCGTCGCCGAGACCGCCGACCGGGTTGTGGTACAATACCAGGGTCGCAAGATGGAAGAATCCGACGTGCTGACGCTTTTCGAAAATCCGAAGCATGCCTATACCAGAGCGCTGCTTTCGGCACTGCCGGAAAACGCCACCGGTGATCGGCTGCCAACCATCGACTATTCGGCCGATTTTTCGGGAGGCGCCCAATGAGTGAGATCGTAGCAGAAGGAAAAATATCGTCCGCGACTACATCGTGCCGGGCGGTATGTTCGGTAAGGCCCGCGCCGTCAGGGCGCTAAAGGGCGTCGACTTCTCCGTCGAGCGCGGCAAAACGCTGGCGCTGGTCGGCGAGTCCGGCTGCGGCAAGTCCACCCTTGCCCGCATCATCACCATGATCGACGCGCAGACCGAGGGCGAACTGACCATCGGCGGCAAGTCCATCGACATCTCTAAGACGCGGCCGACCCCGAGCAGCGCCGAAAGGTGCAGATCGTGTTCCAGAACCCCTATGGTTCTTTGAACCCGCGCCAGAAGATCGGTGACGTGCTGATGGAGCCGCTTCTCCTCAACACCGACGATACCGCCACCGACCGCCGCGACAAGGCCCAGAACCTTTTGAAGAAGGTCGGTCTCGGGCCTGAGCATTTTGAGCGCTATCCGCACATGTTCTCCGGTGGCCAGCGCCAGCGCATCGCGATCGCCCGTGCGCTGATACTCAATCCTAGCTTGCTTGTGCTCGACGAACCGGTCTCCGCGCTCGATCTTTCCGTGCAGGCCCAGATCCTCAACCTTCTTGCCGATCTGCAGGACGAGTTCAACCTGACCTATATCTTCGTCTCCCACGACCTTTCGGTCGTGCGTTATATCTGCGACGAGATCATGGTGATGTATTTTGGTGAAGTGGTGGAGCGTGGTTCGCGTGATCAGGTGTTCACGGATCCGCAGCACGAATATACCCAGTCCCTGTTTAAGGCGACGCCACGCGCGGACGTTGACAGCATTCGCACACGGCTTGCAGCCAAGCAGGCAAAAATGTCTGCCGGCGGGTAGGACATTTCTTTTCCGTCATTCCGGCTTGCTGCCGGGATGATCTCTCCTCAGACCGCCTGCGGAAAATGCTCCTCTGTGCCGATCAGCGCCAGACCGTGGGCAATCGACAAAAGTTCGCCGCCTGTCTCGATGCGGCTCTTGTCGAAGCGGTTTTCGAAGATTTCGCGCACGGCCGGCACGAAGGATGAGCCGCCGGTCAGAAACACCTTGTCTATCTCGCCAGCGGTGATGCCAGCGCCTTCAACAGCCTCATCGAGTGCTGCTTCCATCTGGCCGAGTTCGCCGGAAATCCAGGTTTCGAAATCGGCGCGGCGTACGCTGCGGCGGCTGTCTTTTCCCAGTGGCGCGAAGAAAAATCGGCCTCGTCTTTCGCCGAAAGCGCCCGCTTGGTGGCCGTTACCGCTTCATAAAGCGGGTAACCCTCGTCGTTTTCAATCAGCTCTATGAACAGTTCAAGCGCGTCCGGATCGGTCGCATCGCGCACCAGGCTTTGCAGGTCCTTGAAGTCGCGGGTGGTCTTGAAGATCGAAAGCTGGCTCCAGCGGCCAAAGCTGGCGTAGTAGTTGGATGGCACGTCGAGCACCTTGCCGAAGCTTCTGTAGCACGTGCCCTTGCCCAGCATCGGGCTGACGACATTGTCGATGATGCGATAATCGAACATGTCGCCGGCAACGCCGACACCGGAATGGGAAAGCGGTTCGGCGGAAAGCCGGCCGGCACTTTTGGAAAACCGGATGATCGAATAGTCGGTGGTGCCGCCGCCAAAATCGGCGACCAGCACATTAGCATCTCTCTTGAGGCGGCTTGCGAAATACCAGGCGGCGGCCACCGGCTCCATGACGAAGCGGATTTCTGGGAAGCCGAAGCGTGACAGCGCGTCATTATAGCGTTCGATTGCCAGTGCCTCGTCAGCGCCGACACCGGCAAAACGCACCGGCCTGCCGGCAACTACGCGGCTGACATTTTGCGGCCAGCTGTCGCCGGCGTAGGTCATCAGCTTTTCGAGAAACACCGCCATCAGGTCGGGGAAGGAGTGGCGGCGGCCGAGCACGGCCGTCTCCTTGAACAGCGGGCTCGCCGCATAGGTCTTGATCGACTGCAGGAAGCGGCATTCGCCGGGATGGTCGATCAGCGTGCGGATGGCCGCAGCGCCCGCTTCTGTCGCCAGCGGCGCGCCGACGGTGGCCTTCCGGTCCTTCATGAAGGACAGGCAGGTGCGCATCGTATCCGTCACGCCTGCCTGGCTTTCAAACGTCAGCGAGCGGGTTTCGCCGTCGCTCTCCGCGGGCAAAGCGATCACGGTGTTGGTCGTGCCGAAGTCTAAACCGAGCGCGGTCATGACGCCGTCCTTTGTTGTGCGCGAATATGGAGCGAAGGGCGGCGGTTATACGCCTCCAGGGCGCATTGGCAAGATGGCGGACGTGAAAAAGCCGCCGCGGCAGATGCCGCGACGGCTTTTGAAACGGCTCGTCGCTTTTCAGAACGCGGGGAACCGGCCATTGCGGCGGGCATCCGCCATCAGAGCCGCAATCGCGCAGGAGCCGATACGGGCCTGCGCCCCATCGGCACGGCTCGTCAGGATGATCGGAATGCGGGCGCCGAGGATGATGCCCGAGGAGGTGGCGCCGCCGAGCAGAACCAGCTGCTTGGCCAGCATATTGCCGGATTCCAGGTCCGGCGTCAGCAGAATGTCGGCATCGCCGGAAACGGCGGACGTGATACCCTTGATCTTGGCGGCCTCAAGGCTGATCGCATTATCGAAGGCGAGCGGGCCGTCAACAATGGCATTGGTGATCTGACCACGGTCGGCCATCTTGGAAAGGCAAGCGGCGTCGATGGTGGACTGGATCGAGGGGTTCACCGTCTCGACAGCCGAAAGCACGGCAACCTTCGGGGTGATCTCAACGTCAGAGATCGCAATCATCAGGTCAATCGCGTTCTGGGCAATATCGACCTTGGTTGCCAGATCCGGTTTGATGTTCATGGCCGCATCGGTGATGAAAACGGCTTGGGGTATTCCGGGTCAACCATGGCAAAGACATGGGAGATACGACGACCGGTTCTCAGCCCCGCATCCTTTCTGATGACCGCGCCCATATATTCGTCGGTATGCAGGCTGCCCTTCATCAAGGCTTCGACTTCGCCCTTGCTTGCGAGCGCAACAGCCTGTGCGGCAGAGGCGTGGCTGTGCGGTGTATCAATGATGCGGTAGCCGGAAATGTCGAGTTCATTTTCGTCGGCAACCGACCTGATCTTGCTTTCAGGGCCGACAAGGATCGGCTCGATCAGGTTTTCATGGGCCGCTTCGACAGCGCCCAGAAGCGCGTCACGACTGCAGGGATGAACAACGGCGGTGGCGATTGCGGGCTTCTGCGCGGCGCGCTCGATGAAATTCTTGTTGAAGCCCGCGACATCGAATTTGTCGGCCATCGTCTGATACTCCTTGGGTGATCGGGTTATGCTTGGGAGGCTTTCGAGGACAGGCGCGAAAGGGGCCTGTGTTCCGGTGTTGGTGCACCGGGGGCAAGGTGCCTCGGGGCGAAGTCAGATGCCTTTGGGAGGGCGAGGCGTGTTTTCTGTTCTTCTGCCATTTCGGTCTTGTCCCGTTTCCGTCATGCGCAGGTCGGCCCGGTGGACTTCAGCGAAGTAGCCGGTTAACGTAAACCCGCTTCGGCCATGATGCCGCCGCAAGACGCCTACGACTTAAGGCTAAGTTTGGGCGTAGGCCTTGAGCAAGATCAATCTGGCATATTAGTTCGTCATACACCACCGCAGTCCGGATGGCGGGTTTCATCTGGTAACAATGATAGGGAAGGTTCATGTCCAGGAAAAGAGCAGTCTTGATATCCGTCATTTTCACCGTATTTGCGGCAGGTTCCGCCCGCGCGGACACCGCATTCTCGATTACGGTCCCGGGTGGAGCGGATGCCCGCTCCATCGATGCGGTCTATGATTGTGGTGATTTCACCATGAAGGCGCGCTATGTCTCGAGCGGTGAAATTGAGCTGGCGCGGCTTGAATGGCAGGACCACCTGACGATCGCGGCCGAGGTCATCGCCGCTTCCGGTGCACGTTATGCGGCCGGACCCTATGTCTGGTGGACCAAGGGCGATTCGGCGACACTCTATAACGTGATGAACGGCGAGAATGACCCCGGCATCGCCTGCGAGACTGCGTCCTGACGTGGACCGGTTTTTCGTGCTTTCCGGTTGTTCGGGCGGTGGCAAGTCCACGCTGATCGAAGCTCTTGGCGACCGCGGTTTTGCCGTCGTCGAAGAACCCGGCCGCCGGATCGTGGCCGAAGAGAATGCTGGTGAGGAAAAGCGCTGCCATGGGTCGACATAGCGGCCTTTGCCCGCCGGGCGGCGGCGATGGCGGTCGCCGACCATGCGGCTATGCGCAGATCGGTGGGGCCAGTCTTCTTTGACCGCGGGCTGATTGATGCCCTGGCCGCTGCTGATCATGCGAACGTCGAGACTGAGGCTTCCGTTGTCACCCGGCAGGTCCGCTACAACCAGACCGTTTTCATGACCCCTCCGTGGCCGGAGATCTACTGCAATGATGCCGGGCGCCGCCATGGGCTGGAACAGGGCATTGCCGAATATGAGCGGCTGATGGCCTTCTACCCGAAGCTCGGCTACCGGCCGGTCGTGCTGCCGAAGGCCGATGTCGAAACCCGCGTGCGTTTCGTGCTGGAGCGGACCGGCCTTTACTGAAAACGGCCGCCGCGCTGCAGCACTTCTATTCTGTAGCCATCAGGATCGGTGACGAAGAAGAAGCGGGCGAAGGGGCGCCTTCGCGCTCCATGGTCACCAGCTTGCCGACGGGAATGCCAAGTGCCGTCAGCCGCTGATGTTCGGCGGCAATATCATCGACACTGACGGCGAGGTGACCATAGCCATTGCCGAGGTCATAAGCTTCGCTCTCTCCGGCATTGACCGTCAGCTCCAGCTCGAAACCCGTCTCCGCATTGGCCAGATAGATCAGCGTGAACCCGTCAAACGGATAGCGGTCCACGACCTCAAGACCGAACAGAAGTTTATAGAAATCGATCGAACGGGCATCATCCAGCACCCGGATCATCGAATGGATCATCTTGGCCATAGCGGCGGGCACCCTGTGTGTTGATACACCCTTAAGCCATTTGGCCGTTCTGCAAAAGGTCGAACCGTTCGGCTGTTGGTGTGGCTTGACCGGCTGTCGTGGCGGCGCTATCGCCACGCCATGGAGGCGCGATGTCCGGGTAGTCGGGCAGGGCCGAACGAGGGACGATCATGGCATCAATGACCCGGACATCGGGTGTCAGCTTGGCGGTGGCGGCGGTTGCCACGCTTTCCGGCGTTGATGCGCTGGCCAAAAGCCTGGGTGCTGAGATGTCGAGCTTTCAGGTCGTCTTCCTGCGCTACACGGTTTCGGCCCTGTTTCTGGCTGTTTTTGTCGCCGTTTTCGTGCGCCGCCGGCCGAAACCCGGCTTCATGAAAGACCATGTGCTGAGAGGCTTTCTGGCGGCGGCGACGGCAAGCCTGTTTTTCTACGGCATTGCCGGCATGCCGCTGGTGATGGCACTGGCGCTGGCGATGACCGCGCCGATCTATATGGCGCTGCTTGGTGCGCTCGTCTTTGGAGAACGGCCCGGGTGGGCGACCTATGTCGCGCTTCTTCTGGCGGTATCGGGCTCTGGTCTCATCGTTGCCACGCGAGGTACCGGAATTGCCGGTCCTCCGGTCTCTCTGGCCGTCATTGCCGCGGGGCTTGCAGCGCCGCTGGCCTATGCGTTTACGGCGATTGCGATGAAGAAGTCGTCGGCCAACGACCATCCGATCACGCTGAGCCTGATGCAGACGGGGTTCGCGGCACTGTTTTCAGCACCCATGGCCATGCTGCTCTGGCAGGCGCCCGATCCTTCGCTTTCCTGGCAGATCGGCCTGATTGGTCTGTGTGGTGCGCTCGGTTTCATCTTTCTGGTGGCGGGTCTTGGCCGCATACCGGCCTCGCTTTATGCCGTTGTCGACTATTCATCGCTGGTCTGGGCGGGTTTCTACGGCTTTGTGTTTTTCGACGAAATCCCCGCTTGGCCGACGCTGATTGGCGGCGTGCTGATTGTTGCGGCCTGTGTGCTGTCGGCGCGCAGCCATCGGACGATCATTGAGGTCAAGCCTTGAAATTGACATTTGCCGGGGGTCTAGATGCGGCCGGACTGGGCCGCAAACGTGATACAACAAACCGATATGCGGCGAACAACAGGTGAAATTTGAACGATCTCCCGAGACAGATTGACGATGCCGCGGCGCGTCGCGAAAAATCATGAACGCCGTATCCGACATTCTGGTCGCGCTCGGCGAGGATCCTGGCCGTGAAGGCCTGCAGGACACGCCGTCAAGGGTCGCGAAGATGTATCTGGAAGTGTTCTCCGGCCTTGCCGAGAACCCGGCGGAGCATTTGAAAACAGTGTTCACCGAGGACGGCCATGACGAGATCGTCATCGTCAAGGATATCGCCTTCCACACCATGTGCGAGCACCACCTGCTGCCGTTCTTCGGCAAGGCCCATATTGCCTATCTGCCCGATGGCGGCCGGCTGACGGGGCTTTCCAAGCTCGCGCGTGTGGTCGATACGCTTGCCCGCCGCCCGCAGCTTCAGGAGCGCCTGACCGGCCAGATCGCTGATGCCATGGACGCCGTTCTGAAGCCCAAGGGCGTGATGGTGATGGCTGAAGCGCGTCACATGTGCATGGAAATGCGCGGCATCAAGGCGCACGGCGCCAACACCGTCACGCTGGTCTCCCGCGGCATTTTCAACACAGATGCCGCAAAGCGCGCCGAAACGCTCGCCCTTCTGCGCAGCCCCGGCTGAACCATAACCCTGCCACACACATCATTTTTTGCCACGCCTGCGGCAAAGGCGCTTGAAAAACCCGCCAAGAGGCTGTAACAGCCCCATGCATCGCAACGTGCTTATCAGCGCGTTCGGGCCGCCTTAGCTCAGTTGGTAGAGCATCGCATTCGTAATGCGGGGTCACGTGTTCGAGTCACGTAGGCGGCACCACTTCTCCCCGAAACGGGCCAAGTGTGGCCGAACGGCGGTGGGGTCATGAGCGATCTTCAAAATCTCCTGATGGCGAGTGTTAGGCGGCTTGTGCTGGATAATCTCCCGTATGACCGTCAAGACAGCGATATCGTCCGAGAGCTTTCCGCCATGACGCCTGCTGATCTGCTAATTCGCTGGTTCAACTGGACCCGGCGTATATTGCCCCGATGCCTCGGCAGGTACTGCAGTCGAACGAATTTAGGGCAAATCCCGTACTGCAGCGGCGACGAGCTGACGTTCAGGCGTTGATCGCTGACATTCAGTCGGGAGGAGACCTGACTAAGTACCTTAGCCGCGCGGTGAAGCACGGATATGTGAACGGGAATGGGCTGAAGCCTCATCGCCGACAGGACTTAGATTTGATGTTGAGCGCTTGGGGAGTGCACCATCTGCACTTTTCTCAATATGTTGAGTCAGACGGTTTCGTGAAGCGCGACGGGCCAATCATCTTCGCCGTATTCCGTCAAGACAAAGCCTTTCTCATCGATGTCATGACCCACCAAGATTGGGCTCGGGAGCATGTTATTCGTGTGATGGTGGATTGGTCCAATGAAGGTCTGGTTCATGAAATGCAGGGTGTACACGGTCTAGCGCGAACCGTTAACGACTCCGAACGTCAGAAACTCCGTAGCGCTCAAATAAACACTCCCATTGAAATCGACGGCAAAGTTTACATGCCTGCCGGAGGTATGACCGCTTCCGGAGTCGGGGTGGACGCAGTCCGGCAAGCTGATCGCGTGATAACCGACCTTGAAGCTTTTGCGCTGAGTTATGAGCAAAATACCGACGAGATCATCAAGCAAGCTGAAAACAGTGGACTTTCTTGGCCGGATGAACCTGAATTCGCGGTGGAGTTTCGACCCGACGCATACGGCGTCGCGGAGCTGAAAAGTGAAACATTTATAAAGCTTTGGCCGCGATGAGACTTACGAAAGTGAAGATCGCTCCAATTGCCGCCTGACGACATCGGAACTCGATATCAGCAGGTTTGATAAGCGCTGCCGTTGCATTCAGCCGGGGGTGTACGCGGTTCTATAGCATAACCCGAAATCCGCGCTAGACCGGAGTCGCCTTACATCATCGATGGAATGAACAGTGCGATGGCCGGGAAGGCGATCAGCAGGGCGATGCGGGCGATATCCATGGCGACGAAGGGGATGAGGCCGGAGAAGATGGTTCTGAGGCTGACATCGCGCACCACCGTGTTGAGCACGAAGGCATTCATGCCCACGGGCGGGGTGATGTAGCTGACTTCCGTGATGACGACGACGAAAATGCCGAACCAGATCAGGTCAAAACCCTGCGCTGCGACGATCGGATAGAAGATCGGCACGGTGAGCGTGATCATCGAAAGCCCTCGAGCACGCAGCCAAGCAGCAGATAGATGATCAGGATGGCAATGATGGTGGCGTAAGGCCCGTCGCCGAACATCGACAGCGCCGACTGGATATCAGTCGTCATCCCGGAGAGGTTGACGTAATTGGTGAAGGTCAGTGCGCCGAACAGGATGAAGAACATCATCGCGGTGGTCTTGGCGGTCGAATAGAGGATGTCGCCCAGATCTGAAAGCTTGAGCCGGCCCGAAGCGACTGCCAGCACGAAGGCCCCGAAGGCACCCATACCGGCACTTTCCGTCGGCGTGAAGATGCCGAGATAGATGCCGCCCATCACGAAGATGAACAGGAGCAACGCGCCGGCCGTGCCCTTCAGCGCCAGCAGCCGTTGCTTGAGCGAAAGCTTCGGTTCGACCGGCAGATCCTGCTTCAGAAACCGCACGGAAATCTTCACCGCTATAGCATAGCCGAGAATGCCGAGCAGGCCCGGCACGATGCCGGCCATGAACAGTTTGCCGATATTCTGCTGCGTCATGATGCCGTAGAAGACGAGGATGACGGAGGGCGGGATCAGGATACCAAGCGTGCCGCCGGCGGCAATCGAGGCGGTGGCGAGGCTGTCGGGATAGCCGAAACGGCGCATCGAAGGCAGCGCGATCTTCGACATCGTGGCCGCTGTGGCCAGCGACGAGCCGCACACGGAGGAAAATCCGCCACAGGCGGTAATTGTTGCCAGCGCAAGCCCGCCCTTGCGGTGCCTGAGCCAGGCATGGGCACTGTCATAGAGCTCGCGGGCGATGCCGGACTGGACCACGAAATTGCCCATCAGCAGAAACAGCGGCATGACGGTCAGCGTATAGGAACGGCCATTGTCGAAAAATGTCGATCCCAGCAGCGCGAAGGATGGCTTCAGCCCGATGATCGACGCCGTGCCGACAACGCCGATCAGCGTCAGCGAAAAGGCGATCGGCATGCCGACCAAAAGCAGCAAGATCAGCACTGCAATTCCGATGGGCCATTCGATCATGGAGCTCTCTTGACTAGGGCGGCAAGCGCCAGAGCAAAGGTGGTCAGCGCTGAGATGGCGGCAAAGACGGCGCAGAACCAGACCACGGGCGCGACCGGCAGGCGCAGCGAATTGGTGACGAGATTATAGCCGCCGACCTGGGCGCCATAAACATAAAGCCGCCAAGCGATGACGCCGAGAACGGCTGAAGAGACAAGCCCGGTCAGAAACAGACGCGGACGCTCGCTCCAGCGCGGCAGCGATTTGGTCACCAGGTCAACGGTAACATGGCCGCCATCGAGACAGACCGCCGGAAGGCCGAGATAAACCACGCAAACCAGCAGAAGCTCGGAGAGCTCGGACGCGCCCTTGACCGGGGCATTCAGCAGGTAGCGGCCGATGACATCGACGACGGTTAGGCACATCAGCGCCATCAGCAGCGCGCCGGCGGTGATGCTCAATACAAGACGAAGGCCGCGGGCCAGGGGCTCGCGGCGCTTCGGTCGTGGTCAGAAAAGTCGGCGTCGCTCATTCAGCCTGCAATGCTTCGATATTCTGCTTCATCATCGCAACGGCTTCTGCCGAGGAATGCCGGCGGCATCGATTTCGGCGAGCTTGGCTTCCACCACGGGCGCGACCTTTGCACCGATCTCTTCTACCTGTTGCGGTGTGGCATCGTGGAAGGTGACATTGGCCTGCATGGCCTCAAAGCCTGCCGCATCGGCCGCATCCCATGCTTGGCCGGCAAGCCGCGCCAGTGCCTCGCCGGAGATGCTGTCGATCGCCGCCTGGTCTTCCGGTGAAAGGCCGGCCCAGGTGTCCTTGTTCATCACCACGAAGAAGGAGGTGTTGTAGAGCCCGCCGGGGATCACCAGCGCCTGGTCGACCATGTCCGTCAGTCCGAAGAAGTTGACGGACTCATAGGGAAGGTGATGCCGTCGGCGACGCCCTGCGACAGCAGTTCATAGGTCTGCGAGGAGGGGCCTTCGACCGGCACGCCGCCAAGCGCGGTCACCAGTTCATGAACAATGCCGCCGCCGACGCGGATCTTGGCACCATCGATGGTCGAAAGTTCGGAGAGATCGCCGCCTTTCATGAACACCTGGCCGGGGCCGTGGGTGAACACGGCGAGCACATGCACGTCGTCATATTCCCCGGCCTCCTTCAAAAGCGTGTCCCATGTGCGCCAGTAGGCAACGGATGTTTCCTCCGCCGTGTCGCCCCAGAACGGGATTTCGGCAAGATTGGTGGTGCGGAAGCGACCGGGATTATAGCCCTGCACGCCGAAGGTGATGTCGGCAACGCCATTGACGGCGAGGTCATACTGGGCAGGCGGTGGTCCGAGCGGGGCCGGCAGGATACTCGCTGTCACACGGCCCTCGGTGGCCTCGGAAATCGAGGCGGCGAACGGTGCGATGACATCGGAAACCAGCGGATGTGACGGCGGTAGCCAGTTGGCAACGGTCAGCGTCTCTGCATTTGCCGCCTGACCAAGAAAAAGCGCGCAGCCAAAAATGGTAGCTGATTTCAGCATCATGTTCATAAATTTGTTCCCGCTCCGGTAGGGTCTTCTAGCGGGTTCAAGCTGGACCAGCGGCACCTTCGTTGTCAATGCAGAAACCGGGTTTTGTATGACATTGCAGCGTCTGCCGCGGCCTTTTCCGAAAGAGTGAACACGCCATGGCCGGCTCCTCTGCTCCGGTTCAGTTCGCTTGTTTCACGTCGGGCATCCTGTAGCTCTTAAAGGCCTCCACATTCGGCCGGTAGGCGCGCAGAAGGAAGCTCCAGTCGTCCTGAGGCGTCGCGATATAATTGGGGGCGAGCTTCCGGCATGGCTCGCCGCCAAAGGCCACATCGAAACTGCCGTCGTCATTGGTCACCACTTTGCGATTCGAGCTGATGACGTTGTCCTCATCGGTCATCAGGTATTTTTGCGGTCCATAGACTGTGATCGAGTAGAATGCCTTGACGTCGACTTTCGGGAAGGTCGCGATGTAGCAGGTGTTGGCTCTCGCATCGGCAGGACCGCCGATCGCGTACATCGCGTTTTTGTCGGCGGCAAGCCCCCAGGCTCCGGCCATAGCATAGGTGAACCGCTCCCAGTTCGTGATATCCGCGACGTGTTTGACCATGATCCCGAACGTGTTTGACATCTTCGAATAGGCGGGAAGAAGCGCTGCGCGGACCTTCAGCAAGGTGGCGGTCTCGACGGGAGGCAGGTCGGTCTCCGTCGCTGCACCTGTAATTTTGTATTGAGGCTGAAGTTGATTGACGATCCCTTCGACGTCTTCGGGCGTTCCATCCGTGCCGATCCGCACGCCGACGGCAACGAATTTGGTGGCGAAGTCCGATGACTTAAAGCTGCGTTTGCCGCCACCGTAGAAATAGTAAGGGGTCACGCCATCCTCAGTGACGATCTGGGTCGCGATAAATCTGCGGCCGACGTCTGGCAGGGACAGGACAAAGCCCTGGCTCGTGTTCACCGTGGCGACAGAATAGATCGTGTCGACGTTGGGTGAGACCACCCACCGGTCCGCGGAGGTCGCAAGCGTTTTGAAATGGTGGAAAGTGTTGATGCCGGATTTTTCCAGAAACCCGGTCATGAACGAGCGGCTTTCGGACTCGTCATATTCGCCGGCACTCATTCCATATTTTTCGGGTCGACGGCCCAATTGGCAGAATCGATGCTGGGGGTTTCCGCCAGTGCAACATTGGAGGTGAGGAGCGAAGCCAACAAAAAGCGATTTTGCGGTTCATTCGATATTCCGGTTGTGTTTCGTGGCGAGATACATCCTATCGGTGATGCACCGAAGACGCAATGGCGCTCTTTGTGCGACGGGGTGGCTTTGCCTAGGCGCGGCGTGGGGAGGTCAGGTGCAGCCGGAAGCTTTGTTTCGTAATCCTGTATCGTTACAGAATTCTTGTAGCTTCGCCGGTTAAACGCACTGTTTTCAAACTAGTTTTGTGAAAATCGAAGCGGCGACGATGACCGTAAAAATCTATCAAATAGGACGTGAAAGCGAGTTTAAAGCGCTTTGAAATGCAATAAATGCCTATAAATGGCATTGTCCGGCTTTTGAAGGTCGCGTTATTGTGATAAGTGGAATTCGCTGGAGGAGATGCCTCTGTCTGATCTGAAACGATACGGCCGGATGCGGTGTTTGCATTAGGATGGGAATTTCACAAATGAAGTACGGTTTTTTCGACGACGATGCGCGCGAATACGTGATCACGCGCCCGGACACGCCCTATCCGTGGATCAACTATATCGGTTGTGAGGGCTATTTCGGCATCCTGTCGGCCACTGCGGGCGGCTATTCCTATTACCGCGATGCGCGGCTGCGCCGGCTGACCCGTGGCCGTTACAACAACGTGCCTTATGACAATGGTGGTCGTTACGTTTATGTACGCGATAATGAGGATGGCGATTTCTGGTCGCCCTCTTGGATGCCGACCCAGTCGGAAGTGGAAGACTATTCGTGCCGCCACGGCATGGGCTATTCCACCATCGGCTCCAGGCGCAACGGCATCCGCGTTTCGAACCGCTATTTCGTGCCGCTTGGCGAGACGCTGGAAATCTGGCAGCTCACCGTCACCAATGAGCGGCTTGTGGCGGCCGATCTGTCGCTGTTCTCCTCGGTCGAGTTCTGCCTGTGGGATGCGCTGGACGACCAGAGCAATTTTCAGCGCAATCTTTCCACCGGACAGGTCGAGGTCGAAGACGAGGTCATCTACCACAAGACCGAATATCGTGAGCGCCGCAATCACTTTGCCTATTTTGCCTGCTCGGAGGCGCTTGCCGGCTACGATACGGCCCGCGAGGAATTCCTCGGCCCCTGGCGCGGATGGGACAAGCCCGCTGCCGTTGCCGAAGGCAAGGCGCGCAACTCGGTGGCGCACGGCTGGTCGCCGATGGGTTCGCATCATGTGAAGATGACGTTGCAGCCTGGCGAAACCCGCCAGGTGATTTTCGTGCTCGGCTATCACGAGAATGACAAGGACGAAAAGTTCGACCCGCCCGGCTCGCAGACGCTCAACAAGAAGACCGTCAAACCCGTCATCGAGAAATATCTGCAGGCCGAAAATGCCGATGCGGCGTTTGCTGCGCTTGGCCAGCATTGGGACGACCTGCTCGGCGTCTACCAGGCCGAAACGCCCGATATCCATACCGACCGGATGGTCAATATCTGGAATGCCTATCAGTGCATGGCGACCTTCAACATGTCGCGGTCGGCGTCCTCGTTTGAAAGCGGCATTGGCCGCGGTCTCGGTTTCCGCGATTCCAATCAGGACCTGCTCGGCTTCGTGCATATGGTCCCGGCCCGCGCCCGCGAACGCATTCTGGACATCGCCGCCACCCAGCTCACCTCCGGTGGTGCCTATCACCAGTACCAGCCGCTGACGAAGAAGGGCAATAACGACATCGGCGGTGACTTCAACGACGATCCGCACTGGCTGATCATCGGTGTGGCGGCCTATCTCAAGGAAACCGGCGATTTCTCGATCCTCGAGGAGCCGGTGGTGTTCGACAACAAACCGGGCACGGAACAGCCGCTTTATGTGCATCTTCAGCGCTCGATGCAGTATGCGCTTGACCGCATCGGTCCGCACCGCCTGCCGCTGATCGGCCGGGCTGACTGGAACGACTGCCTCAACCTCAACTGCTTTTCCAATACGCCCGGTGAAAGCTTCCAGACCACGACCAGCAAGGACGGCAAGGTTGCTGAAAGCGTGTTCATCGCCGGTCTGATGGTGCTGTCGGCGCGAGAGCTTTCCGATATCGCCCGGGAAACCGGAAAGGCGGAGGACGCCGAGCTTTACGGCAAAATTTCCACGGACATGGATGCGACGATCCGCGAACACGGCTGGGATGGTGACTGGTTCATCCGCGCTTTTGACGATTTCGGCCGACCTATCGGCTCGAAGGAAAACGAAGAAGGCAAGATCTACATCGAAAGTCAGGGTTTCTGCACGCTCGCCGGTGTTGGCGTCGAAGATGGCAAGGCCCGCAAGGCGCTCGATCTCGGTTGCCAAACATCTGGCGACGCCCCACGGCATTGTCGTGCTGCAGCCCGCCTATACCAGATATTATATCGAGTATGGCGAGATCTCGACCTATCCGCCGGGCTACAAGGAAAATGCCGGCATCTTCTGCCACAACAATCCGTGGGTGGTGATCGGCGAGACCGTTCTCGGCAATGGCGATGCGGCGTTTGACTATTACAACCGCATCAATCCGTCGGCGCGCGAGGGCATTTCCGATACACACAGGCTGGAGCCCTACGTCTATTCTCAGATGATCGCCGGCCGTGATGCCACCCGCTTCGGCGAGGCCAAGAACTCCTGGCTGACGGGGACGGCCGCCTGGAACTACTATGCCGCGACCCAGTTCATTCTCGGCATTCGTCCGGAATATGAAGGCCTGCGCGTGGCACCGGTGATCCCGGAGCGCTGGACCGGCTTTTCGGTCAAACGCACATGGCGCGGCGTCACTTACGATATCTCCGTCACCCGCAAGGGTTCCGGCAATGATGTGGCGCTCACCGTTGATGGCGCGGCGATTGAGGGCAATCTGATTGCCCCGCCGGCTGAAGGCGTCAGCGATGTGAAGGTCGATGCCGTCATCGGCTGACAGAAATACACGGGGCCCGCTCGGCGCGCGGCCCCGCGTGGTGATGCGGCGTCGTCCTACTCGCCGCACGCATTTTAGCCCGCATTCCCGCTTCGGTCGGTCTGCGGGCTTTTTTGCCGCGGCGGTGTCAGCGCTGCGGGGGCTGTTCCGCGAGCAATCCCGTCGCAAGTGCTGAAAATGCCTCAATGGCTTTCGGAAGTGCCCACTCAGGCGTTTGATGCGCTGCGATCCACAAGGCGGCATTCAGCGCGGCGCCTGCGAGAAGCCGGGCGGCTGCTTCCGGGTTGACGGGCTTGACGATGCCTTCGGCAATCAGTCTCTCGACGGCGCTCTTTGTTTCTTCAAGACAGGCATTCTGGCTCGGCCACTGCGATGGGTCGCCGAGAAATGCCGGGCCGTCGAGTAGCACGATGCGCTGCACCTCAGGCTTAAGCGACATTTCGATATAGGCAATGCCCTCGACCAGCATCGCATCCCACTGGTTTTCGGCCTTTGCTGCCTGTTTTCGCGCTTCCGTCGCCATTTCGGTATCGATCTGGTGGACTACGGCGGCGAGCAGGCCGCGCTTGTCACCGAAATTATGATAGAGCGCGCCGCGCGTCAGTCCGGCCTCAGCCGTCAGATCGTCCATCGAGGCAGCGGCATGGCCCTTTTCGGCAAAGGCCCTGCGGGCGGCGGCGACCAGCCGTGCGCGGTTAGCCTCCATCTTTTCGGCGCGGATTCCGGCCATGGGGATATCCTCTTTTTGGCATACGCATCGTATATTAATTGACATACGAAATGTATGCGAATATTTGACATACAGAACGTATATCAGAATTCGGGCGGCGAGCAAAAGACCAAACGGCTCATCCGCTCCCGTTCTGTGTCCATCGGAAAAGGAGCCTCACCATGGCAAAACGAGACGTTATCTATCCCGCCGACAAAGACCGCCACGCGCTTTACGACGCTCACGGCTATTCTCCGGCCGTGCGCTCCGGCGACATGCTGTTCGTTTCCGGTCAGGTCGGCAGCCGTCAGGACGGAACGCCTGAACCGGATTTTGAAGCCCAGCTACGCCGGGCATTCGATAATCTCGCCAACACGCTGAAGGCGGCCGGTTGCGATTTCGACGATATTATTGATGTCATGACCTTTCACACCGATCCGGAAAACCAGCTGGAAACGGTGCTAGCCGTCAAGAATGAGTTTTTCCCCGAGCCGCCTTTTCCGACCTGGACGGCGCTCGGTGTGACATGGCTTGCCGGTTTCGATTTCGAGATCAAGGTTGTCGCCCGCATTCCCAAGGCGGCCTGATCTTCGAAAACAAAAGCCCGCGGACGAGAACCGCGGGCTTGATGCAATGTTTTATCGCTTGTCGGCGATAGAGCGCTCAGTCGTTCTTGCCCTTTTCGAGGAATTCCTCGGCCAGAGCCTTGTACCACTTGCCGGAGTTCTTCAACGTGCGCTCCTGCGTCTCGTAGTTGACGTAGATGAGGCCGAAACGCATTTGATAGCCTTCCGCCCACTCGAAATTGTCCATCAGGCTCCAGGCGTAATAGCCCTTCAGCGGAATACCGGCTTCCACGAGATCGGCGGCGATCGCGATGTGGCTTGAGAGATATTCGGTACGCGGGGTGTCGTCGACAATGCCGTTGACGGGTGCCATGTTGTAGCAGGCGCCGTTTTCGGTGATGTACATGACGGGCAGGTCGTAACGCTGATAGACCTGCTCCGTCAGCATCTTCATCGCCGGTGCGTAGGTTTCCCAGCCAATGTCGGTAATCACATTGTGGACCGGAGCGCCGACGGTGATCGCCGGGAACTCGGCATCGCTGCCGCTGTTGTCGGCAACGCGGTCTGGCTTGTAATAATTCAGACCCCACCAGTCGAGCTTGCCGCTGATCAGGTCGAGATCGCCGTCCTCGATTGCCGGCATCCGGTCGCCGAGTGCGGCCATGAAACCGTCCGGATAGGCGCCCTTGAATAGCGGGTCAAGGAACACGCCATTGTTGAACTGGAAGCTGCGCTCGGCCGCCTCACGGTCCGCATCCGTCTCGTTGACCGGGTAGACCGCGTGCAGATTGAGCACGATCCCGGCCTTGACGTCGGGCGCTTCCTGCCGGATCGCCTCGAGGCCAAGCCCATGCGCGAGATTGACGGTGTGAAGGGCTGCAAGGGCGGCGTCCATGGATTTTTCGCCCGGCGCATGAATGCCGTAGAGATGGCTGAGCCAGACAACGCACCAGGGTTCATTGAAGGTGGAGACCAGATCGAGACGGTCACCGAAACGCTTCATCACGGTCTGAACATAGCGCTGATAGGCATAGGCCGTGGAACGCGCCGTCCAGCCGCCATCGCCGGCGAGCGTCAGCGGCAGGTCCCAGTGGTAGAGCGTGGCATTGGTTTTCAGCCCGCGCGCCTTGCAGCCGTCAATCAGGCGGTCGTAGAAATCAAGTCCCGCCTCGTTCACCGGCCCCCGGCCATCAGGGATAATGCGCGGCCAGGCGATCGAGAACCGGTATGTCTCGACGCCGAGGTCTTCCATCAGATCGAGATCATCGTCGAGCCGGTGATAGTGGTCGCAGGCGACATCGCCGCTGTCACGGTTATGGACGCGGCCGGGCATGTGGCTGAACGCATCCCAGATTGACGGCTTGCGCCCGTCCTCACGTGCCGCTCCTTCGATCTGGTAGGACGCGGTGGCAACCCCGAATATGAAATCGTCCGGAAAGCGGCTTGCTAGCGTTTTCGGGTCAATCATGGTCGGTGATCCTTTCTATCGGATACGTATCGGCAGGCTGAGCTTGCCGGATCGTGTAACTGTTCTTTTGCGCGTTCCGGAACACGAGGCTCTGATCCCCGCCTGGCCGCATCGTTTTAAAAGCGCCACCCGTGAAACAGGGTTGGCACCGGTCTCAGCAGCGTGGTTTAGAAGACTTCGCCGCTGTTGTATATAACAGCGGACGCCAAACTGAAACGTTGCAGAACTATCCGGTTCGCCGTTGCGGATTTGCTTCAACGCCTGACGACGATCAAGCAACGGGCCTGACATTGGTACAGTTCTCCCACTGGAACGCGAAAAACGCCCCGCCCGGATCGTGTCCGGGCGGGGCGGTCACTCGGACAGTCATGAGAGATCAGACGTCGAGCCTGACCCATTTTCCATCAGCCTTCGAAGAGGCAACGCAGGCCTCGATGAAGGCAAGGCCGATAACGCCGTCCTCGATGGTCGGGTAGATGACGTCATCCGCCGTCTTGCCGTCGCGGAATGCCTTGATGGCGACAGCGGCCTCGGAATAGATGTTGGCGAAGCCTTCGAGATAGCCTTCCGGGTGGCCGGCGGGGATGCGCGACATCCGGGTGGAAGCCTCCAGCGCGCCGGGACCATTGCGCGAGAGCAGGCGTTTCGGCTCGCCGAAGGGGTGAACCACAGATAGTTCGGATTTTCCTGTGCCCACTGAATGCCGCCCTTGGTGCCGCAGATCTTGATCTGCAGGCCGTTCTCAAAGCCGGGTGCCACCTGGCTTGCCCACAGCATGCCCTTGGGCGTCACGCCATTCTTTTGCTTGAAGCGCAGCATGATATGGGCGTTGTCATCAAGCTGGCGGCCGTCCACAAAACTGTCGAGATCGGCGGCAAGGCTTTCAAGTTCCGCGCCGGAGGTAAACAGCGCGAGATTGAGGGCATGGGTGCCGATATCGCCAATGGCGCCGCCCGCGCCGGAGCGCTTCGGGTCTGTGCGCCATTCGGCCTGTTTGGAGCCTTCGCGTTCTGCCGGTTCGGTGAGCCAGTCCTGCGGATATTCAGCATGGATCAGGCGGATGTCGCCGAGATCGCCATTGGCGATCATGGCGCGGGCCTGCCGGATCATCGGATAGCCGGTGTAATTATGGGTCAGGATGAACAGCGCATCGGCCTTGTCGGCGATTGCCTTCAGCGCCTTGGCTTCCTCAAGACTTGCGGTCACCGGCTTGTCGCAGATGACGTGAATGCCCTTTTCCAGAAACGCCTTGGCCGGGCCGAAATGCATGTGGTTGGGTGTGACGATGGCGACCGCCTCGATCCCGTCTTCTCGTGCAGCTTCCTTCTCGGCCATTTCCTCGTAAGAGCCATAGGTGCGCTCCGGGTCAAGGCCCAGCTCCTTGCCGGAGGCGAGCGCCTTTTCCGGCGTTGACGACAGGGCACCGGCGACGAGTGTGTAATGATCGTCGAGGCGGGACACCATACGGTGCACACCGCCGATAAAGGCGCCGGAACCGCCGCCGACCATGCCGAGCCGGATCCGGCCCGAATAGATTTCGTCTTTGCCTTCAATTGCCATTGCAATCTCTCCTGAATGTATTGTCTGCGGGTCAAGCTGAAATGGCTTAAAGCCCCAGCATGCGCCGGTTTGCCGCGTCGTCCGTGCCGCCGCCGGCAAAGTCATCAAAGGCGCGCTCCGTGACGCGGATGATGTGATCCTTGACGAATTGCGCGCCTTCGCGGGCGCCGTCTTCAGGGTGTTTCAGGCAGCATTCCCATTCCACCACGGCCCAGCCGTCAAAATCGATGGCTGCCATCTTGGAAAAGATCGCCTTGAAATCCACTTGTCCGTCACCGAGCGAGCGGAACCGGCCAGCGCGGTCGACCCAGCTCTGATAGCCGGAATAAACGCCCTGCCGCCCGGTCGGATTAAACTCGGCATCCTTGACGTGGAACATCCGGATGCGGTCCTTGTAGATGTCGATATTGTCGAGATAGTCGAGGCACTGCAGCACATAATGCGAGGGATCGTAGAGCATGTTTGCGCGCGGATGCTGGTCGAGCCGGTCGAGGAACATCTCGAAGGTCACGCCGTCATGCAGGTCTTCGCCGGGATGAATTTCGTAGCAGACATCGACGCCGTTTTCGTCAGCATGGTCGAGGATCGGCTTCCAGCGGCGGGCAAGCTCGTCGAAGGCCGTTTCGACCAGGCCTGCCGGGCGCTGTGGCCAGGGATAGAGAAACGGCCAGGCCAGTGCGCCGGAAAAGGTCGCGTGTGCGTTGATGCCCATATTGTTCGAGGCGGAGATCGCCATCATCACCTGGTTGACGGCCCATTCCTGGCGCGCCTTCGGATTGCCGCGCACTTCAGGCGCTGCGAAACCGTCAAAGGCCTCGTCATAGGCCGGATGGACGGCCACAAGCTGGCCCTGAAGATGGGTCGAAAGCTCGGTGACCTCGACGCCGTTCTCACGCGCCTGGCCCTTGAAATCATCGCAATAGTCCTTGGATTCCGCGGCCTTTTTCAGGTCAATGAGTTGACCGGCCCATGTCGGCACCTGCACGCCCTTGTAGCCGCAATCGGCCGCCCATTTGGTAATCGCGTCCCAACTGTTGAACGGTGCTTCGTCGCCTGCGAACTGGCCGAGGAAAAGACCCGGCCCCTTAATCGTTTTCATGGTGCTTTCTCCCGGAAAGACTGGATATCTGATTGTGCCACGTTATCGGGCTGGCGGAGGGACCCGCCCGAAGCGGCTGAACGAAATGACCTGAAACCGGCGAAACGGCCTTGCGGAAACCACAAGGCCGAAACGGTCCGCCGATCAAACATATCCGCACTCTGGTAAATGTGCGAACAGCTTCCCCGTTTTCAAGCAATCCCGGACAAAAGCCGCTCATCCGGGGTTGCCGAATTCTGCCAACGGCGCTGATGGCCGCCGGTCTTTCCCCGGTGCTTAGTAAGGCGAATCCGGGAAGTAGTAGTTCTCGGCATTCTCAGGCGTCACGAGTGTGGCGTCGAGAATATAACTACCCGCGACCGGCACCTGGTCCAGCATGCCGGCAACAGTCAGTTCCATCGCCGTGCCGATCATCGCCGGCGGATAGAGTACGTCGACCGGGATCATCGGATCGCCATCCATGACCTTCTTGATCATGTCCTTCGATCCCGCACCGCCGATGACATACTGAATATCCTTGCGACCGGCCTGCTGGATGGCCTGCAGTACGCCGACGACCATGTCATCATCCTGCGCCCAGATCACGTCGATTTGCGGATATTTGGTCAGAAAGTCCTGGGTTACCCGGAAGGCGTCGTCGCGGTTCCAGTTGCCGAACTGTTTTTCCAGTACCTCGACATTGGTGCCCTCCAGTGCTGAATCAAACCCGTCCTGGCGCTGCTGGTCAATCGGTATCGGCAGGCCGCGGATGACGACCACCTTGGCATCCGGTGTGGTTTCGGCGATGTAGTCACCGGCGACGGAACCGAGCGCCGGGTTGTTGCCGGCAACATAGAGGTCACGCACCGAATTGTCGTTGTTGGAGGGCGCACGGTCGACGAGGGTAACGAAGGTGCCCTCCATCTTCACCTGCATGATCGCGTTGACCAGCGGGTCAGGGTCGGTTGGCAGGATCACGAGCGCATCGATGCCCTGCACCGCCAGATCCTGCACGGCGTTGGCCTGACTTGCCGGATCGGGTGAGGTTTTGACGATGACGTTAAGGTCGTCATATTCCTCCATCAGCTTTTCGGCCACGCGCTCTGCGTGGTAGACGATGCCTGCCGTCCAGCCGTGGTCGGCCGCCGGAATAGAGACGCCGACCGTCAACGCCTGAGCCTGGGTGATGCCGGCAAGCGAGGTCGCTGCCAGCAGTGTTGCGCCCATAACCAGATTTTTCATACTCATTCCTCCCACAATGACGGACCGTTCCGACCTGCACTCCAACAGGCCGCGGGCGGTCCGGGAAACCCGCCTTTAACTATTGCTTGCGCAGCAGTGAACGCTGCACCAGCATGGCAATGATGATGATCGCACCTTGAATGGCGGCGATCAGATATTCACTGATGAAGTTCGACAGCAGCATGATATTGCCGACGATCTCCAGAATGAAGGCACCGCAGACCGTGCCCCAGATACGTCCGACACCGCCTCTGAGCGCCGTGCCGCCGACAACCACGGCGGTGATCGCCTGCAGTTCCCACAGCATGCCGGTGGTCGCCGAAGTGGAGCCGAGGCGCGGCACGTAAAACAGCACTGCCCCCGCCACACAGAGCCCCTGGATCACATAGGTGACGATACGCACATTGCGCACCGAAATGCCGGAATAGCGCGCCACTTCCTCATTCGATCCAACCGCGATCACATGCCGGCCATAGCGCGTGCGATAAAGCACAAAGGCGCCGATCAGCGCGGTCACGATGATGGCGATGACCGGTACGGGTATGCCGAGGACGGTGCCGAAATAGGCTGGCCGGTAGGCCTGTTGCACCTCGAAATCACGCACGGTGATGGCACCGCCCTGTGACAGCCAGGTTGTCAGCCCGCGATAGATTCCCATCGTGCCGAGCGTGACAATGAACGGCTCGATCCGCCCGACCGTGGTGATAACGCCGTTCAACAGCCCGCAGGCCATGCCGATCAGGATCGCCAGCACCATCGCCGCCGCCACCAGCAAATAGGGATTGGCAATCGCGGCTGAATTGATGAACATGATCATCAGGCTGGCAACGAAGGCGACCATGGCGCCGACCGAAAGATCGAGCCCGCCCGCCGAGATCACGAAGGTGGCACCGACGGCGATGATCGCGATGAAGGCCGAGCGCGTCGCTACATTCATCAGATTGTTGACAGTCAGGAAGTTGGGGTTGGAAAGGTGCCGAGCACCAGAAGCAGCGCCAGCGCCAGAAACGGCGCCATCACCCGCAGATCGATCGACTTCAGAAAGCCGGAACCGGCCTGTTCGTTAGCACTCTCACTCATGTTGCGTCTGCCATCTGCTGCGTGTTGCCGGTAACCCCGGTTGCCAGAACCACGATTTCGTTCTCGTTCATGCTTTCGGCCGTCACCTCGCCGGCAATCTCGCCGGAACGCATCACCACGATCCGGTCACAAAGGCCGATCAGCTCGGGCATTTCCGAGGAGATCACGATGATCGAATGGCCGGTCCGGGCAAGCTCGGCGATGAATTTGTAGATCTGTTCCTTGTTGCCGATATCGATACCGCGCGTCGGTTCGTCGATGATGACGATCTCGGGATCAAGCAGCATCATCTTTGCCAGAAGCAGCTTCTGCTGGTTGCCGCCGGAAAGCTCGCCTGCGTCCAGTTCCTTCGAGCCGGTACGGATGTCAAAGTCACGGATGGCGTCGTCAAGCGCTCTGTCCTCAGCCTTTCGGTCAACCGTCAGTGCTCGGGTGAAACGGTCGAGGGCGGCAAGTGTCAAATTGGTTCTCAGGTCCTTGGAGAGCAGCAGGCCCTTGCCCTTGCGGTCCTCGCTCAGATAAACGATCCCGGCGCGCAAGGCCGCAATCGGCGCCTTGAAATGCACTGGCGCGCCCTTGAGCCGCACGGTGCCGCGCCCAGGCCTGAGGCCCAGAATGCCCTCCATAAGCTCGGTGCGCCCGGCGCCCACAAGGCCCGCAAAACCGAGGATTTCCCCTTCCTCAGCTTGAAGGACGCATTCGTTGCATAGCCTGGCACCGTGAAATCACTGATCTCGAGCACGGCCTCGCCGGTGTCGTCATGCTTGCGGTCGGGATAAAGTTTTGAGACATCGCGGCCGACCATCAGGCGGGCCATGTCCGAAGGCTCCAGTTCGGCGGCCGCGTGTGAGGCAACCTTGTGGCCGTCGCGCAGCACCGTCACTGTGTCGGCGATTTCCTTTACTTCGTTGAGCCGGTGGGAGATGAACAACACCGCCACACCCCTGTCGCGGATCGCGCGCATCACCTTCAAAAGCGCATCGGTCTCCACCGGTGTCAGCGAGGCGGTTGGCTCATCGAAAATCACCACCCTGTGCGGCGTCAGCAGGACACGGGCAATCTGCACAAGCTGGCGCTTGGCGATCGAAAGCCGGGCAACAGTGGTTTCTGGATCGATATCGGCGCCGAGTTCAAGCACAGCCTTGTGGGCCTCGGCATTCATCACCCGGTCATTGACGGCAAGGCCGCGCCGCAATTCGCGACCGAGGAAAATATTTTGCGCAACCGTGAGATCAGGGGCCAGCAGGATTTCCTGATGCACCAGAACGATGCCCTTGGCCTCGGCCTCGGCCGGATTGGCGAATGAAACGGCTTCGCCGTCGATCCTGAGATCGCCGCCCGAAGGTTTCAGGTTTCCGGCCAGAAGCCTCATCAGCGTCGATTTTCCGGCGCCGTTTTCGCCGATGACGGCATGGATCTCGCCGGCACGGACCGCAAGATTGATCCCGTGCAGAACCTCGATCGGCCCAAAGGATTTTGTCAGTCCCGCGGTTTCGAGAATAATATCGTTCCCGCCGCGTTCGTTGTCACCGAGCATAGTTTCCTCCGCTCCGCCGGAAATACGCTTGATCCGGCGTCGTTCTGCCTCCAGGGCATGCTCCACCATGCCCGACGGCTGTCCCAGTGCGGCCGTTTAGCGGCCTCAACAAGAGCCTACCCGTTGGTAACCAAGTTAGCCGCGATCATGATGTACGTAAACCATATTCTTGCGAATTTTTGGTCTCTGGCGTGCAGAGCGTACGCGTGTTGGCCGCACTTGCAGCCGGTTGCTCAAAGGTCGCCATTCACCCGGTTGCGACCGTTTCGCTTTGCGTCGTAAAGGTGCGAATCCGCCTTGTCGATGAACTGTTCGAGCGTGTCCGCACGGCCGGGAACGTCCGAGTGGAAACCGATACTCACCGTCAGGCTGAAGGTCTCTCCGTCCACCAGTGCCGGGCTTTCCGCCACATTCTCACGCAACCGTTCAAGGAAAGCCCTGACCTGGTCTTTCTCTCCGGAAAGCGTATAGGCCACGAACTCCTCGCCACCGTAGCGCGCCACGAGGTCGCCGGTGCGCTGGAAGTGGGCGTTCAGGATGTCTGCCAGATGTCTGAGGCAGGCGTCGCCGAACACATGACCCATCCGGTCGTTGACCGGTTTGAAGTGGTCGACATCGATCATGGCCACGGTGAAGCGCAGGCTCCGGTTCCGCGATAGCTCAAACTCCGCCTCACCGCGCTCGAGGAAATAGCTGCGATTGTAGAGCCCCGTCATTCCGTCGGTGATGCTGACTTCGTGGAGCTTGCTGTTGGCCCTGTTCAGCGCCCGGTTGAGCGTACGCAGCTTGCGAACCCAGTAAAGAAACAGGGCCAGCACAACGACGCCGACTGCGGCAATTGCGAACAGGAGCCGGTAGTCGATCGCTCGCTTGAAGGGCGCCAGTTTTTGCCGGCTGAGGATCAGGTCGACGGCCCCGGGGTCGAGGTTGACGACCAGCTTGCCGAAGATGCTTCCCAGATGCGGCTCGTCGGGTGCGGTGGCGACCACCACCTGAAGGCCCTCGGCGATGCGTCCGGAGATCTTCACATCATTGCTGCCCATGCCGGCAATCAGATAGGCAAGACTGTCGAGCGGCCCGACAACAGCGTCGAGATCACCGGCTTCCACTGCCTCGAGACCCTGATGCTCGCTGTCGATATCGACAAGTGTGACATCCGGATAGCGGCTTTTGAGCAAGTCTGTGGGAACATGCGAGGAACAATACCGACCCGCTGGCCACCAAGGTCGCGCAGGCTGTTGACGAAGGGCGCCTGCAGCGGTGACGCCACGGCAAGCGCGATATCGAGATAGGGCGGGGCAAGATCGAAGGTGGTATCGCGCATGTTTTCGCGCGCAACGAAGGGCAGAACGTCGCAATCGGCCGACAGCGCGTTTTCACTGTTGGCATTCGGCAGCGACACATGTTCGATCTGGCGGTCGAACCGGCCGCGTTCCCCATCAATCCGAGGATTTCGGCAATGGCGCCGTTAAAGGCGCCGTTGCCGTCGATCGTGCTATAGGGCGGGTAGCGGGGTTCGACGCAGACGCGGATCGTGCTTTTCTCGGAGAGATATTGCCGTTCATCGCGGTCCAGCAGATCGTGGCTGATCTCCATTCCGGCGATCGGCGGGCCGAGCCAGCGGCGTTCCATTTCTTCCCAGCGCGACATGGGGATGGATTCCAGCGCGTGGTCGATAATGCTTTTCAGGTAAGGGTAGCGTGGCGAAACCCCGAAACGCAGATCCTCGCGTTCAACGCCCTCCATCAGAAACTCGCCGCCGATCTGGATGTTGATCAGCCCCAACTGGCGGATGATGGAATTTCCATTGCTCAATGAGGTGATCGCCACATCGATAGAGCCGTCGGAGAGCGCTTGCATCAGCGCTTCGCGACTGTCGAAGCCACGGACCTCATCGAAGCGTTGCTGGAGGGCATCTGTATAATAGATGTCGCGGCTGATGCCGATGGTTTTGCCCTCAAGGCTTTCAAGGCCGTGGTAGGGGCCTGCGCCGGAGCGTAGAAAGACGGCATTTGGAATACGGTTATAGAGGTCGGAAAATAGTGTGTATTCGGCCCTCTCATCGGTGTGGGAGATATTGGTGATCACATCGATTTCGCCATCGCGAAAGCGCTGGAGCAGTCCCGACCAGTTGTCATAGACCCGTTCGAAAGCAAGTCCGGTGGACGACGCGATATATTGTGTGATGTCTTCGGCAAACCCCTTGCCATGTCCGTTGTCGAGATAGCTGAACGGTTCGTAATCGACCGAGAACCCGATTTTCAGCGTCGGCGCGACCTTGATGAAGTCCTGCTCCTCAGGCAGCAGCCGCAAGGGGCCCGTGCTCATTGAGCGTTCGCTGCGATAGCTCAGCCAGCGGGTGGTGATGGCGTCGAGCGCATCTGATGGCAGCGCAACCACCGCCTTCGACAGGATACCGGACAGCATCTTTGCGTCCGCATTTCCGTCCCGGCTCAGCACGCCGAAGCGAAAATCCTCGAGCGAGATCGCCGTCAGCGGTAGTGTTCCGGCATTGGCGACATTGGTAAAGCCGCTTTCGCGTACAAAGTAATGGCCGGTTATCTCGGCGGCGAGAACGCCATCAACCCAGCCAAAGGCAACGGCGGCCATCAGGTCGCGATAGGTGGCGTAGTCCACAGGCGCCACACCGCTCTCTCGCAGGGCATCGGCGTAATAGATGTCACGGATGATGCCGATGCGCTTCTGCTTCAGACCCTCAAGGGTGAGTGGTTTGTCGAAGGGGTGGTCGAAATTCTCGTAAAGCACGGTGCGGCGCAGATGATATGGATCTGTGAAGGTGATGAAATTGCTGCGTTCCTCGGTCTCGGAAATGTCGGCGATGACGTCAAGCCCGCCTTCGCGAAACTGGTCATATACCTCCGACCACGCGCCCATGCGCAGCTTGAAATCAATCCCGGTCATGGTGCCGATCAAGCCGATGACATCCACCGTCCAGCCCATGATGTTGCCGTTGCGATAAAACGAATAGGGGTCGTTGTCGGCCACCACGCCGACACTCACCGAACCGTGCTCGGCAATCCAGCTGCGCTCTTCGGCGCTGAGTTCAAGCTCGGCCGCTTTCGCAGGCATTGCGGCGGAAAAGAGCGTGCTGAGGACAACTGCCAGCATGGGCAGGCAGGATGAAATCCGGTCAATGACAGAGCGGAGCGGAAGCGGGTGCCCCGGCCGCGCACTTTCAAATCTCGTCCATTACGCTCGTCTCATGCAATTCCTCAGGGCGCAAACAGGATTGTCGGCGCGAAGGCGAACCGAAATGCAGACCTTGTGACTGGTATTGGCATTTGCCGGTGTCCTCCTCCACCTCTTCAAGCTTAAGAAAGGCATAGCATAAAAATCAGCAAGTCAAACGTCTCATCTCGTCCAAACCGAAGGGTGGGTCATTGGCCGCGGTTCCCATTGTCCGTCTTTCATGCTTGCATGGGCCGAAGGCATAATCCAAGACGGAGTTTTCTCATGCATTGCACATTGCTCGGCGTTCCCGTCCAGTCCGGCTCGGGCCGGAAAGGCTGCAATATGGGGCCAAACGGCCTCAGGGCCGCGGGCCTTGGCGAAGCACTTGCCGGCCTTGGTCATGATGTTGTCGACCTCGGCGACCTTGCGCCGGCGCCGCTACGGGCGGTTTCGCACCCCAATGCCAATCTCAAGGCCCTGACGGAAACCGTATCCTGGCTCGATGCTCTCTGTGAGAAGGCATTCGAAATCTGCGAAAACGGTGTTCCGATTTTCATGGGTGGCGATCATGTGATGGCAGCGGCAAGCGTTGCTGGCGCTTCTCGCAGGGCAAAGGAAAAGGGGCGCCCGCTGTTTGTGCTCTGGCTTGACGCACATGCCGATTTTCACACGCTGGAAAGTACCGAAAGCGGCAATCTCCATGGTACGCCTGCCGCCTATTTTACCGGAAGGCCGGGGTTTGAGGGCATTTATCCCAAGCTCGAGGCACCGGTCGATCCGGCCAATGTCTGCATGCTTGGCATTCGCAGCGTCGATCCGCCCGAGCGCGCGGCGCTGCGACCATCCGGCGTCACGGTTCATGATATGCGGGCCATCGATGAGAGCGGTATCGGCGTACTACTGTCGTCCTTCCTCGCACGTGTCGAAGCTGAAAACGGCCTGCTGCATGTCAGCTTCGATGTCGATTTCCTCGATCCGTCGGTCGCGCCCGGCGTCGGCACCACGGTTCCGGGCGGGGCAACGTTCCGCGAAGCCCATCTGGTGATGGAGATGTTGCATGACAGCCGGCTTGTCACCAGTCTCGACCTAGTGGAACTCAATCCGTTCCTTGACGAGCGTGGCAAGGCCGCGATCCTGATGACCGAACTGACGGCGAGCCTGTTCGGCCGGCAGGTGATGGATAGGCCGACGCGCAGCTACGGCTGATCAGCCGCTACCGATCAGCATGCCGGCGGCCAGCACGAGGCCACCGCCGAGAACGACCTGGAAGGCAGCGCGCATGAACGGCGTTTCCATATACTTGTTCTGGATGAAGGCGATCGCCCAGAGTTCGAAGAAGACCACGATGATGGCAACAATTGTCGCCGTCCAGAATGCGGGTATCAAATAGGGCAGGGCATGGCCGAGGCCGCCGAGCATGGTCATTGTGCCCGAGGCGATGCCGCGCTTGATCGGTGAACCGCGCCCGGAGAGCTTTCCATCGTCATGGGCTGCTTCGGTGAAGCCCATCGAAATGCCGGCGCCGACGGCAGCAGACAGTCCGATCAGGAAGGTCTGCTTGGTGTCCTGCGTGGCAAAGGCTGCGGCGAAGACAGGCGCCAGCGTTGAAACCGAACCGTCCATCAACCCGGCAACGCCGGGCTGTACCCAGGTCAGCACAAACTGACGGCGCTCTTTCAGCCCTTCTTCTTCGCGCACATCTTCCGGTGCATGCTTTTCGCCAAGGGCGATGGCGGTTTCCTCATGGGCTTCCTCGGCCATGGCGAGGTCGCCGAGCAGCTTGCGGGTGTCGGCATCGCCCACCTGTTTCATCGCAGCGCGGTAAAAGCGGCGCGCCTCGTCCTCCATGGTCACCGTCTGTGAGCGGATCTTTTCAAGTGGCAGGTTTTTGACCAGCCAGTCCGGGCGGTGATCGTAGAAACCGCGCACATGCTCGCGCCGGACAAGCGGTATGACTTCGCCGAAGCGGCGCTTGTGCATATCGATCAGCATGCGTCGGTGGCTGTCCTCCACAAGCGCCATCTCATCGAAAATCCGGGCCGTATCCGGGTAGTCGCCACGCAGATGTTCGGCGTAGGATTTGTAGATGCGCGCATCGTCTTCTTCCGAAGAGATCGCAAGCGCCAGAATTTCCTGCTCCGAAAGCGAGGAGAAGCTGCGGCGTGGCCTTGAGAACAGATTGAATGCCATGATTGTGGTCCCGATAACAGTTTAGAATTTTTCTAAACTGTTATCGTCGAAAGGTCAAATGACCTCGGTCAAGCCCGTGGCATCTCGGGTCGGTTTTTCGCAAACATTTGGCCTGACGGAGGGATCAGATGTTTTTCATGAGATAATCGTCGGGGCCAAACCGGCAATCGGTAAACGGTGAAACCGAAATGGCACTATCGTTCTGACATCAGCGCTTCAACGAAGGCCGGGACCGTGGTTGCGGCAGCGCCCTCGCGGCAATCGTCAAACAGCGGGTTCCCGGTTGCTTCCAGATTTAGTTCGACCGTGCGCGCGCCCTTGCCGGCCGCCTCCGTTACGAAACCGGCAGCCGGATAAACGGTACCAGAGGTGCCGATGGCCACGAACAATTCGGCCCGGTCGAGTGCGTCTTCGACCCGTTCCATGTCGTAGGGCATTTCACCGAACCAGACGATGTCGGGTCTGAGCGATGCACGTGCGCAGCTTGAGCACACCATGCCGTTATCAAGGTCGCCCTGCCAATCCTGATGGCTGCCGCATTCATTGCAGAGCACCGAATTGAGCTTGCCATGCATGTGCAGCACTTTCTTCGAGCCGGCCTTTTCATGCAGGCTGTCGACATTCTGGGTTATCAGCAGGAAATCGCCCTGCCAGGCATTTTCAAGCGCTGCAAGTGCATTATGGGCTGCGTTCGGGCTCGCCTTGGCGGCCTCGCGGCGACGCGCGTTGTAGAAATCAAAGACCAGATCGGGATTGCGGTGAAAGCCTTCGGGTGTTGCCACATCGCGGATATCGTGATCGGCCCAGAGCCCGCCACTATCCCGGAAGGTGGCAAGCCCGGATTCGGCGGAAATACCTGCGCCTGTGAGGACGACAATGGAGGCCTTGGGTGAAATCTTCATGAGAACACTTGTGTCATGCTCTGCCACTGCCTTCCCGGATTATGACCGCCACAAAACCTAGCGAAGCGAGGCCACCGGCAGATCTGTGCCGGTTTCGACCTTGGCCCAGCGGCCACTGTCGAACGAAGCCTGACGTTTCAGAAAAGTGTATGGGGTGTCCGACCAGAGCATGATTTCGTCGCTCAGATTGTCGAGAATGAAATCGCCTTTCGTGCTGCGCAGGGTCAGCACCGCATGGCCCTCGCCATTTGGTTTGCGCACTACGGTAATCAGAAGATTGGCAGCGGGGAAGCCGGCATCCATCAGGCGCCGCCGCTTTTCCAGAACGAAATCCTCGCAGTCGCCCGCGCCGCTGTCCGGATAAGCCCAGACTTCCTCGCGCCCGTAAAGATCATGATCGGTCACCGGCTCGATTTCGGCATTGACGGCAAGATTGACACGCTGAACAGCCTGCCAGCCGAACGAAGTCAGCCGGGCCGGATCGGTATTGCCGGAATGGGCGGTGCAATCGCGGCGATGCTCCTGGCAGAATTCGAAATGGCCGATGGGCTGTGATGTTACGCCGCCGATCGGCATGGCGGGCATGCCGGCAGCCGCCGCCGTTGCTCCGAAAAGGCCTGCTCCGGAAACGCTCGCCATGGCGCAGAAGACCAAATAAGCCAATTGATTGAAACGCGGCACGCTTTACCCATCCACCTGGTGAATTCTTAACAAAGAGTTAAGGAGAATTGGCGGACGGAGTCAATCAGACAAGCGTGCCCCGGGGGCAGGATCTTAAGGAATGGTTAACCGGCGGCGGCGCCGCCCACGAGGTTGCCGACGGCCCTGACCATGCGCTCGATATCTTCCGGTCGCGACAGCCGGTGGTCGCCGTCCTGCACCAGTGTCAGCACAACATCGTCTGCCGGCAGGTGTGTCATCAGTTTCAGGGCGTGGCTGTACGGTACGTCCGGGTCCTGTTTGCCCTGGATAATGTGGACCGGGCACCCGGTTTCAATAATGCCGTTGAGGACGCGGTTGCGCCGTCCGTCATCGAGCAGCGCCGCAGTATAGATGGTCGGTTCCGGTCCGTAGATCGAGGCTTCCTCGAAATAACCCTGCTCGGCAAGGGCCTTGCACTCGGCCTCCTTCAGGTCCGGCTCGATCAACTCGCTGGTGAAGTCGGGAGCAGGAGCAAGCAGCAGCAGGCCTTCGACCTTCGGCGCATCGGCCTTGTTCTTCAGTTCCTGCACCGCCCGAAGCGCAAGCCAGCCGCCCATCGATGAGCCGATGATGATGATGCGCTCTGGCCCCGCCTTGGCAATCGCAGCGAGGCTGTCGGCGAGCCAGCGCGAAATCGTCCCGTCGGCAAACGCGCCCTCGCTTTCGCCGTGACCAGTATAGTCGAACCGGATCATGGCGAGCCCTTCTTCTTCTGCATAGGCGTCGAGGGCCTCCGCCTTGGTGCCAAGCATGTCGGACCCGTAACCGGCAAACCAGACCAGTGCCGGCCGGTCGCTGCTGCCGGAGCGAAGCCGCATGGCGATCTTCAGCGAACCTTCGCCGTGATCGATTTCCGTATAGCTTACGCCAATGTCCTGATGCATTCTGATCTCCGCCGGTTTGAACGAAAAGCCCGTCTGCGCGCCGAATGCGCGATCAAGAGGTGATTTTCTTTTGGGCTGTGTTATTGACATCGGACGGGTTCAACAACCATTTGTGGCCTAATCGTGCCTTAGTCTATGCAATTGGCACTTACCGACCCGATTTTCAACAATTGAGGAGATCACGACCATTCGCAGACCCCACAGAGCCGCTCCCCGACCAAGGAAGGTCCCCGCGCCAATCGCGACATTCGCATCCGCGAAGTGCAGCTGATCGATGCCGAAGGGGAGAACCTGGGCGTTATTCAGACCGAAGAAGCGATGAGAATGGCTGAAGAAGCCGGGCTTGATCTCGTTGAGATCGCCCCCAACTCAACGCCGCCCGTTTGCAAGATTCTCGATCTGGGAAAGCTGAAATATGCCAACCAGAAGCGTGCTGCCGAGGCCCGCAAGAAACAGAAAGTCGTTGAAGTCAAAGAAATCAAGATGCGTCCCAACATCGACAGCCACGATTACGAGGTGAAGATGAAGGCGATGAACAAGTTCTTTGAAGGCGGTGACAAGGTCAAGGTGACTTTGCGTTTCCGCGGGCGTGAGATGGCGCACCAGGAACTGGGCATGAAGCTCTTGTCCCAGGTCAAGCAAGATACCGCCGAGATCGCGAAGGTGGAGGCCGAGCCGAAGCTCGAAGGCCGCCAGATGCTGATGGTGCTTGCACCGAAATAAGTTCTTGCAAAAAGCGTCAACCGGCCAAGCGCCGCCCGGGCTTAACAGCCGAGGCGGCGGAATTTATTGTTTGGCCGATGATGGTTGCGCTTTATCAGCAAAGCGCGTATAAGCGCGCCGTTCTGACGGGTCGCCTTTTGGGCGGGCCGCCATGGAGCAGGCCGGCAGGGCATGCCGTGTCTGCTCGAAAATGCAATGTGGCCGGGTTCGTCGCCCAAGGTCCCAATTAACAAAAACGGAGTAGCAAAATGCCCAAGATGAAGACGAAATCGTCGGTCAAAAAACGTTTCAAGGTGACCGCGAGCGGCAAGGTCAAGGTTGCGGCTGCAGGCAAGCAGCACGGCATGATCAAGCGCTCCAACAAATTCCTTCGTAATGCACGCGGCACGATGGTCCTGTCCGATCCGGACGCGAAGATCGTCAAGCAGTTCATGCCTTACAGCAAGTAACGCCCGCAAGTTTTCTAAACGCATTCCGATCGATCTGAAGGAGATTAAACATGGCTCGCGTAAAACGTGGCGTTGCTGCACACGCCAAGCATAAAAAGTCATCAAGAAGGCAAAAGGCTTTTATGGCCGCCGCAAGAACACCATCCGCACAGCCAAGGCTGCTGTGGACAAGTCCATGCAGTACGCTTACCGCGACCGCAAGGTTAACAAGCGCAATTTCCGTGCGCTCTGGGTTCAGCGTATCAATGCTGCCGTGCGTGAACATGGCCTGACCTATGGCCGTTTCATCGATGGTCTCAACAAGGCTGGCATCGAAGTTGACCGCAAGGTTATGTCCGACATGGCCATTCACGAGCCCGCAGCATTTGCATCGCTCGTTGCTGCTTCGAAGAAGGGCCTTGAGTACCTCAAGAAAGAGGGCACGGCCAACGAGTTTGAAACCGCGGTAGCATAAGCCAGCGCGTCCCAAGCTCTCTGAAATTTTACCTTTTTGGGAAACCCGCGCTGGCCGTACCAGTGCGGGTTTTCTTCATTCTGAAATCATGAAATTCATGTATCTGAGCGTCAGGTAAGCGGAACTGAGCCGCTTTCTGCAAGGAAGAGATGAAAAGATGTCCGATCTTGAGGATCTGAAACAAAAGCTGATGGCCGATATCGTCGCGGCTGCGGACGAGGCGCAAATCGAGGCCGTGCGCGTAAGCGCGATCGGCAAGAAGGGGTCGGTCTCCGATCTCCTCAAGACCCTCGGCAAGATGGACCCGGAAGAGCGCAAGACCCGCGGCGCGTGCCATCAACGCGCTGAAGACGGACGTCGCTGATGCGATCGCCGCGCGCAAGGCCGAACTGAAAGAGGTCGCCATTTCCGCACGCCTGGCGGCTGAAACGGTCGATGTGACGCTGCCTGTCCGGCCCTCGCCCTCGCTTTCCGGCCGGATCCATCCGGTCAGCCAGGTGATTGACGAGATTTCGGCCATTTTCGGCGATATGGGCTTTTCGATTGCCGAAGGTCCGGAAATCGAGACGGACTATTACAATTTCACAGCGCTGAATTTCCCCGAGGGGCATCCCGCCCGCGAGATGCACGACACCTTCTTTTTCAGCCCGGATGAAAACGGCGAGCGCAAGGTGCTCAGAACCCACACCTCGCCGGTGCAGATCCGCACGATGGAGACGCAGGCACCGCCGATCCGTGTGGTCATTCCCGGCAAGACCTATCGCCAGGACAGCGATGCCACCCATTCGCCGATGTTCCATCAGCTGGAAGGCCTTGTCATCGACAAGACCACCCATGTCGGCCATCTGCGCTGGACGCTGGAGGAATTCTGCAAGGCATTCTTTGAGGTCGACAGCGTGACCATGCGCTTCCGCCCGTCCTTCTTTCCCTTCACCGAGCCTTCCTTCGAGGTCGATATTCAGTGCGATCGCTCCGGCGAGCAGGTCAAGTTCGGAACCGGGACGGACTGGATGGAAATCCTTGGCTGCGGCATGGTGCATCCGAATGTGCTGCGCCACTGCGGCCTCGATCCGGATGTCTATCAGGGCTTTGCCTGGGGCATGGGCCTCGACCGCATCGCCATGCTGAAATACGGCATGCCGGACCTCAGAGACTTCTTCGCCGCCGATGAGCGCTGGACCTCGCATTACGGCTTCCGGCCGCTGGATATTCCGACGCTGTTTGGCGGGTTGTCGTCATGACCGCCCTTCCTGAACGCTACAAGGATGCCGTTCAGTTCGCGTTCGGCGATACGCCGACGCTGATGGATGAGCTTCTGGCGCTTGTGCTTTCCGGCCGCAAGACAGCGACCTGCGGCGCGCTCCGGGATGTGAAGGACGCGCAGGAACCGATGCCCGAGGTCGGCCGTCGCGATGTCGTGCTCGACGGCGCCGGCAAGCCGGCTGCGGTGATCGAGACGACCGAGGTGCGCATCTGCCGGTTCGACGCGGTTGACGCGGATTTCGCCCGTGACGAGGGCGAGGGCGACCTGTCGCTTGCCCATTGGCGCGAGGCGCATGAGGCCTACTTCGCGCGCAATGGCGGCTTTGCGCCTGATATGGAACTGATCTGCGAGCGGTTCCGGCTTGTCGAAACACTGAATGCTGACAAAAACGCTTGAGAAGAACATAAATCGACGGCAATGGAACTGGCGCTCCGGTTAGCGGTCGAGTGAAACGGCGAGACGAGAGACATGAAATTTACACTGTCCTGGTTGAAGGACCATCTGGAAATCGACGCGTCGCTTGACGAGATCTGCGAACGGCTGACGACCATCGGCCTTGAGGTCGAGGATGTTGACGACAAGGCGGCCTACAAGCCGTTCACCATCGCGAAGGTGATTGACGCGAAACAGCATCCCGATGCCGACAGGCTGAAGGTGCTGACCGTCGACGCCGGAGACGGCAAGCCGCTGCAGATCGTCTGTGGCGCGCCCAATGCTCGCGCTGGACTTGTCGGCGCGCTCGCAAGGCCGGGCACCTATGTGCCGGGCATCGGCGTCACGCTGTCGGTCGGCAAGATCCGCGGCGTCGAGAGCCACGGCATGATGTGCTCGGAAAAGGAGCTCGACATGTCCGACGATCATGACGGCATTATCGATCTGCCGGAGGATGCCCCCGTCGGTGCGAGCTTTGCCGAATATGCCGGTCTTGACGATCCGGTCATCGAGATCAATCTGACGCCGAACCGCCCGGATTGCACCAGCATTTACGGCATTGCCCGTGATCTTGCGGCGTCTGGCCTTGGCACGCTGAAAACAAGGCCGGCGCCGTCTTTTGCGGCGAAAGGCGATACGCCGGTTTCGCTGACGCTCGATTTTTCCGACGACGACAGGCACCTCTGCCCCGGCTTCGCACTCCGTCTGGTGCGCGGCGTGAAAAACGGCCCGAGCCCGCAATGGATGCAGAAACGGCTGATCGCGATTGGCCTGCGCCCCATCAACGCGCTGGTCGACATCACCAATTACATGACCTTCGATCAGGGCCGGCCGATGCATGTCTTCGACGCGGCCAAGGTCAAGGGCGGGCTTGTTGTGCGCCGTGCGAAGGCCGGCGAGACAATTCTTGCGCTCGATGAACGTGAATATGCGCTGTCGGTGGAGAACGTCGTCATCGCCGATGACAATGGCGTGGAATCCATTGGTGGCATCATGGGCGGCGAACATTCCGGCTGCGATGAAAACACCAGTGACGTTCTGATCGAATCGGCGCTGTGGGATCCGATGAACATTGCCCGCACGGGTCGTGATCTCGGCATCATTTCCGATGCCCGCTACCGCTTCGAGCGCGGCGTGGATCCGGAATATATGGTGCCCGGCCTTGAGCGCACTACCGAGCTGGTGCTGGACATCTGCGGCGGTGCGGCCAGCGAAAAGACGGTCACGGGCTATCAGGCGCATCAGCCGAAGGTGATCGACTATCCGTTCTCCGAGGTGAAGCGCCTGACCGGTCTGGAGGTTTCGGTGGATGAAAGCCGCGATATCCTGACACGGCTGGGTTTCGCGGTTGAAGGCAGCGGCGAGATGGTTTCCGTTTCGGTGCCCTCCTGGCGGCCGGATGTGGACGGCAAGGCCGATCTCGTTGAAGAAGTCATGCGCATTCATGGCGTTGACAGCATCGAACCGGTGGCCCTGCCAAAGCTTGGCGCGGTCAACGAAAAGATCCTGACCACGCTTCAGATCCGCTCGCGTTCCGCGCGGCGCGAGCTTGCCGCCCGTGGCATGATGGAAGCCGTCACCTGGTCGTTCATTCCCGAAGAGGCAGCAAAACTCTTCGGCGGCGGTGCGCCTCAGCTCAAGCTTTCCAACCCGATCGCCGCCGACATGTCGGATATGCGACCTTCGCTGCTGCCGGGCCTTCTGGCAGCCGCCAGGCGCAATACCGCCATCGGCCATGGCGATGTCGCGCTGTTCGAGGTCGCCGCCACTTATGAGAATGACCGGCCGGAAGGCCAGCGCCGGGTTGCCGGTGGCGTCCGCCGCGGCACGGCAACGCTTTCAGGCGCGGGCCGGATGTGGTCGAACGGCGAGACCGGTGCAGGCCGCGCCGTCGGCGTTTTCGATGCCAAGGCCGATGCGCTGGCCGTGATCGAAGCCTGCGGTGTGCCGATGGGCAATGTCCAGGTCGTTGCCGGCGGGCCGGACTGGTATCATCCCGGCCGTTCCGGCACCATCAGGATGGGCCCGAAGATCGTGCTCGGTCATTTTGGTGAGTTCCATCCCAAAACTCTGGAGACGCTTGATGTCTCCGGCAAGCTTGCCGGCTTCGAGGTCTTCGTCGATGCCATGCCGGCGCCGAAGAAGAAGGCCACCCGCACCAAACCGGCGCTGACGCTTTCAGCCTTTCAGGCGGTCACACGCGACTTCGCCTTCGTGGTCGACAGCGATGTCGAGGCGGCGGCAATCGAGCGCGTGGCCGCCGGTGCCGATCGCAAGCTGATCACTGGTGTTACCGTTTTCGACGTATTTTCAGGCGCTTCGCTTGGTGAGGGCAAGAAATCGGTCGCCATCGAGGTTTCGATTCAGCCCAGCGACCGCACGCTGACGGACGAGGATTTCGAGGCGCTGACAAAGAAGATCGTCGGCAATGTTGAAAAGACCACCGGCGGCGTTATCCGCGCCTGAGGTGCTGCGCATTCCGACTCGTATTTGTGACATGGCCCGGTTTCGACCGGGCCGTTTTGGTTTGGTCAAACCCGCCCTTTTGTCCACCGGTTCATGAGGTTCAATTTTCCGCAAACTTTAATTTCATTGTTTCGTACATATGAAGTATAATTGGTCGAAGTTCGAACCGACCGATAAAAGGGAGACTGTCATGAAAATCGAGGAACTGGAAAACGGCACGATCGAAACCTGGACGCCGCGCGAGGTTTTTGAGGCGCTTGCGGCCCATGACATCGTTCTGATCGATGTCCGTACGCCTGCAGAATATGCCTTTGAGCATATCGAAGGGTCGCTGCTTTCTCCGATGGCCTTTACCGATCCCGCCAATTTTCCGACCCAGGATGGCAAGCGCATCGTCCTTCATTGCGGTTCCGGCGTGCGCTCGGGCCGCATCGCCGATATCTGCCTTGGCGCGGGTTTCGGCAAGATTGCGCATATGGAAGGTGGCTTCGGGGCTTGGAAAGCCGAAAAACTACCTTACATCGGTACCGATATGGCCACCGGCGCACCGAAGCGCGCTTCTTGAAACACCGTCTCGCTTGCCGCTGGCCCCGGCCGCTTCTATAAGCGGAGGAAGGACGCAGGCTTTATGAAAGTCGGTTTCGGCTTTCAGCCCTGAGATTGCGTCATAACAATGAGATAGAACGGCGCAATTGTGCCGTTCGCGTCACCCGGAGATCAGGCCGATGAGCAACGCCGCCAAGACGACAATCGACGACAGCCAGGTCGAGTGGTTCTCGAAAATGGCCGCGGAATGGTGGGATCCGACCGGCAAGTTCAAGCCGCTGCACAAGTTCAATCCGGTGCGTATCGCCTATATTCGCGAAAAGGCCTGTGCGCATTTTGCCCGCGACGCGCAATCGGCGCGGCCGCTTGCTGGCCTGAGGATCCTCGATGTTGGCTGCGGTGGCGGGCTTCTGGCCGAGCCGCTGACGCGCATGGGCGCAAGCGTCACCGGCATCGATCCGGCGGAGAAAAACATCGGCATTGCCACCACCCACGCTGTCGAATCCGGGCTTGAGATCGATTACCGTGCGACCACCGCCGAAGCGCTGGCGGAAGCCGGCGAGACCTTTGATATCGTGCTCAACATGGAAGTCGTCGAGCATGTCTCGGATGTCGATTTTTCCTGACAACCTGTGCCTCGCTGGTCAGGCCAGGCGGCATGATGTTCGTCGCCACCATCAACCGTACGCTGAAGGCCGGTGCATTGGCGATTTTTGCGGCCGAGCGCGTGCTGCGCTGGCTGCCGCCCGGCACACATCAATATGAAAAGCTGGTGCGGCCGGAGGAAATCGAAACACCACTGAAGGCCGCCGGCATGGAAATCGTGGAGCGTCAGGGCGTGTTCTACAACATGCTCACCGATAGCTGGAACCGATCAGCGGACACTGACGTCAATTATATGGTGCTGACGACCAGGCCGGAAGCCTGAGGCGCTCTAGCGGAACACTTCGTTGGGATAGACGCCCCAGAGGTCGTTCTGGTGCATGTATCCGGACACGCCCTTGACCTCGAGTTCGCACCATGTGCCGTCGCATCTCGTCCAGGTGAACGATGACACCGGGTTCTATATTGGCGATATCGCGGGCGGAATCGTCGGCGTTTGCCTTCAGGTCGAGATAATCGGGCGCATCAGAACCGTTGCCGCGCAGCCACGGTGCCACCATCGCATTGCGCACCGAGGACAACACAGAGACATGCATCCAGCCTTCTGTACCGTCGGCATCACGAACCTGACGCCAGACGGCGTATTCCTCGATGATCTCGACGGGCAACCCGGGGCGTTGGTAGATCCATTTGGTGGCGTAGTTGAAGCCGGGACCAACGCGCATGCGGGCGCGATCCGGCTTGACGATGGCGAAGCGGGGAAGCGGCCCACCGGACGCGCCGCGCCGTTCGCTCTGTGCCTGGACCGGCGAGACAACGGCGCAGACGACAAGCGCGCACAGGAACAGACTGACGATACGACGCATGGCAACCCTTTTTAGTCCGCCCGTCCAGGGGCCTCGCATGGCACGTTTCCGGTACAAGAACGGGTCCGGGCCTGCGTCCAAAAATGTTTTCGAACCGCAGCCATCCGCTTCAGGTGGAAATGAGCCTGCAATATGTGCATTATCGCCGGACATGTTTAATGAGCTGTTAACCGATGACCCATCCGAAGAAACCAGAAGTCTTTGTCACGCGGAAACTGCCGGCGCCGGTCGAAGCCCGCATGCAGGAGTTGTTCTCGGTCGAGCTGAACCGCGACGACCGGCCGCTGACCCGCGATGAACTGGCTGCTGCCATGAGCCGGGCCGATGTTCTGGTGCCGACGCTGACCGACCAGATCGACAAGGCGCTGATCGAAAAGGCCGGGCCACGGCTAAGCTGATCGCCAGCTTTTCCAACGGTATTGATAATGTCGACGTCAATGCTGCGGCGCAAAGGGCATCACCGTCACCAATACGCCCAATGTCCTGACCGAGGATACGGCCGATATGACCATGGCGCTGGTGCTCGCCGTGCCGCGCAGGCTTGCTGAAGGCGCCCGTTTTCTTTCGGATGCGGAACCCGGCGCGTGGCAGGGCTGGGACCCGACATGGATGCTTGGCCGGCGCATCTGGGGCAAGCGCATCGGCATTGTCGGCATGGGTCGTATCGGGACGGCGGTCGGCCGCAGGGCCAAGGCCTTCGGGCTTTCGGTCAATTACCACAATCGCGGTCGCATCAGCCCGGAGACCGAGGCCGAGCTTGAGGCAACCTATTGGGACAGCCTCGACCAGATGCTGGCCCGCGTCGATATTGTCTCGGTCAATTGCCCCTCGACACCGGCGACCTATCATCTGATTTCCGCCCGCCGTCTGCAGCTGATGCGGCCGGAGGCCTATATCGTCAACACTGCGCGCGGCGACGTGATTGATGAAGATGAGTTGATCAGATGCCTTGAGGAAGACCGGATCGCCGGCGCCGGGCTCGATGTTTTTGAAAACGAGCCGGAGATCAATCCGCGTCTTCTGGCGTTGGCGAAAAAGGGCAAGGCCGTTCTGTTGCCGCATATGGGCTCGGCCACGCTCGAAAGCCGGATCGACATGGGCGACAAGGTGATTATCAACATCCGCACCTTCTTCGACGGCCACCGTCCGCCCAATCGCGTGCTGCCGGGGCGGGATTGAGGCCGAAACCCGTGCGCAGTCTGCAAATCCCGCTGCTTGTCGTTTTTCTGGCTTATATCGGGATGCCCGTGTCCGCGGCATCACCCAAGCCAGTGCCGATGACGCCAGCTGTTTTGCCAATCGTACCGGCGGCCGGATGGACCTGCGGGCAGGCTTCAAGCTGTGCCGAAGCCGTGCGGCAATGGTGCAATGGCTATCGCCGCGCTGACGGCGACAGCGATGGAATACCCTGCGAAAATGTCTGCAGGTCAAGGGCTGAAGTCAATCGCATACGCGGCCAGATCGGCTGTTGATAAATTATCCGAGCGCCGCAAAAAGCCCGTCGGCGTCGTCGGTGGTGATCTGGTCGGCTTTCAGCGCCAGAAGCCGCTCGGTTCGCGCTAGACCCTCGGTATCGCTGCTCCTGATGGTCCAGGCGTCAACCGTTCTTCCGGCGGTGTGAAAAGCGGCGATCATGTCGAAACCGGCATCTGCAGCGGCAAACACCAGTTCGAAGTGGAGATAGAACATCCGTGCACCGGGTGCGGTGTCGAGTGCGGCGGCGACGAATTCGGCGTAGCGCCCGTTGGCCATCACCGTCTCCATCGCGCCGTCCAGGCAAGGGTCATAGCCCGTTGAAAGGCCGGGAGCGCTTTGCGACAATCGCCTGACGGCAGCCGCGTCCCCGCCTGAAAGGATCATGTGGCGCGCGACCGGGCGCACGGCTTCACCGAAGCGGGCAATGCTTTCCGGCGAAAAGGCGTCGAGGCCCGCCTTGAGGTCGAGCTGCAGGATGGCGGCATCATCAGCGCCGGTTTCCGCCACCAGCCGGGCTAGATCGTCAAACAGCATCACGTTTTCGCCAGTGTCGCGGCCTTGCCGATCAAGCAGGCGGGCCGCCCGGACCTCATCGTCGCTTGCTGTGGCGACTGGGCCGATCCCGGTGGTTGAGTGTTCCAGCAGCGCGTCATGCAACACTGCCATCGACCCGTCTGCGGTGAGCTGCAGGTCGATTTCGCTGCTTGCCCCTGCCTTCAGGCCTTCGGCAATGCGTGCGCGTGAAAACGGCGTATCGGCGGGAAACCGCTTGCCGCAGTGCCATTTTAAAAGCGTTTTGTGGCCGTTCCGGGTGATCGCGATCGGGGCGGTCATGATGTCAGTTCCTGCGCTGGGCGACAAAGCGCGCCGCTTCGACCAGCGTTTCGGCCTTCTCGTCGAAGGGCGACAGCAGCGTTTCGGCCTCGTGCACCAGTTCGCCGAGCCGGTTTTCGGCCCATTCAGGGCCATGAAGAGCGACCAGCGTGCCCTTGCCGCGTCCGGCATCCTTGCCTGTGGCCTTGCCCATTGTCTCGGCATCTGCCGTCAGGTCCAAAAGATCATCGGCTAGCTGGAATGCAAGGCCGACCACCGCGCCGTAGCGGTGAAGCCGCGCGCGTTCATCGTCGCCCGTACCGGCAATGATCGCACCGGCCTCAGCCCCGAAGCGGATCAGTGCGCCGGTCTTCATCGCCTGCAACATGACAATACCATCTTCGTCGGGTGACATTTTCTCGGCCGCCAGATCGAGCGCCTGCCCCCCACCATACCGCCAATGCCGGCCGCGCGTGAAAGGGCTGCGATCAGCTTCAGCCGCACACCAGGCTCAAGCGCGGTTGCGTCATCGGCAATTATATCGAAGGCCAGTGTCAGGAGACTGTCGCCGGCCAGAATGGCGCTGGCCTCGTCAAAGGCCTTGTGGACTGTCGGCCGGCCACGCCTGAGGTCGTCATCGTCCATGGCTGGAAGATCGTCATGGATCAGCGAATAGCAATGGATACATTCGAGCGCGGCGGCCACTCTGAGTGCCGCGTCTTGCGGGCCTTCAAAAGCCTGGTGCTCTCGATCACGAGAAACGGACGGAAGCGTTTGCCGCCGTTCAACACACCGTGACGGATTGCCGCCATCAGCGTTGCCGGGCGTGCGGTCTCCCCGGCAAGCGGGTTTGGGCCAAGAAGCCCTTCAAGGCAGACTTCCACGCGGGCGCGGGCGTCATCAAGACGGTTGGAAAACATCACGGCTGTCATGCGTTTCTCTTGCCATGGCGCCGGGGCCCGTTCAAGCCGGAATGGTCAAGTCCGCTCCCTTCTTTTCAAGCTGGTCGTTTTCGCGCTATGGAGGGGCAAGTTTTCATGAGGATGAGTTGATATATGGGCGAGACGCCTGAATACGAGGAGGACGAAGCGCCGCGGAGGGGCTTTTTCCGGCGTTGGTTCCGCATCGTCGCGCTCGCTCTGGCCGCCATCGTCCTGCTGCCCTACCTGTTTTTGCCGCTCTATCGGCCGGCCTTTGTGCATCCTGTCTCGACGCCGATGCTGACGCGGATCCTGTCGGGCTATGACCGCCAATGGGTCGCCTTCAACGATATTGCGCCGGTTCTGGTGCAATCGGTGGTGATGTCGGAGGATGGGCAGTTCTGCAATCACTACGGCATCGACTGGCGCGAATACAAAGCCGTTATCGAGGATGCGCTGGCCGGCGAAGAAACGCGCGGCGCCAGCACCATTCCGATGCAGACGGTCAAGAACCTGTTTCTCTGGAACAGCCGGTCCTATCTGCGAAAAGCGCTGGAATTGCCGCTGGCAGTCGCGGCCGACGCGTTCTGGTCGAAGCAGCGGCTGATGGAGATTTACCTCAACATTGCCCAGTGGGGGCCGGAAACCTTCGGGATCGAGGCCGCCGCGCGCGAACAGTTCGGGGTTTCCGCCTCTGAGCTTTCACGCCGTCAGGCAGCCCTTCTTGCTGTCTCGCTGCCGAACCCGACCGGCAGGCAGGCAACCGCCCCGAGCGCTCATATGAACCGGCTGGCTGACCGGGTGGAACGGCTTGCAGCGCGCTCCGGGGCTTATATTACCTGTCTTTATGACTGATATCCGATAAATCCATTGGCATGCGGCGGTCGTTTGAGGTTAACTCCCGCCGCGGATTGTCGATCTGAAAGGACGCACCAATGAGCGATCTGACGCTCTACATCGGAAACAAGCGCTATTCGTCGTGGTCGCTGAGACCGTGGCTTGCCATGGAGGCGTCGGGCATACCGTTCAAGGAAGTGCTGATCCCGTTTGATTTCCCGGCGGGCAATCCGCGTTTCCGCGAGCTTTCCCCGGTTGGTACTGTGCCGGTGCTGCATCATGGCAATGCCCGGATCTGGGAGTCGATGGCAATTATCGAATATGTCGCTGAGCTTTATCCCGAAGCCCAGCTCTGGCCAGACGACAGGATCGAGCGCGCCTCCGCGCGCGCGCTTGCTGCAGAAATGCACGCCGGTTTCCGGGCGTTGCGCGGCGCCTGCCCGATGAATTTCGGCCGCAAACCGGCGCCGTTTGCCGTCGATGACGCCGTCAGGGCTGATGTGGCTCGGATCGAGGCGATGTGGCGCGATGCGCTGGAAACCTCCGGTGGCCCCTTCCTTTTCGGCTCGTTCACGGCGGCCGACGCCATGTATGCGCCGGTTGTCAATCGCTTCGAGATCTATGAACTTGTCGACGCCACACCGACATGCGCCTATATGGATGCAGTGAAAAGCCTGCCTGCCTTCCAGCGCTGGCGCGATGGGGCGCTGGCTGAAAGTTGGGTCGTGCCCGAAGATGAGGTCTGAGGCAGGACGAGATATCTTTTCGGCAAGACTCAAAAAGAGCCGGAGGGACTGGTCAAAGGGCCGGAAGACCTGTATAAGCGCGCCAAATTTCATGTATTTCAAGGCCGAAATCGCGGTGGTTATCCCCGCCGGTGACTGCGCCTTGCCGAAACTGGAGTAGTCCAATGGCTGTACCGAAAGAAAAACGACCCCGTCCAAGCGCGGTATGCGCCGCTCTGCAGACGCTCTTAGCGCTCCGACTTATGTCGAAGACAAGAATTCCGGCGAGCTGCGCCGTCCGCACCATGTCGATCTGAAGACCGGCATGTATCGCGGCCGTCAGGTTCTGACGCCGAAGGAAGCCTGATTGGCTTACCGCAGAACTTAAAAAGCCGTCCCTCGGGACGGCTTTTTGTTTGTGGTTTCTTCGCTCGGCGGTGTCTGAAAATGTCGATCAGCCACCAGGCGTTCAGAGATTGTCGATGCGATCCTGCAGGACCCTGAGCTGCTGACGCAGATCGTCCAGGTCGCCGGTGACCGCATGGACCGCCGGTCCGGTCTCATCATTGTCTTTGACGGGCGCGCGATAGCTGCTGGCACCAAGGGAGCGCGGCGGGCCGCTTCTTCCTTGCGGTAATATTCCCGCTTCAGCGGGTTGTCGTAGAGCGCCTTGTCCATCTGCTCGCGCATATGGGCCTGCTGTTCGGAAAACGCCTTCATGGCATTGTCCAGAAAGCCGGGCAGCATGGCCTGCATCTGATCGCCGTAATAGCCGATGATCTCTCTCAGGAAGGAGACCGGCAGAATGCCCTGGCCGGATTTCGCTTCCTGTTCGAAGATGATCTGGGTCAGCACCGTATGGGTGATGTCGTCGCCTGACTTGGCATCCTGAACGGTGAACTCCTCGCCCTGCTTCACCATTGTTGCCAGATCTTCGAGCGTCACATAGCTGCTCGTGCCGGTATTGTAGAGCCGGCGGTTGGCATATTTCTTGATCGCAGTCGGTCCGTTGCGTACGGGCATATTATGTCTCCTCCCCGCGTTTGTCGTTTCCTCTTCCCATCGCAGATGTAACCTCAAAAAACGTAGCGTTACAATCGTTTTGTCGCATTGCAGCGATAGCGTGGTCAGTGCATGCGGCTCGGTCATTATTGCTGTGGTGGGGGCGAAGTCCTTTGACACAAGGCCAGTTCGCACGGCAGGCTTGAGAAAAGACCTGGCTGTGCTCCTCGCGGTGAAGGTTGCCGAAGCGCGTTGATTATCGCACGTGCAACACCCAAAACCGTCTACGCTGTCGGTATCCAACAAAAAGGCGCCGCTTGATGATGGCGGCGCCCGGATCGGCGAGCCGATCGTGACGCGACTGCTTCTAGCGCGCGCCGCTTTGGTTATCGGTTGGCGGTGGCCGCGCCGATGCCGCCGCCTATCAGGCCACCGGCGATGGCGCCAGTGGCGTCACCCGTGATCGCGGTTCCGACTGCAACGCCGGTGCCGGCGCCGATGGTGGTGTTACGCTGCTGCGTGGTGCAGGCGGCGAGCGGAAGAATGAGTGCGATAGCAAAAACTGCCTTTTTCATGGTCTCTGTCTCCAGTGGTCGATTACACATAGCCTGCAAGGAGCAGGATAATGACGATTAGCAGGACAAGGCCAAGACCGCCAGACGGTCCGTATCCCCATGTCCGTGAATGGCCCCAGCGGGGAAGTGCACCGATCAGAAGAAGGATGATGATGATAAGCAGGATTGTACCGAGCATTGTCTCTCTCCGGGATATTCAGTTGGCGCTATAACGGGCGTGCACCGTTCTTTGTTCCCAAAGCCTGCAAGCAGGCTACGACAATGCCTGGCTGCTTCCAGCCGTCCAGATGCGTCACAACTCTCTGAAAAATATGGTTAAATATTTAATGAGGCGCCATATATAGCGGTGAACAAAACGGGAAAATTTGGCTGTCTGTGATTCGTCGCTGATTCGTTCCGGCTTTGGTCCTCGGGCAAAAACAAGCTGGCAATTGTCCGTTCTGAGGCCGTTTCGGGCTCTCTCCTGCATCCGCCGTGCCACCTCCGGACAGGCGGCGGAACGAACGGCCGCAGCGTCGGTTCCGAGACCGGCACAGAACCGTGATGCTTCCGCGCGGTGGCGCAGCACGAGGGGCCAGCAACCTTACCCAGGTCAGGCGCACTCCCGATGCACGCTCGCGCTCCCAAAAAACGGGGCAGGTGACTTGTCTGTTCATTCTTTGTTTACGAAGGTTAACGCGGATGCTCTGACCTGCGTGGGCAGAGAAAACCACTTTCCACATGTAGACGTCGCAAGAGGCGATACCCCAACATATAGCCGTGAACAAACCGGGAAAACGGGAGAGTCACCGATTCGTCTGTGATTCGTTCGCATCTGTTCCAAATCTTAACAAAGACCGGGTTTTGGGGCAAAATGCGCGTCCCCTTGCTTGTGGCGCGCAGCCGGTCCATCTATAGGGGAGACGCGCGCTGGTGGTTTTTCCGATCCGGCGATTGAAGCAATGGACGGGGGCGAAAAATTTGGCCCCGGCCAGGGATTTGGGACCGGGACATTGAAGTCAGAAGCAATGATCTTGAGCGGACGCGGGGTAACCGCCATGCTCGGTCCGACCAATACCGGCAAGACCCATTTTGCCATCGAGCGGATGGTGGCGCACGCCTCCGGGGTGATCGGCCTGCCGCTGCGCCTTCTGGCCCGTGAAGTCTATACCCGCCTTGTCGAGCGCGTTGGTGTGAACCGCGTCGCGCTGATCACTGGCGAAGAGAAGATTTCTCCACCTCAGGCCCGCTACAGCGTCTGCACCGTCGAGGCGATGCCGCGCGAAACCGACGCCGCCTTCGTGGCCATCGACGAGGTTCAGCTGGCCGGGGACCTGGAACGCGGACACATCTTCACCGACCGTATTCTGCATTTGCGCGGACGCGAGGAAACGCTGCTTTTGGGTTCGGCAACGATGAAACCGATCCTGCGGCAATTGCTGCCGGGGGTTTCGATCGTCGAGCGCCCGCGGCTTTCGAGTCTGTTTTATGCCGGGCAGAAAAGATCACCCGCCTGCCGCGCCGTTCGGCGATCGTCGCCTTTTCCTCCGACGAGGTCTATGCGATTGCCGAACTGATCCGCCGTCAGCGCGGCGGCGCCGCCGTTGTACTGGGCGCGCTCAGCCCGCGGACCCGCAATGCCCAGGTCGAGCTCTACCAGAATGGCGATGTCGAATATCTGGTCGCGACCGATGCGATCGGCATGGGGCTCAATCTTGATGTCGACCATGTCGCCTTCGCCCAGGACCGCAAGTTCGACGGTCATCAATACCGCAGTCTCAATCCGGGCGAACTCGGCCAGATCGCCGGCCGCGCCGGTCGCCATATGCGTGACGGCACGTTCGGCACCACCAGCCGGGTCGCGCCGTTTGACGAGGAACTCGTTCAGCGGCTGGAGACCCATCAGTTCGATCCGGTGAAAGTGCTGCAGTGGCGTTCCAAGACACCTGATTTTGCCTCGCTGCATGCGCTGAAGGCAAGCCTCGACGAGGTGCCACGGGTGCAGGGGCTGACACGGGCGTTGCCAGCTGTCGATCAGCGCGCGCTCGAATTTCTCGCCCGCAACCATGCCATCGCCAGCAAGGCCGACCGGCATGCGCGGATTGAACTGTTATGGGAAGCCTGTGCGCTGCCCGATTATCGGCGGATCACGCCGGCCCAGCATGCCGACCTGATCGCCTCACTTTATCTCGACCTGGTCGAGCATGGCACCGTTGACGAGGATTTCCTTGCAAAACAGGTCCACCATGCCGATCGGACCGATGGTGAGATCGATACGCTTTCCGCGCGTATTGCCCAGATTAGAACATGGACCTATGTTTCGAACCGGCCCGGATGGCTTGCCGATCCGACACACTGGCAGGAAAAGACACGAAAAATCGAGGATCGGCTGTCGGATGCACTGCATGAGAGGTTGACGAAACGCTTCGTTGACCGCAGGACTTCCGTGCTGATGAAGCGCCTGAGAGAGAATGCGATGCTTGAAGCTGAAGTGAGCGTGAATGGTGATGTCTTTGTAGAAGGACATCATGTGGGGAACTGGCGGGCTTTCGTTTTAAAGCCGTGTCCGGCGCCGAGGGGCCGGACGCCAAGGCGATCGAGGCGGCTGCGCTGAAAGCGCTGGCGCTCGAATTCGAGGCGCGGGCTGCGCGTCTGCATGCGTCCGGCAATTCCGATCTGGTACTCGATGCCTCAGGCACGGTACGATGGCTCGGTGATCCGGTGGCGCGTCTGGTCGCTTCCGACAATGTTATGAGGCCACGTGCCATTGTTCTGGCCGATGAACAGCTCACCGGTGCGGCGCGTGACCATGTGGCCGCACGAATCGAACGCTTTGTCGGGCATACGATCCAAACGGTGCTGAAGCCGCTCGATGACCTTGCCACTGCCGAAGATATCGAAGGACTGGCACGTGGGCTTGCCTTTCAGCTCGTCGAAAATTACGGCGTATTGTTCCGGCGTGATGTTTCCGCCGAGGTCAAGACGCTCGATCAGGACGCCCGCGCCTCGCTGCGCCGCTACGGCGTACGCTTCGGCGCTTATCACGTGTTCATGCCGGCGCTTTTGAAACCCGCGCCTGCCGAGATGATCACGCTGCTCTGGGGTCTTGCCAATGACGGCCTCGACAAGCCGGGCTATGGCGAGCTTATTCCGGTGCTTGCGGCTGGTCGCACATCGGTGGTGACCGATCCGAGTTTCGAACGTGCCTTCTACAAGCTGGCCGGCTTCCGTTTTCTCGGTAAGCGCGCGGTCAGGATCGATATTCTCGAGCGTCTCGCTGATATCATCCGTCCGTTGACCCAGTGGAAGCCGGAATCAGGCGGTGTACGACCGGAAGGTGCGTTCGACGGCCGCCGTTTCGTGACCACGCCTGCGATGATGTCGATCCTCGGCGCAACGCCTGACGATATGGAAGAAATCCTGAAGGGGCTCGGCTATCGCGCCGATATCGCTTCGCCGGAGGATATTGCCCGGATCGAGGAGCGCAGGCCGAGCGTGACGCGGAAAAGGCTGCAAAACAGCATGCCGGTGTCGCCGTCGAAACCGTTGCCAAGCGCGCCGACAAGCCGGTAGCCGACGCGACTGACGTGGCCGAAACGCCAGAAGCGTCGGAAAAGCCAGCAGTCGCGGAAACCGCAGCGACCGAAACGCCGGAAAAACCGGCGGAAGAACAAGCCGCAACGGTCGAGCAGGCTGATGACAAGCCTGTCGAAGCGAACGCAGACGCCGCTCCGGCTTCGGCAGAAAAGGCTGAAAAGGCCGATGAGGCTGTGGCGAAGGAAGAGGAAGAGCCGAAACCGGTTCTTCTGTGGCGCCCGGGCGGCCGTAGCCAGAATGAGCGCAGCCGCCCGCATCAGGGGCGTGGTCAGCGCACCGAGGGCCGTGGCCGTGGACAGCAGAACCGCAAGGGTGGCGATGGTGAGCGTGAACGCTCCGGCAAGCCCGGCGGCAAGGGCGGTAAAGACCCGCGTCGCGAGCGCAACGAGGGCGAGGCCAAGCCGCGCGAACAGCGTCGTGAACGCGAAAAGCCGGTCGATCCGGATCTCGCCGTTCGCCAAGCTTGCCGCGCTGAAGGCCCAGATGAAGCGGTGAGCCGGTGGCTGAAGGCGAGGCACCGGCAGGCCGTCAGCGCGTCGACAAATGGTTGTTCTTCGCGCGGATCGTCAAATCGCGCTCACTGGCGCAAAAGCTGGTGCGCGATGGCAAGGTGAAGCTGAACGGAGCAAGGGTCATTCGCCCGAGTGTCGATGTGACGGTGGACGACAGGCTGGTCGTCAAGCTTGAGCGACGGGACCTCCATCTGGTGGTGCGCGCGCCCGGTAACCGGCGCGGCCCCTTTGAAGAGGCGCAGACGCTTTACGAGGATGTCAGCCCGCCGCCTGAAGCCCGCGCCAAGCTGTCCGCCTTCGAGCAGGCCCAGCGCGTTGCAGGTGCCGGGCGGCCGACCAAGAAGGAACGCCGCTCGCTGATGCGCCTGCGCGGCGACGAATGAGGCCTTTGGCGGGCCTTTGGAAACTTCTACCCGCAAGAGCCTGCTTTCTGGAATGAAATCATCTTGCGGCAGGCGCCGAAAGCCGTTACCTCACGGTTCGACTGCGGCCGGGCCATGGCTGCGCGTACTGGCTCGCCGGCCCCAAAAAGATTTCTGGAGTCCTTCATGACCTATGTCGTGACCGATAACTGCATCAAGTGCAAATACACCGACTGCGTTGAAGTCTGTCCGGTGGATTGCTTTTATGAAGGCGAGAACTTTCTGGTCATTCATCCCGACGAGTGCATCGACTGCGGCGTTTGCGAGCCGGAATGTCCGGCCGAGGCGATCAAGCCCGATACGGAGCCGGGTCTCGACAAGTGGCTGAAACTGAATGCTGACTTCTCTGAGAGCTGGCCGAATATTACCATCAAGAAGGATCCGCTTCCCGACGCCGACGATATGGACGGCGTTGAGAACAAGTTCGAGCAGTTCTTCTCGGATAAGCCCGGGCCCGGCGATTGAGGGGGCGGTGCGTTTGCGCCGTCGTCGTCCTCGCCGCAGCTTCGCCAAGATTTTTGAACGCACCTGCAATTTGGGGCTTGGCGAAGCCGGAGAATTCAGTTAGGTCTCGGCCAATATCCCCGCTCGCCGGCGACGTCTTGTCGCGGGTGGACGGCTCATTGATTTCTGCTGCGTGTTGTGCTATGTAAGATGCACTGACCCAGAAAACGGCAAAATTGCCTGAAGCCCAAGAAAGCAATCAACCCTAGCGTCGACAAAACTCATTCGAAGTGCAGTTGCCCTTCGAAACAAGCAACTCGTCGCGCTTTTCGTTGTCCGTTTGATGGTTACAGTGGGTGTCGACCCTCCAATCGTCCCACCCGCCGGATCATGCATGTCCGGGACCGGCGCCCGCCGGATGCGTAACAGGGAGTTTTTAAAAGCCTATGACAGTACAACAGAAAAAGTCTGCCGGCCGCCACGGTTTCAAAACCGGTGAGTCCATCGTCTATCCCGCCCACGGTGTTGGCACGATCAACTCCATCGAGGAGCAGGAAGTGGCCGGCATGAAGCTCGAGCTTTTTGTCATCGATTTCGACAAGGACAAGATGCGCCTCAAGGTGCCGGTTGCCAAGGCCTTGAGCATCGGCATGCGCAAGCTGTCGGAAACGGATTTCGTCGAGCGCGCTTTGAAAGTTGTGCAGGGCAAGGCCCGTGTGAAGCGTACCATGTGGTCGCGCCGCGCCCAGGAATATGATGCGAAGATCAATTCCGGCGATCTGATTTCGATTGCCGAGGTTGTTCGCGATCTTTTCCGCGCCGACACCCAGCCTGAACAGTCCTATTCCGAACGCCAGCTTTATGAAGCAGCGCTTGAACGCATGGCGCGCGAAATCGCCGCCGTCAACAAGCTGTCGGACACCGAGTCAGTTCGCTTGATCGAAAGCCACCTTGCCAAGGGTCCCAAGCGCGGCAAGGCTGCAGACGAAGAAGACGACGCTCAGGAAGAGGCCGCCTGAGGCTTCAGCCATCAGAACGGGCCACATTCATCGGCCCTTGTTTTAAAAAAATCCGGTCCGCGATGGCCGGATTTTTCCGTTTGGTGTGCAGTTCACGTTTTTGTGCTCAGAAATCCGTAACTGTCTTTGAACCAAATCGCTCTCTCGTGCGTTGAAATGATCAAGGAGTGTTGGGACAGTTGCGGTTTTGATCGAAACGCAGGTTTTTCCCGGTGCTCAGTGGCCTTGATTGTCTTGTCGTCCGGGAGTGAGCCATGAATATCGATGCACAGGATCACCGTATTGCCAGCGTCGCAATGGCGGCGCCCTATCTGACACGCGAGCAGGAAACCGAACTGGCGACGCGATGGCGCATCAGCGACGACAGCAACGCGCGCAATGATATCGCGATGGCCCATCTCAGACTGGTAGTTTCGATGGCGGGCAAGTTCCGCGGTTTCGGTCTTCCCAAATCCGATTTGGTTCAGGAAGGGTATGTCGGTCTTCTCGAGGCCGCTGCCCGGTTCGACCATGAACGCGGTGTCCGGTTTTCGACCTATGCCAGTTGGTGGGTGCGCGCCTCGATGCAGGATTATGTGCTGCGCAACTGGTCAATCGTGCGCGGCGGCACCAGTTCCAGCCAGAAGGCTCTGTTCTTCAAGCTCCGCCGCCTGCGCGCCATGATCGCCGCGCGCGATCGTGAATTGAGCGCACAGTCGATCTATGAGGAAATCGCGGAGAGCCTCGGCGTTAACGTTTTGGACGTGCAGGTTATGGACGCGCGGCTTTCGGGAAATGACACGTCGCTGCAGGCACCGGTCGGCGCCGAGGGCGAAGAGGGAACCGAACGCATCAATCTTCTGGTCTGCGATCAGCCGTTGCCGGAAGAACAGGTCTCCGGCATGATCGACGGTGAACGCCTCAGCCAGAAACTCAAACGCGCACTGTCCAAGCTTTCAGCGCGCGAAAACCGGGTGATCCGCGCCCGCAAACTTGCCGAAGACGGCGCGACGCTCGCCGAACTTGGTGCGGAACTCGGTATTTCGAAGGAGCGGGTGCGCCAGATCGAGACCCGTGCGCTCGAAAAGCTGAAATCAGCGATGACCGCCGACAGCGGCATGACTGCGGTTCCGGTTTGACGCGCGCTGTCGTCTGGCCTATTGCGAGACGATCTTGACCTCATCGCCGACTGAGAGCGTGGCGCCCGGTCCAAGCGCGTTCAGGATCTTGAACAGCGCCAGCTTGCGGCTTGTTCCCATCATGTTTGCCGAAAGGCCAGCCACCGTGTCTCCGGGCCGAACCTTGACGATCCTGATCCTCAGAGGCTTCAGGCTGGCGATCTCCTGCGGTGTCATCTTGTGGAACGACGCGCGCACAGAGGAGGCGATATCCTCAAGCTGGCCACTGCCGCGCGGCGCCGCTGTCAGCAGTCTGTAGATCTCGTTGCCATCGCGGATCACCGTTACGTCAAAGGACCAGTCGCCAGCAACCGCATGCGCAGTTGCTGCTGGCATGCCATTAACGCTGGTGGTTTCGACCGAGCCGGGCACCAGACCGGTTACCCAGCCGCTCTGGATATAATCACCGAGATCGCGGCGGCCCTTGGCCTTCACACCGTCGAAGCGGATCGCGATATCGCCGGGTCCGGTTGCCACCACGGCATTGGCCTTGTCGGTCATGGAGAAACCGGCAGGCACCTCAAAGGTAATTTCAAGCTTCGGATGATAGAAATTCCGGTCCCGTATATAGCCTTCGTCCGGATTGCTGCCATAAAGCAACCCGTTGATCCCGTTCAGGAAATATTCTTGCCCGACCTCATTTGCGCCGACATTGGCATAAAGAGCCGCTTGGTCGTCAGCCAACTGGATCCGGCGCGGGGTGCTGGGATGGCTGGACAGAAAATCCAGGCTTTCCCCTTCGGCGCCAGCCGATTCATACTGTGCGAAGGCTGCCATGGAGCGCAGGAAACGCGTAGCTGCGGCAGGGTCATAACCGGCTTCGGCGAGCATGCGGATGCCTATGGCGTCGGCCTCTAGCTCTTGCTGGCGCGAGAAGGCGGCAAGACGCATCTTGCCGCGCGCGGCGATTTGCTCGACCTGGGGCGTATCGGGGAGAACCTCGGCGATCACCTCATTGGAAATGGCTTCTGCTTCTTCCCGTCGCTGGCGCTCGATACCGTGATTGGCGGTGACATGGGCCATTTCGTGGGACAGCACGGCGGCAATTTCGGAGGCATCCGTGGCCAGCGCGAGAAGCCCGCGAGTGACGTAGAGATAGCCGCCGGGAAGCGCAAATGCATTGATGGTGGGCGAATTCAGAATGGTGATTCTGTAGGTCTGCTGCGGGTTTTCAGAGACCGCCGTCAACGCGCCGGCAATGCGCGCAATCAGCCTTTCCACCTGCGGGTCGCGATACTGACCGCCATAGGTCTCCAGGATGCGTGGATGTTCACGCGCCCCCATCGCGGCGTTGGGATCGTTACGCGTCAGGGCGTCAACGGTCTGCTCCGTGCTCGCCGTTGCCGGCAAAATGAAATAGCTGTCCGTCGACTGGCATGCCGAAAGCATAAGCACACAGGCAAGGGCCGCGATCGCATACCGCCTGGTGCCCGCGGCCTTTCCTGTCTTCACAGGGCGCAGGATTTCGTTTGCCATAGGTGATGCGTCTGTCAAAACGCGATCCTTGTCCGATCTATTGCAGATGGCAGATTCCTGCCGCCTCTCATGAAACATATTTGGCGTTCACAGTCGCAACGGTCAATAGCGCGCGGAAATCGCATCGTTTTCGATGACCATGCGGTGATCGGCGATCGCCTCCACCTCGCCCGGCTCATGCGAGACAATGACGACGGTATTGCCGGTTTCGCCATGCAATTCAAGCAGCAGTGCGCCCATTTCTCCGCGCATTTCCGGGTCGAGCGCTGCAAACGGCTCGTCAAGCAGCAGAACCGGGCGGTTGCGCACCAGCGCCCGGGCAAAGGCGGCACGCTGGCGTTCGCCGCCGGAAAGCGACCCGGGCATTCGTTTTTCAAAGCCTTTGAGGCCAACGCGCGCCAGCGCTTCCTGATCCGCTTCCGCCCGTTGTCATCAAGCCGGAGCGCCGCATCCAGGCCGAGCGCGGTATTGGTGAAGATGTCGAGATGGGCGAAAAGATTATTGTCCTGAAACACGACGGTGACCGGGCGTCTGGCCACATGGAGATGGTTCATCACATGCCCGCCGATCAGCACACGGCCGCTGTCGGGTTTTTCGAACCCGGCGATCAGGTTCAACAATGTGGATTTGCCGGATCCGGAGCGGCCGGTCACCGCCGTCACGCGGCCACCGGTAATCTCGCCGCTGAACAGGAAATCCCTGCCGCCGAGTTTGAGCGCTGCACCGTCCATGGTGATGGCGGGGATTGTGCCACGTTTGCTCCTCTGTTCAGGTTCTTGCCGCCGGTGTGCGGGTGCCGGCAATCATGATCACAAGACAGAGCGCGCCGAGGATCAGCGCAAGGCCGTTGGCATCCTCTGTACGATAACTGCCAAGCCGGCTGTACAGCAGCCAGGGAAGGGTCGTCAGCTGGTCGCCGCCGAAAAGTGCGACAGCGCCGAGATCGCCGAGCGAGAGCGCCATGGCAAAGGACAGTGCCGTCAGCACCGGTTTTCTCAGACCCGGCCAGTCGATAATGCGCAACCGGGCAAATCCGGTGAGGCCGAGGCTGGCGGAAAGACGCGCTGTGCGGGCGCGGTGGACGGAGACCGCAGGCTGCAGCACGCGAAGCACGAAGGGAAGCGCCATCAGCGCGTTGATTCCGGCAACGATTGCGGGTGCGGCGGCATCGGACAGACCATAGGGCCGCAGCAGCAGGAACCAGCCGGTTCCAAGGACGATCGGCGGCACCAGAAGCACAAGCGAGCCCATCGCTGACATCGAACCGGCAGCCCCGCGTTCAAATGCACCCGGCTGTTTCAGCGTATTGATCGTATGGGTGGCGCTGATGAAGGAGAATGCGACGGCAAGCGATACCAGTGCTGCCGAAAAGGCGATCGAAAGACTGGTGGCCGTCGCCCGCAGAAACACCGGCTCGGTGAGCAATCCGAGAAGGTCGGCGCTGACGCCTTTCATGACGATAACCGCCAGCGGCAGGATCAGCCAAACGACGAAAAGCGCAATCAGCATGGCATCGACCCCGCGCGACAGGCGGTGGGCGGCGTCGGGCCGGCGATTGAGGTCGCTGCTTGCGCTGATGCCGGGATCGCCTGCCCGTGGCAGCAAGGCGAGGGCGGCAAGCACCAGCGCCGTCACGAAAATCTGGATACCCGAAAGGGCAACGGCGCGGGCCGGGTCGAAATCAAACCGAAGCGCCTGATAGATCGCAACCTCGATCGTGGTTGCCGCCGGGCCGCCACCAAGGATCAGCACCAGCGTGAACGAGGTGGCGCACAGCATGAAGACGAGGCCGGCAACGCCCGGGATGAGTGGCGCGATCACAGGCCATTCCACGAAGCGGAAAACGGTGCGCTGCGGCATCGACAGCATTGCGGCCGTCTTGAAATATTCCTGCGGCACGCGTTCGAGCCCTGCCAGAAACAGGCGGGCGGCCAGCGGCAGGTTGAAATAGACATGCGCAATCAAGATGCCCTGCAGCCCGTAGATCTGCAGCGGGCGGCCGAGTTCTGCCAAAGCCAGCGTATCGTTGAACAGGCCCTGACGTCCCCAGATGCCGATAATGCCGAGCGCGCCGATCAGCACCGGAAGTCCGAGCGGTACGGCCATCAGCCTGACGATCCAGATCCGGCCGGGAAAATGCGGCCGCCGTGCCATGGCGAGTGCCACGGGTATGGCGAAAACCACAGAAAACAATGTGGACAGAAATGCCTGGTAGAGCGTGAAGCGCAGGATGCGCCAGACATAGGGCTCGTTCAAAACATGCGCGGCATCGGCAAGCCGGCCGAAACCGGACAGCGCGAAAACCGCAACGGCGATGAAGCCGATGACGGCGGCCAACGAAAGGATGCCGGCGTAAAAGCTCCGGCGGAACTCTGCCGTGGTCAAATACAAGATCGTTTTCCCGAGGCGCTCACCGCGCGCTCATGGCGTTCAGCCACTCATCAATCCAGGCCCGCCGGTTCTCGGCCACGACATCAGGGGCAAACTGCAGCGTCTTGTCCGGCGTTACCGCGTTCAGAAAGGCGTCCGGCAGCGGCTCGGAGGTGGCGGCAACCGGCATCATCCAGTTGTGGGTCGGGATCGCATCCTGAAAACCGGGGGTGAGTATGAATGCGAGGAAGGATTTTGCAAGCGCCGGGTCGTCCGCCATCTCCGTCATGCCGGCGACCTCGATCTGGATATAGAGCCCGTCTTCGAAATCAATGGCCTTGTAGCGCTCTGTCTCCTCGGCGATCTGGTGATAGGCCGGAGAGGTTGTGTAGGACAGCACCATCGGCGCCTCGCCGCTGGTGAACAGGCCGTAGGCTTCCGACCAGCCGGGCGCGACCGTCAGGATACGGTCGGAAAGCACTTCCCACTTCTCCGCAGCCGCGTCGCCATAAACCGCCTTCATCCACAACAGCATGCCGAGGCCCGGCGTCGATGTGCGCGGATCCTCGATCACAATCTTTTCGTCTTTCGGTCCGTTGATCAGTTCATCAAGCGTTTTCGGCGGTGAGGAAATACTCTCGCTGTCATAGACGATGTCGAAATAGCCGTAGTCGAAGGGCACGAACACGTCGTCTTCAAACCCGCCTGGAATGTCGAGATTTTCGGTGGAAATGCCGGGTGCGACAAAAGACCCGTCTGTTTCGCTTCGTGGATCAGATTGTTGTCGAGCCCGAGCACAATGTCGGCCGGGCTTGACTGGCCCTCAAGTTTCAGCCGGTTGAGAAGGGCGACGCCGTCTTCCGCGCCGACAAATTTGACGGTGCAGTCGCATTCGGCCTCGAAAGCCTGGCTGACCAGCGGACCCGGGCCCCATTCGGTGTTGAAGCTTTCATAGGTGTAGATGGTCAGCACCTTGCTGTCTTCGGCCTGCGCGCCGCCTGCGGCCAGCACAGCCAGCGCTGCAATCGAAATCGGAAGATGATAACCGGGCATGACGCCTCCTTGGTGCGGTCTCAATCAACAAGGGAAAAGGGCGTCGGGTCGTCCACGCGTCTAATCCCTCCGCCGGTGTTAGCCGGATCAGGTTCTTCGGGTTGGTCTTGCCTCTCAGCGGACGACGCATTGGCGTTTTCCGCACCCCGTTAGAGCACTTCAACACCTATCCCGGGCTTATCGGGAATTCAAGAGCCGGTCCCTGATTTGAAAATACAGGTGAAAGCCACTAGGTAAGAGGCACATCCGGATCTCTGGATGTGCCCGCCAGTCGTCATGCAGGAAAGTGTGTCGGCTCAATCCTCTGTGGCGCGCCCGGCTATCGGGCCCGCGCTTCAGGAAAGAGAAACGGCGCGCTGGCGCTGGCCCGGGCTTTGACCGGTGCTGTGCTGTCGCGCTCAGTGTTCAAGGAAGGAGCACACGAAATGACAGAAGCAAAGAGCGGGGACACCGTTCGTATTCACTATACCGGAACGCTGAATGATGGTTCGACTTTCGATCTCGTCCGAAGGCCGCCAGCCGCTTGAATTCACCGTCGGGGCTGGACAGATCATCCCGGGACTTGACCGCGAGATTGCAGGCATGAATGTCGGCGACAGCCGCGATGTCCAGGTGCCCTCCACCGAAGCCTATGGGCCGCATGACCCGCAGAAGGTTCAGGTCGTGCCGCGTTCGGCCATGCCGTCCGAGGTTGAGGTCGAGCCCGGCATGCAGCTTCAGGCTCGTACGCCCGAAGGCGAGACCGTGCCGCTGATCGTGACCAAGGTCGAAGAAGAGCAGGTCACCGTCGATGCCAATCATCCGCTCGCCGGACAAGATCTGAATTTCGCCGTGGAACTGGTCGAAATTGTAAAGGCTGCCTGACGAAAGACAGCTGTTGGCGGCGCTGCCGCTATCTTGACGCCGATTGCGTGACATTCGAGAATGTTGCAGTGCGAAGACGGTAAAATGCCATGATCTTGCCATTCTTTGGTTGGATGGCTGCCTTTTACTGGGGCTGGAATGCAACGCGGCGTTCCAGCCCCTTTGCATACGCGCGCAAGCGCGCTGGGCGTGTGATGCACAGATGCTTGCGTCTTTTGCGTGTCAGGGGAACAGTGTGGGCGTTGCGCCGTTTCGAAATCGTCTGTTCCTGAAATACGGAGGGTCTGGCGGTGCCTTGCGTTTCGTGTTTTATGCAATCGCAGCGGGAGGCGGCGTCGTTTTTGCTGCCATGCAAACTTTTGGGAAACGTCTTTTTAATCGGCGGGCATTTATATGAAGAGAAGATCCTTTCTGGCGCACACGGCGGTGGGCGCTCTGACCATTTCCGGCCTTGGCGGCCGGTCCTATGCTCAGGAAGCTGCCGTGGAACCGGGCAAGATTCCGGACCAGAATGTGGCGGTCGAGGCTCAGGAACCGCGGCCCGACGCCTTTACCTTCGATAAGTTGACGGCTCAGATGCGGGCTAAAGCCGGCGAACCCTATCAGGAGCCGGCCCAGAGCATTCCCGAACCGTTCAGCAGCCTCCATTACGATGATTATCGCGCGATCCGGTATGATCCCAACAAGGCGATATGGCGCGACCAGTCGAATTTCCAGCTACAGGCATTTGCGCTCGGCTGGCTGTTCAAGACGCCGGTCGATATCTACGAAGTTGCCGGTGGCGACGCAGAAAAACTGGTGTTTTCGACCGATGATTTCATCTATCGCGCACCGCTTGATGTGGAGCAGTTCAAGAACATAGGCCTGCCAGGAGTGGCCGGGTTCCGCATCAACTATCCTTTGAACCGCCCTGATGTCAGTGACGAACTGATCTCGTTTCTCGGGTCCTCCTACTTCCGTGCGCTCGGACAGGACAATCTCTATGGCTTGTCCGCCCGGGGGCTTGCCGTCAACACGGCCACAGGAGAGGAGAGGAGTTTCCGCGCTTCTCGGCCTTCTATATTGTCCGGCCGGGTTCAAGCACACAGGAGATCACGGTTTTGCAGCACTTGACGGCCCGAGTGTGACCGGGGCCTACCGTTTCGTCATCACGCCCGGCAAGAATACCCGCATGGAAGTGACCGCGCGATTGTTCTTCCGGAACGATATCGCCCGTCTCGGCGTTGCGCCGATGACTTCGATGTTCCTGTTCGGTCCGGCCAACCATCACGCCTTCGATGACTACCGGGAACGCGTTCATGACAGCGAAGGGCTGAAGATCGTGCGCGCCGATGGAACGGAATTGTGGCGCAGCCTGCACAATGCCAAAAACTTGCGAATTCGTTCTTTACCGAGGCCGACCCCGCGCCTTTGGTCTTTATCAGCGCCACCGCGCCTTTGATGACTATCAGGATGCCGAAGCCCATTATGAGCGGCGCCCTTCGCTTCTGGTCGAGCCGCTCGACAATTGGGGCAAGGGTTCAATTTCGCTTGTCGAAATACCGACCGACAAGGAGGTCAACGACAATATCGTTTGCTTCTGGCAGCCCGAGGCTCCGGCGAAGGCGGGTGGCTCGGCAGAGTTCCGCTATCGGCTGACATGGGGCTCGATCGAGGAAGACCGTACGCGCCTGGCCCGCGTCGTTGATATTCGCAGCGGCGAGGGTGGTGTTTCGGGCACGCAAACCGATGACGATATCCGCAAGCTGGTCGTCGATTTCGCTGGCGGTCCGCTGGATGATTTTGGTGCCGGTTCGGAACTGAAGGAACGTCTCCACGTTACCAATGGAGAGATTGTTCACTCGACTGTGTCAACGATCCGCGGCCAGGGCATCTGGCGGCTGGCAATCGATGTGCGCCCTGCAGGCGATGCGCCCGTTGAGCTTGTGGGGGCACTGACAGACGGCAGTCGAGATCTGAGTGAGGTCTGGCTCTATCAATGGAGAAAAGGTGATGATCAACCAAACTGAGCCGAAGACGGACTTTAGCCGTTTTCTCCCGGCCACAGCGCCGCTTCCCATGCCCGATCAGCTGATCGAGCGGCCCCGCCGCAGCCGGAGCTTGATCATGTCGATCCTCGCCCCGGTGTTCGGTTTACAGCGCATTCGTTTGCCGCGTTTCTAGGCCCACGGCTGATCCCGGCCCTGGGATTTTCCGGGGTGTGACCGGTTTCGGCAGGTAAAGCAGGAAGCAGTGATGCTCACTTTCAGGCGAACCATTTCCATTCTTTTTGCAGCGTTGGTGGCAATGGTCGCCTCGCGTCTTGCTATGGATGTGTTTTTGCCGATGGCGTGGACTGGGTTGACTTTGCCCGGATCGCTCTTTGTGCGTCAACAGCCGCCTGGATTGCATGGGGTGCCGTTCTTGCGATCGGTGGGCTTTTCGGTGCTGCAATCAAAACGCCGCCGCGCTCTTCACTGTCTGACAGTGGACAGTCGGCGCGGGCGGCGATCCTGATTCCGGTTTACAACGAAGATCCGCGCGCCACGTTCTCGTCTGCCCTGGCCATGGCCGAGAGCCTGGCCCTGACCCCCATGCCGCGCTGTTTGACATAGCGATCCTCTCCGATACGCGCGATCCAGACGTGGCCGCGGAGGAGGAGAAATGGTTCCTGCGTCTGCATGCTGAGGTTCCCGCCCCGATCGCGGTTTTCTATCGCCGACGAAGCGATAATTCCGGCAAGAAAGCCGGTAATATTGGCGATTTCGTGCGGCGCCACGGCGGCCGCTACCCCTATATGTTGATCCTTGACGCCGACAGCCTCATGGAAGGCGAGACCATTGTCGAGATGCTGCGCCGGATGGAAGCCGAACCCAGATTGGGCCTTCTCCAGACGTTGCCGAAGATTGTGGCGGCGCGCTCATGGTTTGCCCGTGCATTGCAGTTTTCCGCAGGCCTGTTCTCGCCGATCTTTACCAAGGGGCTGGCGCGTATGCAGGGACAGGAAGGGCCGTTCTGGGGGCACAATGCGATGGTGCGCACAACCGCCTTCGCCGAAAGCTGCGGGCTTCCGGCGTTGACCGGCGCGCCGCCGTTCGGCGGCCATATCCTCAGCCATGACTATGTTGAGGCCGCGCTTTTGGCACGCAAGGGCTGGATCGTCCGGGTCGATTCCGATCTGGAGGGTTCTTACGAGGAAGGCCCTCAAAACGTGATCGATTACGCCAAGCGCGACCGCCGCTGGTGCCAGGGCAATCTTCAGCATATTCGGCTGCTGGCGGCGCCGGGGCTGCGTATGTGGAACCGTTTCACGTTTCTTCAGGGCGTCATGGCCTATGCCAGTTCGCCCCTGTGGATGGCGTTCATCGCCGCTTCGATCGTTGCGCCGCTGTTTGCGCCTGCCCCCGACTATTTCCCGAGCCCCTATCTGCCGGCGATTTTCCCCGTGCCGAAACCGCGCTGGCCGTGACCCTTCTCGTCGGCGTGGGCGGTCTGCTGATCGGGCCGAAACTGCTGATCGCACTGCGCTCCGGCATTACGGGTGAGGCTCGCCGTTTCGGCGGGTTCCTTGCCGTATTTTTCTCCACGCTCGCCGAAATCATATGGTCGTCGATACTGGCACCGATAACCCTGATGTATCAAAGCCGGTCTGTGCTGCAGATTCTTTTCGGCATGGATGGCGGCTGGCCTTCTTCCGACCGTGAGGGCACACGATCCGCCTTGCAGAAGCATTCAGGGCCAGTTGGTGGATTGTCCTGAGCGGTTTTGTCATGCTGGCGGGCGCATGGGTGCTTGCGCCGGCCCTGTTTTACTGGCTGACGCCGATCGCCGTGCCGCAGATATTGTCGCCACTGCTGATAATGGCAAGCTCTGTTCCGGCAAGCGGGCGTATCGCCGCGCGCTGCGGGCTGCTGCAAACACCGGAAGAGCGCGAACGTCCGGCGGTCATGTGCGCCAGAGATGCCGTTCTGGAGCGCTGGCACCCGATGGCGGACGCAGACGAGGAAACAGAGGAATTTGCGGAAAATCCGCAGACGGACAAGGCTGAGCCCGCATATTCGGCCGCGCAAGGATAACGCCGTTGGAGCATGGGGGAGCGCGCGTCGCAGCGCAAACATTGTCGGGGAAGAGCCGGCGTGATCCGCGTCTTGACGTGTTGAGAGGTCTGGCTCTGATCATGATTTTCATCGATCATGTGCCCGAAAACCTCTATTCGTTCTACACAATCCGGATGATCGGCTTTTCCGATGCCGCCGAGGCCTTTGTGCTGATCTCCGGCATCTCGGCGGCACTGGCCTACAGCCACCGTTTTGCCGGCGCAATGCGCTCCACCGCATTGGTGATCTGGAAACGCGCCCTGACAATCTACGGCGCTCATGTGCTGTCCACCGTTGTTGCTCTTGCGATCACCGTTCCGGCGGTATTTGCCTTCGGCCTGATGGAATTCGGTGAGATGAATGGTGTCGATTGGGTCTGGCGCGCGCCGTTCGCAACGGCCATCGGGCTTTTCACGATGACCTATCAGCTCAGCTATTTCAACATTCTGCCGCTTTATGTTGTGCTGTTTGCAGCGGTGCCGGGATTGTTGTGGCTCGGTGGCCGTAGTATTGCGCTGATGCTTTCGGTCTCGGCGGCGATCTGGCTCGCAGGACGCTGGAGTGAACTCAGAATGCCGGCCTATCCCGGCGACTGGGCCTGGTATTTCAATCCCTTCTGCTGGCTCCTGCTTTTTGCCATCGGCCTTGCTATCGGCATTGCCGCACGCCGGGGCGACAGACTGGTACCGTTTTCACCCGTGCTCTATGCAGCGGCTGTTGCTTTCGTCGTCTATGCGGTTTGGTGGCGTTTGACCGGAAACTACTCGTTTCCATGGCCGGAGTTGATAACGCCCGCCGTGATCGCCGATACCAGCAAGGAGACACTGGGCTTACCGCGTATCGCCCATATTCTCGCACTGGCCTATATCGTTATATACCTGCCCGGTTTCCGTCGCTTGCTGGAAAGCACGGTATTCCATCCACTCAATATGATGGGACGGGCAAGCCTGGTCACCTTTGTCACCGGCTCGCTGATCGCCTTCAGCCTGCAGATCCTGCGAACGATCCAACCAACCGGTATTCTGGAAGACACGGTCCTGCTTTCCGTCGGACTCGTGGTGCAGTATTTCGCCGCCCGTTACGGGCTCCAGCGCGCAGGGCGGTTGGCCTTGCCGCAGGACGTGCGCGTTGACGATCGCGCCAATCCCATCAACAGTCTCGTCGTCACGCCACCTGGAAAAACCAATCGGTAAGATATCCGCTCAGGCCGGCGCCCTGAGGGCGTCAGGGAGGTGTCCGGCCCCGGGGGATGCATGCCGAGCTTTATCGGCTTCAGTGAAATCGCAGCGATCAAGCCGGTAAGGGCAACGAAGGCGGCGAAGGCGAAGATCATGATGAAGGTTTCTGCATAGCCGGCAAGTGCTGCCTGGTGCGCCGTTCCCGTCAGGCCTGAGATCGCTGTTGGCGTCAGGTCTGTCAGTGACCCGGCGCCTGGGATTGAGGGCGCGTTGTTGAGGCCATGGGCGAGCAGCGCGCCATAGATCGAAATTGCGGTCGCCGCGCCGATCATGCGTGAAAGCGTGACCGTACCGGTGGCCGCCCCGACATCGCCGCCGAGCGCCGCATTCTGCACACCCAGCACCGGCACCTGCTGGCCCAGTCCGATGCTGATCCCCTGCGTTCCCATGATTATGGCGACGACGGCAAGCGGCGCATCTCCGCTGAAAAGTGCAAGCAGCGTGAAGCAGAGTGTGGAAAGCGCAAGGCCTATGATGGCATAGGGCTTGTAGCGCCCGGTGATCGACATCAGCCGCCCGCTGCTGATCGAGCCGATGACGATGCCAGACGTGATCGGGATGAAGAACAGCCCGGCAGCGGTTGGTGACAGGCCGTAGACCGTCTGCAGGTAGAGCGCGAGGAAATTGACCATGCCGATGGCAACGGCACCACTGGTGACCGAGACCAGAATGAGCAGAGCAACGGTCTTGTTGGCAAGCAGCGAAAGGGGAATGATCGGCTCCGGCGCGCGGCGTTCTGCTAGCACCCACGCAAAGCCGCAAACAACAGCGACTGCCACCACACCAAGGCTCGGAGCCGCAAACAGTGAGCCGAAGATCTCACTCGAATCGCTCCACAGTACGATTGCCGTGACCGTAACCGCCAGAAGGATCGCACCGGCGAAATCGATTTTCGGCTGCCGGTCGGGCTTGCGGTGCGGCACGATAAAGAACACGCCGCACAATACGACAATGGCAAGCGGCAGGTTGATGAGAAAAATCGAGCGCCAGCCGAAGGCAGCTGTCATCGTGCCGCCAAGCATCGGGCCGAGCGCGCCGGAGGTCATGATCACAAGGCTGGCATAGCTCTGGTATTTCGGCCGCTCGCGCGGCGAAAACAGATCGGCATTGAGCGAAAAGATCGAGACCATCAGCCCGCCGCCGCCGAGGCCCTGCAACGCGCGCGCGGCAATCAGCGTGTTCATCGAAACAGCAAGACCGCAGGTCAGCGAACCGATCAGGAATATGACGATTGCCGTCATAAGCACATATTTCCGCCCGATAAGATCGCCAAGCTTGCCATAAAGTGGCATCACGGCGCATGAGGCGAGCAGATAGGCGGATGCCACCCAGCCAAAACGTTCGATTGCGCCAAACTCGCCGACAATGGTCGGCAGCGCCGTCGATACAATCTGGTTGTCGAGTGTTGCCAGGAACATCGCCATCAGGAGGAAGAGGAAGGCGACAATGCGCAGACGCGGATGCTCGACCAGCGATATAAAGGGCTGGTGCGCGGAGGGCGGATTTATTGTCATTATGCAAATATGTGATAATGGCGATTATATGTCAATAGCATAAAAATGACTTTAGCATATTTTGAGTTCGCGCGGAATCTGTTATAGAAAAAGGCATGATGACCAAGAAAACCCAAGCACATGAAAACCTCGAAAACGAGGGTATCGAACGGATCTCCGGGGCGATGACCCGCAATCGGCTGATGACCCGTCGCCGTATTCTCGGGCGGCTTGCCATTGCCCGGGTGGCGCCGGCACTGGAAATCACCCATCTCGATGTGCTTGATGTCGTTTCCCGCGTCGAGTCGCCCGGCAAGGCCACCATCGGCGCGGTTGCAGAAGGCATGCGGATTGATCCTTCGCGCGCCAGTCGTATCGTGGCCGAACTTGTGACCCAAGACGTTCTGGAGCGGCGGGTATGCCAGAGCGATGCCCGTCGTTCGATCCTGGTGATCACCAAAAGGGCGCCAAGCTTCTCAACGAAATCCATGCGGTCAAGCGGACACTGCTTGAAAGCGTCACCGAAAGCTGGGAGCCGGAGGATATCGACCGGTTTTCCAGGCTTTATGAGCGTTTCGTCTGCGGCATCGAAGATTACATTCGCGAACATGCCGCCGAAGAAGAGCCTCAACCTGTCGAAGCGCCGAAGGCCCGCTCGGCCGGCTGAAACCGATGCCGCCTTGCCCGAATATGCTTTTGTTTGGCCGTGACATTCGCTATGGCCTTAGCGCATGAAACAATCTGAAACCTTCACCCTTCTCCTGGGCGGCGCACTGGTCGTGGACGACCGTGTCAGGCGAATGGTCGCCGATACCCGTGTGGTCGCCGCCGATGGCGGCATGGTCCACGCCGAAGCATTGGGTGTCGTGCCGGAAGTCTGGGTCGGCGACTTCGATTCCACAGATGCCGACCTGCTGGCGCGCTATCCCGACATTGAGCGCAAGGATTTTCCGCCGGCGAAGAATGCAACGGATGGGGCCATTGCGATCGAAGAGGCGCTGGCCCGTGGCGCAAAGCGGATCATCATGGCCGGAGCGCTTCAGGGCGAACGCACCGACCACGGGATGATGAACATGATGCTTGCCGTGCGAATGGCTGAGGCCGGTCACGATATTGTTCTGACGTCGGGCGAGGAGGAGGCTCGGCCGTTGCTGCCCGGCGCGACCGATATCGACATGCCCGCCGGCGCGCTGTTCTCGGTGCTTGGCTTCTCTGACCTTCACGGTCTTTCGATTACCAATGCCGGTTATCCACTGGAGGCTTTCGAAGCGCCGTTCGGGTTGCCGCGCACGGTTTCCAACAAGGCCGGAACGGATGACGGACCGGTTCGCTTCGGGTTGAAAAGCGGCCGCGGCATTGTCATTTTCCGCCCTCATGATTTTTCGGGAGTTTGAGGCATGGCGCCTCCGATATTGAAGCTTGACGACATCCATTTGAGTTTTGGCGGCACGCCGTTGCTGTCGGGTGCTGGTCTGCAGGTGGAGCCGGGTGACCGGATCTGCCTTGTCGGGCGCAACGGCTCCGGCAAATCGACGCTTCTGAAGATCGCCGCCGGCCTTGTGGAGCCGCAGTCCGGCGAGATCTTCCGCCACCCTTCGGTCACGGTGCGCTATCTTGAGCAGGCACCGGATTTCGACGGCTATGCAACGGTGGACGCCTATGTGGCTGCAGGGCTTGCGCCCGGTGATGAGCACTACCGCGCTGATTACATGATGGAGCATCTGGGCGTCGACCCGAAGGCCGACCCGAATACGCTTTCCGGCGGTGAGGCGCGCCGCGCCGCTCTTGCCCGCGTTCTCGCACCCGAGCCCGATATCCTGCTGCTCGACGAGCCCACCAACCACCTCGATCTCAACACCATCGAATGGCTCGAAGGCGAACTGGCGGGCACACGTTCGGCGCTGGTGCTGATCTCGCATGACCGGCGGTTTCTCGAAAATATCTCGACGGCCACCGTCTGGCTCGATCGCGGCACGGCGCGGCGGATGGAGCAGGGCTTTGCTGCTTTCGAAGAGTGGCGCGACAAGGTGCTGGAAGAGGAAGAGGCCGAGCAGCACAAGCTGGCGCGCGCCATCGTGCGCGAGGAACACTGGCTGCGCTACGGCGTCACCGCAAGGCGCAAGCGCAACATGCGCCGTCTTGGCGATCTGCATGACATGCGCGCGCGCCATCGCGGCCATCGCGGGCCGCAGGGCACAGTCGATGCCACCGTCACTGAGGCGAAGGATTCCGGCAAGCTCGTGATCGAGGCCGAAGGCATCACCAAATCCTTCGGCACGCGCGAGATCGTCAAGCCGTTTTCGCTGAGGGTCGCCCGTGGTGATCGCATCGGCCTTGTCGGGCCGAATGGCGCGGGCAAGACCACGCTTCTGAAACTTCTGACAGGCGTGCTTGCGCCCGACAGCGGTTTCGTCAGGCTTGGCGTCAATCTTGAGATCGCCGTCATCGACCAGAAGCGCGAGGATCTCGATCCCGACGACACGCTGGCGCATTATCTGACCGACGGGCGTGGTGATACGCTGCTGGTCAACGGCGAACAGCGCCATGTGACCGGCTATATGAAGGATTTCCTGTTCCAGCCCGAACAGGCGCGCACCCCGATCCGCAACCTCTCCGGTGGTGAACGCGCCCGGCTGATGCTGGCGCGCATTATGGCGCGGCCATCGAACCTGCTGATCCTTGATGAGCCGACCAACGATCTCGATATCGAGACACTTGATCTGCTGCAGGAGATCGTTGCCGGTTTCAAGGGCAGTGTCATTCTGGTTTCGCATGATCGTGATTTTCTCGACCGCACCGTGAGTTCGACGATTGCACCGGCCAATCCGCTGGCGCCCGACGGCGCATGGCTCGAATATGCCGGTGGTTATTCCGACATGCTGGCCCAGCGAAAGGGGCGGCTGCGGAAGCAAAGGCAGCCGAGAAGCGGGAGAAACAGGCCGCGCAGGACGAGAAGGGGTCGAGTGACCGGCCGGCAAAGAACAAGGGCAAGCTTTCCTACAAGCAGAAATTCGCGCTCGAAAATCTGCCGAAGGATATGGAGAAGATCGAGGCCGAGATTGCGGCGTTGGAGAAAAAATGGCCGACCCGTCTTTCTTCCAGCGCGATCCCGATGGCTTCGGCAAACTGGCCGGAAAGCTGGAAGGTCTGCGGACGAACCTTGCGGCCAAGGAAGAGGAATGGCTGGAACTGGAAGTGCTCAGGGAGGAACTGGAAGGCTGATGCCGGCAGGGCTCCATTATTTCGCCTATGGTTCCAATATGCTGACAGAACGGCTCTTGCGCCGTTGTCCATCCGCGCGCCCGCTCGGGCGCGCTTTCCTTGAAGATCACACGCTCGATTTCGCCAAGCCGGGACGCGACGGATCCGGCAAGGCGACGATCGTGCCGCAGGCGGGTGCGCGCGTTTTCGGCGTTCTGTTCGCACTTGTACCCGGAGACTGCGGCCTGCTCGACGGCTTCGAAGGGTGCGGCAAGGGCTATGACCGTCTGGACGATTGCACCATCCATGCGCTCCCGGACGGGCGCCCGGTTTCAGCCTTTACCTATATGGCGCCGCCTGCTTTCCGCGATCCCACGCTTCGGCCCTTCGACTGGTATCTGGGCCTCGTCACCGCCGGCGCGCGCGAACACGCGCTGCCTGAAGATTATATTGCCGAACTCTCCCGGATCTCAGTCCGCGAAGATCGCGATGCTGATCGCGCCACCCGCAGGGAAGCGCTTGATATCCTCTCCGGTCTTGCATTCGAGAGCCCGCTTGCGGGCACTTGAATGCATGGCCTGGAGTACCGTAAATAGGACGCCGCGTTATTTGACAGCCGGTCGTCACTCATCGTGAAAGCGAAAGCAATAATGCCGGAAGCACCGCACAAGGACCACAAAATGCAACGCTGGATCGGCCAGGCTGCCGCAGGACGCGCGCCGCTGATCCCGTCGGTCACCGCCGCCCGCTGGCTGCTTCTTGGCGTGGCGCTTGCTGCCGTCTATTTCTTTCACGGTTTTCTGGTGCCGGTGCTGGCGGCTCTCATCATCGCCTTTGCCTCGCAGCCGGTTTTTCAGGATCTGAACCGCAGGCTCGGCGACCGACGCGCGCTGTCGGCCACCATCGCCATCTTGTTGATCCTGCTGTTTCTGATCCTGCCGATTGTGTTTGCTGTGATCTACATGTCGCACGAACTGGAGGCCTGGATCTCGTGGGCCGCCGAGGCGAACCGTGTCGGCGCGCCGGTGCCGGACTGGATCTTCAACCTGCCGGTGATCGGTGAATGGATTGGCGAGCAATGGCGCGACTATCTCGGTCAGCCAGGCGATATCGGCCAGTTGATCCAGGCCGTCAGCGGCGAGAATATCGGCAGCATCTACCGCACGGCGCTGTTTGTCAGCGGACGGGTTTTCGGGTTGGTTCTGTCGGCTTTGTTCATGTTGATCGCCTTGTTCTTCCTCTACAAGGACGGCGACAAGTTCGCCAGCCAGCTCGACATGATCGGCGAACGGCTGTTTCCCGATCGCTGGTACAGAATATCGCGGGTGGTTCCGGCAACGATCTCGTCAACCGTCACCGGCATGACGCTGATCGCCATGGGCGAGGGTATCGTGCTCGGAACCGCCTATTATTTCGCCGGCGTTCCGAATTTCGTGTCCTTCGGGCTGTTGACCGCGGTTATGGCGATGGTGCCCGGCGGCGCGCCGCTCACATTCACGCTGATTTCCGGTTACCTGATTGCGCGAGGAACCCCTGTTCACGGCATTGCGCTTCTCGCCTGGGGCACGATCGAGCTCTTCATTGTCGACAAGACGTTGAGACCGCGCCTTGTTGGCGGGCCGATCAAGCTGCCGTTCCTGCCGACCTTTTTCGGCCTTATCGGCGGTGTGAAGACGATGGGGCTGATCGGTCTGTTCGTCGGACCGGTGCTGATGGCACTGATCGTGGCGATCTGGCGTGAATGGGTGCTGGAGGCTTCCGGCATGGCCAGGAAGCGGCAAATCCGAATGCCGATGTTGCGCCGCCCGGCGGCGACCCACCTGTCAGCGATGCTGAGCGTATTCGGCAAGCGGCCAGCTCGCCGGAAACAACGCCGAACGGCTAAGCTTCAGCGTAACACCACAAGCCGTGTGCCGCGCCTCAGGTGTGGGAGCAGAACGCGCATGGCGGACGGAGCGATGGCGACGCAGCCGGCGGTCGGGAGAAAACCCGGTCGGGCAAGATGAAAGAACACCGCCGAGCCCTTTTCCCGCGCCCGACACCGCATGTTCCAGTCAAGAATAATGATGATGTCGTAGATGCCGTCGTCGCGCGTGAGCTTCTCGTGACTGGGGGCGTAGGGCAGGCGGACGGGTCGATTGTAGTTCGGGTCCGAGGGTGCGTCGCACCAGCCGTCATTCGGGCCGATCCGGCGAAGGCGAAGCGGGGTTTCGGGCAGGATCGGGATGCGGCGGCGGGCAAGCCCGCCGGTCACCTTCATCATGGCAAGTGGAGTAGCGCCATCACCTTCCCGCTTCATTGCCGAGATGCCGCTCCGGCCAATAGCGGCGGGAAAACAGAGCGGGCCGCAGCGAAGCAACGCACGGTGGCGGGAGCCCGGTGCGCGACGAACGACAATGGTCGCGGGCCTCTTGCGTCGGGTGGCGGTGGCTTTCTTCACGTTTTTTGCTTTGTGCGTGAAATCATATAGTTTCATAGCATTACGCCCGGCGGTTGCCCGTCGCAATGGCGTTTTTGCGGGCAATGCCATGCAGGAGGATATAATGGTGGGCAATGACATGAGAGGGCCGAGTGCATGACGGAAAGGACGATACTTCTGGTCGATGACGATCAGGATCTGCGTGAGACGCTTGTCGAGCAGCTTGAGCTTTACGACGAATTCGCCATCCTTTCAGCCGACTGTGCGGCGCGCTCACTGAAGATGCTCAGGGAAGAGCAGGTTGACCTCTTGATCATGGATGTCGGGCTTCCGGACATGGATGGGCGCGAAGCGGTAAAGATGGCCCGCAAGAACGGCTACAAGGCGCCGATCATCATGCTGACGGGCCACGATACCGACAGCGACACGATCCTGGGGCTGGAAGCCGGCGCCAACGACTATGTCACCAAGCCGTTCCGGTTTGCCGTGCTGCTTGCCCGCGTGCGTGCGCAGTTGCGCCAGCATGAGCAGAGCGAGGATGCCACCTTCAACGTCGGCCCTTACGTGTTCAAACCGGGACAGAAGCTGTTTACCGGCGATGGCGGCAAGAAGATCCGGCTCACCGAGAAGGAAGCGGCGATCATCCGCTATCTTTACCGCGCGGGCCAGAAAGTGGTAACCCGCGACATGCTTCTGGAAGAGGTCTGGGGTTATAATTCAGGTGTCACGACCCATACACTTGAAACCCATGTCTACAGGCTGCGCCAGAAGATTGAGGAAGATCCGTCGAATGCGTGCATTCTGGTAACCGAAAACGGCGGCTATAAACTGGTACCGTAGCTGGCAGCCAGCCCCTGAGGGCAAGGCGTGGCAGGGGTCAAGATATGGCCGGGGGATGAGATATGGCATTGTCGCGCGACATCGAGAAGCTCCGCAGGACCGAGCTTTTCTCGGGCTTCTCGGACGATCAGCTCCGCCTGATCGCCTTCACCGTCACCCGTCTTTCTGCTGATCAGGGCGATGTTCTGTTTGAAGAAGATGCGGAAAGCCTTGGTGCCTATCTCGTCGAAAGCGGAACGCTGACGCTTGAAGCCGGCGGACGTTCGGCAGGCATTGCCGGCCCCGGCAGCCTGCTCGCAGAAGCCGCCCTGATCAGTGCCATACCGCACCGCGTTTCGGCGGTTGCCGCAGAGCCATGCGCGCTCCTGCTGATCCGCCGCGACCAGTTCCTGCGGCTGATCGAGGAATATCCCGACATTGCCGTGGAAATGGACAGTCGCCTGCGCCGCAATTTCTCCGAAATGGTCAATGCGCTTTCAGCCGTCAAGACAAGGCTTTCGGACTTCTGAGAGCCCGCGCTTCCCTGCGTCAAAGCAAAGGCTTGTCGCCGACCCTCATGCTCCCAGATGCCGCTCGCCACGCTGTTTGGCCAGAGCAATCTGGTGCTGGCGTTCGCGGAAACGGGCGCGGTCTGCGTTGGAATAGCTTTCAGCACAATGCGGGCAGGACACGCCTTCCTCATATTCGGCGGAAAGCTTGTCTTCCGGTGTGACCGGATGGCGGCAGGCGTGGCAGAGCTGGTGCTCGCCTTCCTTGAGACCATGGGTGACCGAAACGCGCTCGTCGAACACGAAACAGGCACCGTCCCACAGGCTTTTGTCTTCCGGTATTTCCTCGAGATATTTCAGAATTCCGCCCTTGAGGTGGTAGACCTCGTCAAAGCCCTGCTCCTTCATATAGGCGGACGCTTTTTCGCAGCGAATACCGCCGGTGCAGTACATCGCGATCTTCGGCTTGTTGTGGAGGCCCCGGTTTTCCTCAACCCAGCGCGGAAACTCGCGGAAGGTCTTGGTGTTCGGGTCAACCGCGCCACGGAAAATGCCGATCGCGGTTTCGTAATCATTGCGGGTGTCGATCACGATCGTGTCCGGATCGGTGATCAGGTCGTTCCAGTCCTGCGGGTCGACATAGGTTCCGACCGTCTTCAGCGGATCGATATCCTCAACCCCCATGGTCACGATTTCCTTCTTGAGCCGCACCTTGAGGCGGTTGAAGGGCATCTTGGAGGCATGGCTTTCCTTGTGCTCGAGACCGGCAAATTCGGGCCGGGCGCGGATGAAGGCCAGCACATTGGCAATGCCCTCATGGCTGCCGGCGATGGTGCCGTTGATGCCTTCATGAGCGATCAGCAACGTACCGCGCACGCCGTTTTCTTCACAGCAGGCCAAAAGCGGCGCGCGAAACGCCTGAAAATCGGCAAATCGTGTGAAGTGATACAGGGCTGCGACCAGATAGGACCGTTCCATGGTCTCTCTCCGCTTTCTTCAATCTTGAGCTTGTGCAGTTATTGGGTTGGCCAATACACGCATCGGCGGTTTTTGGCAATTATGCTAAGGATCAGCGGTGCTCATGGGAGCCGACCCGCTTCTTCCATAATGTCCGGATGATCTTGGCTTCCACATGCGCCTCGTCTCCGAAGGTCTTGCGTGCCATCTTGATTGCGCGCCGCCGCAACTGCGCGCGGGTGCTGGTGGCGGTCTGGCGGCAGGTCGCCAGCGTTTCCGCGTTGAGCGGGAGTGCATTGCTGTCATCCAGAAGCGAAAGCAGCATGCTGAGGTCATGCTCATGGCCAAGTACATCGGCCAGCGCCTTGGCACCGTCGCGTTTGACTTTCAGTGCTGTGGGCCATGCCGGCGACAGCAGCGCGCAGAACATCCAGTAGGTCTGGCTCTTCTTGCGCAATTCGTGAAAATCATCATCGTCGCCTTCGGCCTGGGCCGTCATCAGCGCCACTTGTGCATTGCTCAGCTGTTTCTTCCAGCCTTTGGACAGGTATTTCGCGGCCGATGTGCGGTCTTCGTCGAAATCGGCACCTTCAATGGCGGCAATTGCCTCACGACAGGTATGGATTGCGGCCTTCACCTTTTGCCTCAGCTCTGTATCCGAAACGGCGGCAGAAGTTCGCCGGGCGAATAGCGCGGCCTCGAGTCGTGCGAGCGCCATGTCGGTTGTACCGTCGTGCAGGAAAGCGCGCAGATACGCTGCGCATTCGATCAGCGCAGTGGCATCGCGGCCGCCGGCAAGGTCCGTGGCCATATCACGGATGCGGGCATTCTCGGCCTCGGCGAAATCCTTGGCGATCGGCCGGATCAGCCTGTAAAGGCCGCGCACGCGCTTGAACTTCTTGCGCGCATCGTGGATCGCTTCATGCAGTCCGTCGGGTTGTTTTTTCAGCGTTTTGACCGCGTCTTCCAGCTGGGAGATGGCCGCCTTGCGGACGGCCGCGTCAAACGATTTTTCGGGGTCGAGCGCGAAAGCCATGTCAGCCGTTCTCTTCTGGTATGGCGCCTGTCTCGGCGAGCGCCTGGTTGATGTAGCGCCGGTCTCCGGTCACCTCGCAGCCAAGCCAGTCGGGAAGGCGCGGTGTTGCCTTCTCGTCGGGAAGCTCAACCTCGGCTACCACGAGACCGGCAAGATCACCATGGTAGACATCCACTTCCCAGACGAAATCGCCATCCGGCACACGGTAGCGCGTCTTGTCGATCACGATGCCGAGCGCGTGGGTCGTCATGTCGCGTGCGTCCTCCAGGGAACGTCATATTCAAACTCGTCGCGGCTCATTGCATTGCCGCCGAATTTCAGTGTGATACGGGCATGGCTTTCATCGAAAATCCTGACGCGGGCGGAACGGTCGGGCGCGCCGAGCAGATAGGCTTGCGTCAGTCGCACGCCCTTTTCCGCACCATCCTTCCAACCGTCGCCGTCTACGAGGAATTTCCGTTCGATTTCCCTGGCCATCGAAACCCTCTCCCCGTCCAATCCCGTGACGGAAACTGTTAATCGAGATCAAACCCTGACAACAGGAATACGATAAGAAGACGGCTACTGTCGCGGGCAATGATTCACGTCGATTATAATTCCTTCCGGTCTCGACTTGATGCCTGTGCCGGGGTATTTCAAATGCAGCTTGCAAAAAGTTCAAAAGGCCAGTGCGACCATGGATGCTAAAACCCAAAATCTCCTAGATGCCCTCACCGCCCAGCCCGTCGTTCCGGTGCTGATCGTTGAGTCCGTCGAACATGCCGTACCGCTGGCGCGGGCGCTTGTCGAGGGCGGATTGAAAGCGCTGGAAATCACGCTGCGCACCGATGCCGCGCTCGATGTGATCAAGGCCATGTCCGAGGAAATCGAGGGTGCCGTCATTGGCGCTGGCACCATTCTTTCGGCCCGCGACTATGCGGCCGCAGAAAAGGCCGGTGCGAAGTTCATTGTGTCGCCCGGCATCAACGGCGATATCCTGGATGCCGCCGATGACAGCGAAGTGCCGCTTCTGCCAGGCACGGCGACGGCCAGCGAAGTGCTGTCGCTGCGTGAGGAAGGCTACCGTGTGATGAAGTTCTTCCCCGCCGAACAGGCCGGTGGCGCGCCCTATCTGAAGGCGCTGTCCTCGCCTATCGCGGACGTCAAATTCTGCCCGACCGGCGGTGTTTCGCTTGCCAATGCGCCCGATTACCTCAAGCTTCCCAATGTGATCTGCGTCGGCGGCTCCTGGGTGGCGCCAAAGGATCTGGTCGCCAGGGGTGACTGGGCCGGGATCAAGAAACTGGCCGAAGAGGCCTGCGCATCGCTTGGCAAATACTGAGACCGACAACAGGAACGCCCGCCTTTGAAGGCGGGCGCTTCCGTCTGAAATCCGGCGGTTTTGCCCGCTGTTCAGGGAGGCCGTTTTGTCCGATCTTTCCGGTTTTTCGCCACGGCTCAAGCCACAGCCCGTGCATCAGCGCGGGGTCTATGTCACGGTTGAGCCTTATGATACGGGCGAGCACGGCGCTGCACTGTGGCACGCGCTCGGCGGCACAGCCGAAACCGTCAGTGCGCTTCTGTACTATTTCCCCAACCTGACTTTGCCGGCCCTGACGATTTCTATGCCTGGCTTGAAGATCAGAATGCTGCGGGCTCCTGGGTAACGCGCGTCTTCAAGACGGCGGAAACCGGCACGGTTGTCGGGATGGCGAGCTATATGCGCATCGACGAGAACAACGGCGCGGTCGAGATCGGTTCGGTCGCCCACGGTGCAGCGATGCAGCGTTCGCCGATGGCAACCGAGGTACACTATTTGTTGGCGCGTCACGTTTTCGATGACCTCGGCTACCGGCGCTATGAATGGAAGTGCCACAACGGGAACGCGCCTAGCCATGCTACTGCGCAGCGGCTGGGGTTCACCTTCGAAGGCATTTTCCGCAACCATATGGTCGCCAAGGGCAAGAACCGCGATACCGCCTGGTATTCGATGATCGACAGTGAGTGGCCAGCCATCAGGACCGCGCTCGAGACCTGGCTGTCGCCCGACAATTTCGATGCGGATGGCCGGCAGGTTCGGGGCCTGAAGGCGATCAGGACCGGGAGCGAGCAATGAATGACGATACGTCTGGCAATCGCGCAGCCATTATCGCGGCGGCGATCATCTTTGGCGGGTTGCTGATCGGCGGATATTTCCTGCCCGATGTCATAAATTATGTGGCGCTGTTTTCGCCATGGCTTGCGATCGGGGTGGGCATCTTTTTCGTGCTCGCCGTCTTCCTGATTTTCTGGCTGCGCGGCCGCTACCAGCGCCGCCACGGTCGATAAGCGCCGCAAACTGCAGCCTGGCAATGCGATTACACATCCTGAAACCGAAAAGCCTACCCGGATGATGCAAGGCAGGCTTTTAGCCTTTCTTCCGACCGGCAGTGGCATTGTTGGTATGCTGGTTGTTCACCGTTTTCTGGCTGGGTGCCACGACCAGCGCCGTCACGGACGGAAACCCCAGTGCAAGGAGCTGCTGACCATGACCGAAATTACACCCGCCTGGGCAAGGGCGCATATGCCACGTGTGGCGCGCGCAATTGAGACCCTGCCGGCAATGACCGGCGTCCGGCTCGCCATGAGCATGCATCTCGATATGAAGATGCTGCCGCTGGTGGAAGGGCTGGCCGGGCGCGGTGCGGCACTGTTCATCACCACCTGCAATCCGGCAACCGTGCGCAATGATGTGGTCGATGCCATGCGGGCGGCCGGTGCGCGCGTCGATGCCTTCAAGGATATGCCGGAAGATGATTGGCAAAGGGCGATTGAAAACGGGATTGACTGGGGCCCGACCCATCTTTGCGAAATGGGGTCGGATTATACCCACAGGCTTCTGTCCGCCGGCGGGCCGCTTCCCGAGATTACGGCCGGGCTTGAAGCGACCGGCTCCGGCATTAACCGGCTGCAGGGCGCGCTCCCGCCCTGGCCGATCTTCAATTGGGACGATCTGCCGGTCAAGGAAGGTCTGCACAATCGGCATATGGTCGGGCTGACCACATGGAACGCCTTTTTCACCCGCACGCTTTTGAGCCTGCACGAAAAGAATGTGCTGGTGGTTGGTTACGGTTCTGTCGGGCAGGGGCTTGCAGCCAGTGCCAGAGCCTTCGGGGGCACGGTGATGGTGGCCGAGATCGATCCTGCCCGTCTCCTGCAGGCGCGCTATGATGGCTGGCGGACCGGCAGCGTTGCCGCGCTCGCGCCCGAGGCCGATGTTATTGTCACGGCCACCGGTGGTCATCACGTCGTGCCGTTTGCGGTGATCGAGACACTGAAGGACGGCTGTTTTCTTCTGAATTCCGGCCATCGTCTCGACGAGATCGAGCTTCTGCCGCTTCTGGCGCTGCCAGTGGATAGGGCTCTGCCTGCGGTCACCACCCACAGGCTTCCCTCCAGCAGCAGGGTTCACCTTTTCGTCGGTGGTGCCATGGCCAATCTGACCGGCGGCGAGGGCGACAGCCTCAATGCCTTTGACATGACGCTCGCGGTGATGGCCGAGGGTGTCGGCCATATTGTGGGCAAAGGCGCGCTGGCGCCGCAGGGCGTTCACCTGCTGCCGCGAGACGTCTGGGAGCGCGCCTGCCCGGATCCCCTGTGACAGGCCCTTGCAACCGGCCCCTTGTGACCGGCTGAATAATCGTAATCAGGTTAATTCAGTGTCTGGCTGCGCCTTGCTTCTTTGGTGGATAAGTTGCCTTTTGCCCCGAGATTGGTAAAGCTGCGCCTGTTCTGCTTGAGCAGAAAACAAGCAGTTGGGGGCAAAGCCTGATATCGGGCGGCTGAAAAGGCTGCATCTCCGGTCGCGGGCGCCTTGAAACAGGGGTTAGCTTATGATGCGTGTTATGGCGGGGGCGCGAGACCGCCTCGCTTGTTTTGGGGCGGTTGCCCTTGTTGTTCCGGTTCTTGCCTTCGCCGCGCCAGCCACGGCCTTCGATCTTGAAGGCTATCTGGAAGAGGTTCGTACGGAATACGGCCTTCCCGCGCTTGCCGCTGCTGTGGTCAAGGACGGTGAGACCGTAGAGGCCGCTGCGGTTGGCACCAGGGTTCTGGGTGCGGATATTCCGGTCACTGTCGACGACCGGTTTCATCTCGGTTCCAACACCAAGGCGATGACCGCAACGCTTGCCGGCATGATGGTTGATGAGGGCAAGCTCGATTGGTCGTCGACCGTTGGCGACGTGTTGGGTGCGAATTTTCCGGGCATGAGCGAAAGCCTTTCGGCGGCAACGCTGGAGCAGCTTCTTTCCCATTCGAGCGGTGTTCCCGCCGACACTGATGAGATTGTCGATCTCTATTTCAGCGCCGAGGTCTTCGACTTCAATCCGTGGGAGCAGCGTGAACGCCTGCTCGACGCCTGGAAGACGAACGAAGTGACGATCCCGGACGGCTCGCCGTTCCAATATTCCAATCTCGGCTACATCATTGCCGGTATGATGGTTGAGGCGGTTGCCGGCGAGAACTGGGAAACGCTGATGAACGGACGGATTTTCGAGCCGCTCGGCCTTGATACAGCTGGCCTCGGGCCGCAGACCAGCTTCGGTCTTGTGGATGCGCCGGTCAGTCACCGGATCGAAGAAGACGGAACTGTGACGCCGATGTACTGGGGGCTGCCTCCGATGTTCCTCCGGCCATGGGACCGGCCGGGACCGCACACATGTCTGTCGGCGACTATGCAAAATGGGCGTCCTGGAATGTGGGTGAGGGCAGGCGCGGCCCGGCGCTGGTTTCGCCGGAAACGCTCCAGTATCTTCATGCCGCCAAGGTTCAGACCCCTCTGCGCGAAAACCCACCACCCGGCACGCCGACGACGGGCGAATATGCGCTTGGCTGGGGTGTTGTGCCGTTCGATTGGGCCGACCGGCCGCTTCTGACCCATAACGGGTCGAATGCGATGAACCTGGCCCGCATCGTGCTTGATCCGGAGGAAGACCTTGGCATCGTGGTGCTGACGAATTTTTCGGGCCAGTCGGCCAATCAGGCCGCAGGCGATGTCTTGGCCGGACTCTATGCGGAATTCTCGCAAAACGAGTAATCAACCGCCAGAAATTGAGCCATGGTTAATCCCTTGGGGTTGATATCGGGCCCGACCGACCGCAAATCCATCGGGTCCGGCGTTATCCCTTGAGGAGCGTCTGAGACAAGCACGACATCGCTGACGTAAAGATGGTACCTTATGGCCCTCAAACGATGCCCAGAGCCGCTAAATTGGCGTGTAATTGCTGCCATAAGCATGGTGAAGCGCCTTGCAGAGACATTTGGTGCTCATTATATAGCGCTCACAACGGCGTTATCGCCGCGAAATTCAAATCAAGACCATAGCTCAAGGGGCCGTCACAGAATGCCTGAAGGGTTCGGATGGCCTGCTTAAAAGGAGACACGCGAAAATGGCTAAAGTAATTGGTATTGACCTCGGTACGACGAATTCCTGCATCGCCATCATGGATGGCAAGGATGCCAAGGTGATCGAAAACGCCGAAGGCGCCCGTACGACCCCTTCGATGGTGGCTTTTTCTGAAGATGGTGAGCGCCTTGTCGGCCAGCCCGCCAAGCGTCAGGCTGTGACCAATCCCACCAATACACTCTTCGCTGTCAAGCGCCTGATCGGCCGCCGCTACGAAGACCCGACCGTGACCAAGGACAAGGGCCTGGTTCCCTTCGAAATCGTCAAGGGCGACAATGGCGATGCCTGGGTGAAGGCCAACGACAAGTCCTATTCCCCGTCGCAGGTCTCGGCGATGATCCTTCAGAAGATGAAGGAGACCGCGGAAGCTTATCTCGGTGAAAAGGTAGAGCAGGCCGTCATCACGGTTCCCGCCTACTTCAACGACGCCCAGCGTCAGGCCACCAAGGATGCCGGCAAGATCGCCGGTCTGGAAGTGCTGCGCATCATCAACGAGCCGACGGCTGCTGCACTCGCTTACGGCCTCGACAAGAACGAAGGCAAGACCATTGCCGTTTATGACCTTGGCGGTGGTACCTTCGACGTGTCGATCCTCGAAATCGGCGATGGCGTCTTCGAAGTGAAGTCGACCAATGGCGATACCTTCCTCGGTGGCGAAGACTTTGACATGCGTCTGGTCGAATATCTTGCAGACGAGTTCAAGAAGGAAAACGGCATTGATCTGAGGGCTGACAAACTGGCCCTGCAGCGTCTGAAGGAAGCCGCCGAAAAGGCCAAGATCGAGCTTTCGTCCTCGCAGCAGACCGAAGTCAACCTGCCGTTCATCACGGCTGACGCGACCGGCCCGAAGCATCTGACGTTGAAGCTGACCCGCGCCAAGTTCGAAAGCCTCGTTGCTGATCTCGTCAAGCGCACAGTTGGCCCCTGCCAGGCCGCGCTGAAGGATGCGGGTATTTCGGCAAGCGAGATTGACGAAGTTGTTCTGGTCGGCGGTATGAGCCGCATGCCCAAGGTTCAGGAAACCGTGAAGCAGCTGTTCGGCAAGGATCCGCACAAGGGTGTAAATCCGGATGAAGTCGTGGCGCTTGGTGCTGCCATTCAGGGTGGCGTTCTGCAGGGCGACGTCAAGGACGTTCTGCTGCTTGACGTGACCCCGCTGTCGCTCGGTATCGAAACGCTCGGTGGCGTGTTTACCCGCCTTATCGACCGTAACACCACGATCCCGACCAAGAAGAGCCAGACCTTCTCCACGGCAGAGGACAATCAGTCCGCTGTGACCATTCGTGTGGCTCAGGGCGAACGTGAAATGGCGGCCGACAACAAGATGCTCGGCCAGTTCGACCTCGTTGGCATTCCGCCAGCACCGCGCGGCGTGCCGCAGATCGAAGTCACCTTCGATATCGACGCCAACGGCATCGTCAACGTGTCTGCCAAAGACAAGGGCACCGGCAAGGAACACCAGATCCGTATTCAGGCGTCGGGTGGTCTTTCCGATGCCGACATTGATCAGATGGTCAAGGACGCCGAAAGCCACGCCGAAGAAGACAAGAAGCGTCGTGCTGCGGTTGAGGCGAAGAACCAGGCTGAAAGCCTGATTCATTCCTCCGAGCAGTCGCTCAATGAGCATGGCGACAAGGTTTCGGAAGAAGACCGCAATGCCATCACGGCGGCGATCGAGGAACTGAAGACGGCTGTCGGTGCCGAAGAGCCGGATGCCGATGACATCCAGGCCAAGACGCAGACGCTGATGGAAGTTTCGATGAAGCTCGGTCAGGCCGTCTATGAAGCTCAGCAGGCTGATGAGAACGCGGCTGCCTCCGCGGATGCCGCCAGGGACGCCGAGTCCGACGTTGTCGATGCTGATTTCGAAGACGTCAGCGATGATGACGACAACAAGAAATCGGCTTGATTTGAGCGTCGCTCGTTATCAATCCTGAAATCAAACATCCGGCCGTTCCCAAGGCGGCCGGAGAATTCTGTTCAAGAGGTTGGCAGACTCCATGGCAAAAGCGGACTATTACGAGACACTCGGGGTCGGCCGTTCGGCAGACGAAAAGGAGCTGAAGAGCGCCTTCCGCAAACTTGCGATGAAGTGCCATCCGGACAAGAATCCGGATAATCCCGAGGCCGAAAAGAAGTTCAAGGAAATCAACGAAGCCTACGAGACGCTCAAGGACCCGCAGAAGCGAGCTGCCTATGATCGTTTCGGTCATGCCGCGTTTGAAAACGGCGGCGGCGGACCGGGCGCTGCTGGCTTCGGAGGCGCCGGTGGCTTCTCCGATATTTTCGAGGATATTTTTGGCGAAATGATGGGCGGCGCGCGCGGGCGGCGTTCTTCCGGCGGACGCGAGCGCGGGGCTGACCTGCGCTACAATATGGAAATCTCGCTGGAGGAAAGCTTCGAGGGCAAGACGGCGCAGATCAGGGTTCCGACCTCAGTCGTCTGTGACGAATGCACGGGCTCCGGTGCAAAGCCGGGTTCGAAGCCGTCGACCTGTGCCACCTGTCACGGTTCTGGCCGGGTGCGCGCGGCGCAGGGCTTTTTCTCGGTGGAACGTACCTGCCCGACCTGTCACGGCCGTGGCGAAACGATTTCCGACCCCTGCACGAAATGCCGTGGCGAGGGACGCACGGTCGAGGAGCGTTCGCTTTCGGTCAACATTCCGGCCGGTATCGAAGACGGTACCCGCATCCGCCTTCAGGGTGAGGGCGAGGCGGGCTTGCGGGGCGGGCCATCGGGCGATCTTTACATCTTTCTGTCGGTCAAGCCGCATATGTTCTTTCAGCGCGATGGCGCGGACCTGCATTGCAGCGTGCCGATCTCGATGACCCAGGCGGCTCTTGGCGGCAAGTTCGAGGTCACCACGCTGGACGGCACCAAGTCGCGTGTTGCGGTTCCCGAGGGCACTCAGACTGGCAAGCAGTTCCGCCTCAAGGGCAAGGGCATGCCGGTGCTCCGATCCTCCCACAAGGGCGATCTCTACATTCAGGTTCGCGTCGAGACCCCGCAGAAACTGACACGCCGTCAGCGCGAATTGCTGGAGGAATTCGACGAACTCTCGTCCAACGAGAACAACCCGGAATCCAACGGCTTTTTCGCCCGGATGAAGGAATTTTCGGGACGGAGTGATGGCATCACAGTCGCTGATACCATTTGAAGGCGTCGGGGTAGGCCCCGGCGCTTTTTGTTGATCGTTGTGAACATCAGAGTGGTTCATTGTGGCCCTGAACTGCTCTGGCCAGTCATGGCGGTCTTTTGTCTTGATCGCTTTTGCCCCATAAGGGGCGGACCATTTGAACAGAAACTGCGCCATGCTGCCCTCTATTTTCCTGACTGTGCTGAAGCTCACTGACTTCCGCAATTATCCGCAAGCATCGCTTTCGCTTGATGGACGGCATGTCGTGCTGACGGGGAAAACGGGGCGGGCAAGACCAATCTCATGGAAGCCGTGTCTTTCCTGTCGCCCGGGCGTGGCATGCGCCGGGCCTCCTACGGGCAGGTCGCACGCAAGGGGCGGCTGCCGGTTTTACGGTGTTTTCCGAGCTCGAAGGCATGGAGGGCGGCGTCGGTATCGGAACCGGGACGGACGGCACGGAAGGAGCAGGCCGTAGGGTCCGCATCAACGGTACGCAGGCCACTTCAGGGGATGAGCTTCTCGATCATGTGCGGGTGATCTGGCTGACGCCCTCCATGGACGGGCTTTTCACCGGGCCGGCCGGCGACCGCCGTCGCTTTCTCGACCGGATGGTGCTGTCGATCGATCCTGCGCATGGTCGCCGTGTCGCAGATTTCGAGCGGGCCATGCGCTCGCGCAATCGGCTTTTGTCGGAGCGACGCATGGAGCCCGCGTGGCTCTCCGGGCTGGAACAGCAGATGGCCGGGCTCGGCGTGGCGATGGCACTGGCGCGGCGCGAGCTGCTGTCGCTCCTGACCGGGCTGATCGCCGAAAGCGAGGCAGGCTCTCCCTTCCCCGCACCCGATATCGCGCTCACCGGCTTCTTCGCCGATGTGGCCGAGGCACCGGCGATCGATCTGGAGGATCGTTACCGGGCGCTGCTGGAAGAGGAGCGCTACCGTGATGCTTCTGCCGGTCGCACGCTGGATGGGCCGCATCGCAGTGAGATGGCCGTGCGGCATCAGCAAAAGGACATTGAGGCGGCACTGTGCTCAACCGGGGAGCAGAAGGCGCTGCTGATCGGGCTGGTGCTGGCGCATGCAAAGCTCACCCGCCGCATCAGTGGCTATCCACCGATCATGCTGTTCGATGAAGTTGCCGCCCATCTGGACGAGGAACGGCGCGCGGCGCTTTTACCCGCATTTCCGAAATCGGCGGTCAGTCCTTCATGACCGGCACCGACCGGGCGCTGTTTACCGCGCTCGGCGACCGCGGCCAGTTCTTCAACGTCGCGAACGGGGTGGTGAGCGAAGCTTAGCGCCGATGCTGGAAAGTGCTTCTGATAAAAAGCGAACAGCGCGTCGCGGACCTATTCGGACTGGCGCCATGACACCCCGGATCCAATCATTGGCTGTGTATGGACAAAAGACCTGCAACTATACAGCTAGACATGCACCCGTATTACATTTATCCGGTTATAGCGAAATTTACTTCAGGTTGCAGGACTTCAAAGTGGACGGCATGAGAAAAACACCCAAGATTGCGATTGCAATTATGATAGCAGCATTGTCGGGTTGTACGACTGAAACTCCTGAACCAGAAGACCTGAATCCACTATTTCCCGAGCTGTCTGAACTGGGTCAGGCGGCGGCGAAAGCCTGTCTCATTCAATTTATGGATATCGCATCTGTGGACAAAGCATCAGGCGTCCTCATAGCCGCAGGTTACGAGCTCCACGAGAAGCAATGGGAAGGCATGCGTGGCTTCACCAAGCCACTCAGCGCTGGGGGCAAATCCATTTGGGGCGATAGCAAGGGGCACACTGAAGCCGCGATCCCGACCAAAACCGATCTTGGAGGCAGACTGCACTGCCGTGCGTCGGTCCGCGGCTTTAATTCCAAAGCCCGAGGCGATGTTTTTATCGGGCATTTGCAAAAGAGATTACCAGTTCAGCGATCGCGAATGATACACGAGTCTACGGGCGATATAAAAATGGTGCCGGCAGTGTGGGAGCCCTCTATTCACCAAAGAAATCGTCGCGATAGTGTTACGTGACAGGCGCACGCTGGTTATGCGCCGCCCTGTCTCGTTTCGTCATTTGGCGCGGCAGCTACTGCAAGGATAAAGGATAGAGGACAAAGCCTGCAGTTGAGCGGATATCTTCAGTAATGCGGCGGTTTGGTGATCGCCGGGCGTTCGCCGGCGGTTTCCTCCAGCGTTAGGAACCGGTCTGTCAGGACCTCGAACTGCTTCTTCAACCGGTCGATTTCCTTCCACTGGGCGGCAAGCTGTTCAGACAGTTCATCGATGGTTTTCGCCTGATAGGCGACGGTTTCTTCCAGTTTAAGAATACGGTCGTCACTCATGGTGTTTTCCATCACGTTTGCGGGTTCTTGGCTATCCGTTCCTGCCGTGCCTGATATAGTGAAACGATGAGCGACATTGAACCCTTTTCCCCGAAGAAATCGAACGCTATGCCCGCCACATCGTACTGCCGGAGATCGGCGGCGCGGGTCAGCAGGCGCTCAAGCGTGCGCGGGTGCTGGTGATTGGTGCGGGCGGGCTCGGCAGTCCGGTTCTCGCCTATCTGGCGGCTGCCGGTATCGGTACGCTGGGTATTGCCGATGATGACGCCGTCAGCCTTTCCAACCTTCAACGTCAGGTCATTCATGACAGTGGCACTGTTGGAGAGGAGAAGACGAAGAGTGCGGCACGGGCGATTGCGCGCATCAACCCGCATGTCATCTGCCGTCGCTTTCACGAACGGCTTGATGCCGGAACCGTTGATGATGTCCTGGCCGGTTTCGATATCCTCGTGGACGGGTCCGACAATTTCGACACGCGCTATATGGCCGCCGATGCTGCCGAGCGCAGGAGCGTGCCGCTGGTGACCGGCGCCGTCGGCCGGTTCGATGGATCGCTGACGGTGCTGAAGCCTTATGCGGCGGGGGTTGATGGAAAGCCAAACCCGCGTTACCGCGATCTCTATCCGAAAGCGCCGCCGTCTGGCCTGGTGCCGTCCTGCGCCGAGGCCGGCATTGTCGGCCCGGTCACCGGCGTGATCGGCACGTTGATGGCGATGGAAGTGATCAAGCTTGCGACGGGCGCCGGTGATCCGCTGATTGGCCGGCTTCTGCTTTACGACGCGCTTGCCACCCGCTTTGAAACCATCGCCTACGCGCGGAAAGCCTGAGGCGACTAACCCGCCTGCAGGGCGAGGTTATAAAGGCCAGCACAGCGGCCGCCTGATGCGCAGAAGGCAAGAACCGGTCCTTCTGTTTCATTGAGGATCGTCTTCAGCTTCGGCGCTTGGGTGATCGGCTGATGGCCGCCGCCGACCGGCACATAGTAGCAGGCGAGGCCTTCTGCCTTTGCCGCCTCTTCGATCTCGGCGAATTTTGGCTGAAAAAGCCCTCGCCGTCCGGCCGCATGCAGATGACGGCGGCGAAACCGGCTTTGCCACCTCCGCCATATCTTTGGCCTTGAGCTGGCCAGAGATGTGATAATTGCTGTTGATTGCGCGAGTCCGCATGCCGGTTTCTTCCTGTTGCAGATGATGTCGAGCGTCAGAGCACGTTGATCGGCACTTTCAGCATCGGTCGCCCGTCACTGTCTTTAGGCACATCGCCGGCGCGCATGTTGACCTGCAGAGAGGGTAGGATCAGCCGCGGCATCGACAGCGTTGCATCGCGCTTTTCGCGCATCTCCACAAATTCATCCTCGCTGATACCGTCATGGAGGTGGATATTGTGGCGGCGTTCCTCGCCGACGCTGGTTTCCCATTTGATGTCGCGACCATTCGGGCCGTAATCATGGCACATGAACAGCCGCGTCTCTTCCGGTAGCGCCAGAACGCGCTGAGTGGAGCGGTAGAGCGTGCGGGCGTCACCGCCCGGAAAATCGGCACGCGCCGATCCGCCATCGGGCATGAACAGCGTATCGCCGACAAAGGCGGCATCACCGATTACGTGGGTCATGCAGGCGGGGGTGTGGCCGGGCGTGTGCATCACATGGGCCGTCAGTCCGCCGATTTCATAGCTGTCGCCATCGCTAAACAGACGGTCGAACTGCGAGCCATCGCGCTGGAACTCAGTGCCTTCGTTGAACACCTTGCCGAACGTATCCTGCACGGCCACGATATTCTCGCCAATGCCAAGCAGGCCGCCAAGCTGTTCCTGAATATAGGGCGCTGCGGAAAGGTGGTCGGCGTGGACATGGGTTTCGATCAGCCATTCCAGCCGCCAGCCATTGTCCCTGATCATCCCGATCATCCGGTCGGCGCTTGCATGGGAAAGGCGTCCGGCGGGGTAGTCGATGTCCATCACACTGTCGATGATCGCGCAGGCATCAGAAGCCGGATCGTGCACGATGTAGGAGATTGTGTTGGTGGCGGGGTCGAAGAAGCCGTGGACTTCAGGCCTGATAGCAGGGTCGGGCGAAAATGGCAGGGACATGTCCGGTCTCCTCGGGAATGGTTCGGAGTTCGAGATTACAGTACGTATATACGAAACTATGAAATTAATATGGCAAAAACACACGGCGGCAAGCCGGGTGCTGGGTTTTGTTCGGTTTCTCGGTGGAAGAAGCGTGGCGGCAAGATGGTGTTGCCGCCGCAGCAAGCGCCTATCTCTTGTTGGTGATCCACCGGCACTGGTAGGGCGCAAAGGTGATCTTGGCATCGCTGGCCGTCTCGCCGGAAATCAGGTCGACCCAGTTCTCTCCACCGATCAGGTTCAGCGCCATCGCCGGAATCTCGAGTGTCTCGTTGGTAACATTGTTGATCGCGAAAATGCTCTGGGTACGATCGACGCTCTGGCGCCAGAAGCCGAACAGCTTTTCTCCCAGATGCAGGGTGAACTGGGTCGCATTCGGGTGAAAGGCGGGTTGTTTGGTGCGAATGCCGATACGTTCACGCATGGCATTGAAAACCCTGGCATGCTGCGTGGTTTCGTCGGCAAGCGCTTCTTGCAGCGCATCATAATTCCAGCGATGGCGGTTTATTGCGCGGTTATGGCCGGACTTTTCGACGCCCTCATAGTCGTTGCTGGTGGCCAGCAGCGAGTGGATATAAAAGGCCGGAATGCCTTCCAGCGCCATGGCGATCGTCTGGCTGCAGAGGAAGCGGGCGATGTTGTGTCTCGTCCTCGCCGTTGACCGTACCTTTCAGCGCATCGAACAGCGCGACATTCATCTCGTAGGGCCGCATTGAGCCGTCGGAAAGCTGACGCATGGAGATCCGGCCGCCAAAGCCTTTAACCGTTTCGACCATCTGCATGATGGCCTCGTCGGACAGCAGGCTTTCAGCGGGTCTGAGGCCGATGCCGTCATGCGAGGCGGTAAAGTTGAAATAGGCACAGCCCATCTGTGCCGGGGGCATCGCCATCTGCCAAGCATTGAGGAATTGTGAGGTTCCCGTCAAAAGCGCGTGCACGATCAGCGGCGGCAGTGAGAAATTGTAGATCATGTGGGCTTCGTTGCGATTGCCGAAATAGCTCAGATTTTCGATATTCGGCACATTCGTCTCGGTAATGAGAACGATGCTTTCTTCGCTGTAATCGGCCAGAAGCCGCATCAGCCGGATGATCTCGTGGGTCTGGGGCAGGTGGATGCAGGAGGTGCCGATTTCCTTCCAGATGAAGGCGCAGGCGTCGAGCCTGATGGTACGCACGCCACTATTGATATGGAACCGCATGATTCGCAAAAATTCGAGCAGCACTTCCGGGTTGGAAAAGTCGAAATCCACCTGATCGTGGCTGAACGTGCACCAGACATGCTGTTCGCCTTCGGCGGTCTCCACCTTGCGCAGCAGCGGATGGGCGCGCGGCCTGACAACCGAGGAAAGGTCGTCTTCCGGTGAGGCGGTGAAGAAGAAATCCTTGTAGGGTTCATGGCCCATGCGGAATTCATTGAACCAGCTGCTCTGACTGGAACAGTGGTTGAGCACCAGATCCGACATCAGCCGGAACTCGCGGCTGATGCGCTCTATGTCCTCCCAGCCGCCAAGGCCGCTGTCGACCGCCCGGTAGTCGGTGATCGCAAAACCGTCATCGGAAGTATAGGGGAAATAGGGCAGGATATGCACGCCCTTGATGACACCCTTCAGGTTTTCGTTGACGAAATCCTGAAGCAGCGAGAGCGGCTTGTGTTCCCCGTCGATAATCGAATTGCCGTAGGTGATGACATAGGTGTTGTCGGCGCTCCACATATTGTTGCCGGCAACGCGGCCGCGCTTGCGCGGAACCGCGCCGTCGCTCCAGAAGGCTTCGATGATCTGCCGCGTCAGTGCGCGCGAGTCTTTTTCGGATAGATGCTCTCGAGATGGAGCCTGATGCTCTCCCGCAGCCGCCTGGAAATCACCATGCTTTTTTGCGGCGTCTCAGAAATTGTTGTCATTCTGGTCCTTCTTTCCCCACACGCCAGAGGTTAGCATGTCGGTTCCGATTGGCAATCGTCTATCCAGAGCAATTCTTGGCTTTTTGTTGCACTGCCGCATCACAGCGTCTCAACCGCCCATCCTTGATGACGCGCCACATCCCAGCGTCGGCGTCTTGCATTCCGGCGTATTCTGGTCGTATTGCAGTAGTCTTTTCGCTATTGTTTTGATTTCGTCTGTGTTGTGGTTATGATAAAGCTGAAGCGGCAAGATATATATTACATATCTCGATATTCTAATTTATATCAATGTTATTTGATGGTCTAATTTAAAGGTTTTTTCATGAACGTTTCTCATCAGAACATGGTGACTCTCGGCCGTGGGGTCGAGATCTGACGCGCGATTTGACCTCATGGCCGGGGCTCTCGCGTCCCTTGCCAGCGATGAGGGTGTCAAGGTCGTCAAAGCCCTGCAGGTTAGCAGGCAGACATGTCTGGGCCTTTGCCGTGTTACCGGGCTTTCCGTTTGTCAGGTTGGTTCGGCGACGGCCTTGCTCGTGCGGCGCGGCCTCGTTGGCGTCAGGCGGCATGATGCTGAGACGTTCTACGAACTGGCTTATCCGCGCATTGGTGACCTTGTTGATTTTGCCGAGGAACTGGCCTTGTCGGTGCGGCTGAAGGCGGCTTTGTAAGCGGCTTTCTCCGGTTTGTTCCCGGCGAACGGGCCGCGCAGCCGGTGAACCGAAATTTTCTTGGAAAATCGGGAAATTGCCGCTGGACTTGAAAAAACAAAATGCTATAAACGCGCTCATTCGCGGGTCCGCTCCGGCAGCCGGCGAAGGTGCTTTTTGTCTCAAGAGCGCCTGCCCAGATAGCTCAGTTGGTAGAGCAGCGGATTGAAAATCCGCGTGTCCGTGGTTCGAATCCGCGTCTGGGCACCACTTAAACCCATTGGGTTTAGTAATCTTTTTCATTTTGGCCTGCCTTCGTTTCTTCCTGTTTGACAGTTTTCGTTTTGCGTCTGTTCACTTCGGCTTCGAAATCGGCCATGGCGGCAGCGGTCTGTTTCCGCATGTCAGCGCGCCTCGAATAGTGCCGTGCCGTTCCATGGCTTCGGTATTCTGTCCGAGCACGAGCTGGATGGTCGCCATGAGGCGCGAAAGCCGGCCGTGGTCCATGGTCGTCCGTAGCTGTTGGCGCAAAGCGTGATGGCGTCGTGTTTCGGCTGGTTGGTCATTACCTGCGCCACATCGGGCAACAAGGGGAGGGCGACGGCTACTCCGGTCTTTCCGCGTCTGGTGATGATCTCGCCATTCGAAAGGGCAGACCGGGGCAGCTTGAGCGCGTCCTGCGGATCGAGGCCGTAATAAATCATCAGCATTACCGGAGGCAGCATATGCGCCGGAATAGCCTCTATGACGGCTTCACGCTCAAAGTCTGCCCACGGTCTGTTTGCCTGCGGGGCATCCTTCGGGCGCGGTTTTCACATAATTCCCCAGCGAATGCCCAACTTGGTTGCTGCCTTGTCTCGTATCTTGCGCACCAGAGGCGGCGTGAAGCGCTTCAGCGGTGTGCCTGCGATGCTCTTCAGGTAGTCAAAGCAGCGCTGATAATCGGCCTGTGTGCGCGGGGCCAGGTCTTTGAACTTGTCGCTGGCATGGTAGCGTTTAATGAACAGGCCAAGCGTACCGGGCTTGGCCTGTTCCGAACTCTTCACCAGTTCGTTGATGCGGTAGCACTCTGTATAATACGCGACCGAGTAGAGCGGGCACTTCTCGAGGTCCATCGGTTCACGTGTTTTGCGATGGTAGCACCGCCATTTGCCCTTGCGGTCCTTGAATATCTTGAAACCGCGAGGGTTCTTCCTGTCTGCCATCAATCACTCCAGCTTGGAAAGAATGTCATCGTCGGTATCGACGCATCCGGCTTTCTTGCTCTCGAGCCAACGGCCGAGATCTGATCGGTCGTAGCGAATGGTGCCGTCTCCAAAGGCAACCGGAGCCACCGGGCAGCACACCGGAAAGCGTTTGATTGCGAGGCCGCAATATCGGGCGGCGATTGAAGACGTTGCGTGGGCTAACGCCACACGAATACATCTGCAAAATCTGGACTTCTGAACCCCAACGTTTCAAACTTAATCCGATCCATCAAATGCCGGGACTGAACACCTAGGGAAAGAAAGGGTTGATAGGTCAGGAGTGGCAAAGATAATGGACCATCTTCGCGCCAGCTTGCTGGCGGCGGAGATGCGTCCAACGGACGCAGCCGCTTCTGACCTGTCAAGGAGCCTTGAGATTCCAACGCATCGAACGCTTCCGTTAAGCTGCCGGGGCCCGTGACCCCGGCAGCCGGAAGCGAGAGAGAGCAGATTTTTGGTCGCCGAAGGCGGAGAAGCAAAAATCAGAGCGTTGGAGAAGGCTCAGTACCCTTTGTTTCCCCTGTGCCCGCGCCCATTGGACAAGACGAACGCCTGGTCGTTGCTTGGGCCTGTTCTGATAAGGCCAACTTACCCTGAGAACGTCGGGGCCCACACCAAGAACCAGTCCAGACACACCGTTTTCTCCGGGGCCGAGAGTGCTCAGGTACGCCGGGTTCAATAGATCATCTTCCTGTATCTTGATTGGGACCCGCATGCCTGTGTCTGTTGTGCCACTATCCGTGGGATCACGCCAGGACCCTGGCCACAAGACTGCGGTCATTGTCATAGACGATCGATTGCGGCACGGCCCCGAAGAACGCAAACGCATGGACGTGGCCATCAACCCAGGCCTCGGCTACCGCCGCGGGATAAGCCCGCACATAGCAGCCGTCCCTATGCGGAAGGTCGAGCACGAAAAACCGGGCTTTCTGTTCCACGCCGCCGATCACGACAGTCGCCTCACCGAAATCAGCCTGCGCATGGCCGGGCGGATGAGAAAGCGGCACGAACACTTCCTGACGGCGCTGTTCCCGTTCGCGGATATAGTCCTTGATGATCGTATAGTCGCCGGTGAGCCCGCACTCGTCATGAAGCCGGTCGAAACGAACGCATCCAGCTTCGGGCGCCGGACTGGTGATCGTCGCTGATAGCCAGGAGGCGTCGAATATGTCAGCATCTTTGCTACGCTGTCGCGGGATATGTTGAAGTGTTTGGCTGCCTGACGTCGGCTCATGCCTTCCGAGACGGCCAGACGAACCTTCAGATAAAGATCCACGGTGTAAATCCTCTGTCCCTCCTGCACTCATTGCGTCACACGATGGAAGGTCGGCTCATTGATGCCGGTGTGGAAGTGTTTGACCGCAACCTTTTACTCGGGCATTCAAAGGGCAACATGAGTGAGCGCTACCGAGGGGGCGAAGCGAGGCTAAAGGCGGCTGAGCGGACACTTAAGAGAATCCAGAGCTGACAAGGCTTGCTCATGGACTGGTCAAGAACAGAGGTGGTCTTGGAAACCAAATTCCGAAATACCGGAGACGGATCAAGGAAAAGAGCCTTCAGAGCCGCCGCTTGCGACATCACGCAAGCGCCCCTCAAATCAGCAAATCAAAAGAGCTAAAGTCTCCTGAAATCCGAACTGCATCCTTTCAAACCGTTGGGGAGTAGCTCACTTCATTTTCAATAAACTGCGTCACAAAGGTCTCCGACAAAACCGGTTTGCTAAAGAGCCACCCCTGCGCTGTCAGGCCCGGGCGCATGGCTCTCAGGCGGCTGGCCTGCGCTTCAGTCTCCACCCCTCGCAGATCACATTGACGTCCAGTGTCGACACCAGGTCAAGTATCTTGTTCACAATGGTACTGGCAGCAGTCTCCTGATCAAGAGCCTGAATAAACATACGATCTATCTTGATCCCGGAGATCGGAAGCTCCGATATATAGGACAGGCTTGAATATCCAGTACCGAAATCATCGATGAAAATCTGGTATCCGCAGTCGCGAAAAAGCGCCATCGAGGAAGTCAGCGCCTCATGGTTGGCGGTTGAACGCTCGGTCAGCTCGAGCGCCACTTGCCGAGGAGAAAGTCCCCGGCGCGCCGTCTCATTCTGCATGAACGCAAGGAAGGAGGGGTCGAGGAGATCGCTCGCGATGATGTTGATACTGATATAGAAATCCGGCCTCTCCTGCAGAACATCCTGCATCGAGGAAAGGGCCATAGCGACAACTTTACGCGTGATTGTGTTCCCAATGCCCATTTCTTCGGCCGCGCCGATGAACATGTCGGGATAGACCCATCCACCAGCATCATCGATCAAACGGACTAGTGCTTCTGCACCGGTGAGCTCTCCGGTGTCCAGTTTGAAGAACGGTTGATAGACCACGGCCAGGCGGTTCGCCTTTATCGCGCGTTTCAGCTTTTGCCGCCATGACAAGCGATGATTATGATACCACAGGCAGAAACCGCCGATTACGCCGCCGCACGCCGCCCCGGCAAACAGAAATACTGCAAACTGAAAAGCATTTGTCCGGCCTATCGCTGAAGACGAATACCGGGCGACCAGGCATATGTCGTAGGTATCGCTACAACGCGAATAATAGCGATCATGATTAAGCAAAAAGCCAGCGTCAGGTTGCCCCAACCGCTCCACTAAACCGCGTGTTTCACCAAAACTTTGAAAGACATAGTCCCCGTCATGGGTCACGACCAAAGCACTGAAGCCGTCACGATTTGGCTCAATCGCTTCAAATGCTGCAGGGTCGGTAAACACCGCCGTCTGACCATGGGCGGCAATATCCACGGGTATCCCGATCGGCAACACGCCGACTGTCGCTCTCCAGAAGACCGTTCCATTCAGCATATCCCCACGAGCTGGTTGAGGTAGCCTGCGTGCGGGAATAAAGAACCCAAACATGGCTGAGCATATCAAGTTCCCATGCACGATACGGCCAACATCGCCCAGATAATCCGAGCGAAAGGCATAATCACGCATCATCGCAAGATCGGTTTCGGAGCATAAGATATTGGATGTTTCATTCAGCAGCCGAATAGCGTCGGTGCCGTCGGCGGCAATCGACACAGACCGATCGTATATTTTTTCTCCGTATTGAAAAACCAATTGGTTTGCGCTTCTTGTAAGCGCAACAAACTGAGCCGCAAATGTGAGAATTCCGCCCAGAATAATGCAAACGGCCAGAAAGGTTAGGTCCCGTCGTGATAGCCGTATTGCGTTCAAGCGCGCCTCCCACCCACCTATTCCTATAGAATGGCCTAAAATTTTAGAAAAAACATATAGATATTCCTCTGACTTGAGAATTATTAAATATCGCTATGGTCGCAGGCGGAAGCCGAAAGCTTCATTTCGAAGGCTATGCTCTCGGGTTATTTCCAGACTTGCTGGCGCGACATACCGGCCTCCGTCTCGGAGAACCAGACAGGTGACAAAGGCGTCAAGCTTGGGGCGACGCACCGCTGCCTGCCCGCCATCGTGATCAGAGCCGGAAAATCCAACATCCGGCGGTTCAAAGAATGGGGCAGCGCAGTTATCATTTATCAGCTTGCCGGAACGGACAGGTAAATGCCTTGCCCGCTCCGGTTTCGTGCTGAATTACGGCTGCTTGCCGATATAGGCGAGGATGCCGCCGTCAACGTAGAGAACGTGGCCGTTGACGAAGTCCGAAGCCGATGAGGCAAGGAAAACCGCCGGGCCCTTCAGGTCGCCGGTCGTGCCCCAGCGGTTGGCAGGCGTCTTGGCCAGGATGAAGGAGTTGAACGGATGGCCGGGCTCGCGCAGCGGGCGGTCTGCGGCGTTTCGATATAGCCGGGGCCGATGCCGTTGCACTGGATGTTGTAGGCGCCGTATTCCGAAGCGATATTGCGTGTCAGCATCTTCAGACCGCCCTTGGCGGCTGCGTACGCCGAAACCGTTTCGCGGCCAAGCTCGCTCATCATCGAGCAGATGTTGATGATCTTGCCACTGCGGCGTTCCATCATTGATGGCAGAACGGCCTTGGCGAGGATGAAGGGTGCCGTCAGGTCGATATCGATGACCTTGCGGAAATCACCAGCTTCCATCTCATGCATCGGCGTACGGGCAATGATACCGGCATTGTTGACCAGAATATCGACCGGGCCGACGTCTTCGGCAATCCGGGCCACCATGTTCTGTACGGCAGGCTCATCGGTAACGTCGCAGATGTAGCCTTTGGCGTCGATGCCGGCTGCCTTGTAGTCGGCGATGCCTTTTTCAGGAAATCTTCGTTGATGTCGTTGAAGACGATCGTCGCACCGGCTTCGGCAAGCGCGGAAGCAATGGAGAAGCCGATACCGTAGGAAGCGCCGGTGACCAGCGCGACCTTGCCTTCAAGCGAAAAACTGTCTGCAAAGTGCATGAGCGGATCTTTCTGTTCTTGAGAAATGTTTGTTCGGAGGGCGAAGCTGTCCCAGCGATCAGCGCAATTCGTTGATCGGGATGACATCCATGTCGTTGAAGGTCTGGTTTTCGCCGCCCATCGCCCAGATGAAGGTGTAGCTGGTGGTGCCGCAACCGGCATGGATGCTCCATGACGGGCTGATGACGGCCTGCTCGTTCTGCACCAGAATGTGGCGGGTCTGCTTGCCCTCACCCATCATGTGGAAGACAGATTGATCTTCCGGCAGATTGAAATAAGTGTAGATCTCCATCCGGCGCTCATGGGTATGGGCTGGCATGGTGTTCCAGACACTACCCGGCTCCAGCTGGGTCAGGCCCATGGAGAGCTGGCAGGTTTCCAGAACGTCAGGATGGATGAACTGGTTGATGACGCGCTTGTTGGACGTGGCTGCATCGCCCAGCGGAACCTTCTTGGCATCGGCCATCTTCAGGAAAGTTGTCTTGCAGGCTTTGTGAGCCGGTGCGGAAACCATGTAGAATTTTGCGGGCTTGGCCGGATCAACGCTCTTGAACACGACCGACTTGGTGCCGCGGCTGATATAGAGGCAGTCCTGAAAGTCTAGGTTGAAGGTCTCGCCATCGGCCTCGATCGTGCCGGAACCGCCAAGGTTGAAGATACCGATTTCACGGCGCTCCAGAACATAATTCGTTCCGAACGTACCCATGCAATCAATGCCCTTGTCCAGCGGCACGGCTTCACTCACCGGCATGCAGCCAAGGGTCACCATCCGGTCGATATGCGAATAAACGGCAACGACGGTATCGGCGACATAGAGGTTTTCGATCAGGAATTCATCGCGCGCTTCCTCGGTGGTGTAGCGCTTGAAGTCTTTCTGATTGACGGAATAGCGGATATCCATGGTTCTTTCTCCTTCGTTGTGTAGAAGCGAATAGTTGCGGACTAACCCTGCGGTCTTTTCGCTTGCTGAAATTCAAATTGGTTGCTCTCGGCGCCTGAAAGGCGGGCGGGGTATGTTCTCCCGCGCGCAGTACGGATCGATCACAAGCGGATTTTGACAACGACCTTGCGAACGGGCTCGCCTGTTTCGGAAACGGCGCAGCATGGGCGATGCACATCCCAGGGGTAAAACACGGCAAAGCTGCCGGCAGACAGCGTCAGCGGTGTTTCATCGGCCATCGTCTCGTAAAACAGCAGGTCGCGCTCCTCGGAGAGGTCTTCAACCGCTTCTCCCGTTGTCGACAGAGGCGCAAAGCCGATCACTTCCCGGCCGGAAACCACATATTGAATGTCGAAATAGCGGAGATGGGATTCGGGGCGGTTCGCTTCAGTGGGCCGGGTCACATAATCCTGGACTGTTGCGAAAATACGATCCCCGTCAATGTCGATCCGGCCTTCCGGCGCGCTGGCCAGGTCGGCCTGGCTTAAGAAACGAAGCCCTTCCAGTACCGCTTCCGGCATGGTCGCCTTCTCGAGGTCGAGATTGTCAAGTCGTCCGAAAATCACAGTCTTTACTCCTTGCTGACCGTTGCTATTGTCCGGCCTGGACGTGTGGAGGCGCCATCGGGCATCGCCATCACGCGCATTTCAGTTGTTCTGCCGGTGCCCGGTTTACCCGAACGTATCCGTTCCGGCCGCCCCGCGGCGGGGCAGCCGGTTTTCAAAAAGTTCGATCACTAATGGATCAGCCCGGCCGCACGCGGCAGCGCCAACGACAATTCCGGTATGAACGTCACCGCCATCAGCAGTGCCACGAGGATGAAGAAGAAGGGCAGCAGCGGCTTGACGACGTCCTCGATCTTCAGCTCGGCGATACGGCAGCCGACGAACATGATCGGACCGACCGGTGGCGTGATGGTGCCGATGCACAGGTTGAAGACCATTAGAACCCCGAAATGGACAGGATCGATGCCCAGTGAGATCGCGATCGGGAGGAAGATCGGTGCAAAGATCAGGATGGCCGGTGTGGGGTCCATCACGAAGCCTAAAAGCAGGATCACGATATTCATGATGATCATGATCAGGATCGGGTTGTCCGTTATCGACAGCAGCGACGACGCAATGATGTTGGGGATCTGCGCATAGGCCATGATCCAGCCCATGATCGACGAAACACCGATCATGAAGATGATCATCGCCGTGGTTTTTACCGTTGCCAGCAACAGTGCGGGGACCATCTTCACCGACATCGTTCTGTAGGCAAGAGACAGGATCGAGACGTAGACCACCGCGATGGCACTGGCTTCGGTTGGCGTGAAAATGCCCGAGATGATGCCGCCAACGACGATCACGATCATCAACAAGGCCGGAATCGCTTCAATCGTGGTCTTCAGGTTGGTCCGGAAATTCGCAAGCCGTTCGGCCTTGTAGCCAGCCTTGCGTGCGAAGAAGACCACCGGGATCATGCAGGCAAAGCCCCATAGAATGCCGGGCACATAACCGGCCATGAACAGGGCTGCAACCGAGGAGCCGCCGCTGGCCAGTGAATAGATGATGAAGGTGTTGCTTGGCGGAATAAGCATTCCTGCAGGCGCCGAAGCGATGTTAGCGGCGGCGGCAAATTTTGGATCATAGCCATCCGCCTTCTGCTGTGGCCCCATGGCCCCGCCAATGGCGGCGGCGGCTGCAACGCCGGAGCCGGAGATGGCACCGAACAGCATGTTGGCAACGATGTTCGTCTGAACCAGCGAGCCCGGTATGAAGCAGATCAGTGCCTTGGCAAAATTGATCAGCCTTCGCGCTATCCCGCCCGAGGTCATGATGTTGCCTGCCAGGATAAAGAACGGGATCGCCAGCAGCGAGAAGGAATTGATGCCGGCGAAAATACGCTGGGCGGATGTGATCGCCATGCGGTCAAATGTGAAGATGGTGGCCATCGCCAGTACGGAACCAATGCCCATGCTGACACTGATCGGAACGCCGATCATCAGAAGGATCGGAATCGAGATGAGCAGGATAAGGCCGATGTCGGCTGCGTTTCCCATTTTAGTTCGCCTTTCCTTCCACACTCTGCGTATTGGCAGGGCGGAGCAGCGCTCGAATGTCATTCCAGATGTTGTAAAGGCAGTAATAGGCCGAAAAGGCGCCACATATCGGCAAAGCCAGATAGATCTGTCCCGTTCGCAGGAACGGGATGGCGGCGTTGGTCTGACGCATCGTCCGGTCAACGGCGTCGAGCCCGCCGATCAGAAGAATAGCGACAACAAACAGCAGGATCAGGATGTCTGCGGTGAGATGGAAGACACCTTTCAGTCGCGCTGACGAAAACGCATCCACGAAGATGCCGATGTTCATATGGCCTTTTTCGCCAAACAGCAGAGCTGCACCCAGAAGAACCAGCCAGACAAACATGATTTTTGCCAGCTCTTCCGTCAGTGCGCCAGCACTGCTGAAAACATAACGGCTGACCACTTGCCAGGTCACGATAACCGTCAGAAGGCCGCACAATGTGATGCAGGTCGTTGCCAGAAAACGATCGACCCAAAGCTTGATCGTATGCATAGCAGTTTCTTTCTCATCCCTGACGGCCCCGGAAAGCCGGGGCCAGTCCTGGTCATCTATTGTTGGGAATTATTCGCTTGCCGGATGCATCTGCGAGTAGATCTTCTTGGTCACGTCGCTGGTGATCTTTTCTTCCGTCAGCGGACGAACGGCATCGCGGAAGGGCTGAAGGTCAACGTCGTTGAACTTCGCACCGGCGTCTTCAGCCAGTGCCCTGGACTTGGCTGCATCTTCAGCAAAGACTTCGAATTCATAGTCTGCGGCCTTCTGAAGCTCTTCGATGAAGATCTGCTTCACATCGTCAGGCATGTCTTCGAAGTAATCGACATTCATCACCAGGTAATCAGGGATCATCAGGTGCTGCGTGTAGGAGAAATACGGTGCAATTTCAGAATGCTTGAGCGACCAGTAAGTCACCTCGTTGTTTTCGCCGCCATCGAGAACACCGGTCTGAATAGCGGTGTAGACCTCGCCCTGACCCATGGCGATACCGTTGCCGCCCATCAGGTTCATCATGTCGATATTGGTCTGCGACTGCATCACGCGGATCTTCTGGCCGGCCATATCTTCCGGCGTTTCAACCGGGTGGTCCTTCAGATAGACATTGCGCGAACCGGCGGTGAAAGCGGCCACAACAACGATGCCCTGATCAGCGACCGAGTTGTAAAGATCACTGACAATTTCCGGGTTATTCACGATCTGCTTTTGATGCTCGATGCTGTCGAACACATAGGGCAGGTTGAAGACGACGAAGTCGGGGTTCCAGCTTTCCAGAAGGCTGGCGGCGGCCAATGACATGGCGATCGTGCCGGTCTGGGCCATTTCCACGGTTTCCTTCTGCGCGCCAAGCAGCTCATTCGGGAAAATCTTGACCGAATATTCGCCGTTGGTGCGTTCTGAGAACGCTTCGCCGAAACGCTGCATCGCCTTGTACTGCGGGTGCGATTCCGGCTGGTTGAACGCGATCTCGTAGACGGTTTCGGCGAAAGCAGCAGACGGACCAAACACAGCACCCAGCGCGATTACGCTGACGCCCGCCAGTTTAAGAGTATTTTGTACGTTTTTCATGATTGCCTCTCATGAGGATACTGGATTTCGAGGTATCGGCCGTGTTCACGACTGGTTGGGCCGACTTTCAGTCTGAGAAGCGATGTTGCCATCGCCCCACTTCTCGTAGACATTCGTGATGTCTCCGATGAAATAATCCGGGTTGAGGTCGCGGATCGGACGCAGGTCCTCCGCGCTCAGCCCTTCTAAATGATGAGTCATGGCAGCCACTGCGCGCTCTGCGTCTTTATCGGCAAGCGCATCCACGATCTCGCCATGTTCCACGAGCACCCGTTCCATGCGGTTGATCTGCGGCAGCGTCAGGCGCCTGTAGCGATCGACCTGCAACTTGACCTGCTCGATGATTTTCCAGATGCCGGGATAGCCACCCGCAACCGCAATGGCGCGATGAAGCGCCTCATCCGCGGCATGAAATTCATCGTTGTCGCCGGCGTCTGTGCGCTCACGCTGATACATCAGCAGGGCGCGCATATTGGCGATTTCACTGCCTTGCACCCGGGCGGCAGCGGCGCGGACATTGACTTGCTCAAGCGCTGTACGCGCCACCTGAGCTTCGAGAAGTGAAGCTACTGGAATACGCGAAACGCGCGTGCCCGACTTTGGAACAATATCGACCAGCTGTTCTTCGGCCAGCCGCAGGAGCGCTTCACGGATCGGTGTGCGGCTGAGCCCGCATTCGGCTGCAATTTCCTTTTCGCTGATGGTCTGGCCGGGCAAACGCTTCAGAGAAACAATTTCAGCACGCAGCCGGCGGTGAACGATCTGGGTAGCAGTCCCGGTTCGGGTGCCGTCTCCATTCCCCGAAATGTCAATCATGCCATCAGATGCGTAGCCCATCCGGGTCTCCATCGCTTGTTGTATATCTTATATACCATATATATAAGTTCGGCAATGCCACTTTGATGACAATTGAAAGTCACTGTTTTCAAGGCCGGCAGGGTATCCTGAAAATGCTGGAAATATATGATTTTAAATGAAAAAATGATCTAATTTGGGAACGGGCGTGTCCACGAAAAGTCTGGCGCAAGGTGCCGTCGGCAGCGGCCAGTGTTGAGGTCTTTAGCGCCATTGCCAGAATCAGTATGAGCTGAGGCAGGTTCATGTCGACGACCCAGGAGGCAAGGCCATTTGGTCGCGGCGGAGCCTTCACCGATATCGTCGGACGTGATCCCACCGGTGGGCTGCATATGCGCAAGATGCTCTCGGAAAATCCCGCTGCCTATCGTGATGCCTGCGCTGCCGGCATCCATGCGCTGATCGGCCTCGAATCGGGTGACATGCGATGATGCGGGGCGCTGTTTCAGAGCCAGGATGTGCTTCGGCTGGCTGCTTCGTAGCCGCTGCGAACTGCGGCCTCCATATTGGCGAACTCCAGAAAATCGCCTGCCAGTGCGATCCGGTCCATCGGTTTTGTGAGTGCTGGCTGCAGTGCCGCGCGGCCGGGAAAGGCAAAAGGTGCGCCAAGCGGCCAGCGCTGCACAATTGGTGCCGACGCGATTTCTGCCTCCGGCAGAATGCGTTTGAGATCATGGAGAAACCGGGAAGCGATCTCAGTATCGTCAAGTGCCATCAATGATGTGGCGCGCGCGGCGCCTGCAAACATCATCAGGCTGCCACCGCGCTCATGTCCGGGCAGGGAAAACCGGTTGACCGACTGGTTGAACAGAACGCTGAAGGCGTTGTCGGGGGTGGAAACGGCATAGGTTTTCTCCAGTTTGCCGGCTGTGGCCTCCCTTGTATTCAGTGCCACGGAAAGGAATGGGCCGTAGCGCACCTTGAGAGTGCGTCGTCTAGCGGTTCCGGCAGTTCGGCGATCAGCGCGCGCGTCTGCGGTGCCGGTGTTGAAATGATGATGGCCCTGGCGTGCAGGCACAAAGGCTGGCCGTGAGCGTTGTGTGCGGTCACCGTGACATGTTTTTGTGCCGCACCACGCTGTGCGCTGGCGTTTCAAGCAGGAGCCGGCGCCGAAGCTGCGTCGCGATGGCTTCGGGCAGGCGGGAAGAGCCACCGATAAGATGAAAGCCAGGTGCGGCCGAAGACCAGACATTTGCAAACGACCGCAGGCCGTGACCGGCGGATATCTCGCCGGGGTCGCCGCCGCAGCGCTCGGTTATGGCGCGGATGATCGCTTCGGTTTGCGGGTGCAGGCGGCCAAGTCGCGCCGCAAGCGTTTCATCTCCGGCAAAGGCGAAGCGCTGTCCGGTCCTCTCCTGCCAGATGCCGTTTTCGGTGCGCCGGAGCATTTTTGATGCACTGGCCGATCCGAGCCTGAGGTCAAGACCGGCACGGACCAGCGAAAGGCGCGCAAGCGGCGACAGCGGCAACAGAAACGGCAGAAATTCCGGCCGTCCCTTCAGCCGCAACCTCCCGTCATAGGCGATTGCCATCAAGCCTGCGTCAATGGGGCGAAGACGCAGGCCGAGTTCGGCGCAGAGATCGCCAACGGGCGTGCCTGGACCGCCGAGCATGTGGGCGCCGAAATTGAGGATGCCGGTTGGCGTCTCGGTCGACAAGATGCGCCCACCCACCCGGCGATCTGCTTCGAGAACCAGAATGTCGCGGTTTCGCAGGCGCCAGGCGGCGGAAAGCCCTGCGATCCCGGCTCCGATCACGATCACGTCGTGGATGTGATGTTCAGTGGCCGGGGGCTAGCTTGAAATTCTGCCATTTCAATAGGCCTGAGCGCTGACCGCCAGCGGCGAAGGGGCGCGGATGATACCCGGGGTCCGGCCCATGTTGTCGACGGTTGGATGATCGGCGGCCGTGGCAATAGTTGCGCCATTGACGACTGTATCGAATGACATTGGATGCTCCCTGATTAATCGGACCGGCAGGTGCGCCTAAGGGTACGGATAGTCGTCCGCATATATCTGTTAAATATTTGATTTTATGAGGAAAAATATCTTGATTGGGCGTTTCCTCCATGCTTCAGTGGCACCGCTGAAACGCCACATCATGGCGCGTGCTGGGCCCTGCTCTTGCTTCGGGCCGCCAGCCGGCCCGCCGGAGAACCAGACCTTGACCGAAATAGCTTCCGCCGCTGCCAGACTGACGGGCATCCACGCGGCAACCATATGTCCGTTGACTGAGGATTTTCGGATCGATGAGGTGGCGCTGCAGGCGCATATTGCACATGTCACGCAGGAGCGCCGCATTGCCGGCCTGCTGATCAACGGCCATGCGGGCGAAAATGCGCAGCTTTCCAGCGCTGCGATGGCCCGGGTGGTCGGGCTGGTGCGCGCGGTGGCGCCAGCAGGCACATTCATCACCAGCGGAATTTACAGCGAAAGCACGCAGGAGGCGGCCCGGCAGGCGCAGGCCGCCGGGGCTGCAGGTGCCGATGCGCTTCTGGTTTTCCCGCCGAACGGATGGGCGCTCGGGCAGGACGTGGAGACCGTGGTCGCGCATCATGCCGGCGTCGCTGCAGAGACGGTGCTGCCGCTCGTGGTTTATCAGGCGCCGGTCGGAACCGGTCCGATGGCTTACCGGCCGGAAACGCTTGAGGCGCTGGCAGGTCTGCCGTCGGTTGCCGGCGTCAAGGAAGGGAGCTGGGAGGTCGCGACCTATGAGGAGAACTGGCGGCTTTTGAACCGGACCCGGCCGGGCCTCTCGGTCATGGCCTCGGGGGATGAGCATCTTCTGACCTGCTATTTGATCGGCACTACCGGCAGCCAGGTGAGCCTTGCGGCGGTCGTGCCGGCACTTGTCTGTGATCTGTTTGAAGCCGCTGCGGGCGGGGACTGGGAGCGGGCGCGGGCGGTTCACGAGCGGCTCTATCCGCTCTCCGCCGCCATCTACCGCAAGCGATCCGGGGTAACGCCCACAGCCCGTCTCAAAGCCTGCCTTCATATTCTCGGCCTTATTCCCTCTGCCCGCGTGATGCCGCCGAACCGGCAGCCGGAGCCTGAGGAATTGCGTTCTCTTGAAAAGCTGCTTCGGGCACTTTTTAAGTCAGCACAGAAGCGGGAGTGCGACGGCCGAATACCCGACCGTCGCATTTTTGAGTGCGGTCAGTCCTTTGTCGCCAGATCGAAGAGTTGCTTCTGGCTGTCGGTTTCCAGCATCTCGTTGTAGAGCGGGATAACCGCTTCGCGGAACGGTGCCGGATCGGGATGGCTGATGGTCACGCCGTTTTCGACGAGCGCGTCAAGCAGCGGCTTTTCCTGTTCATCGACATAGCCACGCTGCCAGGCAGAGGCTTCCTCGCCGCTTTCCTTCAGTGCCACCTGAATGTCTTCCGGCAGGCCGGAGAACATGCCCTCGTTCATGAACACCACCGCGGTCATGTTGAGCCAGCCGAGAATGGCGAAATCAGGGGCGACTTCGTAGAGATTCTGGCCGGTATAGTTGGTGGCGGCCCCTTCGGCGCCATCGACAACGCCGCTCTGGAGCGCGCCGTAAAGTTCGGAATAGGCAAGCGGGGTCGGGTTGGCGCCAAACGAACGGAAGGCGTCGACGTGGATCGGGTTCTGCATGGTGCGGATCTTCAGGTTCTGAATATCCTCAATGCCTTCAATCGGATCCTTGGTCATCAGGTGACGAATGCCGGAGGAGAAGACGCCGATCAGCTCAAAGCCGGCGGTTTCAGCCGATGTTTCCATGGCGGCGTAGACGTCTTCGTCTTCCAGCTTTTCGCTGAGCGCCGGAATGCTGGTGAACAGGAACGGCAGGTCGAAAACCCGGAAGTCGGTGATGTAGTTGGAAATCGTGGAGTTGGCGGTCATTGCCATGTCGAGCGTACCGAGCATGGTGCCTTCCACAAGCTGGGCCTCATCGCCAAGCACGCCGTTGGGGAAGATTTCGATGGTTGCACGGCCATCGGTCTTTTCTTCCAGAAGCTCGCGCATCAGCTGCAGGCCCTTGTCCTGAACCTCGTCGGCTGCATTGGTGTGGGCGATCTTGAGGACGTAGTCTGCGGCAAATGCGGGTGAGGCGGTGGAGCACATCAGTGCGGCAAGGCCAAAAGCCTGGATCAGTTTCATTTGAGTTCCCCTTGTTGTTTTTGAGGCAGGTTGGAATGACCGGGTCGCCGCATCAGCGGTAGACCAGATTGGGCAGTAGGAGTGTCACGGTCGGGACGAAGGCCGTCAGCATCAGGACGATGACCATCGGAATGAGCGGCAGCCAGACCTTGGAGGCGGCCTGTTCGATCCGCCGCCCGGCCACCATCGAGGCGACGTAAAGGCAGATGCCGTAAGGTGGTGTGATCAGGCCGATCGACAGATTGAGGGCCATCAGTACGCCGAGCTGGATCGGGTCGATGCCATAGCCGACTGCAATCGGCATCAGCACCGGCAGCAGGATCAGGATGGCCGAAATGCTCTCCATGAACATACCGACCACAAGCAGCAGGATGTTGACGATCAGCAGGAATGCGACCGGCGACGACGCGACCTCGCGCAGCCAGGCATCAAGCGCGCTGGTCACCCCCAGCGAAGCGATGATCCAGGAGAAAATGCTGGCGGTGGAAACGATGATCAGCACGGCGGACGAAAGGCTGACGGTGCGCAGGATCAACGGACCAAGGTCGGTAAGCTTTAACTCGCGGTAGATGAAGCAGGAAATTCCGAGCGTGACGAAAACGGCAATGCAGGCTGCCTCGGTGGCGGTAAAGACGCCGCCGACAATCCCGCCAACGATGATCACCGGCACGAACAGGGCGGGAACCGCATCGATAAACACCGACCACAGCCGCTTCAGCGAGAACGGTTCGGCATCGCGATAGGCTTCGCCGCCGTTCTTGGCATAGAGCCAGGCGCCGGTCAGGAGACTTAGCGAGATCAGCAGGCCGGGGACGATGCCACCGAGAAACATGGCGCCGATCGACTGGTTCGCGGTGATGGCGATGACCACCATAACGATGCTCGGCGGAATGATCGAAGCCATCGAGCCGGATGCGGCAATGATGGAAACGGCCATGTCGACATTGTAGCGCCGCTTCTTCATTTCCGGCACGAGGATGGAGCTGATCGCCGCCGTATCGGCCGATCCGGAACCGGAGATCGCGGCAAGCCCCGTGCCGGTGGTGATGGCCACCATGAACAGGCTGCCGGTAATCCAGCCGACCAGCGCGGTGGCGAGCGCGACAAAGCGTCTTGCAATGCCACCTGCTTCCATGATCAGCCCGGCAGCGACAAAGAACGGGATCGCCATCAGCGGGAAGGAGTTGACGCCGCCATAAACCCGCTGGGCGATGATGGTGAGCGGTACATCGGTGAAGGCGACAATGGTCACGAGTGCTGCAACGCCGAGTGCAAGCACGATCGGCATGCCGGAAAAGATCAGAAGGGCGAAACCGCCAAAGGCAAGGCTCATAGCAGCTCTCCGGAATGGCCGGTGTCATCAGCCTGTTTGCGGCTCAAAAGTCCCGGCAGGGTTGCGATGGTGAATTCGAGCGCGAAATAGCTCATGCCGACGGGAATGGCCGAATAAGGGATCACAAGGGGCAGTCTGAGGGCCGCCGACTTCACCATCAGGCCGATGGCAACGAGGCCGAAACTGCCGTTGACGACAACAACCAGGAACCAGAGCCCGAGCAGGAAAGAAATGCCGCCGACCAGTTTCTGGATCCACATCGGGCAGCGCACGATCAGGACATCGACGCCGACATGTTGATGGTGGCGCATGGCGATGCCGGCGCCGAGCATGACCAACCAGACCTGCGCGAAGGTCGCGGTTTCTTCCGTTCCGGCAATCGAGTAGTTGAAGACATAGCGCCCGAGAATCTGCACCAGAATGGCAAAGGCCATATAGATGAACAGGCTTGCCGCAACGATGTCGACCGCCCGCCGCAGGATGGTCAGGACAAGGCGGGGCAGATTGCGCAGGCGGAAGCCTCCGGTGTACGCCTCTGTCTGCGCAACGGAATTTTCGGTTGGCATATCTTTTCCAGTTTTGCTCCGCCCGGGAGAAGGGTCGGTGTTGATGATCACAGCTTAACGTGGTTTGCGTTCGCCGCCAGAGCCTCGTGTATTATATTTAGGCATGCGCAAATTATAGGCAGTATTTGCATTGCCTATTGCGGCGGTCACGGCAATAAAGGCAACATCAATGGCGGCCAGCCCGCGCTCTTTCTGCCAACCGTATTTTGGAACGATCACCATGCCTCAATTGACCACAGAGCCCTCTGAAACCGCCGATATCGGCCTTGCCATATGCGTGATGGGGACTGTCGAAACGGTGGCGATCGCGCAGCGCACCGGCTTTGACTTTCTGGTGGTGGACATGGAGCATGGCCGCATTGGCCTCGACGCGATGACGGATATCTGTGTGGCCGGACTGCTGGCCGGCGTTCCAGTCTATGCCCGCGTCACTGGGCCCACATCGCCGGATCTCGCCCGGGTGCTCGATTGCGGCGCGACGGGTGTGATCGTGCCGCATGTGGATACGCTGGAGCAAGCGCGCGCGATTGTGGAGAAGACGCGCTTTCTGCCCACCGGTAACCGGGCTTTGCCCGGTCCACTGGCAATTAGCGGCTTTGAGCCCGTTCCGGTGGCCGATCTGATCGCCACTGCCGAGGCCAGCACACGCGTGATTGCGATGATCGAAAGTGTGAGCGGGTTGGAGGCTGCCGATGAGATCGCCGCACTTGAGGGGATCGACGGGCTGATGATCGGTTCGAATGACCTCGCCGCAGCGCTCGGTTGCCCCGGTGATGTCGCCCATGAGACGGTCGTCGGTGCCTTTGCCGCCATTGGCCGGGCGGCAAAACGTAATGGCAAGACATTCTGCACGATGGGTCTGCCGCCGGAACGGGTGCGTGAACAGGCGCTCGATTTCGGTGCTGGCATGGTCGTCGCCACCAACGAGATCAATCTGCTGTTCGATGGTGCCCGGCACACGCTTGACAGCTTCCGCAAGATCACGACTGACGCCTGAAGACGCCTCAGCGCCGGATTTCGGCAATCCGCGTGCCGGTCGTCAGCGTGAAGGTCCGCACAAACGCGCGCGAGTGGCGCGAAACGGAGTGGCTGCGCGGCAGGATGGCGGTCAGCGGCCGCGGAATGCGTGGCTCGAACGGCAGTACCGTCAGGTCGGAATAATGGTCCGATGTGGCGGTTACCTCGTCAATAAGCGCAACGCCCCAGCCCTCCTGCACGATCCGTGCGGCGGCGTTCAGGAACCTGACCTCCACCTTCGGCTCGTAGGGAATGGCGGATTTGCGGAACGCCTCTTCCAGCAGCATGGCGACACGGGTGCCGGAGAGCGGGCAGATCAGCCGTTCGCTGGCCAGGTCCTGCGGCGTGACGAAAGGCAGTTTCGCAAGCGGACTGCCGGCAGAACAGACGCAGACGGTTCTCAACTCGTCGATCGGCTGCAGGATCAGCGAATGCCGCTCGCCGGGATCGATGGCAAAGCCGACATCGGCAATACCGGCCTCGACAGCCTCCAGAACATTGTGCAGCGGCTTGGTGTCGAGCACCACGAAGACGTCCGGAAAGCGCTCCAGGAACTCGCGCATGGCCATCGGCACCAGCGATTCGGTGACTTCCGATGTCGCCACCACACGGATACGGCCGATATGGCCGGCGCGGATATCGAGGGCGCTCTGGTTCACCGTCTGCTGCAGCTGGAAGATCGGCTCGGCGCGCGAGAACAGCAACTTTGCTTCTTCCGTCGGCACCAGCCGGTTGCTCAGCCGCTCGAACAGGAAAAACCGACCATGCTTTCCAGATGTTTGATGGCGTTGCTGACCGCCGGCTGCGACATTCCGAGCGCTTCGGCCGCACCCACAGTGGTGCCAGCAGTCATCACCGCATGGAAAATCTCAAGCTGTCTGAGGTTCAATGTCCGGTCTCTTCATTGCTGGCAATCGTCATTTTGCCGAGTTCGAACCGTTTGTCGAGACCGATTGCCGGTCCTAAGGCGCAAGTCCGGCACATTGTGCCGTGTTGCGGATGTGCGCCTGCATGGCAGCACCAGCCGCCGCACTGTCTCCGTCGTGCAGCGCCATCACGATGGTGCGATGCTCGCCGACCGAGGCTTTCATACGTTCGGGGTCTGTGCGCGGGATCGGCTGGCGCTGGGTTTCCGTCAGCTTGTCGCGCACGGCCTCATAGAGGTCGCGCAGCATCGCATTGGAACACGCCGAAACGATGATGCGGTGAAATTCGAGATCGGCCTCGACATTGGCGACCAGGTCCTGCCGGGCCCAGCTTTCCTCCATCGTGGCCGTTGCCTGCTCCATCAGATCGAACTGGTAGTGGGTCAGCCGGCCGGCAGCGAGCCGGGCGATCTCGCCTTCGAGCATGACGCGGGTCTGAAACGCATCGAACACGGAGTAGCTGTCGGCGTAGCGCCACGTCTTGCTGTCGCGTTCCTGTCTGCGGTCTCCGCTTCGGGTCACGAATGTGCCCCTGCCCGGTTCGGTCTTGACCAGTCCCAGCGTCTCGAGCGTCAGCAGCGCTTCCCTGAGTGACGGCCGGCTGATGCCGAATTTCACAGACAGTTCCCGCTGTGAGGGGATCTTCTCGCCATCTTTCAGTTCGCCCGACTGGATCATGGTCTGGATCTGGCGCGCGACCGATTGCGGCAAAAGTGTCTTGTTGAGCATGCGGTCCCCGCCTCCCCGATTGATGCTGTCAGTCTATTTTTTCAACCCGTCTTGCAAAGCCGAAAAAGCCGTGCATGATTGGTTGACTGGTAAGACCGGTTTAACCAGTTAGCCAATTTAGACTTAGGCCTAAACAAAATACAAGGGGAACCACAATGAAACGCGCACTCAAAATCACGCTTCTTTCCGCCGTAGCGGCTTTTGCGACAACGGGCGCTCACGCTGCTGACTGGACCGTCGGCGCCAATATCGGCAACGTACCGTGGGAATTTGAGGATTCCAGCGGCAAGGCCGTCGGCTTCGAGGTTGACCTCGTTGAAGAGATTGCTGACCGTCTCGGCAAAACCGTCGAATTCGTCAATACACCGTTTAACGGTCTTTTCCCGGCGGTTCAGTCGGGCCGTATCGACATGGCGGTGTCCTCGATCACGATCACCGAAAAGCGGCTTGAATCGGTCTCCTTCGCCCAGCCATATTATGACAGCGACCAGTCGCTTTCGACCAGCAAGTCTGCTGGCGTTTCCGGTCTTGCAGACATGGACGGCAAGGTCGTCGGCGTCGACACTGGCTCGACCGGCGACATGTGGTCGGAGGCACACAAGGATGAATACGGTTTTTCCGACATCCGCCGCTATGAAGGCCTGGCTCCGGCCATGCTCGACATGACCGCAGGGCGCATCGACGGCTATATTTCGGACATTCCGGCGGTCCTCTATTATGTCAAGGACAAGCCGGAACTGCAGGTGGTTGAGCGCATCCCGACGGGCGAGAAATACTCGATCATGTTCGCTAAGGACGCACCGTTGGCAACCGAAGTCAACGGCGTGATCTCCGAACTGAAGGAAGACGGCACGCTGGCCACGATCTATGAGGACTGGTTTGGCGCCACCCCTGAAGCGGGAACCTCCACGGTTGAAGTTCTCGACATGCCGAAGGCCAAGTAAGGCCGTTTCCGCACTCATCCGCATCGGGGCCGGCCGCCGTCATTTAGAGGCTGTGGCCGGCCCAATCCCGGAGCCTTCTTCCGCCCATGGACCTGATCCACACATTCCTGAATGTCGGCGTGTTTGTCGACAGTCTGCCGCAATTGATGCGCGGTCTGCTGGTGACGCTCGAAATCGGGTTTATGAGCATCGTCGTCGGTCTTGCCGGCGGCCTGCTCCTTTCTGTTGCGCGGCTTTACGCGCCCCGCATTCTCTCCATTCTCATCAGGGGCTATATCGACATCTTCCGGTCGATCCCACTGCTGGTACTGCTGATCGTGGTGTATTATGCGCTGCCTTTTGTCGGCATCAGGCTTTCGGCGTTTCTGTCCGCCGTCACCGCGCTGTCGCTGGTATCGGCCGCCTATACCGCCGAAATTTTTCGCGCCGGAATCGAAGCTATACCGCGCGGACAGTTCGAGGCTTCCGCTGCCCTTGGCCTCTCCGAGCGCCACACCATGGTTGATGTGGTGCTGCCGCAGGCCGTCCGCATCGTCATTCCGCCGCTGACAAACAACTGTATCAATGTGCTCAAGGATACCGCGCTCGCATCCGTTGTGGCGATGCCGGATCTTTGAAGCAGGCGACCCAGGCCCAGGCGCTTTCCGCCAATCCGACACCGCTGATTGGTGCTGCGCTGATCTACATTATCCTGCTCTGGCCGATGGTCGCCGTCGTTACCCGGCTTGAACGCCATTTCAGCAAGGGGAGGCGCTGATGGCCGCAACCGCCCGCACGCTTATTTCCATTCGCAATCTGGTGAAGGCCTATGGCGACTTCACCGTTCTGCACGGCATTGAACTTGATATTGCCGAGGGTGAGGTCGTTTGTGTGGTCGGCCCTTCCGGCTCGGGAAAGTCGACCCTTATCCGCTGCATCAACCATCTGGAAGCTTTCTCCGCCGACAGCAGCATCGAGATTGATGGGCTGCCGGTGCGCCGCGGCCCGGAACTGGCTCAGGTGCGCGCCGAAGTCGGCATGGTGTTCCAGAATTTCAATCTGTTCCCACATATGAGCGTCGTCCGCAATGTCATGCTCGCACCGATGCGGGTACGTGGTACCTCTGCCGAGAAAGCCCGCAAGCAAGCGCTCACGCTGCTCACGCGCGTCGGCATCAGCGAGCAGGCGGAAAAATATCCCGGCCAGCTTTCCGGCGGGCAGCAGCAGCGCGTGGCCATCGCCCGCGCTCTGGCAATGGAGCCGCGTGTGATGCTGTTCGACGAGCCGACATCCGCGCTCGATCCCGAGATGGTTGGCGAGGTTCTCGACGTGATGCGCGATCTTGCCGGTACCGGCGTCACCATGATCATTGTCACCCATGAAATGGGGTTTGCGCGCCAGGTCGCCGATCGGGTGATCTTCATGGATGGCGGGCGTATCGTCGAGGCCGGCGCACCCGCTGCTATTTTCGACACGCCGCGCGAGGAGCGAACCCAGGATTTTCTCCGCGCTGTGCTCAATCACTAGACAACAAAACAAGAGGTAACACCCGTGTCCGGATCGCCTTCTCTCGACCTTGATTCTCGTCCGCAGCCAGTTTCCGGGCCTGAAACAGGATTGGACCTTTTTCGACAATGCCGGCGGATCGCAGATCCTCAAGGGCGCCGTCCATCGCATCAACAGCTTCCTGTTCGACAAGAACGTTCAGATCGGCGGCTCCTACGAAGTCTCCCAGAGTGCTGCAGCCGCGCTGCACGAGGCGCGCACGGCCGCCATGCACCTCGTCAATGCGGCACGGCCCGAGGAGATCGTCTTCGGTCCGTCCTCGACCGTGCTGTTGCAAAACCTTGCCCGTGCAATGCAGGGTCAGTTGTCGGAAGGCGATGAGATTATCGTCACCGTCAGCGATCATGAATCCAATATCGGCCCGTGGGATCGCCTTCAGGCGATGGGGGTGGTGGTCAAATTCTGGCCGCTCGACAAGGAAGCCCGTTCGCTGAAGCTCGATGATCTCGCACCGCTGATGAGCGCGCGCACGAAACTCGTCTGCTTCACCCATGTGTCCAACATTCTTGGGTCGGTGAACGATGTCCGCGCCATCGCTGATTTCGTGCATGCCCGCGGAGCGCTGATCTGCGTCGATGCCGTTGCCTATGCGCCGCACCGCGCCGTCGACGTTCAGGCGTTCGACGCCGACTTCTATGTCTTCAGCCTCTACAAGGTGTTCGGGCCGCATTACGCGCTGATGTACGGCAAATACGCGCTTCTTGCCGAGCTCGACACGCTCTACCACTATTTCTACGGCAAGGACAAAATCCCCGGCAAGCTGGAACCCGGCAACCCCAATTACGAGCTGGCCTACTCTACCTGCGGCATTGTCGACTATCTGGCAGAGCTTGGTGAAAGAGCCGGCGAAACCGGATCGCTGCGTGAGAAGATCGAGACGGGGTACGCCGCAATCACCGCACAGGAGATCGCGCTTTCGGAGCGGTTGCTGTCCTATCTCAGAGCCCGCAATGACTGTGAGATCATCGGGGATCCGTCCGGCCTTGACCCGATGCGGGTGCCAACCATCGCCTTTCGCCTCGACAATCGTGATGCGGAAAAAGTCTGCCGTGCCGTGGATGAACACCACATTGCCGTGCGTCACGGCGATTTTCATTCACGCCGGCTCGCCGAATGTCTTGAGATGACCGACAAAGGCGGCATGCTGCGCGTGTCTATGGTGCACTACAATATGCTCGAGGAGGTCGACCGTCTCATCGGCGCGCTCGAGCACCTCTAGAGCGGCTCGGCTTTTCCGGAAACGCAGAATCGCTTTATCTCTTTGCTTTGCCGCATTTTCGCGGCCGTCAGGTGGTTCCACCTGACGGCCGCACAGACCGGTGTTTGGGATCAGGCTATCCGCGCATTTTCTGCTCACGGGAATGCGCGGCCCTGTTTCAGGGTGTTCTCACCTCGTTCTGGCGTTCATGAAGCCGCCAGCATCTCAACCATTTTGCGCGCCCCTTTGTCGGCGATGCCCTGGATATCATCAGCAAGGCTTGCCTTGAACGAAGCGTTCTGTGCGAGTTCGGGCGGGAAAATGCCGGAGCCGGAAACAACACGTTCGGCAATCTCCGCCGCTGTGCCGCCATTGGCGAGCGTTTTCAGCTTTTCTGCAAGCGGGTCGCGCACATCGATCGGAGCACCCTTTTCATCGGTGCCGGAAGCGTAGCGGATCCAGCCCGCGACCAGCAATGTAAGGCGGGGGCAGGGCGTACCCGCGCGCAGATGGTGGACAATGGATTCCAAAGCACGCTGCGGCAGTTTCTGGCTGCCATCCATGGCGATCTGCCATGTGCGGTGGCGGATTGCCGGGTTTTCGAAGCGGGTGATCAGCGCATCTGCGTATGCGTCGAGGTCGATGCCTTCAGGCGCTTCAAGTGTCGGGATCTGCTCTTTGCCCATCAGCTCGCGGGCGGCCTTGCGATAGGCCGGATCCTTCATGGTCTCGGCAATCGTCTCATAGCCACCGAGATAGCCGAGATAGGCGAGAAAGGAATGCGAGCCGTTCAGCATGCGCAGCTTCATGTTTTCGTAGGGCACGACATCATCGGTGAAGGTGGCCCCGGCGCGGTCCCAGTCCGGACGGCCGGACACGAAATCATCCTCGATCACCCATTGACGGAAGGGTTCGCAGACGATGCCGGCGGGGTCTTCCGTGCCGATCCGCTCGGCCAGCAGCTGATAGCTTTCCTCGGTCATCGCCGGCACGATGCGGTCAACCATGGTGGAGGGGAAGCGGCCATTCTCTTCGATCCAGTCGGCAAGCTCCGTGTTGCGGGCACGTGCGAAATCGATCACCGCGCGGCGGGCAAGCTTGCCGTTTGATGGCAGGTTGTCGCAGGAGAGAACGGTAAACGGCTTCTGCCCGGACTTTTGCGGGCTGCAAGAGCTGCTACCAGCGTGCCGACCACAGTTTTTGGCTGATCGGGGTTCGCAAGGTCGGCCACAATTGCGGGATTGTCGAAATCAAGGCCGCCATCGGCGCCGAGCGTATAGCCCTTTTCCGTCACCGTGATGGAGACCAGTGCGATGTTCTCATCTGCGATGGCGCTGACGATGCCCTCTGGCCCGCAGTCTTCCCGATGGCGATGGTCGACGACAGCGCCGGAAATCCGGGCCTTCTGCCCGTCGGCAGCATTTTCGACGACGCTGTAGAGGTAGTCGCGTTCTGCGAGCGCTAGCAGCGGTGCGGATGGCCCCATCAGCTCAATCTCGCGATAGCCCCAGCTTCCGCCGGCGCGCAGAACATCGTCGGTATAAACGGCCTGGTGAGCACGGTGAAAGGCGCCGAAGCCGATATGGCACATGCGGGCTTCGACCTTCGAGCGGTCGTAGTCCGGTCGTAGAACATCGGACTTTGCGCGTTCGAGAAGTGCAGACATGGTTTTTCCTTCCGTAAGAAAACGGCGTGTGCGCGCGGGCACCGTCGACAGTGGGGGTGTTGAAAAAAACGGGAGAGCCGAAGCTCTCCCGAAAGGCCGTCAGCGGTTGACGGTCGTGCCGTTGGCGTCGGCCGTGCCGTTGACGGCAAGCTTGCGGCTTTCGCCTTCGGGCAGGAGGACCCGAATAGTTTCATAAGGCGGTGTGTAGTCACCTTCACGCTTCCAGGTAAGCGCGAGGTTGGCATCATCGCCGGACAAAACGTAGCGCGTCAGGCTGTGGCCCGAGGGTTCACGCCAGTTTACGGTGTCGCCGTCATCCTCATATTCGACTGCTGCTGCCGAAAACGCGCCGGGGACCGGGAAGATCGCGAGGGTGCGGGCCTTGTCTGCTCCGGCATTGGCGCGGTTCGCTTCGTCAGACAGCGGAATGACAGAACCGGCACGCACAAAGAGCGGCATGCTTGCCAGTTCGACCGGCAACGTTACTTCCGTACCGGGGGCATGATATTTGCCGGACCAGAAATCCCACCAGCCGGTTTCATTTTTCGGCAGATAGACGGTGCGTTCCGCTGCACCTTTGTCGATGACATTGGCGACCAGAAGATCCCGACCGAGCATGAAGTCGTCGGTCTCTTCAACCGTCCGGGGATCGTGCGGATGGTCGAGGAAGGTCGGGCGCAGCATCGGTTCGTGTTCGGTGGATGCCAGCCATGTCAGCGTGTAGAGATAGGGCGTCAGCCGGTAGCGGAAATTGAGCGCATCGCGGATCAGCGGCAGCACGTCCGGATACATCCAGGCTTCATTGGCGGTGCCGTCATCATTCCAGGAATGGATGGTGAAACGCGGGTGGAAGATCCCGTTCTGGACCCAGCGGACAAACAGTTCCGGCTCCGGCTTGGGGCCGGAAAAGCCGCCGACATCGTGGCCGACATTGTAGATGCCCGATAGCGACATGGAGAGGCCCATGCGGATATTGTAACGCACCGTTTCCCAGCGCGTATAATTGTCGCCGGACCAGGTCTGGACATAGCGCTGGATACCGGGGCAACCGGCGCGCGAGATCAGATATTGCCGGTGATCGGGATCGAAGGCTTCCTGCGCCTCTTTTGAGGCGCGGCTCATCAAGAGTGAATGCAGCGGGCGGATGAGGGCAACCGGAATTTCTTTACCAAAACCGTTGCAACGAGCTTCGTCATCCCAGATTTCGTACTCGTTATTGTCGTTCCAGGTGCAGGCGATGCCCTTTTTCAGGAGCTGTTCGGTCACGCCCTTCTGCCACCAGGCCACGGATACCGGGTTGGTGAAATCGAGATGAGCGCCGGAATCATCCCAGTAGACGGCATCGGCATAGGAATTCGTCTCGCTGTCGGTGATGAACAACCCGGCATCAAGCGCTTCGTTGAAGCGTGGATGGTCCTGCAGCAGCGCCGGCTTGATATTGGCGATCAGAGTCAGCCCGGCATCCGCGAACGCCTTCGACATGCCTTCGACATCCGGGAACTTGTCATAGTTCCAGTTGAAGACATAGCGTTTGGAGCCAATCGAGGTATAGCCCGACGACATCTGAAAACTGTCGCAGGGAATGTCGTGCTCGGAGAGCCGGGTCAGAAAACCTTCCAGCTCTTCCTGCGCGTTGGGTCGGTCGGTATAGGCCATGGTGGAGCCGGAATAGCCCAGCGCCCAGCGCGGCATGAAGGCCGTACCGCCGGTCAGCCGGGTATGGTTTTTCACCAGATCCAGCATCTGCGTCGCCCAGGCGAAATAATAGTCAAGATCGCCATCGAGTGCGCGATAGGCGCGGAAGGGCTTGTGGTAGTTATCGAACTCGTTGCCGAGGTCGAACCAGCAGGAGGCGAGATTGTCGTAGAACACCGAGAAGGCACCGGCATCCGGTGTCACGGTGAAGGTGACGGGCAGATGCTTGTAAAGCGGATCGGTGGTTTCGGCGTTATAGCCCATGGCATCGAGATTGCGCATCTCGTAGCGGCGGCCGGAACGTTCGAGGTTGCCTGCCTTTTCGCCGAGACCATAGACCTTTTCTCCGGGTTTTCTGAGCAGGAAATGGCTGTTGCGATGGTCGCGGATGCCAAGCATGTAGGCCCCGGTGGGCCGCTCCTCGGCCACCAGCTTGAAGGTGCCGTCAGCCTGTTTGGCTTCCCAACGCATGGTCAGCGGATTTTCGACGGTGAGCTTGAGGCTTTCCGTCTCGATGACCAGTGTGTCACCTTCGGTGCAGGTGAATTCCGGCAGGGAGAAACCGGAAAGATCGTCACGGGCGCGGCCTTCGAAGGGGACGTCTTCTTGTGGCGCGATCGACCAGGTGCGGTCCAGCCGCCATTCACCGGACTTTTTCAGCGAGACCCGGAAGAGGGCTTCTTCGAGAACGGTGATCTTCAGGGTGTGGGTGCCGTCGATGGTGAGCGTGACGCCATTGGCGTCACGCGCGCTCAGCGCCCAGGATTTGAGGGTACGCATTTTCTTTTTCCCGTTGTGTTAGCCGCCATAACCCAGAAGCAGACGGGGCAGGCCGAGGCTGATTGCGGGGACATAGGTGACGAGCATCAGAACCGCGATCAGGGTCAGGAAGAAGGGTATCAGAGGTTTGATCACCTTCGGGATCGTGGTTCCTCCGACTGAGCAGCCGATGAAGAGAGCCGAGCCGACAGGCGGGGTGCAGATCCCGACGCACAGGTTGAGCGTCATCATGACACCGAACTGAACCGGGTCCATGCCAAGTTTTTGTACGACCGGCATAAGGATCGGGGTGAAGATCAAAAGCGCCGGTGTCATGTCCATGAAGGTGCCGACAACCAGAAGGACCACGTTCAGGATCAGCAGGATCATGATCGGGTTGTCCGACAGGCCGAGCATGAAATCGGAAATCATGTTCGGAATATTGCCGAAGGCCATGGCGCGCGACATCGCAATCGAGCAGCCGATCATCAGCAGCACGACAGCGGTGGTAATGGCCGATTCGAGAATGATCGACGGCAGTTGCTTGAGCGAGGTTTCGCGATACCAGACAAAGGCCAGCAGCAGCGTGTAGACGACGGCGATGGCCGAGGCTTCCGTGGCGGTGAAGATACCGCCGATAATGCCGCCCATGACGACGACGATCAGGCCAAGCGGCAGCAGAGCGTCGAGGCCCTTCCTGAAGAATTCGCCGGTGGTCGGGCGCGGCTGTGTCGGGTAACCGCGCTTCTTGGCGATGATGCCGGCAACGATCATGATGCCGAGCCCCATGAGGATGCCCGGAACATAACCGGCGACGAAGAGGGCTGCGACCGAGGTGCCGCCCGAGATCAGCGAGAAGACGATGAAGGTCGAGCTCGGTGGGATCAGAAGGCCGGTGGTGCAGGACGAGATGTTGACGGCGGCCGAATAGGCCGGGTCATAGCCTTCCTTCTTCTGCAAGGGCGACATGACGCCGCCGACGGCGGCCGCCGATGCAACGGCCGACCCCGAAAGGGCGCCGAACATCATGTTGGCGAGCACGTTCACATGCGCAAGCGAGCCGGGAAGGGCAAAACCGAGCACCTTGGCAAAATCGATGAGCCTGCGGGCGATGCCGCCTCGGTTCATGATGTTGCCGGCCAGAATGAAGAAGGGGATCGCCAGAAGGGTAAACGAATCGAGGCCCGATGACATTTGCTGGGCAACGATGAAAAAGGACTGGTCGATGCCGACGAACAGCGCAAAGGTGAGGGTGGCCGAGACACCAATGGAAAAGGCAATCGGGACGCCAAGCACCATCAGCAAAATGAAGCTGCCGAAAAGGACCAGCGGGGCATAGGACATAAGCATGAAAGGATCTCCCTTAGTTCAGAGGTCCGCTGGCTTCAGCGGGCGGGGCTTCAACGGGCGTCTTGCCGTGGAAAAGCCGGATGGCCATTTGCAGGCAATAGAAAAGAATGACGGCGCCGGAGATCGGAATGGCCAGGTAGATGTAGCCCATCGGCATCTGCAGGGCAGGCGAGACCTGACCGTTGGCAAGTGTGCGCTCCACAAGAGCTCCGCCGCCGTTGATCATCACGGCGATGGCGAAGAAGGCGATCACCCCGACAACGAGAAGCTGCGCCAGCTGCTTGCGCCAGCCTTTGAGCGCCGGCGCGAGAATCTCGATGGCAAGATGCCGGCCCTTGCCGAAAGTGTAGGCGCCGCCGACCAGCGCCATCCAGATGAACAGAAAGCGGGCGATTTCATCGGTGTAGATTGATGGCGCGCGCAAGATGTAGCGGCTCATGACCTGCCACACCACACAGACGACCATGCCGGAGAAACCGGCAACGATAATGACGCGCAAAATGGCGTCGATCACATTGGCAAGGCCGTCTATGAAACGGCTGATCGTGTCGGGTTTTCCTGTTTCGGACATCCGACCCTCCCTTAAGCGAGTTCTTTGTGCAGCCATTCCGGGCAAAACCCTGGCTGATGGTGGGACCATGAACCAAAACAAAAAATTGGTCAACCAATTTATCTATTTTGGTTGACACTTAGAAGTATTTGGTCAACCATGCCCCCATCCGCTGCAATAAGGCACTCTGTGGCGGCCGTAAACCTCTCCTCAAACGAACGGGTGCCGGGAGGAAGATATGAAGATCTTTTCCAAAGTCGCTTTGATGACGGGCGTCGCTGCTGTCGCCTTTGCTGCAACTGCCGAAGCGCGCACGCTTCGCCTCAATCACAACAACCCGCCGGATCATCCGCTGCACATCTCCATGGAATTCATGGGTGATCGTCTTTCGGAACTGACCGATGGCGCATGGGACATTCAGGTTTTCCCGAATGGCCAGCTGGGCAACCAGCGCGAATCCATGGAACTGGTCCAGAGCTGCGTGCTCGATATGGCCAAGAGCAATGCCAGCGAGCTGGAAGCCTTCGAGCCGACCTATTCCGCTTTGAACCTGCCGTACCTGTTCCTCAGCGAAGATCATCAGTTTGATGTCCTGACCGGCGATATCGGCCAGGAAATCCTTGATGCCTCTTACGGCAAGGGCTTTCAGGGCGTTGCCTTCCTGATCGAGGGTGCGCGTTCCTTCTATGGCAACAAGCCGATCAACACGCCGGCCGATCTGCAGGGCATGAAGATCCGCGTTCAGCCGAGCCCGTCCGCCATCCGCATGGTCGAGCTGCTTGGCGGCAGCCCGACGCCGCTCGCCTATGGTGAACTCTACAGCGCCCTGCAGCAGGGTGTTGTCGATGGTGCGGAAAACAATCCCACTGCTCTGACCACCGTGCGTCACGGTGAAGTGGCTGACTACTTCTCGCTCGACGAGCACACCATGATCCCCTCCGTTGTGGTGATCTCGAACTGCGCCTGGGATTCCATGTCCGATGAGGACAAGGCCGCATTCCGTGAGGCTGCCGGCGAGGCCATGCAGTTCCATCGCGAGCAGTGGGACGAGAATCGTCTCCAAGACCATGGGCGAAATCGAGGAAATGGGTGTGACGGTCAACACCGTCGACAAGGCGCCTTTCATCGAGGCCGTTCAGCCGATGTATGACGAAGTCAAGGGCAGCTCTCCGGCTGTTGCTGACCTGGTCGACCGCATCCAGGCTGAAGGTGCCAACTACAGCGACAACTAAGTCGCCCAACAAATTGGCCGGCCGCTTTGAGTGGCCGGCCACCTCATGCAGTCTTAAAGATCCCGGTGGAGGTTGATCATGCTAGAGCGATCAGAATTGGCGGAAAATGCGCTGCAGGCGTTGCATGACGAGGATTATGATCGTCCCTTCAACCCGCAGAACCTTAACCACACCACCATGATCTTCATGGGCGACCGCGAGCAAACCTCGCTCGACGGCGACTGGAATTTCTGTGTTGATCTGCTTGATACCGGCCTGCGCCAGAAATGGTTTGCCATGGAGCCGGCCGCCCCGCGCGACCGCGAAGAGCCCTGGGACTATGATCCCTATATGGGCGAGACCGTGCCGGTGCCGTCCTGCTGGCAGATGCTCAAGGAAAAATGGTACTTCTTCGAAGGCAGCGCCTGGTATACCCGCCCTATCGATTTTGCACCGAACCCCGGCAAGCGCAGCTTCCTGCGCGTCGGTGCCGCGCAATATGACTGCAAGGTATTCCTCAACGGCGAATTCGTCGGAAACCATTACGGCGGCTCGACGCCGTTCTTTGCTGAATTGACCGGCCGTCTGAGTGACGGACGCAACTGGCTGATGCTGTGCGTCAACAATGTGCGCACCACGGATCGTGTGCCGATGCGCAATACCGACTGGTTCAACTATGGCGGTGTCTATCGCGAGGTCTCGCTGGTTGAAACGCCGGAAAGCCTGATCCGTGATTTTTTCATTCACCTGAAACCCGGCGGCGCCGGTGGCCTGACAGCAAGCGTCGTCGCCGAAGGCGCCGAGACGGCGGAAATTTCGATTCCGGAGCTCGGGATCAACGAGACCGTGAAGCTTGCCGACGGCAGGGAAGCATCGATATCGATGCTGCGCCGCTATTGTGGTCGCCGGAGCGTCCGAAGCTCTACGATGTTCAGGTCAGCGCCGGCGATGACCGGGTGTCGGACCGGGTCGGTTTTCGCGCGATCGAGCGCAGGGGCCGGGAGCTTTACCTGAACGACCGTCCGCTCTGGCTGCGCGGTATCTCCGTCCATGAAGATGACGACAAGCTCGGCAAGGTCGTGACCGAGGAAGACCTGCGTCAACGCTATGCCCACGCCAAGGAGATGGGCTGCAATTTCGTACGGCTTGCGCATTACCCCCATCACGAACGCGCGGTTGAACTGGCCGATGAGTTCGGCCTCCTCGTCTGGGCGGAAATTCCTGTTTACTGGGCCATTGATTTTGCAAACCCGGCAACCGAGCGCGATGCGCGGAACCAACTGATCGAACTGATCCGCCGCGACCGCAACCGCGCAAGCGTTGCGATCTGGTCGGTCGGCAACGAAAATGCCGATACCGATGCCCGGCTTGCCTTCATGCGCGGTCTTGCCGAAACTGCGCGCGCGGAAGATCCGACGCGTCTGATTGCGGCCGCCTGCCTCGTGAATCATGCGAAACTGAAGATCGAGGACCGGCTTGCCGCCCACCTCGATATCATCGGCATCAATGAATATTACGGCTGGTATGACGAGGATTTCTCCGAATTGCCGAAAATCCTCGCCAATTCGCAGCCCGACCGGCCCGTCGTCATCTCTGAAACCGGCGCGGATGCGGATATTACCGAGAAGGGGCCGAAAGAGGGACTGTTTTCCGAGGATTACCAGGCCGAGGTCTATGAAAAGCAGATCAGCACGCTGAAGGACCTCGATTTCGTCAAGGGTATGTCGCCGTGGATCCTCTATGATTTCCGCACGGAGCGCCGGCAGGAATTTTTCAGCGCGGTTTCAACAGAAAAGGCCTGATTGCTGCAGACAAGGCAACCAAGAAGAAATCCTTCGCGATACTGCGGGAATTCTATCACGCGGTTGCTGCAGCGGAGGTTGAAAAATGAGAGAAACCGTAAAGCGCCGCTATCAGGAGGTCGCCGTCGAAATCCGCGATCTGATCAGCCGCTCTGACTGCAAGCCGGGCGACCGTCTCAAGACTGAGCGTCAGATGGCCGAAGAGCTGGGGGTCAGCCGATCGTTGGTGCGCGAGGCCGTGATCACGCTGGAACTCGAAGGCCTTGTCGATGTACGCAAAGGCTCCGGTATCTATCTCGCCACGCCATCGGAAGCGGTTGAACATAAAGAGCCGCGCCCCGAAGACCTGCCGGATGATTTCGGGCCGTTCGAACTGCTGCAGGCCCGCCAGCTTCTGGAATCAACCATTGCCGCCTTTGCTGCCGAAATGGTTTCCATGGCCGATATCCGAAGAATGCGTGAGGCGCTCGATATGGAGCGTGAGGCCATCGAAAAGGGAACGGATGATGGTTATGAGGCGGACGAGCTTTTTCACCGGCTGATCGCGGTCGCCACACAGAATGCCGTTCTTGTCGATCTGCTGGATGAGCTTTGGGGCAAGCGCAAGAAAAGCCGGATGTGGGCGCAACTTCACACCCGCGTTTTCGATAGCGATTATCGCCGGCGCTGGCTGCAGGACCATCAGGAAATACTGCAAGCGCTGCAGATGAAGGACCCGGCGCGTGCCCGGCAGGCGATGTGGACGCATCTGCAGAATGTGCGCGAAACCCTGATGACGCTGTCGGATGTCGATGATCCGGCCTTTGACGGCTATGTCTTCGGGTCTCACGAGTTAGGGCGGATCGTGGGTTAGGCGCCGGTGAAACGGCCAACTCGTCGGGAACCGGTTTTTCAGTCAGGAGCGCAAGCCTTCCGGCGCTTCGAGCATACGACGCTTCAGGCTGATGATGAGTAAATGACAGGAGAATACGATGAAGGAAAGCTGGCGCTGGTTCGGACCCAATGATCCGATTTCACTTGCTGAGGTACGCCAGACTGGCGCGACCGATATCGTGACCGCGCTCCACGAGCTGCCGAACGGCGTGCTGTGGGAGCGTGATATGATCACCGCCCGTCGTGACATGATTGCCGAAGCCGGTTTGACCTGGTCGGTTGTCGAGAGCATTCCGGTTCACGAGAAGATCAAGACCGCCGAACCCGGCTGGGAAAAGCTTGCCGAAACCTGGGGCCGTTGCGCACAGAACCTCGCGCGCGAAGGCGTCAAGACGATCTGCTACAATTTTATGCCGGTGCTCGACTGGACGCGCACGGACCTGACCTATCCGCTGGAAGACGGCGCTCTGGCGCTCAGGTTCGACTATCTGCTCTATGTCGCATTTGACGTTTTCATATTGCAGCGTAAGGGGCGGAAGTCGATTATCCGGCAGATGATGTCGCAAAAGCTGAGGCCCGGTTCAAAGCGCTCGACGCGGATTCGATCGCCAAACTTACCGGCACCATACTGGCCGGCCTGCCTGGTGCCGAGGAAAGCTACACGCTGGAGGATTTCCGCGCCCAGCTTGCCCGCTACAACGCGGTCGATGCCGCAGCGCTTGCAGAACAGCTTGGCCGTTTCCTCGAAATCGTCGTTCCGATGGTCGAAGAAGCCGGTGGCGTTATGGCCATCCATCCTGACGACCCGCCGCGTCCGCTGTTCGGGCTGCCGAGGGTGGTTTCGACCGTTGAAGACATGGACCGGATTGCCGCCCGGGTGCCAAGCCTTGCCAATGGCTTTACCTTCTGCACCGGATCCTACGGCGTGCACCCCGACAACAATCTTCCGGAAATGCTGAAAAAACACGGGGAGCGGGTTTACTTTCTGCATCTGCGCACGACCAAGCGCGAGGCGGACGGGCTCAGCTTTCACGAAGCTGCGCACCTTGAAGGCGACGTCGATATGGTGGCGGTCGTCAAGGCCGCGCTGGATGTGGAGAAGGCGCGTGGTGTCCAGCTTCCCTTCCGTCCGGATCATGGCCACGCAATCCTCGACGACCAGTCGCGAAAGACCAACCCCGGGTATCCCTGATCGGCCGGCTGCGCGGTTTGTCGGAAGTGCGTGGCATTGCAAAAGCACTTTCGTCCATGTGAGAAACAGCTTTGTCCGGGTCACCGTCGCACTTGCTGCGACGGTGACCCGGATATTCGGTAATGCTCGCTTGCCGTGAGACGATGACCGGCTGAGCTGCAACGGGTCGGAGCTCTACTCAGAAAAGCACCCGATACGGTTCATACAGAACGAACTGCGTCAGACCGACGTTTCGGCGGGCTTGCCTGAGAGGGTCCTTTAAGGCGAATCTATCGGATCGGTTTGAATTTTAAAAAATGGATAAAATCCGAATTTTAAGTAAATACTGCGGTTGCGAAGTAATATTTTTAAATAAAAATATTTACTTATTTTGAATTTATATTCGATAAAACTCGATCCTGGCCTTGATTTAGACAAGAATTAGGCGCATAGAGCCTAGATCGATCTTGTTTGTAGAACTTTATTTTGCGCAACGCGCTCTGATGAATTTCCCATCAACGTCGAATTTATCGTTCCTGCGTGGCCATCAACGCCCGCCGGGCATTTTTCTCTGATTGATTGGAAGGAAATCGTCATGAGCACTGGTACAGTGAAATTTTTCAACTCCACCAAGGGTTTCGGCTTCATTGAGGTTGAGGGCGGCGGATCGGACGTATTCGTTCATATTTCCGCTGTCGAACGCGCCGGAATGGGCACCATTTCAGAAGGCCAGAAGCTAAGCTTCGACGTCGTGACCGACGATAGGTCTGGCAAGAGCGCTGCGGAAAACCTGCGGGCTGCTTAACTCACGTCTTTGCTCCCTGACCACGGATGTACTGGCACGGAGTATCAAGGCAGAGCGATCGGTCGGGCAATGTGCCCGGCCTTTTTGCTTTGGAGCCCCTGTTGTTGCGCGAGAGCCTTTCGTGACAGATTGCTCGGGCAATTACGATCAAGCGAAGACCGCAGCTAGGAAAAACCTTGAACAGCAGTGCTTCAAAGGCCGAAATCGAACGGAGCCATCGCTCGTGGATTGCGGCGCTTGCTCCTACCGGCAACCAGACCCGCTTCGCAGCACGGTTGAGGTCCTCATTACAGCTCTCCCTTTCGTCAGTTTGTGGGTATTGCTTGCCGTCGCCGTCCTGAACGGCCACTGGTGGGCGCTGTTGCTTACGGTTCCGGCGGCCGGTTTCCTCGTTCGTCTGTTTGTTCTGCAACATGATTGTGGGCACGGCGCGCTTTTCGGCCAACGACGCGTCAATGACTGGACCGGCCGCGTCATCGGTATTTTCACCCTTACGCCATATGATTACTGGCGCCGCACCCATGCCGTCCATCATGCGACGACGGGCAATCTCGACAAGCGCGGTATTGGCGATGTCGATACGCTGACCGTCCGGGAATACCGGGCTTTGTCTTCCTGGGGACGGTTAGGCTATCGTCTTTATCGTCATCCCGTCGTGATGTTTGGCCTTGGTCCTGCCTGGCTGTTTATCTGCCAGTACCGCCTGCCGCTCGGTCTGATGCGCGCAGGTATCGAACCATGGACATCGACCATTGTCACCACGATCGGCGCCGCCATTCCCGTTGGCTTGCTGATGTGGCTCATGGGCCCGGTTGCGTTTCTGGCGGTGCAGCTGCCGATCACGCTGATGGCCGCGACAGCCGGGGTGTGGCTTTTCTATATCCAGCATCAGTTTGAAGAGACGCACTGGTCCGAGGGTCGCAGCTGGGACTTCCAGAATGCAGCACTGCATGGCAGTTCGCATTATGACCTCCCGCTGCCGCTGCGGTGGATTACCGGCAACATCGGAATTCACCATGTTCACCACCTCGCGGCGAAGGTGCCGTTCTATCGTTTGCCGGAAGTGTTGCGTGATTATCCGGAACTGCGCGACACCGGACGGATTACGTTCCTCGAGAGCCTGCGCTGCGTCAGGTTCGTGCTTTGGGATGAACGGACCAAGCGCCTGGTTTCATTCAGGCAGGCGCGCTTGAGCATGATCTCTTGATGGAATGCGTTTGCGTTCAAAGAGCGAATAAAAGCAGTGTGTTAATTATGTATCGAGTTGATTGAAGAAGAACCAGTCGTCGTCAGTTGTCAGATGCCAGTTCAAAGGAAATCCAAATGATACGTTTTGCAAGAAATACGGAAACAGCCAAGGCTAAACCCGTGAGCACCGGCAGTGCCGACGCCGTTGAAAAAGCGTCCGATCTGCCGGTCAAAGCCAGCGCAGAGCCAAAGCAGCGCAAAGGCAAGGTCGACATTGCGGCGGATGATGAAAGCAGCGACCAGCTGCTCTGAACACCCGCAACGCCGAGATGCGGGCCGGATACCTTGCGGTCAGCGAAACGGCGCATACTGCGCAGTGCCACCGACATCGGCTATGCCTCGAGACATGAGGATCCGTCCGCATGTCCTGAGCCTGTCGACAGGGTCGCGGCCGTCTTGCGCTGTTTTTCAGAAAGAGCCAAGGCCTGTGTGCGCCTGGCGAAGTGCCTGCGCACATATGACTGAAGCCGATGGCTTCGGCACTCATCATCGGTCATGTACTTTATGTCGATGGCGGTATACTCGCCTGTATCGGCAGGCCGCCGCAATACGAGGAGGTTGCCGAACGCCCGTTCTCAAATCTCTGAGCTATTTTGGAAGGCACCGTGACCGAAGAAGATATCCTGAAAGTGGCAACCGCTTTTGTTGAGGCCCGGCTGAAGGCTGAGACTCTCGATAGATTTCCGGGTGAACTGCCCGCAACGCTTGATCAGGCCTATCAGGTGCAGGAAAAGGTGCTTGAACTCGACGGCCGGTCGATTGCGGGATGGAAGGTGGCTGGTGTGCATCCCGACCTTCAGGAAAAGCTCGGCGCGACGCGGATCGTTGGCCCGACCTTTGCCGAAAACCTCCACCGCTTGCCCGAGGGCGGCCTTGCTGAAGTGATGGTCTATGACGGCGGGTTTGCAGCACTGGAAGCCGAATTCGTCGCGGTTTTCGCGCAGGATCTGGAACCGGGCGAAGAGGGCTTCAGCGATGCCGTTATCCTCGCCGCGCTTGAGGGTATCCATGCCGGTTCGGAGGTTGCGTCCTCACCGCTGCCAAGCCTGAATGCCATCGGTCCGGTCGCCGTGGTCAGCGATCACGGCAACAATGCCGGTGCCGTCATCGGCCCGGTGATTGAAGGCTGGGAGACACTGAAGTTCGAAGACATGACTTCGCGTATGCTGGTTGAGGGCACGCTGGCCGGCGAGGGATCCGCAGCGAAGCCCGCCGGTGGCCCGCTGGAATCGATCCGCCAGCTTGCCGGGAACCTGAAGGCGCGCGGACGCAAGATCCAGAAGGGTGATATCGTTTTGACCGGCATGACGACCGGTATTCACGAGGTGACGCCCGGCGCGCGGGCGCGCGCTGAATTTGCAGGTGCCGCTCCGTTCGACATCGCTGTTACGGCGGCCAGGCCGCGCTGAGAAGCAGCGGTGGTGCGTCACTGATGCGCCCAGCCGTCTGCCGGATCTTGAGGCGCAACCCGTCCTATATAGGACATTAGCGCGCTGGCGACGTTTTGGTCGATGCCGCCCGGATGGCACAGATCGAGGTAAACCGGGGCTCAACACGCCGATCCAGGTGCGGCAATGGAAGCGGCTTTCGCGCGTTCTGGTCGGAGAGCTCTTTATGGCGATTGCTTTAGATGTTTGATGCGCTATATAGTTTGACTGCATAACGAAAACCGGGAATGGGAAATGAGCGGGCTTGTTCCGGCACTGACGTTTGAAACTGCCTCGGGAGACCGGGTCGGGAAGGCTCGTTTCGAGCTTCTGGCCGAGATCGATCGTCTTGGTTCGATTTCCGCCGCGGCCAGAGCCACGGGCTTCTCTTACAAGGGGCGTGGGATGCGGTGAACGCGATGAACAACCTGTTTCCGCGCCCGCTGATTATCAAGCGGGCGGGCGGCGCCGGCGGTGGCGGGACGGATGTGACCGAGGAGGGAAGGCGAGCGCTTGCGGCCCACCGGCAGCTGACAGCGGCGCTCGGTGAGGTGGTGGCGCATCTGGAGACCGTCATTTCCGAAAACCCCGGCCTTTCTGTTCCGGCCGCGACCCTTTCCTGGAGTCCGTTGATGCGAACCAGTGCACGGAACTGCTATCACGGCGTTGTCGAAGCCGTATCCCACGGTGCTGTCAATGCCGAAGTCCTTCTGAAGATTGCGCCTGATGTCATGCTGGCGGTGATCGTGACCGAGCCGAGCGTTGCCAATCTCGCGCTTGCGCCGGGGCAGCAAGCCTACGCGCTCATCAAGGCCTCGACCCCCATTTTGCTGGAGGACGGCGACAATATCCTGTCATCGGCCCGCAACCGCATCAGCGGCACGGTGGTGTCCGTGGAGCCCGGCGCGGTCAACGCGGAAGTGGTTCTTGACATCGGCGGCGGCAAGACGCTCACCGCCATCATCACCGGTAGAAGCGCAGATGCGATGGCGCTTGAAACAGGAAAACGGATGACCGCACTGATCAAGGCCTCACAGATCATTCTGGCGCTTGGCTGAAAGCATAACCCCTTATTGCAAGGAATTGGCCATGAAACTGATCCTGTCACTGATCGCTGCCGCAGCCGTCATTCTGCCCACGGGCTTTGCCAACGCGAAGAAAATCAATGTCGCCGTTGCTGCTAACTTCACCGATGCGGCCAAGGATATCGCCGCAGCGTTTGAGGTCGAGACCGGTGATACGGTGCTGTTGTCTTTCGGCTCCACCGGCAAGCTTTATGCACAGATTGCCAATGGCGCGCCGTTTTCCGTGTTCCTCGCTGCCGACCAGGCGCGGGTCACAAAGGCGGTTGATGAAGGATACGCGGTGAAAGGCAGCGAGTTCACCTATGCCGTCGGAAAGCTGGTGCTGTTCAGCGAGAATGCTGACCTTGTGGACGACAAGGGTGCGGTTCTTAAGAGGCCTGACGATTTTTCAAGGGTAGCCATCGCCAACCCGGCTTCAGCCCCTTATGGCGCGGCCGCTCTCGAGACCATGCAAGCGCTTGGCGTCTACGATATGCTGGACGCCAGGCTGGTTCAGGGCGACAGCATTTCGCAGACCTATCAGTTCGTCGCCACCGGCAATGCCGAACTCGGCTTTGTCGCGCTCTCTCAGGTGATCGGCAGCGACCACGGATCGCAATGGGTCGTGCCGGATGACCTCTACAGGCCGATCCGGCAGGACGCCGTTTTGACTGAGGCCGGTGCCGATAACGACACGGCGAAAGCCTTTCTCGATTTTCTGAAAGGCGACAAGTCTGAAGCCATTATCGAAAGCTACGGCTATGCGGTTGAATAAGGCTCGCGACAAGGCGTGACCCAAAAGGAAAGCTCTAAACCTGATGGCTGAAGCCGTTTTCCTCACTCTCAAACTCGCTTTTCTGACCACTATTCTGCTGATGCTGGTCGGCATACCAATTGCCTGGTGGTTGGCGCGTTCGAAAGCGTGGTGGAGGGAAGCGGTCGGAGCGGTTGTTTCCCTGCCGCTGGTTCTGCCACCCACGGTCCTGGGATTTTACCTGCTTTTGTCGCTCGGGCCGCAAAGCCCGCTCGGCCAGGCGATCAAGTCGGTGATCGGCTTTACACTGCCGTTTACTTTCACCGGCCTTGTCGTCGGCTCGGTGATCTATTCGCTGCCTTTCGCTGTCCAGCCGATCCGCAATGCGTTTGAGGCTTTTGGCGAGGAACCGCTGGAGGCGGCGGCAACGCTGCGCGCTTCGCCCGTTGATCGCTTCTTCACCGTTGCGCTGCCGCTGGCCCGTCCGGGTATTCTGACCGGTGCGATTCTCGGCTTTGCCCATACGGTCGGCGAGTTCGGCGTGGTGTTGATGATCGGCGGCAATATTCCGGGCGAAACCAAGGTCTTGTCGGTGGCCATCTACGATTATGTGGAGACCCTGCAATGGGGCAAGGCCCATGTGCTTGCCGGGGGCATGGTGGTGTTCTCCTTCATCGTTATCCTGTCGATGATGCTGATTGAACGGCGGATGCGGGAAAGGCTGCGATGACCATGCGTGACCAACCGATTTCCGCCCGTTTCAAGGGCAGGCTTGGCGCCTTCGCTCTTGATGTCGATCTGGCCTTTCCGGCCAACGGCGTCACCGCGCTGTTCGGGCCGTCAGGCTGCGGCAAGACCTCGCTGCTGCGCTGCTTTGCCGGACTGAACCACCTTGAGCGCGGGCATTTGACCGTTGATGGTGAAGTCTGGCAGGACGACAGGACCTTTCTTCCGCCGCATCGCCGGGCCATCGGCTACGTGTTCCAGCATGCCAATCTGTTCCCGCACCTTTCGGTTCGCGACAATCTCGCCTTTGGTCTCAGACGGCTTGGTCGCGGCGAGCGCGATGCGGCAAAAGCTCGGTTCGATGAACTGGTTGTACTGCTTGGCATCGCTCACCTTCTGGAGCGCGCGCCCCGCAAGCTTTCCGGCGGTGAGCGTCAGAGGGTGGCCATCGGCCGCGCGCTGTTGACTGCGCCGAAACTGCTGTTGATGGACGAACCGCTGTCGGCGCTCGATGTCGCCGCCAAGCGGGACATCCTGCCCTATCTGGAAAGTCTTCGGAAAACACTCTCCATTCCGGTTCTCTATGTGACCCATGCCCCGGGTGAAGTGGCCCGGCTTGCCGACCATATCGCGGTGCTGGAGAGCGGCCGGGTTCTTGGCTCAGGCCCGCTTACGGAAACCCTCGCGCGGCTCGACCTGCCGATCCGCCGGGAGGAGGGGCCGGGATCGCGATTGATGCAAGAGTGGCGGAAATCGATACCCGTTGGCATCTGGCGCGCGTCACTTTTACCGGCGGTTCGCTTTGGGTGCGCGACCCGAAAAGGCCGGTCGGTGACACTGTGCGGGTGATGGTGCTCGCGCGCGATGTCTCGTTGGCGCTGGAGGCATCTCACAACGTTTCCATTGTCAATCATCTGCCTGCAACGGTGGTTGAGATCGCTGAAGGGGATCATCCCGCTGTCGTTGCGGTGAGGGTGGATGTCGGCGGTACGCCGTTGATTGCCCGCCTGACCGCGCGCTCGGCGTCGCTTCTCAAGCTTGCGCCGGGAAAGCCGGTCTTCGCCCAGGTCAAGTCCGTGGCGATTGTGGAATAGAGGACGACATGACCGGAGGCAAACCGCGCAAGGAACGTCTTCCCTTTTATCGGGCAGGGCATCTCGTTGTTTTTTGCCGTATCGTCAAACGCGATACGCCCCTTGCAGATGGCGATCGCATGGACATCTACAGGTGGGCAAAAGCTGAGTTCGAGCAGGTATAGGGTAGCGACCAGAAGTCTGGCGCGTGAAACCAGAAAGGTCCGGCCTGCGAAAAAGGCCGGGCTGACTGTGCCCGGCCCGATGCGTTTGACGTAGCAAACGCCTGTCTAGTCAGCCTTCATGCCGCCGTGATCCATGCCGTTCGAACTCGGGTCAGCCTCCTTGGCGGCAATGCTTTTTACCGGAAAGGCAACCGTTACCTTGCCGGCCTCTTCAAACGTCAGTTCAACGTCGATGACGCTGTCTTCAACAAGCGGGCCGTTCAGTTTCATGAACATGACATGCAAGCCGCCCGGTTTCAGCGTGACGGTCTCGTGCGCTGGCAGCGGAATGCCATCAGGCATCTGGTACATCTTCATCACATCGCCATCCATGCGCATGTTGTGAAGCTGCACAACGCCGGCGACTTCGGACGAGGCGCTGACAAGACGGTCGTCGGTATCGCCGCGATTGGTAATCGTCAGAAAGCCGCCGCCGACCGGGGCGCCCGGAAGTGTGGCGCGGGCGAAGGTCCCGGAAATCTCGAGGTCGCCAACCATCACATCGCTGGCGGGCTTAGCGTCATGGCCGCCGTTGTGTTCGGCGCTTTTGCCGGTCTCTGCCGTTGCCGTTTGTGCGGCGGCCAATGGAATATGCGCGTTGGCAAAAGTCAGGCTGACGAGGCTGAGGACGCCAACGCGTGCGAGACGGTTCATGAATGGGGTCATGGAAATTACTCCGTTTGGAATTGTCATGATTTTGCAGGCCGTAATGGCCGGTTCAAAAGTTCAGACAGTCAACGGAGGTGCACGTGCATTGTAGCGACCTTCGAATACCCGAAGCGGCGAAAACCTGTTTGCGAAGGTGAAGACGTGGGCGACGAAACCGTGATAGGCCGGAACGGCCTCGTCTGGTGGCGGGGGCAGGACACAGGCGTTGGAACGGCAAGCGTGACAGGGGCCATGACGTGAGGTGCTATCGTCCGACGGCGCGCTTCCGCAATAGCTGTTCTGAGATGAAATCAGAGAAAAGAAGGCGTCGGGTTGGGTCGGTGCCGATATCACGGGCTGGTAGATGAAGGTCAGCGCAAAAGGGCGATCACGGCCAGTGCTGCCGCCAGTTCGCGTATTGCTGACGTTATAACCCGCAAGCCTGCCCCTTCATTCCGTTTCAGTCGCATCGATTGCTGGAAACATTGCTGAATCCCGGCTGCAGGGCAAGAACCGAATTGTCATCGCCTTGCATTATGTCAATTTGCCGCAACCGGCGCGTTCGCGAAAGCAGCGGTGAATGCGGCGGCATTGCTCAGGTAAGCCGGTCCGGGTTACTGCTTGCGGCACTTCACATAGATCTCGAGTTTATGGCTGACGATCGAGAAACCGTGGCGGCGCGCGATCTCTTCCTGAAGGCGTTCGATCTCGTCGGAGCGGAACTCGATGACCTTGCCGGTTTCGACATCGATCAGGTGGTCGTGGTGCGGCTGTTCAGCGCTTTCGAAGCGGGCCGGCCCGTCTCCGAATTTGTGTTTTTCGAGAATGCCTTTTTCTTCCAGAAGCTTGAGGGTCCGATAGATGGTCGCAAGGGCAACGCCGGGATCGATCTCCACCACGCGCCGATGGAGTTCCGAGGCATCCGGGTGGTCGTCCATGCTGGCCAGGACCTGAAGAATGACCTGGCGCTGTTTGGTCATGCGCAGGCCGTTTTCGGTACAGAGGGTTTCGATGTCCATGCGGTATTCCCTTCCGTTGCCATCGGGCCGGCCTTCCGCCTTTCAAGGGATCCAAGCCGTAGACGCGCGCTTTTGCAACTAAGCCAGTTGTGTCGCAATTGCAATCCTCGGCCGGCCCGCCGGCCCGCCGGTCAGTCGATCTCGGCACGTGTGGCCTTGCGCGTGGAATAGACGAAGACAGTGACAAAGACGGCGGTCAGCAGCAACACGATCGTGGGCGCAGGCGCGCTGTCGATGAAAAACGACAGATAAATCCCCAGAAACGATGCGGCCATGGCGATGACAACGGACAGGGTCAGCATGCGCGCGAAATCCCGTGTCAGCAAAAGGCGATCGCGCCGGGCGCAATCATCATGGCGATGGCGAGAATGATGCCGACGGCCTTCAGCGCTGCCACGACCGTCAACGAAATCATGCACAACAGTCCGTAATGCAGAAAATTGACGCGAAGCCCGACGGCGCGCGCTTGCGCAGGGTCGAAGGCATGCAGCAGGAAGTCCTTCCACTTGACGCCAAGCGCGCCAGCCACCAGCACGGAAATCGCTGTGGTTTCTGCAATGTCGCGCCACGATACGCCGAGCATATCGCCGAACAGGATATGGTCGAGATGGACCGATGACTGGATCTTCACATACATGACGAGCCCGACACCGAACATGCCGGCAAAGACGATGCCCATCACCGTGTCCTGTTTGATCCGGCTGTTGTCACTCAGGTAACCGGTCGCCAGCGCGCAGATCATGCCCGCCGCAAAAGCGCCAATGGCATAGGGAAAGCCGACGATATAGGCGATGACGACGCCGGGAAACACCGCATGAGAGATCGCGTCGCCCATCAGCGACCAACCCTTCAGCACCAGAAAGCATGATAAAAGCGCCATTGGCACGGCAACGATGGTGGAGATGATCAGCGCGTGGATCATGAAGTCGAACTGGAACGGCAGCATCAGGGTATCGATGATGTTCATCGGCTGACCTCCAGCGCTTTTCTGGCACGGGCACGGGCGGCCCTCAGCCCGTGTTTGGGTGCGAACACGAAGGCGAAGAGGAAAATCGCCGTTTGCAGCACGACGATGATGCCACCGGTCGCACCGTCGAGGAAATAGCTGGCATAGGCGCCGAAGAAACTGGTCAGCGTTCCGATGGCAACGGCCAGCATCAGCAGGCGCGGGAAACGGTCGGTCAGCAAATAGGCCGTTGCGCCGGGGGTGACGACCATGCAGATCACCAGAAATGCACCGACCGTCTGAAGCGCGGCGACGGTGGAGGCGGCCAGAAGCGTGAAAAAGACAGCCTTCAGCAGCCCAGGCCTCAGGCCGATGGAGCGCGCATGGTTCTCGTCAAAGAAGGTGACCATCATATCCTTCCACTTGAACAGAAGGATGGCGAGCGACACGAAGCCGATAATGGCCAGCTGCAGCGTGTCTTCCGGGGTGATCGCCAGAATGTTTCCAAGCACAATGGTCTGGATGTTGACCGATGTCGGCGAAATCGACGCCATGAAAAGGCCGAGCCCGAAAAACGACGAAAAAATCAGGCCGATGATCGCGTCTTCCTTGAGCTTGGTACGGTTGTTGAGAAACAGCATGGCGGCAGCGGCCAGCCCGCCGGAGAAAAATGCGCCGAGGGAAAATGGCAGACCGAGCATGAAGGCGCCGGCAACGCCCGGCACAATCGAATGTGAAAGGGCATCGCCGATGAGTGACCAGCCCTTGAGCATCAGGAAGCAGGACAAAACGCGCAGACGCCGCCGACCAGCGCCGAGACCCACATGGCGTTGGTCATGTAGTGATAGCTGAATGGCTCGAGGATTACGGACATCAGCGTTCGTCCTCCGCCTTTCCGCCCTCGTCGCGGATCTGGACAATGCCGTCGCGAATGATCAGCGGCCGCTCGTCATCGCTGAAGATACCGACCGGGTTTGGCGGTTCGTGGTTTGCACCGTTGAGCATGAAATGGCGCAGCACCCCGCCGAAGGCCAAAGACAGGTTGGCTTCGTTGAAGGTTTCCGATGTCGGGCCATAGGCAAGCACCGTGCCCTTGACCAGCACCGTATGATCGCAGAACTCCGGCACGGAGCCGAGATTGTGGGTGGAGACCAGCATCACCCGGCCTTCGTCCCTCAGGTCTCGCAAAAGCTTGATGATCTGATCCTCGGTCTTGACGTCAACGCCGGTAAACGGCTCGTCCAGCAAAATGACCCAGCCATCCTGTGCCAAAGCGCGCGCCAGAAACACGCGCTTTTTCTGGCCGCCGGAGAGTTCACCGATCTGGCGATGCCTGAACTCGGTCATGTTGACACGGGCAAGGGCGCTGTCGACCGCCTCATGGTCCGCCTTCTTGGCCCGGCGGAACGGCCCCATATGGCCATACCGGCCCATCATCACGACGTCTTCGACAAGCACCGGAAAATTCCAGTCGACCTCTTCCGATTGCGGGACATAGGCCACGAGGTTCTTCTTCAGCGCCTGTGACACCGGCATGCCGAGAACCGAAATCTCGCCTTCGCCAGCCGGACGAAACCCATGATCGCCTTGAACAGGGTGGACTTGCCCGCACCGTTGACCCCGACAAGGGCCGCGATCGAGCCGGTTGGAATTGTAAATGTCGCATCATTCAGGGCTGTCAGGCCGTTGCGGTAGGTGACGGTCGCGTCGCTGACCGCAATGCCGGTCTGCCGTTCCTGCTCAGTCCGGCCAAGGCGTCCCTCTGCTGGTTTATTCATGCCGGCAATACCCTTCTTTTGAAAAGTTTGGCTGCTCCGCCTTTGCCGGGCGAAGCGGCAATTGTCTCGACTTTAACTTATGAATTGGTTGAAAGCCCTTTGGCAATGCGGTCCGATGTGACCTTGAGAAGATCGATATAGGTCGGGACCGGTCCGTCGGGGTCGCTCAGGGAATCCACGTAGAGAACGCCGCCATATTGCGCCCCGGTCTCGCGAGCGACCTGTTGGGCCGGGGCCGGTGAAATCGTGCTCTCGGAGAAAATCACCGGAATATCGTTTTCGCGTATCACATCGATCACCTGGCGGACCTGCTGTGGCGTCCCCTGCTGGTCGGCGTTGATCGGCCACAGATAAAGCTCCTTCAGTCCGAGGTCGCGGGCCAGATAGGAGAACGCACCCTCGCTGCTGACCAGCCAGCGTTTGTTGTCAGGCACGGTATCGATCTCTGCCTGGATCGGCCCAACGATCGCGCTGATCTCATTTTTGTAGGCCTCCGCGTTGGCTTTGTAGATCGCGGCATTGTCCGGATCGTATTCCACGAAGGCGTCGCGGATATTGTCGACATAGATCAGCGCCGAGGTCGGCGACATCCATGCGTGTGGATTGGGCTTGCCTTCATAGGGTCCGGAGGAAATGCTCATCGGCGCGACACCGTCGGACACCACGACGCTGGGGACATCATCGAGGTTGTGGAAGAATTTTTCGAACCAGAGCTCCAGATTGAGCCCGTTCCACAGGATCAGATCGGCACCCTGGGCGCGCAGAATATCGCGCGGTGTCGGTGCGTAATTATGGATTTCCGCGCCCGGCTTGGTGATCGATTCCACGACCGCCGCGTCGCCTGCGACATTCTGGGCGATGTCGGCAATCACGGTGAAGGTGGTGACGGCCTTGAACTTGCCGTCCTCGGCGGCGTTTGCCGGAAGCACTGCGGTCGCGGCCGTGGCGGTCAGAGCCACCAGAGCAGTCAGAACCGACCGCCTCATCTGGTCAAACATATTTCTCTCCTGTTGCGTTTGGGTCTTGGGTGCACAGATCCGTATTTGTATCTCTAGTGTAATTAAGAATTAATTGCAACAAGGGCGCCTCGGGAAATCCGGTTGAAGGCGAATGTTACGAATGGCTGGATCGGGACGGCCTCGATTTCGGTGCGCATGCCGTTTTCATTCAAACGTCATCAGAGGTTCAAAACCCTGTCACCGACCGGACGGATGTTCGCTTGCGCATCGAAATCGCAAATCAGTGGCGCCAATGAACATCAATGACCGTCAAACGAAAATAGCGGCTCTTGTCGAGGCGCATGGCACGATGACCATCGAAATGCTTGCGGAGGAGTTCGGCGTTTCGCCGCAAACCATCCGCCGCGATGTCAACATGCTCTGCCGAGCGGATCAGCTTCGTCGCAGCCATGGTGGCGTGGAACGGATGAGCGCCGGTGTCAATCTTTCCTATGACAGACGGCGCCTGTCGCACCCGGAAGCCAAGCGCCGCATCGGCCAGCTTGTCGCCGCGATGATCCCGAGCCGCGCCTCGGTGATGTTTTCGATCGGCACTACGCCGGAAATGGTGGCCGCCGCCATGGTCGATCACGACGACCTGACCGTTGTGACCAACAATATCAATGTCGCCATGGCGCTCAGCCCCAACGCCTCAAACCGCATCTTCATCCCCGGCGGCATGATCCGTCTGCCCGACCGCGACCTGATCGGCCAGGACGTGGAGACCATGTTCAATGGCTACCGCGCCGATTTCGGTATTTATGGTGTTGCCGGTGTCGAACCGGACGGTGCGCTCGTCGATTTCGACCAGCAAGAGGCCGCCGCACGTGAAGCGATCCGCATGAGCTGCCGCATTTCGATCCTGGTCGCCGACCGCTCCAAGTTCTCGCGCCCCGCACCGGCCAAGCGCGGGCGGTTGGGTGATGCCGACCTTCTGGTTCTCGACGGGCCGCCGACACCGGAAATATCTGATCTGATCGATACCGAAGGGGTTGAGTTGCGCTATCCGGAAGGGGTGCTGGCGTAAGCGGCCAAGGGACCGGTGCTGATCTGCAAATTCGTGCTCTACACGCTTGCGGGCCGGGGGCTGAGAAAGCGCGCCAAACCAAAAAGGCCCCGGAACGGTGTTCCAGGGGCCTTTTTCTTGTCAGACAGCACTAACCACCGGTTTCAGAGCGTAACGGTGACATTGCCCTTGCCTTCGAGGATGACGCCTTCGGCGGTTTCCTCAATGCCGGCACTTTCGGCGTCGCTGACAGAGGCGATATTCTGCAGGCGCAGGCGCCACGGGCGGGCTGCATCCGATGCACTGATCGTCAGCGTGTCGCCCGTACGCGAGACCGCAAGTTCCTGTTCGCTCACACCCTTGTCGGCGAAGATCGCGGCTTTCGCCGTTTTGCCATCTTCCAGAGCGTAAAGGGCAAAGAGAGCACCTTCCGCATAGTCATAGACCGGCTTGTCATCGACAGCGCCCCAGACGATCATGCTTGAAGGGCGGACATAAAGCGGCAGGCTCATGAAGTCATGGTTTTCCATGCGCCAGCTTCCGCCTTCGACTTCTTCTCCAGTCAAAAGATGGGTCCAGCGCCCCTTGGGCAGGTAGAACTCGGCGTCGCCGGAGGCATCAAGAACCGGCGCCACAAGCAGCTTGCCACCGAGCATGTACTGCCGGTCGAGCACGTCGCAGCTGCGGTCATCCGGGAACTCCAGCATCATCGCGCGCATTACCGGCAGGCCGGTGTGGGGCGCTTCGCAAGCCGCCTCGTAGATTGTCGGCATCAACTTCATCTTCAGCTTGGTGAAGTAGCGCAGAACGTCGACGGCTTCATCGTCATAGAGCCAAGGCACACGGTAGGATTTGGAGCCATGCAGGCGCGAGTGGCTGGAAAGCAGGCCAAAGGCGCACCAGCGCTTGTAGACATCGGCCTCCGCCGTTGCCTCGAAACCACCGATATCGTGGCTCCAGAAGCCGAAGCCCGAGAGGCCGAGCGACAGGCCACCACGCAGCGATTCCGCCATCGATTCGTAGTCCGAATAGCAATCACCACCCCAGTGAACCGGGAATTGCTGGCCGCCGGTGGTCGCCGAGCGGGCAAACAACACGGCCTCGTCCTCGCCCTTGGTCTCCTGCAGGGCCTCGTAGACGACCTTGTTATAAAGGAAGGTGTAGTAATTGTGCATGGTCTCGGCGTCGGAGCCGTCGTGATAGGCGACATCGACCGGGATCCGCTCGCCGAAGTCGGTCTTGAAGCAATCGACGCCCTGGGCGACCAGGTCCTTCAGATAACCGGCATACCAGTCGCAGGCCTCCGGATTGGTGAAGTCGACCACGGCCTGGCCAGGTTGCCAGCGATCCCACTGCCATACCGAACCATCCGGACGCTTGATCAGGTAGCCGTTTTCCTTGCCTTCGTCGAAGAGCTTGGATTCCTGGGCAATGTAAGGATTGATCCAGACGCAGATATTGAGGCCGCGTTCCTTGTAGCGCTGAAGCATGGCTTCCGGTTCCGGGAAGGTCTCCGGGTCCCATTCGAAATCGCACCAGTGCAGGCCGCGCATCCAGAAGCAGTCGAAATGGAACACATGCAGCGGAATATCACGCTCGGCCATGCCGTCGAGGAAGCCGGTAACGGTCGCTTCGTCGTATTCGGTCGTGAACGAAGTCGTCAGCCACAGGCCGAACGACCAGCGTGCCGGCAGCGCCGGACGGCCGGTCAGTTTGGTATAGCGGTCGATGACGCCCTTGGGATCCGGCCCGTCGATGACGTAATATTCAAGGCTTTCGCCCGGAACCGAGAACAGGGCCTTGTGAACCTTCTCCGAGCCGACTTCGAACTCGACGCGTCCGGGATTGTTGACGAATACGCCCCAGCCGCGATTGGTGAGGAAGAAGGGAATGTTCTTGTAGGCCTGGTCGGTGTTGGCGCCGCCGTCGCGGTTCCAGATGTCGACCATCTGGCCATTCTTCACAAACTCGGTGAAGCGTTCGCCGAGGCCGTAGACCTTGGTGCCGACGCCAAGGCTGAGGCGCTCGAACATATGGGTGCGGTCATTGTCGTCATGGTCGGTGGCATGGCCGCCGGCCTTGTAGTCGGAACCGGTGATCGGTTTGCCATCGCGCAGGAATTCGAGGTTCCAGCGGCCCTTCAGCGCAACTCGGGCGGTCAGATTGCCACTCTTCAGGGTGGCGAAATCCTCCGTGATCTCGATTTCAGGCGCAAAACCTTCGTCGGGGTAGAGATCGAAATGCGGTCCCTTGTCGAGAACGCCGCGGAAATGCTCGCTCTTGACCCCGATCATGCCTTCCATCGGGGCGGAGAAGGTCAGGATAATCAGCCGGGCGTTGATCTGGTTGGCACGGTCGTTCATCGGCCAGGTGGTGGCGCGGATGACGAGATTGCCGTCCTTCACCCGCGCGTCGAAGACCTCCAGCGGTTGGTTGAGATCGAGGTTCTGGCGGACATGCCAGTTGCCGTCCATGATTTTCATGTCTTCAGTCCTTTGAATTCTGTGGCAGCGGTGGCGGGAAGGCGCCACCGCTACCCGCGAACGGTGCGGTCAGAGCCGGACGCCGGTTTCGCGGTCGAAGATGTGGATTTGTTCGGGGTCGATGCGCATGTTCAGCGCTTCGCCGGGGGTGACTGCGGCGCGGTCGTTGATGACAACGGCAATCTCCGGATCACTATCGGTGAACAGGAAGGTCGTCGCGCCCGTCGCTTCCGCGATGCGCAGCTTCAGGCTGAACTGGGCTTCGTCCGCCGAAACCAGCTCCAGGTGCTCGGGGCGCAGCCCGACCGTGACCTTGCGGCCGGCTTCGAGCTCGCCCGGATAGGGCAGAACATTGCCGTCACCGAGTTCAAGTTTCAGGCTGTGTCCGTCATCACCAACCGTAGCCGGCAAGAAGTTCATGGCCGGCGATCCGATAAAACCCGCGACAAACTGGTTTGCCGGGCTGTCATAGAGTTCCAGCGGCGCACCCTGCTGCACGATCCGGCCTTCCTTCATCAGCACGACCCGGTCGGCCATGGTCATGGCCTCGATCTGGTCATGGGTGACATAGACAGACGTGGCGCCGAGCCGGTCGTGAAGCGTGCGGATTTCCTTGCGCATGTGGACGCGAAGTGCGGCATCAAGGTTGGACAGCGGTTCGTCGAAAAGGAACGCCTTCGGGTCGCGGATGATGGCGCGGCTCATCGCCACGCGCTGGCGCTGTCCGCCGGAGAGTTCGCGCGGATAGCGTTCCAGAAGGTTGGAAAGCCCTGTGGTTTCGGCCACTTCGCGTGCCTTTTCCTGGGCGTCCTTCTTCTTCATGCCGTGGGTGCGCAGGCTGTAGGTCAGGTTTTCCTCGACAGTCATATGCGGATAGAGCGCATAGGACTGGAAAACCATCGCGATATCGCGCCGGCGCGGCGGCATGTCGTTCATCAGCTCGCCGGCGATCTTCACCTCACCGCCGGTGATCTTTTCCAGACCGGCAAGTGTGCGCAGCAGTGTGGACTTGCCGCAACCGGACGGGCCGACAAGTGCGACGAACTCGCCCTTTTCGATGGTGAGATTGACGTTCTTGAGGGCGTGGTAGCGGCCGTAATATTTCTCGACCGCATTGAATTCGATCTGGGTTGTCATTTCAAAGCTCCCGAGGTCAGGCCGGAGACGATCTTGCGCTGCAGAAGCACAAAGGCAGCGAGGATGGGGGTTACGTAGATCGAGGCGTAGGCCATGATCCTGTTCCAATCGACCGAGTTCGGGCCCATGAAGGTGGAAAGACCGACACTGGCGGGCTGAAGCTCGACGTCCTGGATCAGTGACTTGGAATAGACGAATTCGCCGAAGGCCTGCATGAAGATCAAAAGTGCACTGACGAGAATGCCGTTTCTGGCAAGCGGCAGAACAATGTGGAAGAACGCACCGAAGCGGGAATTGCCATCCACGAGGGCGGCCTCCTCAAGCTCCGCCGGCACATTCATGAAAGTGGCGCGCACAAGCACGACGAAGAACGGCATGGCCTTGGCGGTGATCGCCACGATCACGGCGATGCGCGGATAGTCGAGCAGGCCGATCTGTGAAAAGCCGACGAAGATCGGGGTGACCATCAGCGAGGCGGGCAGAACCTGCAGCATCAGCACCAGGAACAGGCCGACATCGACCCAGACGCTGCGGTAGCGTGCCAGGACATAGGCGCAGCCCGAGCCAAGCGTGGCGATGAACAGAACGGAGCAGCTGGCGATGATCAGCGAGTTCTTCAGATAGGTCGCCATGTGGCGCTCGACCCAGACGCCGGCAAAAACGTCCCATTGCGGATTCGGTGGCACGAAGCTCGGCGGTGCGGCAAACATCGCCGTGCTGGTTTTCAGCGCGGTCACATACATCCAGTAAAGCGGGAACAGATAGATGGCTGCCAATACCAGACCGCAGGCGATCAGCAGGGTGTTGCGTGTTGTCGGGGTCATCCGCGCACCTCATGGCGGGTCGAGCGCACATAGAAGACGGCCGCGATGATGACGAGAGTGATCATCAGCACCGAAACGGTAGCACCACGTGCGAAATCGTATTCACGGAAGGAAAGCTGCCAGGCCCAGTACTGGGCAACGTTTGACGAATTGTTCGGACCGCCATCGGTAATCGCGGCGAACAGGTCGAACTGCTGGAGGGTGAAGATCAGGCCAAGCGACAGAAGCGCGCCGATTGTCGGCCGCATCATCGGAAGGGTGATCGTGTAGAAGCGACGGAAGGCGTTGGCGCCATCAAGGCTTGCGGCTTCATAAAGATCCTTGGGAATGGCCGCGAGGCCGACCGAAAGCAGGATCATGTTGAAGGCGGTGCCGAACCAGATATTGGTGATGATCACGCTCCACAACGCAAAGTCCGGAGACGAACGCCAGAAGATCGGGTCGTCAATGACGCCGATCGACTCCAGGAAGAAGTTGATCACGCCGAAGTCACCGGCCAGCAGCCAGTTCCAGATCGCGCCGGTTACCAGCCCCGGCATCACCCAGGACACCAGAAACAGACCGCGCAGATAGGTCGAACCAGGAAACTGCATGTTGAAGAACAGCGCCAGGAAGAACCCGAAGAGGAATTGTCCTCCAAGCGAGCAGAGCACGAAGATCAGCGTATTGCCGAAGATCGGCCAGGCCTGTGGGTCGGTAAGCACAGCGATATAATTGTCGAGGCCGACAAAGGGACGGAAAAAGGTGCCGAGACTGAAGATATCGACTTCCTGAAAGCTCATGATCACGTTGTAGACCAGAGCCGAACCGGAAATGGCGATCAGGAATACAAGGGGTATCCCCACGAGTAACAGATCGAAACCACGGCCATCCCAGAGCGTTGAGAGCGCCTTGCGCATTTGTTGAAGCTCCCTTGGGCGTTTAAACGGATGAAGTCCGGAATATCAGGCAAGCCTTCCCCGTCCACGCCCGTTGCCGGGCGTGGTGGGTTATCCCGAATTTCAGGAAAAGCAGTTTACTTTCCGGTGATCTTATCGATCTGAGCCTGCGCCTGGTCAAGCGCTTGCTGCGGCGTCTTTGAGCCGGCAAGCGCTGACTGAAGCGCCGTCTGGATGGCCTTGGAAATCTTCGGCCATTCCGGATGTGGACCACGCGGCTGGGAATACTGCATCTGCTCCAGGAACACCTGCAGGGCTTCGTCCTTGGCCTCGTTGCCGGTCGGCGGGATGTCGATGTCGTTGCGGGCCGGGATCTGGCCGAAACGTTCGAACAGATCCTTGTCCTGCTCAGCGAAGAACTCGAGTGCCTTAAAGGCTTCTTCCGGGTGTTCTGTGGAGGAGAAAATCACCCAGTTGTAGTCGCCCATGGCGGACGAACGCGGCGATCCTTCGGAAGGGGTCGGCAGCAGCGTGACACCCCAGTCGAATTCTGCCTCGTCAGCCATCCGGTTGATTTCCCAGGGCCCTGAAATCGCCATCGCAGCATTACCGGCGTTGAACGTGGCGGTGGACGCCCATTGCGTACGCGAAACCGTATCCGGGGAAGCCAGACCTTCGTCAATCAGCGTCTTGAAGAACGAAAGCGCCTCGACGCCACCCTCGGAATTGATGTTCTCGTAATCGCCGCCGGCCATCTGAACGAAGGGAAGGAACTGGAAGGTTCCCTCTTCCGAGGCCTTGGCGGAGAAGGCAACGCCATAGACGTCGTTTTCCGGATCGTTGAGGACACGCGCGTCTTCGATCAACTCGTCCCAGGTCTTCGGCGGCTCTTCAATGCCGGCTTCCTCGAACATGTCCTTGTTGTAGAAAAGGGCAATCGTGTTGGTCGCCTTCGGAACACCGTAGATGCGACCATCCCAGGTTGCCGATGCCATCGGGCCTTCGAAATATTCGTCGACATTGATGATGTCGGACTGCTCGATCATATCCGTCAGGTCAAGCAGGGCGCCATTGGCGGCCAGCATTGCCGTGTCGGGATTGTCGACGGCAAAGACGTCCGGCGCGCGGCCAACCGAATAGGCGCGCATCGCCTCGCTCATCAGATCGGCAAAGTTGACCTCGCGATAGACGACATCGATATCTGCTTCGCTTTCATCAAATTCGCGTGCCAGGTCAGGCGTCGGCTGGCCGGTCTTGTCGACGGTCCAGATGTTGAGCGTGACCGGCTCCTGCGCAAGTGTCGGAGCAGCGGTTCCCAGGCTGATGGCAGCCGCAGAAACACAAAGCATTAGTTTAGCGCGATTCATAAATATTGCCTCCCGTATAGGTTTACCGACCGTCCTCGGCCGGTCTCAACGGATTTTGTTTTTATGCGATCCGGCATGACTCCGAGCAAGCCATTCATCGCAGGATACCCTTTGACAATCACTGACCGTTGGGTCCCGAAATCGCTAAAACACGCTCCGTAAACGTTTACGACCATAGACATGGACTTGTTCTGATGTCAATAGAGGTACGAACCTCAAAATTGGAGAAATCATGACGGGCATCCGCCAGCTCGCGAGCCACCTGCAACTTTCAATAGGTACAGTGTCACGTGCGCTTAACGGCAAGGCGGACGTGAATGCGCAGACGCGTGAGCGGGTTTTGAAGGCTGCGGTTGAGCTTGGCTATGTGCCCAATCAGTCGGGTCGCAGCCTGCGCAAGGGCACCACCAGCACGGTCGGGCTGATCCTGACACAAGGCAACAGTCTGGGCGAGAACAATGACAATTTCTTCTTCGGCGTGATCCACGGTCTGCAAAGCGCGCTGAAGCAGCACAAGCTCGACCTTGTGTTGCTCTTGTGTTCGCGTGACGAGGATCAGGACAGTTTTCTCCAGCGAATGGTGGCCCAGCGCATCGTCGATGCGGTGATCCTGACGGGGACGCGCACACATGATGCGCGTTTCGATATTCTCCGGCGTGCCAACATGCCGTTTGTGACGCTTGGTCGCAGCGACAGCCTTGGCGACGCATCCTGGATCGACCTGGATTTCGAGGGTATAGCCCGCAGTTCTGTGACTCGTCTGTGCGGAAGGGGACACCGACGCATTGCGGTCGCCGTGCCGAATGTGGACGCCAATCTTGGCCCGCTGTTTCTTGATGGCTATCGTCAGGGGCTTGCGGATTGCGGCCTGGCGTTTGACGACAGTATCGTATTTCGTGCGGAGACCAGCGAGGAGGGTGGCTATGACGTGGCCGGCAAGGTGCTGGCCACTGAGAACCGGCCAACCGCGATCCTGCTGATCGCCGAGCTGATGTCGGTCGGCCTTTACCGCCGCCTTGGCGAGGCCGGGTTGAGGCCGGGCCGTGACCTTGCGGTGATTGCCGAGCGCGAGAGTCCGGTCGGGCGCTTCCTGCTGCCGCGGCTCACCTGTTTCCGTCTCGATCTCGATGCGTTGGGTCGTATGCTCGGCGAGATGCTACTGGCCAACGTGCCGGCCTTTGCAGAGGACCATCAGGGCGTTCCCAAAGGCAAGATCTGGCCGCTTGAGCTGGTCGAAGGCGAGAGCGATCCACCGCTTTTGTCATCCTGAGGATGGCGTTTGCGGTCAGCTCCATTGAAACCTCGATGATGAGTGGCACGACATGGGCGCGTCTTTCAGCGCTTTCTGCCGATTCGAGCTTGTGCGGCTTTCATTTACCCGCAAAACCGTGCGTAACACGTTGGCTCGAATTGCCCTTATTTCTGAGCGCATTGCACATTTTGTGGATCGGGGCCCGTTTGGGGGTGATGCAACCCCAAAATTGCAATATGGATCACATTCGCCGAGTTTTGGCGCGTGGCAGTAGCAATCTCAGGTGACCTGGTTTTGGAGTTTTATCGACGATGGACGTTGCAGATACACCGATTCCCGATCTCTTTCTTCTGACGCCGAGGCGTTTCGGCGACGAGCGGGGGTTCTTTTCAGAGAGCTGGAACAGGAAGGTTCTGACCGATCTCGGGATCGATATCGATTTTGTCCAGGACAACCATTCGCTGTCGCGCACGGTCGGCACGGTGCGGGGCCTGCATTACCAGTCGCCGCCGCATGCGCAGGCCAAGCTGGTGCGTTGCGGGCGCGGCCGGATATTCGATGTCGCAGTCGATGTTCGCAAAGGCTCGCCGACATATGGCAAATGGCACGGTGTCGAACTCTCCTTTGAAAACGGCCAGCAGCTGATGATCCCCGCCGGTTTTCTGCACGGCTTCATGACGCTGGAACCCGACAGTGAGATCATCTACAAGTGCTCTGATTATTATGCGCCCGAATGCGACGGGTCGGTGCGGTTTGACGATCCCGATATCGGCATTGAATGGCCGCTCTCCGGTATCGACTTTACCGTTTCAGCAAAGGACCGCGACGCTCTGTCCTTCAAGGATTTCCAGAGCCCGTTCAGCGACTGAGGTACAATCATGAAGTTACTCGTTACCGGTGGAGCCGGCTTTATCGGTTCTGCCGTCGTCCGCCTCGCCATTTCCCGCGGTTACAGCGTCGTCAACGTGGATGCGCTGACCTATGCCGCCTGTCTCGACAATGTCGCAAACGTTGCCGACAGCCCGCTCTATGCTTTCGAGCAGGCCGATATCCGAGACCGCGCGGCGCTTGACAGGGTATTTGCGAAACACACGCCCGATATCGTCATGCACCTTGCTGCCGAAAGCCATGTCGACCGGTCGATCGACGGGCCCGGCGACTTCATCGAGACCAATATCAACGGCACATACAACATGCTGGAAGCGGCGCGCAGCTACTGGGCCGAAAAGGGCAAGCCGGAAGGCTTCCGTTTCCATCATATTTCGACAGATGAAGTCTTCGGTTCGCTCGGTGAGACCGGGATGTTCACAGAAGACACCCCTTACGATCCGCGTTCGCCTTATTCCTCTTCCAAGGCCGCGTCTGATCATCTGGTGCGTGCCTGGCATGAAACCTACGGCCTGCCGGTGCTGGTCACCAATTGCTCCAACAATTACGGCCCCTACCATTTCCCGGAAAAGCTGATCCCGGTGGTGATCCTCAACGCACTCGCCGGAAAACCGATCCCGGTTTATGGCAAGGGCGAAAACATCCGCGACTGGCTGTTTGTGGAAGATCATGCCGAAGCGCTTCTGACGGTCGTGGAAAAGGGAAGGCCCGGTCGCAGCTATAATATCGGCGGTGAAAACGAGCGGACCAATCTTGAGCTTGTGAAGACCATCTGTGCGCTGCTCGACGACAAGCAGCCGCTTTCCGAAGGTTCCTATGCAGACCAGATCACATTCGTGACCGACAGGCCCGGCCATGACATGCGTTATGCCATCGATCCCAAACGCGTCAGAGAAGAGCTCGGTTGGCGGCCGTCGGTGACGGTTGAAGAGGGACTGGAAAAGACGGTGCAGTGGTATCTCGACAATGAGGACTGGTGGCGCGCCCTGCAGAGCCGCAGTGGTGTCGGCGCGAGGCTGGGAGTGAAGGCATGATTGTCGTTTTTGGCCAAACGGGCCAGGTCGCAAGCGAGCTCAGCGCCATTCTGCCAGACGCTCGTTTTCTGTCGCGCAGCGCGGCCGATCTTGCCGATCCGGCCGCATGCGGGGAGGTGATCAGACGCCTTGCGCCCGAAGCCGTCATCAATGCCGCCGCCTATACGGCAGTCGACAAGGCCGAAAGCGAAGAAGAAACCGCGCTCAGGATCAATGGTGAGGCGCCTGGTGAAATGGCCCATGCCTGTGCCGAGCGCGGCATTCCGCTGGTTCATATCTCCACCGATTATGTTTTCGGTGGCACTGGCGAGACGCCGTTTTCTGTTGATCACCATACGGCTCCGCTCGGCGCTTATGGACGGACCAAGCTTGCCGGTGAACGGGCTATCACGGAAAACTGTCCCACCTACGCCGTGTTGCGCACCAGCTGGGTGTTCTCCGCTCACGGCAGCAACTTCCTGAAGACCATGCTGCGGCTTTCCGAAACCCGCGATACGCTGAATGTCGTCGGCGATCAGATTGGCGGGCCGACTTCGGCACGGGCAATCGCCGTTGCCTGCAAGACAATCGCCGAACAGTTGATGACCGATCCCGGTAAGTCCGGGATCTATCATTTCTCCGGTTCGCCGGATGTCAGCTGGGCCGATTTCGCTCGCGCGATCTTCAAGGCGGCCGGCAAGACCATGACTGTCAACGACATACCGACCTCGGAATATCCGACGCCGGCCGTCCGGCCGCTGAATTCCCGCCTCGATTGCTCCACGCTTTCGAACTTCGGCCTTGAGCGGCCGGACTGGGAAAAAGACATGAATGACATTCTCGAAACGCTCGGAGCAAAAGCATGACCCAACGCAAAGGCATCATTCTGGCCGGGGGCTCCGGTACGCGTCTTTACCCGCTGACACTGGCGATTTCCAAACAGCTGATGCCAGTCTACGACAAGCCGATGATCTATTATCCGCTCTCAGTTCTGATGCTGAGCGGGATTCGCGAGATCGCGATCATCACCACGCCTGGAGACCAAGAACAGTTTCGCAAACTTCTGGGCGACGGCGGCCAGTGGGGCCTGTCGCTGACCTATATCGTGCAGCCCTCGCCGGATGGCCTGGCGCAGGCCTATATCCTGGCAGAGGATTTTCTTGACGGCGCACCGTCTGCCATGGTGCTCGGTGACAACATCTATTTCGGGCACGGTCTGCCCGACATTCTGGAAAGCGCGGACCGCAAGGAGAAGGGTGGAACCGTGTTCGGCTATTATGTTGCCGACCCGGAACGCTACGGTGTTGTTGCTTTCGACAAGAGCGGCAACGTCAGGGAGATCGTCGAAAAGCCGGAGGTTTCGCCGTCGAACTATGCAGTCACCGGGCTTTACTTTCTGGATGGCGAAGCGCCTGCCCGTGCACGGGCGGTCAAGCCTTCATCACGCGGCGAACTTGAGATCGTCACCCTGCTTGAGAGCTACCTCCACGATGGTTCCTTGAACGTTGAACGCATGGGACGCGGCTATGCCTGGCTTGATACCGGCACCCATTCGAGCCTGCTCGATGCCGGCAATTTTGTACGCACCCTTTCGGTGCGGCAGGGCATGCAGTCGGGCTGTCCGGAAGAGATCGCCTATCGCCATGGCTGGATCGATGATGCGACCATGGAAGCGCATGCGGAGCGGTTCAGGAAGACGGACTATGGCGCCTATCTGTTCAACCTTCTGAATGCGACGCCTGACCATCCCGTCGGCTAAAGCATATCAACAGTCAGGTGATATCACCTGACGATCGTAAACGCAGCAGGCCGGTCAAAAAGACCGGCCTGCATTCCTCTCCGTGGTGTCTCATAACACCGATGATTACGCCGCCTTTGAAAGGGCAGGACGTTCGCTTTCCGAAAGCGCGCGGTGAAGTGCGATGATCACCGGATCAAGCGCGTCGCGGTCGACAATGAACTGCACATCGACATTGCGCGGCCCTGGCTTGCGCCAATCGCCTCATGACCGGCTGCGGCAATCGCCTGAAGGCCACGCGTCAGCACCGACAGGCCGCTTAAGTCCCGGCCGACGACCGAAGCCATGGCAATGGCTCTGGACGGATTTCCGCCGACGGGCAGCGTTCCGACATGTCCTTTTCCACCCGGCGCAGAACCTTGAGCGAACTGTCGACATAATGGGTGATGGTGTTGGCGTTGGAGACCTTGGAGACGATCCTGACCTTGTGGCGGGTCAGGACATCAAGGATCGCAGCGTCATAGCCCTTCACACCGACCATGTCCTGCTCGAACACTTCCAGTGCATAAAGATCGAGACCGGTGACGATCTCGACGCCGGGTGTTTCCGCTGGCTGGTCGTCAATCAGCGTACCCGGATCCTGCGGCTCGAAGGCGTTGGTGACACGCAGCGGCACGGCGGCACGGCGCAGCGTCTTGGCAGCCTTCGGGTGGATTGCCTCCATGCCGAGATTGGACAGCTGGTCGGCGACATCGTAATTGGTGCGCCCGAGTTTGCGCACAGCATCGGCGCCGACAAGTGCGGGATCGGCGGACGACAGGTGGAATTCCTTGTGAATGATCGCCTCGCTGGCACCCGAAAGCGCGGCCAGACGCGAAAAGGTCACCTCGGAATAACCACGGTCGAACTCGCTCATCAGCCCTTCGATGCATTGTGCGTAGCCGGTGACAATCGGCATCTCGCTATCGAGATCGATACCGTCGATCCCTGGCGGATACGGTCATCGAGGCTGAGGTCGCCCTCGTCATGCCAGCCGGACAAGTCGACAAAGCGGGCATTGACGCCCTTGCGTTTCAACAGCAGCGTGGTGACGAAGGCCGAATGCGCTTCGCCAAGCCCCGACAGCAATTCGCGGATCTGGCTCATATGCTCGGTCAGCCGGAAATGACCGTAGGAGCAAAGACGCTGCAGGTCGATCAAGCAGTTGCGGGCACCCAGTATACGCTCGTGGACGAAGGCATCGGCGCGTTCGATGTCGGCCGGGTTGTCCAGCACCTTGACGTGGGATTCTTTCATGGCCTCGGCAACCCGGTCCAGCCGGTCGTGCCAGCCATGATGGCTCTGATTGTTGACGAAGGCTGCATAGACGCCGGGCTCACCGGTCTTCTTGTGCTCAAGCAGAAGATTGGTGATGCCGCCAAAGGCAGAGACCACGAAAATCCGTCCGTAAAGCTCAGCCTTGCGCCGTTTGCCGATGATCAGCGTATCGCTGAGTTCATCGATACGGGACATCGAGGTCCCGCCGATCTTTTCGACTGTATGGGGCATGATATCAGGCGTTTTCCTCCGCCGGTGCATAGGAACCATCTTCGCGGTGGACTTCCGTGCCCGTGACCGGGGATTGAAGCAGCAGGCCATTACCAGTTCCTCTTCGGAACGCAGAATATGACGGTCATGCTCGTTCAGCGCATACATCACACCGGGCTTGATCGGATGGGTCTCGCCGGTGGCGATATCGGTGATCGAGCCCTTGCCCTTGATGCAATAGACGCTTTCGAAATGGTGCTTGTATTCGAAGGTATGCTCCGAACCAGCATCGAGAATTGTGATGTGGAAGGAAAAACCCATGCCGTCTCCGGCCAGCAGCATCCGGATCGAGCGCCATTTGGCATCCGCGACCACACGGTCCTGATCGTTTTCGTTGATTTCGTTCAAGTCACGTACAATCATGGTGCTTACTCCGCTGCAAGCTGGGTTTTCGCCGCGATCGTTTCGCGGACGGCTTCGAGGAGAATGGCGAAGCCTTCGTTGAAGGTTTCTTCCGAGGTGGTCAGCGGCGCCAGCACCTTGACCACCTGGTCCTCATTGCCGGAGGTTTCGATGATGAGGCCCTTGTCGAAGGAACGGGCGCAGATTTCTTCTGCCAGTTCACCCGTGCCGACATCAACACCCTGCATCAGGCCACGACCCTTGAGCGTGGCGGCGGGAATTTCGGCAGCAATCCTGGAAAGCGCGCCGGTCAGCATCGTGCTTTTCTCGGCCAACTCCTTCTGGAATGCATCGTCGGCCCAGAATTTTTCGATGGCAACGCGTGCGGTGACGAAGGCGTGAGTGTTGCCGCGGAACGTGCCATTATGTTCGGCCGGGCCGAAAATATCATGCTTGGGACGGACCAGAACCAGCGCCATCGGCAGGCCAAAACCGGAAACCGACTTCGCCATGGTGACGATATCCGGCGTCACGCCCATTTCCTCGAAGGAGAAGAAGTGGCCGGTGCGGCCGGAGCCTGCCTGAATGTCGTCGATGATCAGCAGGGCACCGTGATCGCGGGCAATATCGGCCATCCGGCGCACAAATTCGGGAGACGCAGCATTGAGGCCGCCTTCGCCCTGCACTGTCTCAAACATGATTGCAGCCGGCGCATCGACGCCGCTGGACGGGTCGGACAGCATTTGTTCGAGAAGGGCAGCACTGTCGACGCCTTTGGCATAGTCATCATAAGGGATGCGCGTAACGCCGGACGTATCCATCGAAGCGCCGCCGCGGTGGTAGCCGTTACCCGTCGCGGCAAGGGCGCCCATGGTCACGCCGTGAAAGCCGTTGGTAAAGGCAATCACATTGGTGCGGCCGGTTGATTTGCGGGCAATCTTCATTGCGGCTTCGACGGCATTGGCGCCGGTCGGGCCGGTGAACATCACCTTGTGGTCCATGCCGCGCGGCTTCAGGATATGGGTTTCCATCGCCTTCAGGAAGTCGCTCTTGGCATTGGTGTGCAGGTCGAGGCCCTGGGCGATACCGTCAGACGAAATATGCTCGATAAGCGCGGCTTTCATGTCGGCGTCATTGTGGCCGTAGTTCAACGAGGAACAGCCGGCCAGGAAGTCGATCCAGCGGTTTCCGTCGACGTCGAAGATTTCCGATCCGCTGGCGCGGGTGAATACAGCCGGCATGCTGCGGCAATAAGAGCGTGCGGCACTTTCGCGGCGCGTGAAAACATCATTCTTGATCATGTCCATAGGCATGACGTGTCCTTTCGCTTGAAGCGATTAGAGAGAAACTGGTTTGGGCAGGCCGCGTCTTAAGCGGCGTTGGCGAGCGTGTCCGCTTCCGGCAGGGTGATCGTCACCATGTGCTCGGTATCGTGATGCCCGTCGAAATGGGCATCGCGCTCGTAATGCGGCTCATCATTGAGTTCGCCACCGATCGAGCGGGTGAAGCTCTTGAACAACCCCCAAGAGGCATCGTTATCCTCGGTGATGGTCGTTTTCAGGTGGCTGATGTCGTCGCAGGCATCACGCTCGATCAAATTGAACAGCATCTTCTTGCCGAGGCCGAGACCGCGCGCCTTTTCGCCGACGGCGACCTGCCAAACGAACAATTCCTGCCTGGCGGGAATAAGGTGGCCGGAAATCCAGCCAACGATCTCTCCGTCAAGTTCGGCGACAACACAGGTATCCGCGAAATGTTCGGCCTGAATGAGATTGCAATACATCGAATTTTCGTCGAGCGGCTTGCAGCTCTTCACAAGTGACCAGATCTGGGCCCCGTCCGCTGCAGTGGGTTTGCGCAGGCGGGGCGTGCTGGATCGGGGCTTGGTGACATTCCGGGACATGGTCTGACCTCGTTTCGTTTAGTTAGGCTTCCTAAGTAAATAATTCTTCCGCAAACATCAACCCTCTATCCGGGATCGTCATAAAACCATAAAAGGGATCAAAAACCGCGAAATTCTCCGGAAGTTGCTGAGAATCAAGGCGCTCATGCGTTTCACAACGCCTAAATATTTATGATGATTTTTTGGCTGTTTATCACTTTGGTCTTCGTGCCATAATGGAACCATGACGACGATACCCGTTGACCGCGTTGATCAGAGCCTGATTGCTCTCAGGCGGATTCTCCGCGCCACTGAAAATTATGAACGCGATCTGGCGCAGTCGGCCCGGCTGACGCCTGCGCAATTGCGTGTGCTGCAGATTGTCGAGGAACGCGGCAGCGTGACGCCGAAGGCACTGGCGACCCAGATGGGTATCCGTCAGGCCTCTGTCACCACGCTGGTCGATAAGCTGGTGGCGCGCGGCATGGTCGAGCGGGTGCCCTCGAAGACCGACCGGCGCCAGACCAATGTCACCGTCACCGAAGCCGGCCGTGCCATGGTGGAAAGCGCACCTGATGCGCTCCAGCAGCGCTATGTCCAGGCATTCGAAGCTCTGAAGGACTGGGAACAGGCCCAGCTGATCGCCTCGCTTGAGCGGGTTGCGACGATGCTGGATGCCGAGGGCATCGACGCCTCTCCTGTGCTTGCGACCGGCGAGCTGCATTCGGAAAAGCGCGCTCGGTAGGGCTTGCTCTTTAACAGAACCTTTGGGACGAGCGCGGTGAGGCGGCTACCGCCGACTGTTGGCATGCCTGCGGCGAAATGGCATTCTGGTTGCATTAAAACTTGACTAGAAAAATCATATTAATATAAAAGTTCCTACCTGCCATCTGTTAAAGGAGCTTTTCATGAAGTCCGTCATGCCGTTCGGCATCGCCTCCCTCATCCTGGCCGGCGCAGGCGTCGCCCATGCCGATCCGATCGAAATCACCGACCAGGCAGGCCGCGCGGTCATTCTGGAACAGCCCGCCGGGCGTGTCGCCTCGATCCCGATGCCGATGGCCTCGACGCTGATCGCGATTGACGGCGGTGTTGAAAAGCAGGTCGGCATGAACCCGGTGGCCAAACAGGCCGTACTCGATGGCATTCTCGGCAAGATCTATCCCGAGGCAAAGGATATTCCCTCCGATATCACGGCGCCGAATTTCATTCCCAATGTCGAGGAACTGGCTGCCACCAATCCCGATCTCGTCATTCAGTGGGCTGATCGCGGAAATGATCTTGTTGACCCGATCACCAATGCCGGCCTGACGACCATGCTGATCTCCTATGGCACAGAGGAAAAGGCGCGCGACTACATGACCATGTCGGCGGTTGCCATGGGCCGCGAAGACCGCATCGCTCCGCTGATCGAATGGCGTGAAGAGGTCGCCAGCGATATCGCTGAAAAGGCAGCTTCGATCGACGAGGCCGACAAGCCGAAAGTGCTTTACCTGCTGCGGGCCCAGGAAACGCTGAGGGCTTCGGGCGCCAAGAACAATTACAACACCTGGTATATCGAGCTTGCCGGCGGCAAGAGCGCTTCTGCCGATCTTGAAGCCAATGGCGTGACCATCAATCCGGAGCAGATCGCAACCTGGAACCCGGACGTGATCCTGCTCAACAATTTCGAGAGCGAAATCTCGCCCGAGCGGATCTATGACGACCCGATCCTTTCGCTCACCAATGCCGCGCAAAACCACAAGGTCTATCGCATGCCGCTCGGCGGCTATCGCTGGGATCCGCCGAACACGGAAAGCCCGCTGACCTGGATGTGGCTTGCCGAACTCCTGCACCCGGAGGTCTTCGACTATGATCTGAGAGCCGAGATGAAAGACGCCTACAGCAAGATTTACGACTACGACCTCAGTGAAGAGGATATTGACGGCATTCTCTGGACCGAACTTAACGCGGACGCTGCCAATTACGATCAGTTCAAGGCCAAGTCATGAGCGATGTGACGGCCGGCACCCGCCTTCATGGCGGGGCCGGTGTCCTCAGGGCGGGCGTTTTCGCGGGCCTTCTGGCCGCTCTGTTCGCTGCCCTTGTGTTTGCGATCGGGGCGGGGCGGTTTGCCGTCTCGCCCGGCCGGATCGCCGAAATCATCGTCACCTATATCGCATCCCCTTCCGCACCGCTTGACAATATTGACGAGCGGATCGTGCTTCTGGTGCGCATGCCACGCGTGCTGATCGCCGCTGTTTCCGGAGCTGCCCTTGCTGTCGGCGGTGCCGCGCTGCAGGGTGTCTTCCGCAATCCGCTGGTCTCCCAGCAGGTGCTCGGCATCAGTCAGGGGCAGCCTTTGGCGGGGCACTGGCCATTCTGCTGGGCTATGCCGGGGTGACACTTCTGGGGCCTGCCTTCATTTTCGGCCTTGCCGCACTGGTCATCGTCGGACTTTTGGCGCGCATCAACGGGCGCACGGAAATCGTCACCGTTATTCTCTCGGGCATGGTGGTCGGCGCGCTGTTTTCGGCGCTGGTTTCGGTGGTGCAGTTCGTCGCCGACCCCAACACCTCGCTGCCAGCCATCGTCTACTGGCTGATGGGCTCGTTTTCGACCGCAACATGGGCGCGGTTCTGGCTCGGGCTTCCTGGCCTTGCGGTCGGCATCATCGCGGTCTGGCTGTTCCGCTACCGGCTCAACCTTCTGGCGCTTGAAGATACCGAGGCGCGATCGCTCGGCGTCAATCCCGACCGTGAACGCTGGTTCATCTTCGTCGCCACCGCGCTGATGACCGCAACCTCGGTGGCAGTCGCCGGGATTATCGGCTGGATCGGCCTCGTCATTCCCCATGCCGCGCGCATTCTGGTGGGGAGGATCACCGGGTTCTGATCCCGGCATCGGCCATTCTGGGCGCGGCCTATCTTACCTTCGTGGATACGCTGGCGCGCACGCTGACATCGGCGGAAATCCCGCTCGGGGTACTGACGGCGTTGATCGGCGCACCGGTTTTCGGCTTGCTCCTGCGTCGCCATTTCTCGAAAGCGAACCAGACATGATCGGTCTTGAAAACGCCAGCGTCGCCTTCGGCCACAATCAGATCTTCCGCGATGTGACCTTTGAGGTTCCCGTCGGCCGCACCATGGCGATCCTCGGGCCGAACGGGCGCGGCAAGACCACGCTTTTGCGCGCCCTGCTCGGATTCCAGCCGCTGAAGACCGGCAGACGGTTAGCGCCAAAGATTGCCGGCTATGTGCCCCAGCACGGGGCCTCGCAGGCAAAGCTGTCCGGGCTTGATGTGGTGGTCATGGGCCATGCCGCGCAGATCGGGCTTTTCGGTCAGCCGGGCAGACAAGATATCGAGGCGGCGGAGCACGCGCTTGAGACCGTCGGCGCGACCGATCTTGCCGGCCATCGCTATGACCGGATGTCGGGCGGTCAGCGGCAGATGATCCTGATTGCCCGCGCGCTGGCCACCGGCTCACCCGCGCTTGTGTTCGACGAACCGACCTCGGCGCTTGATCTCGGTAACCAGTCGAAAACGCTCGATCTTCTCAACATGCTGCGGCAGCGTCGCGACAAGGCGGTGCTGTTCACCACGCATGACCCGAACCACGCGCTGGCGGCCGCTGACGACGTTCTCATGATGATGCCGGGCGGGCATGAGATCAACGGCCCGGTTGAGGAGATGATCGTTCCCGACGCGCTTGCCAGGCTTTACGGTGTCGATATGCGCTGGGTGGATATGGCGGGGCCGGCCGGAAGCTATCGCAAAGCAGTGATACCGGCCTTCGCCGGAAGGGAGTTTTCATGAGCGTTCTTTATGTGAAATCAGCCTATGTCGGCCCATCGAAGACGTTCCGCGTGGCAGAAGCTGAAGGCCTCGTGACCATTGTGGCGCAATCCGATCTCAGCGCGGAGCATCTGGCCTCCCATCGCGGACTGATCACCGGCAACCAGCTTGACCAGAACGCAATGCTTGCTCTGAAGCAGGCACTCACTGCCTTTCTCGATTGTGGTGGGCGCTGGTTCTTCAACGGCCACATGCTGCGCCCGCTGGTGGATGGTATGCCGCAATATCGCCCGATCGCGGAGCCGAAACGGGCTGATTTCGATCTTGCTGCGGTCAATGCCCATCCGGTTTTCGACGGTATAGATCTGAAAAAACTCGAAACAAATAACGGCGTCGCCGGCTTTTATGGCCGTGGTTGCAACCCGCCTCCCGAAGGCGCTGTCGTCGTCAACGGGCTCGGGCCGGAATATGTGCCGGTCGACTGGGTCTGGGCACGGCCAAAGGGCGGGCGCATATTCAGCCATGCGGGCAATGATCTTGCCACGATGGGGCGCGAATGGGATCTGCCGCCAACGCTTGCCGAGCGCATCATCCAGTGGGCGAATGGCGGCGATTGCGCCGATCCGGTGACGGCGACGAGACACGGCGACAGCTATCGTGCGCGCCTTGCAGAGGCTGAGGCGTATCCGGGTTTTGCGAGCAGGCTGGCCGCGTCAAAGCGCATCGTTGCGCCATCATCGGGCTGCTACTACCAGATCCACAGCCTTGAGGGACCGCGCCACACGGAAGCCTTTGATATGATCACAAGCCCGGAAGCGCTGGACGGCGTGCTGCGGCCGGATGATACGCTCTGGGTGCCTTGTCGCACACCGGCGCAGCGCATGATTGCGCAAAGGCCTGTCATCGACCGGCATCTTGCTGCAGGCGGCACGGTGGTCGCGCTTGGCGAAAGCCTTTCTCATCTCTGGCTGCCGAATGTGAAATTCACCCAGACGCCTACGAATTGGTGGTGGTGGCTGGAGCGTGACGCCGACCTCGGTGTCAGGATTTCAAAACCCGCTCATCCGTTGATGGCAGGCATGACCGACCGCGATGTGACCTGGCACCTGCACGGCTGGTTCGACCCGCCGGATGGTGCCGAGGTTCTGGTGCGCGATGGCGATGGCGGCGCTATCTTCTATATCGATGAGGTCTCGACGCCCGGTCGGATGATCGTTTCCTCGCTCGACCCGATGTTCCATCACGGTTCGCATTTCATGCCGGCGACGACGCGTTTCCTCGACCGGTTCATTCCCAATCTGAAGGGTTTTCTCAATGCATGACACGATCACCGTCAGCGAAGGCGGCCGCGCGCTCACCTTTTCCTTTGATGACATCATGGCCTATCATGGTGGCGGCTTTCCGGGTGGCGTGGTCCACGGGCTCAAGGCGATGCAGGCCGCGTTTCCGCTGCTTGATGACGCGCCGCTCGAGCGTCGGGAAATCTCCGTGCTCACCGCCTTTTCCGGTCCGGGCGGTCGTGATGCGCTGGAAATGGTGACGCGCGGGCTGACGGACAAAAGGTTGGCCGTGTTTCGCCCGCTCGGTGGCAAGGATGTGATTTCCGATCCGCCTGGCCCCTATCTGTTCCGCTTCGCCTATCGCGGCAAGACGGCCGAAGCCGTCATCAAGCCCGGGCATGTGCGCGAAGAGTTCGTTACACTCGGCGCAAAGCCGGACAGGACAGCGGAAGAAACAAAACGGCATGAGGCGCTGAAACGCGAAATGGCCGATCGTCTTCTGCCGCTTGCCGCAAACGAGATTTATGCGGCGCGTCTTATCGGCTGACCGACCGGTTGCGATATTGCGGACGAACCGGTTCCGAGAAAATGCGGATCACCCGTTCACGCATCGTATCCATAAGCGGTTCGGGGGCCTCGGCCGCAGGGATCATGCCCGGCGTGAAGCCCTCGGCCTCGAACCGTTCGACAAGTCCGGCATCGCGGCTGATCACATGGATCGGCACGGCACGTGAGGCGTCCGGCCCGGTAATCAGCGGGGCCGGCTGATGGTCGCCGAGCACGATAAAGACGGCGTCTTCGCCAAAACGGGCGATATAGTCGCCGACGGTTTGAAGCGAATAATCGATGGTCGCGATATACTGCCGCCGCACCCGTTCCCGGTCTGCCCAGACCACGGCAGGCGGATCGCCGCTTGTCGCCTGTTCGTCGAACACGCTACCATCTCCGACATCGGCCCAGTCGATCAGTTCGGCAACCGGCGTCCAGGGGGCATGGCTGGAAATCAGCGCGATTTCAGCCATAACCGGGCGGTCGTCACCGTCATGGCGGACAAGCCTGTCGAAGGCCGTTAGCGTGTACTGGTCGGGCATCGTCACCCAGTTGAAGGGTTCTCCCCGGTAACCGAGATCAGCGGCGGCAAAGATCGTGTCATAGCCGTAATAAGCGCTTTCCGGCCAGTCCATGGTGATCGCCGGCATCACCGCGGCGGTGCGCCAGCCGGCCTCGCGGAACAGTCTGTTGAGGCTTTTGCGGTCGCTCATCATCAGCCGGTCGTAGCGGGCCTGGTTGTCGACCCACAGGCCGGAGAGGAAGGTGCCATGAGCAAGCCAGCTGAGCCCGCCTATGGTCGGCGACCAGCTCCAGCCGCTGGCGGTGGAAAAGCCGGCCTCTTTGAGTTCGGTTTCGACCGCTTCAAGCCGTGGTCCGATCAGCGGTGCATAGCGGGGATCCTCGACGGCGCTGCGGCCGTAGGATTCAATGAAGATCAGCACGACATCGCGACCGCGAACGCCCCGGAACAGGGTGTTGGCCTCCGGCAGGGCCTCGGTTTCAGCCAGTGACCGGTCAAAGCTCTGCATATCTTTCATCGCCTGCGTGACGGATTGGATGCGGGCGACGAGATAGCCGGAGGCGCGGGTATCGGCGTAAATCCGGGTCCCGGTCGCAGCCCCTGTGGCCCATAGCGCCAGTCCGACCGCCAGAAGAGCGGCAAAGACGAGGACCGGACTACGTGTCTGTTTGCTCGAGAGCCGCGCCAGATAAAACTGGGACAGGAAAAATACGGCGAGAATACCGAGGAACAGGACGATGGCACCAGTGACCGCCAGCGCTGCAGCAAGGCCCCCGATTGTGCCGGAAAACACATTCCAGCCATCGGCAAAGATCCGAAGATCAAGATAGGGGTTGAAGCGGCGCTGAAAGGCCGATTGCACGCCGATATCGCCGAGCTTGAGGAACAGGATAATACCAACGGCGACAGTGGCGAGCGCTGCCAGAACCAATGCGACACGGCGCGGCAGAAGCACGAGCGCCAGGCCGAGAAGCGGGATCTCTATCGGTAGATGCGCAAATGCTCTCGCTGAAAAACCACCCGGATAATCCGGCAGGTTGAGCGCGGCAAAGGCGATGATGACAAACACCAGCACCGCTGCGAACTGGCGCGGAAGGTTCTGCTTGCAACGCGGCCCTTCAGCTATCATGAACATTCCTTGTCTGTCCGGTCATCCGGATATTGTGCCCTGGAAAGGAGCGGCTGTTGCCCGCATATGGCGTTCTTGCGGTGATTTTCTGTCTGGCGATTATTGCCGGGCTGTTTGTCGCTGTCGATCCCGCTGACGTTGTTGCGGCGTTTCAGAATGTGTCTGCCGGCCCGGTCGTTGTCGCCCTTGCCATCGTACAGGTTCAGGTGGTGCTGTCGGCGCTGCGCTGGCGTTTCACGGCGGCCCGGCTCGGTCATGTCTTTTCTGCGGCACTTGCGATCCGCGAATATTATATCGCCAGTTTCGTCAATCAAATCCTGCCGGGCGGAATGGCGGGCGATGCGGTGCGGGCCTATCGCAGCCGCACGGAAGAGGGCTGGAAACGCCCGGCTGCAGCCATCGTGCTCGAGCGGCTTTCGGGGCAGCTCGCCTTTTTCCTGCTGGCGGGTGCCGGGCTGTTCGTCTGGCCGGTTTTTCTGGCCGATCGTCTGCCGCCGGGTTTTGCGCGTCTCGTTTTCATTTGCGCAGGGTTTCTCGGGGTCTTTGCCTGTGCTGGTCTGTTTATTGCACGATCTCGGCTGTTGGCGCGCTACAAGACGTTGCGGCCGGATCTCGCGGCGGTTTTCTGGAACCGTGGCGCATTCGGTGTGCAAAGCGCGCTCAGCACGCTGATCGTCGCCTCCTATGTCGCCGTCTTCATGATTGCGGCCTCTGCCACGGGTGCACCGCTGCCGCCGGTCGCCGCCCTCACGGTCATCCCGCTGTGCCTGATGACGATGCTGATTCCGGCCGGTGTCGGCGGCTGGGGAACGCGCGAAGCCGCCGCTGCCGCCCTCTGGCCGCTGTTCGGTCTCACCAGTGCCGAGGGGCTTTCGGCAAGCCTGCTCTACGGCATGATCTCGCTTCTGGGCGTTGCGCCGCAGGGCATTTTGTTCCTTGCTGCGACGATGAAGCGCCGCCGCCAGATCAAGTCGGAATAGACCAGAAACGAGCGGGCAAGGCTGCGTGTTCCGTCGAAGCGCCAGCTCATGCCGCACTGAAGCGCTGCCGGGCAAGACGGAAAACATCAATGCCGAAGGAATAGCTGATCAGCACAAGGGCAATGGCCGCAATCGCCGTCGAAACCGGTGGGGCTATCATCGGTACCAGAATGGCGCACAACGCCGACACCTGTATCACACAGATCAGCTTGCGGCGGAACGACGGCCCAAGCGGTGAGCACAGAAATGGCAGCATGGTTTGCGCCAGTACAAATCCATAGCGCATCAGACCGATCGCCAGCACCCACCATCCGGCCTTGCCCAGAAGAAAGGCCGCAGCGGAGAGCAGCAGGATCAACAGCGCATCGACTTCCATGTCGAAACGGGTGCCGAGCGCTGACTGAAGCCCGGTGCGCCGGGCAAGATAGCCGTCGACGCCGTCCAGCGCGAGCGCAAACACGACGAGGCCGATAAGGACCGGCGCAACAGTGTCTGCCTTGGCCGCAAGGTCGCCAAACAACATTGCAGCGCCGAAAAACTGACCATCGCGGCGCGAATGGCGGTGATGATGTTGGCAGGGCCGAACCGATGATGCTGGTGGCCGGGCAGGGCGACGAGCACAAGTGCGAAGATGGCCAGAAGCAGGAGCGCTGCTGCTATCGGCGTACCGGGGCCCGTTCCAAGGAAGACTGAAAGCCCAAGATAGGCGGCCATCGATACAAGATAGATGGAGAAAAGCGCGGCAATCGTGTTTTTCAGCAACGGGTTCCGGTCTTGCCCTGCGGTATCGTGCGCTCTGTCAGTGCGCAGGCGGAGATCGCGCAACGGCGTTCGTCTGGCTGTTGGTGGTTCGAGCGTGCTCATGCGATCTATTCCGCCGCGATCAGGCTTTCGAGCTCCAGCGTGTGACCGGCTCGCAGCGCTTTGGTTCTCAGATAATTCACATTGTCAGCGGTCACGGTGCCCGTGACGCGAACCTGATCTGTCACATCAATGCCGCTTGAGCGCAAGCCGTCAACCTTTGTCGGGTTATTGGTATGCAGCACAATCTTCGAGATGCCGAGCAGTTCCAACATTGCCGCAGCAGCCTCGTAGCGGCGGTGATCGCTCCCAAGGCCGAGTTCGGCATCGGCGTCGATGGTATCAAGTCCCTGATGCTGGAAACCATAGGCACGCATCTTGGCGCCGATCCCCGTGCCCCGGCCTTCCTGATCGAGATAGATCAAAACCCCGCCACCGACAGCCTTCAGCTGTGCAAGGCCGTTTCTGAGCTGATCGCCGCAATCGCATTTCAGTGAGCCGCACAGGTCGCCGGTGAGGCATGAGGAATGAATGCGCACATGAACGGGTGCGTTAGTGTCCGGCTTGCCGACAATGATGGCGATCTGGTCCTTTTGTGCCAGCCCGCCGCGGAACACGGCGAAATCGGCATCGCCGATGTCCTTCAACGGCACCCGTGTGCGCGCAACCTGCTGAAAGCGTTGACGTGCAGCATCGCTTCGCCGAAGGTTTTTCAGGTCGACACACTGGCAGGCAGCAAAGCGCGTGTCTCCACGTTCGATTTCGGTGGAGATCATGGCCGGCAGCAGCAAGGCGAGGCGCGCCAGTTCAGCAGAGGCCGCCATCAGCGTGTCGGCGGGTGCCCATGCTGCGGGTTTCGTACCGGAAAGCGCATAGGCATGGCGCGACGCGGCTTCGAAATCGGCGCCGTCAAGCGGAACGGCAATGCCCGTTTCAGCCGTTATGCCGAGCCGGTCGGCACGTTCCTTGGTCAAAAACAGGCTGTGCCGGTTTTCTGCAGCGCGGGCAAAACGGTCGTAAAGCGAAGGCGCCACACAATCGAGCGCGAGCGTCACACGCTGCCGGTCGCCATCACGCATGATCACGGGGCGGCCGAAGCGCAGTTCCGCTACAGCGCGCTCCACCTCGATTTCAGGCGAAACGGATTCAAAGTCGACAAATTCATCCTGCGCCATTGCGGTCTCTCCCCGTTTGCCGGCCCGTCTACTCACTCGTCTACTGGCCTTGAACAATTGTTGCATTCATCGTTTACAACGTTTTCACTTCCCAAGTGGTTCAGTCTGCTGCACAAAAACAGCAAGGGAAGTGCACGTTCATGTGAGCCGGAACAAAACCGTCTGCGCAACGTCCTATTGTGGACCTGCAATTTCATTGAGGCGAGGAGAGGGCAATGTCGGATTCAACACCGGCCGGGCACACCGGAATTTCGGGGCGCGCAACAGCTTTGTGGTTTCCCGAGGCCGGACGCTGCGCATTGCGCGCCGAAGCGCTTCCGGATCCGCGCGCGGATGAGGCTCTCGTTGAAACGCTCTATTCCGGCGTCAGCCGCGGAACGGAGACGCTGGTGTTCATGGGCAAGGTGCCGGAAAGCGAGCGGGCGCGCATGCGCGGGCCCAACATGGCCGGCGATTTCACCTTTCCGGTGAAATATGGCTATGCCGCCGTCGGCCGGGTTGTGGCAGGCCCGGGAAACCTGATCGGCCGCCATGTGTTCTGCCTGCATCCTCATCAGGACCGCTTTGTCGCGCCCGTTGCCATGCTCTCGGCCCTGCCCGAAGGCCTGGCCCCGGAACGCGCCGTGCTGGCCGCCAATATGGAGACCGCGCTCAACATCGTCTGGGATGCGGCGATCCAGCCGGGCGATACGGTCGCCGTCTTCGGTGCCGGCACGGTTGGCGCGCTGGTGGCCTATCTCTCAGCCTCCATTGCGGGCACCGAGACCACGCTGATCGATCCCAATGCCGGGCGGGCAGCACTTGCGCAACAGCTCGGCGTGGCATTTTGCGCAAGCGGCTATGAGGGGCCGTTCGATGTGGCGGTCAATGCTTCGGGGTCGGACAAGGCGCTAGCCACGGCAATCGAAAGCGCCGGACAGGAGGCGCGGATTGTGGAAGCGAGCTGGCATGGTGCAGGCAATGCGGCCATCCCGCTCGGCGGATCATTTCATGCACGCCGGCTTTCCGTCGTCAGTTCGCAGGTCGGTTCGATCCCGCCGTCACATCGCGCGCGCTGGACGTTTTCGCGGCGCATGGCCAAGGCGCTCGAACTTCTTGCCGATGCCCGCCTTGACGCGCTGATTTCGGGCGACACTTCATTTACGGAGCTTGAGGATGCCTATCCCGGCATTCTGTCGTCTCCAGACACGCTCTGCCATCGCATCCGCTATTGAGGAAACCCCCATATGTTTGCTGTCGAGGTTCGCGATCACATCATGATCGCCCATTCGCTTCCCCGCCCGGTGTTCGGCCCTGCCCAGGCCATGCACGGCGCGACATTCGTGACCGACGCCGCGTTTTTCACGCGCGATCTGGATGATGACGGGCTGGCCGTCGATATCGGTGCCGCGACCACGGTTCTGGGCGAGGTGCTGAAGCCGCTGAACTACCAGAACCTCGATGAACTCGAGGCGCTCAAGGGCAAGGTGACAACCACGGAAGTGATCGCCAAGTTCATTTTCGACCGGCTTGCCGAAGCGGTCGCCGACGGGCGCCTTGGTCCGGGCAGCAGCAGGATTTGCAAGATCCGCGTCACATTGCACGAATCCCACGCCGCGCGCGGGTGGTATGAGGCCGATCTTTGAAGCTGGTCTTCGCCTTCCCCGGCAGTCTCGATCTGAAGACCGGCGGCTACGGATATGACCGGCGGTTGATCGCAGCGCTTGAGGCTTCGGGGTGGCAGGTGACGCTTATGCCGCTGGGAGACGGATTTCCATATCCCGATGGACCTGTCCTGAAAACAGCCGAAGAGGGGCTTTCAGCGGTTCCGGACGGAGCGCTGATATTGATCGACGGGCTTGCCTTCGGCGTGCTGGATGAATGGGCTGCGCGCGAGGGTCGGCGGCTGAATATCGTCGCTTTGGTGCATCACCCGCTTTCGCTTGAGACCGGGCTGTCGCCGGAGCGGGTCACGGCCCTGCGGAGAAGCGAAACCCGTGCGCTGGGTCACGCTCGCCACATCATCGTAACCTCGCCTCAGACAGCACGCGAATTGGTTGCCGGCTTTTGCGTGGATGTTGAAAACATCACCATTGCCGTGCCGGGAACGGACAGGGTTTCACCGGCAGCGGGGAGTAATGGACCGCCACATATCCTCTCCGTTGGCACGCTGACGCAGCGCAAGGGGCATGATGTGCTGATTGCCGCGTTGAAGCAGGTCGAAGACCTCGCCTGGACAGCGACAATTGCTGGCAGCCAGAGACTTGACGCCGATACGGCGTCGAAAATCGAACAGCAGATCCGCGCGTCGGGTCTTGGCGATCGGGTTAATCTGGCGGGTTCGGTAGAAGACACCGGCGTTTTATTTGCCGGGGCCGATCTCTTTGCGCTGGCCAGCCGTTATGAAGGCTACGGTATGGTGTTCGCCGAAGCGCTGGCGCATGGTTTGCCCATTGTCGGTTGCCGCACAGGCGCCGTTCCGGATGTGGTGCCGGACGATGCCGGGATCCTGGTGCCGGTGGACGATGTCAGGGCCTTTGCTAACGCGCTGCGACGCTTTCTTATCGACCCGAAACGACGCCTTGAAAAGGCGGTTGGGGCGCAGAGGGCGGGTGCTCTGCTTCCCGGTTGGGCGGAGACAGGTTGCATCGTTTCCGATGTGCTGGAGGAGATAACATGAGTTTTGACGCTGACTGGCTTTTACTGCGTGAACCGGCAGACCGGGCCGCCCGCAATGGCCATCTGATGGACGCGCTCACGCGCCACCTTGCTGCAAAGCGCAGACCTCGGATCGTCGATATCGGTTGCGGAACTGGATCGACGCTTCGCAGCCTTGCGGGGACGGTTCCTGCTGATACAGAATGGCTGCTTCTCGACAATGATCCCATTTTGCTGAGAGCTGCGGAACGGCAGACCGATGCGGAAAAAGGGTCGCCTTTCGCCGGCACGATCTGAATGACCTTGGCGGGCTTCCGCTTGAGGAGGTCGCATTTGTTACCGCGTCCGCACTGTTTGATCTCTGCTCAGAGGCCTTCTCGGCAGCGTTCGCTGAAAGGCTCGCCATGGGCGCTGTCGGGCTCTATGCCGCGCTGAACTATAACGGCCGCATTCAGTGGTCCAAGCCGCACGCGCTCGATAATGACGTGGTCGCCGTCTTCAACAGGCATCAGCAGACTGACAAGGGCTTTGGCGTGGCACTCGGCCCCACGGCGTCAGAACGGTTGGCAGCCCTGTTCGGGGCGCACGGTTTCCGGGTCGAGACGGCGGAAAGCCCTTGGCTGTTAAACGGGGACAGCAAAGCGCTTCAACGCGCCTTCATCGAGGGTTTCCGTCAGCCGCTGCAGGAGATCGGCGGTCTGACATCCCGCGATATCGAAGCCTGGATCACGTTCCGCATCGCTGTCATTGATGAGCCGGACAGCCTGTGCACCGTCGGCCATACCGACCTACTCGCCCTGCCTGGCTGACGCCGAAAGCGCGCAATCGAACAGGACATCGCTGCCGAGGCTGAATATTTCGGCGTCGGGCCGCAGTGCATCGGATAGCCGCGCGACCGGCGGCAGGTTGAGACCGTTGGGTCCGGCGCCGATGATCAGCGGCGAAATGGCGACATGCAGCCGGTCGAGCTGTTCTTCCGATATGAAGCGGGCAATGGTGCGCGCGCCGCCTTCAACGAGGATGCGCCTGAGGCCGCGCGCGGTGAGCGCATTGACGATTGCGCCGGTTTCAATGCCGTTTTCACCAGGCGCAAGGCGCAGAATTTCGGCATTCGGCAGATGCCGTGCGCGAACGGACGTGCTTTCAACGATGATCACCGGCGCACCACCGTCATGGAACAAGCCCTCGTTGCCATCAAGCTGGCCGTTGCAGTCGATCACCACACGAACGGGCGAGGGGCCTTTCACCAGCCGGACCGAAAGGCGCGGATTGTCGGCCTTCACTGTGTTGACGCCGACGATCACCGCCTCGACGAGTGCGCGGCAGCGGTGCAGGTGGGCCAGCCCGTCGGGCCCCGAAATATCCATGGCATCGCCTGATGGCGTCGCGACCCGCCCGTCGAGCGACTGGCCGACCTGCGCAAGCACAAATGAGCCGGGCGCAGCGGCGATCGGGGCGTAGAGCGTGGCGGTGGGGGTAACGTCCAGAGCTGGTCCGCCCGCGCGAAGGGCAAGCAGCCGCTCCCAGAGGGGTTCCGTCATTTCGACAGTCTTCATGCCTTACAATATCCGGTAGAGGGTGAAATCGCGCCGGATGATGTGGTGCATCAGTACCGCCCCGATATGAAGCACGAACAAAACAGCGAGGATCCATGCGGTGGCCAGATGGATGGCCGACAGCGTCCCGGCGATATCTGGCGCCTTGCCGATCGGGCTCCAGATGGGCAGGACGCCAAACCAGCTGAACGGGAAGCCATGCGCGTTGGTGGCGAGAAACCCGCTGAGTGGCATGATGATCAGGAACACATAGAAAAGCCCGTGGACCGAGGCCGCTGCGATCCGCTCGATCTGTGGTCCGTCTTCTTGCGGCGCGCGCGTCAAAAGCCGGTTTCCGACCCTGAGAAGCATCAGCCACAACACCAGAAAGCCAAGGCTTTCGTGGATCAGATAGAAATCGAGCGAGACTTCGTTCTTGACGAACTTGATCACCATGCCCAGCGGCCATGTCAAAAGCACAAGGACTGCGATCACCCAGTGCAGGATGCGTGAGGTTGCGGGATAGCGCTCGACGTCAATCGCAAGACGCGATGGTTTGCCCGGTCCTGTGTTCTCGTTCAAGATATCCTCCTGCGCCGTCGGGTGTCATCAACGCTGCCCCGAAACGACCACCACCATCCATGCTGGAATTGAGAGATGACGATAGCAGCGGATTGCCACGGCGTAAATCGGGTGGTTCGCGGCCCCGGGATCTGAGCCAACGGCAAAGGCGGTTATGATTTGAACGGCCACAGGCGCGAGCAAGAGTTAGCAAAGACGCTTAATCTCGGCCGACCGGCGTTGACCTGTTGCTTTGCTCGGTTAGGATTCAGACCTAAATCAAATCGCTGGAGATCATCATGTCGAAAATCCTGATCACTGTTATTGCCGCGCTGGCATCGTCGTCCGCCCTTGCGCAGGAAACACGGATAGTCTCCGGTGAGGTCACCTATCGCGAGCGGATGGCGCTGCCGGAGGATGCCGAGCTTGCCGTCGAAGTGCTCGGTTTTCAGGGCGCCGGGCTTGGCAGTTTCTTCCAGTCGACCGGTGGAGGGCAGGTCCCGCTTGCCTTTGAAGTCGCCGTGCCGGCCGGTGTCGAGGGCGAGCTGTCCGCTGCCATCATGATCGACAATACCATTGCGTTCATCGGGGAAACCGTTGCGATTGCAGCTGGTTCGGATGATGTCGATATCGGCACGGTGTGGGTTTCCGGTTTCACCCCTTCCGGTTTTCAGACCACCTGGCTTTGCGGCGATATCCAGGTCGGGGTCGGTTTTCATGACGAAATGGCGGTTGTCGAAACCGACGACATGATTTTCCAGTTGCCCCAGGCTGTCTCTGCAGACGGCGCGCGATTTGCCAGCGAGGACGGCGAGAACGAATTCTGGAGCAAGGGCCACAGCGCCATGCTGAGGCTTGCCGGCGAGGACTATCCCGAATGTGCGGCGGTTGGCGCCGACACAAGCTGGACAGCTCAGGGCAATGAGCCCGGCTGGCGGGCGGTCATTGACGGCGAGCGTTTCCGTCTGGACCTTAATTACGGCGATGACCGGCTCGACCTCAGCCTCCCCGAAGTTGAGGTCTTTGACGGTGCCTATCATTTTGCGTTCGAGGCTTTCGGTCTTTCTTTCGCCGTCAGTGACCGGCTTTGCCGGGATGACATGAGCGGGCGGCTATTTCCGCAGACCGCCAAGTTGACAACGGCCTCGGGTGTGCTCAGAGGCTGTGGCGGTGACACGATTGCGCTTCTTGCCGGAGCGGAATGGAGCGTCTCGGCGATCGGTTCAGAAACGCTTGCGGAGCCAGGGTCTGTGACCATCGAAATCAGCGCCGATGGGCGTATCTCCGGTTCTGCCGGGTGCAATCGCTATATGGGTGCCATCAGGCTTGGCGGCGAGGGCGGTCTTGAAATCGGACCGTTGGCCGCCACCACGATGGCCTGCGATGCACCGCTGGTGCAGCTGGAACGCCAGTTCTTCGCGGCGATCGGCACCGTTGACAGCTTCGACATTGGCGATGATGGCAAACTTCTGTTGACGGCGGACGGCGAAACCGTGATCCGGGCCGGGCGCTGAAGGGTTACGGCACCAGCGTCAGCAGCACGAAGACGGCAAAGATCACAAGATGAACCGCGCCCTGCAACACGGTGGTGCGGCCGGTGCCAAGTGTGATCGTACTGACAAACAGCGTGAGAAGCAGCATCACCGTTTGCTCTGGCTCGAGCCCGAGGGTCATCTGACGGCCGAGTGCGATCGAGATCAGCGCCACCACCGGGATCGATATGCCGATACTGGCAAGCGCCGAGCCGAGCACCAGATTGATGCTCTGCTGGATCCTGTTTTTCATTGCTGCCTGCACCGAGGAAATGCCCTCCGGCATCAGCACCAGGGTGGCAATCATCACGCCCACCAGCGTCTGCGGCAAGCCGGCCATGGAGATTGCCTGGTCAAGCGGAGCTGACAGTATTTCGGCAAGCAGGATCACCATCAGAAGCGAGAACGGAAGCAATACAGCGCTTGCTGCTGTCACCCGGTTCGGCGGCACTTCGTGGTGGGCGGGGAAGAATTCGTTGTCGTCGCCATCCGGCTCGTCGGTGAAGTAGTTGCGGTGGCGCACGGTCTGGATAAACAGGAAAACGCCGTAAAGCAGCAGGCAGCAGATGCTGACGACAAGAAGCTGCGCCCATGAATATTGCCGGGCCGGGCCGGAGATTGCGTAATTCGGCAGCACGAAAGCGAGTGTCGAAAGCGTGCCGAGTACGGCAAGGGCTGCGGTCGCTGCGGCGAGCTTGAAACTCTGTTCGTGATAGATCCGTCCACCGACGACGAGGCAAAGCCCGATAATGCCGTTGAGGACAATCATGACGGCGGCAAAACCGTGTCGCGCGCGACTTCCTCAGCCCCTCAGCACCCGACAGCATGATCGAGACGATCAGCGCCACCTCGATCAGCGTCACACAGCCGGCGAGGATGATCGACCCCATCGGCTCTCCGACCTTCGCTCCCAGGATTTCAGCATGGAGAACGGATGCAAATACCGAGCCGCCGAGAAGCAGAACCGCAGGCACCAGAAAGATGATCGATGTATCATGCAGTACACCGAACATTTCGAGCGCGACGATGACGGCAGCGGCCAGCGGCAACAATACGCTCCACAGGGGTATCGAACTCGGGCTGTGCATGGATTTGTGTCTCTCCTGAACAATGGGGTCGGAGGGCCTTGCCCGACCGTCTCTGTTTCTTAGCGGGGAACTGTGGCTGCTGTCGAGGTGCCCAGCACGAAGGCAAGGTTGGCGGCAGCGGTAAAGGCGGCTTCCCGCGCGTCGCTTTCAGCCAGCCGCGCCTCCAGGAGGCCGGTCTGTGCGGTTGCCAGCGCCGGGACAGTGCCGACACCGTTCTGATAGGCTTCGAGCGCAGAATCGTAGGTCTTGTAGGCGGCCTGACGGAGTTTGACCGAAGAGGCATTGGCCTGAAGTGCGGTCGTCAGCGCATTGGAAGCGACAACGATCTCGCGGGCGGCGGTGTCTTTCAGCTGTTCAAAATTGCGTTTGGCGGCTTCCACGCGGCTCTCGGCCTGTTTCAGATTGGCGTCGCGCATGCCGGCGTCATAAAGCGGAATGGTGGCGCCGATCATGATATTGCCGTTGAGGCCGTTATTGTCGATGGTCGGCAGTCCGCCCGCAGTCACGCCTGTTTCATAGGATGACAGCGTTCCGAAAATGCCGACCTTCGGCATGAAGTCGGAGCGGGCCTTTTGACGCCCTCGCGGCTGGCCTCAAGCGTGGCATAGCCCGCCAGAATATCGGGCCGGTTGGAAAGTGCGATCTCGATCATGGTATCGACCGGCGCGCGCGATGAAGCGGGCAGGCCGCGTCCGGCTGTATCGGCGATCTTCAACTTTGACATCGGCGAAATGCCGAGTGCGCCGAGTAACGCCTGATAGCTGTCCTGCTCGGTGCCCCTGGCCTGCACGAGGCCGAGTTCGGCCTGCGCCATGATCTGTTCGGCCTGGGCTTGATCAACGGAAGTGGCCAGTCCGCGGTCCCTGCGGGCCACCACCGCATCGGAGACGGTCCGGCTGTTGGAAAACGCTTGACTTGCGGCGCGCGTGTGGGCGCGGGCTGCATTATAATCGTGATAGGCGCCGGTTACCGCGAACACCAGTTTCTGGTGCATGGCGTTGAACTGGTAGTTAGAGGCAAGCGACATCTGCTTTGCCGCTTCCACGACCGCACTGCGGCCCCCGAAATCGAGCGCCAGCCATTGCAGCGCCATGAAGGGCACCACACCTTGAATATTGCTGTCAAAATAGGCGCTGCCGCCAATCGGTATCGGCAGTTCCGCAGCGTTCTGGTTGGAACCGGCGATGACATTGGCAGTGATCACCGGCAGATAAGTCGCCTCTGCCATGCCGACGGCAAGAGCGGCTTGACGTGCCTGCTCCCATGCCGCTCGTGTTCCCGGATTGGTGCGCTGGGCAAGGTCGATCAGTTCCGGCAGCGTATAGGTCTTGCTGGTGTCGACCACCGGTTTTGACAGTGCCAGTTCGGTGCCGCCTTGCGCGGTGGTTCTGAGGTCATCTGCATTGGTGTTTTCCGCTGCCGGCAGCCACGGACGTTCGGGCGATGGCGGCGCCAGCGACAGGGAGTCGGCCGCGCAGCCGCCGAGCGCGGTGAGTGCGAATACAGTCATGATACCGGCCATTCCGGAAAGAAGGTTTCGGTTCACGTCGTTTCTCCCGGTTGGGCGGTGTTTGAAAATTCTGTCGGTTCGTCTGGGCGCGTGCCCGGATCCGGCTCAAGGGCAGTAACAGGTGGCGGGTCGGTCTGGAAGTAGAGCGCAAGCGAGAGCGCGTCGAGCGCACGAACCTTGCCGGCATAGCCTTTGCGGTCCTCAAGCGAGGGACGCATGCGGCGCGGTTCGTAAGACGCCATCTCTACAGCGTTGCGGATCACACCGAGATCGGTCTGCACCGAGGCCACGAGTGCTGTGGAGGCGCGGCGGGTGGCAAAGTCGAGGCTGGCAAGCTGTTTCAGCTTGGCCGTTGCCGCACCGGCCCGCCGTTTCACTTCGTCGGCAACACTGACCGGCCAGATATTGGTGAAAATCAGATAGACCACCATATTGCCGAGGAGAATGCCGATGATGCGGTCACTGGCGGCACTCAGGCTGATGCCTGGCCCGAAGCCCTGCAGCACCGTCAGCAGGAAGGCAAGTGCGATCTGGACCCCGCCATAGGAAATCCGCTCACTGCCGGTCGAGACCCATGCAGCCATCGATACGACGGCAAAGATCAGCAAGGCGAGGCCGCCGACAGATTCGAGCTGGGGGATGACGAACAGGATTGCCATGAGGCCGAAAAAGCGCCGATCAGGCATCCGGCGATGCGCAGCACCAGCTTGTGCACGGTGTCGCCAGTGGTGCCGAGGGCCGCGACATAACAGGTGATCATCGCGGTATGAATGCCCTGCCAGTCGATTGCGGTATAGATGAAGAAACAGGTGACGGCGGCAAGCGTCGTCTTCAGCGCGAATTGCAGATGGACGGGGTTGGAGAAGATGTCCGGCGAGACAGCCGGATCATCAACCGGTGCGCCGTTGTCCAGGGGGCCATATGACTGAGGTCGTCGAGTGCAAACGCGACATCCGTGAAGGTGGGATCGCCCTCAAAGGCATCGGTATCGAAGGCAGGCAGGTCTTTCCTGGCCAGAACAGCTTCAGCCAAGTTGCGGCAAATCCGGGCAAGCGCCGCGCGGATTTCGGCGCTGGCATCTTCCGGCAGGGCGGAAACGGCAAGCAGCAACCGGTAACTATGGGCCTGACCGCGCTCCAGAAATTCGTAGGCCTTGCCGTAGACGAGATGCAGGAGCTTCGTCAGCATCAGCCTCTTGTCGGATTCTGCCGTCCCTTCGCCAAGCGCGTCCATGAAGGCGAGGTCATTTTTGGTGTCCGGTCGTTCCAGTTGATCGGCGGCAAGCTCCAGACGCTCGGCGATGGTCTGGCGCAGAAGTTTCTGCGGCGGGATGCCGAACAGCAGATTATAGACGGCCATTACAGCCATCGGCACGAAAACCATGGCCCAGGCATAGAGCACGGCACGGGTGGCGATTTCGCCAAGTGGAATGTTGCCGAGCAATGTCAGGACGAAGGAAATCACCAGTGCGACAATGCCGGCCTGCTCACCGGCCTTGGTGGCTGAATCCAGATAGAGGAAGATAAAAGAGGCAAGCACGATTGCCGCGATCTGGGCCGGGGGATGATCGATGGTCAGATTGATGATGCCGATCAAAAGCACGACCACGGCGCTGACGGCGACGATAATGCCGACGCCGGTGACGACGTTTTCCGCTGCATTGGCGCGCATCAGGAAGATCACCAGATAACAGCCGATGGCGGCTTCCGGGAAATGATACATCATCGAGATGACGGTCGAGATCGCGCAGATGGCTCCAATGGACAGTGACAGCCTGAAACGCCCCGGAAACGGCCTGAGGTCATCGATCAGCCGGTGCGATTTCCGCCTCAGCGCGCTTTCAGCATTCGTCGCCATGGCGAACCACTGTCGAGGCGGATGCGCCGATGCGCATCAGATTTTCCGGCGGGTCGATCAACTCGATGCGCACCGGAAAACGCTGCGCGATCTGCACCCAGTCGAGTTCCTTAGGCACATAGGGCAAGGCGCTTGGCAGAGCGATCATGCTTTCGGTGGCAACGCCCCAGCCAATGCCCTGCACGCGGCCCCTGATCTCCTCCGAGCGGTCGGCCATCACATAGACGGATGCACAGGCGCCAGCCTTCAGCTCTTTCAGCTCGGCCTCGCGGTAGAGAGCGGTCGCAAACCATTGGCCGGTATTGACGAGGGTGAAGAGGGGCGCACCCGAAATCACGAACTGGCCGCTTGAAAACTTCAGGCCGACGACCCTGCCATCATGCGGTGAGTAGATTTTCGTGTTGGCAAGGTTGTGTCGGGCGAGCGCGAGGCCGCCCGGCGGGCCTCAATCACCGCCAGTGTCTCTTCTGGCGTGGAAATCAGCGCATCGGCTGCCTTCGACTGCTGCAGCGCCTGTTCGAGGGATACTTCGGCGTCGCGCTTTGCTGTGCGGGCATCCTGCACCTGCTGGTCGGTAACGTAGCCCTTGGGCTGCAGCGGCAGTAGGCGTTCCAGTGTTTCCTCTGCAAGTTCCAGATTTGCGCGCGCGCTCGATCTGCTGGACTGCGATCTGGGCATTGGCGGTTTCGGCGGCAATGCTGCGCTGTTGCGCGGCGTAAAGCGCTTCGGCCGCCTTCAGATCGGCCTCGGCCTGCGCCACCAGAAGGCGATAGGACTCGTCCTCCAGGGAAAACAGGAGATCGCCCTTTTGTACCTCGTCATTTTCGGAAACGTGGATCTCGGCGATCCGGCCGGGCACGGTCGAGGAGATTTGCGTGATCGGTGCGGTCAGCGTCGCATCCTGCGACAGCAAATTCTCATTCATCCGCGTCATATGCGTCCATCCGAGATAGATGGTCGCGCCGATGACGATAACGGGGATGAGGGCGACAAGCTTTGCCTTTGTACTCAACATGGGTTACCGCCCGAACAGGAGGATTGAAGACGAAAGGCCGATCGCGATCGCCAGAAACAGATAAACGATCACGCGCAGCGGCATCACGGCATCAATGCCGGCCTTGATGAATATGAGCCGTATGATGACCGCACTGATAATGCCGATCAGCGAACAGGCGATCCATGAGGGGAAATAGGCCCCGAAAAGGGAATGACGGGTCCACGATCCACCGAACTGCAGGATGCAAGCAGGAGCAGTCCCGCCAGAAAAAGCCCCGCTTTACGCAATACATGCACGCTGCGCACTTGCCCCCTTAGTGCTTAAAATTCATCCGCAAGACATTGTCCTTCACGGCGACCGCAGGTGTCAACCAGGTCTGACTGTCAGGCTTAACGGGTGCGACCTTTTCAGAACCGGCCTGATCAGAACCGGAACGTGAGTCCCACGGTCGGGCCCTGCATATCGACATCGAGCAGTTTGCCGTCATTTTCATAGTCTATGGACAGGTATTTGTAGCCGAGCGACAGCGCTGTGGAGTGCGAGAAGTCGTATGTGACCGCCCCCATGGCCTGCCATGTGAGGTTTGAACCGGCGGAAAAGCCGCCGATATCGGCCTGACCGACAAAGCCGAAGCCCTTTCCGAAATCATATTCCATGCGCGCGCCAACGGCCGGATCGACCCAGCCGAAGTCCCGCTTTGCCCGATAGCTGTTGGATGTGCCGGGTATTTTGACTGAAATATCGGTCCACGCCTGGAAAACGCGGACGCCGGCAAGCGCGTCGAATGTGAAGCCGTCGGTATCCGCGAGACGGTAGGTGCCGAACAGCGCGGCATTGAGCAGCTGGGCGTCGAGACTGGCGTCGATGCCTGGCACAGGACCGAATTTGGGAAGTGTAACCGGGCCGGTGGCATTTTCTTTGCCACTGTCGATATACATGACGTCCGCATAGACGCCGAACTGGCCATCCGTCGCAAGGAAATTGACGAAGCCGGCAAGCTTCAGATTTTCCAGCAGTTCAGAAAAGCTGCGGTCAACTGCCACGGTCGGGGCGCCGCTGAAGGGCGAAATTTTCCCGGAAATCCCAGCCCCCAGATATAGGGCGTCAACTCGAAGCTCCAGCTATTGGTCGTGATCGGCACCACCGGTGCCGGCTGAGGCTGTTGCGGCGTCACCGGGTCGGCGGCCAGTGCTGCGTCACAGATTGCGATTGTTACCAGGCCCGCGAGAGCCAGTTTTGCGGCAGATGTGTGCATCCCAGCCTCCTAGGCCAATGTGTTCTTGAAGAGGCGGCCATCTTTCATGATGATGGCCATGTTGTCAGGATCGGCGATGAGAGAAATATCCTCAAGCGGATTACCGTCGATCAGCAGCATGTCGGCAAAGGCTCCGGTCTCGATGACGCCGAGACGTCCACGATAGGGATTGCGCTCGCCGGAAAGCTGAAGCAGTTCACCGGTCCGGCTGGTGGCGAGCTTCAGAACATCAGCGGGCGAGAACCATTCGGCGAGCTTTGCCAACTGCCGGCCTTGCGAATTCGTCCTTGCCGGATTGAACAGGATATCCGTACCCCAGACCATGCGTTCGATGTTGAATTTGCCGGCCCATTCGAAACATCGCACGGTGCCTTCGGCTATGTTGCGCTGGTCCTGACGCTGCTGTTCGGTGGCCTGCGGGTTGGAATCAGCGTCGGCCAGAAAGGGCTGAATGCTCCACCAGGTGCCGGTGTCGACCATCATGCGCACGGTTTCCTCGTTCGCCAGTTGACCGTGTTCGATACAAGCGACGCCGTTTTCGATCGAACGCTTGATGCCTTCGGCAGTGTAGACGTGGGCGCAGACATACGTGCCCCAGTCCGATGCCGCCTGTACCGCCGCCCGTATCTCTTCCGGGGTGAACTGCAGGCTCGAAATCGGATCATATTGCGAGGACACGCCGCCGCCGGTCATGATCTTGATCTGGCTTGCGCCCAGCATCAGCTGTTCGCGCACGCGGTTCAGAACCTGCGGAACGCCGTTGGCGATCGAGGAGATGCCGGCTTCTTCGGCATGGCTCAGATTGGTGTTGTCGGAGGCGGGGATCTCATAAGGAAACCGGAAATCGCCATGGCCGGAAGTCTGGGTGATCATCGCGCCTGCGGGATAGATCCGCGGGCCGATCGCCTTGCCGTCGTCAATTGCCCGTTTGAGCGCGAAGGACGGGCCGCCAACATCGCGCACGGTGGTAAAGCCCCGCATCAGCGTCTTTTCGGATTCGGCAGCGGCGACGAGATGGACATAGGGGACCTGGGCAGTCATCGCTGTCTGCATCGAAATGGCGCAGAGCAGTGAATGCCAGTGGGCATCAATCAGCCCCGGTATCAGGACGCGGTTGCCGCAATCGACGACATCAACGGCGGCCACGTCCTCGGCGACAGGGGGCAATGCCTCGATCCGGCTGCCGCGCACCAGAACGTTGCGTCCCTCGATCAGATTGTTGGAAACTCCGTCGAAAATGCGGACATTGGTCAACAATGTCGCGCGATCATTGGCCTCAGCCAGAGATGGTACGGAGGCGAGCGCACCGGCGGCTATGGTTCCGGCAACGCCCTTGAGGACCGATCGCCGGCTGAAACCTTCCATGAGGCGTTGATTGAGGCGTACGAATTCCGGTGCGTGACACGGGCATCCCGCTCCGTGAACGAGATGTTGGTATTTTGACCCTGCGCGCATCGTCTTCTCCTGTTGCCTTCGGTAAGCTTGACCAATTTTTATAGGTCACGGCCTTGTTGGCCAGAACCGATTCAATGAAAAGCTGTGCCCTTTCGGGAAGATGATTTCGGTCTATGGCGAGCCGGTGGTTTCAGCAAGACTGGCGGAGGAATTCACGGTCCGGCCCATGCCGTCGAGGAACCGGGCACCGGCGCTCCTGAAGCGGCTGCCGAGTTCGGTGTCTTCGCCCAGTTCGGGATAGATTGCCGCAAGAGCAGCATAGCGGCTGTGATTGAGCATGTCGCGCGAGCCGACCGATGAGATGTCGATCAGTGCGACATTCATCTTCTGCGCCTGTTCAAGGACTTCGGGATCGGTAATGTCGAGCTGGCCGGCACGCTGTCGGTTACCCTGGATGAACCGGGAAAAGCCCAGTGCGCGGTCGTCACCGGACACCATCACCATCAAGGGGGATCGAGAGGTCCGATCACATCGACCTGGGAGGCAAAGACGTCCTCGTCTATATCGGGCGCGGCAAGAATCACATTGAGCTTGCGCAGTGCCTGTTTGTTGCCCTCAAGGCTCAGCTGTCTCAAGGCTTCCATCGTCAGCCAGCCCCCATGCTGTGTCCGAACACCAAGACTGAGCGGACACTGGAAAGTGCCGTGACCTGTTCAAGGACATCTGTCAGCCCGTCGCGCGAGAAGGTGGCGGATTCCTTGTCGGTCGCATAGTCGAGAATGCGCGCCTGCGAAGGCCATGAAAACAGAATCGGCACACCGGAAACACTGCTGTCGGCGGCCAGTTGGGCCATCCGGAAAAGGGCTTCCTGGAACGAGACATTGAACCCATGGACGAAGACGCCGGCATTGCCCTTGCCGGTTTCGCGCGCGCGCTTGGCAATCCGGGCATCGAATGCCGATTGCGACAGTACGGTATGTTTCAGAACCGTGAAATGCTCATCCGGGCGTGGTATTCGGGAATAGGGCCATTCGATTTCGCCTGGGTCGTGGCCAGGCGGGATCGAGATCACGAATTCCGCATAGCTCAGCTCGTCCTCACGCTCAGGAGTAAAGCCGTCGATCGCCTCTTCGGCGCGCTCGCGCGTCGTTGCGACATAGACGGTGACGGTGCGTTTGTCCTCGACGTTTTCGGGATATGGATAGATCGTCTCTGGACCGGGCCTTGCTGAGCAGGCGGAAAGCAACAGCATGGCAAGGCATGCAAGGGCGAGGCGCACAGCACCAACCCGCACGCTGAAGCGGTCGATACCATTTTCGAGAGTGTTCTTCGCGATCTGCATGATCCGATTTCTTTGCCTCGGGTCTGCGCGGGCGGTCGCCCCGTTCACTTTTCCTACGGGCGCTCTTGCCGGAAAGCAAGTATTGTCCGTCCGCAAACCTGTTTCATTTCACGAAATTTTCTACTTACGAAGCTTGCCTTGACCGCTTTTGACCGACCCGATAACACTTTTTCAAGGACCTGTGACAAAGGGAGAAGAAGGCGATGACGGAAAAAGCGAACAGGACAACCCGTTTGATCTCAACGACGAGACCTACGGTGCGTCCGATCTTTCGGCGATCCTGCCGAAGTCAGGCTTTCCTGAAAAGAACGTGCTCCGCGTCTTACCTATGCCGCGATCCATGACGAGTTGCTGCTTGACGGCAATGCCCGGCAGAATCTGGCGACCTTCTGCCAGACTTGGGAAGAGCCCGAAATCCACAAGTTGATGGACGAGTGCATCGACAAGAACATGATCGACAAGGACGAGTATCCGCAGACGGCCGAAATCGAGGCCCGTTGCGTGCGGATGCTGGCCGATCTCTGGCACGCGCCGGAAGGTCCGGCGACGGGCACGTCCACCACGGGGTCTTCGGAAGCTGCCATGCTGGGCGGGCTTGCGCTGAAGCGCCGTTGGGAGGCAAAGCGAAAGGCCGAAGGCAAGCCAACCGACAAACCGAACCTGATCACCGGTCCGGTGCAGATCTGCTGGCACAAGTTCACCCGCTACTGGGATGTCGAACACCGTGAAATCCCGATGGAGAACGGCCGTCTGCTGATGACACCGGAAGAGGTGCTGAAGCTTTGCGATGAGAACACGATCGGCGTCGTTCCGACCCTTGGTGTGACCTATACCGGTGAATACGAGCCGGTAAAGGCAGTTTCCGATGCGCTGGATGATCTTCAGGCGCGTACGGGCCTCGATATTCCGATCCATGTGGATGGTGCCAGCGGCGGGTTTCTCGCGCCCTTCTGTGCGCCGGAGCTGGAGTGGGATTTCAGTCTGCCGCGGGTGAAATCGATCAATGCTTCCGGACACAAGTTCGGTCTGTCGCCGCTCGGCGTCGGCTGGGTGTTGTGGCGCGAGGAGCAGGACCTTCCCGAACAGATGGTGTTCTGGGTCAATTATCTCGGCGGTAATATGCGCGATATCGCGCTCAACTTCTCGCGCCCGGGCGGGCAGATCATCTGCCAGTACTACAATTTCCTGCGCCTCGGCCGCCAGGGCTACCAAAAGGTTCATGGAGCCTGCTACCGCAGCGCTGCCTATCTGGCGCAAGAGCTGGAAAAGACCGGTCTTTTCGACATCGTCTTTGACGGCGACATGGCAAAGGGCATTCCGGCGGTGTCATGGAAACTGAAGGAAGGAATTGCGACCAATTACACGCTGTTCGACCTTGCCGACCGGTTGCGCGCGCGCGGCTGGCAGGTTCCGGCCTATACGCTGCCGGCCAATTGCGGTGATCAGGCGATCCAGCGCATTCTGGTGAGAAACGGTGTTTCGATTGATCTCTGCTCGCTGCTGATCGACGACATGAAGGCGGCGATCGATTATTTCAAGGCGCATCCGATCGTGAAGCCGCTGACAGAAGACGAGGCTTCCGGCTTCCACCACTGAATTGGGCAGATTTTAATTGCATGGCTTATAACGCCGCGTCTTTCGGGACGCGGCGTTTTCGTTCTGTGGTGCTCAGTGCGCCAGCAACACCTTTTCGGCATCGGTGCTGCCCTGATTGAAGGCTTCGAGCGGGACGACTTTGGGCCCGGTGGCCCCGGCCTTCAGCGTGGCAAGATCGAAGGATACATAGCCGAGGCTGTTATAGGTGCGCAGCATCAATTTTCCGCGTTCCAGGTCGATCAGCGTGATCCAGGAGGTGTATTCGGTAATGAACTCCGGCTTTTGCGCCGGCTGCTGGCCGGTCAGCTTCGTGGCCGATTCCGTCAGCGCGCTTGCCTTGGCGCTGGAGTAGACCGAGGCGCCCTTGGGCCGGTCGAACTTGTTCATCACATGGCCAAGCTGGCGGAGCGACGCCTCGGAACCGTCCGTCTTTTCACTGAACTGAGCGTAATAGACTGCCCGCACGAAACGGTCGACGGCAGTGTCGGAGCCAGGCAGCGTCACTGTGGCGATGCCGGAATCGGGCTGGATGAAATCCTGACCCAGGAAGGTCGCGCCTGAACGGTCGACATTGTTGAGGTGGGTATAATTGTTGAGATTGGTCACGTGCCAGTCAAAACGCGGGCTGTTGGTCATCACTCCCAGAGGATTGTCGAAGATATGGCGCTCACCATCGAAGAATTCGATGACGATCGAGGCGCCGCTCTTGTCGTGAACCGTATAATGGAACGGCGGAACGACACCGCCGAGCGCTTCAAGTGGATCGACCAGCACGGTCTGCTTTTCCAGCGCCTGTTTCACTTCCGCCACGGTTGAAAACTGTGCCAGCATCCATGCGCCGAGGTCGATCGCGGAAAGTGCGGGCACGTCCTGCGCTTCGGTGTCATCCGGGCCATGCGTGTCGGCAAAGGCGAGCAGCGAGAAATTGAGCCCGGCCTCGTTCAGGCCCTCGACCACTTTCAAATCCTTGACGCTGCCATTGGGAACTACGACGCCGAAAATGTCATAGCGGCTTTCATAGTTCAGCGGTGCGTGACCGCCTGCCTTCGATGAAAGCGGCGTGCCCTTGGGCAGGAAAGCGGCCAGATAGGGCAGTTCAACTGGAAGCTCCAGCGTTCTTCCTGCGTAAACGGAGCCGGAAAGATCAGTGTAGAGAAGGGACGTGCACATGGATGACCTCGCTGGTACTAATTGCTTGAGCGGCAGGGTATTGTGGGGCTTAAAGGTGCGCAAGTCTTGAAGACTTCCCAATTCATAGCGAAGCGTCTACGTTTCCGGTTTTGCCGACAGACAGACTCGCGTTGGCGCGGGTCGCGGGTTCGCTTCAGGAGGAAACCAGAATGACGGCCTATGAGATCAAACCGGATTTTCTGATTGAAGACGAGCAATCTCTGAGGGATCTGTTTCCGCCGGTCAGCGGGTTGGCCGAAAAGAAGTGGGACTGTCCTGATTTTTGTGCTCTGGCGTGGTAACTGCTCTTTGAGGAGACCCACGTATGAGCATCGACAAAGAACTCCTGGACCGCCTGATGCAAGGGCGCTCGCCCGGTGACCTTTTCGGCAAGGATGGTATTCTGTCCGAACTGACGAAAGCACTGGCCGAACGTGCCCTGAGCACCGAGATTGACGTCCATCTCGACGAAGAGCGGGCTGAGGCTGTGCCCGAAGGCCATAACGAGCCGGCAAACCGCCGCAATGGCAGCAGCAGCAAGACGGTGACCACCGACAGCGGCAAGGTGGTCCTCGACATCCCACGCGACCGCAACGGCACCTTCGATCCGGTGCTGATCGCCAAATACCAGCGCCGCTTTCCCGATTTCGACCGCAAGATCATCTCGATGTATGCCCGGGGCATGACGACCCGGGAGATCCAGGGGCATATCGAGGAAATCTACGGCGTGGAGGCGTCCCCGGCCTGATTTCCGCCATCACCGATAGCGTGATGGATGAGGTCACGGCATGGCAGAACCGGCCTCTGGAGCCCTGCTATCCGATCGTCTTCATGGACGCGATCCGGGTCAATATCCGCAGCGACGGCGCGGTCTCCAACAAGGCGGTGTTCGTGGCGCTGGTGATCCTTCCGGACGGCACGCGCGACGTGCTGGGCCTGTGGTTCCAGGCCAATGAAGGCGCCAAATTCTGGGCCAGCGTGCTTTCCGATCTGCGCAACCGGGGTGTTCAGGACATTCTGATCGCCGTGGTCGACGGCCTCAAGGGCTTTCCGCAGGCCATCGAGGCAGCCTTCCCGAGGACGCAGGTTCAGACCTGCATTGTCCATCTCCTGCGCCATTCCATGAATTTCGCCAGCTACAAGGACCGCAAGGCCGTCGCCAAGGCGCTCAAGACGGTCTACACCGCCGTGAATATCGAGGCGGCGGAAGAAGCGCTGGCAACTTTCGAGGACAGTGACCTTGCCAGGCGCTATCCGGCGATCGCGCCAAGCTGGCGGCGGGCCTGGAACGAGGTCATCCCGTTTCTCGACTATCCGCCCGAGGTGCGCAGGCTGATCTACACCACGAATTCCATTGAGGCGCTGAACTCGAAAATCCGGCGCGCCGTCAGAACGCGCGGACACTTCCCGAGCGATGAGGCTGCGGCCAAGTTGATCTATCTGGCCCTCAATGCTACCTCAACCGAGTGGAAGCGTTCAGTGCGAGAATGGCACGCCGTCAAAAGCCAGCTCGCAATCATGTTCGAAGAACGTTTCCTATGTCCTGAAACAACGCCAGGGCACAAAATTCTAGACAGTCTCAAAGAAGTGCCTGTCCGCACTCGACGGCCATGCTTCAGCCTTCATCGAACGCGCGCCCTTTCTATGTCTCGGCACCCAGGGCAGTGATGGCCGGGCCGATGTCAGCCCGCGCGGCGATCCGGCGGGCTTCGTCAAAGTGCTCGATCCGAAGACATTGGCGATCCCTGATCGGCCCGGCAACAACCGGCTCGACAGCCAGTCAAACATCGTCGCCAATCCGAATGTCGGTCTGCTGTTCATCATTCCGGGGTTTGACGATACGCTGCGGGTTAATGGCAAGGCGCAGCTGACGCGCGATCCGGCCCTGCTTGACACCATGCGTGTGAAGGACCGCGCGCCCAGTCTGGCGATTGTGGTCAGCATCAGTGAAGTGTTCATGCACTGCGCCAAGGCCTTCAGGCGCTCGCATCTTTGGAGTCCCGATCATTTTCAGGACCGTTCCGGCTTTCCCTCGCTGTCAAAGATCATCCTTGACCAGACCACCGGTGCGCCGCAGGACGATGGTGAGATGGAGCGGATCGACGCCGATCTCGAGGACATCTACAAGAAGACGCTTTACTGAGGCGCGCGTGCCGTTGATGTGGCCGGTCGGGTCTTGATGCGCTGACCGGCCTCGTCGAAGAGGTGGACATCGGCGACATCGAAGGTGACATCAATCGATGTCCCGGTTTTCAGCACATGCTGGCCGGCCAGCACGGCCATCACACGCTCGCCATTGCCTGCCGTGGCATAGATAACGGTTTCTGTGCCAAGCGCCTCGACAAGGGTGATATCGATGGCGAAACTGCTTTCGCCGTCGCTGGCAAGACGAATATTCTGCGGGCGGACGCCGACCGTCACCTTTGATCCCGCTGGCGGAAGGTCGCCTTCAACCGGCACATCGATTTCCTCTTCGCCCAGAAGGTTGAGGGTGATGTTGCCTGCTTCAGCCTTTGTAATCGTGGCTGGCAGGAAATTCATCGCCGGCGATCCGATAAAGCCTGCCACAAAAAGATTTGCCGGCGTGTTGAACAGTTCCAGCGGCGTCCCGATCTGCTCGACAATACCCTGGCGCAGAACCACGATCCGGTTGGCCAGCGTCATCGCTTCCACCTGGTCATGGGTGACATAGATCATCGTCGTCTTCAGCCGGCCGTGAAGCGCTGAAAGCTCGGCGCGCATATGGACGCGCAGCTCCGCGTCGAGGTTCGACAGTGGCTCGTCGAACAGGAAAACATCCGGATGGCGCACAATCGCGCGACCGATGGCAACCCGCTGGCGCTGGCCGCCGGACAGTGCCTTGGGCTTGCGGTCGAGATAGGTTTCCAGCTCCAGCATTCTGGCCGCGTCCATCACGCGGGCTTCGATCTCGGCCTTGTTCATGCCCGCGAACCTGAGCGCAAAGCCCATATTTTCGCGCACAGTCATGTGCGGATAGAGCGCATAGGTCTGGAACACCATGGCGATGCCGCGCTTGGCGGGGTCCTCGTCGGTCATGTCCTTGCCGCCGATGGCAAGTGTGCCCGAGGTGATGTCCTCAAGTCCTGCGATCATGCGCAACAAGGTCGACTTGCCGCAGCCCGAAGGGCCGACAAACACGACGAATTCCCCGATGTGATATCGAGATCGACGCCCTTGATGACCTCGATCGACCCGAACGACTTGCGGATTGCATTCAGCGAAACGTCAGCCATGGGAAAACCTCAGGAAAGCGTGAAGGTAACGGTCTGGTCGGCAAACGGCCGGCAGCGGACGGAAAGTGTCATCGTGCCGGTCTTATCGCCAGCCTCGATGTATAGCCCGGCTGTGCCGCCCTTGAAGCTGACGAGATCCGGGCCGACGATCCGGCCGGGGCCTTCAAGCGATAGGGCGGCAGGATCGTCGAAGAAGGGCAGGATATTGCCCGCCTGATCGAGTGCACGCAGGATCACGCGGACGCAGTCCTTTTCACCGGCCTTCATGTGTGTGTCGTCGGGCGCGATCTCCAGCATTGTCGGTACAGGATCGGCGCTGAGATTCACCGTTTTTACCGGCTTGCCGTCGACATAGCCGGTGACCTTGCCGTCTTTCCAGACGCGGCCCCACTCGCCGAACTCTTCCGGTGTGACCGAACGCAGGTCGATGACCACGGGTGGATGCGGCAGGTGCGGATAGGTGGCCCGGTCGGGCTCGAGCCTGCGCGGCTCCATATCGCCGAAGCTGAACTCGATATAGTCGCAATTGGTGAGAATGATCAGCGGCAGCACCCCGCCGATATTGCGCTCGCCGCGCGCCCAGAAGGTCACGGGCCTCACCACCACGCCGTTTTCCGGCTCCCCTGCGAGGCGTAGGCGAAGGCTGCAAGCTTCGGTTCGCGGTACATGTCGAGCACGCCGTGATAGCAGATGCGGTCGCCCGAGCCGAAATCCTGGTGGGTGTTGTAATCGAACATGCACCAGCCCGTGCCACCGGCAATCGTCGGATCGCCCGCGATCGCGTTCAGCATCTGCAGATGGCGGGTCACATGTTCGGCCTGGCGCTGCTCCTGATCGAAGCGCTTGGTCGGATACATATGGCCGCAATATTCGGTGATCATGTAGGGCACGTCATGCGAAAGTCCGGTGACCTTTTTCTGCTCGCGACGGTGGATGCGGGATTGATTGCTGCCCGGCATTTCCTCCATGCCCAGCACGAAATCATTCATCGTGTAGACATCTTCCAGCATCTCGCTGTCCTCGATACAGCGCACGCCGCCCGTCGGCCGTGTGCTGTCGAGTTCGTGCGCCAGACGGTTGGTCTCGGCATAAAAGTCGTGGTCGTCTGCCGACTCGTTGATCCGTACGCCCCAGATGAAGATCGACGGATGGTTCCAGTCGCGCCTGATCATCCGCTCGACATTGGCAATCGACTCCTGCTTCCAGCCCTTGTCACCGATATGCTGCCAGCCAGGAATTTCCTCAAACACCAGAAGCCCGATTTCGTCGCAGCGGTTCAGGAAGTATTTCGACTGCGGATAATGCGAGGTGCGCACCACATTGCAGGCAAGATCGAATTTCAGAATATCCGCATCCTTTTCCTGCCCGCGTTTGCCCATGGCATATCCCAGATGCGGCCAGCTCTGGTGGCGGTTCAGCCCGCGCAGTTTCAAAGGGCGACCGTTGAGGCGAAAGCCGTCGGTGGCAAAGGCAACGGTGCGGAAGCCGAAGCGGGTGGTCACGGTATCGCTGCCGGCTTCCGTCTCGAGTGTCACTGCGAGCGTATAAAGCGCCGGGTCGTCAATGTCCCAGAGTCGGATGTTTTCAAGCCCGCCCATTTCGAACATCGCGTTCATGCCGGTGACAGTGATCTCGGTCGTGGCAAGGCTATGGCCGTCAGCATCGTAAAGCGTAGCCTTCAGCGTCGCACCGTCCGCTGCGAGGCCTTTCAGACTGACATCCGCGCGCACACTTTTCTGCGGAGCGAGCGCATCGGGCGTTTCGACCTTGACGTTTTCGATTGCCGTCGGTGTCGTCACCTTGAGCCAGACGTCGCGGTAGATGCCTGCGAAGGTGAGGTAGTCGATCATATAGCCGAAGGGCGGGATATCCGGGTTCTCCGAACCGTCGATCTTGACCGTCAGCAGGTTGTCGCCGTCCTTCAGGCGCCCGCTCAGATCAACCTCGAAAGGCGTGTATCCGTCCTTGTGGGCAAGCAGCTTCTCGCCGTTCAGATAAACTACCGTATCCGCCATTACCGCATCGAAAACGAGGGTAATGGCCTTACCTTGAAAGGCGGGGTCATTGGCGATGACCTTCTGATAGGTGAAGGGCTTCTGGTAGCTGTTTTCGTCGAAATAGTTGAAGGGCAGTTCAACGGCCGTGTGGGGCAGCATCACCGCCTCGCCATCCTGAAGCGCCCGCGCATAGCTTTCCTCAAAGCCTTCCGTGAAGAACCAGCCGGTGTTGAATTTATCGAGTTTGCGCATCGTCATGACCTATTTGACCGAGCCAAGCATGCCCTGGACGAACTGGCGCTGCATGGCGAAGAAAATGAAGAGGGTGGGAAGGGTGGCAAGGATCGTGCCGATCATCACCGTGCCGTAGTCGGGATAATAGGCCGATGCCAGCGACGAGACGACGAGGGTGATCGTCTTGGTCTCGTTCGACTGCAGCACGATCAGCGGCCACAAATAGTTGTTCCAGTTGAGCATGAACACGATGACGAAAGCCGCAGCGTAGGTCGATCGCATCACCGGAAAATAGATATAGAAAAAATCTGCCATTCCTTCAGGCCATCAACCTTGGCGGCGTCGCGCAGTTCGGACGGAAAAGCCTTGGTGGCCTGCCGGAAATAGAAGATCACGAAGGCCCAGGCGATTGTCGGCAGGATGATTGCGATATGGGTATCGATAAGCCCGGCCTTTGCCATCAGCATGAACAGCGGGATCATGATCGCGGCAAACGGCACCATCAACGTCAGCAGCACGAGCGTGTAGACCCTGTCGCGAAATTTCGAGCGGAAGATCTCGAAACCGTAACCGGCAAGCGAGGAAACCAGCAGCGTCAGGAACGTGCCGGCAACCGCGATCTTGACCGAGTTCCACATGATCAGCGGGACGTCGACCTGGGTGAAAAACATCTTCAGATTGTCGATGAATGCCGCGCCGAAGGAGGCCTTGCCGGTGACGATATCGGCTGTGGTGTTGGTGGCCGAAATCACCATCCAGATGAAGGGGAAGACGGAGATGAAGGCGGCAAGCCCGAGCGCGCCGTAAAGCAGGGCGCCGGACAGATAGCGTGTGGTGTAGCGCGGCATCATTTGCGCTCCTCGCGGCATAAAATTGCAGGAAGGACAGAATGGCGACAATGACGACGATGACGTAGGAGACCGTCGCGGCGTAGCCGAAATTGGGCGTGAAGCGGAATGTCAGATTGTAGATATAGAGCGACAGCGTCAGCGTCGAATTCGCCGGTCCGCCAGTGCCTTCGGTCAGGTTGTAGACCTCATCGAAGAGCTGCAGCGTGCCAATGGTCGAGGTGATGGTGGTGAACAGGATCACCGGTTTCAGCATCGGGATCGTCAGATGCAGAAACTGCCGCCATTTCGGCACACCGTCGACGCGGGCGGCCTCGTAGATCGACTTGTCGATGTTCTGCAGTGCGGCCAGATAGAAGATCATATTGTAGCCGGTCCAGCGCCAGGTAATCGCGAGGATGACCAGAAGCTTGGCCCAGAACGGATCAGTAAACCACGGGATCGGAATATCGATGAGACCGATGCTGAGCAGCGTGGAGTTGACGATGCCGTCGGTGGCGAACATGCTCTTGAACAGGATCGCATAGGCAACAAGCGACGACACGCAGGGCAGGAAGATCGCGGTGCGGAACAGGCCGCGGAATTTCAGCTTGGGGCTGTTGAGCGCGCTGGCAAGGATCAGCGCCAGCATGATCATCACCGGCACCTGAATGACGAGGAATGTCAGCGTGTTGGTCAGTGCCTGCAGGAACACCGGATCGTTGAAAAGTCGCTCGATATTTCCGAAGCCGACGAACTTTATCATCATGCCCCGTCCCGAATAGAACGAAAGCACGAGTGAGCGGATGATCGGATAGAACATGAATGTGCCGATCAACAGCAGGGCTGGCACAACGAACAGCCAGCCATTCACGTCGTAAAACCGTTTCAGATTGCCGGGTCTCGCATTCATGTCCGCATCTCGCCCCACAAGTCTTCAGAAAAATGGCCAAATCGTCCGGCGGGCTGTCGGCCCGCCGGAAAAACCGGCAATAGCGGGCATCAAACGCCCGCTAACGCGCTCGGCTGTTACTGGATTTGATACTTGGCCTGTTGCTCGATCGCCTTCAGCACTTCATCGATCGGCTTGCCGTCGACCAGTGAGCGCAGGTTGGCGGTCACCGCGGTATCCAGCTCATTGGTGAAGATGCCGTAGTCGACTGCGGGGATTTCGTTCAGCCAGTCGGAAAACCGCTGCCAGACCTCTTCGCCGCCGAAGAATGGATCAGCCGCCTGATAGGCTGCGCCTTCACGCGCGGCCAGAAGCGAGCCGACGGCGCCGCGTTCGGTCAGGATCTTCTGATAGAACTCGACATCATTGGCGTAGATCTCATTGAGGAAGTCGATCGCCTCGTCCTTCTCGCTGGAAGAGGAGAGCACATACCAGCTCGAGCCGCCGAGGTTCGAGGCATGCGTCGCGCCCTCGACACCGGCAAGTGACGGGATCGGTGCCACGCGCCATTTGCCGGCCTGATCTTCCTGGGCCTTGATGGTGCCGGTAATCCAGACGCCGGTGATCACGGACGCGGTGTTGCCCGAGGTAAAGGCGTTGACATAGTTGGCCCAGCCGGTGGCCGGATAGAGGATTCCGGCGCTTTCCATTTTTGCCTGGGTTTCAAGCGCGGCCTTGAGCGCCGGATTGTCGACGACATCGAGGTCGCCGTTTTCGTCGAAATACCATCCGCCTGCCGATTGCATCATGATGCGGGTCATGCCGCCGTCATTGAGGTCGATCGAGGTCATCTTGTGACCGGTCTTTGCCTCAACCTGCTTGCCGATCTCGATGAAACGGTCCCAGGTGATGTTTTCCATGTCTTCCGGTTTGAAGCCGGCTTCTTCTAGGTAGTCGCTGCGATAGTAAAGTCCGGTGACGCCGCTGTCGAAGGGCATGCCATAGACCTTGTCGTCAAGCGTCATCAGCTCGACCTTGTAGGGCGCGAACTTGGAATAATCGACGACATCATCCATCGGCGCAAACGAGCCGGGGAAGGACTGAAGGTATTTCTGTGCGCCGTAATCCTCGATCAGCACGATATCGGGCAGCGCCTTGGTGGTTCCGGAAGCAAGGGCGGTCTGCAGCTTCTGCTCGACGTCAAGCTTGGCGAAGTCGACGACATTGAAGGTCGTGTCGGGATGGGTCTTCGAATAGATCTCGCCAGCTTCCTTCATGATGGCGACATTGAAATTCGGGTCCCAGCACCAGATCGTGATCTCGCCGGCAAAGGCCGCCGATGCACTCATGACGCAGGCGCTGGCAAGGGCTGCACCCGTAATCCGCTTCAGCACGGTATCCATTGGTTTCCTCCCGTTTGGACGATCGCTCGGCGGCACTCTCCTTGCCGCCTGACGAAAGGCTAACGTTAAAACCGGACAGAACCGCAATAAAAAATTTAGTAAAATAATAAGTAAATTTTTACATACCGGGTGGCCGACGACAGCTCTCCCGCCAGATCATGTCTGCCGGGATGTCGACGCGCTTGGTGTATTCGCGCCCGTTGATCCTCTCCACAAGCAGGTCGACGGCACATTCGCCGATGGCCTCTCCGGGAATTTTCATGGTTGAAAGCGGCGGGGTCAGAAATTGCGCCACCGGGATATCGTTGAACGAGGCAACCGCGATATCCCCGGGCACCGAAAGTCCCGCTTCCTGCATCGCCCGGCAGGTACCGATGGCGATATTGTCATTGGCTGTCAGGATCACGTCTGGCCGGTCGGGATTTTCGAGAAGGGTCCGCGCATTTTCATATCCGACCTCGAGACGCAGGTTTTGGCCGTTGTTGCAATCGTCGTTGAGTGCGATCAGTGCCGGATCGAAACCGCCATGTTGCTTCTGCCATTCGACATAGGCAAGGCAGCGCGCTTCGCTGTAGGGGCTGCCTTTCCGGCTGATCCGGTCTTCCGCGCCGATAAAGCCGATCCGGCGGTATCCGGCTGCATGAAGCCCGTCCAATATGGTGCGCGTGGCAAGGGCGAGGTCGCTTGAAACACAGTCGAAGCGCTGCGCCTCGGGCACGAAATCCGCAAACACAAGGTGGCGGCTGTTTTCCTCGAGAAATTCAATCTCGTGGGGGCGGTGCTTGCCGATCGCGATCACCCCGGTCATGCCTTGCAAAAGCGCCGCCTCGCTCTCCAGATCGCTGTGGAAGACCTTGACGATCTCGGTGCCATACGCCTGGCAGTGGCGTTCGATGCCGAGACGCACGCCGATGTAATAGGGGTCGATCAGTTCCTCGTCGCGGTCGAGAAAGTGGACCGTGGCTAGGCGCGGCATAGGCTGCGTCCGCTTGGCTGTGCGCAGCGGTCCGGTCTTTGCGCGAAGCCGGTTGCGCGGTGTGGCGTAGTTGAGCGCCTCGGCGGTTTCGATGATCGCCTTGCGCTTGACCTCGGAAACCGAAAGCGTCGGATCATAGTTGAGAACACGCGAAACCGTGCCGGTCGAAACACCGACCGCTTTGGCAATTTCCCGCAGTGTAACCATGTGCATGCGCCTCAAAAATGAAAGTGGGGTAAATTTTTACCAATTCGGCGGCGCCTGCAAGCCTTTCTTGTCCGTCGCCCGATTTAACTGTTCTCAACTGTCTCGATCAGCTCCATCCCGCCGACAGCCGGGGCGAATTCTGTCCAGACCCCTTTGGCCCCCGCCCGCCAGGCTTCCATGTCTTCAGGCTGGAAAATTTCTCCGCCGTTTTCGCGTGCAGTTTCCATCGCCGCAGTCTCGTCCTCGACGATCAGTGCGTTGAAATAGAGTGCAGCCTCGGTCGAAATTTCGTTCAGCACGGCCTGGGTTTCGGTGTCGAGCCCGTTCCAGAACCCTTGCGCGAAATAGATCACGCCGGAGGCGCGGATGTGACCGGTCTCGGTCAGGCAGGGCACGACCTCGTAGAGCTTGAAGCCGGCATAGGCGGATTTGGTCAGGTCCATGGCATCCGCGACCCCTGTTGCAAGCGCGTTGTAAGTCTCGGTGATCGGAATGCCGACGGGGACCGCGCCGAAGGCGCTCCAGAGCCCGGTGTGAAGCGGGCTGTTGATGACCCTGATGGTGACGCCTTCGAGCTGCTCAGGCCGTGTTACCGGCGTCTTGGCCAGAAGATGGCGGGCACCGTAATCGATGAAGCCACCGACGACGAAGCGTTCATCGGCAAGCTGCGCCTTCAGCCCGGCGCCGACAGGCCCGGTGACGACGCGCCGCAGGTGTTCAGGGCTTCGGAACAGGAACGGCAGGTCGAGGATTTGCAGTTGCGGCACCCAGGACGATAACGCGGAGACGGTAGACAGGCTCGCCTGCACCGAGCCGAGACGGATGCTGTCGGCGACCTGTTTTTCGCCACCGAGCGCGCCGTTGGTGACGATGTTGAAGCGGAAGCGGCCGGGCAGCCGCTCCTCGGCCTTTTCGGCAAACAAGCGCCAGATCTTGGTCTCGGGCTTGTCCTCGCCCAGAAGGGAGGCGACCGTCACCGTGGTCTGGGCGTGGGCGGGGCGGGCGATATAGGGGGCGGACAGAACCGCCAGTGTTCCGGCTTTCAGAAATCGACGGCGATTGAGGGTCTGCATGGGGTCTCCTCTCAGATCAACAGAATGTAGGTGCAAAGGATGGCGATGGCGGCGAGCAGGGCCGTGAGATAGGGTATGACGGCGCGAAACAGCGCAGCTTGAGGAATTTCCGTCACGCCCGCGACCACGAGAACCAGCATGCCGACAGGCGGGGTCAGCCCGCCGATCATCAGTGTGGTGACGATGATCACCCCGAAGGCGGTCGGGTCGAGCCCGGCGTCGATTGCAAGCGGCAGCAGCAAAGGCCCGAGAAGCAGGATCGCCGCGCCGATATCAAGCACCAGCCCGGCGCCGAGCAGCACGAAAACAGCAAGAGCGAGAACCGCGACGGGAGACCCGCCGAACGCCGCGGCAGCCGACGAAATCATGCCGGCCACCCCGTCGACAGCAAGCTGGAAGGCAAAGGGGCCGGCCGAGCCGATGAGCAGACCGATAGCGGCGGCTTCAGCGGCCGTCTGCCGGAACACCGAAAACAGGGAGCATCGGCGTGTTTTCGAAAAGCCTGCCAGCGCCAGCGTGTAGATCGCGGCAAGAGCGGCCGCCTCGGTGGTGGTGACGATGCCGACGCGGATGCCGACAACCACAATGACACCGAGCCCGAAGGCCGGAACGGCAGCAAGGAAGGCGTGCCCTCGCTCGCCCGAGCAGGCCCGCTGGCCACCCGGCTGGTTGCGGGTTGTCAGGTGAATGGCGATGCTGAGGGCGACTGCCATTAAAAGGCCTGCGAACAGCCCGCCGACAAGCAGCTTGCCGACCGAAAGATCGGTCGCGGTCGCAAGGATCAGGAAGGCAATCGAGGGCGGTATGATGTTATCGAGGACCGAGGCGGCGGCGATGATTGCGCCTGCGCGGGCAGGCGGATAGCCATGGCGCACCAGTTCCGGATGAAAGGTCGTGGCGGAGAACACTGCATTGGCAACCGACGAGCCGGAAGCGCCGGAAAACAGCGTGCCAGTGGCCAGCACCGTCTGCGCCAGCCCGCCGCGCCGGTGGCCGACAAGCGCGGCGGCAAAGGCGACGAGTTGTTTTGCCGCGCCCGAGGCCGAAAGGGCCGCACCCGTCAGCAGGAAAAACGGAATGGCAAGCAGCAGGAAATGCGACATGCTGGAAACGGCGGTTGTGACAATCGTTTCGGTCGCGAGGTTGCCGCCGAACGGCATGGCGATCATTGCGGCAGCCAGAAAGGCATGGGCAAGCGGTGCCGCTGTTATGAGGCCGACGGCCGCTGCAATCGCGATCGCAGCGCTCGGCGGCAGCGCGGTGGTTACCGTTAAGCGCAGGCAGGTGAGGTAGATGGCGGTTGCGAGGATTGCCGAAGCTGCAAGCGATAATGCCTTCTGTTCGCTGATGCGGCGAAGGATGAGGACCATCATGAGCAGGCCGCCGCCTGCACCGATCACGGCAAAGCGTAGCCATTCGGGAAGCCCGAGCGTCGGCGATGTGCCGCCGATCAGAGCCACGACGCGGCTGCTGCCGAAAATCAGCACAAGCGCTGCCAAAAGACTGACGGCATCAGCGATGATCCGGGCCGCTTTTGCGACAACCGGCCTGAAGGGAAGATCAAGCCGCATCGACAGCGGCCCGGAAAGGGCAAGCGGTGCGGCCAATGCGATCAGCGCCACATTCAGCCATATGCCGAGATCTTCCGTCCCGATCAACCCTGTGTGAAACAGATATCTGAGAACGACACTTGTGAGCACGACGGCCAGCATGACCGCCAGCACGGCGGCGGCAATCAACCCGAGTGCCGCCTCCAGCCGCTTGGCGAGCCGGGCAGCCTTTGTATGCATTGTTGCCGGAGTGCTTGTCATTGCTGCCGGTTGGCGATCGCGGTGTCGATGGCCCAGCGAAAGTCGCGGGTTGCGGCGGCGACATCAGGCGCGTGAAAAATTGCTGAAATAGCCGCGATACCGTCGGCCCCTTCGGCAATCAGTTGCGCAACGTTTTCAAGCTTGATCCCGGCGATGGCGCCGACCGGCAGGTCGGGACGCGCGCTCTTGAGACCGCGCCGAAGCGCGCTGAAGCCGCGCATGCCGACCGGTGGATCGAGATTGATCTTGGAGAGTGTTTGATAGACGCCGCCGATGCAGGCGTAATTGACCGGGGCGGATGAGGCTTTGGCGCCGTCGGAGGCATTCTTGACGGTCAGGCCGATGATCGCGTCCGGCCCGAGCAGCCGCCGCGCGGTTTCCGGCTCCATGTCGTCGGCACCCAGATGCACGCCGTCGGCGCAGGACGCAAGGGCGACATCAACCCGGTCGTTGACGACAAAGGGAATGCCGGTCGGTGCCAGCGCCTTGCGGATCTCGATGGCCCGCTCGATCATCTGACGGGTCTTGGCGTATTTGTCGCGATACTGGATCAGCGTCGCACCGTTTTCGGCAGCAAGCCGGGCAAGCTCCGACAGCGGTGCGGTTTCAACGAGCCCGGCATCAACCAGCGCGTTCAGACGATAATCGACGGCTCTCATGGCCGCATCCCGCAAGCTGGCTTCTTGCAGATCCGGCGAATTTCCAACGACATATGACGACCTCCATGACATTGCGGAGACCGGATCAGGCTTGGAAACGAAAAGAAGGGAGGTGACCGATTTTTCCGTTCCTACGCCGGTATGACCCGGATCAGGTTCAAGGGTCCGGCTCGTTGCCATCTCAGCATCGCATGATGCTCCCTCGGAATTTGCATGACTTTGTCGGGCTTTCGGCCCTCTGTCAACCGGCTTCAGACAGCGCCGAACGCTGCTACCTCGAAGCTGGCCAGATCGTCCAATACCGTGGCTGCCCCTGCAGCAAGAAGCCGCTCTGCATGGAGCGGTCTGATACCCTCCAGATGGCCGCCACCGACGAAACCGACGACGCGCATATCCGCGCGGCCGGCGGCAATAACACCGGCAATCGAATCCTCGAGCACCACGCAATTGCCGGCGCCCTTGCCGAGCTTTTCCGCTGCGTAGAGGAAGACGTCAGGCGCGGGCTTGCCGTTTTCAACCGAGTCGGCGCTGAAGGCGCGGCCTTCGAAGCGGTCGGCAAAGCCGATACAGTCGAGCGCGACGCCAAGTCGTTTGTAGGAACCGCCGGACGCGATGCAGTAGCTGATGCCGGCGGCATCCAGCCGGTCGAGCATTTCGCGGGAACCGGCCACCGGCTGAAGTTCGTGCGCATAGCGCTCAAACAGCCTTTCATACCATTCCTTCTGGAAATCGGGATCGATCGGCTGGCCCGTCCTGTCTTCGACAAAGGCGATGATCTGCCTGATCGAGGACCCGAGAAAAGTCTCGACCAGCGTATCCCAGTCGATGACGATGCCGTATTTCTCAAGCGAGGTCCTGAGTTCGGCAAGCGCGATGATCTCGCTGTTGGCAAGCACGCCGTCGAAATCGAAGATGACTGTTTTGTTCATGGGGCCCTCGCCAGAATAAGTTCAGCGGTGATATCGTCGGTAATCAGCGTGGTGACAAGTCCGCCATGGATTGCGGCGATAATAACATCGACCTTGTGGACACCAGTTGCAGCAAGCACTCGTTCCGGAACATTTTCAAGCGCTTCGAGCCCGATGCTGACGGCGCAACGGTTCACAACATGGTCGATTTCCCGGCCGTCGCGATCAATGAAATAGCCGACGATATCGCCGACCGCGCCTTTTTCGGAAAGTTCTGCCGATGTGACATTGGCAGGCAGGGCCGTGGTCATCAGCACGGATTTGTCGGAAAGGTCGCCTGCAGCCAGCACGGCCAGATCGAGTTTTTCAAGCTTTTCCAGATGCGCGTTGAAAACCAGGTTGGAAAGGAAGCCTTCCCTGTTTGTTCCGGGAGAAAGATAAACCGGGGCTGCGAACAGCGAATACTGGGCACCGAGCCGATCAGCAACGCCTACGGTGAGGCCGAAGGCGTTGAAGGGTGCGCCCTGGGCCGTGCCGCCGATCATCGAGACGATTTCAACCTTCGGGAGCTGCATCCGGGGCAGGTACGTCATCGCGTTTTTGAGCGTCATGCCCCAGGAAACGCCGATCAGACGCCAGCGCTCCTCGTGCAGGCCCTTAGCAAGATAGTTCGCAAGAGCCGCACCGGCGGTAATCTGGTCATCGTGATTGTCTGGATTGGCCGGCGCCACGATGGCATCCGCAAGGCCGAAGCGGGTTTTCAGCTCCTCCTGCTGGCGGAAGCGGATGACATGCGGCGACTGGATGTCGACGCGCACCAATCCGCTGGCGCGCGCGGCCCTGATCGCCTGGTTGACGCGCAACCGGGTTACGCCCATCAGCACCGCCACGTCGGACTGGGTCATCTCATTGATGAAATAATGCCAGCAGACCTCAGCCAGAAATGCATCGGTTTCCGCAGTCACTTCACTTGCCACCAGTCATACCCCGTCATGCCGTTGATTTCGGCCCGCCATATGACCTGTTTTCATCTGAATTGCAAATTTGACATTTGTAATTTAGTGCAAAAATAATGATTAATATCAAATATTTATGGATACATGTCAGTGCAAGGAAACCCGACGGGGCGGTCTCTCCCGCCCAGTGTTTCCACTGTCGAGGAACCTGAATTGACTGTTGGCCAAGGTTAGAGGAGGTATGCAAGCATCGTGCAGCCGGCCGGAAGCACACTCATCAGCAATACTGACTTCTGAGTTCAGCGATATTGGATATTCATGCCGTTTGATCCCTGTTAATTTTGGCGGCGGGATTTTTTCGGGATAGGATTTCATGGAACAGGCTGTAAAACGCGGGGCCGACCGCGACATGCTGATTATCATGCTGGCGGGCGGGCTCGTTCTGGCGCTGTCCTTCGGTGTGCGCTCGGTTTTCGGCGGCGTCGTCCTGCCGCTGTCGGACGATCTGTTCGGCGGCCGGATCGAGATTTTCTCGCTGTCGATTGCGATCCAGAACCTTGTCTGGGGTCTGGCGCAGCCGTTTTTCGGCATGATCGCCGACAAGTTCGGTGACCGGCGCGCGCTTTGGCTTGGCTTTGCCTGCTATGTGCTCGGCATGCTGATCTGCGTTATGGGCACGTCGCCCTTTGCCCAGCACATGGGCGCGGGTGTGCTGGTCGGCATGGGTGTTTCAGGCACCGCCTTCGGCACGGTGCTGGCGGTGGTCGGGCGTGCGGCGCCGGCTGAAAAGCGCGGCTTTTATCTCGGCGTGGCGTCCGCCATGGGCTCGGCGGGGCAGGCGGTGCTGCCGCTTCTGACGGCCTTCCTGATTAGTCGCTTCGACTGGCAGACCACGCTTCTGATCATTACGGCATTGCTGGCGCCGATGGCGCTTGCGATCCCCTTCCTGCATGTAAAGAAAAAGGGGACTGCCGCCGAAGCCGATATCGATCTGCCGCAGACGATCCGTCACGCCTTCGGCCATACGAGCTTTGTGATGCTGGCGGCCGGCTTCTTCGTCTGCGGTTTCCACCTTGCCTTCATCACCGCGCATTTGCCGAATTATGTGCAAAATTTCTGCACAGGGACCGCGCTATCCGGACCCGAATTGCGCGCGCTTGGCCTGAAAGCGCTGGCGCTCGCCGGGTTTGCCAATATTTTTGGTACGCTGATTGCGGCGCGCCTCGGTAATGTCTTCTCCAAACCGCATGTTCTGGCGGGGATCTATGCGCTGAGAGCGGTCGTCATTGTGGTGTTCATCTGGTTGCCGCTGACGCCCGTTTCCGTGCTGATCTTCGGCCTCGTCATGGGCGTGCTCTGGCTTTCGACTGTGCCGCTGACGAGTGCATTGATCATCGTGATGTTCGGCCCGCGTGCGATGGGCACGCTGTTCGGCTTCGTCTTTCTCAGCCATCAGCTCGGCGGTTTTGCCGGTGTCTGGCTTGGCGGGATATGGTTTGACCGCTACGGCAATTACGACATGATCTGGTATGTGGCCATCGCGCTCGGCGTCGTCTCGGCCCTGATCCATCTGACGGTTCGCGAGCGTGCGGCCCCGCCCGTGGCTGTCGCTGCCTAAGGCGGATCAGCGCCGTCCTTAACACTTCCGAAAGCATAACCGCATTAATCTCGGCGCTGTCCCCCAAGACCGGACGCGGGGTGTTTATTTCCGTCGGACTCTTTTCGCGGATTCGCCAAGCGTCTATGTTTTGAAAGGGGCGATTCGGTCTGTCAACGGCCGGATCTTCATGACATGTGGACAGCCTCTTGAAGGCGGCCGCCGCGCTTTGCGGCACATTGAGCGCGGCCCGCCAAAAGACAGATGCGGAAGAGACGAATGGAGCGGGGCGGTAAAAGCAACGAGGGCCGGATGATTCGCAAAAGGCGCACGAAGCGCGCGATTGCGCGATGGCTTACCGCCGGCACGGCACTTTCGCTGTCCGCGGCTGGCGCCTTTGCCCAGACGCCTGCGGCGCCCGTCTTGTCTTCGCGCGAGGTCATGGCGCTTTCGGCATTCTGCGGTATTCTGGCGGCGACCGTGCTTTCCACGCTCTGGTTCATGCGCCTGCGCGGCCGCACCGAAGCGGAAAACCAGCGGCTTGCGCTTGAACTGGAAAACCAACGCGAACGCATTGCCAATCTGAAAGCGTTGAACGCCGAGCGCAACCGCCGCATCATTTTCTGGGAGGGGCCCGAGGCTGAGCCGGAATTTCTCGGCACTCTGCCGGAAGAAGCCGGTGCGCCTGAAAACGACGACGCCTTCCTTTCCTTTGACGGCTGGCTTTCACCCGGCAGCACACGACAACTGGCGACCGCCATTGCCGCCCTGCGTCAGAAGGCCAAGGCTTTCGAGATGCTGGCCGAGGCCCATAATGGCTATGTGCTTGAAGTTGTCGGCGGCACCACCGGCGGGCGTGCCCATGTCCGCTTCGGTGCGCTCGAAAGTGTTCGCGCCGAGCTTGCCGAACTGAAGGTCGAACACAAGCGCCAGAAGGCCGTTCTTTCCCGTTTTGAGGCGTTGTTCGAAGCCGTCGACATGCCGTGCTGGCAACGTGATGCCGACGGCGGGCTGATTTGGGCAAACCGCGCCTATATCGCCGCGGTCGAGGGCGGCCGTGCCGCAGACACGATTGCCGAAAACCGCATGCTGGTTGGCGCTGCAATCCAGGAAAAACTTGATGAAACCGTGCGTTCCGGTGTGCGCTTTGATGGTCGCCAGCCAGTGGTGACCGGCGGCAATCGCACCTTCTTTGAACTGAGCGAAGTGCCTTGTGGCGATGGTTCGGCAGGGATCGCGAGGGATGTCTCCGAGCTTCAAAGTGTTGAAAATGCGCTGGAACAGACGCTTGAAAGCCATGCCGATACGCTCAACCATCTGCACACGGCCGTTGCGATCTTCGATGACGGCCGGCGGCTGAAATTTTACAATCAGGCTTTTGAGAAACTCTGGAAGCTCGACATGGGTTTCCTGGAATCCCATCCTGACAATGGAGAACTGTTCGAGCGCCTGCGCGCCGACGGCAAGCTGCCGGAGCCGCATCAATGGCGCGAATGGAAGGAAAAGGTACTTTCGGTCTATCGCACCGTCGAGCCCTATTCCGATCTCTGGTATCTGCCGAGCGGGGAAACGCTGAGTGTATTTGCCTCCGCCCATCCGCGCGGCGGCACCACCTGGGTTTTTGAAAACCATACCGAGCAGGTCGCGCTGAAGACCCGCTACAATACGCTGGTAAAGGTCCAGGGCGAGACCATCGATCATCTGGCAGAAGGCGTCGCGGTGTTCGGGCCGGACGGAAGGCTGAAGCTTTCCAACCCGGCTTTCCTCGCACTTTGGCGGATTGCCGACCGGGACGCCGAGCCCGGCACCCACATTCGCACGCTGATGCAGACCTGCGAGGGGGATCCGGGGGCGCCGATGGCTGGAAACTGTTTGCCCGGATGATCACCTCTTTTGACGATGAACGTGTTTCGCGTCAGGGCCGTCTCGATCTGACCTCGGGTCTGGTGCTCGACTATGCGGTCACGCCATTGCCGAACGCGCAGACCATGCTGACCTTCGTCAATAAGACCGACTCGGTGAAGGTCGAGCGGGCGCTGACGGAGAAAAACGATGCGTTGCGCAAGGCCGAGGAACTGAAGAACGCCTTCCTCGAACACGTCTCCCACGAGCTCAGGACACCGCTGACGTCGATCATGGGCTTTGCCGAACTGCTGAAGGCGCCGGACACCGGTTCCCTCACCGCACGACAGAGCAATTATGTCGACCACATCGCCAATTCCTCGTCCGTGCTGATGACCATCGTCAACGACATGATCGATCTGAAATCGGCCGATGCCGGTATTCTGCATCTCGAATTCGACCGGATGTCGCTGGATGACCTGATCGATTCCGTCGCTGACGATATTTCGAGCCGGCTGCAGGAGACCGGCGTGACACTGGAAATCACCGCGCCACCCGCACTCGGGCCGATCACCGCCGATTTCCAGCGTCTGAAACAGGTTCTGCTGAAAATTCTCGGCAACGCCGTCAAATATGCGCCGCGTGGCTCGATTATCGCATTGTCATGCTGGCGCGAGAAGGGCGATTTCGTCTTCACTGTCACCGATAACGGGCCGGGCATTGCCGATGATGCGCTGGAAAGTGTGTTTTCCCGCTTCGATTCCGGCGGACGTCAGGCCCAATATGCCGGCGCCGGCCTTGGCCTCGCCATTGTCGAGAGCTTCGTTGGTCTGCATCATGGCAGGGTGTTCATCGACAGCGAGCCGGGCGCGGGTACCACCGTTTCCTGCCGCATTCCCGATGCCTCCGCAGACCGGGGCGGAGCGGAAATCATCGCGGCGGAATGATGGAGTGTTTTCTGCCGGATGAGGCGGCGACCATCGCACTTGCTGAAAAACTGGCACCGCTTTTGAAAGCCGGTGACTGCCTGGCGCTTTCCGGTGATCTTGGCATGGGCAAATCCACCTTCGCCCGTGCGCTGATCCGCGTACGGCTGCAAGACCCGGCGCTGGAGGTGCCCAGCCCGACTTTCACCCTGGTTCAGATTTATGACGGTTCGCCGCCGCTTTATCATTTTGATCTCTATCGGCTTTCTGACCCTGACGAACTGATCGAGCTTGGTTTCGACGAAGCGCTCGACGATGGCATCAGTCTTGTCGAGTGGCCGGAACGCGGCGAACTCCCGGCTGAGACCCTGACGCTTGCCTTTGAGGAACAAGGCAATGGCCGCCGGGTGGTGCTCACCGGGCCGGCGTCCCGGCTTGCTGCACTGGAGGCCGCGTTTCACTGAAGCCTTTCCAGGCTGGCATGACGGCAGTGGCGCAAGCGGCTCTGGCATCCGCGGCGCTTGCGAAGCACGCCATTGGCCCGTAAAACCTTGAGTGAATCGGATCGAAACGGGAGCCGGAAATGGCGGAGGCGAACAATGCCGGATTGTGGACGATACCGCCGGGCGTGCCATTTCTTCAAAGCCTTGCCGAAAGCCTGATTTCCGGCCGGCTGACCCCGGATTTCCGATATGATCCGAAAGACCCGCTCGCCCTTGCCGATGTGAAGATATTCCTGCCGACACGGCGCGCTGTTCGTATGTTGCGCGGCGAATTCTCCGCTCTTCTCGGCGGCGCCTCGACGATCCTGCCGGAAATTCGCGCGCTTGGTGAAACGGACGAGGACGAGCATTATTTCGAGGAAAACCTGCCGGAAAGTGCCGAGAGCCTGCCATCGATTGAACCAGTGCCCCGGCTTCTGGAACTTGCCGGCCTGATCCTGCCCTGGCGCAACCGGTTGTCCGATGAACTGTCCGGTCTTCACGGCGCATCCCCGCTTGTCGCCCCCGCCAGCCCGGCGGATGCTGTCTGGCTTGCCCGCGACCTGGCTGAACTCATCGATGCGATGGAGACCGAGCGGGTCGGCTGGGACCGGCTGTCATCTCTGGAACAGGATAACTATGCGGTCTGGTGGCAGCTGACTGCCGAGTTCCTGAAGATTGCAGCGCTTTACTGGCCCGGACGGCTGGAAGAGCTTGGCCGCTCCTCCGCCGTTGCCCACCGCAATGCGCTGCTTGCCAGTGAGGCAGAGCGGATCGCCGCAATCACGGGCCGGGCGCCGGTGATCATTGCCGGCTCCACCGGTTCGGTTCCCGCGATTGCCGATCTGATCGCTGCCGTCTCATTGCTGCCGCAGGGTGTGGTGGTGATGCCGGGGCTCGATTGCGATATGCCGGAAGAAGACTGGCAGGCGTTGACCGCTGCCGATGCCGACCCCGCCATGCCAGATCCCTCGATCCGCAGTCATCCGCAATATGAAATGGCGCGGCTGCTCGAGCGCCTGTCGCGCCAGCGCGCGGATTTTGCCACGCTCTCGCAGCCCGGGACGGCGCTTGCCCTGCGCCGCCGCATTCTGGCTGCCGCCTTCGCTCCGGCAGAGGTGACCGACCGCTGGGAGCGTTGGCGCACGGAATTTACTGCCGACGAGATTGAAACCGCCTTTGCCGATGTCTCGCTGATGGAAGCGGGCAATGAGCGGCAGGAAGCACTTGCGATTGCAGCGGCGCTTCGGCTGGCGCTGGAAACGCCGGGTGAGGACGGCAGACCTGCCCGCGCGGCGCTGATCACGCCCGACCGCAATCTTGCACGGCGCGTTGCGGCCGAGCTTCATCGCTTTGCTATCGAGGCCGATGATTCAGCCGGTACACCGCTTTCGGCAACCGGGCAGGGCACGCTTTTGACACTGATGCTGGAGGCGGCACTGAAACCCGGCGATCCGGCTGTGCTGGCCGCATTGTTGAAACATCCGCTGGCGCGTTTCGGCCTGTCCGCCCGGAAAATGCGGGCAGCAAGCGCTGCCTTTGAGCTGATCGCGCTGCGTGGCGGCACCAGAACCGCCGATCTTGGCCGGCTTGCCACCTTCGTTGATGACGCGCTGGAAAAGCAGAAGGACGAGCGCTATCCGCCGCATTGGCGCACGGCCTTGCCGAGGAATGCCGCCGAGACGGCGCGCGATCTTGCGGCAAGGATCGACACCGCGCTGGCGCCGCTCATTGAAACCCATGTGGCGCGCGGCCCCGACCAGCCGCCGATCACCGAGACAATCGCGCTTTCCGACTGGGCCGCGCGCACCGGCCGGGCGCTGGAGGCGATTGCCGTTGACGATGCCGGCGACCTTTCGGCGCTATGGTCCGGCGAGGCAGGCGAGCGGCTTGCGACCGTGCTGTCGGAAACGATGGGGTCGGTGACACCGATTGTTGCCGACGGCCCGCAATGGATCGACATCATCGCAGCGCTGACGGCATCGGAGGCCGTCAAACCGCGCTCCATGGGCAATCCGCGCGTGTTCATTTTCGGCGCGGTCGAGGCCAGGCTGCAGGATGTCGATACCATCGTCATCGGCGGGTTCAACGAAGGCGTTTGGCCGACACAGGCGAAGAACAACCCGTTTCTGTCGCGCGGCATGAAAGCGGAAATCGGCCTTGAGCCGCCGGAAAAACGTGTCGGGCAACTGGCGCATGATCTGACCATGGCTGCCGGTGTGCCTAACCTGATCTTCTCGCGCGCGATGCGGCAAGGCTCGGCCCCGACGGTTGCCAGCCGCTGGCTGCAGCGGCTTCTGGCCTTTGCCGGCGCCGATCTTGAGGCGGCGCTGAAACGGCGCGGTGACAGGCTGACCGGTTGGGCCTATGCCCTTGACGATGCGCCGCGCACGGCGATCCCGCCGCGACCGGAGCCCTATCCGCCGGCCGAAGACCAGCCGAAGCGCTATTCCTTCTCCGAGATCGGCCGATTGAGGCGCGATCCTTATGCGATCTATGCCCAGAAAGTGCTGAAGCTGGATCCGCTTGCCCCGTTCAATGCCGATCCTTCCGTCAAGGAGCGCGGCATTCTCTATCACGCGCTGGCCGAGCGGTTCATCAAGTCCGGCGCGGATCCCGCCACCGAGGCCGGGCGGATGGCGATGGAGGATGTGCTCGCCGGTCTCCTGCTGGAAGCCGAACTGCCGCCGCACCTGGCCTTGAGCTGGGTGCCGCGGCTGAAATCGGTGGCTGCGGAGCTTCTGAAATTCGAAACAGCAAGACGGCTGTCAACATCGATCGATACTACGCTGACGGAGGCGGGTGCCGGTTTCGATATTCCGCTTGCAGACATCAGACTGACCGGCATTGCCGACCGGATCGACATTCTGGACGACGGAAGGGCCGAGATCATCGACTACAAGACCGGCATCTCGCCATCGCTCAATCAGGCGCGCACGCTTCTGGAGCCTCAATTGCCGCTGGAGGCGGCAGCCCTTGCGGCGGGTGCCTTCAAGGATGTGCCCGCGCTCGAAACCAAAAGCCTCAAATATGTGCGGCTCAGGCCCGGCCATCGCTTCGGGGTCGACGCGCTGGAAAAGGCCGAAACCAAAAAGGACCCGGCAATCACGGCGGGTGAGCTGGCAAGTGACGCCCTTAGGGAATTTACACGGTTTGTCACCGCGCTGAAGACCGGAACCCGGCCCTTCGCCTCGCGGCTTATTCCGGCAAGCGCGCGCGATTTTGGCGGCGAATATGATCATCTGGCCCGCGTTGCCGAATGGTCGACGGCGGATGATAACGGCGAGGGCGGCGATGACTGACGATCCGGGCACCAATGCCAGCCCCGAAGACTGGCTGTCATGGACCACCGGCCGCCAGCGGCTGGCCTCCGATCCGGCCCGCACTGTCTGGGTTTCGGCCAATGCCGGTTCCGGCAAGACCCATGTGCTGACCCAGCGTGTGGTCCGGCTGCTGCTCGCCGGCGCGCGTCCGTCGGCAATCCTCTGCCTCACCTATACCAAGGCGGCGGCGTCCGAGATGTCGAACCGTGTGTTCGCGCGGCTTGCCGAATGGGCGGTGCTGCCGGAAGCAGCCCTTGCAGCCGAGATCGCCGAAATCGAGGGCGTACGCCCGGATGCGCTGAAGATTGCGGTGGCGCGGCGGCTGTTTGCCCATGCGCTGGAAACGCCGGGCGGGCTGAAGATCCAGACCATCCATGCGTTTTGCGAAAGCCTGCTGCACCGCTTTCCGCTGGAAGCCAATGTTGCCGGGCATTTCTCCGTGCTGGACGATGTTGCCGCCGCCACGCTTCTGGCCGATGCCCGCCGTCAGCTTTTGACGGCAACGGCAAGCAGGGAGGACCCGGCATTGTCGGAGGCCTTTCAGACCGTGCTGGAAATCGCAGACGATAGCGGGCTTGAAAAACTGCTCGGCGAGATCGTCAGCGCCCGCCATGCCATCAGGCCGTTTCTGGAGGAGGCGCGGCGCAATGACGGGCTCGAGGCACAGCTTCGCGCCGCTTACGGGTTCGCACCGGACGCAGGCGCGGAAACGATCGCCGCCGAGGTCTGGCCGCTTGCGGGTCTGGAAGACCTCGCGCAGCTGGTCGGGATTGCGCGCGATGATGGCGGATCACGGGCGGCCGGTTTTGCCGATCACCTGCAGAGCGCCGTCGAGGCCTCCGATGCCGTTTCGCGGTTTTCGGCGTTGGAAAGCGCCTTTTGACGGCGGCCGGAACGCCGAAGGCGGAGACGACGCTTGTGTTCAAATCGCTGCGGACCAAGGCACCGGAGCTTGGCGAGGCGGTGCTGGCAGCAGCCCAACAGGTCTTCAAGGTCCGCGACCGGTTGAACCGGTATCGGATATTCGAAAAGACACGTGCGGCGCTCATCCTCGCCGACCGGCTCGATACCCGCTATGAGGCGCTGAAACAGCGGCGCGGCAAGCTGGATTTCGAGGATCTGATTGCGCGTACGGCAGCCCTTCTGGCGCGCTCGGATGCCGGGCCATGGGTGCATTACAAGCTCGATCAGGGTGTCGACCATATTCTCGTTGACGAGGCGCAGGATACGGCCCCTCTGCAATGGGATGTGGTGCGGGCCTTGAGCGAGGATTTTTCACCGGCGAGGGCGCGCGACCGGGGCGGCGCACCATGTTTGCCGTTGGCGATGAAAAACAGTCGATCTATTCGTTTCAGGGGCGCGGCCCGAACGGTTTGCTGCGGAAGGTCGGCTGACGGAAAAGCGGGTTGTCTCGATTGCGGCGTCGTTTTCCAAGATTGACCTGCCGCTCTCCTTCCGTTCCACCGCCTCGGTGCTGTCTGCGGTCGATTGTGTGTTCTCGGTTCCGGAAAACCGTAAGGGTCTTTCGGCCGAAGGCGGGGATACGGTGCATGTCTCCAACCGTCTCGGCCATCCCGGTTGTGTCGAGGCCTGGGAAATGGTTGCGCCGGCTGAAACCGAAGATCAGGACGACTGGACCGCGCCTTTCGATGCGACGCCGGAACAGGCGCCCGCAGCCATTCTCGCTCGGCGTATCGCCCATCGCATTTCGCAGATGATCGGCAAGGAGACCATCGTCGAGAAGGACCGCGAACGGCCCATTCGCGCCGGTGATATTCTGGTGCTGGTTCGAAAGCGCGATGCCTTCGTCAACGCGCTGACACGGGCACTGAAATCACCCTATGACGTCCCTGTCGCAGGCGCTGACCGCTTGAAGCTTGCCGATCATATTGCGGTCAAGGACCTGATCGCGCTTGGCCGTTTTGCGGTTTTGCCGGAAGACGATCTCGCACTGGCCGCGATCTGCAAAAGCCCGATTTTGAGCCTTTCCGAAGACGACCTGTTTTCGATTGCCGCAAGGCGCAAGCTGGGAGAGCATGTGTTCTCGGCATTGAGGCGGCTGGCAGCGGCAGGCGATGAGGCATTTGCCAAAACCGTAACCACGCTGGAGCGGATCATCAATGCCGCCCGCCGCCGCACCGCCTTTGATTTTTACGCCGGCATTCTGGCGCGCGAGGGGGCAGGCGTGCCTTTCTTGCCCGGCTCGGCAGCGAGGCCGGTGATATCCTTGATGAGTTCCTGAACGCGGCGAAGGGGCACGAGGATACGGGTTTGCCGGGGCTGCAATCTTTTCTGGATGTGATGGAAGAGGGTGGCCTCGAGGTCAAGCGCGAGCAGGACAAGGGACGCGACGAGGTCCGGATCATGACGGTGCACGCCTCCAAGGGGCTGGAAGCGCCGGTGGTATTTCTGGTCGACAGCGGCGGCAGGCCCTTTGTCGCAAGCCACCTTGCAGGCTTTCGGGTGATAGAGTCGGGTCTGCCCGTCTGGCATGCTGCAAAGAAGGAGGCCGACAGCAGCGTGCTTTTCGATATCGCCCGCCGCGAAGATGAGGCGAAGGAGGAATATCGCCGCCTGTTATACGTCGCGATGACACGGGCCGCCGACCGGCTGATCGTTTCGGGCTATCGCGGCCAGACGGAGGTGCCGGATTGCTGGCACAAGATCGTCTGGTCGGCGCTTTCGACTGATGAGAAGGAGCGCGCCGGGAAGATCGAAGTTGAAGGGCCATCGCAGGAAAGCTGGTCAGGCCTGCTGTGGCAGGAGAAAATTCCGCCCCGGACATTCGAGAGCGATGCCGGTCCGGCGGATGAGGACACCGCGCTGCCGCCGCTTCCCAAGGCGCTGACCGAACCCTTCCGCGAAGAGGCGCGTCCGGCGCCGCCGCTCAGCCCGTCGCGCGCCGGTCTTGAGGTAGAGGACCCGCCGCCGCTAACCGCTTCGCCTTTGTTTGGCACACCTGCCGCTAATCTGGCGCTGGAACGCGGACGGCTGGTGCACCGTCTGATGCAGTTGCTGCCGGGGTTTGAGGCAAGCGAGCGCGAAGAGGCCTGCAGGCGCTATCTGTCGCGCGCGGCGTTTCATTTGCCGGAGGATGAAAGCGACGCCATCCAGAAAGGCGTGATGGCGGTGATTGCCGATCCTGAACTGGCACCGGTGTTTTCGTCCAGTGCCCGTGCCGAAGTCTCCGTGACCGGGACCGTCCGGCTTGAGGCTGGCGACTTTACGGTATCGGGCCGGCTCGACCGGCTAGCAGTTGAAGAAGACGCCGTTTTGCTGGTCGATTTCAAGACCAACCGCAACCCACCCGGCGCGGGCGAGGCGGTGCCTTTCTCCCATGCTGCGCAGATGGCGGTCTACAGGGAAATCCTGGCGCCGCTTTACCCCGGAAAATCCGTGGCCTGCCTTCTGGTCTATACTGAAACAGCTGCGGTACGCCGGCTGTCCTCTGATGAGCTGACCGGTGCGCTTGCGGGCCTCTCGACAAAGTGAGGCAGGGCCATTGATTTTTGCCCGCCTGTGCTCACATGGAGGTCAAATATACGATAATGCGAAAGTATCTCATGCGCCGGGCGCGCTTTTCGCCTTTGCCAAGGAGTTCAAGATGACGACAGTCAAGGTCAATACCGCCAATTTCAAGCAGGAAGTGCTCGAATCCGAAGAACCCGTTGTGGTCGATTTCTGGGCCGAATGGTGCGGCCCGTGCCGGATGATCGGTCCGAGCCTTGAGGAAATCGCCGCTGAAATGGACGGCAAGGTCAAGATCGCCAAGGTCAATGTCGATGACAATCCGGACCTGGCAGTCCAGTACGGTGTTCGTTCGATCCCGATGCTGGCCATGTTCAAGGGCGGCGAGCTTGCCGACGTCAAGGTCGGTGCCGCGCCGAAGACCGCGCTTTCGAGCTGGATTTCCGGCATCGTCGGCTGAATCGGTCGTAAACGGATTTGCGTTTCGAAGCCCGCGTTCGCGCGGGCTTCTGCAATTTGCGAGAAGGCGGGAACTTCGGGTCACCGACTGCGTTTAAGCATCCAGAGTGTTTTCGACCCTTTCGGGTTGCCCCCTATGACGAACCGTTCCGTTTCGCCTGCCCGCTTTTCTCTGCCGTTTGTCTTACTCCTCGGCTTTTCCGGCGCGGCTTTTGCCCAGGATTTCGAACCCGAGCTTGGCCCGGCAGAACCGTTTTCCTTCGAAACGCTGGCCGAGGAGGCGAAGGCGCTTTCAGAGCGGCCATTCGAGGCCTATCCGGTGGAACAGCCCGAACTGTTCGATGCCATCGATTATGACGCCCACTGGAAGATCGTGTTCCGCAAGGACCACACCGTCGATGTCGGTGAGGCTCCGGTGCAGTTTTTCATCAGGGACGCTATTTCAAGGAACCTGTAACGATCAGCGTGGTCGAGGACGGCGAGGCGCGGGAAGTGCTTTACAGCGCCGATTACTTCACCATGCCGGAAGACAGCCCGGCAAAGGCAGTCGAGGATTTCGCCGGCTGGGCCGGTTTTCGTGTGATGCGGCCGGACATGAAGACAGACTGGATTTCGTTTCTCGGCGCGAGCTATTTCCGCACCGATGGGCCGGATAAGCAATATGGTCTTTCCGCCCGCGCCCTTGCCGTCGATACCGGACTTGCGCGTCCGGAGGAGTTTCCGCGCTTTACCGCGTTTTATCTTGAAGAAGACGAAAAGCCCGGCGACAACATCGTCATCTATGCGCTACTCGATAGCAAGAGCGTCGCCGGTGCCTATCGCATCGAAGCGCAAAACGAGGATGGCGAGGGGCAGGTCCTCAACATCAGGAGCAGGCTCTATTTTCGGGAGGCGGTGGAACGGCTCGGTGTCGCGCCGCTGACCTCGATGTACTGGTATTCTGAAACCCACCGCAACATGGCGTTCGACTGGCGACCGGAGGTGCATGACAGCGACGGGCTGGAAATCGTCACCGGTTCGGGCGAGCAGATCTGGCGGCCGCTCAACAATCCGCCGCGCGTCGTGACCTCGAGCTTCTACGATGAAAACCCGCAAGGATTCGGTCTGATTCAGCGCGACCGCGATTTCGACCATTATCAGGATGACGGAGTCTTTTATAATCGCCGTGCTTCCGCATGGGTCGAACCTAAGGGCGATTGGGGCAAGGGTGCGGTTCAGCTTGTCGAGCTGCCCTCCGATGACGAAATCTACGACAATATCGTCGCCTACTGGCTGCCGGAGGATCTGCCGGAAGCCGGAGAACAGCGCGATTTCTCCTATACGCTGAGCTGGGCCGAGACCGCACCGCCGAACGACAGGCTCGCAGAAACGACCGCAAGCCGCATCGGTCGCGGTGGCGTGCCGGGCCAGCCGCGCCCGGGTGATCAGGTCAAGGTTGTGGTCGATTTCTCCGGTCCCGCGGTTGAGATGCTGACGTCCGATGACGGCATCGAGCCAGAGATATCCGTCGGGAGTGGCGCTGAAGTCATTAATGCCTATGCGATGCCGATTGTTGGCACCGATGACTGGCGGCTGACCTATGACCTGAAATTCGACGGCACGGTCGATACGGTTGATGTGCGGGCCTATCTTGCCGACGATGGCGAACCGCTCACCGAGACCTGGCTCGGTCAGTTCCATCCGGATCAGTTTGCCCCGCATTGAGCATCACCACACTGCGGCAGGGTGAAAACAGGGCACGAGAGCGGTTCAATTTAGCCCTGAACCGCTCTACAAGAGACAGGTAATCCGACGGAAAAGGGACCCGCATGATACCTGTCAATGATCTGGAAGGACTGAAGGTCCTTGTTACCGGCGCAAGCTCCGGCATCGGCGCTGCCGCCGCACGGGCCTTTTCCCGCTCGGGCGCGGAAGTGACCATCCACTACAATGCACGGCGCGCCGAGGCCGAAAGCCTGGCGGCGGCACTGCGCGAGGAGGGCGGCACAGTGCATGTCGTCTCCGGTGATGTGACCCGGGCGGACGCGGCAGAAGACATTGTTGCGCGCGCTGTGGCGATGATGGGCGGGCTTGATTGCCTGGTGAACAATGCGGGTGCGATCGGGCGTACACCATCATCCGATTTCGACGAGGCTGTCTATGAACAGGTCTTCGATCTCAACACCCGCTCGGTGCTCAGGCTGGTCCGCTATGCGGGCCCGGCACTGAAGGCGAGCGCGCGCGCCTCGATCATAAATCTGGGCTCGATTGCCGGCCGCAACGGCGGTGCGCCGGGGTCCGGTATCTATGCCGCGGCCAAGGCGGCGGTGCATTCGCTGACGCGGGCGCTGGCACGGGAAATGGCGCCAGATGGCATTCGCGTCAACGCCATCTCACCCGGTGTGATTGCAACGCCGTTTCATGACGAAACCCCGGCTTCCGCCCTCAATGCGGCGTTGAATACGATACCGCTTGGCCGGCTCGGGACGGCAGACGACTGTGCCTGGAGCTTCGTCTTCCTCGCCTCGCCGACCATGTCCGGCTATATCACCGGCCAGATTCTCGACATCAATGGCGGCCAGTTAATGCCGTGAGGGCGCCGCCTCTGCTTCTGCCGAAACAAGCCGGTTGCGCTCCATCAGCAGGCCCCAGTTCTGGGTCGAGGCAAGATGCAGCGCGACCGCGTCGGCCCAGCCCTTCTCCGTCCATTGTTTCAGCGTGCGGGCCGGCAGCTTGCGGTAGCGTTCCGGGTCGATCACGCTGAAACCGTCGAGCCGGTAGCGGGTTTTGTCCGGGAACTCCATGTCAACGTGGCGGGCAACCAGAATATCGGCCTCGGCGACGGCCTTCAGGAACGCGGTATCCTGGGCGCGGTGCTGGTGATAGGCCTCGCAAAGCTGCAGCATTGGCTCCACGACCTTGCTGGCCGTACCGTCCTCGTTGAAGATCGGCGCGGCGTCGGGCGCTTCGGAAAGCGGCTTCACACGACCGCTTTCGCTGTCATAGGCCAGATAACGGGTATCTTCATTGGGTGCCTGCACCAGGATGAAAGGGTAACGGCGGATATAGGCCGGGACATAGGCATAGGCCGCCCAGGTTCCGTCTTGCTCCAGCATCAGATTGCGCCCCTGCTTCAGGCCGACGATTGCAACCGGTGCCGGTGAACCCGAAGCATCGATGAAGACGATCGGATAGTGCCGCACTGCCGGCATGAATTCGGTCACCGAAAGCGGGATTGCAGTGGCCTCCGAAGAAAAGGAGAAGTCATTCTTAGCCACAAGGCCGAGCCCCTTGTGTTCTTCAAAGCGCAAGATTTGCGGCTTGTGGTAGAACAGCGGCATGGGGTTCTGTGCGGTCATTCTTCCGTCCTTGTATATTCTGCCTGGTTGTGCACTCGCCCTTAAGTTGCTGTGCACAACTGTTTTGACGGTGATGCTTTTCGATAACACTGACTTTAAGGCATCACAACGGGAAAAACTCTGCTGGCCTGTGTTGCTCCCCCTTCCGGGTTTCGGCTTTTGGTTGTAGTTTGAAGCCTCGTTGTTGATGAGTTGCAGACCGTCGTCCAGCTTTTCTGAAAACAGCGATACTGTTCTTGGTTTTCGGTTCTGGTCGCTGCAATTGATGGTGATCATGGCCCGTCTCCGGTCATTTTAGGCATTCGCAATGCACCGAAGCGATCTCTGATCGTGGTTTGTCTGTGCTGTGGTCCGCCTTGCGGAAAAGGCCATTGACACCGCGCGCTTTGCTTGGAAATTTACAAGTCGTTAATTTAAGTGGCAGGGATCTGGGGCAGGGCAAATGAATAACAAGACGATAATTCTCACGGGCGTGGCAGTGCTTCTCGGCCTTTCCGGATGTAGTGGTGGTGGAGGCGGTGGGCCGCTGGCGCCGAACGCGCTCGGTTACTATGGTGACGTCGACACCCGAAATGCGGTGGTAACGGGTTCTGGCTCGGCCGCGGCCAATATCCAGATGAATGGCGACGGCACTGTGGGTGTCGAGATTACCGACGGCCCTGACGCCGGCGAAACCGCGTTGTTCTATCCCGACGGCGCGGGGTATTCCGCAAATCTTGGCGATGGGGCCGAAGCCTATATGCGGCTCGGCTATTTCGCCGTTGATGGCATAAAGGATGGCCCCGTGGTCGCGTTGATTGATGCGGATACTTGGGATGGCAATGAAGTGGCGATGGCGTTCCGCTCGACTGACGGCATGACTGCGCTGGCTGATATGCCTTTGTCCGGTTCTGCACGCTATTCTGGCCAGAATCTGGGAGCGGCGGCACTGCCGGGCGAGTATCTCGACTATGTCAACGGAGCGTTCAACGCCAATGTCAACTTCGGCAGCGGTCAACTGGCCGGCGCAATGGGCACGCAGGTGGGCGATCTCACCTTTGACGCGACGATTTCGGGTTCGGAGTTTACCTCCAACGCCAATTCTATTGCCGTCGGCAATGACTATCTCAATGTCGATCAGGCCAATTCAAGCGTGAACGGGGCCTTCTACGGAGACCGTGCCGCCGGCATCGCCGGTACCTACAAGGTGAATGGCGCGCGTGCTAACAGGGGCGCCGGCATGATCGGCACCTTTGTCGGCGAGCGAAATTGATCACGCCGTTTGTCCAGCCCGGCCAGGACGGGGCGGCGTCTCGCCATCGACCCTTTCAGTGTTGCGTAATGCGTATCGGATTTTTCATGAGGCTCTGCCTGTCATTCCTGAACATTGGGCCTGCGCGGTGCCTCGCTGCCTTTGTGTTCGCCTGTCTTCTGACGGTGTCTGCGACCGGCAGCGCTGCTGCTGCCGTCAATCCGTTTCCCGAAATCAAGGTGCTGATCGAATCCGGGCAGTATGAACAGGCGATGGCGCTGTCGGCAACGCTTTCCGATGACCCGGAACTTTCCGCGCTTTCGCAGCAGTTCACCTATGCGCTGATCCTGAAACATGAGGGTAAGTTCAGGGAGGCCGCGATTTTGATGCGCGGCGTTCTGGTGAAAAAGCCGAATTTCACGCGGGTGCGGCAGGAGCTTGCCCATACGCTGGCTCTGATGGGGGAAAAGAAGGCGGCGATCTACCACTTCTCGCTCCTGGCCGACAATGCGCCCAGTGAAACTCTGCGGTCCTTCTATGAGGACTATATCGACCGGGTGAACATTGACCGGCCATGGACGCTTGGCGGTTATTTCGCAATCGCGCCAAGCACCAACATCTCCAACTCCACCGATGAGGCCCTCGTGCATGTCGGCGGCATTCCGCTGGCCCCCGGCACCAGAGCGGAAAGCGGCGTGGGCTTGAATTACGGCGTGAACGGTACCTATTCCTTTGAACTCGTTGATGATCTGTCGCTGACATTCGGCGGCTCGGTTACCGGGCTTGCCTACAAGGAGACGGTTTACAACCAGACTCAGATCGGTGGATTTTCACAGCTTGCCTGGCGCAATGATCCATGGATTTTCAGCGGCGGCATGGCGGCGGAATATGTGCTGATGGGCAATGAGCCCTACAGGGTTGGCTACGGCCCGGTGTTTTCAGTGCGCCGCTCCTTCGGTGCTCTCGGCGTCACCTCCGCAAATTTTTCGTTCCAGTGGCTCGACTATCACGACATGGATGCCTTCGACGGTTATGATACCGGCATGAGCATCAACCATCGCTATGCGCTGACCTCTTCGAGCAGTATCCGTTTCGGCGGCGGGTTCAATTATGTGTCCGCAGAGAAGGATTTCAATTCGTATTCCGGTTACAATATCAACGCCAATTATGCCCGTGAATGGTCCGGCGGGATCCTGACCGATATCGAGGTCGGTGGTACGTTTCGCGATTATGAGGGCAACTTTCCGCTGATGACCAAACAGCGTCTCGATCGCAGGCTCGATGTCGCTCTTGGCGCGACTTTTCGCTCGTTGGCGATGAAGGGTTTTGCACCTCGTCTCGAATATGCCTACGCGAAGAATTTTTCCAATGTCGAACTCTATGCCTATGACAAGAGCACGGTCTCGCTATTCGTCACAAAACAGTTCTGACCTCAACAGCTAAAGCTTGCCGCGACGGTTGTTTCATCAGCGTCAAAGGCTTCGATGACGTGTCGTAGGGGCGTTGCGTCGACATCGCTTTGGTCCCTGTCGATTAGGACTGCAAAGCGTGTGTAGACGGCCGCGTATTCGTCCCGGTGCCGGTCGCAAAGAACCGCGTTGTCAAGCGTGAGGCGTTCTCCACTGCGCTCGAGCACGAGCCTGTCCCGGCCGATTTTCGAGGCGGGCATGCTGTCTCCGCGGATTTCCGCGGATCAGACAGACCCGTGTGCCCCGCATCGATATCGCTGCGTGGGGCCGTGAAAAGGGGGTTCTCGGAGTTCAGCGTCCGATTGTCTCCTCGGGAAACTGATCCGGCCTCAATTCGATCTGCCGGTCGATCAGCGCGAGGACCCGTTTGACCGGCGGCGGCTGGACGGATGTGACGCGCTGGATGATCGAATAGGGGCTGACATCGATGCTTTCACGCACCGGAAGCTGGCAAACGGCGGCCCCGAGCGCGCCATCGACATGCAGAAAATCGGCCACGGCGCGTGCGACCGGTGTCACCGAATCCGTCTCCGAGAGAATGGCGAGTGAGAGCAGCGGTGAGGTCGTGACGAAGACATGGCGGGGCAACGTAAAGCCGTTCGCCAGAAGATGAGCCTCGATCGAACGGCGCATCGGCGCGCCCACCGGCTGCAAAACCCAGTCATAGTCGAGGCAGTCGCCGATTGAGATCGAGCCCCGATCGCAAAGCGGATGCCCCTGTCTGGCGATCATGTTGATCGGTTCGACGCCGAGCGGTCGCATGGTCACCGTTTTCGCATCCACTTCTTCGGGAAGGCGACCGATATAGAAGTCGAGATCGTGGGAGAACAGCGCCGCGGCCAGCTTGTCGCTGGTATCGACCAGAACCGAAAGCTCGATTTCGGGAAAGTTTTCCTGAGATTGCGAATAACCGGCAGTACCAGTTGCATCGCGGGACCGGTGACAGCGCCGATCCGCACCTGACCGCGTGCGCCGTCGACGATCTGCGAGATCTCCTGATGCGCGTGATCGAGCTGGTTGAGGATGATCAGCGCCTGACGCGCCATCGCCTGTCCGGCTTCGCTCAAGACAACGCCGCGCCCATGACGTTCGTAGAGTTTGGCGCCGACTGTGTGTTCGAGTTCTGACAGCAGTCTGGATGCAGCCGACTGGGTCATGCCCAGCTGGGCAGCGGCAGAAGAAATCTGGCCCTTGCGGTCGAGAAGCGCGATCAGACGCATCTGCGAAAACCGCAATCCTCGGCGGACGAGACTCGTCCTGGCTTCCGTGGCGTTGGTTGTGCATCATAACATCCATACCAATTCTGCTATATCAGAAACACGATTATTCATTTGTCCCTATAGAGGGAAATTGCAACAATTCACTCGTTGCAAGGCGCTTTTAGCGCAGATACGTCAGGAAATTCACCTCTGCCATCTGCGTAAGCCAGCACGGTATTTGTCGGGAGGAAAACGTCAGACATCGTGTCACAGTTGCATTGCGACGCTTCGGCCGCAAGGGCCGAAAGGCAGGGTCTCCCCATCCGGAGGGGCCGGTGCCTGAACGGCAAACGGGATTGCCGTTTGTTCCAAACGGGAGGACATAACTGATGAAATCTATACTTCTTGCGGGTGTTGCCGCGTTCACTTTCGCCGCTGCTGCCGCTTCCGCGCAGACTGTCGGCTTTTCGCAGATCGGCTCGGAATCGGGCTGGCGCGCTGCCGAAACCACGCTGACCAAACAGCAGGCAGAAGAGCGCGGTATCGACCTGAAATTCTCCGATGCCCAGCAGAAACAGGAAAACCAGATCGCCGCTATCCGTGCCTTTGTTGCGCAGGGCGTTGACGCAATCCTGCTTGCACCTGTCGTTGCCACCGGCTGGGACAGTGCACTGGAAGAAGCCAAGGATGCCGAAATTCCGGTCGTTCTGCTCGACCGTTCGGTTGACAGTTCGGATGACCTTTATCTGACAGCCGTTGGTTCCAACCTCGTGCATGAAGGCGAAGTGGCCGGCGAGTGGCTGGTAGAGACCGTGGGTGGCGAACCTTGCCGCGTTGTCGAATTGCAGGGCACGACCGGCTCTTCGCCGGCGATCGATCGCGCCACGGGCTTCCGCAATTCTCTGGACGGCCACGGCAACCTCGAAATCGTGCGCAGCCAGACCGGTGACTTCACCCGCTCGCAGGGTAAGGAAGTCATGGAAAGCTTCCTGCAGGCCGAAAACGGCGGTGCCGATATCTGCGCACTTTACGCCCATAATGACGACATGGCCGTCGGCGCCATCCAGGCGATCAAGGAAGCCGGCCTTAAGCCCGGTGACGACATCCTGATCGTCGCGATCGACGCGGTTCCGGACTACTTCCAGGCCATGGCCGCCGGCGAGGCGAATGCCACCGTGGAACTGACGCCGAACATGGCCGGTCCCGCCTTTGATGCATTGGAAGCCTACTGGGCCGATGGCACCATCCCGCCGAAATTCATCCAGACGGAGTCCGCGCTCTATACCCAGGCAGACGATCCTCAAGGCGAATTCGAACGTCGCAAGGGCCTCGGCTACTGAGTCTACTTCCTCCCGGGTGCGGCCGAGACCCTTGGGTTTCGGCCGCCTCGGTTCTTGCACAGGCGCCGCGCGTTTGATCCAGGGTGCTGGGAAATGCTACTGACAATCAAGAATCTCACCAAGACCTTTGTCGGCATGAAAGCCCTCGACGATGTCGAGTTTGAGCTTGAAGCCGGCGAGGTGCATGCCCTTCTGGGCGAAAACGGCGCCGGCAAGTCAACGCTGATCAAGTGTTTGACCGGGGCCTATACCCGCGACTCGGGAACGATCAACCTCAACGGCCAGACAATTTCTCCGCGCTCGACGCTCGAAGCGCAGGATCTTGGCATCGGCACGGTCTATCAGGAGGTCAATCTCCTGCCGAACCTGACCGTTGCCCAGAACCTCGTATTCGGGCGTGAAAAACGCTACTTCGGTATTATAGACGGACGCGCTATGCGCCGCGATGCCGAGGCGATGCTCGACGGCTATGGCCTTGACATAGATGTCAATCGCGATCTTGGCAGTTATTCGGTTGCCGTCCAGCAGATCGTTGCCATTGCCCGCGCTGTTGCCCTTTCCGGCAAGGTGCTCATTCTCGACGAGCCGACCGCGAGCCTGGATACGCGCGAGGTCGAGATGCTGTTCGACGTGGTGCGTCAATTGCGCGACAAGGGCCTCGGCATCATTTTCGTCTCGCACTTCCTCGATCAGGTTTTCGAACTGACCGACCGGGTGACGGTGCTCCGAAACGGCTGCAAGATCGCCACCGAAAAACCGCCGAACTTGACCGTGTGCGATTGATCTTCACATGCTCGGCCGCGAGCTGGACGAGGCCGAGGAAACCGGGGTCCGGCGTGATACCGAAGGCCGGGTGGGCGAAAAGCCGCTGCTGAGCTTCAAGGGCATTGGGCGAAAGAATTTCGTCGAGCCCTTCGATCTCGAAGTGCACAAGGGCGAGGTCGTTGGCCTTGCCGGGCTTCTGGGCTCGGGCCGCACGGAAACGGCCGAACTCATCTTCGGCGTGCGCACTGCACAGTCCGGGACGGTCTCGGACGACAATGGTAAGATCTCAATCGGCAGTCCGCGCGATGCGATTGCCGCAGGCTTCGGTTTTGCCCCTGAAGACCGCAAGACCGACGGCATCATCGCCGATCTTTCGGTGCGCGAAAACATTGCGCTGGCGCTTCAGGCGAGTCGTGGCTGGGCCCGGCCGATCAGCCGGGGCGAGCAGGAGCGGCTGGCCTCCGAATATATCGAAAAGCTCGATATCCGCACCTCGAGTGCCGAAAAACCTGTCGGAGAGCTTTCCGGCGGCAATCAGCAGAAGGTGGTTCTGGCCCGCTGGCTGGCGATGAACCCGCGCTTCCTCATCCTTGATGAGCCGACGCGCGGCATTGATGTCGGCGCGCATGCCGAAATCCTGCATCTCATTCATCAGATCACGGCCGAAGGCATGTCGATCCTGATCATTTCCTCCGAACTCGACGAACTGATCGCGGTCACCGACCGGGTCATCGTCGTGCGCGACCGCCGCCATGTGGCCGAGCTGACCGGGGCGGAGATCGCCACGGAAAACATCGTCAAGGCGATCGCATCCTCGGCGGCCAAGAAAAGGGAGGCAGTCTGATGCCAAGCGGCCTCAAGCGGGTGATCCCGCAACTTGTCACGCTCATCTTCCTCATTGCGCTGGTGAGCCTTTTTTCCGACCTTTCTGCAGATCGAATATTCCGGCGGTCGCTTTGTCGGACCGGTCATTGATGTTTTGAAACGCGGCGCGCCCGTCGCCCTTCTTGCCATCGGCATGACGCTCGTTGTCGCCACCCGCGGCATCGACCTTTCCGTCGGCACGGTGATCGCGATTTCGGGTGCGGTCGGCGCGGCGACGATCGCCAATGGCTATGGCCTTGTGCCGGCGCTTGTGACGGCCATCGCCGCAGGGTTGGCGGCGGGGCTTTTCAACGGCATTCTCGTTGCCTTTATCGGCATTCAGCCGATTGTTGCGACATTGATCCTGATGATCTCGGGACGCGGTATCGCGCAGTTGATCACAGAGGGGCGGATCCTGACCTTCAACCTGCCGAGCTTTGCCTTTCTCGGTTCAGGTGACTTCCTCGGCATTCCGGTTCCCGTCTGGATCTGGGTGCTGGCCGCGGCGCTTGTGATCTTTCTGGTCCGGCGAACGGCGCTTGGCCTTTTGATTGAAGCAATCGGCGTCAATCGCAAGGCCAGTGCGCTTGCCGGTGTCAATGCAAGGGTGCTGCTGATTGCCGTCTACATGGCATCCGGCTTCTGTGCTGCCCTTGCGGGCATCATCATCACGGCGGATATCCGCGGTGCGGATGCCAACAATGCCGGGCTCTGGCTCGAACTTGATGCGGTGCTTGCCACCGTCATCGGCGGTAACTCGCTGCTCGGAGGCAGGTTCTCTATTTCGGCTGCCGTCATCGGCGCCATGATCATTCAGACCATCGATACCGGTATTTTGCTGGCAGGCTTCCCGTCTGAGTACAACCTTGTGATTAAGGCGGTGCTGGTGGTCATCATCCTCGTGCTGCAGTCGCCGAATATCACCGGCGATCTGAAATTCCTGAGGCAGAACCTGTTCGGCGGCCGGGCCAAGGCCGCGGCCCGGCAGGAGGCAGGCAAATGAGAAATCCGCGTCTTTATCCGCTGTTCGCCACCATCGCCATTTTCATCGTGGCCTATGCGATCTGTTACATCCAGTTTCCGTTCATGCTGTCGACTCGGGTGGCCGGTAACCTTCTGACGGACAATGCCTATCTCGGTATCGTCGCCGTCGGCATGACGGTGGTGATCCTCTCTGGCGGAATCGACCTTTCGGTCGGTTCGGTGATCGCCTTTTCCGGCGTGTTCATCGCCGTTCTTCTGCGCGATACCGGACTGCATCCGCTGATCGTCTTCGCGCTTCTGCTGGCGGTGACCACAGCCTTCGGCGCAGCCATGGGCTGGCTGATATATACGCTCGGCATGCCGGCATTTATCGTCACGCTGGCAGGCATGTTTCTGGCACGCGGTATATCCTACATGCTCACCATCGATTCCGTGCCGATCGACAATTCATTCTTTGACATGCTGCAGGGGGCTTACTGGCTGATGCCAGGCAAGGGGCGGCTGACACTGATCGGCGTTATCATGCTGCTCGCGTTCGCTTTTGGACATTTTGTCGCCCACAAGACCCGCTTCGGCGCCAATGTTTTCGCCATTGGCGGCGGTGAGCAGACCGCCAAGCTTATGGGTTCGCGCATCGGAAAGACGACAGTGATGATCTATGCCTTTTCCGGCTTCATGGCCGGATTGGCCGGCATTGTCTTCGCGATCTACACCGGCTCAGGCTATCCGCTGGCAACCGTCGGGACAGAACTGACGGCGATTGCAACGGTTGTCATCGGCGGCACGCTTCTGACAGGCGGGGCAGGCTATGTTTTCGGCACGCTCTTCGGCGTGTTGACCATGGGCCTGATCCAGACCTACATCGTGTTTGACGGGACGTTGTCCAGCTGGTGGACCAAAATAGCGATCGGCGTCCTGCTGCTGCTCTTCATTCTGCTTCAGAAGGGGCTTTTGAAGCTGACAGTTGATCGAACGGCCGCCCCTGACCCGGACCAACCGCCTCCGGCGCGGCTCTGGCAGTCGCGACGGGGACGAAACGAGGCAATAAAACGAGGCACATCATGTTCTCCATCGGAATCGATTACGGTACCAATTCGGTTCGCGCACTCGTTGTGGGTTGCGACGACGGTTTTGAATACGGCACCCATGTCTACAACTACCCAAGCGGCGACCAGGGCGTATTGCTCGATGCGACCAACCCGTTGCTCGCGCGCCAGAGCCCGGCAGACTATCTCAAAGGCCTTGAGGAAAGCGTGCGCGGCGCGCTGGCCGAGGCGGCCAGCCATGAAGCCTTCGATGCCGCTAAGATCATCGGGATTGGTGTGGATTCCACCGGATCCAGCCCTCTGCCGGTTGATGCTCAAAACGGCGCGCTGTCGATGGACCCGCGCTTTAGGGACGACCTCAATGCCTATTGCTGGTTGTGGAAGGACCATACCAGCTGGCGGGAGGCGGAACAGATCACCGCACTTGGCAAGGCCGAGCGCCCGCAATACCTCGCCATGGTCGGTGATACATACTCTTCGGAGTGGTGGTGGTCGAAGATCTGGCATTGCCTGAATGTTGACCGTGCGGTTTTTGACGCCGCGGCCTCCTGGGTGGAGCTTGCCGACTGGATCCCTTCGGTGCTTGCAGGCGTCAAGGCGCCGGCCGACATCAAGCGCGGCGTCTGCGCGGCCGGCCACAAGGGGCTCTACAACCCGAAATGGGGCGGCCTGCCGGATAAGGAATTTCTCGGCAAGCTCGACCCCGCGCTCGCTGATCTGCGCGACCGGCTTTATGACACTGCCCAGGATATTTCTGTGCCCGCCGGCAGCCTCTGCGCAGAATGGGCGGAGAAGCTCGGCCTTCCCGAAGGCATCGCAATTGCCACCGGCGCCTTCGACAACCATCTGGGCTCGATCGGCTGCGGTATCGAGGAGGGCATGCTGGTCAAGGTCATCGGCACGTCAACCTGCGACTGCGCCATTGTCGACCTGTCGAAGTCCGACACCATTCCCGGCGTTTGCGGCATTGTCGAAGGTTCTATCCTGCCGGGCTTTTTCGGGATCGAGGCTGGCCAGTCGGCTGTCGGCGATATCTTCAAATGGTGGGTCGAGCGCGTCTGCGAGGGCGGTGCAGAGCTGCACCGCGAACTGACCGAGGATGCGACCGCCATGAAACCCGGCCAGAGCGGCCTTCTGGCGCTTGACTGGAACAATGGTAACCGCACCATCCTCGTCGACCAGCGGTTGACGGGGCTGATGATCGGCCAGACACTCTATTCTACCCGCGCGGAAATCTACCGCGCACTGGTCGAGGCCACGGCCTTCGGTGCGCGTGCCATCGTCGAGCGGATGACGGATTTCGGCGTGCCGATCGACAAGGTGGTCTGCGCCGGCGGTATTGCCGAGAAGAACCCGATGCTGATGCAGATCTATGCCGATGTGATGAACCGCACCATGCTGGTGACCCGCTCGGCCCAGACCTGCGCGCTGGGTGCTGCTGTGGCGGCAGCTGCGGTTGGCGGCGCGCATGAGAGTATTGCCGTGACGACCAGAGCGATGACCGGGCTGAAGGACATCCGCTATGACCCCATACCTGAAAACGTCGCGATCTATGAGGAGCTTTACGGACTTTACCTGACGCTCCACGACGGTTTCGGCGGCATCACCCGCGACAGCGACCTTTCGCGGGTGATGAAGGATTTGATCGAGATCAGGGAAAGGTGCGCGGCTGAAGCCGCCCCATTCCCTCACAGTTTATGCAGAAGGATTAAGTAACATGATCGGCCTGAAGCCCCTCAAGATCTGGTTCGTGTGCGGCTCGCAGCATCTCTACGGACCCGAAGCGCTGGCGGAAGTCGACGCGCAGTTCAACGCCATTGCCGCAGCCCTTGGCAAGGATGGCAATCTGCCGCTCGAAATCGTGCCGCAACCCGTTGTCAAAAGCCCGGCCGAAGCCACAGAGCTTGCCGTGCGCGCCAATTCCGATCCCGAATGCGGGGGCTGATCCTGTGGATGCACACATTCTCGCCCTCGAAAATGTGGATCCGCGGGCTTTCCATGCTCAACAAGCCGTTCCTTCATTTCCATACGCAATTTGCCCGCGAACTGCCGTGGGATACGATCGATATGGATTACATGAACCTCAACCAGTCCGCCCATGGCGATCGTGAGGCCGGCTTCATCCACACCCGCATGCGGCTCGGCCGCAAGGTGGTTTCCGGTCACTGGTCCGATCCGGAGGTTCATGCCCGGATCGATGCCTGGATGCGCGCCGCGCGCGCCTGGGATGACTGGCAGGGTGGCCGGTTCTGCCGCTTCGGCGACAATATGCGCGAGGTCGCAGTGACCGAAGGCGACAAGGTGGCGGCCGAAATGAAGCTTGGCTTTTCCGTCAACGGCTACGGCATCATGGACCTTGTCGATGTGATGAACACGCTGTCCGATGACGACGTTGCCGCTCTCGCCGCCGATTACGAGAACCGGTACAATGTCGTGGACGTGTTGAAAAAGGGTGGCGATCGACATGATGCGCTCCTGAACACCGCGCGACAGGAACTCGGACTCAAGGCGTTCATGGAAGCCGGCGGTTTCAAGGGCTTTACCGATACGTTCGAGGACCTGCACGGCATGGTAACCCTGCCGGGCATGGCCGCCCAGCGGACAATGGCGGCCGGCTACGGCTTTGCCGGTGAGGGCGACTGGAAGACGGTGGCCCTGGTGCGGGCGCTGAAAGTCATGGGCCACGGCATGAGCGGCGCTACTTCGTTCATGGAAGACTACACCTACCACATGACGCCGGGCGAGGAGCAGGTGCTCGGCTCGCACATGCTGGAAGTCTGCCCGACGATTGCCGATGATACGCCTTCGGTTGAAATTCATCCGCTCGGTATTGGCGGCAAGGCAGATCCGGTGCGCATGGTCTTCAACGCAAAGCTCGGACCGGCCCTCAATGCCTCGCTGATGGATATGGGCAACCGTTTCCGTCTGCTGGTCAATGAAGTGACCTCGGTTCCTCATCCGGAGCTGCCCAACCTGCCGGTTGCGCGCGCGGTATGGGAATGCAAACCGGACTTCAAGACCGCGCTTTCGGCGTGGATTCTGGCTGGCGGCGCGCATCATACGGCCTACAGCAATGACGTAACGACGGAAATGCTGGACGATTTCGCCACCATGGCCGGGATCGAGCTGGCCGTCATCAATGAGGAAACAAAGCTCGACCGGTTCAAGCAGGACCTCAGGAACAACGAGATCTACTGGCATCTCGGACTTGGCATCAAGGCCTGAGAAAGGGGTATTCGATGTATACCGAAATCCGGCGTGAGGCCTATGAAGCCAACCTCGCGCTTCCAAAACACGGGTTGATCAATCTGACCTTCGGCAATGCAAGTGCGGCCGATCGCGACAAGGGCGTTTTCGCCATCAAGCCGAGTGGCGTCGACTATGACGAACTGTCGCCGGACAACATGGTGATCGTTGATTTCGATGGAAAGATCGTCGAGGGCAATCTGCGGCCCTCGTCTGATACGCCGACGCATCGTTGTCTGCTGCTCGCTTTCGAAGGGATCGGCGGCGTGGTTCATACCCATTCCACCAAGGCGACCGCCTTTGCCCAGGCCGGAAAGCCGATCTCCAATTTCGGCACCACCCATGCCGACTATTTCTATGGCGAAATTCCGGTCACGCGGAAGATGACACCGGAGGAAATCGCCTCTGCTTATGAATGGGAAACCGGCAATGTCATTCTTGAACGGTTCAAGGCGCTGAACCCGCTCGATTTTCCGGGCGTCCTGGTCAACCGCCATGCGCCGTTTACCTGGGGCAAATCGGTGGCGAAGGCCGTCGAGGTCGCGGTTGCGGTGGAATGTATTGCCGAAATGGCGCTGATGTCGATGCAGCTTAATCCGGGCCTGCAGGCCATCGAGCAGGAACTGCTCGACAAGCATTTCCTGCGCAAACATGGCGCAACGGCCTATTACGGCCAGCCGGAATAAGCCGTTTGCCGCAGGCGAATTCGAGGCCATCCTCTCACGGGGGTGGTCTTTTCGTTTGCGTGTTGAATTGCCGCTGCACGGACCTTAGTGTTGAGATCGCCGGATGGAACGCACTGGTCCGGCAGGTCTTTCAACAGAGGTTCGCATTGCTGATGAAATCGCTCCGCCGCCTGTTTTCGTCTCCAAAACCACAGCCCGGCCCGGCCCCCGCGCGGCTTTTCTTGGCGGCCTGCCGAAGCCGGAGCAGGCTTTTGTTGCAATCGGCGACGTGCATGGCTGCGCAGACAGTCTCGTCCGTCTCTGGGACAAGATCGACCAGCAGGCACCGGGCATGCCGGTTGTTCATGTCGGTGACTATATTGACCGGGGGAACAATCGGCCAGCGTTCTCAAAATGCTGTTTGAACGGCAGCGCGACAGAAGGGACACCTTCTGTCTGATGGGCAATCACGAGGAAATGTTTCTCGGTTTTCTCGAGGACCCTGAAGAAAAGGGCGAGCGCTGGCTGCGGAATGGCGGACTGCAGACGGTCGCGAGTTTCGGACCGGCCGGTGATGCCTATGGTCAACATGATCTGCGACGTCTCAGGGATTTCATCATGGAAAGGCTGGGCGAGGCACAACTGGATTGGTTGAGGAACCTGCCGCTTGTGTGGTCAAGCGGGAATATCTCTGTGGTCCATGCCGGTGCCGACCCTCGCAAGCCGGTTGGCGAACAGTCCCGGCGCAACCTCACCTGGGGGCATCCAGCGTTCGGGCAATTGCCGCGCCGCGACGGCCTGTGGATTGTTCACGGTCATACGATTGTTCAGGTGCCGGAAATGGCAAACGGGGTGATTTCTATCGACACGGGTGCCTATGCCACGGACCGTCTGACGGCAGCCATTATACGTCCGGATTGCGAAGTCGAGTTCATTCAAGCAAATTCGGGCGCCTAGATGCGTGTGAGCGGTTTGGTTTTGCCCTGGTCCGCGCCTTGTTTGGAGAACTGCGCTGGATAAACGCAAAGAAAACGCCCACCGGGGGAGGAGGATCCGGTGGGCGTCATCATGGTGACCAGCGACTGGGAGGAGGAGTATCGCCGGTCCTGATCGAAGCGCGCTGGGAGGAGGAGGGCGCAGCTTCGAAAACTTTTGTCTCGGCTCGGTTACAAGCCGGGGAATTCTTTAAAACGTGGCCTTGCGGGCAACGCGACGGATGTCTTCGCGATTGATGCCGAGGTCGTGCAATTCGCGGTTGCTCATGCGGCCAAGCTCGGTAACCGTTTCGCGGTACTTGAGCCAGTTGTTGAACGAACGGGTCATGCTCATTTCCGGTCTCCTTGTTGGCTTCGTCTTCGCTGTTGTTGATCTGTATATACCCTCAGGCTTGGCGCTGAGGCAGTGGGGTAAAAGCAATGCCCCTATGCAAAAACGCAAGGCTCTGATTTACTGCCTCAATAATGAGCAGAGAGACCTGCGTTACCGCGCGAAACCGGGATTGAACAGCGAGCCGACGGCAATCGTCCCGTCCTCGATACGCAGGCCGATATGGCCCCCGGCCTTTTGATAGAGATCCGGATGAGCGGCCAGAAGCCGGGCCTTCTCGAGTTCGTCATAGCCCTGCAGCCCCCGCCGAAATGGTGGCCGTTGCGTTCGACATCCCTGCAGCCGAGCGTGGCCGCCACCAGCGTGTCCTGCTGCCAGCAGAGGCCCGGCTGGCATGTGAGATCTTCCGCAGAGATGAACAGGCTTTGGCCCCGGGCGCGTGCTGTCTGGACGCGGGCATGGTTGAGCAGTGCCCGCAAAACGCCCTTGCAGCTTTTGATCGAAGTGCCCGACCAGCCGCGTGACACTGCGGTGGCGAAGGCGCCGTCATGGTCGTCGCTCTCGTCGATGATTAGCGGAAATCGGCCGAGTTCCGGGGTGATCTCGAGCGACAGGGCGGTTTCGCGCGCAAACGGCTGCTCGATGAAGGCGATCGCGCGTCGGAAGGGGCCGAGCGCCTGATCGGCGATCAGCAGGTCGAGGAAGGCCGCGAACCGGTCTGTTGTATATTGCTCGTTGGCGTCGAGCGTCACGCGCAGGTCGTCCATGGTGCCGACCAGACCGGCAATGGCCGAAAGTCGGGCGATGTCGGCTTGCGGGTCGCCCTTCAGCTTGATCTTGAAGGCGCGGATGCCGGTTGCCCGGATGATCGCCTCAAGGCTAACGGGCAGGCCGTCAGCCGGTGGCTCGCCGCTGATCTCGGCTTCCTCAGCGGTGCGTCGAAACCGACGGTCTGGCGCGGTGCAATCGCGGGCAGTGGCGTGATGCCGGAAAGCGCGGCCGCGATTGCCTCGGGAGGCATGTCCGGGGCCTGCATGGTTGCAACGCCAAAGAGGTCGTGGCGGGCAGCTTGAGGAAAGTTGAGCCCGGTAGCCATGCACAGCGCGTCGATCAGCGCCATCTCCACGAGTGCTGGACCGAAATGGGTGGCAAGGCGCGGCGTACCATCGGGCATTTCCGCTTCCACGGTGGCGCGCAATTGCGCGGTTGCCTCGGCAATCGTTGCGCGATCGATGGCCTGTGCCGCCTTGCAGGCAAGCTCCAGCGAAAGACGCAGATCGGCGACCGTCTGGTCGTTGCTGCGGTCGGGGCGTTTGTCGAACCAGCGCGGCACCAGAAGCTGGGCGGCGCGGCCCTCCGTTGGCTTGCCATCGACCGTGATCGTCAGCGAAACGAACCCCTGATCCGTATGGGTGACGACGGTGTTGCCGAAGTGGAAGGGCAGACGGAATGAAACCGGCCGCATGGCAAAGGAAACGGTCGCAACGGTCAGCCGCGGTGCATTGGTCATCCGGTGTTCCTGAAGGTCTGGAGATGAGCTTTCACGGTCGCGGCAGCAATCGCCAGCGTCACCTCGCCGCTGACGCAGGTCTTGAACGGCTCGACAGACAGATCGCCGCGGTAGTTGCTGTTCATGATGGCGGCTATGATTGCGGAAAAGTCGTCCGATCCGGTTCCCGGCGCGCCGCGATTGCTGTCGTTGAGATGGACATGGGCAATCTGCCCGGTTGGCATCCATTCGGCGATCAGGTCCGGCACATCCTGATCTTCGGCAAGAGCGGCGGACGAACAGTCGAGCATGGTTCTGAAGTGATCAGAATCGACCATTTTCACCAGACGGACGGCCTCATCAATGGTGTTGATGAAAGGCGTCTGGTCGCGTGAAAGCGGCTCGATGCAATAGAAAAGCTCGCGCGCCGCCGCAGCGTCAGCAATCGGCGCAAATAGCTTTGCCACCCGTTCCAGCGTTTGTTCCGGCGCTTCGCCTTCCGGCGGCTTGCGCTGATGTGGCGAGCCGTGCACTAGCACCTTGCCGCCAAGCTCGGCGCAGATATCGACAAGACGCATCAGATAGTCCGAGGTCGGCTGCGCCAATGTGGGATCGGTGATCGAAAGCGCGGGAGCCGACGACAGCAGCCAGTGCAGTCCGGCAATGTCGAGCCCTCGCCGCGGGCGATCTCGCGTATCTTGCGGATTTCAGCCATGGAGATATCGCGCGGATCATCGGGAAGCTCTCGATGGCGAGTTCCAGCGCGTCATATCCTACTGCGCGGGCGAAACGGCATTGCGCCGCAAAATCAAGGCCTTGGCGGCTCAAAAGTTCGTTACAGCAGACCAACCGTGTCATGGGGTATCTCCCTTCTGCTTCAACCAGCCGACCACTGCCTCGGTGGCGCGCCGCGCATGGGCGTTGAGGCTTTCCTCGCCGGTGTCGAAGCCGAAGACTTCCGTCAGCGTGAAGCGGTTGGAAACCGGGAAATAACACAGCGATGCAATCAGCATGTAGACCTCCAGCGGCTTGGCCCGGCGCAGAAAAACGCCATCGTCCCAGCCGCGTTCGAGCACATCCGAGAGCTTGACCAGAAGCTTCGACTGGATCTCGCGCCGGTCGCCGATGGCGCTGACGGAGGAGCCCTGCCGCAGGTTTTCGGTGTTGAGCATGGTGATGAACCATGGCCGCGTGCGAAAATGGGTCATGGTGAACATCACCAGCGCCGCCACCGCGTCTTCCGGCGAAAGCGCTTCGAGCGCGAGTTGCTCCTCGCCTGCGCGGATCTGCACATAGGCCTCGCGCAGCGCCGCCTTGTAAAGCTCGTCCTTGTCACCGAAATAGTCGTAGAGCAGCGGCTTCGACAGCCCGGCCTGGGCGGCGATCCGGTCGACGCGCGCGCCGTCATAGCCGACGGAGGAAAACTCGTCGAGCGCGGCCTGAAGGATCGCAGCGCGCGAGGCTTCCGCATCGCGTACGCCCCGCCGTGCCCGTGTTGCCGTTGCCTTGCCGCTTCTCGCCACCGGGGTCTCCTTAGTCCTGACTGTTTGCTTTCTTTTCCCTGTTAGCATCGCCATCCTTGCGTTTGAACTGCAGAAGGCGGCGGACGGCAGGGATCGACAACAGGATGATCAATGCGATCAGGATCGCAAAGCCTGCGGAAACAGGCCGTGTGAAGAAGGCGGTGATATCGCCGTTCGACAGAATAAGCCCGCGCCTGAGGCTCTTGTCGAGCAGGCTGCCGAGGATGATACCCAGAACCAGCGGGGCCATCGGGTAGTTCAGCCGGCGCAGGACGTAGCCGACCACACCGAAGAAGAACATCACCCAGATATCGAAGATCCGCTGGGTCAGCGCATAGGGGCCAATCACGCAGAGGCAGAACACCAGCGGCATCAAAATGGTGCGCGGTACTTTCAGCACCCGGACGAGACACCGGCGTCAGCGCCATGCCGAAAATGCCCATGGCGATGGTCGCGAAGATCAGCATCACGGCGATGGTGTAGATCATCTCCGGCTGGTCGAACATGATCATCGGGCCGGGCCGCACGCCATGCAGGAAGAGCGCCGCGATCAGCACGGCAGCTGATGCCGAGCCGGGAATGCCGAGCGTCAATGACGGGATCAGGGAACCGGGCACAACGGCGGAATTGCCGGTTTCGGCGGCGATCAGGCCTTCCTGGCTGCCCTTGCCGAACTGGTCGCGCTCCTTTGAGTGGCGCTTGGCGGCGGCATAGGAACCCCAGGCGCCGATATCCTCACCAACACCGGGAATAATGCCGACCAGTGTGCCGATGATGCCGCTTTCAAGCACGGTGCGCTTGTAGCGCCAGACGGTCGAAAGAAGTTCGCGGATCGGCGCAGGAACCGATTTTTCTCGACCATCTGTGCGGCCGGCAGCGTCATCGCAAACAGCACCTCGGCAAAGCCGAAGGCGCCGACCATGGCCGGGATCAGGTCGATCCCGCCATTCATCTGCTGGATGTCGAAATTGAAGCGCACATAGGAATGAATGCCTTCCGAGCCGATCATCGCCACCGAAAGCCCGATGAGGCCTGCCATGTATCCCTTCAGCGGTTCGCCGGAATGTGTCAGCTGTCCGGAAATGATGATACCGAACAGCGCCAGCCAGAAGAACTCATATGAGCCGAAACCGAACGCGGCCTCGGCCAGCGGCGGCGCGATCGCGATCAGCATGACAATGCCGACCAGCGTGCCCAACATGGAGCCAAATGTGGCGACCGCCATGGCCAGTGTGCCCTTGCCCTGGCGCACCAGCGGAAAGCCGTCGAGCGAGGTGGCGGCACTGGCGGGCGTTCCCGGGATGTTGAGCAGAATAGCGCTGCGCGAACCGCCGTAAATCGCGCCAACATACATGCAGATCAGCACCAGGATTGCGGCGTCGCGCTCCAGTGAATAGGTCAGCGTCGTCAGGAGCGCGACGCCCATGGTGGCCGTCAGGCCCGGAAGTGCTCCGACAAAAATGCCCAGCAGCGTCGCCCAGACGACATGGAACAGCATCATCGGCGTTGAGAGGCTGGTGAAGGCGGAAATAAGAGCGTCGAACACCGAGGTCATGGCAGCCGTACCAAAAGAGGTCTTCAAAAGGAATGAAAGCGCGCCGCCGAAGACGACCGCGATGATGATCGCGCGGGCTATCGTGATCATCATCTGACGGCGGGATATGTCCCGGTGAAGTTCGAAAATCATGATGAAGCAGGCGACAAACAGGCTGCTTGCGACCCAGAAATGAATGCGCCCGACCAGAAACAGCGCGTAGATCGCACAAAGCGCGATCAGGCCGGTGAGGCGCAACACTTCGCCACGGGCGATGACGCCGGAAGGACGGCTTTCATCCTCGATGTGACGCGCGCGAAACAGGCCGTGAAGCTGGAAGGCCGCGACCACGGTGATCGCGACGCCGAGAAACATCGGCAAAAGACCGGGAATACTCGCCGGATGAATGTGCCGGATCTCCAGGCGATCCATTGTGTAGCCGCCAACAAACTGGGCTATGCCCACCGCCAGCAGCATGGTCGTTACCGCGAGATCGAGAGATCGCAACTTCAGCATGAAACCTCCGGAGATATTGGACGAGACGGCGACAGCGCCGCCGTCTCGGTTTGTTCTTTCCGGTCGCGGCACGGCAACGACCGATAGAATATTCCATTGCAGTGAGCTCTGGCCTCTTCAGGCACCGCTCGGCACTATTTCGGGCAGGCGAGGCCGACTTCCGCCGGGTCCTTGACCGCTTCGCCGCGGGCCTTCATCGCGCAGGCCTCGTTGGTTGCCACCGGGATGGCACGGGCACGGGCCTCGTCGCCATAGCTCGGTGCGAAGCTTGCGCCGCGCTGGTTGGCATAGTGTTTCAGCGCTTCGGAGTTCATCACCTTGTCGGCCCAGACCTTGTCGACGGTGTCATAGACTTCCTGCGGCGCGCCGACGGGAATGAAGACGCCGAAATAGTCGGGTGCGACGTCGATATCCAGCCACTTGGTCACTGGCGGGATCGGGTCGATGCCCTCGATTTCGAGCGGCGTGTCGGCGAGCACGGCGAGCGGACGCAGACGGCCGGCCTTGATCATTTCGGTTTGTTCCACGGCGAGCTGGGTGGTCATGTCAACCTCGCCCGAGGCCGCCGCGATCACAGCAGGGTTGCCGCCATCATAGGCCACCATACGCGCCGTCATGTTGCCGCCGGCGGCGTCATTCCAACGTTGCCAGGGCGGTTCCGCCCGAGGAGGTCACGCCCGCCGTGCCGACTGTCACGTCGCCGGTCTTCATGGCTTCCAGTAATTCGCCGAAATCTTTGTAGGGCGCATCGGCGTTAACCGAGATCAGCGGCGCATTGGCAACGTGCAGATAGATACGGTAATCGTCGATGTTGGAGTCTTCCAGAAGGCCCGAAACGGCGTAGGTGGCGTTGTTGGCAATCGCATTGGCCGTCCAGGTATAGCCGTCGCGCGGCGCGTCCGTCGCAGCCTTTGTGCCTATAGAGCCGGATGCGCCGGGCTGGTTGACGACGACGACTTCAGTGCCCAGGGCCTCTGAGAGAATGGGTGCAACGACACGGGTCACCTGGTCGGTGGACCCTCCGGCGGACCACGGCACGATGATGTTGATCGGGCGGTCGGGTTCCCATGTCTGCGCGGTTGCCGCTCCCGTGGCGAAAACGGCGAATGCGGCCGTGGATACGGCCAGCTTCAAAAAGGTAGTATGCATTGTATCCTCCCTTGACGACCAGATGGTCGGTTGAGCGCGCCCGGCCTGTTGCCGGGTGTGGCGAATGCGCAGCTTTCGGGCCGTACTACCGCCGGGAGCTCCTCTTTCCCGATTTGCAGCATTCGGCCACCTGCCTGCGCGGGCAGGTATCTTCTCTGTCAGCAGTAACCGGCAGCGCGCGCGGTGATCACCTCCATCACCTCGTCGGGATCGCGCTTCCACCAGTTCTCCGCCGAAAAATCTCCACTTCGTTGAGGCCCGAAAAGCCTTCCGCCTCCACGGCTTGCCGCAGGTCCGGAATATCGATCATGCCGTCACCCATCATGCCACGGTCGTTCAGCATGTCTGTTGTTGGCACCAGCCAGTCGCACAGATGAAAGGCCATCAGCCGATCTCTGCCCGCACGTTTGATCTGTTCCTTCACCGCTGGGTCCCACCAGATGTGATAGACGTCGGCAGCAACACCGATACCATCGCCAAGGCGGTCGCAGATATCGAGCGCCTGCGCCATCGTGTTCACGGCGGCGCGGTCGGCGGCATACATCGGATGCAGTGGCTCGATCGCGATCTCCACGCCAGCGCTACGGGCGTATTCGAGTGTTCTGGCAAGCCCTTCCTCGATCATGGCGCGGGCACTGGCGAGATCGCGGCTTCTGGGCAAAAGCCCGCCAACCACCATGACGAGGCAGGCAGCCCCGATGGTCGCGGCTTCATCCACAGCCTTGCGGTTGTCATCGATAATGGTGTCGGTCAGTGCGCCTTCGGCCGTATACCAGCCGCCGCGGCAAAGGCCGGAAACACCAAGCCCGGCCTCGCGAATCTGGCGGGCGGCTTTTTCTGCGCCAAGGGCCTGAAGCTGGTCGCGCCAGGGCGAAATGCCACCAAAGCCGTGGCGTGCGCAGCCATCGATTGCCTTGTCCAGCGTCCATTGCGGACGCGTGGTGGCGGTGTTCAGCGAAAGACGTTCGGGGGTGATCGTGTCCATCAGATTATACCCCGATACCGTGCGTTGCCATCACCCGAGCGGTGCGGGTTGCCGCCATCTCTGCATCGGCAATCAGTCCCGCTGCATCGGCAAGCCGGACGATCTCGGCCAGATGCTGTGCGGAGCGCGCGCTCTGCTGGCCGCCGAGCATGGTGAAATGATCCTGATGACCCATCAGATAGGCCAGGAACACGACGCCTGTCTTGTAATAGCGGGTCGGTGCCTTGAAGATATGGCGCGACAGCGGCACAGTCGGTTCCATCACCGCGCCCCAACGCTGCATGTCGCCCTTGGCAAGGGCGGCAAGCCCGGTGGCAGCCACCGGCGCGATCGGGTCGAAAATGCCGAGAAGCGCGTGGCTGTAGCCCTGATCGTCACCGGCAATCAGTTCGGGGTAGTTGAAATCATCGCCGGTATACATCTTGACGCCACCCGGCAGACGGCGGCGCATGGCGATTTCCTTTTCCGCCGAAAGCAGCGAGATCTTGATGCCGTCGACCTTGTCGGCGTTTTCGGCGATCACATTCAGGCAGGTATCCATCGCGACCATATGGTCGGTGCTGGCCCAGTAACCCTCCAGTGCGGGATCGAACATCTCGCCAAGCCAGTGCAGCACGGCCGGCTGTTTCAGGCCCTGCAGGATACGGCCATAGACGCGGGCATAGTCGTCGGCGCTTTTGGCGACTTTGCACAGCGCCCGTGAGGCCATCAGGATCACTTGTCCGCCGGTCGCTTCAACCGCTTCACACTGCATTTCGTAAGCCGCGATGACGTCGTCGACAGTTTTGGCATCTGCCGGGTCGAGATGATCGGTGCCCGCGCCGCAGGCGATCGAATGACCGCCGGCCTTCGCATCCTTCACCGAGCGCTGGATCAGTTCCAGCGATGTCGGCCAGTCCATGCCCATGCCGCGCTGTGCGGTGTCCATGGCTTCAGCCACGCCGAAGCCGAGCGACCAGAGATGGTGGCGGAAGGCGAGCGTCCTGTCCCAGTCGACGGTGCAGTCGGACCAGGGATTGTTGTCGGCAAGCGGATCGACGACGACGTGAGCTGCGGCAAACACCGAGCGGTTCCATGTGCCGTTGTCGGCTTCAACCGGCGTGCCTGAGAAGCTGAAGGTCTCAAGCGCGCCAGACGCGGTGGGAAGTATAATCGCACTCATGTTCAGATCCCCAGATCTTCGATGTCCACCCAGCGGCGCTCGCGGGCGCTTTGGTAACCGGCTTCTGCAAGCTGGACGCCCTTGGCGCCCTCGGTCAGCGTATAGGCCCAGGGGCCGTCTTCCAGCACGTGACGCAGGAACTGCTCCCACTGCACCTTGAAGCCGTTGTCGAACACGGTGTTGTCCGGCACTTCCTGCCAGTCATCGAAGAAATCCATCTTCTGCGGCTCGTCCGGGTTCCAGACGGGCTTCGGCGTATTGGCGCGATGCTGGCTGTAGCATTTGTGCAAGCCCGCCACGGCCGAACCATGGGTGCCGTCGATCTGGAAGGTCACGAGATCGTCGCGGCGCACCCTGGTGCACCAACTGGAATTGATATGGGCGACGATATCGCCCTCGAGCTGGAAGGTGGCATAGGCGGCGTCATCGGCGGTGGCCTCGTATTCCTTGCCGTCTTCATCATAGCGGGTTGGAATATGGGTCGCGGTGGTGCAAGAGACCGCCTTGACCGGCGCCACCACATTATCGAGCACATAGCGCCAGTGGCAGAGCATATCGGATACCATGCCGCCGCCGTCAGCGGCGCGGTAGTTCCAGCTCGGGCGCTGCGCCGGCTGGTCCTCGCCGGTAAACACCCAGTAACCGAACTCACCCTTGACCGAGAGGATTTTGCCGAAGAAGCCGTTGTCGCGCAGGCGCTTCAGCTTGAGAAGGCCGGGGAGGTCGAGCTTGTCGTGGACGATGCCGTTCTTGACGCCCTTTTTCTTGGCGTAACGGGCAATATCGACCGCCTCGCCGAGACCTTCGGAAACCGGCTTTTCGGAATAGACATGCTTACCGGCATCGATCGCCTTCTTCAGAAGCGTCGGACGCAGCTTGGTGGAAGCCGCATCGAAGAAAATGATGTTGTAGGGATCGGCAAGGGCTGCATCGAGATCGGTTGTGTAGCGCTCAACGTTGTGGCGCTTGGCCAGCTCCTCGATCTTGGCGGCGTTGCGGCCGACAATGATCGGATCCGGCATCACCTTGGTGCCGTCCTTGAGACGCAGACCACCCTGATCACGAATAGCCAGAACCGAACGGATCAGATGCTGGTTCATCCCCATGCGGCCAGTAACGCCGTGCATGATGATCCCGATACGATTGGTATCAGACATTAATTCTCCTCCCATCAACGTGCTTATTACCTACCAGTTAGTAATAAAGCGGTCAAGGACGTGCAGGACGGAAAATGGTGGTGTTGATAGAAAGATGATTTTCGGGTTCAGACAGCGAACTGGAGCGCAAAAGCAGCGCAACTATCGTTGCCATCTGCTCGGCGTCATCCTCGGGCTTGACCCGAGGATCCAAGCCCTTTCCTCATCAACGGCGCTGATTTTGGGCTTGGTTCTTTGCGACATAATGAGCAAGGCGGCACCATCGCTTCCCGCGATAAACGTGACTGGATCCTCGGGTCAAGCCCGAGGATGACGCCCGTAGGGTGGGCCTGGGAAGCCAAAAAGCCAAGAATAAGATCTTGGCGGAAGGGCAGGTAACGGGGCCTTCGGCGGAAATGAACTGACCGAAGGCCCCGCCCGTTCAAACCTTCTCGAACAGCTCGATCACTTGCATCTCCGGCACCAGAACCAGACCCTTGTCGGTGATGCGGATTTCGGGGATGACGGACAGCGGGATCAGGTTGAAGCCCATATAGGGAATGGCGCAGCCGGCCTCTTGCCATTCGAGCTTCAGGACGCGCATGTCGTCGGCAACATCGTTGACGCGCTTGTCGGAAAGAAGCCCGGCGATCGGCAGTTCGACCATGGCTCGGACCTTGCCCTCGTCGACCACGCAGACGCCGCCCTGGCTTTCCTCGATCGCGCGCAACGCCACCTGCATATCGGCCTCATTGGTGCCGGCAACGATGATGTTGTGGCTGTCATGGCCGACGGAAGAGGCCACCGCTCCACGCTTCAGCGAGAAGTCGGACAGCAGGCCATTGGCGACGTTGCCATCCGACTTGCCGTGACGCTCGATCACCGAAACGAAGCAGAGATTGTGGCGGTCGAAATGATCCTGCCAGTCATTGGCAAGTTCCAGCTCTATTCTGTCATGAACAAGCGTGATGCCCGGCAGTTCGGTGCGGATGCAGTTCGCAATGACCTTCTCGGCCGGAAGATCGGGCGTCAGCTTGATCTCCTTCGGCAGCTTCACGGTGTGATAGGCGGCTTCCGGATATTTGTAGCGCTTCGAAAGTGCTTCATCGAGCAGCGGCGTCACCTTTTCGTCTTCGACAACAAGTTCGCCGCCATACCAAGTGTTAACCGGCTTCAGCGTGTCATCGAGCAGCACGATGTCAGCGCGTCTGCCGCCGCCGAGCCCGCCGATCTCGTCGCCCATGCCGAAGCGGGTGGCGCCGTGGAGCGAGCCCATAGACCAGGCCTGTTCCGGTTTCATACCGGCCTTTACCGCCTGTCGCGTGACCCAGTCCTGGCCGAACATCAAAAGATCATCGGCATCGCGGTCGTCGGTGCAAACCGCCACGCGCTTGTGGGAGGCGCCAAGTTCGGTGATCGCCTTGATTGCCTCGGGCAGCGAATGCCAGGGCGTGGTCGGGGGCCGCCGCGCAGGAAAATCCAGACTCCGGCTTCCAGCAGATCATTAGCAATCTCGCGGTCGATCGCTTCATGTGTATCGGTCACGCCGGCTGCGGCATAGGCTGCAACGAAGTCGCGGCCATAGACATGGCCGGAAACAGGGTGGCCGCGTTTGAGCGATTCAGCGATGATGGCATGCGATCGTTCATCGCTCATGGCTACGGGAACGAAGTCCATTTTTCGCCCAGCGCCACAGCCTCCGGCCATTTGTCGAAGATCCTTGCGATCTTTTCCGGCGTCAGGTCGCCGCCTGCTGTTTCCATCTCGGGGCCTGTCGCAGGCACTGTGCTCGGGACCGTCAGGAAGATCGAGAGCGGCGCCTGGCGGGCGTCTTCCAGCATCGCCTCAACGCCCGCGACATCCATCACATTGCCGATCTCGTGGCTATCGCAGAAAATGGTCGTGGTTCCGTTCAAAAGAGCTGCCTCGGCATAGGCGCAGGCCGTGACCATGCTTGATTCAATATGCAGATGCGGGTCAACCAGACCCGGTGCGATGATGCCGCCCTTGACGTCATAAAAGCTGGCCGCCTTGCCGAGATAGCTGCCGGCAGGCTTCATCGCGGCGATGCGCCCGCCCGAAATCCAGATTTCGCGGTCGTCCAGCATGCGTTCCGAATAGGTCGACAGCACACGCGCGCCGGTGATGACGAGATCGGGAGCGCTGCGCCCGGAAGCGACATCGGCAAGCTGCCGGGTCATATCGGAAAGAGGGGCGACGGAAAAGCGTGTCAGCTTGCTCATGATGGGCCTTCGTGCTGGTCAAAGTGGCGCGTGGATCGGGGTGTCCGTTCCGAAGAATTTGTTTTGATTGCGGAGGCTAACGGCCGCATGAGATGGGGTCCAGAGATTTCTTGAAAACCATGTTTTCGGCCTGTTCAGGCCGTCGCCGTGCTCCTCAGCCCGCAGTGGCGCGGGCCTTGGCGATTGCTGATTCCAGCATGATCTTGTCCAGAACACCCGGATAGACGGTCCGGCCGATCACATAGGATGGCGTGCCGTTGAACTGGAACGCCTCGGCCTGGTGATAATTGCGGTCGAGCAGGTCGGAAATCGTTTTCTCGTTCGTCTTCACAGCTGCGGCGATTGCGTCGAAATCAAGGCCCGCGCCAGTCAGTAGCGTCTCGATCCGTTCATGGCTCAGCCGTCCCTTTGCTGTCATCAAGGCATCAAGTGCGGTCTCATATTCGCCAAGAATGGCTGCGCCCTGAACCGCTTGCGCGGCATAAACCGAGACATCGCCGAAGATCGGCCAATCCTTCATCACCAGTTTGACATTGCCGTCGCTCGATACGACCTCGCGCACCATCGGATAATCGCGCTTGCAGTAGGTGCACTGAAAATCGAAATACTCGACCACGGTGACATCGCCATCCGGATTGCCGAGAACCGGCGCGCTTGGATCGGCAAACACGTTCTCCGGCGAGGGGTCATGGGAAAATGCGCTGATCGGGAACAATGCAAGCCCCGACCCCGCGAGCATGCCTTTGAGAATGGTGCGTCTTCCGGTCATCTGTGTCTCCTTCGAGCCGAACCCGGGCGAGTATAGGAGAAACCGCAGTCTTGCTACCCATCAACTTTGCGCGAGCCAGGTTTGATAAAAGAAATCTATCGGTGCATGAGAAATTGAAATTGGACATGGATGCCGCAGTTCCGCTTCATTCATTGTAGGAAAATAGCGGGAGCGATCCATTGAACGATAAGAAACTCTATCTCAAATTCATCGATGCCAACGTGCAGGGCATAATTTCTCTTTATTGGGAAAATGCGCCGGAGACCTGCAATGCGATCTGGGGCGCGCTGGAAAAGCCGATCCAGTGGCCGGCAACCCATGCGATCTTTTCCGGACCTGAAATCATGATGGGTCTACCCGAAGAAGCGCGCAATTTCGATCCGACCAAGCTTCCGCCGGAAAACCAGACAATCCTGCCCGAGCCCGGCGAGATGTTGTGGTTTTACCAGCCCAAGAATTTCTTCAAGATCGACCCGGAGGAATTCTGGGAGCTTGGCATGTTCTATGGCAATGGCGGCCGCACCTTCGGCCCTACGGGCTGGATCTCCTGCACCTATATCGGAAAAATGACCGAAAATCTCGATGCGGTTGCAGAGCAGTGCAAATTGATCCGTATCGAGGGCGCAAAACGGGTGGAGCTTGGCCGTCTGGCCTGATCCGCCGAAACCATAAAAAAGGAAGGGAATAGCATGAAACGCGTAACCACTTTGCTGGCGACCGTGTCAGTTCTTGCCGCTTCGCAGGCTCCTGCCTTCGCTGCGGAAATCACCATCAACTCCTTCGGCGGCGCCTATGAGGAAGCGCATCGCGAATGCGTCATCGCGCCGTTTACCGAAGAGACTGGTGCGGATGTGAAGATCGTCACCGCCTATTCGGCCGACGCTTTTGCCCAGCTGCGCGCCCAGAAGGATGCGCCGCAGTTCGACGTCATCCACTTTTCCGGCGGACAGGAAATTGTCGGTGCCGAGGAAGGTCTTCTCGCTCCGATCGATCCGTCCAAGCTCACAAATGCTGCCGATCTTTACCCGTTCGCCGGCGCCAATATGGAAAAGGGCGAAGGCCCCGCTTATCAGATTGCGGTCATCGGCCTTCTTTACAATAGCGACGAGCTTGCAGACGCGCCCACTAAATGGGCCGATCTTATGCAGCCGGAAATGGCTGAAGGTCTGGTGCTGACCGACATTTCCAACACCTACGGCCTGTTCGGCTTCCTGATGCTGAACAAGGTCGCAGGCGGCGATCTCGAGAATATCCAGCCTGGCCTTGATGCAGTGAAGACCATGCTCGACAACGGAGCCTATATCGTCTCCAAGTCGCCGGAAATCCAGCAGTCCTTCGCCCAGGGTGGCGCTTTCGTCGCGCCTTATGCCTCCGATTATGCCTATACGCTCAGAAAGGCCGGCCTGCCGGTCAAGTTCCAGCAGGGCGCGGAAGGAACGCCGGCAAGCTATATCACCACCAATCTGGTGGCCGGTCGCGACAATGAGGATCTGGCGCTGAAGTTCATCGATATCGAACTTTCGCCCGAAGCCCAGGCCTGCTTTGCCGAGGCGCTTCGCTATACGCCGACCAATTCGAAGACCGTACTGCCGGAAGAGGTTGCCGCCGATGTCGCCTATGGCGAAGAAGGTGTGAAGAGCCTGTTGCGCTTCGATCCGGAAGTGATCGAGGCAAGCCGCCCCGGCTGGGTTGTCGAGTGGAACAAGACTATCGCCCAATAAAAGTCGGTATGTTGGCTGCACCCCGGGAATACCGGGGTGCAGTCTATAAAATCAGCCTTGCGCGCGTGCCGTTGACGAAGCGGGCGGTCGTGGCCGTTGCGGCTTTGATATACAAGCAGTTTATCCCGCCCGAATGGCAACACAATTGCCGACAGGTCTTTCTGATGACATCGCTCGGACCCCGCCCATCAAGGGTAAGATGGTTTCGGGAAACTGCCGTCAGGAGACACAGTTTTCGCGCTGTCTCGGTGTGTCGTAATCGACGTTCGTGATAAAAATACTCTCACTGGCAACCAAGCCCGAAGGAAACCCTTACATGAAAACAGACCGTGCCGAGAACGCGCTCCTGGTTTCGCCGGGACTTCTGCTGCTGGCGCTTGCCTTTTTCTGCCGATAGCCCGAATGCTGGCGTTGTCGATCATGAGCGAAGAGGGCGGGTTCACGCTTGCTCATTTCGCCGAGTTCGTTAGTGAACCCTATTATCTCGGCGTTTTGTGGCGCACAATCCGGCTTTCCGTCATCATCACGCTGATTGCCGCCCTTGTTGGTTTTCCGCTGGCCTATGTGATGGCGCGGTCGGGACCAAGGTCGCGGCTCTGGCTGATCATCGTCATCCTGCTGCCGCTGATGACCAGTGTCGTCATCCGCACCTTCGGCTGGATGGTGATTTTCGAGCGCGGCGGGATTATCTCCGGCACACTTTATGACCTCGGACTGGTGAAGCGCAATTTCACATTGATGCGCACCGAAACGGCGATTGTTATCGGTATGGTGCAGGTGCTGCTGCCGTTCATGACGCTCTCGATCCTTGGCGTGATCACGCGCATCGACCAACGGCTGGAAGAGGCGGCACGCACCATGGGGTGCAGTTTTCTTCAATCCTTTCGCCATGTGGTGCTGCCGCTATCCATGCCCGGCATTGCCGCCGGGTCGCTTCTTGCCTTTACCCTCTCGGCAAGCTCTTTCGTGACGCCCAGCCTGCTTGGCGGACCACGGCTCCAGGTGCTGGCCTCCTCCATTTATTCTTCAGTGACGCAGACGCTTGACTGGCACTTTGCCGCTGCCCAGGCGGTGATCCTGTTCCTCGGCATTGCGCTCACCCTCATTCCCTATTTCAGGCTCACGGGAGGTCAGCATGGTTAAGGCGATACCGCTCTGGCTGAAGATCGCGAACTATGTCTTCATCGCGCTGATCGTGGTGTTGATGCTGGCACCACTGGTCGTGGTCGTCGGCACCTCGTTTTCGGCCAACCAGTTCATCTCGTTTCCGCCAAAGGGCTTTTCGCTGGAATGGTATCGGAAGGTACTGTCGTCGAACGCCTATTTGGGCTCGGCGGGGCTCAGCCTTGCAATTGCGCTGATGGTCACGGTCTCTTCTGTCGTCATCGGCGGTGCGGCGGCGATCGCGATCCACCGGCGAGAATTGCCAAAGTCGGAACTCTTGAGCGCGCTTTTCCTGTCTCCGCTGATCCTGCCGACAATCATCTATGCGATCGGCCTTCTGATGTTCTGGAGCGCGACCTTCGGCCGTGTTTCTTTCGTTACACTGTGGATCGGCCATACGGCGATTACGCTGCCCTATGTGGTGCGCACCACGCTGGCGGTATTAACGGAATCCGATCCTTTCATCGAGGAGGCGGCGCGCACCATGGGGGCGGGACGCCTGCAACGGCTTTTCTTCGTTGTGCTGCCACAATGCCGGCCGGGCCTTGCCGCAGGGGCCTTCTTCGCCTTCAATATCTCGTTTGACGAGGCGGTGCTGTCGCTGTTTTTAAGGACGCCGGACCTTACCACCTTGCCGGTGCAGATCTACGGACAGCTCGAATTTAGCCCGGACCCCTCTGTCGCCGCGGTCTCCACGATCATGATCGCGCTCACGGTGCTGCTCATTCTCGTGATCGACCGCGTTCTCGGAATCGGCAAGTTCGCGAGCACATAGGAAAAAGTCATGTCAGACATTCATCTCGATCAGATCAGAAAATCCTATGGCCATGTGGAAGTGCTGCACGGCATCAATCTCGATCTTGCCTCCGGTGAATTCGTCAGCCTTCTGGGCGCATCCGGCTGCGGCAAGACCACGCTGTTGCGCACTGTCGCGGGGCTTGAGGCCGCCACATCGGGGCGTGTGATCATCGACCGTCAGGACGTCACCAACCTGCCACCGGAGCGCCGCGACATCGCGATGATGTTCCAGTCTTACGCGCTGCTGCCGCATCTCAGTGTCTATGAGAATGTCCGTTTTCCGCTGCGCATGCGCCGCATCGGTACGCGGTCGGAACAGGACCAGCGGGTAAAGGATGCGCTTGAAACGGTTCAGCTTCCGCACCTTTCCGACCGGTTGCCGCGCCAGCTTTCCGGCGGCCAGCAACAGCGCGTGGCCCTTGCGCGTGCCATCGTTTCCAACCCGAAAGTGCTGTTGCTTGACGAACCGCTTTCCAATCTCGATGCGCGCCTGCGCGAAGACATGCAGGTGGAACTGATCGAGATCCACCGCCGCCTCGGCCTGACCACGCTGTTCGTCACCCACGATCAGGAGGAAGCCTTGAGCCTTTCCGACCGCGTCGTGCTGCTGAACGCCGGCAAGGTAGAACAGGAGGGGGCGCCGGAAGCGATCTATGCCGAGCCCGCCACCGAATTTGTCTCAGGTTTCATCGGCTCGGCCAATATTATGCCGGCGAATTTCGAGGCGGGGTTGCGGTTTTCGAAGACGGCCAACGGCTTGATCTGCCTGTCTCCGGCAGGCCGGACGGCCCGGTTTCGGTCGCACTCAGGCAGGAGGATCTCGGCGTGGCCGCTGACGGCGAAGGCTTGAAAGCCACCGTCAAGACCCGCGTCTATCTCGGCGCGCGCAACCGATATGTGCTGACCCTTGCGGGCCACACCATCCGTATGCTGACGGCAAACGAGATCGTTTTGAAGCCGGGTGAAGACGTGGCGCTTGCCATTGACCCTGACCGTATCCGCATTCTTGAGCGCCAGAACGCCTGATTCAAACCGAAGGAAGATCCCATGTCGGATTTCGAGACGCGACTTTTCATCAATGGCCGGTTTGAGGCAGGCGAAGGTAGCCCCGAGACCGCGTTCGAACCCGCTACCGGCAGAATGCTCGCCGACGTCGCCTCGGCGACTGAGGCCCAGATAGACCGCGCCATTAAGGCTGCCGATGCTGCCAGGACCGGTTTTGCACTGACGACGCCGAAGGAGCGCGCTGCCGTGCTCAACGCCATTGCCGACAAGGTCGAAGGCAATGCGGCGCTGGCGGCAATCGAATCCGTCAATGCGGGCAAGCCCTTGCGCTTCGTCGTAGCGGGCGAACTTGCCAATGTGGCTGATGTTTTCCGTTTCTTTGCTTCCGCCATTCGAAACATGCCGGCAACCGCTGTGGGGAATTACCGTTCGTCTTCCATGATGAGCGTAATGCGGCGTGATCCGGTCGGCGTCATTGCACAGATTGCGCCATGGAACTATCCGCTGCTGATGGCGGCGTGGAAGATCGCGCCGGCCGTTGCGGCTGGAAACACGGTGGTGATCAAGCCCTCCGAGCACACGCCGTTCAGCCTGTTGAAGCTCGTCGAGATCATCGGCGATCTACTGCCGCCGGGCGTCATCAATGTCGTGCTTGGCAATGGGCTTGACGTCGGCCAGAGGCTGATTTCCCATGATCTGGTGCGGATGATCTCGCTCACCGGCGATGTGCGCACCGGCCGCGCCGTGCTTCAGGCCGCCGCCGGCCCGATGATCAAGCGCACCCATCTTGAGCTTGGTGGCAAGGCGCCGGTGATTGTCGCCGGCGATGCCGATCTGGAAAGCTCGTGGCCACGCTGCGCGAGGCCAGTTTCTATAATGCCGGACAGGACTGCACCGCCGCCTGCCGTATTCTCGTTGACCGCTCGTGCGCCGATGAATTGAAGCAGCGGCTGGTCGCCATGATCTCAGACCTCACCTATGGCGCACCGGAGCGCGACGACGTCGAGTTCGGCCCGGTCATCACCGCCCGCCACCGAGACCGCATCGCAGGTTTCGTCGAGCGTGCGCAATCAGACGGTGGCAAGGTGCTTGTCGGCGGGAAGGCGCCCGCAGGAGAAGGCTATTTCTTTGAGCCCACGCTGGTCGAGGCGCCTGCCGAAGCCGAGATCGTGCAGAAGGAAGTGTTTGGGCCGGTGATTTCTCTCACTGCTTGTGCAGACGAGGCGGAAGCGCTTGCGATCGCCAACGCATCGGAATATGGGCTTGCATCCTCCGTCTGGTCGAAGGACAGCGCACGGGCGACACGGATTGCCGGCGCACTCGAATACGGGGTCACCTGGGTCAATACGCATGGCGTTTTCGCCACCGAGATGCCGCATGGCGGCATGAAGAATTCGGGCTATGGCTCGGACCTCTCCATGCAGTCGCTGCTCGACTATACCCAGGTGCGTCACGTGATGACCGCGCTGGACTGAAGCTTGATTGTGCGCATGCCGGGAGGCTGTTAGAACATGCCCATGCGCATCATCGACATGGCCACCTTTGTTGCTCTGGCTCGCAACCGGCATTTCGGCCGGACGGCGCAGGAGCTCAACGCCACCCAGCCGGCCATCTCCTCGCGCCTTGCCATTCTGGAGCGTGAATATGCCTGTCGGCTGGTGGAGCGCGGCGACCGCGAATTTCGCCTGACGCCGGCCGGTGAAGAGGCGCTGAGGGTGTTTCAGGACGTCCTGGAAAAGCTCAACACGCTGAAATCCGACCTCAAGGAAGGCGGCAGCGATGCCGCCTATATCGTGCGCATCGGGGCGATCGATTCCGTGGTCGCCACCTGGATGCCGGATTTCATCGAAGCCCTCAGCCACGCCATGCCCAATCTCAGGGTGGAGCTCACCATCGAGGGCACGCGCGATCTGGTCGCAGGTCTCGGGCGCGGCGAATTCGACCTGATCTTCGGCATCGAGCCAGCGATTGGCGACAATTTCCGCTCGTTCATCATCTGCTACTACGAAATGGTGTGGGCGGCAGCGCCCGCCGTGATTGACGAGAAGACCACCTACAGCGTCGATGAATTGTCGAACATGCCGATCATCACCTTTCCGAAGGGCACGCCGCCCTACGCTTATGTGGCGCCCTATTTTCAGGACGAGCGGGTGCTGGCGTCCAAGTTGACGAGTTCAAACTCTCTGTTTGCGATGATCAATCTGCTGATCGGCGGTTTCGGCGTTGCCGCCATTCCATCTGTGGCGATTGCGCGCGAACTGCAGGACCGGCTGCTGTGCCGGGTGAGCGTCACCAAGCCGTTCCCGCCAATGCCGATCGTCGCCAGCTATCAGACGGCCGTCGGCCAGAATATCCTGCGCGGTGTGGCCGAAGAAGCCCGCAAAAGTGCTGCCGCCTATTGCCAGCAGGCGGCTTCGGAAAGTGCCTGGGTGCCGGCGGCCCCGTAAAGCCGCCGGATTTTTGTTGAGCGCCGCCTAGCCGCGCAAGGCTCTTGCGGCTTCCACCATGTTGATCAGCGCCGGTTTGACCTCGGCCCAGCCGCGTGTCTTCAGGCCGCAATCGGGGTTGATCCAGATCTGACGGTCGTTGAGCCGCTTGCGCGCCAGCGACAGAAGTTCGGTCATTTCGCTTGTTGCCGGAATGCGCGGTGCATGGATGTCATAGACGCCGGGTCCGATTTCGCTTGGATAATCGAAGGCGGTGAAGACATCGAGCAGCTCCATCTTCGAACGCGATGTCTCGATCGAGATCACATCGGCATCCATCGCTGCGATCGCATCGATGATGTCGTTGAACTCCGAATAGCACATATGGGTGTGGATCTGGGTTTCATCCGCAACGCCGGAGGCTGACAGCCTGAAGGCGTCGATGGCCCAGTCGAGATAGGTCTTCCAGTCTGATTTTCGAAGCGGCAGGCCTTCGCGCAACGCTGCTTCATCAATCTGAATGATCGCAGCCCCCGCCTTTTCCAGATCCACAACCTCGTCACGGATGGCCAGCGCGATCTGGCGGCAGGTTTGCGCGCGCGGAATGTCGTCACGCACGAACGACCAGTTGAGGATGGTGACCGGGCCGGTCAGCATGCCCTTGACCGGTTTTTCGGTTTTCGACTGCGCAAACTGCCACCAGTCGACGGTCATCGGTTCGGGCCGGGAGACATCGCCGAAGATCACCGGCGGGCGGACATAGCGTGAGCCATAGCTCTGCACCCAGCCATGTTTGGTGAAGGCGAAGCCGGAGAGCTTTTCGCCGAAATACTGAACCATGTCGTTACGCTCGAATTCGCCGTGAACCAGCACGTCGAGGCCGATTTCTTCCTGAAAGCGGATCGCCTCTTCCGTTTCGGTCTGAAGAAAGCCGTCATAGGCCGCACGGTCGAGATCGCCCCGGTTGAAGGCCGCGCGGGATTTGCGGACCTCGCTTGTCTGCGGAAAGGAACCGATGGTCGTGGTCGGGAACAGCGGCAGCCCAAGCTTTTCGTGCTGAAGGGCAATGCGGTCGGAGAAGCGGCTGTTGCGGTGGCGGTCGGCATCGCTGACGGCGGCAAGACGGACGGCAACCGCATCATTGTGGACACGCGGCGAGCGGCTGCGTGCGGCAAGCGCATCGCCGGAGGCCGTCAGCGTGTCGTCAATCGCTTCACCGCCAAGCCCGCGGGCAAGTGCCGAAAGCTCGTCGAGTTTTTGAACCGCGAAGGACAGCCAGCTTTTCAGCTCGGGGTCGAGTTCGGTTTCCAGTTCTGCATCGATCGGTACATGGAGAAGCGAGCAGGACGGGGCGATCTGAACTTTGTCGCTGCCGCGCGCTTCGATCACCGGGCGAAGCTGTTCGAAAAGCGCCGGCAGATTTGCCCGCCAGATATTGCGTCCGTCGATCACGCCGAGCGAAAGCACCTTTCCGGGCGCGACTTGCGCGAGAATGCCGTCGAGCGCCTCAGGCGCGCGCTTAAGGTCGAGGTGCAGGCCTGCGACCGGCAGGTTCACAACCGTTTCCGCATTGTCACCGAGAGCGCCGAAATAGCTGGCGAGCATCAGCTTGAGATCCGGTGCGGCCTTTGCAAGTGCATCATAGGCGTGCTGAAAAGCAGCGCGTTCGCCCTCCGTCAGATCAAGCGCCAGTGCCGGTTCGTCGATCTGCACCCACTGCGCGCCGGCGTCAAGGAGCCGGTTGAGGAGGTCGGCATAAACCGGCAACAGGCCTGAAAGCAGGGTCATCGGATCGAAACCTGAACCCCGTGCCTTGGACAGCTTCAGGAAGGTAACGGGACCGAGAATGACCGGGCGCGTTTCAATGCCGAGCTCCTTTGCCTCCAAATAGTGATCGATGGGTTTGGTGGTCGACAGCGCGAAGGTCTGATCTTCGATAAGCTCGGGAACGAGATAGTGATAATTGGTGTCGAACCACTTGGTCATTTCCAGCGCGCGAACATCGCGCCCATGGCCGGGATGGCCGCAACCGGCATGGTCTGCGTCCGTTTGGGCGCCGCGAGCCATGGCGAAATAGGTTTCAAGCGATACATCGCCGCCGGTCCAGCCATATTCATGCGGTATCGCGCCGACCATCACGGCGGTATCGAGCACATGGTCGTAGAGCGAGAAATCGTTGGACGGGATCACGTTGATCCCCTTGTCGCGCTGCAGAAGCCAGGTCTTGCGGCGCAGATGTTCGGCGGTGTCAAGAAGTTCGGCTGTGTCGGATTTGCCGGACCAATAGGATTCGAGCGCGAATTTCAGTTCGCGCCGTGCGCCGATGCGCGGAAAGCCGAGGCTTGCGACGGCAGGTTTTGTATTTTTCATTTCATACCCCAGACAGAGTTGGGGGCATGGGCTGGCGGAAAGCACACGAAATCGCCCGCGGAAAGAGGTTCCCACGCCGGTTTCGCAGCACCACCGGGACACCCCGCCCGTGGACAGTAACAAGGCTCTGGCAGGTCTCCTGGCTTGCGGGTCAACACACCTTTCCGTCTTCCCGGTTGCCCAGTGACATTGTGGAAAGGCGCTCGCCGCTTACAGTTGCGGGGGCAGCCCCGGAATTGCCGCTGACAATCATGTCAGACGGCGCACCGGGTTCCCTCTTGGCGCCGGAAGGGACGAGCCATCACAGCGAACCAGAGCGAGTGCAGTTTCGTAGGATGGATCGTCATTGTCAATATGATATAAAGATATATTTATATCCTTAAATGGTTATGTTCTGAAAATCGCCGCATTGGCATGATTTTGGCGATGAAGCCAGCGTGCCGCAGATCGCAAATCGGAGGCTTGGAGGTGCTGGAATCAAAAGTTTCGTTTTCTGGCGGTTAACCGGTTCGCGCACTGGCCGAAAACGGCTAAAAGGCGAGCGGGAAGATGGCCACTTCGCGTTTAGCGGACTGGCCATGAGCGAAAAGACTGGATGGGAAAATCATGGCAAATGCCGCAGGAACGATCATTCTCAATGACGGCTGGACTGCTGCAACGTCCGAAGACGCGGACCTCACTGTTGGATTGAAGGTCCCCGGCGATGTTCATTCCGCGCTGCTTGCCGCTGGCAAGGTCGAGGATCCGTATTGGCGGGATAATGAAACCCTGACAGACTGGGTCCATCGCTCAGTCTGGACCGCAAAGCGGTCATTCAATCTGGATCGTGTGGAAGACGGGCACTTCACGCTTCGTTTTGAAAGCATCGACTGCCTTGCCGAAGTGCGCGTCAACGGCGCACCGGCCGGGCAAAGCGAGAGCCAGTTTCTGCGTTACGACTTCGATGTCACCGACCTCTTGCGTGAAGGCGAAAACGTGATCGAGGTGGTGTTTCTGTCCAATTCGCTTGCGGCGGAGAGGCGGGCGGAAAACTCCGATTTCCCGATGCCCTATTCGAAAAACAGCCGCATCGGCCATCTCAATTTCCTGCGCAAGACACAGTGCCATGGCGGATGGGACTGGGGGATCGCGCTTTGCCCGCTCGGCTTTTACGGGGATATTGCGGTTGTGCGCACGGCATCGATCCGGCTTGACGACGTCGCCATCCGCCAGCGCCACGAGGACGGTGCGGTGGAACTGGATGTGACGCTCCACGCCTTTGCCTTCGCGCCGGCGGTTGACGAAGCCACCGTCGAAATCGACGGTCACAAGGCCACCGCCACGCTTCATGCCTTTCCGGGTGAAAACCGCGTGACCGTGACGGCACGGGTGGAAAATCCGCGGCTTTGGTGGCCGTTTGGCCACGGCGAGCAAGCCTTCTACGAGCTTTCTGTTTCGCTCGGCGGCGAAACACGGGATTTCCGCATCGGTCTTCGCGATGTTGAGTTGCTGACCGATGCCGACGAGATCGGCAATCGCTTTGCGTTCAAGGTGAACGGGCGCGAAATTTTCATGAAGGGTGCAAACTGGATCCCGGGCGATGCGCTGCCCGAGCGTGCCACGCCCGATCAGGTGCGCGATCTTCTGCAATCGGCTGTCGATGCCAATATGAACATGATCCGCATCTGGGGCGGCGGGCAATATGAGGCCGATTGGTTCTATGAGCTATGCGACGAGCTTGGCTTGATGATCTGGCACGATTTCATGTTTGCCTGCAATCTCTACCCCGCCCATGAGCGGCACTGGCTGGACCTGGTGCGCAAGGAGGCGCGTCAGCAGTTGCGCCGTCTTTCGCGCTTTGCGTCCATGGCGCTTTGGTGCGGTGACAATGAGCTTGTCGGTGCGCTGACCTGGTACAAGGAAAGCCTTGAGAACCGCGACCGTTATCTGGCGGTCTACGACCGGTTGAACCATGCGCTAGAAGAAGCGGTTGAAGACGAGGATCTCGGCCTGCCGTTCCGCCCGTCATCCCCCTCCGTCGGACGTCTTGATTTCGGCGACGGCTGGCATGTGGACACATCCGGCGACATGCATTTCTGGGATGTATGGCATTCGGCCAAGGACTTCGAACACTATCGTTCCGTGAGGCCGCGCTTCTGCTCGGAATTCGGGTTCCAGTCCTTTCCCTCCATGCGGGTGATCGAGAGTTTCACTGCGGAAGAAGATCGCAACGTCTCCTCCACCGTCATGGATGTGCATCAGCGCAATGAGGGCGGCAACAGCCGGATCGTGGAAACCATCGCGCGCTATTTCCGCTTTCCCGACCGTTTCGAGGACATGGTCTATCTGAGCCAGGTCGGGCAGGGGCTGGCGATGAAGACGGCGATCGAATTCTGGCGCTCGAACAGGCCGCGCACCATGGGGACGCTGTTCTGGCAGTTGAACGATACCTGGCCGGTGGCAAGCTGGTCGAGCCTGGAATATGGCGGTGGATGGAAGGCCACGCAGTATCTCGCCCGCCGTTTTTTGCCGATCTGATGGTCACCGCACAGCCGAATCCCGACACCGGTGCAATCACGCTGCTTGCCGTTTCGGACAGGATGGAAGATACGCCGATCACAGTCCGTCTGCGCAGTGTCGACGCAATATCGGGAAAGATCGCGGAGATCGGTGCCTATGCGATGACGGCGAAGGCTGCCAGCGCCGTCGAGATTGCGCGCATCCGCCCTGAGACACTGGAGGCCAGCGCCTTCCTGGTGTTTGACTGGCGGGATGATGCCGGCAACGTGCTCGGTGAGAATGAGTATCTGCCGCAAAGGCCGAAGGCCTACCGTTTTGCGGAGCCTCAGATCGAGACATCGGAGGAAACGCTTGACGATGGTTACTTTCGGATCACGGTGACGAGCGACCGGCCCGCGCTCTACGTAACCTATGATCACGGCGGTGATGACATCTATTCCGACAACTGCTTCACGCTGCTGCCCGGGGAGCCGAAAGTGCTCACGGTGACGCGCCGTCGACGCTCGCATCTGCCGGAAAGCTCTGTGCGTGAACTCAGATATCTCCGTGCCTGACAGTTCGCGCAGACAGGTCCCGTTCGCAAACGACGCAGGGAGGGTCAAACGAAAGCTTGCTCTTCAAAGCTCTTTGCCCTATTTCTCTCGCGCCGAGGCCGATGAGGGACTAGTTTGCAGCGAAAATGCTGTCCCTTCGAAGAACGGAGGCCACGAACCAATATGGAAATTCGAATTCCCATGCAGTTATCCAAGCCCTTTACCGGTTTGTTCGACGCGCTGGTGGCGCGTTTCCTTCCCAGAGCCAACCGTAGTCTTCTCTTCCGCCTGCTTTCGGAAAATCTGCGTGACCAAGCGCCGTGGTATGCCCTTGCCACAGTCGCGATGTTGATTGTGGCTGGCATGACTGCGCTCAGCGCCTGGATCATGAAGGATATCGTCAACGAAACGGTGGTCTCCCAGAACATGAACCGCATGTTCATGCTGGCGGGTGGCGTTGCGATGATTTTCATCGTCAAGGGCATTGCGACCTACTTTCAGATCGTGATCCTGAGCAAGGCTGGCAACAATATTATTGCCAAGGCGCAGAGTAGTATTTTCAGTCGTATCCTTCAGCAGGATCTGAATTTCTTCATCAAATTTCCGTCCTCTGACCTCGTTATGCGTCTGACGAACAATGCCCAGGCAGCCCGGACGGCTATGGACCTTGTTCTGACATCAGCTGTGCGCGATCTGTTTTCCCTGGTCGGGCTGGTGATCGTGATGTTTATCCAGCAACCGATCCTGTCGCTCGTGTCGTTCATCATCGGGCCTGTCGCTTTCGTCGGCGTTCGTTACCTGACGAACAAAGTTCGTGACATCATGAGTCAGGAGCTGACGGCCGTCATGAAAATCATCGAAGGCGTCCAGGAAGCGTCAACAGGTGTACGGATTATCAAGGCCTTCGGCCTCGAAAACCATATGCGTGACCGCATGAATAAGCAGGTAACGCAAGTGGAGCACCGCGCCAACAGCATTGCCCGGCTTTCCGCGGCCACCAGTCCGATCATGGAAACGCTGTCCGGCCTCGCTATTGCCGGTGTTATTGCGCTCAGTGGTTTCTGGGTTGTCGGCGGTGACCAGACGCCGGGTGAGCTGATGTCGTTCATCACCGCCCTGCTCCTGGCCTATGAGCCTGCCAAGCGGCTGGCCCGGATGCGCGTCAATCTGGAAACCGCCATGGTCGGCGTACGAATGATGTATGAGATCAAGGATCATCCGATCCGCCTGACGGAGGCTGAAAATCCACAGCCTGTACCTCCGGGTGGCGGCGATATCGTTTTTGAAGGTGTTGGGTTTTCCTACGACCAGAACAACCCGCTCTTTAACAACCTGAATCTGATTTTTCCGGCTGGCAAGACCACAGCGCTTGTGGGGGCCTCAGGCGGCGGTAAATCGACGATCATCAACCTCGTCATGCGCATGTTCGATCCCGACGAAGGTGTGATTACCGTGAATGGTCTCGACCTGAGGGAAGTCTCGTTCGAGTCTCTTCGCAGGCACATGTCCTATGTCGGACAGGATACGTTCCTGTTCAACGGAACGGTTCGGGAGAACCTCGCACTTGGTCGCGAGGGCGCAACTGAAGAAGAGATTGTCGACGCAGCCAAATCAGCGCACGCTCATGACTTCATCATGAATATGAGCGATGGCTATGACTCATTCGTTGGCGAAAACGGCGGCAACCTGTCAGGCGGACAGAAGCAACGTCTTGCGATTGCACGCGCAATGCTCCGCGATGCCGATATTCTGATCCTTGATGAAGCCACCAGTGCTCTTGATTCTTACGCTGAATCCCTGGTGCAGGATGCGCTAGCACGGCTGACCAAGGACCGGACGACGATCGTGATCGCGCACCGTCTTGCGACCATCACCTCGGCCGACAATATTGTCGTTCTCGAGAACGGTGCGATTCTCGAGCAGGGTCCGCAGCGCGAACTACTCGGACATGACGGTCCCTATCGCCGTCTGTATGAGTTGCAGATTTTGCCTCAACTGGAAGAAGCGGAAGCTTATCCGTAAGACGTTTGGGCCGGCGCTGCCGGTCTCAAAGCCTCACCGGGGAATACGGTGGGGCTTTTTATTGCGTGTTGCGGTTGGTGACCCTTCAGTTTCCCACTCTTTTTCGGAGCAGGCAGCTGCACTTGTTATCCCTTGTTTTACAGTCCTCGGAGGCGATCCAACGGCCTACTGGATTAGGTGGGCCAAGGCTCGCGACGGCAACAGGGATTGATTTGCAGGCCAGTTTTGGTGATGCTAATTGAAATATGGCATTTTCGTGTCCGGCTTTGTCGAGCCGTCACGGCCCGCTGGCGTACGGCGTGGCAGAAGAGGAAGGAAATATGCGGGTCGGCAAGCTCGCAAACGAACAAGGACCGGTATTCAAGATGTTCAAAAAATTATGGTGCCCGTCGATCTTGCGCATGTCGACAAGCTGACGCGTTCACTCAAGACGGCTGCCGAAATCGCGAAACTCTATGACGCGCCTGTCACCTTTGTCGGCGTGACGTCTTCTGCTCCCGGAGCGCTCGGGCATAATCCCAGCGAATTCAAGGCAAGGCTCAAAGCCTTTGCCGAGGCGCAATCCGCCCAATACGGCATCGCCACGGACAGCCGCGTTGTCATTGCGCATGATCCAGCCGTTGATCTCAATCAGTCTCTGGCGCGCACTGTCGGCGAAATCGGCTGCGATCTGGTGATCATGGCGACCCATGTTCCAAACCTTGCAGACCACTTCATGCATTCGCATGGCGGCCAGCTGGCAACCCATACCGACGCGTCGATATTCCTGGTCCGCGGCTGAAGCGGCAATTGCCCGACCTGAAGCGTTCAGGTGCGAACTGATTGCAAAATAAGGAGTTTATTCATGTCCGATACGGGGATTCCCGAGCCAGAGGGCGACACTGAAATTATCGATACCGACTACGAGATCGGTCAGGATAATATCACGACGAACATCGGCCCGTTCGGGTTGGATATCCACAATCCGGTCTTCCTGATCTCTGGTCTTGCTGTTGTCGCTTTCGTGCTCGCAACTCTGGCCTTTCAGGACGAGGCCGCGACCATTTTCAACGGTATGCGGGACTGGTTGACCTCGACCTTTGACTGGTTCTTCCTGGCCGCCGGCAACGTTTTCGTGCTGCTCGGGATTTACCTGATCTTTTCGCCTTACGGTAAAATCCGTCTCGGTGGCGCCGACGCAACGCCGGACTATACCTATACCGGATGGTTTGCGATGCTGTTTGCCGCCGGCATGGGTATCGGGCTGATGTTTTACGGCGTTTCCGAGCCGATCTCACACTTCACGTCTTCGGTGGCTGAAAATGCCGGTTCGCCTGAAAGCTGGGCACCGCTTGGCGGCGCGCCCGGAAACCCGGCTGAAGCCAAAGCCTGGCGATGGCCGCAACCATCTTCCATTGGGCGCTTCATCCCTGGGCGATCTATGCGATCGTGGCACTGGCACTGGCGCTGTTTTCCTACAACAAGGGCCTGCCACTCGCCATGCGTTCGGTGTTCTATCCGATTTTTGGTGATCGGGTCTGGGGCTGGACGGGTCACATCATCGATGTGCTTGCTGTGCTGGCCACGTTGTTCGGGCTTGCGACGTCTCTCGGCATCGGTGCCGAGCAGGCGAATGCTGGCCTGAACCACATCTTCGGGCTTCCGGTGGATGACCTTTCGAAGGTTGTGCTGATCATCGCGATCACAGGTATTGCGCTGGGTTCGGTTGTTGCCGGTATGGATGCCGGCGTGCAGCGGCTGTCGATGATCAACATGGTGCTTGCTGGCCTTCTGTTGCTGTTCGTCATCCTCGTCGGGCCGACTCTCGCCATTCTTGGCGGTCTGTTCTCCAACTTCGTCGATTATGCCCGCTATCTGCCGGAGCTTGCCAATCCGTTCGGCCGCTCCGACAAGAACTTCCTCGATGGCTGGACCGCGTTCTACTGGGCCTGGTGGATTTCCTGGTCGCCCTTTGTCGGTATGTTTATCGCGCGCGTCTCGCGTGGCCGGACGGTACGCGAATTCCTCACCTGCGTGCTGATCATTCCGTCGCTGGTTTCGATCGTGTGGATGACCGTGTTTGGCGATACGGCGATCCACGAGATCATCGTCAACAACTACGAGGCGCTGGGCAATGCGCCACTCGACCTGAAGCTTTTTGTCATGCTGGAGGCTCTGCCGCTGGCGACGATCACCTCGGTTATCGGCATCGTGCTGGTCATCGTCTTCTTCGTGACCTCGTCCGACTCCGGCTCGATCGTGATCGATACCATTACCGCTGGTGGCAAGGTGGATGCGCCCGTGCCTCAGCGGGTGTTCTGGGCAAGCTTCGAAGGGCTGGTGGCGATCGCGCTGCTGCTCGGCGGCGGACTGACGGCGCTTCAGGCGATGGCGGTTTCAACCGGCTTTCCGTTCACCATCGTGCTGTTGCTCGCCTGCTTTGCCATCATCAAGGGGCTGAGAAGCGAGCCGCGCTGAGAGCAACGGCTTCAGTCGTAAAAACGGGCGGCGGTCTTCAGGAGTCGCCGCCCTTTGTATTTGGTCCCCTCGCTGTTTTCTTCCGGGCTTTTGGGCTTGAAAGAGCCGGAAGCCCTCTGTCGTGCTGCGTTGCATATTTTAGTATAAGGGGGCGGCGCATCGCTTGTTGCTGGCGCCTCGACAATGGTGGCAGGGTGCCATCCGTTCCGATGTCCGTTGGAACCTTCTGAGCAGGCGTTTCTTGTGTTGACCTCTGCCAAAAGTTCGGACATAATAAATTATGTACAGACTTGCTATTGATATTGGCGGAACCTTTTCGGATGTCGTTCTGGAAGGCGAAACGCTCTCCTCGCTCAAGGTGCTGACCACGCCTGAAGCGCCCGAGAAGGCTGCGCTCGAAGGCAGCTTGGCGCTTCTTGGCGAAAGTGATGTGGATTTCAGCGCTGTCACCACCGTTATCCACGGGACCACCCTTGCAACCAATGCCCTGATCGAGCGGCGCGGTGCGAAAACCGCTCTGATCACGACACGGGGTTTCCGCGATATCCTGGAAATGGGGTATGAACGCCGTTTCGAACAATATGATGTCAATCTGGAGCTGCCGGCCCCGTTGGTGCCGCGAGAACTGCGTTTGACGGTCGACGAGCGGATGGATGCCTACGGCACGCCGCTTCGCGCGCCGGCGGAAGCCGAGATCGATGATATCGCTGCGCGCCTGATGGAAGAGCGGATTGAGGCCGTCGCCATCGGATTTCTCCATGCAACGGCCAATGATGCGCATGAGCGCGCGGTTGCAGAGTGGCTGCGGGCGCGTCTTCCAGAAGATGTCACCATTTGTCTGAGCAGCGATGTATCGCCTGAAATCCGTGAGTATGAGCGATTTTCAACCGTCGCCGCGAATGCCTATGTGCGGCCGCTGATGTCACGCTATCTTAGCCGTTTTGACAAGGCGATGCGGGAGCGCGGTTTCCGTGGCGAGTTCATGCTGATGCTATCGGGCGGCGGGCTGACGACGGTCGATCAGGCCTCACGCATGCCGATCAGGCTGGTGGAATCGGGGCCGGCGGGAGGGGTCGCGCTCGGTGCGCGGGTTTCACGCGAGATCGGAATTGAAAAATGCTCGCCTTTGACATGGGCGGAACAACGGCCAAAATTTGCTTCCTCGAGAATGCCGAACCGGTGACAGCGCGCCGCTTCGAAGTGGCGCGCGCCTGGCGTGACAAAAGGGATCTGGGCTGCCGGTTCGGATTCCAACGACCGAGCTGGTGGAGATCGGTGCCGGTGGTGGATCCATCGCCCGGTGCGACGCACTCGGACGGCTCGCGGTCGGCCCCAAAAGCGCGGGCGCTGTGCCCGGTCCTGCGGCCTACGGGCTCGGCGGAACTGAGCCGACAATCAGCGATGCCAATGTGGTGCTGGGCAAGCTTGCGCCTGAAGGATTTGCCGGTGGCCGGCTCGCGCTGCGCCCTGAGCTGGCCCTGAAGGCCATCGAAGAAAAGATTGTTGAGCCGCTTGGCATGAGTTCTCCGGAATGGGCGGCAGCCGGGATCACCGAAATCGGAGAGGAGGCCATGGCCAACGCCGCGCGGGTTCACGCCGTCGAGCAGGGCAAGGATGTTACGGCCTATACGCTCATGGCGTCAGGCGGCGCGGGGCCGCTGCATGCCGTTCGGCTTGCGGAAAAGCTCGGTATTTCAAAAGTGGTCATTCCGTCTTTTGCGGGGGTTGGGTCAGCGGTTGGGTTCCTGAGTGCGCCGATCGCCTACGAGGTTGTCCGCAGCGTTCTGGCACCGCTGGAGTGTCTCGACATGAAGCGGCTTTGCAAACTTCAGGCTGATATGGCCGATGAAGCGAATGCTGTTGTGCTGCCGGCGCTCGCCGCAGGCGATAGCGCCGCGATGACGCTGGCAGCGGAACTGCGCTACGAGGGGCAGGGGCATGCCCTCAGAGTTGCGCTTGACGGTTTGGTGGAAACAACTGCCGCTGTCGAAAACATGCGCCAGTCTTTCGTGGATGCCTATCACGCAGTTTATGGTGCCTATCACTACGCCAATGCGATCGAGTTGGTTGCCTTCAGTATCACGGTTAAGGGGCGGATCCGGCCATAGTTGCACCGCCGGAAAGCGCGGTGCGCGCGCATCCGGTGACCGAAATCGCAAAGACAGAGGTTTTCTCTCCGCTCACCGGTGAAAAAATCGCGTTCGCGCGCTGTCTGCGGGAGGCGCAGACGCCCGGTGGCTTTTTCGCGGGGCCGATGATGGTGATCGAGGACCAGACCACGATCTATGTGCCCGCCGGCTGGCGCGGACGCATCCATGCCCTCGGGCATGTCGAACTTGAACGGGAGGTGTCGTCGTCATGACAGAACAGCAATTGTCGGACGCGGATATCATCGCCCTGAATGTGATGTGGAACCGCCTGATATCGGTTTGCGAAGAACAGGCAAATGCACTGCTGCGAGTTGCCTTCGGCGCCATCGTGCGTGAGGCCGGCGACCTTTCCGCCGGCATCTTCGATGCCCGAGGCCGGATGATGGCCCAAGCCGTCACCGGCACCCCGGACACGTCAATACCATGGCCAAGTCGGTCAATGCCATGCTCGCGCATATCCCGGCCGAAACGCTTGCCGACGGCGACGTGTTGATCACCAACGACCCGTGGCTCGGGGCCGGCCATGTCTTTGACTTTGTGCTGGTCACGCCGGTGTTCGTCGCGGGTAGTATTGTCGGCTATATCGCCTCGACATGCCATGTGGTCGATGTCGGCGGACTTGGCTGGTCTGCCGAGGCTCGTTCGGTGTTCGAGGAAGGGGTGGTGATCCCGGTCTCCAGACTGCGCCGCGCCGGTGAGGTCAACGAGGAACTGCTCGCGCTGATCGCCATCAATTCCCGTGTTCCGCGTGAGGCGCGCGGCGATGTTATTTCTCTTATGAGCTGCAATGACGAAGGCCGCAGGCGGCTTTCTGCGCTGATGGAGGAATATCATGTGATCTCGCTTGAACCGCTTGCCGCGTTCATTTTCGAGCGCTCTGCGGAGGCTACCCGCGCCGCTATCGCACGGGTGCCGGAAGGCGTTTACCATGCCGAGACCGAGCTTGACGGCTATGATTCCCCAATTCGTCTCAAGGCTGAGATGACGGTCAAGGGCGGCGAAATTCATGTCGACCTTGCCGGTTCGTCTCCGGCTGTGGCGAAGGGCATCAACTGTCCGCTCAATTACAGCCAGGCCTATGCTTCTTTTGGCATCAAGGTCGCCATCGCGCCGGAAGTGCCGAACAATCACGCCTCGCTTGCGCCGATACAGATCGGTGCACCGTCCGGACTGATTGTCAGCGCCGAGCGACCCTGGCCAGTTACCGCGCGTCACGTAGTAGGCCAAGCGCTGCCGGACCTGATGCTGGGATGCCTGTCGCAGGCCAAGCGGGGCGAAATCCTTGCTGAGAGCGCAGGCGCGCTTTGGGTTCTTGCGATTTCGGTTGAAGGCGAAGGCGGATTTGCATCGCTCAATGTCGCCCTTGGCGGCATGGGGGCGCGACCGGCTTCGGACGGGCTGTCGACCACGGCATTTCCCTCGGGTGTTGGCACCGTTCCCGTTGAAATAGCGGAAACCGTAGCGCCGTTGATCTATGAGAAGAAGGAGTTCGCGCCCGATAGTGGTGGTGCAGGTACCTGGCGCGGCGGTCTCGGGCAGGAGATCCGGATCCGCTCATCGCGCGGGCAGGCACTGACCCTGTCGGCGGCGGCCTTCGAGCGCCTCAAGCAAGGCGCTGAAGGACGGGATGGCGGCAAGGCCGGAGCGCCGGGCCATGCCGAGATTTCAGACGGAACCGTGATTGCCAGCAAGGGCCTCTATACCATCCCCGCGGGCGAAACGCTGATATTGCGGACCCCTGGCGGCGGCGGCTTCGGGCCGCCGGAAGGGCGGGCACCGGAACGTTTGGCCGCAGATTTGCGCAAGGGGCTGATCAGCGAGGTGGCTGCGGGCGAACAATATGGCTATGATACAACCAATTGTAGTGACAGGCGACAAGAAACCGACAGAGGAGAATGAACGCATGAAAGCATTTCACACATTGGCTCTTGCTACGGCTGCCGTCATGGGTGCCGGCGCAGCTGCGGCTCAGACCCAGTGGGATTTTTCAACGCCTTGGCCAGACACCAATTTTCAGGCCAAGGCCGCACATCAGTTTGCCGAAGCCGTTACTGTGGCGACGGACGGCGATGTGCAGATCAATGTCTTCAATGGCGGCGAGATCGGTGTGAGCGGCACCGAAAGCATGGCCGCCGTGGAAACCGGCATCGTGCAGATGGCCGACTTCCTGTTGTTCCTGCAGGCAGGCGAAGAGCCGCTGCTGGCCATCGACACGTTGCCCTATCTTATTCAGGGGCAGGAGCAGATGGCGACCTTCCTCGAAGTGGCTTCGCCGGTGTTCGATGAAATCGCCGCAAGCCACAACCAGAAGATTCTCTATTATGTTCCCTGGCCGTCTCCGGGGCTTTACTCCAAGAGCAAGATCACAACGGCTGAAGATCTGGAAGGCCAGCGTATTCGCGCGTTCAATCCCGCAAGCTTCGAGTTCCTGAGCAAGCTTGGCGCGGCGCCGCTGGAGATGCCCTGGGGGATGTTGTTCCCGCACTTGCCGCTGGCACGATCGATGGCGTTGCGACCTCGACGTCGTCCGGCGTTGACGGAAAGCTTTGGGATACAACGTCCTATTTCAACCCGCTTCAGTGGTCGACGTCGACGGACGTCGTGACGGTCAATCTCGATGTGTGGAATGCACTTCCCGAGGAAGATCGCCAGGCAATCGAAGGCGTTGTCGAAACGCTGGAGGCTGAATTCTGGGCACAGAGCGCGGCCGAGGATGATGGAAAGACCGAAATTCTCGTTGAAAACGGAATCACCGTGACCGAGGCCGAGGCGTCCATGAAGGCTGTCATGTCGCAAGCCGGCCAGGAAATGTGGGATGCCTTTGTCGAACGGGTTCCGGCCGCCGGGCCAATCATCGAGCAGTATACCGCAGAGGCTGGAAAATAACGTTTAGCAGCAGATTGCCTGCCAGAGTTTTGGCGGGCACCTTTAGCGCAGCCGCCCCTTGATCTTTGGACGTCTGCGTTGTTTGGTCTCCTTTCTTCGGTCCGGAAACCGCCGTGCGGCGGTGCGATCGACAGCGCCTGTGCAGGGAAAGCGATGGTTCGCGCCTTTCTGACATTCACCGACTGGACAGCCAGGATCGCGCAGACCTTCGCGATGATCCTTCTTTACTGCTTCTGCGCGATGATGCTGGCTGAAATCGTAAGCCGGGGCTTTCTGAGCCGCAGCCTTGCTTTTTCCTGGGAATACTCGGCCTTTGCCATGTGCGGCGTCTTCCTGCTTGGGCTCGGGCCGTCGCTTCAGCACGGCACCCAGGTTCGTGTAACGCTCTTGCTGTCACGCGGGCCAAAAGTGACGCGGGCTGTCGATATAGCCGCGACCCTGTGCGGGCTCATCCTCGCCTGTCTGATGTTCGAAGCCTTCTGGAGCGTGTTTCAGGCGTCGCTTTCGCGCGGACTTCGCCAGTCGAGTTACATGAACACGCCGCTTGCCATTCCTCAGGCCGTCGCTGTCATCGGTGCGGGTGAATTCGTGCTGGCGCTGATGTCGAGGCTCTTGCGGCTGGTTTTTGGCATGGAACCGGAAATCAGCAAGGAAGCGCAGGATGGTTGAAATCGGGCTCGTCACGCTCGTTCTGTTCGCCGCGCTTCTGCTCGGCTCGGTCTGGGTTGGCCTGTCGCTTTTCGGCGTCGGCTATATCCTTCTGTCGGTCTACAAGCCCAATATTCCCCTTGAGGCCTTTGCCGGCAAGCTGATGTGGCAGGCCGGAACGGCACAGGAACTGCTGGCCCTGCCGTTGTTCATCCTGATGAGCGATATTCTGGTGACCGCGCGGCTCGGGCGTTCGTTGTTTTCCGGCTTGGCGCCGTGGGTGAGCCGGCTTCCCGGCGGGCTCGTGCACGTCAATGTCGCCGGCTCGACACTGTTTGCTGCCGTTTCGGGGTCGTCGGCGGCGACGACAGCCATCGTCGGTCGCGTGACCCTGCCGGAGCTTCAGGCCCATGGCTACGACCGACGTCTGTCAATCGGCTCGCTCGCAGGCGCCGGCACACTCGGCTTTCTGATCCCGCCGTCGATCATCATGATCATCTACGGTGTGGTCTCCGAGCAGAGCATCCTCCGTCTGTTCATCGCCGGAATTGTGCCGGGGTTATTGCTGGCGGTTCTCTACAGCTTCTACATCGCTGTCGCACATACCGTATCTGGCGGGCGCAGCACAGCGCAGCGCTATTCCTGGAGCGACAGGTGGCGCGGGCTTGCCGAAATCGCCCCGATGGTGGTTTTGATCGCCGGGATCATGGGCGCGCTTTACTTCGGGATTGCCAGTCCGACGGAGCTAGCCTCCGTGGGCGTTCTCGGTGCCATATTGCTGGCGGCTCTCAGGCGCGAGCTCAGCTTCGCCAACCTCGTGTCGGCCGGCAACAGCGCGGTTCGCACCAGTGCGATGATGGGTCTTATTCTCATCGGTGCAGCGCTTTTGAATGCCGCCCTTGGTTTTCTGGGGCTGCCGCGTGCCCTTGCGGGCTGGATTGCAGCGCTGGATCTAGCTCCTTCGCTCTGATCGCCATGCTGCTGCTGTTCTATGTCCTGATCGGCATGTTTCTCGACGGCACGTCGATCATCGTGATGACATTGCCTATCACTCTGCCTTTGGTTACAGCCGCAGGTTTTGATCCGATTTGGTTTGGTATTTTTGTTGTAGTTGCTGTAGAAATATCCCAGATTACGCCACCGGTGGGATTCAACCTGTTCGTCATTCAGGCGCAGACCGGCGAGACGATCGGAAGACTTGTACGCGCCGTCGTGCCGTTTTTCCTCATCCTCGTCGCCTTCGCACTGCTTCTGGCGATGTTCCCACAGATTGTGCTCTGGTTGCCGGGAAAGATGGAATGAACGCACCGCGACATAAATTGTTAACCCGTTCTTTGCGCGAAGAAATTACCTCAGGCCGCTGGAAGATCGGAGACCGCTTGCCGCCGGAGGTGGAGTTTGCGGTGGAGCGCGGCGTCAGCCGTACGACGTGCGGCGCGCGCTGAGCGAACTGGAAGCGGAAGGCCTGGTGGCTCGGCGCAAGCGTGTAGGGACGATCATCGTCTCGAAAACGCCGCAGCAACATTTTCGTATGGCAACAAACAGTATGCCGGAATTGATGCGCGTTACGCGCGAAACTGTTCTGGAAATCTGGACATCCCGTCACGTTGCAAACCATGATGACCCTGCGCTCGGCGGGCGGGAAAGCGCAACCGGCTTTTGGCTGGAAGTGATCGGCGTCCGCTGCATCCCTGGCCGGCTTCGCCCGTTCAACTGGTCTCGCATGTTTGTCGCCGGGCCATACGCGGGGATCGAACCCTCGCTGTCCCGTCATCGGGTCGGATCTGTCTATAGCCTCATTGAAGAGATGTTCGATCGCCCGATCGTCCGGGTCAGCCAGAGCGCAAGCGCAATTGCCTGCCCGCAGCCCGCCGCCGATGCTATCGGGCTATCGGTGGACACGCCCGTGCTCAGCATCGAGGCCGATCTTTACAGCCAAAACGGTGAACTGGTGGAAATTTCGCAGGCGATCTACGACCCCTCCCGCTTTCAACTGCGCAATGACGTGTTGATCAAGTGAGCGCCGCTGCTGGCGCCCGGATCTGTGCCAGGGTCGCTTTAACGCGCTGGCGCTCGGCCAAGAGCCGGTCTTCCGCCTCGTCCTGTTTCACAAGGGCAAATCTGAAAGGGCGCCCGCCGGGCATTTGCACCAGCCTTGGCAGGTCGGCGGAAATCACGGTGGCGATCTTGGGATAACCGCCTGTTGTCTGCCGTTCGGCGGTCAGCACGGTTGCGGTGCCTGATCCCGGCACCTGTATAGAGCCGGCCGGGGTGCCGTCGGAAACGATGTCGTGGCCGCGCGCCGCCACAAGAGCGGGACCGACAAGCAGGCTGGCCATCCGGTCGCGCCGTGCTGAAACGGCAAAAGGTTCACTTAAAAACAGCGATCGGGTTCGGGCGTCGAAGTAATCGTACTGTGGACCCGCGATCACGTGGATCGGACCTGAAGCCCGGTGGAAAATCGCGGTCATTCGCCGCGGTATCCGCGTTAGCGGCGGGGCCAGGCCGAGGCAGTCACCCGTTTCAAGCGGACGGCCCTCAAAGCCGCCCATGGCGTTGCGCACATGGGTTGCGCGTGAGCCGAGCAGGACGGGGACGTCGATGCCGCCGGAAAAGGCGATATAGCCCCACATCGCGCCGCGCAGTGCGCCGACGTCGAGCTGCTGGCCCGGTTTTAACAGGTGGCTTTCCCAGCATGGCACGGGGCGGCCATCAACCGAGACACTGGCCGCACCGCCGGTGACAGCGAAAAGTGTGGCCTCCGAGACGCGGTAGCTGCCGCCGAACTGGGCGAATTCGAGGGCTGCGGCCTGTTCATCATTGCCGACCAGCGCTTGTGCAATCTGGTAGGCATCATCATCCATCGGCCCGGACGGCGAGACGCCGGCGGCAAGATAGCCCGCTCGCGGGCTTGCCTGCACGGTGACCATCAATCCGGCTTTCACGACCTCCAGCATCACCATGCTTGTTCCGGCTCCACAATGGTTTCCCGGCGGCGACACGGCTGTCTAGGTCAGTGATCTCTGCGGGGAGACGGCGTGAAAGCGGATGATATCACCCGCCCGGAAAAACGCCGGGTCTGAGCGCTCGGCGTCGAACAGCCTCACCGGTGTGCGGCCGATATAGCGCCAGCCGCTCGGGCCGGAAACGGAGTTGATCGCGGCCTGAGCGCCACCGATGCCGACCGCACCGGCCGGCACTTTCTGCCTTGGTTCGCCAAGGCGCGGCGTATGCAAAGCCTCCGGCAGACCACCGAGATAGGTGAAACCCGGAGCGAAGCCGATCATGAAGACCCGGTATGTCGCGCCGGTGTGGAGCGCGATCACATCATCGGGGCTCATCCCCGGGCTGCGGCGAGGTCCGCAAGATCGAGCGCATCGGCCCCTTGGTAACAGACGGGAACAGTAAAATGACGCGCAAGCGCTTCGTCGGGCTCGGCGGCGGTTGCGGCACGTTCGCGCAGAACTGCCGTCAGCTCATGGCCGCGCAGGATTTCGGGATCGTAGAACACCAGAAGCGACCGGTAGGTCGGCACAGTCTCGGTAATGCCCGCGACCGGATCGGCCTTGAGCGCGTCATCGAGCGCGATCACGCGTGCGCTGACGGCGGCGTCAATGATCTCTGCAAACTCCACGGTCACGGCCTGATCACCGGCCGGCTTGATCGTCACCAAAAGATTGCCCCTGGCTGAACATTTACCGTGCGGCGAGGCCACCCAGCCTCCCGCACGGTCTATGCCTATCAGCTATGGGCGGTCTTGCGAAAGGCCTCAATGGTCCGGCGCGTGCCTTCCTGAAGCGAAATGGCAGGCCAGCTGCCCAGGAGGTCTCGGATCGGCGCATTGTCGATGGCGTCCGGCATCGGGCGGCTGTGCGCGGCAATACTGATCTCGGCGTCGGGCACGACGGCGCGGATTGCCGATGCAACATCCTCGCTCGAGCCGATCTCGGTGGTGAGATCGCTGACGATCGGCGCTGGCGCCGGCTTGTCGAGCGAGCGCAGGAAGATCTCGGCCACCTCGTCGATATGCTGGAAACACATCTCGCCTGAGAACGGAATTTCATACGGTTCGCCAAGCGCTGCGGCTTGCATCGCAAGCGTGATTGCCGCCGTCTCGCCGCTGGTGCGGCCCGGCCCGTAGACCACATGCGGCCTGAGGCCGACGGAGCCGAGGCCGTGATCGAGGAAATAGACTTTCGAGATGTCCTCGCAGCAGTGCTTGAATGCGCCGTAAAGATTGACCGGCGAGGCGAATTTCCCACGTGGGCGCGCAGCCAGCGAACTCGCATAGACGATGCGGGAAATGCCTGCCTTGCGGGCTGCCTCCATGATGTTGATATGGCCGATCACATTCACCTGCGCGCCCAGCACCGGGTTTAGCCGGCATGCCGGAATAACGAGGGCCGCCAAATGCAGGATCGCGTCAACACCGAAGCGGGTGATTGCCGGGTCGATGGCATCGGGCCGCGTGATATCGCCTTCGATATAGGTGACGCCTAGTATGCGCGTTTCCTCGGGCGGCAATTTGAGGTCGAGCACGGTGACATGGTCGCCGCGCGCAGCAAGGGCGGATGTCAGCGCCTGGCCGAGAAAGCCTGAACCGCCGGTAACGAGGACGCTGAGCGGCTTGTGGGGGGTGCTCCAGATTGTTCATGATGCCATTCCCTGTCCGCCGTTGACGTCGAGCAATTGTCCGGTGATGAAGCCCGCTTCCTCCGACGCGAAAAATGCGACAGCGGCGGCCACATCTTCCACGCGCCCGTGGCGGCGCACCGGAACGCCTTCCATCGCCTTTTGCCGCTCTTCCGGCGTCATGCGTTCATTCAGGAGGCGTTCCACACGCGGCGTCGAGATTGCTCCGGGGCAGACCGCATTGCAGGTGATGCCGGATGGACCGAATTCCTGCGCCATCTGCAGCGTCATCGACTGGATTGCGCCCTTGGCGGCAACATAATTGGCGCCGGTGAACAGGCTGCCATAGCGGCCCGCCTTGGAGCCGAGATTGATCACCCGACCGAAGCCGCCCTGAACCATGCCGGGCAAAACATGGCGGCTGATCCTGACGGCTGCCGTGACATTGAGCGACATCACCCGCTCCCAGTCCTCGTCGGTTTCCTCCAGAAAGGCGCGCGGGGTGTGCAGTGAGCCGCCGGCATTATTGACGAGGATATCGAAAATCATGCCCCTGTCAGCAAACACGGCCATCATCCGGGCAATATCATCGCCATCGGTCAGGTCGCCAGCCACAAAGACGCCCGATGACAGTTCTTCGCTCTGGCTCGCCTTTTCGATCGCTTCCTCGCTGCGGTCGATAATACCGATCCGCGCGCCCTCGGCCGCCAGCCGTGCCGCTATTGCGGCCCCGAGACCATCGGCGGCGCCGGTCACGAGCGCGGTTCTTTCCTTCATTCTATTCAAAGCATTCCTCCCAGCGGATTGAATAGTGATTGACCATCGGTAAAAATGGTACATAATACCACTATGCAAAACTTTTGGCTTTCATGCTAGCGGTTTTTATATCAGCCCACGGGAGAGGGCGATGAACAAGGGAGGAGATTCATCATGAGATTTCGCAAGGAAACCGCAGGCCGTCTCGGTATCGCATTGTCCGCATCGGTCATGATGATCGCCGGCAATGCGACCGCACAGTCAAACCGTCCGGTCACTGTGGTCGTTCCGTTCGCGGCCGGTGGTGGAACCGACATTACTACACGGGCGATGCAGGAAAGTCTGTCCGACACGCTTAAAGCCAATGTTGCGGTCAAGAACACGGCCGGTGCCGGCGGCACGATCGGTGTTGGCGAAGTGGCCCGCGCGCGCGCTGACGGCACCACGCTCGGCATGGCGCCGGTCGGTCCGCTGACCACCCAGCCCCATCTGCGCAAGCTGCCCTATGATGTCGACAGCTTCGACTATATCTGCCTCGCCTATTCTGCGCCAACGGTCATTGCCGTCAGGCAGGATTCCGATTTTTCCAATCTTGAGGATCTGGTGGCCTATGCCAAGGAAAACCCGGGTGAACTGACCTTTGCGGTTCAGGCGATCGGCTCGATCCCGCATATTGCCGGTCTGGCGCTCGCAGACGCCGCCGGTATCGAAATGACTTTCCTGCCGGTGAACGGTGACGGTCCGGCGCTGAAAAGCCTGCTGGACGGCACGGCGGACATCTTCATTCCACATGTGTCGTTCTACACCAGCAATTCTGATCAGCTGAAATCACTGGCGCTTTTGAAGGATGGCCGTCTTGCGGAGCAGCCCGATTTGGTCACCGCCGAAGAGCAGGGCTATGCACTTGATTTCCCGATTTGGGGTGGCCTTGTCGCGCCGGCCGGTCTGGATGATGCCGATATCTCCAAATTCGAGACGGCCTGCAAGGCCGCCATCGATTCCGGTCCATTCCAGGAGCGCATGCAAGCGCTGAAACAACCCTCCGCCTATATGGGGGCTGCGGATTTCGAGGCCTTTGTGCGCGAGAAATACGATACCAATCGCAAGCTGCTTGAAAAGGCTGGTCTTCTGGCGAACTAATGCGGATCCGGGAGTGGTCTATGGCGCTTCTGTTTGCAGAATGTTCGGGGCGAGATGTTGGAGGCATCTCGCTCCGAACACGGTGATATCTTGAGCTTGGAGGAGGCATGGCCGGAACGGATAAGCGTGGCGCGGTATCACTCGCATCGCGGGCGGCGGAAGCGGCGGTCATTGCCGCACTCTTCCTGCTTGTCGTCGTCTTTACGATTCAGACTTTTGAGGAAATCAGTGCCTTTGCCCGCGCAAGCCAGGGCAAAGGTCCGTTTTTCTTTCCCCGCTTTGTGCTGGCCGCGATGGCGCTCCTGCTGCTTTTGCTGCTGCCGGGGCTGAGGCGCGGCAGCCGCGCTTTGCCGCCACTTGCACCGGCGGGGAAGATGTTGGCTCTGATGGCCGCCACCGCCACCTATTGCGCGCTGATGCCTTTCATTGGTTTTCTGGCGGCAAGTGTGCTTTTCGCTATCGCCGTTCCGCTTGTGCTTGGCCGACGCGATACCATCCTGCTTGTCGCGGTTGCTATCAGCTATTCGCTGGCTGTGTGGTTTCTGTTCGAGCGGGTTTTCCTGATCCTTCTGCCAGGTTTTTCCTGGCCGCTGTGATCCGGGCCTAGGGAGTTTTTATGGACCTTATCGTCTCTGCTGCGGCCCAGATCGCGACACCGCTCACCATGCTGGCGATCATTGTCGGAACCGTCGTCGGTGTCATTGTCGGGGTTTTGCCGGGCCTCGGCTCGGTCATCGGGCTGACCATGGTGCTGCCGTTTACCTTTTCGATGCCGCAGATCCCTGCGATCGCGCTGATGCTTGGCGTCTATTGCGGCTCCGTTTACGGTGGTTCGATCACGGCGATCATTCTGAACACGCCGGGAACACCGCAATCGGCTGCAACGGCACTCGAAGGCTTTCCCATGGCAAGGCGGGGCGAAGCAGACCTTGCGATCGGCTGGGTGACGACCGCGTCAACCATTGGCGGATTGTTTTCTGTTCTGGTGTTCGTGATTACCGGGCCATCGCTTGCGGCCTTTTCGCTGCAGTTCACGCCGATTGAATATTTTGCGCTCGGTTTGTTTGCCATGACCTGCATTGCCGGGGTGTCGTCCGGCAATCTGGTCAAGGGGCTGGTCGCCGGCGCGCTGGGGCTGCTTCTCGCCACCATCGGCAATGACCCGGTGACCGGCGATCTGCGCTTCACCTTCGACAGTTTTCAGCTTTCAGCCGGTATCGGCCTGATACCGGTGATTGTCGGTCTGTTTGCCTTCTCGGAGATGTTCCTCAGGGTTCTCCAGATCGACCGGCCGGGCCCGGAGGCGAGCGAAATGCGGGTCGGGTTCCGCATGCCGCCGTGGAAGGACTGGCGACCCCGGATCGGCATGCTGCTGCGGGGCTCTCTGATCGGTTCGTTCGTCGGCGCGCTGCCGGGAACCGGTGCCGCGACCTCCGCCTTCATCGCCTATTCCGAGGCAAGGCGGGCGTCCAAACGAAAGGACAATTTCGGGCATGGCGAGCCGGATGGACTAGTCGCTTGCGAAAGCGCCAACAATGCGGTCACCGGTTCGGCACTGGTGCCGACACTGGCGCTCGGTATTCCAGGCGATCCCGTTACTGCGGTCATGCTGGGTGCGCTGGTGGTCCAGGGGATCGCGCCGGGTCCGCAGCTTTTTGCCAATCATCTGGATCTGATCTACGCGATCTTTCTCTGTCTGATCCTCGTCAATATCGTGATGTTCCTGACCGGCGCGCTGGGTGCCTCGCTTTTCACCCGCGTGTTGCGTATTCCAGAGCCGATCCTGGTCGGGCTGATCCTGATCATCGCCACGGTCGGCGCCTACGGCGTCAATGGCAATGTGTTCGATGTCTGGGTCGCGTTTGCGGCAGGTGTTGCGGGTGTGGTGCTGCGTTATTTCCGCTTTCCCGTCGCCCCCATCGTCATCGGTATGGTGCTGGAGCCGACCATCGAAATGTCGCTCCGCCAGGGGCTGATCCTCACGCATGGCAATTTCTGGGGCTTTTTCGAGCGCCCGATTGCGTCACTGCTGTTCGCCATCACACTGATGACGTTGTGTTGGCCGCTGGTGCGCATGGGCATCGCCCAGCTAAGAAACCGCGCCGCCACTGAGTATCAAGAGGACGGATGGGTTGACGGGGATGCCTCCGAGGTCGCGGCAGTAGCTCTGCTTCTCGCATCAGAAGACAGGGCTTCACGACTGGAAGCGAAATCTGCGTCGACGACTTTGTAGCGTAGGTCTGAAACCTTCAAACAAAAAGACCCGGCGCAAGGCCGGGTCAGTCATGATGACACGCTCTGAGCGCTTAGCTGGCCGCGCGGGCTTTTCCGAAGCGCTTGCGCTCATTTGCGTCGAGGTAAATTTTCCTGAGGCGGATCGATTTCGGCGTGACTTCCATCAGCTCATCATCCTGAATCCACGACAATGCCCGGTCGAGCGTCATGCGGATCGGCGGCGTCAGCTTGACGGCCTCGTCCTTGCCGGCGGAGCGGATATTGGTGAGCTGCTTGCCCTTCAGCACGTTGACCTCAAGGTCATTCTCGCGCGTATGGATACCGACGATCATGCCGGCATAGACCTTGTCGCCGGGTTCGATAATCATCGGACCGCGATCTTCGAGGTTGAACATGGCGTAGGCCACGGCTTCACCGGACTGGTTGGACAGAAGAACGCCCTGATTGCGACCGCCGATTTCGCCCTTGAAGGGCTGGTAGTCGTGGAACAGGCGGTTCATGATCGCCGTGCCGCGGGTATCGGTCAGAAGCTCGGACTGATAGCCGATCAGGCCGCGCGTCGGCGCGAAGAATACCAGACGGACGCGGTCGCCACCGGAGGGACGAAGCTCAACCATCTCACCCTTGCGTTCGGCCATCTTCTGGACCACGATCCCGGAATGCTCTTCATCGACGTCAATCACGACTTCTTCGAAGGGCTCCATCAACTGGCCGGTTTCTTCATCCGTGTGCATCACAACGCGCGGACGCGAGACTGCAATCTCGAAGCCTTCACGGCGCATCGTTTCGATCAGGACGGCAAGCTGCAATTCACCGCGACCGGATACGTAGAACGAGTCCTTGCCCTCGGCTTCCTCGATCTTCAGCGCGACATTGCCTTCGGCTTCCTTGAACAGACGGTCGCGGATGACGCGGCTGGTCACCTTGTCGCCTTCGGTGCCTGCAAGCGGGCTGTCGTTGACGATGAAGGACATGGTGACGGTCGGCGGGTCGATCGGCTGGGCGGTCAGCGGCGTGGTCACTGCCGGGTCGCAGAACGTGTCGGCGACGGTACCCTTGGACAGGCCGGCAATCGCGATAATGTCGCCCGCCTGCGCTTCTTCGATCGGCTGGCGCTCGATGCCCCGGAACGCGAGGATTTTTGAGACACGGCCGGTTTCGACCGTCTTGCCGTTCTGATCGAGCACCTTGACGGGCTGGTTCGGCTTGATCGAACCGGAATTGACACGACCGGTGATGATGCGGCCAAGATAGGGGTTGGCTTCCAGCAGCGTGCCGATCATCGAGAACGGCCTTCGGCAACTGTCGGAGCCGGAACATGCTCGACGACCAGGTCGAGGAGCGGGCCGAGACCCTGATCCTGCGGGCCTTCGGGCGAAGTGTTCATCCAGCCGGCGCGACCGGAACCGTAGAGAATGTGGAAGTCGAGCTGTTCGTCGGTGGCGTCGAGCGCTGCAAACAGGTCGAAGACCTCGTTGACAACTTCATCGGCGCGGGCATCCGGGCGGTCGATCTTGTTGATCGCGACGATTGGCTTGAGGCCGACCTTGAGCGCCTTGCCGACCACAAACTTGGTCTGCGGCATGGGGCCTTCTGCGGCATCTACCAGAACGATCGCACCGTCCACCATGGAGAGAATGCGCTCGACCTCTCCGCCGAAGTCGGCGTGGCCGGGGGTGTCGACGATGTTGATGCGGGTATCCTTCCACACGACCGAGGTCGCCTTGGCGAGGATGGTGATGCCGCGTTCCTTTTCGAGGTCATTGCTGTCCATCACGCGTTCGTCGACGCGCTGGTTTTCACGGAAAGAGCCGGATTGTTTCAGAAGCTCGTCAACAAGGGTCGTCTTGCCATGGTCAACGTGCGCGATGATCGCGATGTTGCGAAGTGCCATTTTAATAGGTCTCTGGGGCTGGGCACCGACATGCTGGAGCGATGGGAGGACCGCTGCCGAAAGAGGGGCGCCTGTTATACTTGCCGCGCTCTTACACATTTTTGACGAAAACGAAAGAGATTGTTTTGTGTCAGGGCCAATGTGACGGGCAGGGCAGGCCTGAAACCGGCCGGTTTTGTCGCCAACCAGCGCTGCGGGGCAGGCAGGTTGCAAGCTGCGCGGTCAGAAACGCGTAAAGCGCGCCGCCCCTTTGTGGCCTGCCGTTGCGGGATTTGAACGGTGCGCGGATCCGGTCTTCGGGCTTGAAAACCGGCAGATGACCGCTGGGTGCGTCCTCCGGCGAAAAAATCATTTCGTCTTAGCGCTTCGATCTCGCCGTTTTCACGATACCCGACGGCGTTGCCGAACGCGTTGAGCGTTTGCGAGGCGGAGAACAAAGGCGCGCCAGCCGGTGTCTCCTAGTTGAAGCCGAGGAGCAGGGCGCCCTGATAAAACAGGAAGGCGATCACCCATGCGTAGAGGAGCGAGAAGATCAGGGAAAGATCATGAAGCCCCAGGAGCGGCTCTCCGCCTTCACGGTGGCGACCGTGGTCAGGCACGGGGTGTAGAGCAGGCAGAACAGGCAGAAGGAATAAGCGGCTGCCGGCGAGACCGTGAGGCCGATCTGATGGGCAACAAGCCCGGCAGACATGGCGTAGATGGTCGACAGCGATCCGATCACCACCTCCTTGGCAATGAAGCCGAAGATCAGCGCCAGCGTAAGATAGGGATTGATGCCGATTGGCGCCATCACCGGCTGCAGCAGCTCGCCCAGCTGGCCGCCCCATGTGTCGAGGCCCGTGGCATTGGTCGGGAAATTGGTGAGAAACCACACAGCTATGGTGCCGATGATGATGAAATTGGTGGCCCGGCGCAGGAATTCCCGCAGTTCGCCGTAGCCGCGCAGCCACACCTGCCTGAGGGTCGGCACCCGGTAGGGCGGCAGTTCCAGCACGAACGGCTCTGTGTTCTTGAACTGTTTCGAGCGGCTGAAGATCGCGGCCGCCAGAAAGGCGGCGGCAAAGGAAATGACGTAGAAGGAAAACAGGACTAGCGGGCCCTGGGCCGGTGGAAACACGGCTGCGATGATGAAGACGAACACCGCAAGCCGCGCCGAGCACAGCGAAAACGGAATGATCAGCATCGACAACAGACGCAGCGGCTGCGAGCGCATCACACGTGTGCCCATCAGCGCCGGGACATTGCAGCCGAAACCCATCATCTGCATCACGAAGGAGCGCCCGTCGAGGCCGATCCGGCGCATCCATGTGTCCATGAGATAGGCCGCGCGGGAGAGATAGCCCAGATCCTCGACCGCCGCCATGCAGAAGAAAAACAGCATGATCAGCGGCACGAAGGAGGCCACGGTGGCCACGCCGAGCCATATGCCGTTGATCACGAAATTCTGCAGCCAGGCTGGGCCGAGGCCCAGGACCGGCTCGAGAATGCGGTTCTGGATCCAGTCGGTGATCGCTCCGACCCAGCCCTGGGATGGCAGGCCGATGGCCCAGACAATGTAAAATACCAACAGCATGACCGCGAAGAACAGAGGCAGGCCGAAGACCGGATGCAACAGGAAACGATCGAGCTTCTGCGCGATGGTTTGCGGCGGTATTTCGGGATAGAAGACAGCGCCGGAAAGCGTTTCGGCCAGCGTTTCCTCGGTCATCAGGGTTTCGCGCAGAGCGTCGTAGTCTGCGTAGATGGGCGGCGTGTCCGCGCGCGCTGACAGAACCTTGTCGACGCTGGCGATCGCGTCGGGGTAACCTTCGCCATATTTGGCGCTGATCAGGTGGACCGGCAGGCCGACCCTTGCCGAGAGCGTTTCCGTATCAATCTCGATTGCATTCTTGCGGGCTTCATCAGCCATGTTCAGCATGACGACGGCGGGCAGGCCGAGCTGTTTGATCTGCAGTGGCATCAGGATCTGCCGGTCGATCTGGCTGGCATTGATGACGATCACGACGAGATCGACGGGGTAGGTCTTCAGGAAGTTGGCAACGACGGTCTCGTCTTCGGAGAAGCCCTCAAGATCGTAAATGCCGGGAAGATCGACGAATTCCAGTGTCCGGCCGCCGAGATTGACGCGGGCATTGGAGAGCGAGACCGTGATGCCCGGCCAGTTGCCGACATAGGCGCTCGCCCCTGTGATACGGTTATACAGCATCGACTTGCCGGTATTGGGCTGGCCGATCATGGCAATGCGCGGAACATCGTTGCGGTCGAGATTGGCGTCTGCCGGCGAACAATGGGACATGGCTTCTTCCGGAGCTTGAGCTGGCGGAGGTACCCGCCGGCGGCGTTTGTTATGTTTGCTCGGTTTTGACCCGCGCGCCTTTGCGGCATTCTTGTCGTGGCTGCGGCGCACACGGCGCGCCGCGCATGCGAGGTCAGTCCTGGATCTTGCGAACCTTGACGAGTTCGGCCTCTGTGCGGCGGATGGCGATTTCGGTCGCCTTTCCGGCGCGGACAACCAGCGGCCCGCCAAACCAGGCGCGCCGGACCATGGAGACCTGGTGGGTGCTGGAAAGGCCGAGCGCCCTGAGGCGCACCGAAAGCCCGTTTTCGAAACTGCCGGCCTCGACGATTTCGACGATACCGCTTTCGCCGGGCTGAAGGCTTTCAAGCGAGACGATGCGCCCTTCGCGCAGCGTCTCAAGGGTCGGGTCGTTGCTCATTCGTGCCCCATGCTCACAATCTCACGGTCGATGTCGTCATTTGCGTGCGGTCCGTCGCCGAACAGGAGCTCTTTGAACAGCGGTGCCATGGCACCGGAAACTGTCATTCACTTGCCCTTTCCTGTCGTTCGATTTCTCTATGACACGAGGAATGCGTGTACGCAAGATACTTAACTAGAACAGGAAAGATTTTCTAATCCGCTGTATTTACGCACTAAAATTGACTGGAGTGCATAGATGGAGTCAATTTAAGGTGAGCGTAAGTTGACATATGTCAGTTTCTGTTCTTCCTGGATTGCCGGAAATAATTGACGTCAAGAAACGCTATCCACCTCAAAAGCGGATGAAAAAGGCCGGAAGCGTTTCCGCTTCCGGCCTTTGACGATGTAAGTGATCTTGATCGGTATCACATAACGGCGCCGACCTGCCACGGCACAAATTCATTGTCACCGAGCCCGAGCGTTTCCGACTTGGTTTTCTGGCCCGAGGCAGTGGCGATCAGATAGTCGAGGATCTCCTCGCCCTTCTTTTGAAGGTCTGCGCCATCGGAAAGAATATCGCCGCAGTTCAGGTCCATATCGTCAGGCATGGACGCAAACAGGGCGGAATTGGTGGCGAGCTTGACCGTTGGCGTCGGCTTGGAGCCGAAAGCCGAACCGCGACCGGTGGTGAAACACAGGATTTGCGCACCGCCGGCGATCTGGCCGGTGGCCGAGACCGGGTCGTAACCGGGCGTGTCCATGAACAACAGGCCCTTGTCGCGGATCTGTTCACCATATTCGAGAACGCCCGCAAGCGGCGTGCTGCCGGCCTTGGCGACAGCACCGAGCGATTTTTCCAGAATGGTGGTCAGTCCGCCCTGCTTGTTGCCGGGTGAGGGGTTGTTGTCCATCGAGCCGTGATTGGCTGCGGCGTAGTCTTCCCACCAGCGGATGCGCTCAAGAAGCTTGTCGGCAACCGCACCATTGGCGGCGCGGCGCAGAAGCAATTGCTCGGCGCCGTAGATTTCCGGTGTTTCCGAAAGGATCACCGTTCCGCCCATGCCGACGAGCAGATCACTGGCGATACCGAGCGCGGGGTTCGCGGTGATGCCGGAAAAACCGTCGGAGCCGCCGCACTGAAGCGCAAGCTTGAGCTCGGAAACGGGCATCTCGACCCGTCGCGCTTCGTTGACCTTCGGCAGCAGTTCCTTGATGTGCTCGACAATCATGTCGATCGATTTCTGGGTGCCGCCATTTTCCTGGATCGTCATCATGAAGAAACGGCTCTCGTCCATCTCGCCGTGGATCTCACGCATGCGGGCAAGCTGCATCTGCTCGCAGCCGAGGCCGACGAAGAGAGCGGCACCGGTGTTAGGATGGGTGGCATAACCCCACAAAACGCGCTGGAGATTGTCGAAACCGGGTCCGGAACTGGCCATGCCGCAGCCGGTGCCGTGGGCAAAGGCGGCGACACCGTCAACATGCGGATAATCGTTCAGAATGCCGGACTGATTGATGATATCGGCTGCCTTGCGGATCACCGTGGCGGAACAGTTGACCGTGCCGCAGATGGCGATGAAATTGCGTGTGCCGGCAGAGCCATCGGCGCGGCGGTAGCCCATGAAGGTGCGCGGAGCAACGGTGGGGATTGCCGCCTTTGCGGCTTCCAGATCGGCGCCGATTTCATAATCGCGGCCATGGTCGCCGAAGGCGCAATTGTGCACGTGAACGTGTTCGCCCGCCTTGATGTCATGCGTTGCGTAGCCGATCAGCTGGCCAAATTTGAAAATGCCGCCACCTTCGGAAATGTCGGTATTGGCAATCTTGTGGCCGCGGGTCACAGGCGCTTCGAGCGGGATGCCGAAGCCAAGGGGCGTGTCGCCTTTGTTGGCGCGTCCGGCGAGGATAGACACCGTGTCCTTGGGGTGCAGTTTGAGACAGAGATCAGCCACGGTCGCTCCTTTGGCAAAATGCATATAAGTGGGAAAAGGCGCCCGGCGGGATGAGCCCGGCGCCTTCATCCTGGTTTACTTGATCACGGCCTCGGCCATGGCACGGGCACCCTTTTCAACGAGGCCTTCATAGGCGGCAACGAGGCCCTCCACGAAGTCCTTGTTGTCCTGAAGCGCCTTGGGGAAAACGTCGGAAACGCCGATCAGCGCCTCAACCTTTTCGCGCGGCGTTGCCCCGGTGTCGGAAAGCGCCTTGAACTTCTCGGCGAGCGGATCGCGAACATCGATCGGGTTGCCACGTTCATCGACGCCGCCGACATAACGCATCCATGCGGCAATCGCGAGCGAAAGACCTTTGACCGGACGGCCGGCATCGAGGTCTTCCTGAACCGTTTCGAGAATGCGCTGCGGCAGTTTCTGCGAACCATCCATGGCGATCTGCCATGTCAGGTGGCGGATCGAGGGGTTGGAGTAACGCTTAAACAGGGCAGCGGTGTAGTCCTCGAGGCTCACGCCGGGCGGTGCGTCAACGGCGGGAATGATTTCCTTTTCCCACAGGAACTTGCAGTAGGCCGCAAACACCGTGTCGGAAACCGTATCGTAAATCGTTTCCTTGCCGGCGAGATAGCCAAGATAGGAAATCGAGGAATGCGTGCCGTTGAGACAGCGAAGCTTCATGTGCTCAAACGGGGTCACGTCCTCGACAAGCTGTGCGCCGACAGCGCCGATATCGGGACGCTCACCGTCAACGAACTTGTCTTCGACAACCCACTGACGGAAGGGCTCGTGCATGACCGCAACCGGATCGTAAACGCCGGTGAGTTCGGCGACGCGCTCGATGTCTTCCGGCTTGGTTGCCGGCACGATGCGGTCGATCATGGTGCAGGGAAGGTGACTTCCTTCTCGATCCATGCCTGCAGTTCAGGATCGATCATGCCGGCCAGCTCGATGACGACGGCATGAACCACATGACCGTTGTTCGGCAGGTTGTCCGAGCTCATCATCGTGAACGGGCGAACGCCTGCCTTGCGGCGGCGGTCGAGCGCGCGGACAATGTATCCGAGTGCCGATTTCGGCTTGTTCGGGTCCTTCAGGTCTTCAATGATGAAGGGATGTTCGCGGTTGAGTCTGCCGGTCGAGGGAAGTGGCAATAGCCCTTTTCCGTGACCGTCGAGGTGACGATCTTGATTTTCGGATCGGCCATCAGGGAAAGGACGGCTTCCGGATCATCGGGAGCATCGATGACGTCGTTCAACACAGGGATCACCTGCGGCTCAATGCCTTCGGGCGCGAGCGACACCGCGGTATAGGCAAAGCCCTGCGGTTCGAAGATCTCGCGCTGTTTCGGCGGCGTCATCAGATTGACGCCGACAATGCCCCAGTCACCACCGGACTTTTGCATTGCTTCATAAAATAAATTGCGCCGTGGGAGCGATAAAACGCTCCCAGGCCCAGATGCACAATCCCCGAGCCCGGACGTGGGTAGTCCGGACGTTTCAAGCGGGGAAGGCTTTCGGCATTAGCGGGCAAGCCAGCCTCCATCGACATTAAGGATCGCCCCGTTGATGTAGTCAGACGCGGGCGAAGCAAGAAAGACGGCAGTGCCGCCCAGATCAGCCGGGTCACCCCAGCGGTTGGCCGGGATCCGGCCAAGAATTTCCGCAGAGCGCGCTTCATCAGCACGCAGTGCGGCAGTGTTGTTGGTGGCGATATAGCCGGGCGCAATCGCGTTCACATTGATGCCCTTGGCCGCCCACTCGTTGCACATCAGCTTGGTGATACCGGCAACGCCGCTTTTGAAGCGGTGTAGGAGGGAATGCGGATGCCGCCCTGGAAGGACAGCATCGAGGCGATGTTGATGATCTTGCCCGTGCCGCCGCGTTCCAGGACCTTCTTTGCGAACCCCTGGCAGGTGAAGAAAACCGCCTTGACGTTCATGTCCATGACGTCGTCCCAGTCTTGCTCCGAGAAGTCGACAGCGTCATCGCGACGGATGATACCGGCATTGTTGACCAAAATATCGATCGGCTTGTCATGGGCCTCGATAAATTTCTTGCCATTCATCGGGTCGGAAAGATCGACAACCTCGCTGAGGGCTTGGCCGCCAGCTTCCTTGATGATCTTCACCGTCTCATCGCTATCCTGACGGCTGGTGCACAGAACCTCCGCACCGGCCGCGCCGAGGGCAATCGCAATGCCCTGGCCTATCCCGGTGTTGGCGCCTGTGACCAGCGCTCGCTTGCCTTCAAGTGAGAAAGAAATAGCCATTAGCGCAGCGTCTCCATGGATACCATCTCAACATCCTTGTAGTCGACATTGTCGCCGGCCATGGCCCAGATGAAGGTATAGTTGGAGGTGCCTGCACCTGAATGGATCGACCAGGACGGGGACAGCGCGCCTTCCTCGTTTTTCAGCACCATGTGGCGGGTTTCGTCGGGTTCACCCATCATGTGGAACACACGGGCCTCTTCATCGAGGTCGATGTAGAGATAGGCCTCGCAGCGGCGGTCATGGACGTGGGCCGGCATGGTGTTCCAGATCGAACCCTTCTGCAGTTTGGTCATGCCGACAACGAGCTGGCAGGACTTCATCACGTCGGGATGGACAAACTGATAGATGGTGCGCTCATTGCAGTTTTCGGCGGCACCCAGCGTCACATTGGCAGCTTCTGCGATCTTGATCAGGCGTGAGGGATAGGCCTGGTGCGCCGGGGCAGAGAGAATGTAGAAACGGCCTTCGCCGGAGAAGGTGACCTTGCCGGCACCCATGCCGAGATAGAGCATGTCGCCGTGGACCATGTCGTATTCTGCGTCGCAGGTGACCTTGCCCGGACCACCAAGCTTCACGATAGTCATCTCGCGACGGTCAAGGACCGAAGCCGTGCCACACGGGGCGACGTGATCGAGTTCCAGCGGACCGTCTTTCGGGCAAGCACCGCCGACGATCATCCGGTCATAATGGGTGTAGATCAGATTGATTTCACCTGGAACGAAAAGATTGCCTACGTGAAAATGCTCGCGCAGTTCGCTTGTGTCGAATGTGCTCGCTGTGACGGGGTCGATGGCGTGGCGAATTTCAATATTTAACATTTCAATCTCCTCAGGTTTTAAACGGCGTCATCACGCCGCAGCGTGAGTGTATCAATGAACGTACCCTTTTCCTGCGCCTTGAAGTCATGCTCGCGCAGGCGGGTGGCACGAAAATTGTCACCGCGACCGATCTCCAGGGTCTCGCGGTTGACGGTGAAGGCAAAACGGCCCGACTGCACATAGGCCGACGTGCTGTGGCGCAAGAGCAAAGCGCGCCTTCTGCGCCTTCGAGAAAAACGGAATTCGACCACCAGCAGTTCGGCGCTGTTGGCGACGACTTGTTGCGTCACTCCCTGCCGTCATCGGCAGGAAGGAACTCCCGCATGAGTGTTTCAGCCATTTTCGTCTCCATACCCAGATTGCGGATCAAGCTCGGGATTTCCGAAACCGTCTGCATGAAGGCAACGATTTTGGCCGCCATACCGAGGCAGGCAAGCAGCCAGACGAAACAGGTGGCCGGACCAATCTCCACTGCACCATGGCTGCGGTCCTGAGATTTCCCACCTTTGGTGACAGCGCCAGAACGAAGCCAAGCCGGCGCTGGCAGAGCCCGCCGCGACGAGCGCGGCGGTTGCTATTTCCATTCCAGATTCTTTCAAGCGCTTCACGAGGTTCTATCCCGGCTTGAAAGTGGCTTTGGCTAGAGCCGGTAGGCGCGTTTGACCAAATTGTATGTCAAGTCACGTGCGACTTCCGGTGCCTCATCTTCATCGAGGCGGCCCGTGGCGACGAGGGTTGCGAGGAACGCGCAGTCGACGCGGCGGGCGACATCGTGGCGTGCGGGGATCGAGCAGAATGCACGCGTATCGTCGTTGAAGCCGACCGTGTTGTAAAAGCCTGCCGTTTCCGTGACCATTTCACGGTAGCGGCGCATGCCCTCGGGGCTGTCGTGGAACCACCAGGCGGGGCCGAGCCTCAGCGCCGGGTACACGCCGGCAAGCGGGGCCAGTTCACGTGAGTAGGCGGTCTCATCGAGGGTGAACACGATGATGGTCAGGTCTGGCTCCATGCCGACTGCATTGAGGAGCGGACGCAGCGCCTTGCCGTAATTGGTCTGCGCGGGGATATCGAAACCCTTGTCACGGCCATGGCGGGCCATGATTTCATCCGAATGATTGCGGGTCGAGCCCGGATGAATCTGCAGAACCAGACCGTCCTCGACGCTCATACGGGCCATCTCGGTCAACATGTGACCTCGGAAGGCCTCTGCCTCGTCTGCGGTGCATTCACCCTTCAGCGCCTTGGTGAACAAGGCTTCAACCTCGGCCTTCGGAAGGTCCTCGGTCCGCGCCGTCGGGTGGCCGTGGTCGGTCGCGGTGGCGCCAAACCGCTTGAAGAAAGCACGGCGGATGCGGTGGGCTTCGAGATAGTTGTCGTATTTTGTCGTATCGACGCCGGTCAGTTCGCCGAACTTTTCGATGTTATCGGCAAAACCCTCGAAATCGGGATCGACAACCGGGTCAGGGCGATACGAGGTGACAACCTTGCCGCCGGTCCAACCCGAATCGCGGATCATCGCGTGCCATTTCAGATCATCAAGGGGCTTTCCGTGGTGGCGATCGCTTCGATGTTGAAGCGTTCAAACAGCGCGCGCGGACGGAATTCCGGCTTCTGCAGGCACTCGTCGATATGGTCGTAGAATTCGTCTGCCGTCTCGGGGCCGAAGCGCTTGGTGAGGCCGAAGACGTGCTCGAAGGCGTGTTCCAGCCAGCCGCGGCTCGGGGTTCCGCGCAGCAGGTAGAAGTTTTCGGCAAACAGGCGCCAGATCTTGCGGCTGTCGGTTTCCGTCTCGCCGCCATCGACGCGGGGAACACCCAGATCGGTCAGCTTGACGCCCTGCGAGCAGAGCATGCGGAAGACGTAGTGATCGGGCACTACGAACAGCTTGGCCGGATCCGGGAAGGGCTCGTTTTCGGCATACCATCGCGGATCGGTGTGACCGTGGGGGCTGATGATGGGGAGTGTACTGATTTCGTTGTACAGCGCGCGCGCCAGGTCCCGCGTCTTCGGTTCGATCGGAAAAAGCCGGTCCTTGTTGAGCATCTTGTAGACTCCGCTTCAGGTTTTCTTGTATGTCGGAAAATGTGCGATTGCATTTTTCTTGAAAACTAATATGTTAGTATGCGAAGTCTGTCAATGGAGGAGTTCATGGTCGGAAAACTAAATATCGGCACGTTGGAGCAAGCGCGTCAGCCGACCGTGACCGATCTGGTTTATGATCATCTCTATCGCCAGATCATCGAGAATGAATTGCCGCCCGGATCGAAGCTTTCCGAGGTCGAGGTTGCTCGTATCCTCGGCGTTTCCCGGCAACCGGTGCGCGATGCTTTCTATCGCCTGTCGCAGCAAGGTTTTCTGCTCATCCGTCCGCAGCGTGCGACGCTCGTGACCCATATTTCGAAGCGGGCGGTGATGCAGGCGCACTTTATTCGCAGCGCGCTCGAGCTGGCAACCGCCGAAGCTGCGGCAACCTGCTGCAACAGAGAAGACGCCGATATATTGCGGACCAATCTGGCCGAGCAGTCCGCAGCTATCCGGTCGGGGAACAAGACCGGTTTTCACGCTCTTGACGATGGATTTCACAAGCAGATCTGCGCGCTTTCGGGCCATAGTGACGCATGGATATTGATCCGCGACCACAAGGCGCATATGGACCGTGTACGGTATCTCAGCCTGTCCTTCGGTGCGGAAAGCGCACTCAGTGAACATGCCGTGATATTGGACGCAATCGAAGCGCATGATGTAGACGCGGCCGTAAAGGCCATGCGAAGCCATCTGTCGCAGATTGCCAAGATCGTTGAGCGGATCAATGTCTCGCATCCAGCCTTTTTCGAAACGGAAGACGAATGAAAAACCTGCCCAGAAATATCTTGTGTGTCGGCGAATGCATGGTCGAAATGGCCCCGCGCGAAGATGGCGCCTATACCCGTGGTTTTGCCGGCGACACCTTCAATTCCGCTTGGTATCTCGCCCGTCAGCTGCCGGCTGATCTCTCGGTCGACTATTTTACCGGTGCCGGAACAGATACCGTTTCCGACGAGATGCTGGCCTTCATGAATGAAGCTGGCATTGGCACGTCCTCGGTGCGCCGCATCGAGGATCGCACTGTCGGGCTCTATATGATCGCGCTCAAAAACGGCGAGCGCAGTTTCTCCTACTGGCGCGGTCAGTCAGCGGCAAAGCTTCTGGCCGAAGATCCCGAAGCCCTTGCCAAAGCGCTTGCGGGCAGGGGGCTGGTGCTGTTTTCCGGGATCACCATGGCCGTGGTCAATGCCGAATATCGCCAGACCCTGCTCGCGCTGCTCGCTGAAGCGCGCGCTGCCGGCACCGTCATCGCCTTTGACCCGAACATGCGCGCCCGGCTGTGGCCCTCGCGTGAGATCATGGCGGAGACCATCATGCAGGCAGCCGGCGTCAGCGATATCGTGCTGCCGTCCTTCGATGAGGATGGCGCAATCTTCGGTGATGAAAATCCGCAAGCCACGATCGCACGCTACCGGGCTGCCGGCGTCAAGACGGTGATCGTCAAGAACGGTCCGGACACGATCTTTGCCGAGGACGCCAAAGAGGGACCGGTGACGTTCAAGCCCACCCCATCGGACAAAGTGGTTGATACGACGGCAGCCGGCGACAGCTTCAATGCCGGCCTGATTGCCGCGCTGATGACCGGCGCACCCCTTGTCGAGGCGCTTGCGAAGGGCTCGGCGCTTTCTGCCCGTGTGATCGGCGCGCGCGGCGCACTTGTGGATGTGTGAGATCTATTCCCGCGGTCTCAGCAGGGGAAGACGGCCATGCCGTCCTCCTCGCCGCGCGGAAACGCGCCTTCCTGGTGGCGCTTGTTCAGCATCTTGTAGCCGGCAGGGCTCACGCCGATATAGCGCTTGAACATCCGCGAGAAATAATAGCTATCGTCATAGCCGACAAAGGCGGCGGCCTGCTTGACGGTCTGCCCGCTGGCCAAAAGCGCCATAGCGCGCTCCATCCTCTTGAACTCCTGATATTTGGGCGGTGTCAGCCCGACCTGTTTCTTGAACTCGCGGCGGAAATAGTCCTGATTGTAGGGGATTGCTTTAAGGACGCGTTCCACCGTTTCCGGGTTCAGCGGATCGGCCGCGATCTGCGATGCAGCAACCATCACCGAAAGCGATAGGCTGTCCGGATTGTTGACGGCGACATCCTGCTGCGGGCGCCAGCGAATGAAGGCGGCCTCGATGAATTCGATCAGCAGCACCATGAAGATGTGATGCTGGGTGAATGTGGTTGAAGACAAGGGGCGGTCTCGCGGTAGTGGCGAGCCAGCGGCGCAATCATCTCCCAGCGCGGCAGGTCGACCCATATGCGGCAGTCCATCTGTTCGAACAGGTCCATGCGGCCGAAAACCTCGACCCTGAAATGCTGCGCGACACCGGTATAGAGCTCTTCGGAGGTGGACCATCCGATGAAGCGTTCCCCGGCGGAATCAGCATGGCACGGCCGGGCTTCATTTCGAAAGCTTCTCCGGCAATCTCGTATTCGGCCCGGCCGGTCAGGCAGATGACGAGGTCATGCACCGTGTTGACCTTGTCGGCTTTCCAGGTCGATGTGTGCAGCATCCTGATGGCCGAGCGGGTCAGCGTCAGATTCAGTGCACTCACCGCGAGACCGTCAAGAACTCCACCTTCGATTTTATCCATCTTTTTGTCCGAAACCCTCTATTCCAAACCGACTTCAAAACATGATTATGAACAGCGGAAACGCCGAAATAAAGGCGTATAGCAGAAATAAACATCTGGGAGGATGTCGCTCGTATGGGAAAAATCAAAACCCGACTGGGTTGATCCCGCGCCTGCGCCTTTGCGCCATGCACAAATCAGAACACAACAACATCCGTGCTGCCCTTCGGGGCCGGCTGCCTATACGCATGCCTAGCGATGCCCGTCTTGACGGCGGACAAGGCCTTGGCGATGCGCTCCCACGGGGCAGCTGCGCCTGCCGGAATCAACAAACGGGAATGCGGTCATGAGCGGTGAGAATCGTTTCATGGGGCTCGCCTATCTGTCCCCATATATCATCGGCTTGCTGCTGTTCACGGCAGTGCCATTTCTTGCATCATTCGTGTTGTCCTTTACTGACTACTCGCTGATGAGCGCGCCGCATTTCGTCGGCCTGAAAAACTATATCCGCCTGTTCACGCATGACCGCACCTTCAACAAATCGCTGTCGGTCACGCTGATCTACGTGTTCTCGACGGTGCCGCTGAAGCTGGTCTTCGCGCTCTTCATCGCTGTGATCCTGAACTACAAGCTCAAGTTTATCGGCTTCTTCCGCACGGCCTTTTACGTGCCGTCGATCCTTGGCGGTTCGGTCGCGATTGCGGTTTTGTGGCGTTATCTTTTGCCGATGTCGGCCTGATCAACATGATGCTTGAAGGCATCGGCCTTCAGGGCGTCAACTGGTTCGGTGATCCCGGCAATGCGCTGTTCACCATCACGCTTCTGCGTCTGTGGCAGTTTGGTTCGGCAATGGTGATCTTCCTGGCGGCACTGCAGAGCGTTGATAACTCGCTTTATGAGGCGGCTGCCATTGACGGCGCTGGCAAGTGGAAGACCTTCTTTTTCATCACCCTGCCGCTGATCACGCCGGTGATCTTCTTCAACCTCATCATGCAGACGGTTCAGGCTTTCCAGGAGTTCAACGGTCCATACATCATCACCGATGGCGGTCCGCTGAAATCGACCTACCTGCTGCCGCTCTACATTTATGACGAAGCCTTCAAGAATTTCCGCATGGGATATGCCTCGGCGATTGCCTGGGTCATGTTCGCCATCATCATGGTCCTGACGCTGATTGCCTTCTGGTCGTCGCGCCACTGGGTCTACTACGCCGGCGACAAGAGGAGCTGATCATGACAGAGCAAACCTTGTCGAGCATGCTGTCCACCCACGATCTGGAAGCCATCCGCGCCCGCAAGCGCGAACAGCGCAAGATTTTCATTTCGTCGATCATTCGCTACGTGATCCTGTTCGTGGTCGGACTGATCATGCTCTATCCGCTGATCTGGCTGATTGGCGCATCGTTCAAGACCAATGCCGAAATGTTCACGAGCGCCGGCTTCTGGCCGACGCACCCGACCGTCAGCGGCTATATCGAAGGCTGGAAGACCTCGACGCCCTATACGTTCGGCCGGTTCTTTCTCAACACCCTCCTGATCCTGATCCCGAAGATGATCGGGACGGCGATCTCGGCAACGGCCGTCGCCTATGGCTTCGCCCGGTTCGAGTTCCCCGGAAAGAAGGTGCTGTTCGCATCATTGATCGCGATCCTGCTACTGCCGAACGTGGTTACCCGCATTCCGCAGTATTTGCTGTTCCGTGAATTCGGCTGGCTGGATAGTTTCCTGCCGCTGTGGGTGCCGTCAGCACTTGCCGGCGATGCGTTCTTCGTCTTCATGCTGGTTCAGTTCCTGCGCGCCATCCCGCGGGACATGGAAGAGGCCGCGCGTGTTGACGGCGCCTCGAGCTGGCAGGCCCTTCTCTTCATCATCGTACCGCTGCTCACGCCGGCCCTGATTTCGGTCTGCCTGTTCCAGTTCATGTGGACGATGAACGACTTCCTCGGGCCGTTGATCTACCTGTCCTCGGTCGACAAATACCCGGTCTCGCTGGCCCTCAAACTGTCGATCGATACCACCGAAGCATTCGCCTGGAACAAAATACTCTCCATGTCGGTGCTCGCGATCACACCCGCCCTCGTCGTGTTCTTCGTGGCACAGAAATATTTCATCGAAGGTATCTCCGCTGGCGGAGTCAAAGGATAACAACCATGGCCAGAGTTCAGCTGAAAAGTCTCGAAAAGGTCTACGGCAAGTTCAAGGCCGTCCACGGCATTGACCTGGAAATCGAAGATGGGGAGTTCATGGTGCTGGTCGGCCCGTCCGGCTGCGCCAAGTCAACGACGCTCCGCATGATTGCCGGTCTGGAGCGCATCTCCGGCGGTGAAATCCGCATCGGCGACGATCTCGTCAACGACAAACCTCCGGGCCAGCGCGGCATCGCGATGGTGTTCCAGAACTATGCGCTCTATCCGCATATGAAGGTGAAGAATAACCTTTCCTTCGGTCTGCGCCTCAAGCATGCACCGAAGGACGAGATTGCCGCCTCCACCGAGGAAGTCTCGCATATCCTCGAAATCGAGGAGTATCTGGAGCGCTTGCCGAAACAGCTTTCCGGTGGTCAGGCCCAGCGCGTTGCCGTTGGTCGCGCGCTGATCAAGAAGCCGCAGGTGTTCCTGTTCGACGAACCGCTGTCGAACCTTGATGCCAAACTGCGCGCCTCGATGCGCGTGCGCATTACCGATCTGCACAAGCAGCTTCTGTCGGAGGGCATGCATTCGACCGTTGTCTACGTCACCCATGACCAGACGGAAGCCATGACCATGGGCAACCGCATCTGCGTGATGAAGGAAGGCCGGATCATGCAGGTCGCCGACCCCTATACGCTGTACCAGAGGCCGGCCAACGCCTTTGTTGCAGGCTTCATCGGCTCGCCCGAGATGAATATCGGCGATGCTACGCTGGTTGACGGCGGCAAGCTCAAGATCGGCACACAGACCTTCACCATCGATGACAAGGCCCGTGCCCGTATCGACAAGGATGCGCCGAGCGAAGTGACCTTCGGCGTCCGTCCGCAGCACTTCACCGTTGTGGATCAGGATGCCGAAGAGGGGCTTCTTGGTCGCATCTCCCATGTCGAGTTCATGGGGCATGAGGTCTATCTCTACATCACGGTCGAGGATCAGTCCTTCATCGTCGTCGTCCCGGCAACGGGGCTTGAGCGTCAGTACCTGCGTGACGATGCAATCCGCATCATGCCGCAACAAGACGCCTTGCACATCTTCAACCGTCGCACCGGCGAGAACATCTCGCTGTCGGCATAAGTCTTCGCAAACGTCTTTTTCAAAGGGAGGAAAATATGACCATGAAATTGACCATTCTTGCCGGCCTGATGGCGGCAACATCAATGACGGCAGCCAATGCCGCCGATCTCCGCATGTCCTGGTGGGGCGGCGACAGCCGTCACCTGGCAACCCAGGAAGCGCTGAAATATTGTGGCGACAAACTCGGCCACACGATTTCTCCGGAATTCACCGGCTGGACTGGCCATCAGGAGAAAATCACCACGCAGCTTGCCGGCCGCACCGAAGCCGACATCATGCAGATCAACTGGCCCTGGCTTCCGCTGTTCACGCCGAATGGCGAAGGCTTTGCTGACCTCAATGACTTCTCCGACATCATCGACCTGTCGCAGTGGACCGATGGCGAACTTGCCACCTCGACCGTGAACGGCCACCTGCAGGGCCTGCCGCTGTCGATCACCGGCCGTCTGCCCTGGTTCAACCAGACGACCTTCGAAAAGGCCGGACTTTCCGTCCCGACCACCTGGGTCGAGCTGGAAGAAGCCGGCAAGGTGTTCAAGGAAAAACTCGGCGACGACTATTATCCCTATGAGGCAACCGGCACTGACGGCCTCGATGCCCGCCTTCTGATGACGGCTTACCTGACCCAGAAGACCGGCAAGACGATGATCGATCCGGAAACCCTGGAGTTCAACTACTCCATGGAGGAACTGGTCGACGCGCTGGAAATGTACAAGCGCTATACGGACGAAGGCGTGATCATCCCTGGCCGAAAGTCGCCGCCGGCGGCAATCTGGTTCTGCATGAAAACCCGAACTGGGCTGATGGCCATATCGCTGGCACCTATCAGTGGGATACGGTCTATTTCAAGATCTCCGACCCGCTGCAGGAAGGCCAGGTTCTGGTTCCCTCTAAGATTCTTCTGGCCGAAGGCGCGACCAATGACGGTGTCTACCGCAAGCCGTCCATGCTGTTCTCGATCTCGCGCAATTCCGACAATGGGGACGCGGCCGCCGAAGTGGTCAATTGCCTGCTGAACGACGACGGCGCAATCGAAATCCTCGGCACGACCCGCGGTATTCCGGCTTCCAAGGCGGCGTTTGACCAGCTGACGGCTGCGGGCGCCATCACGCAGGAACAGATCGAAGCCCACCAGATCATTCTGGATGCAACCGGCCCGACGATCTCGCCCTATTTTGAGCATCCGCAGGTCGCCTCGGCGATCGGCGACACGCTTGAAGAGTTCGCCTATGGCCAGATCGACGCTGAAACGGCCGCCGATGACATCCTCTACAATGTCAACGAAGTACTGGATCGCGTCCGCAACTAGCTGAAGCCTTGCCGGGGCGGCGAACCTCGCCGCCCCCTCTTTCCCAAATCCTTTTTGGACGATTGTGATGACTGCCATTGAGTTGCTCGCCGTTTCGGCGAGGACGGTGACCTTTGCCGTCTTTTCCGGCGAGAACAAATATTTCCTGAAGACGCCGCAGGCATGGCGGCTTGCCTTAGAAAACACCGGTGCAACGGCAGCTGAGGGCGTAACCGAGCGCACGGTGTTTTCGATCAATGGTCTTGAGCCGCACACCGCATACTGTTTGGCGATCGGCGATGAGGTGTTCGATTTCGTCACAAAAGCCGAGACGGCTTTTGCTGATGTTTCGGCGTCCGGCGCCAGCCTTCAGTCAGAAAACAATGCAGCCCAGATCCAGCAGACGATCAATGACTTGCCGGAAGGAGCCACGCTTTATTTCGGCCCCGGCGTTTGGAAGACCGGCCCGCTTTTTTAAAGTCCGGGCTGACGCTGATGCTTGATGCGCAAGCCGCGCTTTATGGCATTGTCGATCGCGAACAGTATCCGATCCTGCCTGCCCGTGATGAGGAAGGCCGGGTTCTCGGCACCTGGGAAGGTGTCGCCGAGGCCTGCTATGCAAGCCTGCTGACCACTATCAATGCATCCGATATCGCCATTGTCGGCGCAGGCGTCATCGATGCCGGCGGTGATCGCGGCGACTGGTGGAGCTGGCACAAGGAAACCCGCAATGGCGCGCGCCGTCCGCGCAGCCTGTTCTTCAACCGCTGCAGCAATGTCACCGTTACAGGCGTGACGGTCCGCAATTCGCCGTCCTGGATGGTGCATCCGGTCTTTACAACAGACATGCTCGTCGCTGATGTAAAGATCGAGAGCGATCCCGGCTCACCCAACACTGACGGTTTCGATCCGGAATGCTGCGAAAATGTGCGCATGCGCGGTATCCACTTTTCCGTCGGTGATGACTGTATCGCCATCAAGGCCGGCAAGCGTGATCCCAAGGGCGGACTTGATGGCCCGACGCGCAATATCCGCATCGAAAACTGCTTCATGGAGCGTGGCCATGGCGGCGTCGTCATCGGTTCGGAAATGAGCGGTTCGGTCTCCGGCGTCACGGTTGCGCGCTGCGAGATGCGCGACACCGACCGGGGCCTCCGGGTCAAGACCCGGCGCGGGCGCGGCGGGTTTGTCAGTCGCATTCTGGTTGAGGATTGCGACATGGACAATGTCGTCAGTCCCTTTGTGATGAACGCGTTCTATTTCTGCGATGCCGACGGCAAGTCTGATTATGTGCAGTCCCGTGATCCTCACCCCGTCAGTAATGAAACGCCACGGATGTCGGATATCACCTTCCGTCGCATTGTCGCGCGCAATGTGCATACCTCGGCCGCCGCATTCTACGGTCTGCCGGAAATGCCGATCGAGAATGTGACCATCGAGGACTATACCGTATCCTATGCGCCGGACGCTGAGGCCCAGCCGCCGGTGATGGCCTGCCAGATCGATCCCGTCCGCCATGGCGGCATCATTGCCGAAAATGCATCCGTCACCGCCCGCAACGTTACTTTCTTTCGCGACGGCGCCGAGGCCCCCTATTACCGGCAGGCGCTGCTGCGCTACTGCGAAGAATATACCGAAGACTATCACGCCTATAAGGGCGGATCGTTCTGCTATGAGGACGGCTGCCTTTATCGCGGCCTGATCGCGCTTTACGAGACGACCGGCGAGAGCCGCTGGCTCGATCACCTCGTCCGCCTGATTAATGCCCAGGTCGATGAAAACGGCGTGATGAACGGCTATGTGGCGGATGATTTCAACATCGACAACATTCTTTCCGGTCGTGCGCTGATCTGGCTTGCCCGACGCTCCAATGATCCGCGTTACCGCAAGGCCGCCGATCAGCTTGTCGCTCAGCTTGCCCGCCATCCGCGCGTCCCGGAAGGCCCGCACTGGCACAAACACCGTTATCCCGAACAGGTCTGGCTCGACGGTCTTTATATGGGGCTGCCGTTCAAGGCCGAATACGGTCTGGCCTTTGACAGGCCGGACCTTGTCGGCGAGGCGGCAGACGAACTGCTGACCGGCCTGGAGCTGACTTATGACCCCGACAGCCGACTTTACCGGCATGCCTATGATTCCGCCAAGGCACAGCCCTGGGCTGACAAGGATACAGGCCAGTCACCCGCCCACTGGTCGCGTGCCATTGGCTGGGCAGCGATGGCCATGGTCGATCTCGCCGAATACTTGCCGGAGGGCGAACAACGCTCGGCAATTATCGCCCGCTGGGTAGCGCTTGCCGACAGGCTTGCAGCGCTCAAAACCGCAGATGGCCGCTGGCTGCAGGTGCCGGATCGTCCCGACCTTGGCGGCAATTATGCCGAAAGCTCGGCAACGGCGATGTTCGCATATGCCTGCCTGAAGGCGGATCGGCTCGGGCTCGGCGACAGTGCCGGTATTGGGTGCAAGGCTTTTGAGGCGCTCTACAAGAATGCGTTTGAGACGAATGCCGAGGGGCGCCGGGTGCTTGGCGCCATCGTCTGCGTCGCCGGTCTCGGCGGCTTCAATGGCCAGTATCGCGACGGCACGCCTGGTTACTATCTGACCGAGACGATTAATCCCGACGATATCAAGGGCGTCGGCCCTTTCATGATGGGGTTTGCCGAGCTTCTGACCCGGCAATAACAACAAAGCCTTCCTCCCGAGGCTGGCGGCTGGCCGAAAGGTCAGCCGCCTTTTTGCCTTACGCGAGCACAAGCTGATCATCGTCGATTTCGGTGCCGGCGGCGCGGCCGAAGCGTTCCAGCAGGTCGGAGACCTTGAGCTTCGAGCGTTCCTCGCCCTTGATGTCGAGCACGATCTGCCCGGCATTCATCATCAGTGTCCGGCTGCCATAGGCCAGCGCGTCGCGCATAGAATGGGTCACCATCAGCGTCGTCAGCTTGCGTCCCCGGCGATCTCGGAAGACAGCGACAGCACCTTGTGGGCGGCCGACGGATCGAGCGCGGCCGTATGCTCATCAAGGACGAGAATCTTCATCGGCAGCAGCGTTGCCATCAGCAGGCTGACGGCCTGGCGCTGACCGCCGGAAAGCGCGCCGATGGGTGTGCCCATGCGGTGCTCAAGGCCAAGCCCGAGCTTTTCCAGATGCTCGGCAAACATCGCTTTCTGCCCCTTGCGGCCAAGCGCGAGACTGAGGCCCCGTTTCTTGCCGCGGGCAGCCGCCAGCGCCAGGTTTTCCTCGATCGAAAGCGAGGAACAGGTGCCGAGCCGTGGCTCCTGGAATACCCGGCCGACATAGCGCGCGCGTTTGGCGGCGGGCCAGCTGGTGACATCCAGTCCGTCGAGTTTGACGGTGCCCTGATCCGGCTTGACGGTGCCGACCACGGTGGAGAGAAGCGTCGACTTGCCGGCGCCGTTCGAACCGATCACGGTCACGAACTCGCCCTCGTCGATTGCCATCGAGATGCCGCGCAGCGCCTTGACTTCCGTTGCCGTGCCCGGGTTGAAGGTGATGCGGATATCGGAAAGGGAAAGCATCAATCCTGTCCCTCATCGTTTTGCTGGGCGCCACGCACCAGCCTGAAATTGAAGAGTTGCTTGCGTCCGCGTTTGCCACGGTTCTGGGAGAGAACCACGGCGACGGCCACCACCACGGCGGTAATCAGGTTCAGGTCCTGCGGCTTGATGCCGATGAAGCCTGCCGAAAGCGCAAACGCGATGAAAAGCCTGTAGACGACGGCGCCGATGACACAGCCGAGCGTTGCCAGAAACACCGTGCGACGGCCAAGGATCGCCTCGCCGATAATCAGGGCTGCAAGGCCTGTGACGATGGTGCCGACGCCCATGGTCACGTCGGCAACGCCCTGCATCTGCGCAAACAGCGAGCCGGCGAGCGCGCAGAGCGCATTGGCAATCGACATGCCGAGCAGCGTCATCGCGCCGTTGCGAATGCCCTGGGCTTCGGCCATGGCGGGGTTTTCACCTGACGCCCTGAGCCCGAGGCCGATCTCGGTTTTCAGGAACCAGTCGACAATCAGCTTCGCGCCAATGGCGATGATCAAAAGCAGGATCGTGTTGCTCCACAGCCCTGCATCGACCACGCTTTCGAAGCGTGAGAACACGGTGTCCTGGCCGTAAACCGGCAGGTTCGGGCGTCCCATGATGCGCAGATTGATGGAAAAAGCGCCACCATCGACAGGATGCCGGCCAGAAGGTTCATGATCCCGAAGCGCACGTTCAAAAGGCCGGTAACGAAACCGGCGGCAGCCCCTGCGAGCATGCCGAAAAACGTTGCGATGAAAGGATCAATACCGTTGACGATGGCGGCGGCCGAAACCGCCGCGCCGAGGGGAAAGCTCCCGTCCACCGTCAAATCGGGAAAGTCGAGCACCCGAAAGGACATAAAATGCTCAACGCCACGAGGGCGAAGAGCAAGCCGGTCTCAAAGGCCCCGGCGAGAGCGAAAAGCGTCATATTATTCGATGACCTTCTTGGCGCTGTTCTTGATGCTGTCCGGAACCGTGATGCCCATGGCTTCGGCAGCTTTCATGTTGAGGAACAGATCCTGATTGCCGGGAACGACAACGGCGATTTCCGACGGTGTCTTGCCAGCGAGGATTTCGGCAACCATGTCACCGGTGACTTTGCCCATTTCGGCATAGTTGAAGCCAAGCGCTGCAACCGCGCCGCGCTCGACGGAATCGGTATCGGTGGTGAAGACCGGCAACTTGGCGCGCTCACCAACGGTGATGATGGCTTCGAGCACCGAGATCACCGAATTGTCGGTCGGCAGCAGAATGGCGTCAGCCTTGCCGACAAGGTTGCGCGCTGCATCCGGCACCATGGTCGACTGGGCGGCGGGGCTTTCAACGACTTCGAGGCCGAGTTCGGCCGCGCCTGCCTTGATGTCTTCGACCTGAACGACCGAGTTGGCTTCACCCGGATTGTAGATCACGCCGATGGTCTTGACGCCGGGAACCAGCGCCTGGATCAATTCGAGCGCAGGCTTTGGCGGCTGCTTGTCGGAGGTGCCGGTGATGTTGGCTTCGGGCGCTTCCGGGTTTTCGACAAGACCGGCGGCGACCGGATCGGTAACGGCGGCAAACACGACCGGCGTATCGCCCATCGAATTCTTCAGCGCCTGGGCCGATGGCGTGGAAATGCCAACCGTGACATCGGGTTTGAGGCCGGCGAACTCGGAAGCGATCTGGGTCTGGGTGGTCATGTTGCCCTGGGCCGAGCGGGCAACCACGGTGAGGTTATCACCTTCGGTATAGCCCTTTTCGGCGAGGCTTTCGATAATGCCCTCACGCACGGCGTCAAGCGCGGGATGTTCGACGATGTAAGTGATAGCAACCGTTTTCTCGTCGCTGTCCTGCGCCAGTACCGGTGCGGTGAAACCCGCCATCGCGGCTACAGCAGCGGTGGCCAGCACCGCAGTCTTCAGATTGAGCATTTCGAAACCCCCTGTCAGGATTGTTCTCGCGCGGTTTTGCGCGCTGTGATCACGCGGGGCAGTTTGGCCTGCCACCTTTCGCCGGTCAACGCCGGAGGTTGTTGCAGAGCCTTTTTCTCGCAGGTTTTCGAAGTCTTTGACCAGCCCCTTGCGGTTTGCAAATCGCTGAAGGCACAGGTAACACAGTGATGAGCGGATTGATTGCTATTCGAAGACACGGACCACAGCAATGACACACGGCGAGATCAGGCTTGAGGACGGCTGGCGGGAGAAACTCAGCCCGGAATTCGAGAGTGCCTATATGGCAGAACTCAGATCCTTTCTGCTCGCGGAAAAGCGTGCCGGTCAGACCGTGTTTCCCAAGGGCACCGAATATTTTCGCGCACTCGACCTGACGCCGCTGGATCAGGTTCGCGTCGTGATCTTGGGCCAGGACCCCTATCACGGTCCAGGACAGGCCCATGGGCTCTGCTTTTCGGTGCAGCCGGGCGTGCGCGTTCCGCCTTCGCTCGTCAATATCTACAAGGAACTGGCAACCGATGTCGGTTTCCAGAAGGTCAATCACGGCTTTCTGGAGCATTGGTCACGTCAGGGTGTGCTGCTTTTGAACTCCGTCCTGACCGTTCGGCAGGCCGCCGCCGCCTCCCATCGCGGCAAAGGCTGGGAAAATTTCACCGATGCCGTCATCCGCGTGGTCAATGAAGAATGCCCCCATGTGGTGTTCATGCTCTGGGGCGCCTATGCGCAGAAAAAGCGTCCTTCGTCGATCGGTCCCGCCACCTGGTGCTGAAAGCACCCCATCCTTCGCCGCTTTCTGCCTATAACGGCTTCTTCGGTTGCCGGCATTTTTCGAAAGCCAACCAGTTTCTCCTTGAGCAAGGGTTGGAGCCGGTGGACTGGCAACTGCCGGAAGACCCGGCGCAAGAATAGACCTCGCGGCGGAAATCCGGTGAAACCGGGGATTAAGCCGGGCACCGCCTTATAATTTCTGTGGCGGTCTCTACATTACCCAACGGTCCGGGCTTATGGCTGCTTGACAGCCGGGCCTTTCTGCGGCCATGCGGTTTGACAGTTTTTCATAAGGCGGTTTCACATGAAGAAGAGCATCAACCCTGCCGGCGTTCGCAAGCCTTTCGGCAATTACAGCCATGGGTTCTACGTGCCGCCGGGTGCCGGCCTGCTGGTGACGTCCGGCCAACTCGGCATCGGACTGGACGAGGTCATTCCGCGTTCCGTCAGCGCCCAGGCAGAACTCTGTTTTTCGGCAATCGAAAAATTCTTGCAGAGGCTGACATGGGGTTTGAGGATGTGATCCGCATTACCGGCTATGTCACCACGCGTGAGGATTTCCCGGCCTATATGGGTGTCCGCGACCGCTTCATCAGTGATCCGATGCCGGTATCCACGCTTTTGATCGTCTCTGGCTTCACCCGCGCGGAGTTTCTGGTCGAGGTCGAGGTTACGGCAGCCAAGCTGCCGTAACCCGGTTTCCTCTCACAGGGCGAGCGACCATACCTTCGCCGCTTTGACCGCGCCTTCGCGAATTCTGAGCGAATGGACGGGATCGAAACCGGCGATGCGCTTGGTTCCGGCCCAGCGGCCGTTATCGGCAAACACTTCAACAGACCCGATATCGAGAAACACCCGCAGATGGCTCGGATTAGCGCCCGGCGCGACGTAGTCGGGCGTCGGTGCCTTGGTATCGTCCATGTAAATCAGCCGCAGGCCTTCGTTGTCGACCTTGATCGTGATCTCGATATTGTTGTGGTAGAGGTCGAGCTCGAACGGCCCGTCATGGGGATCGAGTTCAATCACGATCTCGGCCTGGCCCGCTTCCAGCATCACAGGATCACCCGCCGCAAGCGCGCTGTCATCCAGCAACTGGTCGCGGAGCACCTCGACGCCTTCAATCGGCGGCGTCAGCGGCGTGCCGTCGGCAGCATCATAAACCAGATTGCGCGGCAGCGTCATCGCTGTCGGAAAGTCGATCTCCGGTGCGGCGTCAGCCTGGTTGGCCAGCCAGCCGATGCCCACCGGTGTTCCATGATCGAGGAAGGCCTGGAAGGCATAATTGTCGGTCACGAAGTCGAGTTCTTGCTCGAAGTCGGGCGTGAAGACTTTTCCGTCGAAATGGCCGACGGTCGCAAGGGTCAGGTTTTTGCGACCGGTTTCCTCATGATGGCTGTGCATCAGGCCACAGACCAGCACCCAATGGGTATGGGGATCGCCCGCCGGTCCGTCGAGCGGCAAAAGGCATGGGCATTCCACCACCTGGGTGTTGAACCGGCCTTCACGATGAAGGATGTCGACGAACTCCCATCCGCTTGCCGCCGTCAGATCTGCCGTCTGGTAGAGCAGGACAACGCCCTCTTCGCCCTGGCGGCTGCCGAGCAGCATTTTCCAATAGCCATCCGGCCCGCGGAAGACATAAGGATCGCGGAAATCGAGTGTCAGGCCCTCAAGCTCCGGACGTTTGTCGATCAAGGGCTTGGCCGCGCCCGCGAAGATCAGCGATTGCGAGGTGGCCACCATCTGGATTTCGCGCTCCGGATCGCGCTCGATCACGCTTTCGGTGAAGAACACGCGCACGCCGGCCGAATTTTCGAGTGGAATGGCCGAGCCCGAAAAGCACCGCCGCGCTTGTCCGGTTTGGCGGTCAGTTCCTCTGAAGGAAACAGGAAGATCGGCAGGTGCCGCCAGTGCAGATAGTCCTCCGAGATCGCGTGGCCCCAATGCATGGTGTTCCATGTCAGACCGTGCGAATAATGCTGGTAGAACAGATGCGTCGAACCGTTGAAGCGTCCGAAACCATTCGGGTCATTCATCCAACCGAAGGGCGGGCGGAAGTGGTAGCTGCCGGGCGCCGGCGCGGGGGCGTTGGCCGCATGGGTGCGCAGAACGGTAATGCCTTCTTCCAGCACCTTGGCATCGGTGAACCAGTAGGCAACCGAAATCGTCGTGGTCTCGGGATCATAGGCGCATTCGAGTTCGCCGCCATGGGGCACGAAAAACATCCGGAATTCATATTCCTCGGAGTTCTGCACATAGACGTCGCCGAACACCCGCTCGTTCAACGATAGCCTGAGCTCGGCGGGGGCATGCGGATGAACCGCCTTCAGCCAGACATGAAGCACCGCGTTTACCGGCACAGTGCCGCGCAATTTGCGCAGGCGGGTCTCGTCAGCGGTTTTCTGCTCAAGTGTGGACATACGGCCTCATTTCCCGCGTCTGGCGCATGGCGGGTCCGAAAGCCCGGAAATATGCGCTATTCCTAAAGTGCCAAAGCGTATCTCACGCGCAAATGCGCCGCGTCGGGCGCTCCGGCCTCGCTCAAAAGAGCCCGCAAGCGCCTGTGAGGCGTACTTGCGGGACACGTCTAGACCTAGTGGCCTGAGCTGTGATGTAAAGGGGGAGGGTGACAGAAAGCTCAGAAAGCCTCCATCTCGGCCTTCACTTTGGCCAGAAAATCGGCGCGCGTCTCGTCCGTGCAGTTGTTCATGTCGTAATGCGCCATGAAGGAAACAGGCGCGCCGAGCTTGATCTGTGCGCGCAGAACGCGTTTGACGATCTTCTTGGGCGGATTGCCGGCCAGAAAGGCCCGCATCGGCGTTGCACCATAGGTGAACACGGCGGCGAGCTTGGTGATATGGCGCAGCGTCGGGGTCAGTTTTCCGTCTTCAAGCGCGAAGGAGACGCCCGGCAGCCAGACGCGGTCGAAATAGCCTTTCAACATGGCCGGAAAACCGAAATTCCAGACCGGGCTGACAATCACCAGCGCTTCGGCTTTCCTGAGCCGTTCGACATAGGAGGCGACCGGTCCGGTATTTTCCGGATAGTCGTGATAGCCGATCCGCTCTTCGCGGGTCAGCACCGGCTGGAAGCCTTCGCCGTAGAGGTCGCAGTCATCGACCTCGTGGCCTGCCATTTTCAGGCTCTCAACGACTTGTGCATGCAGTGCCGCGCCATAGCTGGTTTCCACCGGATGGCTGAAAAGTACGAGAACGCGCATCTCACTCGGCTCCCGTCTCGGAAAGGCCCTTGAACAGGAAGTTCTTGCCGGCCTTGAAGTCAAAATCCGGGTTTTCCCAGGCGATCATCTTGCCGGGGTTCAACAGGCCCTTCGGGTCGGTTTCCTTCTTGAAGGCAAGCTGCTGCTCGTCGGTCTGCTTCATGCCGCCTTCTTCCAGCGTATAGCGATGCGGGTTGAAGATCGGGCAGCCGTGGTCCTCATGGATGCGGATGATCTCTTCCAGCCGCTCTGCTGTGGTGTAGCGCACCAGCGGCAGGCCGGAACACTGGATGGCGCCGTCAAAACGCAGAAACTCCAGATGGCCGATCACCTCGTCGCCGAAAAGTTCGGTCATTTCCTGAACTTTGGCGACATGATCGGGGCCGGGATACTGAACCTGAAGATAGGTGAACGCATCCGGCTCCATCTTCAAAGCGCGCAGCGTTGTGTGGTTCCAGCCAAGTTCATACGCACGCGGCAGGCCACGCAGGCTTTCCGCCTCATCGGAGCGGAAGCGGATTTCGCCCTTGTAGAGGTTTACCAGCGCTTCGAACGGCTCCATGGAATGCGGCGCGACCATGACGACGGAAACGGCTTCGCCTTCCTTTAGGTATGGCTTGTGGCGGTTGAAATAGGCATAGGGCACAGGCGCGGCGATCGGGGCGATTTCCTTGACAAGAATGCCGCTCGATTTTGCCAGCCGGTCGGAAAACCGTACTGCATCCATGTAACTGTCGTGGCCGACCATCACATCCACCCAGTCATAGGCGGGCGCGAGCGGCATCTCGACTTCGGTAATAATGCCGTTGGTGCCATAGGCATGGCTGACCTTGAGAAGGTCCCGAGCCGTCAGCTCCATCACGCGCGGCTCTTCTTCCAGCGTCACGATCCTGAGACGCAGCACATTGCCGAGATCGCGAAGGCCTCCCCAGTGAACCGAACCGACACCGCCGGAACCGCCAGCAATGAAGCCGCCAAGCGTGGCACTGGCCGGTGGTCGAGGATGGAACCGCAGTTCCTGACCGGACTTTTCCTTCAACTCTTTGTCGAGCTGGGCACAGATGATGCCGGCTTCGACGACCACGCGGCCGGGATGGATTTCCTTTATCGCGTTCATCTTGGTCATGTCGAGCACGATACCGCCGGAAAGCGGCATGCACTGGCCGTAATTGCCGGTGCCGCCGCCGCGCGCGGTGACCGGAACATCATGTTTGAAAGCGACCTTCAGGATCTTGATCAGCTCGTCTTCATTCTTCGGCGAGACCACCAGATCACCGGTCACGCTTTCAAGCTGTTGCTTGAGAATGGGCGAATACCAGTAGAAATCCCGGCTCTTGCGCAGAACCATGTTGGGATTGTCTTCGATGGCGATGCCCTCGAGTTCGGTCTTGATCTGTTGATAGTCCGGCATGTTCACTTATCCATCAGCGGGTCAAGTTCGCGGTAATCCGGCAGGCTGCGGTCGATGCCCATGCCATTCCGCATCACGATGCGGTCGGCCTGCGGACGGGAAAGGAATTCGCTCCAGCGCCGTGCGCTGAATAAAACGAGGTCGGCGGGGCCGCCTTCGGCAATCACACCGCGTTCGGGGCGCCCGAGAATTTCGGCAGGCGTGCGGGTGATGATCCGGGCGGTCTCATCCAGCGGGTGGTCGAGTTGGAGAATGCGCACGGCCTCGCGGATCACCTCAACGGGATCAAGATCACCATAGGCATAGAAGGGATCGCGGGTATTGTCGGAGGAAACGGCGGTTTTCACGCCTGCGGCGGCCAGTTCCTTGAACAGTGTGACCCCGCGCCAGCGCGGCGTGCGGCCTTCGTGGCGGTCCTGCAGATACATGTTGCACATCGGCAGCGAGACAACGGAGAGCCCGGCCTCGGCCACACGGTCAATGGTGCGCTTTGCCGTTTCGTCATCCTGGCGCGCCAGCGAGCAGCAGTGACCGACGGTAACTGCACCCTCAAACCCGTTGCGGAGCTTGGCATCGGCAATGCGGCCAAGCGTCAGCACTTCGCGGTCTTCGGTTTCGTCAACGTGCAGATCGATGTCGAGACCGTTCTCGCCGGCCGCCTGAAACATCCGGTCAAGCCGCTGATCGAGGTCCGGCAACATCTGAGTCACACCGCCGACCAGCCCGTTATGGCGTTTCAGAAGCGTGATCAGATCATCGAAGAAGGGCTCGAAGATCATATCGATGGCAAATAGGGCGACTGCCTGAAGCTCAATCCGATCCGCCCATTTCTCGCGGATGTGCGAAAACACCTCGAAGGAGATTTCGTGCTGGGGCGGCAGGCTGTCTATATGGGTGCGCAGCAGGCCCGTGCCGTGGGCATAGGCCGATTTCAGCGAGAATTCCATGCGGGCGGCGACATCGTCGGCGGACCAATTTGCCTGACGGTCGGCCATCACGTTTTCAAGCGCCCCCATGAAGGTGCCGTCGGGATTGCGGCGGCGCTCCCAGATATGGCCCTTGTCGATATGGGTGTGCATGTCGGTGAAGCATGGCCACACCATGCCGTCGCGCATATCGGCGGCGGGAAGGGCCGCTGGTGCGGTGCCGGACGGCAGGATGGCGTCAATCTTGCCATTTTCGACCACAATATCGGCAGAAATCAGGCCTTCCTTCGCCTGGAGGCCGCTGGCATCCGCAAGGCAGACAGCGGGCACGCTCGCCCGTAAGAGCGCAAATGAGCGCGCTTCCGGCAGTCTCATGAAATCCGGCATCAGTTTTCCCTCTTGAGGCTGCTTTCGTGCCAGCGGTGCAGGAACAGCCAGGAAATGAAGGAGGTGAGCGCAAAGATCGCTACACCGAGACAGGCAAGCATGAACAGGGCCGCAAACAGACGCGGAATGTTGAGTCGGTATTGCGATTCCAGAAGCCGGAAGGCAAGGCCAGATCCCGCACCTGCGGAACCCGCCGCAAATTCGGCAACCACGGCGGCAATCAGCGCCAGCCCACCGCCAATCCTGAGACCGGTCATGAAATAGGGCATCGAGGCCGGCAGTTTCAGGTGGATCAGCGTCTGCCAGCGTGAGGCGCCGTAGAGCTCGAACAGGTTCAACAGGTTGTGGTCAACGCTCTTCAGCCCTTGCGCCATGTTGGAGAGGATCGGGAAGAAGGCGACCAGAAAGGCGCAGATCAGAAGCGCGATCTGGGTTGTCGGGGTGTAGATCAGGATCAACGGCGCAATCGCCACGATCGGGGTGACCTGAAGGATCACGGTGATCGGGTAAAGCGCGGTCTCGATCCAGCGCGACTGCACCATGATCACGGCGATGCCGACCCCGCCGACAAGGGCAAGGCCGAGCGAAATGAAGGTGATCTTGGTGGTCACCCAAAGTGCCGGTGCAAGCGTTCCCCAATCCTCGAAGAAGGCTTCAAGCACTAGCAGCGGGCCGGGAAGGATGTAATGCGGCGTTTGGTAAATGACCACGATCGCCTGCCAGATTCCCACCAGAAGAGCGAGGACTGCGGCCGGAATCAGGATTTTCAGAATGGTCTCGCCGTGGCGGGACCAGAAGCCGGGTCTGGCATAAGCGGATCCGTCGTGCTCAATGGCGCTCACCTTGTCGCTCATCAGTGTTCTCCTCCTGCCGCGTGGATCGCGCCCTGCAGCGCATGGGACACTTTCGCGCAGGCCTGGTGATATTCATCCGAGGAGCGGTAGTCCTCATCGCGGATCTGACTGGTGTCGAGCGCAAAATCGTCAAAAACCTGTCCGGGACGGGCGCGCATCACCACGATACGATTGGAGAGGTAGGCGGATTCGAACACCGAATGGGTCACGAACACGACGGTGATGCCGGTCTCGTGCCAGAGCCGCAGCACATCGTCGTTGAGCCGCTGGCGGGTGATCTCGTCGAGCGCGGCAAATGGTTCGTCCATCAGCAGAAGTTTCGGCTTGGTCACCAGTGCGCGGGCAATCGAGACGCGCATTTTCATGCCGCCGGACAGCTCGCGCGGATAGGCGTTGGCGAAATCCTGCAGGCCGACGGTCCTCAGGATTTCCATGATTTGGTCGCGCACGCCGGATTGCGACTGGCCGCGCAATTTAAGCGGAAGGTAAACATTGCCGAACACCGTGGCCCAGGGCATCAATGTCGGTTCCTGGAACACGAAGCTAATATCGCCTTCGGGGCGGCCCTTGGCGGAAATGCGCGAGCTTGGCCAGTCGATTGCTCCACGGGTGACATCGCCGAGTGCGGCGATGATCCTGAGGGCGGTAGACTTACCGCAGCCGGACGGGCCGAGCAGGCTGACGAATTCACCCTGGCGCACTGTGAGCGACATGTCGTTGAGCGCAACCGTGCCGTTGGAGAAGATCTTGGTGACATGCTCCATCTTCACAAGCGGCTTGTGGAGGGCGGCGCTGCCTGGGTCTCGGCACTTGCGTTCGGCATGCGGTTATCCTGCATTCAGTTCAAAATGCCGTTTCGCGCCGGGCGACGCGAAACGGATGTCGGGGCAAGCCCTGTTTACTTCATCAGGTCCATGCCGACGCCCTTGCACACGAACTCGGTGGTGAAGCCCTTGGTGTAGTCGAGGTCGGCTTCAAACAGGCCGATATCGACCATGTCTTCAAAGAAGGTCTTGTAGTGGGCGTCGGTGATGCAGCCGATGCCGCCTTCATCAGCGTCGCCGGAGACAACGATGCCGTATTCCTTCATCTTCTCGATGGAATAGGCGATCTGCTCATCCGTCATTTCCGGGTTGTCGGTCTTGATCAGTTCGTTGGCAGCGGCATTGTCACCGTAGAGGTAGTTGTACCAGCCCTCAATCGAGGCGTCGACGAAGCGCTGGACCAGGTCCGGGTTCTCGTCAACCAGTTTTTGCTGGGCTGTGATCATCGTGGAGTAGGGCGAATAGCCACTGTCGGCGAGAAGGAAGACCTTCGGCGTCCAGCCGGCTTCCCTCTCGACCGAATAGGGCTCTGAGGTCAGGTAACCCTGCTGTGCGGACTGCGGATCGGCGATGAACGGGGCCGGGTTGAATGTGTAAGGCTTGTACTGGGCGTCGTCGAAGCCCTCGAAATTGGACTTCATCCACTGAAAGTAGGAAAGATACCCGTCCTTGCCCATGAAGATGGTCGGCAGTTCTGCCAGATCGGCGAATTCCTCGATGTCCTGGTCGGGATGCGCCATCAGGATCTGCGGATCCTTCTGGAAGATTGCGGCGACATCGATGACCGGGATTTCCTCGACCACAGCGTCAAGCTCGCCCTGCGGCGATCCCATGTAGAAATCGACCTTGCCGGCAATCAGCAGCGCGCGGTTGGCGGATTGTGGGCCGCCCTGCACGATGGTGACGTCCAGTCCGTATTTCTCATAGGTGCCGTCGGCGACGGCCTGATAGAAGCCTCCATGCTCGGCCTGCGCCAGCCGGTTGGTGCCGTAGGTGACCTCGTCCAGTGCAAAGGCGGGCGTTGCAGACGCTGCCATAAGGGCAACACCGGCAAACGCGGCGGTCTTTGAGGTGGTCGACATAAGCTATTCCCCTTCGCTTTTCGTCGTGAAGCTTTCCATCATTGCATTTGAGCGGCTTCACCGCTCTTTGAGAAGCATCAATTTTCGTCCGCATTGATGCTTTTTTGCACAAGCCTTGTGATTGTTATAATTGTAGTCGAACTGCGCAAAAATTGTTCAACTCGCTTGAGTTTACGCCCATGCTGCACTCCAGGAAACTGCAATATATCGATGAAATTGCCAGATGCGGGTCTATCCGCAAGGCCGCTCAGCGGCTCAACGTCGCCTCGTCGGCTGTCAATCGGCAAATTCTTGCGCTGGAAGAGGAATTCGGGGCGCCGCTGTTCGAGCGGCTGCCGCGGGGATTGCGGCTGACCGCGGCCGGCGAAATGTGCGTCGAGCATATTCGCGAGGTGCTGAAGGGCTATGAGCGGCTTGAATCGCGTATTCGCGCCCTGAAGATGCCGCAGGCCGGAAAGGTGACACTGGTGGCGACTGTCGGGCTGGCGGCGGGCCCGCTGCCGGACATCATCGGGCGTTTTGTTGATGAAAACCCGCGTATCCGCATTCATTTGCGTTCCGATGGCGGCACTACGACGATTGCCAATGTGCTGACCGGCGATGTCGATCTCGGTCTCGGCTTCAACATTCCGCCGACACCCGGCATCCGCACGCTCGCCTCTTTCGATGTGCCGATCGGCGCGGTGATGCCGCCGGATCACCGACTGGCGAAGGAAGAGCGCGTCAATGTTTCCGATATCGTTCAGGAGCCGCTGGTTCTGGCGCAGCCCGGCACCAGTCTGCGCCATGTCATCAATCTGGCGCTGTCACCGCTTTCGCTGCCGATCGAGCCGGTGGTCGAGACCAATGCCTCGGAAATGCTGAAAGGTCTGGTCAAGCGCGGTACGGGGCTGACCTTTCTTAATCCGCTCGATGTCTATGTCGAGTGCCAGAAGGGTGAGCTTGTATTCCGCCCGCTCGCCGATCCGCATGTGCGCCATCAGCCGATGAAGCTGTTTTCCCGCGCCCGCTCGCCGCTGGATGCGGCGAGCAGTCTGTTTGTCGATTACCTGCTGAAGGAGATCTCGGTGATGATCGAGACGCTTCAGGAGCGCAACCATCTGCCGCCGTCGCCGGGCTGAGCGCGGTGCCGGAAACGGATCAGGCCGGTGTGTAGAGCTTATCGAGCGGATAGGCGACGACATCCTCGACCAGTTCGATGAAGCCGTCGATCTGGTGGCGGGCAATTGCCGCGCCCTTTTCGGCCGTCGCGATTGATGCATTTCCGAGTGCGCCCTTCGGGTTGAGGTCGTGAGCGACCCAGGATAGCGCATTGGGCGGTGTCGGCTGCAGGCGGCGGGTGTTTTCCTTCTGCCATTTAGCCAGCGACACGAAGTTCTCGGCATTTTCCATCTTCACAAGCTCTGGCCGGAAATGCAGCATCAGCGAGGTTTCGACCTCGCCGCCGTGAATGCCATAGGTGCGCTCTTCCTCACTGATCATACCTTCCGGTGTACCAAAACGGGCCCACTGGGTGGCAACCGCCATCATGTTGAAGCGTACCCGCATTTCGCGCCCGACAATGCTCATCACATCGAGATTGCCGCCATGGCTGTTGACCATGATGATCTTGCGAAGGCCGGCCGCTGCCACCTTTTCGCCAATTGCCGTCCATGCGGGGATCAAAAGCTCTGCGCCGAAGGAGAGCGTGCCGGGGCCGTGGATATGTTCGTTGGCCTTGCCGATCTCCTGTACCGGTAGCACCAGAACGCCGAGGTTGTCCGGCAGGTTTGCCTGAAGCGTGTCGAGCATGCCCTGGGCGATCGCGACATCGGTGGCAACGGGCAGATGGGGGCCGTGCTGCTCGGTCGAGGCGAGCGGCAGGATAGCGACGGTGGTCGCCGGGTCCAGAGCGCTGAATTCCGGGCTTGTCAGTTCGTTCCAGTAGAAGCGCTTGGCCATGTCAATCAACCTGTTTTGATGTTCCCGCGCCGCATCCTGCGTGCGGCTTCAAAACAGGTGTAAGAAAAACATCATGCGGGCAAAAGCATCGTTTTGTGTTCCGTCCGCTGCCTTTTGCGCGCGCCTCTCAGGTCTCTTGCGGTTTTCCCCATTCCGCAAGGGCGATGCCGGCAATGGCAAGCACGAAGGCAATGGCGTGGTAGCCGGCAGGGCTCTCGCCAAGCACAACGACGGCGAGGATCATGCCGAAGACCGGAATGAGGTTGATGAACAGGCCTGCCCGGTTCGGTCCGATCATCTCCACGCCGCGGATGAACAGTATTTGCGAGATCAAGGACGGGAAAACACCGATATAGATGATTACCCCGAAGCCGGTGAGGTCATGTGGCAGCATGGCGAGACCGAGGGCCGCCTCCGTTGCTACCATCGGCAGCGAGGCGATGAAAGCGCCGAGGAAGCAGGCCATGGCCATCGCCCGCCAGTCGAGTTTGGGTTTGAAACGCAGGGTAACCGTGTAGAGCGAATAGCACAGCACAGCTATCAGGATGAGAAGATCGCCGAAATTGATATCAAGACTGAGCAGGCGTGCGAGTTCGCCATGCAACACCGTAACCGCAACACCGGCAAGAGTGAGCGCGAAACCGGCAAGCTGCGCCAGTGAGGCGCGGACGCGGAAGAACAGGAAGTTCAGGGCGAAGATCAGGATCGGGGTCGCGGCCTGGTCGATTGCGCCGTTGATAGCGGAGGTGAACCTGAGACCGGAATAAAGAAACGCATTGTAACTTGCAAAACCGACAGCGCCAAAGGCAAACAGGATTGGCCAGTTCTTCTTGACGGCGGGCCAGTCTTTGTGAATCTGCGGCATGGCGAAGGCCGACATGATGAGTGCCGCGATCCCCCATCTGAGCGAATTCATCACCATCGGAGATACATGGCCGATGGCCAGCCTGCCAACGATGAGGTTCCCACCCCAAAAAGTGTGGTTATCGTCAAAAGAAGATAGGCGCGCCATTGCATGGCCATAGTCCCTCAATTGGCTCATCCTCGGTCGTAACTTCAAGCAAGAAGGGATGATGGTTTTACGGCGCTCCCCGCATAGTCCGCCGCAAGTGCCGGTGTCACGAGAAAATTTTGCGGGCTTGCGGGCAAGGGAGTCGCAATATAGGTAGTGGGTGGTTATAGATGCTGCGGTTCAGCCGCAGGTGAGGCATCGGTTTCTAGGTAGGTAAAATGACAAATGTTGTAGTGGTCGGCTCGCAATGGGGCGATGAAGGCAAGGGCAAGATCGTCGACTGGTTGTCCGAACGCGCCGATATCGTGGTGCGCTATCAGGGTGGCCACAATGCCGGCCATACACTGGTGATCGACGGCGTCAGCTACAAGCTGTCGCTTTTGCCCTCAGGCGTCGTGCGTGAAGGCAAGCTTGCCGTCATCGGCAATGGTGTCGTTGTCGACCCCCATGCTTTGATAGCCGAAATCGGCCGTCTGGAAGCCCAGGGCGTGGCGATCTCACCGGAAAACCTCAGAATAGCGGACAATGCGACGCTGATTCTGTCGCTGCACCGCGAGCTGGATGGCATGCGCGAGGATGCCGCTTCCAATTCCGGCACCAAGATCGGCACGACGCGACGTGGTATCGGTCCGGCCTATGAGGACAAGGTCGGCCGTCGCGCGATCCGCCTTATGGACCTGGCGAATCTGGAAACGCTGCCGGCAAAGGTCGACCGGATGCTGACGCATCACAATGCTTTGAGACGTGGCTTCGGCGTGCCGGAGATCGAGCATGCCGCAATCATGGAAGAACTGACCTCGGTTGCCGATCAGGTCTTGCCTTTCCGCGAAACCGTCTGGCTGCTGCTCGACAAGAAGCGCCGTTCCGGTGCGCGCATCCTGTTCGAGGGCGCGCAGGGCACGCTGCTCGATATCGATCACGGCACCTACCCCTTCGTCACCTCTTCGAACACGGTCGCCGGTCAGGCTGCCGCCGGTTCAGGCATGGGGCCGGGCGCGCTTGAATATGTGCTTGGCATCACCAAGGCCTATACCACCCGCGTTGGCGAAGGGCCGTTCCCGACCGAGCTTCATGACGAGGTTGGTCAGTTTCTCGGCGAGCGCGGACATGAGTTCGGTACGGTCACCGGGCGTCAGCGTCGCTGTGGCTGGTTCGACGCCGTGTTGGTGCGCCAGGCCGTCGCCACCAACGGCATCACCGGTATCGCGCTCACCAAGCTCGATGTACTAGACGGTCTCGACGAATTGAAAATCTGTGTTGCCTATGAACTTGATGGCGAGCGGGTCGAGGCGCTGCCAGCCAGCCAGGGGCGCAGGCGCGGGTCAAACCGATCTACATCACGCTTGAAGGCTGGAAGGAATCTACTGTTGGCGCGCGCAAATGGGCCGACCTTCCCGCACAGGCTGTCAAATATGTACGACAGGTTGAAGAGCTGATCGGTGCACCGATTGCGCTTCTATCCACAAGTCCCGAGCGTGATGACACCATTCTTGTGACCGATCCATTTGAAGATTAAGCAAAAATAATAGTATTGTCGCGGAAATGACCCGCACAATAGGGGTAATCAATGGCGGATTTCACAGCAGTCATTCGACGTGCCGTCGATGGCCTTCCGGAACAGTCTCCAGAGTTGCGCGCGCGCGTTTATGAAAAAGCGCGCTCCGCCGTCGTCCGGCAGATGGAAAATATGTCTCCGGCCCCGCCCGAGGCATTGATCAAGCGCCAGATCGACAAGATCGACGCTGCCATCGCGGAGGTCGAGAGCGAATTCGCCGAGGCTCTGCCGCCGGTAGAGGACGAGCTGTCGGTCGAGCCTGAAGTAGAAGCGCCCGACAACGCCCCGGCTGAGTTGAGCGGTGAAGCCGATGGCGATGAGCCCGTCCGCTGGCAGTCTGATGCCCCCAGGGATGATGCAGAGCAGCATGAGCCAGAAGAGCGGCAACCCTCACCCGAGGACGCTGTTCATTCTGCTTCTGAGCATAAAGAGTCTTTCGACCAGATGCCCGCCGACGGCGATAACAATCGCGAAGCGGAAGACGAGCCGTATTCCGAAGAACCGCTGCATGAGAACGAAAAGCTCCACGGGGCGACTTTCGAGGCGGTCAGTGCGCCATCCCACGTTTCCTATGAGGATGACGATCCGGAGGATGATGCGGCCAATTATTCTTATGACGAGCCCGAGGATGAAGACGACAGTGATGTCGGAACGGTCATTGTCGAGCCTGATGATGAAGACCAGGAACTGGTCCGGGAGGAGGAGCTGGACGAGCCGGTCAGCGAATGGCAGCTCGAGGCGACAGCCGTCCCGCCGACCTCTTTTGAACCGGCTCCGCCGCCGCCGCGCCGCTCCGTCCCTGAAAAGGACTGGGCACATGTCGACAGCCTTCTCGGGCTGGAGCCGGAGGATCCGGGTGACGGGTTCGGCGATTATGATGAAATGGCGGGCGGTGAGGAACATCAGCATTCCGCCGATCACGACACCGGTGGCAAGCGCCGGGTTCTTCTGATTGCCGGTGCGGCCGTTATCGCGCTGGTCCTGGCGATAGGCGGTTACTTCGCCTGGGATAACCGGAACAGTATTATTGCGGCGATCTCGCCGGCCGATCGGGATCAAACCGTCGTGGAAAGCACGGCAAGCCAGCCGGACGCGACACCTGCTGAACCTGCCGGGACGGAAACGGCGGAGACCGAGAAGCCCTTCACACAACGACTTCTTCCCGATGGAACAGAGGTCGATGAAGGCCTTCCGGCGGCCGGTGCCTCCTCCGGTCCGGCGCGGTCCGTTGCCAATCAGACCTCGGCATCGGCGCCGGCGGAAACGGTTGCCGCAGCGCCGACATCCGATCCTTCGCCGCCCGTTGGCGCCGCCCAGAAAATGTATCTTTATGAGGAGCAGCTTGGCCAGTCGGTTCCCTCTGCCTTCGAGGGTTCGGTAGAATGGGAACTCAAACAGGAAAATACCGGAACGGCGGTCTCCGAACCGGTGGTCGAAGGTGTGCTGAATGTACCCGATGCCGGTCTTTCCGGTGTTTTGACGTTCCGTCGCAACGATGATCCCTCGCTGCCAGCCAGCCACCTCATCGACATTTCGTTTACGCTGAACGATGATTTTAAGGGCGGGGCAATCGATAATGTGCAGCGGATGTCGATGAAGGGAACCGAGGCCGCGCGTGGCGATCCGCTGATCGCGGTTTCCGCCAAGATCACCGACGACCTCTATATGCTTGCGCTGAATGATTTCGATCAGGCCCGTGCCCAGAACCTCGCGCTTTTGGGAGATCGTAACTGGATCGATATTCCGGTGACCTACCGCAACGGCCGCCGGGCGCTGCTGACGCTGGAAAAAGGCACCACCGGCATGGCGATCTTCAACAGGGCAATCCAGGAGTGGCGGGCGCTCGGCGATATCAATGACGGCAATTGACGCTGTCTTTTGACGGCAGCAAAGGCGCTCCGAAGGGCCAGAGAAGGAGACGATCCGGTGGAAATCACCCTTGCGCAGGCACTCTCCCGGCGTCGCACCGTTAGAGCATTTGCCGAACAGGCCATACCGCAGCGCACCCTGAAACAATTGATATGGGCTGCACAGGGAACAACCGGCGAGAATGGGGAAAGGACTGCGCCTTCCGCTCACGCGCTCTACCCGCTTCGTCTGTTCGTTCTGGCAAGCAGGGTCAGCGGTCTCGACAGCGGTCTGTATGCGGTGGAGCCTGCCGGGCTTGATCTGAAAATTACCGGTCGTGCCGATCTGCGGCCGGATTTGTGCAAAGCGGCGATCGGTAATCCTGAGTGGATTGCGGACGCCGCCTGCATTATTGTCATTTGCGGCGATATGGCGACCCCGGCGCAGGCGTTTGCCGAACAGCGGCCTTATGGGGCCCGCGGCGAGCGCTATGTCTATCTGGAAGCCGGCGCGGTGGCGCAAAACATCCAACTTCAGGCCGTGGCGGAGGAGCTGGGCAGCGTTCTGGTCGGAGGGTTCAGCGATGAAGCCACCGCCGATGTCCTCGGGCTGGCAGCGCCGCTTGTACCGCTCGCCCTGATGTGCGTGGGTTATGCGGACGTTGAAATCTGATACGGCGTCGTTTGGTTGGCAAGGCCGAAGCGTCTGGCGTGAATGAGCAAAATCGCCCCGCAGTGTCCTGCGAGGGCGATAGAAGTTGCAGACGTCAGTTCACAGGTCCTGATCCCAATCAGGACTGAAACGAACTTTTCTCATTCAGACGCGTCGTTGCCGTCGCGCACTGCGCGCACCGCGCGGGCGTTAGCGGTAACCTGCTTCTGCACCGCGTCCTGCACCTTCTCAAAGGCGCGCACCTCGATCTGGCGGACGCGCTCGCGGGAAATGTTGAACTCGCCGGAAAGCGATTCCAGCGTTTCAGGGTCTTCGGAAAGACGGCGTGCCACGAAAATTCGTTTTTCGCGATCGTTTAGCAAACCCATCGCAGATGACAGCATGTCGCGGCGATTTTCGAGTTCATCCTGATTGACCAGAATGTCTTCCTGGCTGTCGTTTTCATCGACAAGCCAGTCCTGCCACTGTCCGCTTTCGCCCTCTGTCGCGCGGATCGGTGCGTTGAGCGAGGCGTCACCTGACAGGCGGCGGTTCATCGAAACGACTTCTTCCTCGCTGACCTTGAGTGTGGTTGCGATCTCGGTAACCTGCTCAGGTTTCAGGTCACCGTCCTCGATCGCCTGGATCTTGCCCTTGAGCCGTCGCAGGTTGAAGAACAGCCGCTTCTGATTGGCGGTCGTGCCCATTTTGACAAGCGACCATGAGCGCAGGATGTATTCCTGGATGGAGGCTTTGATCCACCACATAGCGTAGGTGGCCAGCCGGAAACCGCGTTCGGGATCGAATTTCTTTACGGCCTGCATCAGGCCGACATTGCCTTCCGAGACGACTTCACCGATCGGCAGGCCGTAGCCGCGATAGCCCATGGCGATCTTGGCAACGAGGCGGAGATGGCTGGTCACAAGCTGATGTGCGGCGCCGCGGTCGTCATGTTCCTGAAAGCGCTTGGCGAGCATATATTCCTGCTGCGGCTCCAACATCGGGAATTTGCGGATTTCCTCGAGATAACGGTTGAGACCGTTTTCTCCGGCGCGAATGCTGGGTAATGTATTGGCCACTGCTTTCACCCCTTGGTGTGTCTGACCGTTCCATGAAACATGGCATGGCAGCGCGGTTTTGCCCCGCGAACCTGTTACCGATTTCATGAAGGTAAAACGGGATTTAAGTATGGCAATTCCGTGTTTCAAGGTTCTCAAAGGGTGAACACTCCATTCACTGGAATGTTTCTGCCTATTCTGCGCCGAAAGCCTTGCAAAGGGCGGCCATGTCTTCAGGGAGGGCAGCCTCGAACGACATCTCCTCACCCATTGCTGGATGTTCGATGACCAGAAGGGCCGCATGCAGCGCCTGTCGGGGAAAGCCGCGCACAAGCGAGCTGGCCGGCTCATCCAGAAGGTTTGCCTTGGTCTTGAAGCCCGAGCCGTAAAGATTATCGCCGATCAGAGGATGGCCGAGATGGGCCATATGAACACGGATCTGATGGGTGCGGCCGGTTTCCAGCCTGCATTCGACAAGGCTTGCAAGCGCAGTGCCGTCCTGCCGCTCGCCGAAGCGCTTCTCGACAGTGTAGTGGGTGATTGCAAAGTCTGCATTGGCGCTGTCTGCGGATTTCACGGCGCGGCGGATCCGGTCTGATCCACGGCCGAGCGGTGCATCGATGGTGCCGTGAAGACTGCGCGGCCGGCCCCAGATCAAGGCCTTGTAGGCGCGTTTGAGCGGCCCTGTGCGGCCGTGATCGGCAAATTGCGCGGCAAGCGCCTGATGGGCGGCGTCGTTCTTCGCCACGATCATCACGCCAGTGGTGTCTTTGTCGAGGCGGTGGACGATGCCAGGCCGCTTGACCCCGCCAATGCCCGAAAGCGTATCACCGCAATGATGGATCAGCGCGTTGACCAGCGTTCCGGTCCAGTTCCCTGCACCGGGATGGACGACAAGTCCCGCCTGCTTGTTGATCACGATGATATCATCGTCCTCGTGCAGAATATCGAGCGGAATATCCTCGCCTTCCGGTTCGGCTTCTTCCGCTTCCGGAACAATAATCGTGATTTCGGTGCCGGGCTTGACCTTGCGACTCGGCTCCGTTGCCGGAGTGCCGTCAATGCTGACTGCCCCTTGCCGATCAACGCCTTGATGCGGGTGCGTGATATGCCGTCACCCATTTGGCGTGCGACAAACGCGTCGAGGCGCTCTTTCGTCCCGTCGGGAACGAGAAAGACTTTTCTATCGGCCTCTGTTTGTTTAAAGGGAGCGTCTGTCATCTGAGTGTTTGCCAAGGGCTGGTTCAAGACTGGCGCTTGTATGCGAAACAACGCCGTGGAGCAATGGACAATGTCGCAACATAATATCGAAGACCAGGAAGAAGAACAGCCGCTTGATCCGGCCGTCGAACTGGTGCGGCGTCGGATGCTGAGGCTGCAGATCGTTTCCGCCCTGATCATGATCGTTTCGCTGATGGCCGTTTTCGGCGCGATCCTCTACAAGGTTTTCGATAAATCCGCCGACGAAAAGGCAGCGGTTGCGTCATCCGGCGCGATCGTGCCGGCCGATGCGCCGCGAGCGCTGACGGCCACGCTGCCGCGTGGTTTTGTGATCGTCGATATCAGTTATGGGAATGGTCAGGCACTGATATACGGCCAAAAAGAAAATGGCGAGCAGACCTTCTACCTGTTCGATCTCAACACCGGCCGGATGGCGGCCGACGTTGAAATTCGTTTCGACTGACGCCCTGATGGCAGCTGCCCCGATTTCGATACTGGACGCGGAAGACGAACGGATAGCGCCTTTCCGGGCGATCCGGGAAAAGATCTGGTCGGACGCCGCGGCCTTTTTATCGCCGAGGGCACCGTGGTTTTGCGTGTGCTTTGCGAAGCGCATGGCAGGGGCCGTTTTGTCGCTGATCGCATTCTGGTGCTGGAAAACCGGTTTGCCGGCATCGCCGATGTCGTTTCAGCCTTTCCTGACGATGTGCCGGTGTATGTCTGCGGGGCGGCGGTGATGAATGCGATTGCGGGTTTCGACATGCATCGCGGTGTGCTGGCGCTTGGCCGGCTGGCCGACACGCCATCGCCCGCCGGGATGATTGCCGCGCTGCCGGACAATGCCCTGGTTGCGGTCGCGGTCGGCCTTTCCAACCACGACAATGTCGGCGGTATTTTCCGCAATGCCACAGCCTTTGGCGCCGATGCCGTGCTGCTCGATGAAACCTCATGCGATCCGCTTTATCGCAAGGCGCTTCGGGTCTCGGTCGGGTCGGTACTGACAATGAAGTGGAGCCGCGGCGGCAGCGTTGAGGAAATTCTGACGGCGCTCGACGCCTCAGGCTTTCAGGTCGTCACCCTTTCGCCCTCGGGCGATCAGGCGCTTCATGCGCTTCAGCCAGGAAGGCGCACGGCGCTGGTGCTGGGAACAGAAGGTGAGGGGCTGCCGGTGGAAATTCTCAAGACCTTCCGTCCGGTGCGCATTCCGCAGGCGCCCGGGCTCGACAGCCTGAATGTTGCCACCGCGGCTGGAATTGCGCTCTACCAGCTCGCGCTTTCAACTGGTCGCATCGGCTGATCCGCATTCAGTCTTTGCCGTTTTCCCGGATGTTTTTCAGCGCGCGCGGCAAGGTTGATGCGCGTGTGAGAACTGCCGCTCTCGTTGTCGCGGGAAAGTGCGTCCAGGAGCGTCTGTTTTGATCCGCTATCATGCGCATAGGCGATCATCATGGCCGCAAGCTCGGCAAAGGCTTGCCTCAGCGCCTCATCCTCCCGGGAAGAGCCGGCAGCAGCGTCCACCCGAGCGCAAAGCGCAGCGTACCGCGCCTCGATTTCGCGCTTTTGTGCTTCAGGATCGACGACCAAGCCGAGTTCTCCGCTCAGAAGGGGTTCCAGGTCGGCTTCTGGGTCAGCTTCAGATAGCCGACATTGACGCCGAGACGCGCGCCGACGCCGGAGCGCACGGGCACGATAACGATATTGCGGTTGGTATAGACCTGCATCGAAAAACCGGCAACGACATAGGCTGAGCCGGAGACGCCGCCGTAACGACGAAAGAGGTCTGGTACCGACGGCAGGTTATAAACCAGCATCATGACCCGCGAGCCATCGCCGCCATAATCGATGCCGAGAGAGGGACCTTGCCAGAACACCTTGTGTACACCGGCATTCTTGGTGTTGAGCTGGCCTTCGCCATAGGTGAGGCCTGCAATGAAAGCACCGGAGCCCTCAGAACCGAGAATATAGCCGTTGGGGAGGCCATATTTGGAAAACGCATTCTGCATTGTGGACGCCAGTCCGGAACTGGCGGAACCGAAGAAATTATTGCCGGCATCAATTACTTCATCGGCGGTAAAACCACCATTTTGATGTGGCTGCACGGGTGCTGGCGGCTGTTGCTGGGTCTGGGCACTTGCCTGCAGGGTGCTAAGCGCCGTCAGCAAGAGCAGGGCGATAAAGAGGGTCGAAACGGACCTCAGGGCTGTTCTGGCAAGCATGGCGGTTCCATTCCTGTTGCTTTCTGGCATGACCGGGCGCGACGCCATTGCCTTTTCTGTGGATGTGGCAAGCGTGGTGCCCAACGCCATTGTGAGGGAGACCTCTTAACAATGGATTTACCAAACACAGTGATTTTTCCCGGAGCCTCCGGGAAGGGTATCAGATGCCCATGGCTTGATGTCCGGTCCAATCGGAAGGAAATTTGCAGCGATGAAGAATCCGAATCTGACGCTGAGCGGCGCCGACCTGGCAGCACTTCTGGCAAGCCGTATTTGTCATGATGTGGTGAACCCCATCGGTGCCGCCGGAAATGGCCTCGAACTTCTCGATGCGGGCGGTATGGACGATGAGGCGCTTAATCTGGTCCGTCAGAGTGTCCTCAGCGCCACAGTCCACCTGAAGTTCGCCCGAATCGCCTTCGGTGCGTCGGGTACACTGGATACGCCGCTCGATACCGGCGAGGCCGAGATCGCGGCTCAGGACCTGATCGGGCTCAACAAGCGTTTGACCCTGAACTGGACCGGCCCAAGGGTTAATGCACCCAAAGGCAGGGTCAAGCTGTTGCTGAACCTGTTTCTGGTTGCCCAATCGACAGTCCCGCGCGGTGGCACGATTGATGTCGGTCTTGATGCGGCCGGCGATATCTTCGCCTTCATCATTCGGACACGTGGTCCCTATGTGCAGCTGCCGGCCGATTTTTCCCGCATTTATGGCGGCGTGATGGAGGACCCGATCACTTCGCACAATGTCCAGCCCTATTTCACCGCACTTCTGGCGGAAGAAACCGGCATGTCGGTGGAATTCGTCGTCAATGAGGGCGAAGTGGTGTTCGAGGCGAAGCCCGTGGTCTGAGCTCCGCCTCCCCGAGGAAATTCTGCAGCGCAACAAAACGCAATCCAATTTTCGTCAAGCTTTGCCACTAGCGTCTGATGGTTCAGCCTACCGGAAACGGTCGCACGCGAAACAATTTCGATGGTGCAGCGTTTCAGTGAAGGTTGTGATCACACTGTTCCCGTCAGTTTCTGAGGGAGTTCTGCCATGCGTTTTAGTCAGGTTTCCTGAAAATTTCAGCGGGTATACTTGCCGTTGCCTTGCCGGGAATGGCCTTGGCCGACCCGACGAAAACCGATCAGATCGCTGTTGACGACCCCTCCCGGGACGTGCGGCGCGTTGCGGTCGAGATGCGACCTTTCCCGCAAGAAATCGTTCGCAATTGCAAAATCGGGTATGGCCGCCCCTTGCCGTGGTCGCGCCTGTTTCGGGACGGCTGGAACTTGAAATCGCCAATGGTCACCAAGTCGAGCCAGGCGATGTGATTGGGCGCTATGACACCTATGCGCTTGAGCGGCGGGCAGAGGAAATCCGGTTCGATCTCGACTATGTCAAGGCGCGTCTTGCCTACAGAACCGGCTCCTATCAGGAAAATACCCGTGCCATTCAAAGTCTCGACGAAGACGAAAAGGCGGGGGTGCGGGACTATCTCGCGGCCCAGTTTGCCGAGATGAAGCGCCTCTATGGCCAGGGTCGGCTGGCATTCGGGCGCTATCAGGAGGCGCAGCGCAAACTCGATGAAGCCGATATGGCGCTTGAGCGTGAACGGCACCAAAACGCACTGGAGCGGCAGGAGTCCGACCTTGAAGTGACCCGGCTGACCCATGATGTCAGAAAGCGCGAAAATGCGCTTGCCGAAGTCATTTCCAAGCTCGACAAGGCAATTGTGAAGGCGAGTGCGGCAGGGCGGCTCGTTGATGTGGAAACCAGCACTGCCGCAGATGGCAAGCTGACGGTCGATGAAGGTGATCGTCTGGCTTTGCTGGTCGATCCCGAGCAGCTTGGAGCGCGGCTTGAGTTTGACAGTGTCGAAATGCGCCTTGTGCGCAATGCCGACGTCACCGTAACGCCGAAACCCGACGGTACGCCAAGGCCTGCTGAAATTTCCGCCTTTCATCCGCTCGAAAATCCGGCTGAACGCGCCCGCGGAGAGCTGGCCACTATCGTCGAGGTTGCTTTCCGTGACCCCGCCGGGATAGCGCTTTTGAACCAGACGGCAACCTGTCGGTTCACCAGACCAAGCATCAGCCAGGAGCCCGCCGTGCCGGTTTCCGCGGTCGTGATTCAGGGCGACCAGACCTTCGTGCGCAAGGATGAAGGAGGGCAGCCGAAGTTGGTCAAGGTGGAGCTCGGCGAGATGTCTGATGACTATATCCGTGTCATCTCCGGCCTCAACCCAGGTGATTTTGTCCTTGATTAGGCGCCCAATGCCGATTGGACGCCGGTTGCCCCGCCGGCGGCGGGCTTCCGCTTTGGCCGGGCTGGTCTTTTGCGGCGGCGCGGCACTTGCGGGCTGCGCTTCGACGCAGCTTGAAGAAACGGTGAAGCGGATCGATGTGATGGAAGCTGAACTCGATGCTCCGCCGCCGGTGCCGCCGGATGACGGGAAGGCCCTCGGTCCCTCGGAGCTTCTTACCAGCGCAAACAGTCGGGGCAAGGACTTCATGCGTGCCCGCATCAGCCGTGCGCATGCGGTTCTCGAACTGGACGAAGTGAAGTCGGCCCGCTATCCGCGCATCAGCGCAGAGGCGCGGCAGATTTCGACATTTGCAGGTGATCTCGACAAGATCGATCATGTGTCGAACATTGTCCTCGGTGTGAACTGGGATGTTTCCCGGGCGTTGTTGCGGCTGGACCGTAGGACCGTAAAGGTCGCAGGACGGCTCATCCCCGTACAATATCAGGTGGCGCAGCGTAATGCGACGCGGGAGCTTCTGGATACCTATAACGAGTACACGGAACTCGATATCCAGCGCAAGAATGTCGCCCTGAACCGGGAAGGCCTGCAATGCCGCGTCGACGACATGGAGGTTGAGGTGGCGCTTGGCAATTCCAGTCCACTGGAGCTTGAAACACTCAGAGACCAGATCGACGCTGCCCGTCGCGAGGCGATGGCTGTTTCACGCTCGCTCACATCCAAGCGTGATGAATTGCTCGGTCTGTCCGGGCTGGCCGAGGGCGGCTATGAGGTCGCCCCGGGGCGTTCGGTGCTGGCGGCCTTGTCGGATTACCCTCCGTTCACCAGCGATGATGCAGATGCGTGTTTTGCCGATTCGGGCAAAAACGGCTGGAGGATTTGCTTGTGGAGGCGGCGGCGGCGCAGCTCGATATCGCCAAACAGTCCCGTTTCTCGCGGCTGACGACGTCGATCCCGAGTTTCATGACCCAGACCGGCGGTTTCAATCTGCAATTCCTGATCTCATATGTTCTGCCGATCATCGACGAGGGGATGCGCTGCGCATGACCCAGCAGGCACGGCTTACCCTGCTCGATACCATCCTTACCGCGCGCGACAACCGGCGCGCCTTCATGAGCGATTTTGACTCGTTGCAGCTCGAAATCGCAGCAGGAGAAAGCGAACTTGCGGCTGCGAGTTCGGTGCTGGCGCGGGCCGAGCGGCTGCTGAAAGGTGTTGAACCGCTGGAGCAGTGCTCTGCGCAAAATGACGTCAGCAAGGCCAGAAGGGCGGTCGAGGCAGCTGAATACAGGATCGGCCGCCTCAAGGCGGATTTGCAGCTTCTGTGCGCGCCGCCCGGCGAAAGGCGGGATGATGCGCGCCAGCGGGGGCTGCTGAATAGGCACTCTTGAGGCCAGCACAAAAAAGCGGCGCCAGGCGCCGCATTTTCAGGAGGATGAGGAGGAGGGCGGGCTCAGGCCCGCTTCTGCAGTTCCTGCTGGTCCGGATCACGAAGCACGTAGCCGCGACCCCAGACGGTTTCTATGAAATTGGTGCCGCCGGCGGCATTTGCGAGCTTCTTACGCAGCTTGCAGATGAAAACGTCGATGATCTTCAGTTCGGGCTCGTCCATGCCGCCATAAAGGTGGTTCAGGAACATTTCCTTCGTCAGCGTGGTGCCCTTCCTCAGCGAGAGCAGCTCGAGCATCTGGTATTCTTTGCCCGTGAGGTGAACACGCTGGCCGTCAACTTCGACCGTCTTGGCATCGACATTCACGGCAAGCTCGCCGGTGGTGATGATCGACTGGGCGTGTCCCTGGGAGCGGCGGACGATGGCGTGAATGCGTGCTACCAGCTCTTCCTTGTGGAATGGCTTGGTCAGGTAGTCGTCTGCACCGGATCCGAAGCCGCGCACCTTGTCGTCGGTGCCGGACATGCCGGACAGGATCAGGATCGGTGTGCCGATCTTGGAAACGCGCAGCGCCTTCAGCACTTCATAACCCGACATATCGGGAAGATTGAGATCGAGAAGGATGATGTCGTAGTCATAGATCTTCCCGAGGTCGACGCCTTCTTCCCCGAGATCTGTCGTATAAACGTTGAAATTCTCGCTCTTAAGCATCAGTTCGATGCTTTGAGCTGTGGCACTGTCGTCTTCGATTAAAAGAACCCGCATGTCTTTCCCCTTGAACCGCCGCATTTGAAAGGTCTGGTGTCGCCCCGACGCGATACGGACTCAGTGATGACCTGATACCGAAGCTGCCATTTAATGGTTAACAAATTCTGATTCATTTTGGCAAGGCGCACATAATTTATTAATGAACATTGCAAGGTCGTTGATTTTATTGATTTTTTTGACGAAAAGAATCAACAAAAAAGATTAACCAATTTGACTAAGTGACTCTATCGACTCGCAATTTTTCGGTTTTTTGTCGCTTTCGGTTTACCGACCCTTAAGTGATGGAGACTATGATCTTTCATGACTGTAAATGAAAGGTTACCGGGATTTCGAATTCGTTAATCATTCTCGAAAGAGGAGACGCGAGTCAGAAATCAAAGGGGGCGCCTTTCGGCAATGCGTTCGTCAGCCGGGGAGTTTTGCGTATGAAGGCACGAAACAGTCTGTTGCGTCTGAAGGCGTTTCAGGTGAAGGAAAAGAAAAGGCAGTTGCAGCAGCTGCAACTTATGATGGATGAGTTCGGGCGCATGTCGGACGAGCTCCTGCAACAGATCGCCGCCGAAGAGAAGAAATCCGGGATCACCGATCCCGCCCATTTTGCCTATTCCACCTATGCCAAATCTGCGCGTCAACGGGCGGACAATCTCGCTGTCTCCGTGGACGACCTGCGCCAGCAGCGCAGTGTCGCGGAAGCAGAGCTTGCCCAGATGGAAATCGACTATGAGCGGGCCGCCGCCCTGGAAATGCGCGACAATCCGAGCAGGAAACGCGCCTGATCGTCCGCAAAGGTTGGCATAAACGCAGGCAGAAAGGCCGCATCCTCTGGGTGCGGCCTTCTTCATTTCTGGATAGCCTGACAAAAAGATCTAAAAGAATGGCGCAACCGCCTTTTATGACGGGAGCGCCTTGTGTCTTCTGGCCATGCCCGGGGCTTGATCCCCGACCGGTTTCGGATGGTCAGTTGCGATATTGCTGGATACGTGTGGTTCGCAGACCGGCAAGACCGTGATCATCAATCGAAGCCTGCCAGGAGAGAAACTCCTCCACTGTCAGGCAGTAGCGCTCACAGGCCTCTTCCAGGCTCAACAGCCCGCCACGCACGGCCGCAACCACCTCGGCCTTGCGCCGGATGACCCAGCGTCTTGTGTTGGAGGGAGGCAGGTCTGCAACGGTCAGCGGACTGCCATCGGGACCTATGACGTATTTTGCGCGAACGCGGGCTAGCTCGGTCATCGTACTCTCTACACAAACTCACAACCTATGACCGCAAGCTAGCAACACACTTTTAAAATTTGCCTAAGGGCGGGGTAACGCTCTGGTAACCAGAAAAGCCTGTCTTTCAGGAGAAACGGGCGAACTGAGGGCACAAAAAAGGCGGAACACTGTCCCGCCTGTCGTTCATCCCGATACCGGCCTGCCGTTGCGGCCTAGAACCCCGTTCCGCGTCCGATTTCCGAGCGCAGCGTTGCAACGAGAATTTGCATGTCGAGCTTGAAGCTGTAGTTTGACACATAATAGAGATCGCACATGATGCGCGCGCGTGCTTCACCCCGCCGTGTGGTCGGGCCACGCCAGCCCCTGATCTGCGCAAGGCCGCTCAGGCCGGGGCGCATAATGTGTCGCTGATGGTATTCCGGCACGAGCTCTTCAAACAGCATCCCGCTGGCCAGCATGCCGATGGCATGGCAACGCGGACCGATCAGCGACATGTCGCCCTTCAACACATTGATAAGCTGGGGAGCTCATCAATGTTTGAGCGCCGCAGGAAAGCACCCATCCTGGTGATGCGCGGATCGTTTTCGACAGTCTGCTTGATGCCACTTTTATCACCAAGATCTGTGCGCATAGAGCGGAACTTGAAGATGTTGATCTTCTTGCCGTGGCGTCCCCAGCGCAACTGGCTGAAAAATACGGGGCCGGGACTGTCCAGCTTGATCAGGATTGCAACGACGATAAACAGCGGAGAGAGCGTCACAAGCGCCCCGAAGGACATGACGATATCGAACAGACGCTTGAGTGCGCACTGGAATGTACGTCTTTTCGACGTATCAGAAATGACCAATTCGTGGCCAAATGCTCGTTTTGGCAAAGTGTTTACTTCTGAAATATGGGCCGTTGACATGGCCTGAAAATCTGCCGCGCTCACTGGGAAACCCTCGGAAGTGGACAATTACGTTGACTATTAATAAATTTTGAATGTGCTGACATATACCCTGTATTGCGCGCGCTGTCATCAGTTTCAGCCCTGTTTTTGAGCGCCTGCTGTTGAATCTGAATCCCTTGCGAACTTTGTCTTGTTTCATATCAAGCGCAGGTTGCACGACGTGTCAGCTGACTTTCGCCCTAATTATTGAAAATCATGATTTTTTCTTGGAAAAATTTGTCCGTTGTTTTGGGCACTCGTCTTTTACGTGCCGACCTGCGGCCTGAGTCATGAGGTAAGCACGATGGAGTTATGCGCCAGGCGCATATCTTGGGTTGGCGATGAAACGTTCTTTCGCTGAAAGGACCGACAAGATCAGCTGCGAGTGCCGAAACGGAGGCGGAGCGAAGGTCGCTGTTCTTGCGCGCTTTTATCCGCGATCGCGAACGGCCATCTCCGGCTCAGCAAGGGGCGATGTGGCAAGACAGAACCAAGCCCAACACGACACCGCCAGTAGGCGGAAAATCACAACTTTAATATCTAAGGAAAGAATGGAGCGGGTGAGGCGATTCGAACGCCCGACCCCAACCTTGGCAAGGTTGTGCTCTACCCCTGAGCTACACCCGCTCATCATACCGGTCAGGGGTAAGTGTTTGACCGGCGATGTCACCGTCTCGGCGACGAGGGCGTATATGGCCTAACCCGATTTCAAATGCAACAGGCAAATGACGGATTTTTGCATTTTTTGCGGCCACGAAATGTCGCATTATTTTCAATTTATTAGCGCGGTGCCGGCGAAGTATCCGGCGCGGGAGGACGCGTGGTGACGCTTTTTCGGGTTGAAGGCGTGGTTTGTCGATAACCCGCAGCGTCGGTGGTGGTTGAAAGGCGCACTTGTTGTCCGGTTCCAGCTGTCTGGAAAGGGCTCAGAAACGGGGTGCTTTCGGTCGTCCGTTTCATACTGGACAAGTGCAATTTTCGGCGCTAACAAGGGTGCTGACACGAATTTGCAAGCGAAAAATGGGGTTTTATCGCATGTTTGGCTGCCTGGTGGCTGAGCTCTGACCCGGCCAGCAAAAGACGTGATCTCGTTTTCACAACAATCGGGAGGAAATAGACATGACCGATATCATGCTGGTTGCCAGTGGTGACCTGCGCGAAAGCGCCAACACAAAATGCTGGCCCGCGCAAAAGGCGATGGAGGACAAGCTCGCCGCCGTCGTCGCTGAGATGGGGCATACGCTGAAACGCGCCCATCCGGAAAAGCCCGCTGGCCATGGCTTCATTGCCACCCAGCGCGAGGGCATGGATGTTTTCAAGTCGATCGATCCCGATGCGCCGATCATCGTAGCCGAGGCCGTCTGGCAATATTCGCACCACGTGCTGCCGGGACTGTCTTCCCACAAGGGGCCGATCCTGACGGTCGCCAACTGGTCGGGGCAATGGCCAGGCCTTGTCGGGCTATTGAACCTCAACGGCTCGCTGACCAAGGCTGGTATTGGCTATTCCTCGCTCTGGAGCGAGACCTTCGAAGATGATTTCTTCCGCAGCGGCCTGAAAAGTTGGCTCGACACCGGCACGATTGCCCATGACGAAAGCCATGTCCGCCCGTTTGACGCGACGACCGTGCCCACCGAAATTGCCGGCCTGGCCGATGACATTGCCGCCGACATGGCAGGCAACAAGGTCATTCTCGGCGTTTTCGACGAGGGCTGCATGGGCATGTATAATGCCATCATCCCGGACGAAATGCTGATGCCGCTCGGTGTGTTCAAGGAGCGGCTGTCGCAATCTGCGCTGTATCACGCTACCAAACAGATCTCCGATGACGAGGCCCGAGCGGCTTACCAGTGGATGCTCGACAAGGGCATGACCTTCCATTTCGGTGCCGACCCCAAGGAAGAACTGACCGAGGATCAGGTCATTGACCAGTGCCGGATGTATATCGCGGCGGTCCGTCTGGCTGATTTCTTCGGCTGTGAGGCAATCGGCATCCAGTATCAGCAGGGTCTGAAGGATCTGTTGCCGGCCTCCGATCTGGTCGAGGGCATGCTCAACAATGACGACCGTCCGCCGGTGGCCCGTGAGGATGGCTCGGTCATCCGCGAGGGGCAGGCGATCGTGCACTTCAATGAAGTGGATGAATGTGCCGGTCTGGATGCAGTGCTGACCAACCGTTTGCACCGTGCGCTTGGGCAGCCGGTGGAAACCACGCTGCACGATTTGCGCTGGGGCGACGGCGACAAGTCGGGCTCGCGCGACGATTTCGTCTGGGTGTTCGAGATTTCCGGTGCGGTTCCGCCGGCCCACCACGAAGGCGGCTGGGCCGGTTCAGAAAGCTATCGCCAGCCGGCGATGTTCTTCCCCTTCGGTGGTGGCACACTCAAGGGCTATGCCAAGCCCGGCGAAATCGTCTGGAGCCGTATCTTCATCAAGGACGGTGCGCTTCACATGGATATTGGTCGGGGGCAGGCGGTTGAGCTGCCGCCGGAAGAATGTGAGCGCCGCAGCCGCGCCACGGACTATCCCTGGCCGATCATGAATGCGGTTTTGACCGGCGTTTCGCGTGATCAGATGATGGCTCGCCACAAGGCCAATCATATCCAGGTCGCCTATGCGCTTTCAGCCGAAGAGGCCGACAAGGCGATGATGGCAAAGGCCGCTCTTGCCGCGAAGATGGGCATGACGGTCAGCGTCTGCGGCGTTTGAGGCGTCCTGCCGCGATTTTGTTACAATGGCCCTGCGCAAGCGGGGCCATTGTTGCATTTGGCTGCGAATGGTGGTGAAACAGGCGCAACCTTGCTGACCGCGCCGAAAAGTGTCTTCCGCCATGACCGCACCCAAGACGTCCGACGATCTCTTTGCCCATCTTGATGCGCTCGGTATTGCTTACGAGAACCGCGAGCACCGCGCGGTCTTCACCGTCGCCGAAGGCGATGATCTGCGCGAGGAAATTCCGGGCGGTCACACCAAGAACCTGTTCATCAAGGACAAGAAAAGCCGCTATTTTCTGCTGACCGTGGAAGAATACGCGACCGTGGATCTGAAACAGGTCCATACGCTGATTGGCGCGTCGGGTCGGGTGTCCTTCGGCAAGCCGGATGCGATGATGGCATATCTCGGCGTTGAGCCGGGGTCGGTCACCGCGCTCGGGGCCATCAATGATACGAAACATCAGGTGACGTTTATTCTCGATTCCGACCTGATGGAGAATGAAATTATCAACTGTCATCCGCTGCGCAATTCGGCAACAACCTCGATCCAGCGCGATGATCTGCTGCGCTTCATCCGGACGACGGGGCACGAGCCGCTTGTCTTGAAAGTGACAGCGTGACACACGATCTACAAACAAAGACGGAACGGGCCTTTCGGGCCAGACGGGGAGAATTTGATGAGCGGTTTTGACAATCCATATGGCGGCGCCTTTGGCGGTCAAATGAATGTAACGGCCGATGGCGCAACAAATGACGCAACGCCGCCCGGCGGGCTGATCAAGGACACGACGACAGCCGATTTCGGCAAGGATGTCATCGAAGAATCGCGCAATCAGCCTGTGCTGGTCGACTTCTGGGCGCCGTGGTGCGGCCCGTGCAAACAGCTTGGCCCGATCATTGAAAAGGCGGTCAACGGCGCCGGCGGCAAGGTCAAGCTGGCCAAAATGAATATTGACGATCACCCGGCGGTTGCCGGCCAGCTCGGCGTCCAGTCCATTCCGGCTGTCATCGCGTTTTCCAATGGCCAGCCGGTCGATGGTTTCATGGGCGCCGTGCCCGAAAGCCAGGTGAATGAGTTCATTGCCAAGCTTTCCGATGCCAGCCCGTCTGAACAGGATCGCAAGGCCGAAATTGCCTCGGCGCTCGATCAGGCCGAGCAGCTTCTGGCCGAAGAAAAGCTGCAGGAAGCCGGCCAGCTTTTGCCGCCGTCATGCAGGCCGACCCGGAAAACCCCAAGGCTCTTGCCGGTATCGGGCGCTGCATGGTCGCAGCCGGCCAGCTCGATCGCGCCAAGCAGGTGCTGGATCAGGTACCGGAAGAGCTGAAAGAGGACGACGCAATCAAGGCGCTTGCCGCCCGCATCGCGCAGATCGAGGAAGCCCGCAAGTTCGGCGACCCGGCAGTTCTTGAACAGGCGCTGGCCGATAATCCCGATGATCACGCTTCCCGCGTGAAATTAGCCAAGGTGCTGAATGCGGAAGGCAAGCGTGAAGAAGCGGCCGATCATCTGTTGACGATCATGCGCAAGGATCGCGAATTCGAAGATGATGGCGCGCGCAAGCAGCTTGTCGCTTTCTTCGAGGCCTGGGGTCCGAAGGATCCGGCGACGATTGTTGCACGCCGCAGGCTGTCCACGATCCTGTTTTCATAAAGAGATTGTGTCATGCAGGTTGGCAATGCCCGATATATCACCCGCAAGGATCTGCCGGACGTCGTTCCGGTCTTTCCGCTGACGGGTGGTTTGCTGCTGCCGCAGGGGCAACTCCCGCTCAATATTTTCGAACCGCGCTATCTGGCGATGGTGGATCAGGCGGTTACCGGTAACCGGCTGATTGCCATGGTTCAGCCGTCCCACCATGATGATTCGCTCAACGTCGACGATCAGACGCCGCTTTCCAATATCGGTTGTGTCGGGCGGATCACCTCGTTTGCTGAGACCGGTGACGGCCGTTATCTTGTGGCGCTGACCGGCATCTGCCGGGTTCGGCTGATCGAGGAGGTGCGCACCGCCAAGCCGTTCCGCAGTTTCGAGATGACGCCGTTTCTCGGTGATCTCAACCTCGAGGCGCAGGAGGCCGATGTTGATCGTGCCGCCTTGCTTGAGGCCTTCCGTGATTATCTCGATGCCGAGGGGCTCGATACGGAGTGGGAGCATATCGAGCAGGCGAGCAATCTGACGCTGGTCAACTCGCTTTCGATGATGGCGCCGTTCGGCCCCGCCGAAAAGCAGGCCTTGCTGGAAGCCCCGGATTTGAAGAACCGCGCTGAGATGTTTGTCGCGATCATCGAATTTGCGCTTGCCGGCGACCCCGGCGGCAAGCTGCAATAGGTGCCCCGAGCGATGAAATCCAAAGATCGCGCAATCGATCCGAAAATGCTGGAGCTTCTGGTCTGTCCGGTCACCAAGGGCCGGCTCGCCTACGACGCCGAGCGCCAGGAGCTTGTTTCCGAAAAGGCGCGGCTGGCCTATCCCATCCGCGATGGTGTTCCGATTATGCTTTCCTCTGAGGCCCGGCCCATCGAGCCTTAAGCATTCGGAAAGGCTTGAGCGATCTTGTTCGTGACGGCACTTGCCGATAGCCAAGCGCTTGACTACGCTTTGCTGCAACAGGGGTGGCGAGAGCGATGGCGCGCAAAATCATACCGGGCCCGGCAGGCGACGAATTCTATCCGGTCCGGATCGAGAAGGTTTATTTCAAGCGGGGCGATCTGATTGTCGTTGATGCTCCGCTTTACGATCTGGCGACTGCAAACGGCCAGCAGATGTGCATCCGCGCCAGCGAGAGCGGGAAGACGGTGTCCGAGCCTCATCCGGCAGGCACGATCCTGCCCTCACGTAAACCTCTGGCTGAGATAGACGTTAGGTGGGGCGGGGACGTGTCGGAGGCGGGTGCTGATGAAGACCCTGAAGCGGTGACTGCGACAGCCTCGCTGCGGCGGGTGGATTTGCACACACCCGTGGACGCCGAGCTCTACCCGGCAACTATCCTGAAAGTGCATGCAGAGCCGGGCGGGCGCATAGAACGTGGCAGCAGGCTCTACACGATCGAAACGGCATCGGGTGCGGAGATCCCGCTTGAGATGCCGCTCTCCGGTCGGATCCTTTCCAGCAACGACAAGCGCAACCTGACGCGTCAACGGGCGATTGCGGTTCTTGAGCCCGACGAGGACGACCCACTCGCCGCGGCACTCGGGACAGCAAGTGGTGTTTATCTTCTGGCGGGTGGTACTTTTGCGAGCAACGGCGGCGAGGCTGATGCAAGCGATGAAGAAGAGGTTGTAGCGGCACCGCAGACAAGCTCGAAGCGTTGGGGGTATGGTTTCATCGCCGGGCTGTGCATTATTGCCCTCGTGCTCGCCTCAGGCTGGTATGTTTTGACCTATGTGCCCTACGATCTCGATGGCAGTCATGCCGAGACCTATTATGGAAAGCGCGTCAACGACGATCTGCTGGGCGGAAAACGCCGGCTTTTCACATCGGACGAGACAGCAGAGGGAATTTGAAGAATGGCTCAATTCCTGAGCGGGGGCGGGCCGCGGCGGCCGCTTCGTTGTCCTATGACCTTTCAGCGGCCTCACGCAGGATGCTGGCGCTTTTCGTCGTGGTATTGCTGTTCCTGCCGGTGGCAGCGATGGCGGAAGGCGAGCGTGTCATCGTGACCGAAGGAATCAGTACAAGGCGACGTTCACGCACCCGCTCCTTGATGAGGATGTCGCGCCTGCTTCGACCGTGATGATCTTCTGGGATGCCGAGCTGACGATGGGGCTTCTTTCTGGCGAGCCGGTGTTTTCTACCCGGTTTCGCTACAGTCTCGAGGATTATCTTTACGCTTTGCCGAGCCTCGGTCCGGGCAATGTCCAGCTCTGGTCGCCGGGTGGCGCGGCTGAGGGCAGTGCCGCCTTGCCTGATGGCGCCCCGCTTGTGTATCCCCACGCGGTCAGTCTGGTTTTTCGCTTCTATGTTGAAAGTCAAAATGCCTTTGTCGGCATTGTTCAGAACGTGGTGGCACCGGGCCAGTCCGGGAATGGGCTTTCAATCTGCCGAAAAGTCCGGATTGGTCAGAGACTTTTCGCTGGGAAAGTGGCGTCGCCAAGGGCGAATGGCTCTCCGAAGAGACTGCGAAAAGGGTCTGGGACGAGGCTTTGCGGCCAGACGGCGTCCGCATCGCCGGTATCGAATGGTCGACGGCCGACCTGATGGCATATCTCGCCGAGAAAAACATGCGCAACCGCGCCATCGCCGCAGCTGAAGCGGTCAATCGCCTGCTTTCCGGCGCCGAACGCAGTTTCGGCTATGATATCGAGGCGATGCGCGAGGACCCGAAGCAGTTCGAAGAACCTGCCTTCCGGCCCGCAGTGCCGCTCGCGCTGTTGCGCAAGCTTGAGCGCCTTTTCAATCTGCCGGAAAGCCTGAAGCATGGCGATCCGACGGCCTATAACCAGGCCCGCGACGATGCCGCCGCAATGATGGCGCTGTTGGAAGAAGATGTTGCGTCCTATGAGGATCCCGGACCTCTGCGTGCAGAGCTTCCCAGCGGAGTGGAGATGATTTTCGAAGAAGACGGCCTGCAGCCGATCTTTGTCGAATTGCCACTTGTCTTTACGCTCATTGATAATGGCCGTGAGGATGTCGACCGCGTGGAGTTGACGATTACCGACAGTTCCGGTGTCGCCTATGCGCAGACGGTGGATCTGGTCAGCGGCGGCACCCGTTTCGAGCCTTCCGTTAGGCCGGGGGCGTGCGGATTGCGATCAAGGCGCTCGGTGAAGGCGCGGTTGGTCAGAACACCTGTACGATCATGGTGCAATCAACCGTCCTCAAGGGTGCTGCAGTTCAGGAATACAGCCTCAGGGCGGGTGAGACGGCGACACTGCTCGTCTTTGCCGAGGGGAGATAGGAGCGTGTGGGTGTATCTGTCCTTGTTGAATTGGTTTCGTTGCGCTGCCACGGGCGTGTCAGCTGCCATTTTTGCCTCGCCGTTGTTCCGGTTGATGCGCGGGCGCAGACGGCCGCAGATCCCGTCTTGGGGCGCGAAGCCGGGGACAATTCTCTCGCCGCAATCATGACCGGCATCGATCAGGTGGTCTGCAGTGCGACCGTGATTGGCCCGCGCCATGTCATCACGGCGGCGGCCTGTGTCATCGATCCGGGCACCGGTGAGGTCATTGCGGACCGGCAGGTCATGCCGCGCCTCGATCTCAAAGAGGGGAACATTCCTGTATCGCGCCGCTTTATCATGCGGGTCTATCTGCCGGTCGAAGAAGCCCCTTTGGCCCGGGCCGTTCGCTGGATGGCCAGATCGCGATTGTCGAGGTTGGCGAGCTTGCCGGTCGCGCGCCATTCGCTTCGGAGACAGATGAGGCGGTCTTTCGCCGGCACAGTGCTGCTCTGCAGGATGATGTACTGGCTGTCCGGTTTTACGATGCGGCCTCAGGCGCGCCGATGCTGAGCCGCGCATGTGCGGCACTGTCGATCGGGGCGGGTGACAGTATGTCACTCAATTGCACGCTGTCCGATGCCGCAGCGGGTGCGGCTATACGCTCGGCTTCCGGCGTTGTCGGGATCTATCTCTCTTCCGGTCGCGGCCGTTATCTCGGAAAGGCAGAGGCAGAGGCAATTGGCCGGGTTGTAACCGGCGTCGGCTCACCTTTCTTTCGCGCGATCGAAGCCGATCCCAAGCTCTTCATCACATTTGTGCTCACCAACAGGTGCGAGGTTCCTGTTGATTATAGCGTGCTGTACCGGGCGATGGATGCGGCTGAAAGCGGAGCGTTCACGGAAGTTTCCGGCCGTGTTGACGCCGGGGAGAGCCGCTTCGTCGACCTCATGACGGATAACGGCGTTGTCTATATGCGCGGCACTGCCGGAAACGGCGCGTTCGTGTGGGAGGGCGGCCGGGTCTTTGAGGGCGGGCGTTATTTCAATATCCGCATCAATGGCTGGGGCGACTATTTCCACGCGCTGAACTGCAACCGCGGATAAGGCCGCCGGATACGACGGGCCTCCCGTTGGTCTCATCCGGCATAGCCCTCGCGGCAAAGCCGTTCGAGCTCAGCCCGGTCGATCGTGTCGAAGCCGAGGGCGGGCAGGAGGTCGTTGTCGCCGGCCAGGTCGTGGCCATAGGCAGCAGAAAAATCGCCGTGCCAGCCTCATGCAAGGTGGCCGGAACACCGGCCATGCGGCCCAGCGCGCTGGTTGAAACGAGTCCAAAGGGCACATCTTCAAGGATGTAACGGCTTTCGATCGTGGACGGCCCGAGCCCGCCGCGGCCCTCGGCATGCATCTCCTGGTTCATCTCCGAGACCGAGGCGAGGGGCACGTGGAAGGACTGCGAGAAATGCTCGCGCACCGTCTTCACATGCAGGCCGAATTTTTCCGCAATCGCCAGTCGTTCGGCATCCAGCGCCTCGATGAAGCGGCCAACCGCCGGGGTGATGTGTTCGCCCTGTCCCCAGATTTCGCCCTTTTCCATCCGTGTCAGGTTCATCATTGCGATGCCGAGATGGTTTTGCGGGTTCAGATTGGACAGTGCGATCGCCATCAGGCCATCGCGTTTGACGAAACGGTCACCGAAAAGTTCGGTGCAGAGCATATGACCCTCATCCATCGCACTGAAGGGGACGGTTGCCATGTCGACCTTCTGGCGCACGGTATTGACCACGACGGCGCTGTCGCCCTTGCGTCGGGCGGTCAGAAGCGTTGTGCCCCAGGCGATGATCGGCAATCTTTGCCGGCCTGTTTCAGCGCGCGCGACAGGTAAAGCGCTGCAAAGGAGCTGTGGGAGGAGATGATCACCGGTGTTGCGGGTTTCAGATGATCCACCATCGCATCGATTGCGGCCTTGTGGCCGTTCACCGGCATGGCGATCATCACGAGGTCAGCGCTGGCGACCGCATCTTTGCAGGAACCGGCGACATCCACCGCGCCTTCAAATTCCACTGCGCCGGTGGCGGTCAGCGCGGTGCCTTTGGCAAGTGCAACCGCTTTGGTTCCCGAAGGCGACCACAGGATCGGTGTATGGCCGGCATCGGCGATAAAGGCAGCAAGGCCATAGGCGTTGTTGCCAGCGCCGAGAATTGCGATTTTCATGATGTCTTCGAGCCTTTGTCTTCTACATGTAATTGGTGGGCAACGCGGTTGTGAATTTCATTTCCTCCATGGCGATCGAGGAGTTGACGTCGGAAAATTCCAGCCGCGAGATCAGGTTCTTGTAAACCTGGTCATAGGTTTCAATATCGGGAACCACGATCCTGAGCAGGTAATCCGCATCGCCGGTCAGGCGATAGGCCTCCGTCACTTCGGGGATGTCCCGGATATGCTTGCGGAACTCGTCGAGCCATTCGATTGCGTGGCGCGGCGCCTTGACCGAGATAAAGACTGTCATTGGTATATTGGCCATCTTGCGGTCGATAAGCGCGACCCGCGCCCGGATGAAGCCGAGATCCTCCATCCGCTTGATCCGCCGCCAGCAGGGTGTGTGCGACAGGCCGACCTCTTCGGCGATATCACTGACCGTTCGGTCGGCCTGGCGTTGCAGGATATCGATGATCTTGCGGTCGATCTGGTCAAACATTCTATACGCTCCCCAATGTCACCGACAGGGCGGGACAAATCTCTCAGAATCATCTGAAAATTGAGATGAAAATTTCATTTATCAGGCTGTTTCGACAAAAACTGACGCCGAAATGGGGCAGCAGGTATGGTTTTATTGGTTGGTTGACCCTTGTCAAAACGTGGAAAATTTCGCATGGTCTGCCTAAAGTTTAGCGAATTGTATCTCTTGGGTAAAATTTGTGCATGAGTATGGAATTTATGTCAAGTTGCCGCTATGAAGAGAGTTTCCGCTTTTTGCGTCAATATGTAGGATGAAAATTCTGAATTACCTCATTTTTGTAAAAATGAGAAAACTATCTTCTGTTAGGTTCGGTACATTGAATATGTTCGTACCTGAAACAGAATTGAGAATAAGACAATGAAAAGGATAGGCCTGATCGGCGGCATGAGCTGGGAGAGCACCGCAGTGTATTACAAGCACATCAACGAGGAAGTCCGGCGTCTGATGGGCGACGGTCTGGCTTCATCGGATCTTTGCCTGCGCTCGGTCAACTTCTCGGAAATCGTTGCGCAGCAGAAGGCAGGGCGCTGGGATCTCGCCGCCGAAACGCTGATTGCGGTTGCCCGCGAACTTGAGCAGTGCGGCTGCGCCATGGTGCTGATCTGCACCAATACGATGCATATTCTGGCCGAAGATATTCAAGCGGCAATCGACATTCCGCTGATCCATATCGCCGAGGTGACTGGGAGCGCCGTGAAGGATGCCGGTATGAGGCGACCGCTTTTGATGGCGACCCGCTACACCATGGAGAAGCCGTTCTATGTCGATTACCTGCGGACCCATTTCGGCCTCGATCCCGTTATCCCGGACGCCGATGACCGGACCACGGTGCATGATGTGATCTTCGAGGAAATCTGCTGCGGTGTGATCAGCAGGGCATCGCGCGAACGCTATGTCGAGATTGTCGGGCGCGCCAAACAAGCCGGTGCCGACTGCGTCATCTTCGGCTGCACCGAGGTCGGCCTTCTGGTTAGTCCGGAAGATTTCGATATACCGAGTTTTGACTCAACGCTGCTTCACGCCGAGGCAGCCGTACGATTCTCCTGGAAGAAGAACTTTCAGCGGAGGGGAAAGAAAGCCGGCCTCTTTTAATGCATTAGGCTGGCGAAAAGCCGGCGTTCCAGCCGAGAGGGACTGGGCGCGGCATAGAAAAACCAGGAGATCGAGAATGACATTTCGCAATCCGACACGGCGCTCTACTCTGAAAATGATGGGTACGGGTGCAGGCCTTCTCGCCGCACCGTCCATCATCCGTCCGGCCTATGCGCAGGAAAACGTCCTGAACATCACCACCTATGACAAGTTCCTGCCCGACGATTTTATCGATCAGTTTGAAAACGATACCGGTATCGAGGTCCGCATCCGCCTGACGGACGACCAGGGCAAACAATACAACTTGCTGGCCGCTGAAGGTTCCGACCCGACCACCGATATCGTCACCGTTGCCGGTCACCGTCTCAGCCAGTTCATGGCGTCCGATCTCCTTCAGCCGATCGATCCCTCCCGGATTACCACCTGGGACAATCTCGCAGGCCCGTACAAGGGCGCTCCGCAGCTCATCCGCAACGGTGAAGTTTTCGGTGTGCCGCTGCTCGCCGGTTTCGAGGGCATGGTCCGCAACACCGACTACACCAAGAAGTCCGACAGCTGGGACCTGATGTTCGACCCGGAATACAAAGGGTTTACCACCTACATCATCTCCGACTTCCTCTCCATCACGATGAAATATCTCGGCTATGACGGTGATTTCGTGTCCTATGTCGGCAAGCCCGAAGAAGCGCAGGCCGCCACCAATGCCGCGCGCGATTTCCTGATCGAGCACAAGGACATGGTCCGCAAGTTCTATGACGGCGGCTCCGAGATGCAGCAGATGCTGGTCAACGAGGACGTCTATGTGGCCCAGGGCTGGTCCGGCCCTGCTGCCAAGCTGATCATGGAAGACTTCCCGGTGGAATTGTCGATCCCGAAGGAGGGCACCTACGGCTTCCTCTACTCCTTCAATCTCGTCAACCACGCGCCGAATGTGGATGCCGCCTACAAGTTCTTCTCCGCGCTTCTCGCCAATCCGGCAGTCGGTGCAGCCATGACGCGTCAGTCTGGCTTCGCAAGCGCCTTCGGCGGCGTCGACAAGCTGTTGTCCGATCGTGAACGCGCCGCGATCGCGCTTCCGGAAGAACAGATCGCCCGCATCCAGTTCTTCGCGGAAGAAAACCGCGACATGAAGAACGAGATGATCGACAGGGCGGTTGCCGAAATCAAGGCAGCCTGATCAGCGCCTGGCCGGGTGGACGCGTTCTGCCCGGCCGGCTGCAGCAATCGCCGCGCCGCAGCTTTTTAATGTATGGATTTTCAAACAATGACCAAAGATGTTTTGGCCGGTAGCGGTCAGGGCGTGAAAAAGGGACGGACGCGCTACGCCGGATGGATCGGTACGCTGGCCCGTTCTCCGCTTTACCGCGGCACGATCGGCCTTCTGGCTGAAAGCCGGGTTGCCCGGCTTGCCGCCCTGCTTGCCGTTCCGCTTGCCTGGATTGCCTTTTTCAATATCGGCCCGATCCTGCAGATGGCGAATATTTCGCTGCTAGCCAATTACCCGCTGATGGATGGCGACGAGCCCGTCTACACGCTTTCCCAATATGCGCTGTTCTTTCAGGAAAGCCTCTATTTCATGCCCTTCCTGCGCAGCGTTGTGTTCTCCGTGGCGGTAACCGCGGCAACGCTGATCGTGGTCTATCCGGTTGCCTATTATATCGGCAAGGTTATCCGTCCGGCCTCGCGCAACAGGGCGCTCCTGCTGTTGCTGACGCCGTTCTGGGCAGGCGAGATCATCCGCGTGTTTTCCGTCATCATGCTGCTGGCCAATCGCGGCGCCGTCAACGCGCTGTTGCGCGAGTTCGGCATCATCGACCGGCCGATCCCGATGCTTTACACCTATTTCTCGCTGAGCTTCGGCGTCGTCTACCTGATCGCGCTCTACATGCTGCTTCCGCTTTATTCCTCGATCGAGAAGATCCCGAACAGCCTGCTCGATGCCGCGTCCGATCTCGGCGCTGGCCCGTTGCAGCGCTTCCGCCGGGTCATCCTGCCCTTGTCGCGTGACGGCATCGTTTCGGGCTGCAGCCTGGTGTTTCTGACCACGATCGGTGTGTTCGCCGCGCCGCTGCTTCTCGGCGGCCCCAATACCGTGATTTTCCCGGAAATCATCGCCCAGCTTTTCCACGGTTCCAACGACAAATGGCCGGCCGGTGCCGCGTTCTCAATCATCATGCTGTTGATCTCGCTTACCACTGTCGGCCTGTTCGTGCGGGTTGTCGGCGGGCGCAATGTGAAACTGATGTGAGGGGCTGATCCATGCGACTTTATATGAAAAATCCCCAGAACGTCTTCCTCACTGGTTTCTACTGGGCCTTCGTTGCCTACCTGTTCGTGCCGCTGATGCTGATGACGGCGATGAGCTTCAAGGATTCGAACTTCATCTCGTTTCCGATCGATAGCTTCACGATGAAATGGTATGTGCAGGTGGTTCAGGACGAGCAGTTCCTGAGCGCCGTCGGATATTCGCTGATGATCGCTTTTATCGTCACCGTCGTGGCGACTGCCATCGGCGTGTGGATCGCGCTTCTTGCCTCCAACGAGGCAATCTGGGGCAAGGCCCTGATCTTCGCGCTGGCCTGTCTGCCCGCCGTCGTACCGGGCATGATCCAGGCGATTTCGATGCGCATTTTTATCCGCGCGATCGATGTGCCGACCGGGACCTTCGCGATCATCCTCGGCCATACGGTCCATGCCGTACCGTTCGTGGTGATCATGGCGATGACCCGGCTCAGGTCGATGCCGTCCAACCTTGTGGATGCTGCGCGCGATCTCGGAGCAGACAATTTCATCGCCTTCTTCCGCGTCACGCTGCCCTATCTCGGCCCGGCGCTGGTCGGCGGCATGATCTTCTGCGCGCTGACGAGCATCGACGACTTCGTGCGCACCTTCTTCCTGGGCGGCTACCAGACCACCCTTCCCATGCTGATCTTCGCCAAGATTTCGGGCGGCATGTCGCCGGAGATCAACGCCATGGCCACACTCGTCCTCATCGCCACCGGCGCCATCGGGCTTTATGCCGAACGCCGTGTCCGCCGTTCAAGGAACTGAAATGCAACCCCTCGTCCACTTCAAGAACGTCAACAAATACTATGGCAAGTCGCTTGCCGTGAACAATCTCGACCTCCAGATCGAGCGCGGCAAATTCGTCACGCTTCTGGGACCGTCGGGCTGCGGAAAATCGACGTCGCTGCGCATGCTCGGCGGTTTTGAGACGCCGTCGTCGGGCACGATCACACTCGACGGCAAGGATGTGACCCATCTGCCGCCGCATCGGCGCAACGTCAATATCGTGTTTCAGGACTACGCGCTGTTTCCGCATCTGACGGTTGGCCGCAACATTGCCTTCGGCCTTGAGCTGAAGGGCATGCCGTCAGAGAAGATCCACGCACGGGTGATGGAGCTTCTGGAATTGGTGGAATTACAGGACTATGCCGACCGCATGCCCGACCAGCTTTCCGGCGGTCAGCGCCAGCGCGTGGCGCTGATGCGCGCGTTGGCGCCAGACCCGGATGTGCTTTTGCTTGATGAGCCGCTTTCCGCGCTCGATGCCAAGTTGCGCCACCAGATGCAGATCGAGCTGAAAAGCATTCAGGAAAAGACTGGCAAGACCTTCCTGTTCGTCACCCACGACCAAGAGGAGGCCTTGACCATGTCCGACCTGATCGTGGTGATGAACAAGGGGCGTGTCGAGCAGATGGGCGACCCTCACGCGCTTTATGCCCGGCCGGTCAACCGTTTCGTCGCCACTTTCATCGGGGAGTCGAATTTCCTCGATGCCGTGGTTCGCTCGGTTGATGGCAATATCGCCACGCTCGACTGGTGCGGCCATATCATCCACGCAACGCTGACTGGCCCGGCTGCCAAGGTCGGGAGCCATGTCACCGTGGCGTTGAGGCCCGAGGCGATCTACGCCGTCAGCGGCCAGCCGGACCGGAAGATCGCCTTGCCGGGCAAGGTCACCAACCGGCTGTTCAAGGGTAATTTCACCGCGCTGACCGTCGGGCTTCATGAAGGCCAATCGCTCGTCGCCCAGCTTGATCCGGTCGCGCTTGCCCATCTGGAGGGCGATGATGTGTGGATCGGCTGGCGCGAAGAAGACGCCGTAGTGCTCGCCGACTGAAGCCTGCGAATTCGTGAAGGACTGAAGACATGACCAATGAAAAGGCGCTGGACGCGCTGAACCAGCGGGTCCGGCAGGATCTCGACTATCTCAATTTTCCCTCGGCCAACTGGGTGAAACCCGTGTCTCCGGTCGATGGCAAGCCGGTCAGCGATATCGTCATCGTCGGCGCTGGCATGTGCGGGCTTGCGGCCTGGCTGCAACTGAAGCGCCAGGGCATGCATAGCTCCCGCATCATCGACATGGCGCCAAAGGGCAAGGAAGGCCCGTGGCTGACCTATGCGCGGATGGAGACACTGCGCTCGCCGAAAAACCTGCTTGGCCCCGCGCTTGGTATTCCCTCGCTCACCTTTCAGGCATGGTACCGCGCCCAGTTCGGCACGCAAGCATGGGACGCACTTCACCGCATCCCTCGGCCGATGTGGCAGGAATACCTGATCTGGTATCGCAAGGTTGTCGGCGCGCCGGTTGAAAACGGCATGAAAGTCGAACGCGTGATCCCGCGCGAAGACGGGCTGTTGACGCTTGAAATGGTCGATGGCGAGACCATCATCACCCGAAAGCTGATCTGGGCCACGGGCCGTGACGGTCTCGGCAAGGGCACCGTACCTGGCTTTGTCTCCGATCTCCCGCGGTCAAGCTGGGCGCATTCGGCCGACGAAATCGATTTCGACAGATGGAAGGGCAAGCGCGTCGTCGTCATCGGCGTCGGTGCATCGGCTGTCGATAACGCTGCCGAAGCGCTGGAGCATGGCGCAGCCGAGGTTCGTCTTCTGGCGCGGCGCAAGCAGATGCCGACCATCAACAAGCTGATGGGAATTGGTTCCTATGGGGTGACGGCGGGCCTGCCGGATCTGTCGCCGGAATGGCGCTGGCGCATTATGGATTACGGTGACAAGCAGCAGACGCCGGCACCGCACGGCTCCACGCTGCGCGTCAGCCGCCATGACAATGCGTTCTTCCACTTCAATTGCGGTATCGCGAAAATCAAACAGGACGGCGCCGAAGTGGTGATCACCACGGTGACGGGCCGTGAATTCTGCTGTGATTTTCTGGTTCTGGGGACCGGCTTTACCATCGATCCGATGGTGCGCCCGGAATTTGAGCCGTTCAACAGCGAGATTGCTTGCTGGGAGGACCGCTACACCCCGCCGCCCGAAGAGCAGAACCCGGGGTTGGCGCGCTTTCCGTGGCTGAATGACGATTTCTCGTTTGCGCCGAAGACGCAAGGCACGTCAGCGTTCCTCGGTGATATCCACTGCTTCAACTACAGTTCGGCGATGAGCCTCGGCAAGGTGTCCGGTGACATCCCGGCGATCAGCGAGGGTGCCGTCTGGCTTGCCCGCGGTGTGGCCTCCAGCCTGTTCCGCAAGGACCTGGAGCAGCACTGGGAAGACCTGATTGCCTATGAAAAGCCGGAGCTCGACGGGTCCGAATGGGCCGACGCCGATGCCCACCAAGCCGAAAAGGCCTGAAAGAATAGAATGATGACAAAGAAAACCGTCTACTATTACCACGCCCTTTCTTCTCCATGGGCGTATCTCGGCTGGCCGCAGTTCAAGGCGCTGGTTGAAAAGCACGACCTTGATGTCGTCGTCCGCCCGACCCGGATCGTGACCGACAATGGCGGTGTACCGCTGCGCTCGCGGCCGGAGCCGCGTCAGGATTACCATGCTGTTGAGCTTGATCGCTGGCGCAAGCGTCTCAACATGCCGCTGGTTTTGAAGCCGGCGCATTACCCGACGAATAACGAGTTTTCTGCGCGTATGGTGATTGCCGCTGATCGCGAGGGACAGCCCGCGCTTGAACTTTCCCACGCCCTGCTGCACGCGCTGTGGAGCGAGGAACTGGACGTGACGCTGCCGGAAGTTCGCATCGACGTTGCCAACCGCATCGGTCTTGACGGCAAGGCGCTGCAGGCGATGGAGGAACAGCCGGAGATTGTTCAGGCCTGGCATGACAGCCATGCCGAAGCCGCCGCACGCGGTGTGTTCGGCACGCCGACCTGGATCTACAGGGACGTGCTCTACTGGGGGCAGGACCGGCTCGATTTTCTCGACGAAGCACTGTCTGCGGACTGAAGGGAGAAACCAATGGTCGATGTGATCGACAAGGCGCTTGGCGAAGATGCCGACATTATCGCGCTGCGCAACCGGCGCGAAACGCTGAAGGCCAAGACGCAGGCAAGCTATGAGGCCGCTCTGACGCCGAAGGATCCCGGCAATTTCAGCTATGCCATGCGTGCCGCCCTTGCCGCACGCATGTGCGCCCACTGGAAGGCCGGCGAGCTTGAAGCGCATTATCGCGATCTTCTGAAGAGCTACGGCGAAACCGCATTCGATGCCATTCCTGACCCGGCCTTCCGGGCGAGGGACTCTGATCCGAAGGTGGATGCGATCCTTAATCGTGTCGACACCGTCACGCTCTCGCCGAAGGAAGCGACGCGCGACGATGTGGAAAAGCTCTACGCCGTGGGGCTCGATGACCGGGACATCGTGACGCTGGCGAGCCTGACCGCCTTCGTCAATTACCAGATCCTGGTCGTTGCCGGGCTCAAGATGCTGAGGGACCACTGACATGTCCGAACCCGTTCACGAATTCACGCTGAAACCACTCGACTGGCACCCCTATGTGACGCCGGTTGATCTTGAGACGGCGACCGAGGCACAGCGCGACGCGCTGAAGATCACGCCGTCAAATACCAAGGTGTCGGACTATGTGCTGGTGCTGGCGCAGGAACCGGAGACGCTGAAGGAGCGCTCGCCGCTCTTCAACGATATCATGTATTCCAAGGAGGGGCTGTCGCGGGCCGGCCGGGAGATGGGCGCGCTTGCCGCCTCCTTCGTCAACAAATGCATCTATTGCGCCACCGTCCACGCCAATCGCCATATCCAGCTGGAAAAGCGCCCCGAGGTGATCTACGCGATCTACGAAAAGGGCCTTGAGGCGGATCTTCCCGAATACGATCAGGCGTTGTTCAATTTCGGCGTTGATCTGACAGCTCACCCGGACAATGTCGGGGTCTATCAGTTCTATCATTTGCGCGAGGCCGGCCTTGACGACCTGGAAATTCTCGACCTAATCCACGCCATCGCCATTTTCGGCTGGGCCAACCGGCTGATGCACACGCTCGGCGAGCCGCACATCAAGGAATAGGTTATTTTGGAAACCACCGCCAGCCGCGTTCCGCGCCCTTTTCGGTGACGCACCGGCAGGTGCTCACCATCGCCTTGCCGATGATGATCGCGCATTTTTCCACCCCGCTGGTGAGCCTTGCGGCCACCGGCGTGGTCGGTCAGTTGCGCGATGAGGTGCTGATTGGCGGTGTGGCGCTGGCGGCGGTGATTTTCGACGTGTTGTTCACCACCTTCAATTTCCTGCGCGGGGCCACGACCGGTTTTACGGCGCAGGCCGTCGGCGCTGATGATCGCCGCGCCGAACAGCGCATGCTGCTTGGCGGTATCCTGATCGCGATCGGCGCAGGCCTTCTCATCCTGCTGCTCCATGTGCCGATTGGTCATCTTGGATTGTTGGTGCTCGGTGCCGACGGCGAAGTCGGAGAGGCGGCCTGGACCTACTATTCCTGGCGGGTATGGTCGGCGCCGTTTGCGCTCTTCAATTTCGTTGTCTTTGGTTGGGTTATTGGCCGGGGCGAGGCGGTAACAGCGCTTTCGCTGCAGGTCGCGCTCAATGCGCTCAACCTGTTTTTCAGTTTTTATGGGTGCTGTGGCTGAACTACGGGCTGGCCGGTGCGGGCGCTGCAAGCCTTGTCGCCGAAGGGCTGACTGCCATTGCCGGTGTCGTGCTGGTTGTTCGCCGAACCGACCGGAGCAAATGGGAAGTTCCGGACCTTTCGACCGTAAAGCGGCTGTTTTCGGTTAATCGCGACATGATGATCCGCTCGTTTGCGCTTTTGATCGGGATCTCGTTCTTCACCCGGCAGAGTGGGGTTCTGGGCATCGATGTTCTGGCCGCAAACACGGTGCTGCTCCGCTACTATTTCTTCGGCGTCGCCTTTCTCGATGGCTTTGCCACCGCCGCCGAACAGCTGGCCGGCCGCGCCGTGGGCGCGTTCTATCGCCCGGCCTTCGACCGCGTGATCCGGCTGACCACGCTCTGGGGGGTGGCGATGGCAGTGTTCGTTTCGGGTGCCTTCTTCATCTCCGGGCCCTGGGTCGTCGCGCTGATCGCACCGATCGCCGAGACCCAGGAACTCGCCCATGTCTATCTGCCTTATGCGGCGATCATGCCGATCATTGGCGTGATTGCCTTCCAAATGGATGGGGTGTTCATCGGTGCCACCTGGTCACGCGAAATGCGCACGCTGATGCTGATTTCGCTGGCCTGCTACTTCGCCGCCTGGGCCGTGCTGCAGCCGCTTTTTGGCAATCACGGCCTGTGGATGGCGATGTTGCTGTTTCAGGGCGTGCGCTCTGTCGCCTTCCGGCTTATGCTGCCGAAGCTGGCTGACCGGACGTTTTCAGGGCGCTATCCGCTTTGAGGCTGGAACTCAGTCTTCCGGTTTTTCTTCAGGCTCGCGCGAATTGAAATAGTGACGATCCGCTGAGATGAAGAACACATAGGCCATATAGGCTGCGGCCGCGCCAAACAGCGCCGACCAGAACGGTGTGCCGATGAAAAGCTCGGCAATGGCCCAGCCGCCGCAAAGCGCGACGGCAAGGACCCTGACCCAGAGCGGCTTCAGCGATGGGTGTTTCAGATTGAGGCTTTCGCGCCAGTCGATCTTGCCTGCCATGTCTTCGCCTTTCGGGTTTACCGTTTCAAAAGGCATAGCGGGGAAGGGCGGTCGATTGCAAGACGGCTATCAAAGAAGCATGGCTGTCATCTCGGTTGCGCCATAGCCAAACTCGAAGGTCGCCGTGCCGGTGAAGGCGAGACGGGCATAATCGCCGGCTGTGAAATAGCTGATGGCGGTTGCCGAATGGGTGAGCGGGCTGCCCCGGTGGCGATGCCGCGCAGGACCACGCAGTTTTCCGACCCGTTCTTTTCCAGCAATACGGTGTAGTTGCCTGCTGCTGAGGCCGTGACGGTGAGACTGAGGGCATAATAGCCGCTTGCGGGAAAGGTAAGTCTGTTGCCGCCGCCGGTGACGGCCGCGCCCAGCGCAAACCCGCCTTCACCGACATGAAGCGTGCCGAAGCCTCTGTTGGCGGGACCCGCGATCAGCACCGAACCGCTCGGTGCAGCGGCCCGGGCCAGCGGACGCGAGGGCATGGTGACGGCGCCTTCCGGGGTGATCCGCAGCGCTTCGTGCCAGCTTGCGCCATCGGCGCTGGTCTTGATGGCAAAACTGTCCGAGCCGGAAAGCCCCATCTCCGTGCGCCCGGACCAGCCCGTCTGGTAAAGCAATGAGGCTGTGTCGCCGGGCGAAGCCTTGTTGATCTTCAACTGATGCCCGCTGCCGGCATTGTTGAAGAGTGTCGCGTCGGCTGAAATCGCCAGCCTGTTGATGGCGTCGGCGGTTGCGTTGATGCCGAGCATGGAGGTTTCGAGGTTCGCCGGCAGGGGCGGTGAAACCCAGTCGCTTCCGTCGAAAATGCGCAGGCTGCCATCGGTTGCAAACCAGGCCGACCAGCCGGCAACCGGTGCTACAAACTGCCAGTGGCCGTCCTGAAAGATTGCGATGGTGCCTGCCTGGCCTGCCCATTCGCCGGTTGGTGCGGCGGAAACCAGATAGCAGATGCCATCGTCTGGGCTTGTAGGCGGCGCGTTGCCCTCACCGGCAATGGCGAGGTGGACAATCGCGTCGAGCCTCTGAAGCGCCTCGTTGTGGGTCACATGTTTCTGTGCCTGGGCGGGCAGAATGAAGGGAGGCCAAGCGTGGCCGTCTGATCCGACATGATAAACTCCTGTTGCGGGCCTGTGGCCTGATGCTCACAAGCCTAACGCTGCCGGAGTGATCGGGAAAAATGGTGGGGGAAGCGCGAAGAGCGGCATGATGGCTGAAGAAAAGCGCGGGATATTCTTTGCGGAACAACCGGGTTGCCGCGCGCGGCGCGGACCTCCATGCTTTTCAAAGCAAAGGCCGCGTTTCAACGCATCAGGAATGACGAGAACGTTCGAAAATAGCTGTTTCCTGCAGTGCCGCCTTGGCAAGTGCTGCTGCTGACGGGCGCGCGGTGCAACCCCATGCCGCGTGTCAGGCGGCAGTGTGGATGCGTTCGGCTGCCGAGATCCGGTAGGCAATGGCTTCGCCAATATGCACCCGACCGACATTTGCCTTGCCGTCCAGATCGGCGATGGTACGGGCGACCTTCAGGATACGGTGATAGCCACGGGCGGAAAACTGCATCTTTTCCGCCGCTTCCCGGAGCAATGCCAGCCCCGCCGCGTCGGGCTCGGCAAGCTTCTCGATCAGGTTGGCCGAACAGCGCGCATTGACGGTTGCCGGGCTTTCACCCAGCGCGGCAAACCGATCGCGCTGGGCCTCGCGGGCAGAGGCGACCCGGCGTGCAACCGTGGCACTGGTCTCTCCGGTAGCCGAAGCGCCGATGAGGTCCATGGCGCTGACGGCGGGAACGTCGATGCGGATGTCGATCCGGTCCATCAGCGGGCCGGAAATCCGCGCCTGATAGTCGGCGGCGCAGCGCGGCCCTCTGGCGCAGGTATGGCCAGGTTCGCCCGCCATACCGCACCGGCATGGGTTCATCGCAGCCACCAGTTGGAATGCTGCCGGATAGGACACCCGGTGATTGACGCGCGCGATCACACACTCACCATTTTCCAGCGGCTGTCGCAGCGCATCGAGCACCTGCGGCGAGAACTCCGGCAATCTCGTCCAGAAACAGAACGCCGTGATGGGCAAGCGAGGCCTCGCCCGGTCGTGCCTTTATCCCGCCCCCGACCAGTGACGCCATGCTGGCGGAATGATGCGGCGCGCGGAAAGGGCGCCTATCGGACAGGCGGCCGCCTGCAAGCTTTCCCGCTATCGAATGTACCATCGACATATCCAGCAATTCTTGCGGCAGGAGCGGCGGCAGTATGGAGGGCAGGCGGGCGGCAAGCATGGATTTTCCCGCACCGGGCGGCCCCGCCATCAGCAGGTTATGGCCGCCGGCGGCGGCCACTTCAAGCGCGCGCTTGGCGCTTTCCTGGCCCTTGATTTCGCAAAGATCCGGCAGGCCGTGAGCCGGTGTGCGAACCGCTGGCACCGGACGTGAGAGCACCTGAGTACCCTTGAAATGATTGGCAATCGCGATCAGGCTTTTGGGCGCCAGAACATCGATATCGGCCCCGGCCCAGGCGGCTTCCGGCCCGCAATCGGCCGGGCAGATCAGCCCCTTGTCCATGGCGTTTGCGGCCATTGCGGCGGGTAGCGCGCCGGCTACAGCGGCAATCGTGCCGTCGAGATTGAGTTCGCCGATGACGACATAGCCGGTGAGGGCATCCGCTGGCACTGCGCCCAGCGCTGCCATCAGAGCGAGCGCAATGGCGAGGTCGAAATGTGACCCTTCCTTCGGAAGGTCCGCGGGTGCGAGATTGACCGTCACCCGTTTGGGCGGCAGGGCAAGGCCGGTGGCATGGAGGGCTGCCTGCACCCGCTCGCGGCTTTCGGCAACCGCCTTGTCGGGCAGGCCGACAATCTGCATGCCGATCTTGCCGGGGGCCACCATGACCTGAACATCGACCGGGACCCCTCGATACCCTGAAATGAAACCGTCTGTACTCTGGAAACCATGACAAGCTCCGCTCCGATCAGTGTCCCTAAAACAGCATTCTATCCAACCCCATGGTTGTAATGATTCCATATCGCACGCCGTATTGCAAGAACAAAAGAAGAACTTATTGTGCCAGCAGGCCGCAGCGTGTCCTTCGGGATGGACATGCGCATGTGCGGCGACGTAAACCGTCTGAAACGGGCTTGCGGCTCGATAAGGCGGAGAATGAAATGGGACTGACGACCGAAGAACAGATCCTGATCGAACAGCGGGTGACCAATGGCGCGAAATCGGCGGCGGCAGCCTATCTGCTCTGGTTTTTGTCGGCTGGGCCGGCGCACACCGGTTTTATCTCGGAAGGCCTGGATCGGCGATCACCATGCTGCTGCTGAATGTCGTCGGCTGGCTGACCGCCGTGTTCTTCATCGGCTTTCTGTTTCTCGCCATTTTCGGCATCTGGTGGCTGGTCGACCTGTTTCTGATTTCAGGAATGATCGACGCCCAGAAAAACGCGCTGCGCAATTCACTCACGCAGCAGGCTCTGGTCGGGCAGTCGAAATAGCGTCTCAGCCGCACTTTTTCTCGATTGCATCCCACATCAGCGCCGAAATGTCGGCACCGCCGAATTTCTGCACTTCGCGGATGCCGGTGGGCGAGGTGACGTTGATCTCGGTCATGTAGTCACCGATGATATCGATGCCGACGAGGATGAAGCCGCGTTCCTTGAGCGATGGGCCGATGCGGGCGCAGATTTCTTCCTCGCGTGCCGTCAGTTCGGAAGGTTCCGCCCGCCCGCCAACATGCATGTTGGAGCGGCTGTCGGTCTCGGCCGGCACGCGGTTGATCGCGCCGGCAAACTCGCCGTCAATCAGGATGATGCGCTTGTCGCCCTTGCGCACCGCCGGCAGGTAAGCCTGGGCGATATAGGGCTCGCGGAACATCTGGGCGAACATTTCCAGCAGCGAGGTGAAGTTGCGGTCGTCGCGGGTGGAATGGAACACCCCTGCACCGCCATTGCCGTAAAGCGGCTTGAGAATGATATCGCCCATTTCCTCGCGGAAGCGGCGGATTTCATCTTCGTCCTTGGTGATCAGCGTCGGCGGCATCAGGTCGGCGAATTCGGTGACGAAGATCTTTTCCGGTGAATTACGCACCCAGGCCGGATCGTTGACCACCAGCGTCTTTGGATGAATGCGCTCCAGCAGGTGGGTGGCGGTGATATAGGCCATGTCGAAGGGCGGGTCCTGGCGCAGCAGCACCACATCCATGGTCGAAAGGTCGATCCGCTCCGGCGCGCCAAGCGTGTAGTGGTCGCCTTCCTTGTCGCGCAGCGTCATCGGTTCGACGGTCGCAAACACCTTGCCATCGCGCAGGCTCAGCCGCTCGGGCGTGTAGTGGAACAGGTTATAGCCGCGGTTCTGGGCTTCCAGACTCATCGCAAAGGTCGAATCGCCCGCTATCTTCACGGTGGAGATATGGTCCATCTGGACGGCGACGTTTTTGATTGCGGCCATGAAAAGCGTGTCCCGGTTGTTTAAGGCGACCCGATATTTAGTCATCGCATCGCCCCTTGGCAATCGCAGGCGTCGCTCAGGCGTTCGAAAGCCGCTTTCCGGTGGCGTGGTCGTAGAAATGCACCTTCTCCGGCAGCACCGCGAAGGTGAGTTCGTCGGCAAGCGGTATCTCGGGAGAAAGCGCTGCCGTCAGCCGTTCACCATCGGTCATGCAATGGGCAAGCCTCGTGGCGCCAAGCTCTTCGACGTAATCGAGCCGGGCCTTGATGCCTGTTCCCGTTGTTGGCTGCAGGTCTTCCGGGCGGATACCAACGGTGACCGGGCCATCGGCAGGCGGCGCGCTTGAAAATTGCATGCTGTTGTCGCCAATCATGAGCTGGCCACCGGTGAGCTTGCCCTCGACCAGGTTCATCGCCGGAGACCCGATGAAGTTGGCGACGAAGGTGGAGGCCGGCTTGTGATAGACATCGAGCGGCGTGCCGATCTGTTCGATCTTGCCGCCATTGAGCACCACAAGCCGGTCTGCGAGCGTCATCGCCTCAAGCTGGTCATGGGTCACGTAGATCGATGTGGTGCCGAGCCTTTTCTGCAGATGCTTGATCTCGCCGCGCATGGAAACGCGCAGCTTCGCATCGAGGTTTGAAAGTGGTTCGTCGAACAGGAAGGCTGCCGGCTTGCGCACAATCGCCCGGCCCATGGCCACACGCTGGCGCTGTCCGCCCGAAAGTGCGCGCGGCTTGCGTTCCAGGTAGGGTTCAAGCTCCAACATCCGGGCGGCTTCATTCACCCGCGCCGCGATCTCGGCCTTTGGCGTGCCCCGGTTTTTCAGGCCATAGGCAAGATTGTTGTAGACCGTCATGTGCGGGTAAAGCGCGTAGTTCTGGAACACCATGGCGATGTCGCGTTCGGCCGGGTCCTTTTTGTTGACCACCTTGCCGCCGATCTTCACCTCGCCCTCGGTGATGGTCTCAAGGCCCGCCACCATGCGCAGCAGGGTGGACTTGCCGCAGCCGGAGGGGCCGACCAGCACGATGAATTCGCCGTCCTCGATTTCGATATCGACGTTATCGACCGCAAGGGCGTCGCCGGTATAGCTCTTGGAAACGCTGGAAATTTCGATAGCAGCCATTGTTATTTTCCTATTTGTCGCTTTCCGTCAGGCCCTTGATGAACCAGCTCTGGAAGATCACCACGATCAGAACGGGCGGCAGCATGGCGAGCACCGCCAGCGCGAAGGCCTGATTATATTCGGGGATCTGGCTTCCGACCCACACGAGGAGGATCTGCTTGATGCCACGCACCAGCGTGTAGAAGCTTTCCTCATTGGTCATGATCATCGGCCACAGATACTGGTTCCAGCCATAGACGAACATGATGATGAAGATCGCCGCGATCATCGTTTTTGACAGCGGTACAAGAATGTCGATGAAGAATTTGAACGGGCCGGCACCATCAATGCGGGCGGCTTCCAAAAGTTCGTCAGGCACCGACTTGAAGAACTGGCGGAAGAAGAATGTGCCAGTGGCCGACGCCAGAAGCGGGACGATCAGCCCGGTATAGGTGTTGACCAGACCAAGTTTGGTCATCACGTCATAGGATGGCAGGATGCGCACTTCGAGCGGCAAAAGCAGGGTGGTGAAAATCATCCAGAAGAACAGCGTCGAAAACCGCGAGCGGAAATAGACCAGACCATAGGCTGCCAGCATCGAAAGCACGATCTTGCCGACGGCAAAGCCGATGCCGAGGATGAAGGAGTTCATCACCATCCGTGCGCCTGTCACGTCACCGGTAAAGCCACCCTTTTTGGTCAGGACTTCCTTGTAGGTGTCGACAAAATCGTCGCCCCAGGCCACCTGCAGGCCCTTCATGTGGACATCTATTGCGTCGTGGGTCGACGTCATGAAAGCCACAAAGATCGGACCGACCATGATGAAAACGCCGAAGAGCAGGATGAGATGGTCGGAAAAGGTTGTCTTGTGCATTGTGCCCCTCCTCAGTTGTAGTGCACACGCCGCTCGATGAAGCGGAACTGGAAGAAGGTGAGAACCAGCACGATCAGCATCAGGATCACCGATTGCGCAGCCGAGCCGCCGATGTCATTGCCGCGGAAGCCGTCCATATAGACCTTGTAGACCAGCGTGATCGGGTTGTTGGCGGCCTTGTCCTTCACGATCACATCGATGATGCCGAAGGTATCAAACAGCGAATAGGTCATGTTGATGATCAGGAGAAAGAAGGCCGTTGGCGCCAGAAGCGGCAGCGTCACAGTCCAGAACCGGCCAAAGCGCGACCGGTTGTCGATCGCAGCTGCCTCGCGCACGGAAACCGGGATCGACTGCAAGCCTGAGAGAATGAAGATGAAATTATAGGGGATCTGTTTCCACACGGCGACGGTGATCATCGCAAAGGCGGTGTCGAAATAATTGATGCCCACCTTCATGTCCCAGCCGAACCAGGCCGCCATTTTGACGAACGGGCCGATATGCTGATCGAAGAACATCATGCCGATAAGCCCTGCCACCGGCGGTGCAATGGCATAGACCGAGATCAGCAGCGTCTTGTAGCTGCTCGAACCGCGAATGACATCATCGGCCTTGGCGGCCAGAAGCAGGCCAAGCGCAAGCGAGAAGAAGGTCACCAGGATCGTGAAGATCAGGGTGAACTTGGCGACATGGAGATAATAATCCGATGTCAGGGCATCGATGTAATTGTCGAAGCCGACGAAGGTGGCGCTGAAACCGAACGGGTCTTCGAGATAGAACGATGACTGGACCGCCTGCACCGACGGCCAGTAAAAAGATCACGATGATCGCCATCTGCGGCAACACGAAAAGATAGGGCAGCAGGGGCGATGAAAACTGAACGCGCTTCATGGCAACTTTCCGATATGGCAAAGTCCGGGGCTTTATGCCCCCGGACCGAAGATGTCTGATCGATCGTTGAAGATCAGTTGGAAGCCGTTTTGGCGAAGCGACCGAGAAGGGCGTTACCTTCTTTCTGGATCGTGTTCATTGCATCTTCAACGGAGGTCTCGCCGGCGAAGATCTTGTTGTATTCACGTTCCATGACTTCGCGGATCTGCGGGTAAAAGCCCATGCGATAGCCCTTCGACCATTCGCCACCCGGCAGAGAAAGCTGCTTGATGCCAACTTCGGCAACCGGCTGCTTTTCATACCAGCCATCTTCCTTGGCCAGTTCGTAAGCGGCGGTGGTGACCGGAACATAACCCGTCGACTGGTGCCAGAAGTACTGGATTTCCGGCGAGGTCAGGAACTGGAAGAAGTCGGCGGTGCACTGGTTCTGGGCATCATCCTTGCCGGAGAGTGCGAAGAGGGCCGCGCCGCCGATGAAGGAGTTGGTACCGGCGCCTTCGATTGCTTCCCAGTAGGGAAGGAAAGTAGCCGAGAATGGCATCTGGGCTGACTTCTGCAGACCGCCGAAGGAGCCCGAAGAACCGACCCAAAGGGCAACCTTGTCTTCTTCGAACGGCTTCTGGTTATCGGACCAGCCGGCACCGTAGTAACCGAAGTAGCCGTTGTCGTACCAGTCTTTGAGTTTGTCATACATCATGACATGCTCAGGCGTGTTGACGAGAATTTCGGTGCCGTCGACGCTGTCATAACCATTATTGTTGGTGGCGAACTGAAGATTGTTGCGCGAGAAGAAGTTCTCGGTCATTTCCCAGGTCAGCTGCGACTGGACGAGCGGCGTGTAGCCGGCATCCTTGAGCGCGGGCGCGATTTGCTCGAACTCTTCCCACGTCTTCGGCGGCTCGACACCGGCCTTTTCGAAGGCTTCGGTGTTGATGTACATGATCGGTGCCGACGAATTGAACGGCATGCCGACGAACTTGCCGTCGCTGTCTGCGTAGAAATAGCGTACGCCTTCGATGAAGTCTTCGCGGTTGAAATCGTAACCGGCGTTGTTGATCAGGTCTTCTGCGGCGATCGCAGCGCCCTTGGCATTCATGATCGTTGCTGCGCCCGCGTCGAATACCTGCAGGATGTTCGGTTGTTCGCCAGAACGGAATGCGGCGATACCGGAAGCCAGTGCTTCTTCATAGGTGCCCTTGGAAACCGGCGTCAGGTTGCAGGTGTCCTGGCTTTCGTTGAAGCGCTTGGAAATCTCGTTGATGACGGCCTGGTTGTTGCCGCCCATGCCGTGCCACCAGGTGATGTCGGTGGCCGCGAATGCGGTCGAGGTCGAAAGGCCGACAGTCAGCGCGGCCAGAACAAATTTCTTCATAATGAAAGTCCCCGTTCAGAATATGAGAAATCATCGTGGAAGATGATGGAAGCGGGGTACCGCGCCAGCGTGACGTCTGAACGAAGGATTTGTTTCAAATTTATAAAACTGAACGCGACTGCCTTTTCAATTGCGCATTTTCAATGTTCGTATCGTCAGAACGCATCCGGAAAGTGCCGGGGCAGACGGAACGGCAGGCAGGCGAGAATATCATAGCGTTGCGAGATGAGGTGGGCCTCGGCCTGCCGTGCAAGCCAGACATCGGAGGCCGCGCGAATTCGACGCTGCGCTGTCGCGGTAACCGCGTCGATAGCGATCTGCTCGCTTTTGCGGGCCTTGACCTCCACGAACACTGCCAGCGCACTCTTGCGGGCGATGATGTCGATCTCGCCAGCATGGCATTTGAAGCGTGTGGCGAGGATCCGGTAACCTTGGAGGCGCAGGTATAAAACGGCAAGACTTTCGGCACGCCGTCCGCGGCGTTCAGCCTTGCGCCTTGTTTCGGTCTCACGCTCCATCGCCGTCCTTTATGGCAAGAAGTCGCTGGTAGAGGTCCTTGCGCGGTAGTCCGGTCTCTTTTGCGGCTTGTGCGGCCGCCTTGGCCGCCGGCATATCGGCGACGAGCAGCTTCAAAAGCGCGTCGACATCGTCCGCACCCGGTGCTTCCGGCGCGGGCGGCGGTCCGATGACGAGCACGATCTCGCCTTTCACCTCTGCCTCGCGGTAGGCCTCGGCGAGTTCGCCAAGCGTACCGCGCCGGAATTCCTCGTAGGTCTTGGTCAACTCTCGGCAGACGGCAGCCTGGCGGCTTTCGCCCAGAACCGAGCTCGCCGCCTCAAGTGTCGCCCCGATGCGGTGGGGTGATTCGAAGAAAATCAGCGTTGCGGGGATATGCGCCAGTTCCTGAAGGCGGTCGCGGCGCCCCTTGTCCTTGTGTGACAGAAAGCCGGCGAACAGGAAGGCGTCATTGGGAAGGCCCGCGCCGACAAGGGCTGCCAGCGGTGCCGAAGCGCCGGGAATCGGCACGACCTTGATATTCTCCGTGATCGCCGCCCTTGCAAGCCTGTAGCCGGGATCTGAGACCAGCGGTGTGCCGGCATCGGAGACGAGCGCGACGCTTTTGCTGTCCCTCAGCGCCGCCAGTAGATGTTCGCCGGCCTTTTCCGCATTGTGTTCGTGATAGGCGTAGGGGCGTTTGCGGATCGCGAAACGGTCGAGCAGCTTGCGGGTGACGCGGGTGTCTTCACAGGCGAGAATATCCGCGCCCGCAAGGGTTTCAAGCGCGCGCACCGTGATGTCGCCGAGATTGCCGATCGGGGTGGCGACCAGGTAGAGACCGGGCGAAAGCGGACGGGCCTCGATCGAGTGCCCCGCGATTTCAAATCGATTGCTGTCGCCTTCAACCATGCTTTTGATCCCGCGATTGCCTTTTCCTCTTTGAACATGGCCTTGATGCTGCGACAAGGGGCGGCATCCCCGTCGGCCTGGCATGAGACGAATATAGGTGAAGCCTTGATGCCGGGCCTTGCATTCGACGCTGAATTGCTGTCATTTTATCTCCCCGCCTGCGGCCTTTTCGGACGCTGGCACTGTTCGACTGCCGTCCGGCCTTTGACACGTGCGAAAGAGTGAAAGCGAAAGTCATGCGTATCACGCTCGAAAGATCCAATCTGCTGAAATCCCTGAACCATGTTCATCGCGTGGTCGAGCGCCGCAACACCATCCCGATTCTTTCCAATGTCCTGCTGAAGGCCGAGGGCGCCGACCTGGAGATGAAGGCGACCGACCTTGATCTGGAGATCACAGAGAAGGCTCCGGCCATGGTCGAGCAGGCGGGCGCGACCACCGTTCCGGCGCATCTTCTCTATGAGATCGTCCGCAAGCTTTCCGATGGATCGGAAGTTTCGCTTGCAACAGCCGCCGACGGCCAGACGATTTCCGTTGCCTCCGGCAAGTCGAAATTCTCGCTGCAGTGCCTGCCGCAGGAGGATTTTCCTGACCTGACGGCTGGCACGTTCAGCCATGCCTTCAAACTGAAGGCCGCCGATCTGAAAATGCTGATTGACCGCACGCAGTTCGCGATTTCGACGGAGGAGACCCGTTACTATCTGAACGGCATCTACTTCCACGCCATGGCTGAAGGATCCGACCTGAAGCTGCGCGCGGTTGCGACCGATGGTCACCGTTTGGCGCGCGCCGAAATCGATGCGCCGTCCGGCTGCGAAAACATGCCGGGTGTGATCATTCCGCGCAAGACAGTCGGCGAGTTGCAGAAGCTTCTCGATGATCCCGAAATCATTGTCGCCGTGGAAGTCTCGGATGCCAAGATGCGTTTCACTATCGGTTCGGTGGTTATCACCTCCAAGCTGATCGACGGCACCTTCCCGGACTACCAGCGCGTGATCCCGGCTAATAACGACCGCGAGATGCGGATCGAGTGCGGCGCCTTCGCCAAGGCGGTTGACCGTGTTTCGACCGTCTCGTCGGAGCGCGGGCGCGCCGTCAAGCTGTCGCTTGCCGAAGGGCAGTTGACACTGACGGTCAACAACCCCGATTCGGGCAGCGCCACCGACGAGATTGCCGTCGGTTATGACAGCGAGGCGATGGATATCGGCTTCAATGCGAAATATCTGCTCGATATTACCGCACAACTCACCGGGGACGAGGCGATCTTCCTGTTTGCCGATGCCGGATCGCCGACCCTGGTAAGGGACACCGACACCGAAAACGCGCTCTACGTGCTGATGCCGATGCGGGTCTAGGGCGGCCCTTGCCCTTTTCATCGGGCGGCTTTTGTGCGATTTGAACCGCGGAAAATGGCTGCAAAGAGAGAGGGCAGTGGCATGGGCGCACGTGAACGCTTGATCGTGGGACTGGACGTACCGACCGTGGACGAGAGCTTCGCGCATGGTCGCGCGGCTCGGTGACAGCGTATCCTTCTACAAGATCGGTTATCAGCTGGCCTTTGCCGGCGGGCTTTCCTTTGCGCGCGAACTGGCTGCCGGCGGCAAGCAGATCTTTCTGGATATGAAACTGCTCGATATCGACAACACAGTTGCCAAGGGCGTCGAGAATATCGCCAAGATGGGCATGTCCATGCTGACGCTGCATGCGTATCCCAAGGCGATGCGCGCAGCGGTCGGGGCGGCTGAAGGGTCCGGGCTCTGCCTTCTCGGTGTGACTGTCCTGACCTCGATGGACGATGGTGACCTTGCCGAGGCCGGTTATCCGGGTGATGCTCAGGCGCTTGTGAAACGCCGGGCTGAACAGGCGGCGGCAGCCGGTATGGGCGGCATTGTCTGCTCGGCTGCGGAAGCAAGGCTGGTGCGCAATATCGTCGGTCCGGAAAAGGCGATCGTGACACCGGGCATCAGGCCGGCGGGTTCGTCTTCCGATGATCAGAAGCGGGTGATGACGCCGGCACTTGCGATTGCGGCCGGTGCCTCGCATATCGTTGTTGCCCGTCCGATCATCAAGGCGGAAGACCCGAAGGCTGCTGCTGATGCCATTGTCGCGGAAATCGAGAGCGTTATTTCGACGGACCAGCCTGCGTAGAGCATCAGGTGTTTAGTTTAAATCGCCTGACGCTCTATTTTTCTTTGCCGCGTCGGGCGAAAAACCGGTTTCCACTTTTTCGCCCGACGCTCAAGTCGCGCTATGTGTCACTTTCGACACGCGAGGCGGGAATTTGGTCGCGGGCTGGTGATGCCGGGTAAACTGCGTCAGCTTGACCCTTCACCTTGCGCCCGGTTTGGGCTATTGCACTTTGTAAATTAATTCGGCTTTCGACGATCTCAGGAGCTAGGCATGACGCTATCGAACATTCCCCGCTGGTCACGGTCTTCGGCGGATCGGGTTTTGTCGGGCGGTATGTAGTCCGCGCACTGGCCAAAAGGGGCTATCGCATTCGCGTTGCCGTACGCAGGCCTGATCTGGCGCTGTTCCTGCAGCCGCTGGGCAATGTCGGGCAGATCACCTTCTTCCAGTCCAACCTACGCTACCCCGACTCGGTGCGGAGCGCCGTCGAAGGCGCCGACCATGTCGTCAACTGCGTTGGCATTCTGTTTGAAAGCGGCAAGAACGGTTTCGATGCGGTTCAGACCGAAGGCGCGCGCCTGGTCGCCGAAGCCGCGCGCGATGCGGGCGCCAAACTCACCCATGTGTCGGCAATCGGCGCCTCCAGCGACAGTAAGTCGCATTATGCCCGCTCCAAGGCCGAGGCCGAGGCTTCCGTCCGGGAAATCGTGCCCGATGCCGTGATCGTGCGCCCCTCGATCGTGTTCGGGCCGGAGGACGATTTCTTCAACAAGTTCGGCAAGATGTCGCTGATCTCACCGGTGCTGCCCTTGATTGGCGGCGGTAAGACGAAGTTCCAGCCGGTCTATGTCGGCGATGTTGCTGAGGTTATCGCGCGCTCCGTCGACGGCAAGGTTGATGGCGGCAAGGTCTACGAGCTTGGCGGTCGCGATGTGCTGAGCTTTCGCGAATGTCTCGAAGAGGTGCTGAAGGTCACCGGTCGCAAGCGCGGCCTCGTGTCGTTGCCTTTTGGTCTTGCAGCGCTTTTCGGTAGTGTGGCCGGCGCGATCCCGCTGATTGCACCGCCGTTGACGGCCGACCAGGTCAAGCTTCTGAAAACCGACAATGTCGTCTCCGAGGAAGCTGAAGCTGACGGTCGCACACTTGCCGGGCTCGGCATTCTGTCCCGCACAGCTTGATGCAATTTTGCCGACCTATCTCGTTCAATACCGTCAGCACGGTCAGTTCGGGCGAGCTGCCTGACCGATAAATCCGGGTTTCATGCCGAGTTCGCGCATGCGCCATGCTCGTGTTTGCGTGAAAAAGCGCGGCCGAATGGAACCCGTCACATGCCTTACGTCTTTACCAATTATTGTAGGATCATCGGGATGATGACCTTGCCTGACCTACTGAAACAAGGTGTCTTTGAAAATGGGTAAGTCAATCGCTGTTCTGTTTGCGGGCGCGGCTTTGATGATTATGGCGGCTTCTATGGCCGCTCCGGGCAGCATTGCGGCGAGCAAGGCGGGATGTGCTCCCGCCTACGGCGTCGATCCTTGCGCTATGGCATCCATCAGGTAGGCAGGCCGCAACGCGTGGCAAATGCTTCAATACGATGTGAACGGTCGTCGTAGCGTTTAATCTTGACAACTGGCCTCTCCTTTCGCAAAAAGGAAGAAATATCGCTGACGAAGGTCAATGGTGAGAGCGCATGCTTGTTTGCAGTTGCAATTTCGTAACCGAAAAAGAGATCGAGGCGGTTGTAACCGAACTCCTCGATGAGGACTGCTGGCGCGTTATCGTGCCGGGCACGGTTTATAATCGAATGCAGAAGCGTGGCCGCTGTTGCGGCTGCTTTCCCAACGTCATCGACATCATCGTGCGTACCTCCGAGCAGTATCACATCAATCGCGACTCGACCGGGGCCGAGTTTTGTGATTTTTGAGCCGCCTGAAAAAGTTCCAGGAAGAAAAAGGAGAACGGACGTTGAAAGGCGACAAAAAAGTAATCGAGCGGCTGAACGAAGCACTGTTTCTTGAGCTCGGTGCTGTAAACCAGTACTGGCTGCACTACCGTCTTCTGCAAGACTGGGGCCTGACCAAGCTGGCGTCCAAAGAGCGTGCCGAGTCCATCGAAGAGATGCAGCACGCCGACAAGCTCACCGACCGTATCATCTTCCTCGAGGGCCATCCCAACCTCCAGACGGTCGCGCCGCTGCGCATTGGTCAGACGGTCAAGGAAGTGCTCGAAGGTGACCTCGCCGGTGAATATGAAGCGCGCAATTCCTACAAGGAATCTCGCGACATCTGTCACGAAGCTGGTGATTACGTCAGCATGAAATTGTTCGAAGAGCTGATGATCGACGAAGAAGGCCATATCGACTTCCTCGAAACCCAGCTTGAGCTGCTGGAATCGCTCGGCGAGAAGAAATACGCCCAGCTGAATGCCGGCGCCTCCGATGAAGCCGAATAAAAGAGCACGCAACTGATTTGAGAAAGCCCGGGCCCTGGTGTCCGGGCTTTTTCATTTCCACCGGGCCTCAGTTTTGGGCGAAGTGCCGGAATTCGCTAACCACCTGATCGTAGACAGCGCGTTTGAATTCCACGATCAGGCCGGGGAGTTCATCGATATCGGTCCATTGCCAGGCGTCGAATTCCTGCTCGTGGCCGTCCGGCGGCGGTTTGATGGCGATTTCGCTGTCATTACCCAGAAAACGAAATGCGAACCAGCGCTGGGTCTGGCCGCGATAGCGCCCGCGCAGACCGATACCAATCAGATGTTCGGGCAGGTCATAGTTGATCCAACCTTCTGACCGGCCGAGCATCTCCACCGTCTTCATGCCGGTTTCCTCGTAAAGCTCGCGTTTGGCTGCCGCAAGCGGCGTCTCGCCGGGGTCGATGCCGCCCTGCGGCATTTGCCAGAGTTGCGGCGAACCGTCGGATTCCGAGTTGCCTTCCGAAAGCCTTCGGCCAAGCCAGACCTGGCCTTCGCGGTTCAGGATCATCACGCCGACATTCGGACGGTAGGGAAGGTCGTGGGCTTTGGGGCGGGTGTCAGGCATTTTGGCTCCTGTGATCCGGTGTTCACAGGAAATGCTCTAGCACGTCTCGCCGCCTTGCCAAAGGTGGGAACTCAGGCCGAGCGCGCCATCAGTGCCGTCATCGCTGCGCGGAACCGAGATGTGATTGCCGCGCGCTTGACGTGATGTCCGCCCTCGACCTGTTTCTTGCCGTTCACCCACACACAATCGGGTTTCACCTGGCCGGCAAAGATGAAGCCATCAAGGGTCTGATCGTCGATAAGCCATGGTGCGGCGCTATTGTTGAGCGACAGGAAGCTCGCCGGCGCGCCCTCGAAAATCCCGGCCTTGATACCCATGGCCTGAGCGCCCCTTGAAGCGCGCGCTCGAACAGCTTTCTGCCCGTTGTGCCGCCGGGTTCGGCAATCACGTTGCGGGCGCGGTCTCCCAGTCGCTGGGCATATTCGAGCTGGCGCAACTCGTCTGACAGCCCGATCAGCACGTTGGAATCGGAGCCGATGCCGAACCGCCCACCGTTTTTGAGAAAACGTTCGGCCGGAAAAATGCCGTCGCCGAGATTGGCTTCGGTGACCGGGCAAAGCCCTGCAACCGCGCCGGATTTTGCAAGATCTGCCGTTTCTGCCTCAGTCATGTGGGTTGCATGGATCAGGCACCAGCGGCTGTCGACGCCGGTGTTTTCCAGCAACCATTCGACCGGGCGCTTGTCGCTCCAGCTAAGGCAGTCATCGACTTCCTTCGTCTGCTCGGCGATGTGCATATGCACAGGCCCGTCTGTGAGGCTGGCCGCGAAGTCGAGTTCCTCGGGCGTAACCGCGCGCAGGGAGTGCGGGGCGACACCGAGAACCGCGCCATCTAGCTTTGAGACGATCTGTCGAGATACCTCCATCAACCGCGCAAAACTGTCGCGATCATGGATGAAACGGCGCTGACCGTCATTCGGTTCTGCGCCCCCAAAATTCGAATGGGCATAAAACACCGGCAGCAGCGTCAGGCCAATGCCTGTTTCGGAGGCGGCCGCGCCGATGCGCTCGGCCATCTCGCCGATGTTTCCGTAGTGGCGACCGTCCTTGTCATTATGGAGATAATGAAATTCGCCGACGCGGCAAAACCCGGCTTCGAGCATTTCCATATAGAGCTGGGCGGCAATCGCTTCCGCCTCGTGCGGCTCGATTGCGAAGGTGAAGCGGTACATCACCTCGCGCCAGCTCCAGAAGTTGTCGCTTGCCGGTCCCCGGCGTTCGGTTAGGCCTGCCATGGCACGCTGAAAGGCGTGAGAGTGGAGATTGGCAACAGCAGGCACGATGATGTTGTGACGCACGTCCCCGGCCTCGGGCGTGGCATCGAATGCAAGGCCTGAGATTCTGCCCTTGGAGATCGAAAGCCGTGCGTTTTTGCGCCAGCCCCTTGGTGTCAGCACGTTTTCTGCGAAGATTACGGATGTCATTCTGCCTGTCCCGCCTCGAATTTTACTGTTGCCGATTATCTTGTTATGTATATACATAATAATCAACCAAGACAATAAGGGAAAGAGATGCGTTCAGCGCCGACCACGCTTTTCACCAATGCCCTGATCACGACCATGACCGGCAGCGACATCGGGCCCGTTTCCGGTGTTCTGGCCGTTCGTGACGGGCGGATCGCTTATGTGGGGCCGGGTGACGGGCTGCCTGACGAATATGCCGGGTTTGATACGGTCGACTGCGGTGGCAGATTGGTGACGCCTGCGCTGATCGATTGCCACACCCACATTGTTTACGGCGGGAGCCGTGCCAAGGAATTCGAAATGCGGCTCGACGGCGTGCCCTACGAGGAAATCGCCCGTGCCGGCGGCGGTATCGTTTCCACCGTTTCGGCCACCAACGCCCTTTCCGAAGATGAGCTGGTCGCCGCCGCGCTGTCGCGCCTCGAGGCGCTGATTGCCGAAGGTGTGGCCACGGTCGAAATCAAATCCGGCTATGGTCTGAATATAGAGGCCGAGCTGAAAATGTTGCGCGCAGCCAAGCGGCTTGCCGGCCTGCGTCCGGTGCGCATCAAGACCACCTATCTGGCCGCCCACGCAACGCCACCGGAATACAAGGGCCGCAATCGCGACTATATCGCGGATGTGGTTCTGCCCGGCCTTGAGGCGGCCCATGGCGAAGGTCTCGTCGATGCCGTCGATGCGTTTTGCGAAGGTATCGCGTTTTCGCCCGACGAGCTGAAGCCGGTGTTCGAAAAGGCAAAAGCCCTCGGCTTGCCGGTGAAGCTCCACGCCGAGCAGCTTTCCAATCTCCACGGCGCGGAAATGGCGGCCTCCTTTGGGGCGCTGTCCGCCGACCATCTCGAATATCTCGATGAGGCGGGCGCGAAAGCGATGGCGAAGGCTGGCTCAGTCGCGGTTCTTTTGCCCGGCGCGTTTTATACACTGAAGGAAACGCAACTTCCGCCAATGGCAGAGCTCCGGAAGGCAGGTGCGAAAATCGCGCTGGCAACCGATTGCAATCCCGGAACCTCGCCGCTGACGTCGCTGCTGCTGACCATGAATATGGGCGCAATACTGTTCGGCCTCACCGTTGCCGAATGCCTTGCGGGCGTTACCTGCCATGCGGCGGCGGCCCTCGGGCTTTCTGACGAAACCGGTACGCTTGAAACCGGTAAAGCCGCCGATATCGCCATATGGGATATCGAAGCGCCTGCCGAGCTTGTCTACCGCATCGGCTTCAATCCACTGAAGGCCCTCTACGCTGAGGGCCGGGAGGTTCGGCTGTGACCATCATTCTTGAACCCGGTTCCGTCACGCTTTCGGTGCTGGAAAAATCTATCGTGGCAATATGGCGGTCAGGCTTGCCCCTGCCTGTGACGCGGAATCCAAAAGGCTGCTGCCCGTATTGCCGAGATTGCCGCCGGAAATGCGCCGGTTTACGGCATCAATACCGGCTTCGGAAAGCTTGCCTCCATCAAGATAGATGCCGCCGATACGGCCAGGCTGCAACGCAATCTGATCCTGTCGCATTGTTGCGGGGTCGGTGCGCCGCTTGTCACGGATATCGTCCGCCTGATCATGGTGCTGAAGCTGATTTCGCTCGGACGCGGTGCTTCCGGCGTGCGGCTCGAACTCGTTCGTCTGATCGAGGGCATGATCGAAAAGGGTGTGACCCCGGTTATCCCGGAAAAGGGCTCTGTCGGCGCCTCCGGTGACCTTGCGCCACTGGCGCATATGGCCGCCGTGATGATGGGAGAGGGCGAGGCGTACTTTAACGGGGAACGGCTTTCCGGCGGGTCTGCCCTTGAAAAGGCAGGGCTTGCGCCGGTCACGCTTGCCGCCAAGGAAGGCCTCGCGCTCATCAATGGCACGCAGGTTTCCACAGCACTGGCGCTTGCCGGCCTGTTCCGTGCCTTGCGTTGTGCCGACACGGCGCTGATCACCGGTGCGCTGTCTACCGATGCGGCGATGGGCTCACCCGCGCCCTTCCACCCGGATATCCATACGCTGCGTGGCCATCAGGGCCAGATTGACGCGGCCGCAACGCTGCGGGGGCTGCTGGAAGGCTCCGAGATCCGTGTGTCCCATATCGAAGGCGACGAACGCGTTCAGGACCCGTATTGCATCCGCTGCCAGCCGCAGGTCGATGGCGCCTGTCTTGATCTTCTGCGTCAGGCTGGCCGCACGCTTGAGATCGAGGCCAATGCGGCGACTGATAATCCGCTGGTGCTTTCCGATGACAGCGTGGTTTCCGGCGGCAATTTCCATGCCGAGCCGGTCGCCTTTGCTGCTGACCAGATCGCCATCGCCGTCTCCGAGCTTGGCGCCATCGCCCAGCGCCGTATCGCACTTCTGGTGGACCCGGCGCTGTCTTTTGGTTTGCCAGCATTTCTGTCGAAGAAACCGGGACTGAATTCCGGGTTGATGATTGCCGAGGTCACATCTGCTGCGTTGATGAGCGAAAACAAGCAGATGACGCACCCGGCATCGGTCGATTCCACCCCGACATCCGCCAATCAGGAAGACCATGTGTCGATGGCCTGCCACGGTGCCCGGCGGCTGCTGGCGATGACGGAGAACCTTGCTGCGATCATCGGCATTGAGGCGCTCTGCAGCGTCCAGGGCGTGGAGCTGCGCGCGCCGCTCAAGACCAGTCCGCAACTGAACGACGTGATTACTGCCTTCCGTGCTCTTGTGCCTGCGCTTGAAGATGACCGCTATATGGCGGGTGATCTGGAAAAGGCCACGCACGCGGTTGAAGATGGCCTTCTGACCGGCGTGGTCGATCCGGCCCTGCTTCCGGGCCTTTGAAAACGACGGAGGAAATCATGGATCCCGTAACGGTCACGCATGGCACATCGCCTGTGGTTCTTGGCCTTCCCCACACCGGTACCTTTGTGCCCTCAGATATTAAGAAGCGGCTGAATGACAATGGCCGCAAACTTGCCGATACCGACTGGCATGTCGACCGGCTTTATGATGGTCTGCTCGAGGACGCGACGATGGTGAAGGCGAACTTTCACCGCTATGTCATCGATGCCAACCGCGACCCGGCAGGCGTCAGCCTCTATCCAGGCCAGAACACCACAAGCCTGGTGCCGGAGACCGATTTTGACGGCGCAGCGATCTGGAACGACGGCGAGGCCCCCAATGAGGCCGATATCGCCGCCCGTGTGGACGCTTTTCATCGTCCTTACCATGCCGCACTTTCCGCCGAGCTGGAGCGGGTGCGCAAGGAACACGGCATTGCCATTCTTTATGACTGCCATTCGATCCGCTCGCATATTCCGTTTCTGTTTGAAGGCAGGCTGCCCGATTTCAATATCGGCACCAATCTCGGTGTCACCTGCGCGCCGGAGTTCGAGGCCGCGGTGACAAGCGTCGTTTCGCTGGCACTGGGGTATGACCACGCCGTCAATGGCCGGTTCAAGGGCGGCTGGACCACGCGACATTATGGCAAGCCGGAAACCGGCATCCACGCCATCCAGATGGAACTGGCTCAGTCCACGCATCTGGCGAGCGAAGAACCGCCTTTTGCCTATGACGAAGAAAAGGCGGCACAAATTCGACGCCACCTGCAGGATATTCTGGAGCGGATTGAACGCCTGTCGTTCTCCGCACGCATGTAAAAGAGGGAACAAAAATGACTGACAATCCGCGACACAACGCCCGCGAAATCCATGCGCCCACCGGCACGGAACTCAACGCCAAGAGCTGGCTCACCGAAGCACCGCTCAGAATGTTGATGAACAATCTCGACCCGGATGTCGCGGAAAAGCCGCATGAACTGGTCGTCTATGGCGGCATCGGCCGGGCCGCGCGCACTTGGGGCGATTTCGATAAAATCGTCGAGACGCTGAAGACGCTGGAAGAGGACGAGACGCTGCTGGTGCAATCCGGCAAGCCCGTCGGCGTGTTCCGCACCCATGCCGATGCGCCGCGCGTGCTGATCGCCAATTCCAACCTCGTGCCGCATTGGGCAAACTGGGATCATTTCCACGAACTCGATAAGAAGGGGCTGATGATGTACGGCCAGATGACGGCTGGCTCATGGATCTATATTGGCGCGCAGGGCATCGTGCAGGGCACCTACGAAACCTTCGTCGAAGCCGGCCGCCAGCATTATAACGGCGATCTGAAGGGCAAGTGGATCCTCACCGGCGGGCTCGGTGGCATGGGTGGCGCGCAGCCGCTTGCCGCCGTGATGGCCGGGGCTTGCTGCCTTGCCGTTGAGTGCGACCCGACTCGGATCGATTTTCGCATCCGCACCGGCTATGTCGATGAAATGGCCGAAACGCTGGACGAAGCACTGGCGATGATCGACGCCTGGACCAAGGCGGGCGAAGCCAAATCCGTCGGCCTTCTCGGCAATACGGCTGAGGTGTTGCCCGAACTGGTCAAGCGCGGTGTGCGTCCCGACATCGTCACCGACCAGACCTCGGCCCATGATCCGGTCAACGGCTATCTGCCCGCAGGCTGGAGCCTCGGCGAATGGCGCGAAAAGGCGGAGCGTGATCCCAAGGCTGTTGAGAAGGCTGCTCGGGCCTCGATGCGCACCCATGTCGAGGCCATGCTCGCCTTTTATGATCTGGGTATCCCGACCGTCGATTACGGCAACAATATCCGCCAGATGGCCAAGGAAGAGGGACTTGAGCGCGCTTTTGACTTCCCCGGCTTTGTGCCGGCCTATATCCGCCCGCTGTTCTGCCGTGGCGTCGGCCCGTTTCGCTGGGCGGCCCTTTCGGGAGACCCGGAAGACATCTACAAGACCGACCAGAAGGTCAAGGAACTGCTGCCGGACAATCATCACCTGCACAACTGGCTCGACATGGCGCGCGAGCGCATCCATTTCCAGGGCCTCCCGCGCGGATTTGCTGGGTCGGCCTCGGTGATCGCCATAGGCTTGGCCTTGCCTTCAATGAAATGGTCAAGAGCGGCGAACTGAAAGCGCCGATTGTCATCGGCCGCGATCATCTCGACAGCGGTTCCGTTGCCTCGCCGAACCGCGAGACGGAATCGATGCAGGATGGCTCGGATGCCGTTTCCGACTGGCCACTTTTGAACGCGCTTTTGAACACGGCATCAGGTGCCACATGGGTGTCGCTGCATCACGGCGGCGGCGTTGGCATGGGCTTTTCACAACATTCAGGCATGGTGATCTGCTGCGACGGGTCGGATGATGCCGCGCGGCGCATTGGCCGGGTGCTGTGGAATGATCCGGCGACCGGCGTCATGCGCCATGCCGATGCGGGGTACGACGTTGCAATCGACTGCGCCAAGGAAAACGGTTTGCGCTTGCCGGGCATTCTCGGGAACTGATCGCGAAACGGTCAGGTGTCTTTGACATCTTTATCCGGCCCGTGCATTGACGTGACCATGAAAGGCTGTGCTCTCGCGCGGCCTTTTCGCAATGAATGCCGGGAAGGTTCAGATGCGTCAATTTGCTTTAATGCTCATTCTTTTCTTTGCCGCAACATCGCCGGCTTTGGCACGCGCTGTGAAGATCTGCACAATGGTTGCCGACGTGACGACGGGGGCTGTGCTGGTGGAGGAGGGCGATTGCCGCACGCGCGTGACCCCGGCTTCCACCTTCAAACTGCCGCTTGCGGTGATGGGTTACGATGCCGGGTTTCTTCGTGACGCGGATCATCCTGTTTTGGCCTTCCGTGAAGGCGATCCTGATTGGGGTGGTTTCCGTTGGCGGCGTGATACCGACCCCGCAGACTGGATCCGCTATTCCGTCGTCTGGTATTCGCAACGGATCACACATGCGCTTGGTGCCGAAGCGCTGACGGACTATGCCGAGATGTTCGCCTACGGCAATGCCGATTTTGGCGGCGATCCGGGCTATAATAACGGACTTGACCGCGCATGGATTGCTTCTTCACTGCAAATCTCGCCCTATGAACAGGTTCGCTTTCTGCGCGCCTTGGTTCTCGATGCATTGCCTGTGGGTGATGATGCGATGACGCATGCCCGTGAACTCGTCGAGTTTCGCGCGGTCGATGGCTGGATGGTTCACGGAAAAACCGGCGCTGCCTACCCCGCCGCGCGGATCGCAGTTTTGATTATGCGCGGGCCTGGGGCTGGTATGTTGGTTGGGCGGAAAAGGATGGACGGGCGCTGGTCTTCGCGCGGTTGACCCAGGCGCGTGAAAACACGAAAACGTCCCCGGTGTTCTGACAACGGAACAGTTCTTTCCGAATGGCCGGAATTGGCAGGGCGAATTGAGTAGGTGATGCGACTGGTCAGTGCCTTTCTGCTTGGCGGATGGTAATGCCAATATTTTGTCTAGACAAAATATTGGGTAACTGGCTAATATGCCCATCGGAATGGCAATAAGCAAAACTGCTTAAAATCGTGCAAAAGAGGGGTTCCAACATGAATTTCAAATGGCTTGCAGCAACTGCAATCGCCGCCACGGCTTTGACCACCGGCGCGCAGGCACAGGAGACCGAGGTTTCCGTCGGGCTTTCCGGCTGGACCGGTTTCGCGCCGCTGACGCTGGCCAAAGAAGCCGGCATTTTTGAAAAGAACGGCCTTGATGTCGATCTCGTCAAGATCCCGCAGGCAAGCCGCCATCTGGCGCTGGCTTCCGGTGACATCCAGTGCGCCGCCACCACGGTTGAAACCTGGATTGTCTGGGCCTCTGCCGGTGTTCCGACCACGCAGATCTTCCAGCTCGACAAATCCCACGGCGCCGACGGCATGGTCGTCCGCTCCGATATCGAGAAGATCACGGACCTGAAGGGCAAGACGGTTGCGGCGTCCGCGCCTGGCACGTCGCCGTATTTCTATCTCGCTTGGATTCTCAAGGAAAACGGCATGACGCTTGATGATGTCAAGGTCGTCAATCTTGAGCCGGGCCCGGCCGCACAGGCCTTCATCGCCGGCCAGAACGATGCCGCCATGACCTATGAGCCCTATCTGTCGTCGGTGCGTGAAGCGCCTGACGCTGGCAAGATCATCGCCACCACGCTTGACTACCCGGCCGTGATGGACACGTTCGGCTGCACACCCGCTTTTCTCGAAGAAAACCCGGATGCCGCCAAGGCGCTGGCCGATTCCTACTATGAAGCGCTCGCAATGATCGCCGAAAGCCCGGAAGAAGCCTATGGCATCATGGGTGCCGACGTGAACCAGTCGGCAGAACAGTTTGCCGGTTCGGCGCAATATCTCGAATGGCAGGACCGCGACGCGGCCATCGCCTTCTTCGGCGGTGAGTTCAACGACTTCTCCTCCGATGCCGCCGAGCTTCTGCTAAGCGCCGGCGTGATCCGCGAAATCCCGGACCTGTCGACGCTCGCCGACCCGTCCTATATCCAGAAATGATAATCCGACAGACAGGGGCCGCCGGAAACCGGCGGCCCCTGTCTTTTGTATCTCCCATACGGAAATGCGATGAAACCGCTTGAGCCGATCAGTCCGCGCCTGAGAATTTCTCTCGGCATCCTGTTTTTTGCGATCTTCTTCGCCGGCTGGTCGTTCGCGACCTTTGGCGGTTTCGTATCCAAAACCTTCCTCGCCGATCCGATCACCATGCTGAAGAATGGCTGGTGGTTGTTGTCGGAGCGCGGCTTTCTTGGAGATATCGGCATCACCGTCTGGCGTGTGGTGGGCGGTTTCGTTCTGGCCTCGGCCATCGCCGTGCCTGTCGGGATCGCCATGGGCGCCTACAAGCCGATCGAGGCTCTGCTGGAACCGTTCGTGTCGTTTGCCCGCTATCTGCCGGCATCGGCCTTTGTGCCGCTGCTGATCCTCTGGGCCGGCATTGGCGAAATGCAGAAGCTGCTGGTGATCTTCATCGGTGCGGTCTTTCAGATCATCCTGATGGTGGCGGTCTATGTCGCTAATACCCGCCGTGATCTGGTGGAAGCGGCCTATACGCTCGGCGCCTCGCACCACGGCATTGTCCGCCGTGTGCTGCTGCCTGCCAGTGCGCCGGATATTGCAGAAACCCTGCGCCTCGTGCTCGGCTGGGCCTGGACCTACGTAATCGTCGCCGAACTGATCGGGGCATCGTCGGGCATCGGTTACATGATCATCAATTCGCAGGCGCTGATGGCCACCGGCCAGATCATTTTCGGCATCATCGTCATCGGCGTGATCGGACTGATCTCGGACTTTGCCTTCAAGATGGCCAACCGTGTCCTGTTTGCCTGGAGGTTCGCATGAGCGCGCCGGAACTTGAAATCAAAGGCGTTTCCCGCGTCTTTCCCGCACGCCGCGGCGGCACGCCCATCGAGGCGCTGGCACCGACCGACCTCACGCTGGAAAAGAACGACTTCGTCACCATTCTCGGCCCCTCGGGCTGTGGCAAGTCGACACTGCTTCGCATCGTTGCTGGCCTCGACAAGCCGACCAGCGGTTCCGTCCTGCTGGAGGGCAAGGCAATCGCTGGCCCCGGTGCAGACCGCGGCATGGTGTTCCAGTCCTATACCCTGTTTCCCTGGCTGACGATCCGCGAGAATGTCGGTTTCGGTTTGCGCCAAAAGGGCATGCGCGATGCCGAGGTTCGCGAGATCGTCGACCTTTACCTTGATCGTGTCGGTCTGTCCGCCTTTGCCGATCACTGGCCCAAGCAGCTTTCCGGCGGCATGCAGCAAAGAACCGCGATTGCGCGTGCGCTTGCTAATGATCCGAAGATCCTGCTTCTGGATGAGCCCTTTGGCGCGCTCGATAACCAGACCCGCGGGCTGATGCAGGAACTACTGCTCGGCATCTGGGAGCGCGAAAAGAAGACCGTGATCTTCGTGACCCACGATATCGAGGAATCCGTGTTCATGGCCTCGCGGGTCGTCACCATGTCGGCGCGGCCGGGGCGAATTTCATCGATCACACCCGTCGATTTCCCGCATCCGCGTGACTATCATCTAAAGGCCGATCCCGACTTTGCCAGGATACGGTTGAAGCTGACCGAAGAAATCCGTGCCGAGGTGGTCGCCGCCGCCAGCCGCGGCTGAGAAGGAAGCGCTGAGCCCATGTCCGACGAGACTGCACGTGCTTCCGGGAAAGTCGAGGCCAGGCCGCTTCCGCTGCATGCCCGCATTCAACGGGATGTGGAAAACAGGATCGTCTCCGGCGAATGGCCTCCCGGCACCCGCATTCCCTTCGAACACGAGCTGACCGCCGAATACGGCTGTTCGCGCATGACCGTCAACAAGGCGCTCTCCGAACTCGTTAAGAAGGGGCTGATCGAGCGCCGCCGCAAATCCGGATCCTATGTGCGCCAGCCGGAGGTGTTGTCGGCTGTTTTGGAAATCCACCAACTCGAGCGGGAGGTGAGGGCGCTTGGTCTGGCCTATGATTTCAGGCTGATCGAACAGGTGGAGCACCTCGCTGATGATCAGCAGCGCAAACGTCTCATCCTTGACCGCCCAGGAAAGATCCTGAGCGTAAAGGGGCTTCATAGTGCAGGACAGCGGCCCTTCTGCCTCGAAGACCGGCTGATCAGCCTTGATGAGGTGCCGAAGGCGCGGGACGTTGATTTCCGGAAGGATCCACCGGGCACGTGGCTGCTCGAGCAGGTGCCGTGGAGCGCCGCCGAGCATCGTATCAAAGCCACGGGGGCCGACGCTTCCGCCGCGGAAATGCTGGATATTGCCGAAGGCACGCCCTGCCTTGTCATCGCGCGGCGGACCTGGAATGCGTCCGGATCGATCACCCAGGTTCATCTCACCTATCCCGGCGACATGCACACGCTCGTCGCCCAGTTTGCGCCTTCTGCCCGGTCAACGTAAAAGGCCGGGGCAAAACCCGGCCTTTCTCACTGACTGTTCATGCAGGTGGAGGCGCCCTTAATGGGCGTCTTCCATTTCAAGCTCCTGCTCGTCGGCCTTGGCCGCCTGCAATTCCTGCACAGCCTTGTCAGGGTCCGCCGGGAAGGCCTCATCGGTGATCGTGCCCTCCAGCAGGTCGATTGCATATTTCAGCTGAACGTCGTCCTCGGTCTCGCGCGGCACATAGGCTACTGAACCCGAGCCTTCCTCGGTTTCATCATCGCCCTGGATATGGCCGCGCAGAGCGCTTTCGCCTTCCGGTCGGACTAGGCCCTCAAGGTCTTCGGGAAGCACTTGTTCAACGATGATATCCGGACTGATCCCGGTGCCCTGAATCGAGGTGCCGGACGGTGTGTAATAGAGTGCCGTCGTCAGCCTCAGAGATCCTTCGACACCAAGCGGCACGATGGTCTGGACCGAGCCCTTGCCGAAGGTGCGGGTGCCGACCAGAGTGGCCCGTTTCAGGTCTTGCAGCGCGCCGGCGACGATTTCAGACGCCGATGCCGAACCGCCATTGACCAATACGATCAGAGGCTTGCCATTGGTGAGATCACCGGGACCGGCGTCAAACCGGCGGGTCTCGCTGGAATTGCGGCCACGGGTGGAGACCACCTCGCCTTCATCCAGGAAGGTATCGGCGACGGCGACGGCCTGGTTGAGGAAGCCACCGGGGTTGAGGCGCAGGTCGAGGATATAACCCTTGAGCTGATCGTCGGGCACTTCAGCCCGGATTTCCGCGATGGCCTCGTTCAGGCTCTCATCCAGCTTTTCGTTCATGAAGGTCGAAACCCGCAGATAGCCGATATTGTCGTTTTCAATCCGCCATTTCACCGACTGGACCGGGATGATACCACGCACGATGGTCATTTCGATCGGCTTGGTCACACCTTCACGGATGATGGTGACATCGATCGGTTCGCCGACCTCGCCGCGCATCCGGTCGACCGCATCGTTGAGCGACATGCCGCGCACGCTTTCGCCATCGATCTCGACAATGCTGTCTCCGGCCAGAACACCGGCATTGGCGGCGGGCGTGTCGTCGATCGGGGCAACGACCTTGACGACTTCGTCCTCCATCGTGACTTCGATCCCGAGGCCGCCGAATTCACCTTTCGAATTGTCGCGCATCTCGTCGGACTCTTCTGCGGTCATGTAGCTTGAGTGCGGATCAAGACCGCTCAGCATGCCGTTGATCGCGTCCTGGATCATTTGTTCCTCGTCCGGCGGCGAGACATACTGGCTGCGCACGCGCTCGAAGACGTCACCGAACAGCGACATCTCGCGATAGGTGGAATCATCACCTGCCGCGCGTGCCGGTATGTCGGCAGAAACCAGAATACCGGTTGCCGAAGCCCCGATTACCGCGCCTGCCAGCAGAAGCGTTGCCCTACGTATCATTGCGTGCCTTTCCATCATTTTTGTCCGCCCACCACGGTTCAGAATCGACCGGCTTGCCGTCTTGCCGGAACTCAATGTAGAGCGTCGGCCTGTCTGTTTCCAGCGCCAGTGTTGCAGCGCTTGCAATGCGCCTGGTGCCCATTTGTGCGAGCGGTTCGCCGGAGAACACGAAATCGCCCTGATGTACCTTTAGTCCTTCCATCCCCGTCATCACGATGTGATAGCCGTCGCCGGCATTGAGGATGATCATCTCTCCGTAACTTCTGAAGCGCCCCGCGTAAACCACCGTCCCGTCGGAAGGTGCCGTCACCAGTGCGCCCGGACGCGCAGCAATGGTGATACCGGTTGCCTGATGGCCCGTTCCGTCCGGATCACCGAAGCGGCGGAGAATAGCGCCCGCCACCGGCAAAACCAGACGGTTTTTCAGGTCAGAAAACGGATATGCGGGCGCAATACGGTTTTTATCGGGCGCGGCGGAAAGCGCGCGCTCCCGTGCCTCCCGGCGCTGCGCCTCGCTCATCTGCCGGCGGCGCTCTTCCTCCTGCCGTGCCAGCAGGGCGGCGTTGCGTGCGGAGGTGATTTCCGTCTCGAGCGTTGCGATCAGCCCGTTGAGGTCGGTGGCGCGCGCGGCCAGCGTTTCGGCCTGGCGCTGCTCTTCGGCAAGGGCTGCGGCACTTATCGCGCTGGTTTTCTCGTTTTCGGCGATCAGCAGGTCCATGCGCTTGGTTTCTTCGGCGAGACTGTCCAGATCGGCGGCCAGCGCATCGCGCGTGGTTTCACGTTCCTGTTTGACGGCCTGCAGCGAACGCAGATCGCCAAGCACACTCTCCATGCGGGTACGCATTTCCGGCACCACGCCGTCGAGCAGAATGGCGCTTCTGACGGAATCGAGCGCGTCGCCGGGAGAGACCAGAAGGGCCGGCGGCGGGTCGCGTCCCATACGCTGCAACGCGGCCAGTACATTTGCCAGAACATCACGCTCCTCGTTGAGGGCGGCCTTCAGCAATACTTCCTGATCCGACAGTTCTGCGATCCGGGTTTCGCTCTCGCCGATCTGCTCTTCCAGTGCCCGGCGGCGATCAGCTGATTCGACCAGCGCTTGTTTCAGGCTGGCGGTGTCACCGGAAAGCTTGTCGATTTCAGTCTGGAGCGCGGTGATCTTGTCCTCAGACAGCGAAATCGAGCTGCGAATATTGTCGAGTTCGACCTCGGTGTCGCTGCGCCTGGCCGCGAGCTTTTCCACCAGTTCCTCGGAATCGGTCTGCGGTTCGCCGCGCATTTCGGCGAATGCCGGCAGGGGCGCGCGCAAAAACATGACCGCCAGCAGCGCAAGGCTGCCTGCGGCCACAATTCGCACGGTAGTCGCCCTTGCAAAGCCCATTCGGTCCGTCTTTCGGTTGCGGTGCAGACGATATAGAACGTCGACAGGTTAACGAAACCCGAAGATATTTATAAGACACAATGTTTTGAAGGTCTTTCAGGCCCGGTGATAAGGGTGTCCGGCCATCAGCGTCACGGCGCGGTAAAGCTGTTCGGCGACAAGAATCCGCACAATCTGGTGCGGCCATGTCATCGCGCCGAAATTGACTGTCAGGTCGGCGCGCCCGACAAGAGCCGGATCAAGCCCGTCTGCGCCGCCGATGGCAAAGACCATTTCGCGCTTGCCCTGGTCGCGAAGGGTCGCGATCTTTTCGGCAAAGGCGGGGCTGTCGAAGGATTTGCCGGTTTCGTCGAGCAGCACCAAAACGGTTTCCGGTGACAGTGTCGCTTCCAGAGCCTGGGCCTCCTCGCGTTTGCGGGTGGCGGCATTGCTGGCGCGGCTTTCGTTGATCTCGTGGACACGAGTGAAGTCGATGCCCTGCGCCTTGCCGGTCTTCTTCAGCCGGTCCAGATAGCGCGCCACAAGTTCCTTTTCGGGACCGGATTTCAGCCGTCCGACCGCGAAAATACCGATCTGCATCCTGTCGCCTTTCACTCCGGCGGAAAGGACCGGAACCTTTTTCATGCATGCTCCGCAACGCCCGGAAGTTGGCGAAACGGCTGTTTTTCAGGCGCACATAACACATATCGGCGGCGCCAGGAAACCGATGCCTGCCGCAGATTGTCTACGGGCATGATCGCGCCACACGAAAACCGAGGTCGTCAATCGCGAAAGTGGGGTGGCTCCGGCGGCGGTTCGTGGCTAGGCAGCCCCGTTCGCCATCTGCCCATCCGCCGCCGCGAAAGATGCGGTACGTTCCATAAACTGCGGGATCGTAGACGTCTTCGCACCACTCCCAGACATTGCCCAGCATGTCGTGGAGCCCCCAGTCGTTCGAACGCCTGGTCGCCACCGGCCTGGTGCTTCCCTCGGCATTATCCCGGTACCAGGCGATTGCATCGATCGGGCCGTAACGCGGTTCCCGCGCTCCCGCACGGCACGCGAATTCCCACTCAGCCTCGGTCGGCAACCGGAATCCGTCGCTTTCCGCGATGGCTTGCGTATCCTTCCCGTCTGTCGAAAACTGGTAGCGTTCGGGCAAACGAGCCATTTTCGACAGAAGGTTGCAAAACCGCGCGGCATCGAGCCACGATACGGTTTCAACGGGGTGGTTGCCGCCTGATGCCGAAGTGGAGGGATTTTGTCTGGCAATTTCGGCATAGAATGCCTGGGTCACGGGGATGCTGCAAATGAGGTACGGTTCGATAGTCGCCACCCAGGACGTTTCCAGCCGGTCGTCTCGGAGAGTGAGCATTCCTTTCGGGATCTGCACCATATGCAGGTCGAGGTTTTCCAGGCTGAGCACATTTTTCTCCCGGCGGCGCGGCGCGGCGCCAGCGACAAAAGCGAACCGCCATAAATCAGGAATCGAGAGGAATATCAACCAGCCCTCTGCCTGTGCGTCATCTCTCGCGGGGACAGTGGCAGGCAAGAAGACGCCATACGGCATCGCACGACCGCACCGGTGCCGGAAAGGCGCGGCGGTTTTTCTGCATCATGACGCCGCCGCCAAAATCCGCTCGGGTCGGGACCGGTGGACAAAACATGCGAAACTGGTCGCTGCGTCCTTCAATCCGGTTGAACCGGATCGGAGCTACAAATTATCGTTTCGGCCGTATGATCCTGTCGATCCTCGCTTCATTCCGGACGGATCATGCTCTAGTGCAGTCGTCCTTCGTTCATCTCAGGCGCGGACCACATCTTCTCGATATTGTAGAATTCGCGGACTTCCGGCCGGAACACATGGACGATCACGTCACCGGCATCGATCAGCACCCAGTCTCCGGTCGCCTGACCTTCAACCTTGGGCGTGCCAATGCCCGCTTGCTTGATGTCCTTGACCAGATGGTCGCATATCGCCATCACATGACGGTTCGATCGCCCGGACACAACCAACATGTGGTCGCCGAGTGCCGATTTGCCCTTGATGTCGATGGTCACGATATCTTCAGCCTTTGAATCTTCAAGGCTGGTGAGAACGGTGGACAAAGCCTGATCGGCGGCATGAACGCCGCTTTTCCTGCTCTTCGGTGAAGCGTTTTCTGCTGCACCCTTGGCGTGCAATGTTGTCAGGGGTCTTCCTTTCTTCATGGACCGGAACAAGCACGGTTACGACTCGTGGCAAGCATGAGTCCTTCTCAAGATAAGGGTTATTGGGCGAGCGACGCAAGGTTTTCGTGGAAATCCGACATCAATGCCCATAGTCAGACGATGCGAAAGGCGATGCAGGTGGCGTCGTCGGAGACCTTGTAGCGCGGGAAAAGCTGACCTTCGGGGTCGTCGACTCGCTCGATGGCGCGCAGCCGGTCGAGCAGCGCCGGCAACCCTGCGGAAAAGGCCGCCTCGATCAGTCCGGCCGGGCTGAAGGCATCGTAACTGTCGCAAAGGGCTGCAAACCCGTCCGAACAAAGCAGGCCGCGTGCTGGCGCAGCGATCCCGGTTTGCTCTCGTACGATCTCGGTTGCAGCCTCCGGCACAAGGCCGAGCGTGAAGATACGGCCGCCCGGCATGTTGTGCCTCGAACGGCTCTCGCGCAGGGCCGCGCGCGTTTGTGCATCACCGCCGATATCATTCTTGCCGCCAAAACCGCCGGTGCGGGCAAGATGGGCACGGGCTGCTGCGATTTCCTTTTCACGGTTGCCCTTGAGCGCCGTGGTTTCGAACATCCGCCCATCGGCCTCTGAGCGCAGGAACAACCGGCAATCGCCGAGCCCGTAGGACACGAGCCGTTGCTCTTCGATCCTCAGCATCTGGAAGGCTGCGGCCGGCCACATATGGCGTGGCAGATCATCGGCCCCGGCTGTGGCGAAATAGGTCTCGCGCGCTGCGGCATTCAACCCGCGCACGATGTCGGAAACCGGGTTTTGGCTGTCTGCTTGCGAAAAAGTGGCGAGCGCCTGGTCGGCGAGCCAGGCGGCATCGCTTGGAAATTCCGCCATCACCTGCCGGTCGGCAATTCCGGTTGCACCGTCAATGACAAAGGCGCTTGATGGTGTCGCGCCCGCGCGGTCCTCGCTGTGGCCGCCGGGCTTTCCCGGATCGTTCAGGATTGCGACGGTTTCAATCCGCATGGCGGCTTTCCTGCCGGAGTGCCGTCGAGCTGACATTGGAGCGCGGGCCGTGAATAAAGGTCCATGCCGGCGGCCTCATGCGGGCCAGCGCCCGTGCATTCTTCTCGGCGACGCGGGCATTGTCGAACGTGCGCGCGGCCTTGGAGGAGAGATAGGTCAGGGTCGATCCGGGCCGGTCAATCACGGCCAGCGGCACGGTGCGGGCAATGCTGCGCCATTCCTGCCAGCGATGAAAATCACCGAGATTGTCGGCCCCCATGATCCAGACGAAATTGACGCCCTTGTTGCGGCGGACGATGTGGCGGATGGTGCGGGCGGTATAGGCGGTGCCGAGCGACAGTTCGAGCGCGCTGACCCGGATGCGCGGATCACGCGCGCGCTTTTCGCTCATGGTCAGACGGTCGGCCAGCGGGGCCAGGGTGTTTCCGCTTTTCAGCGGGTTGCCGGGGGTAACGAGCCACCAGAGCTGGTCGAGGCCGAGGCGCTGAATGGCAAGGCTTGCCACCAGAAAATGGCCCTCATGCGGCGGGTTGAAGGAACCGCCAAACAGGCCGACTGTCATGCCCGGCTCGCAATAGGGCATGGCGATAAAGCGCCGCTCGATGGTCCCCTCGGTCAATCTGTCAGGTCCGTGTCTGTCCGTTGCCGCGCACTAGATATTTGAACGATGTGAGCTGCTCCACGCCCACCGGCCCGCGCGCATGCATCTTGCCGGTGGCAATCCCGATTTCCGCGCCCATGCCAAACTCGCCGCCATCGGCAAATTGCGTCGAGGCATTGTGCAGCAGGATCGCGGAATCGATCTCGTTGAAGAAACGTGCGACGACCTCCGGGTCTTCGGCGATCACAGCCTCGGTGTGATGCGAAGAATATTTTCCTATGTGCTCGATCGCGCCCGAAATCCCGTCGACCAGCTTCACCGCAATGATGGCGTCGAGATATTCTGTCGTCCAGTCGCTGTCATCGGCCTCGTCGCGGCCACGGGCGAATGCGATCATGTCGTGGTCGACGCGCACGAGGCAGCCCCCGGCTTCGAGCGCCTCGATCAGCGGGGTGGCAAATATTTTCGCAGCCTGCCGGTCGATCAGCAGGGTTTCGGCAGCCCCGCAAATGCCGGTACGGCGCATCTTGGCGTTGACCACGATGTCGCGCGCCATGTCCAGATCGGCGGATCTGTCGACATAGATGTGGCAAACCCCTTCCAGATGGGCGAACACCGGCACGCGCGCCTCCGTTTGCACACGGGCAACCAGGCTCTTGCCGCCACGCGGGACGATCACATCGATATTGCCGGAAAGACCGGCGAGCATTTCGCCGACGGCAGCGCGGTCTGTGGTCGGCACGATCTGGATTGCATCTTCCGGCAGTCCGGCTTTGGCAAGACCGGCCTTGAGCGCACCGTGGATTGCGCGTGCCGAGCGAGCGGAATCCGAGCCGCCGCGCAGGATCACCGCATTGCCGGCCTTCAGGCACAGCGCGCCGGCATCGGCGGTGACATTCGGCCGGCTTTCGTAAATGACGCCGATGACGCCGAGCGGGGTGCGGACCCGCGAAATTTTCAGCCCGTTCGGCCGGTCCCATTCGGCAATGACATCGCCGACCGGATCATCGAGCGCGGCGATGGCGCGAATGCCGTCTGCGATCGCGTCGATGCGGGCGTCGTTCAGTTCCAGCCGGTCGATGAACGAGCCGGTGATGCCGTTTTCACGGGCGGTCGCGACGTCCTTTTGGTTTTCGGCCTGAATTTCAGCCTTGCGGGCTTCAATCTCGCTGGCCATGGCCAGAAGCGCCTGGTTCTTGGTCTCGGTCGGGGCAATGGCAAGCTGATGGGCGGCTGCGCGCGCGCGCGCCGAGATCCTGCATCACGGCTGCGACATCGTCTGTGTGGACCTGATCAAGCATGGGTCGAACCTTCGTTCTGTCTCTTCTTCGTCGCAGCGGCCATCACCAGATCGTCACGGTGAACCATGGCCGCGCGGGCGGGGTAGCCGAGGATCGCCTCGATGTCGCCGGTTTTCTGCCTGGCGATCATCCGGGCTTCGTCGCTGTCATAGCCGGACAGGCCGCGTGCGACCTCGCCGCCACCGACATTGACGATGGCCACAGTGTCGCCGCGCGAAAAATGCCCGTCAACAGCTGTAACGCCGGCAGGCAGAAGGCTGTTGCCGCGTTTCAGCGCCGCCACCGCGCCATCATCGATATGGATCGTGCCGGCGGGCAGAAGCTGGCCGGCAATCCAGGTCTTGCGGGCGTTGACCGGCGTATGCGAGGCGTGGAACATCGAATGGCGCGCGCCGTCCTCAATCGCTTTCAGTGGACTGTCGATCTTGCCCGAGGCGATCAGCATCGCGCAACCGGCAGCGGTTGCGATCTTGCCGGCCTCGATCTTGGTATGCATACCGCCGCGTGAAAGCTCGGAGGCTGCGCCACCTGCCATCGCCTCGATCTCGGGCGTAATCGTCTCGATCTCGGCCAGAAAATGGGCGTTTGGATCAAGATGCGGCGGGGCTGTGTAAAGCCCGTCAATATCGGACAGCAGTACCAGCAGTTCCGCACCGATCATGGTCGCGACACGGGCAGCAAGCCGGTCGTTGTCGCCATAGCGGATTTCCGAAGTGGCAATGGTGTCGTTCTCGTTGATGATCGGAACCGCGCCCGCTTTCAGCAGTTGCAGGATGGTGGCGCGGGCGTTCAGGTAATGGCGCCGCTCTTCGGTGTTCTGCAGGGTCAGCAGAATCTGGCCTGCGAGAATGTTGTGGTGGCGGAGGCTCTCCGTCCATGCGCCTGCAAGGCCGATTTGGCCGACGGCAGCCGCAGCCTGTGCCTCTTCCAGCTTCAGCGTGCCGGAGTGGCTGTGCAGCACGGTGCGCCCAAGCGCCACCGCCCCGGAAGAGACCACCAGCACTTCGACGCCGGACGTCTTGAGCGTCGCGATATCGTCCGAGAGCCTGTTCAGCCACTCCCGTTTCAGCCCGCGCACCCGGTCCACGAGCAGCGCCGAGCCGATCTTGATCACGATCCGCCGATAATGGGTCAGCGAACGGTGCATCCCGTTCATTGTCAGGGCTCCCACTTGTCGTGACGGCCCTTGTCGTCGCCCTTTTCGGGCGCGGCAATGCCGAGGCGGACCTCTTCGGCGCGGATGACTTCGGCAAGGGCCGAAAGCACTTCAGTCATGTTTTTCTGCGCAACCGCCGAAATCGCGAAAACCGGGCCACCGCTGGCATCTTCCAGCGCTTTTTCTTTTCCGCCAGTGTCTCGTCATCGAGAATGTCGATTTGAGACAGCGCGACGATCTCATGCTTATCGCCCAGTTCGTGGCCATAGGCCTGAAGCTCGTGGCGCACCGTGCGATAAACGCCGGCAACGTCTTCTTCCATCGAGGAGACCAGATGCAACAGTACGCGGGTGCGCTCGACATGTCCGAGGAACCGGTCGCCGATGCCGACACCCTCATGCGCGCCCTCGATCAGGCCGGGAATATCGGCAAGAATGAATTCGCGACCATGAATGGTGGCAACGCCAAGGTTCGGATGAAGCGTGGTGAAGGGGTAGTTGGCAATCTTCGGCCGCGCCCTGGTGACGGTTGCGAGAAACGTCGATTTTCCGGCATTCGGCAGGCCCACAAGACCGGCATCGGCAATCAGCTTCAGCTTGAGCCAGATCGTCTTTTCCTGGCCCTCGAGCCCCGGATTGGCCCAGCGCGGTGCCTGGTTGGTCGCGGTCTTGAAATGCGCGTTGCCAAAGCCGCCATTGCCGCCAGCCGCCAGCCGGTAGCGCTCGCCGATGTTGGTGAGGTCGCAGATCAGCGTTTCGCGGTCATCCTCGAAAATCTGGGTGCCGACCGGCACTTTCAGGGTCGTGCTTTCGCCTTTGGCACCGGTACGGTTGCGGCCCATGCCGTGGCCACCGGTCGCGCCCTTGAAATGCTGCTGGAAGCGAAAGTCGATCAGCGTGTTCAGCCCCTCGACTGCTTCGACCCAGACATCGCCGCCGCGTCCGCCATCGCCACCGTCCGGGCCGCCGAATTCGATGTATTTCTCGCGGTGAAACGAGACAGACCCGGCCCCGCCATCGCCAGAGCGGATATAGACTTTTGCCTCATCGAGAAATTTCATGGTCCGTCGCTTGTGTCAGTGAGTGTAAGGGGTAAAACCGAGCGCATCGTTATCGCCCGTGGGCTTCAAGGTCAAAGATTATCGTGAAAATCGCAAGCTACAACATTCAGTTCGGTGTCGGTGTAGACGGCAGGTATGATCTGAAACGCATCGCCGCAAGCCTTGATGATGCCGATATCATTGCGCTTCAGGAGGTGACGCGCGGTTTTCCGGGCAATGATGGGCGCGATATGGTTGCCGAAATCGAGGCGCAGTTTCCCGATCATTTCGCAGCCTTTGGTGCCGCAGCCGACATGCATCGCGATTTCTCGCGCCAAGGCGGGCGGATCGTTGAGCGCCGTCTGCAATTCGGCAACATGCTGCTTTCGCGCTATCCTCTGCTATCGCTGCGAAACCTGCCTCTGCCGCGAAGCCGCACACTTGATCGGCTCAATTATCAGCGTTCGGCCCTTGAGGGCGTGGTTGAAACGCCGGTCGGGGCGGTGCGCGTCTATTCCGCCCATCTTGACCATATGAGCGTCGATGAACGTCTGGCACAGATCGGCTTCCTGCGACAACGGCTTGCCGGTTTCACGCTGGAAGGCGCGGCGATGACCGGGGGCAGGAATATGGCCTGACCGATCCGCCAATGGCCGGGGACTTCATCATGCTCGGTGATTTCAACATGGAGCCGGAAAGCGAAGAACATATCGCGATGACCGGCCGGCTGGAACTCGACGGCAAGCGCAATCTGCGCGCGGGTCAGCCTGTCGATGTCTTCGAGCGCCTTCATGCAAGAACCGGGGAGGCGATTACCTGGACGCATCCGGGCTTTTCCGATGGTGCGGGCAAGTGGGTCGACTATGCCTTCATAAGCCCCGAGCTTGTGCCGTGTCTTCGCGCCGCGCGGGTCGATCGCGGTGCGAACGGCTCCGACCATTTCCCGCTCTGGCTGGAACTTGCCTGAGACCGCCATGGTTTCGCATTGTTCGCGAAGGTGGACATCGCGGCCTCGGCCTTTGCGGCGCGGGTTCCAGAGCCGCCTGCAGGTGAAAACCGGAGCAAGCCCCTGAATGTCCTTCCTGTTGGTTCGGACGGACGCGAACACACGCTGGACTGGACGTTTGCGCAATTCCGTCACCCTCGGGACAAGCTTGAAAGACCAGCATTGATGATATGAAAAAGCCGGAGCGCTGGCCCCGGCTTTCTATTCGCTTACGCGGAGATGTTACCACTTTACGCGGAAGCCGACATTGCCGGCGTAGCCGTAGGTGCCGCTTTCGAAACCCATAGAGGCGGAGATTTCGCCGTAGACACCGTAGTCTCTCTCGTTGGCATCCTGCCAGTCATAGGTGCCTCCGAACCCGATCTCGCCCGACCAGCCGCCGAGTTTTGATTCTGCGACATACACCTGCTCGATCGTTGCTTTGGTGGAGCTGTTGAAATCGTAGAAGACATTTGCGATGCCGTAGATATTGCTATGGCGCGAAAGACCCGTCTGTTCGTACCAGTCGTTCTCGCGTTCCAGGGCCATCCCAAGTCTCGCCGTGAGGCTGTTGCCGTAGTTGAATTCAACATCGTCACTGTAGGCGCCCGTGAAGCTTTCAACATTTGTTGATGACCAGGCCAGCTGTGCCTGCGGCGTGAAGATCAGATCGTTGCCGAAGCCGATCTGCTTGCCGGTTTCCATTGAAAGTGCATAGCCGAAGGCTGAGGTGTTATCGATGCCATGCTGCAGATCTTCTGCCTTCAGTTCACTGGAATACCAGGTGGCTTCAGCCTGGCCGTCGGCGTAGAAACCATTGTCGCCATACCAGGTCACCGTTGCGCCGAGCCCCCAGCCCTCAATGTTCATCTTGCTGTTGCCATAGCCCGACTGGAACTTCGCCTCACCTGTCCGGTAGAGGCCTGTCAGACCGCTGATCAGCCGTCCATGCTCGTTATCGATGAACAATCCATCGAGGCCGGACTGCAACCCGAAGCGGGACAGATCGTATTTATAGTCATATGTCACTGACTGCGGATCGACGTGGGTGTAACTGCCAGCCATGCGCGCCCAGAGATTTTGCACGGCGGGCGTATTTTCATTCGACCGCTGATATGGCGTTGGTTCCGTTGGAGCGCCTTTGATGCTGACGGGCGCGGCCATGGGGGCATCATAGGCCCAGTAACGTTTGCCGACCCGCTGGCGCAGCGTCGTCAACTTGTTCATCTCCAGCAGCACCGATTGATAGCCTTCGTACAGCGGAACATATGGCTGGACCTTTGGTGTCGGTGGCGCGGGAGGCCCTGGAGGGATTGGCCCATTCGCAAAGGATGTCAGGTAAAGTCCAGGCGCGTAACCGGCACCGGGATCGCCATTGAGGTCATATTCAAGACTGTAGGCATAGATGCCCGACGCTGTCGTGTTGTTTTTCTCATCTTCAATGATGAATTCATTCTTGTCGACAGCACTTGAGTTGGACATGTCTACGACAAGGATCGAACCAACTGATCCAGACGTACCGACATCGGCGATGTCGATATCGGTGATACCGTCAACCTTGCCGCCGAGTGTCAACACGTCCGATTGAAGGGCACCAAAATCAACATCGATAGCCAGTCTGCCCTTTTTGCTGGTGTAGTCGCCACCGACGATGAAATTGCCGCCAAAGGCGCCATCCTGCATCGACAATGTACCCTGATTGGTGAGGTTGCCGCTCAGATTGAAGCTTTGCCCCAAGCCCGCACCAGCAGTCACGCGAGAGCCGCTGAGCATTGCGAAATCGCCCAGATCATTGGCATTGCCGCCGTCATAACCGTCGAGCGCCATGCCGTCGTCAACAAAGCCGATGGCCACATTCTCGTTGAGCGTGAACTGCTCCCAATTGGTGATGTTGCGCCCGGCCAGATTGGCGTTGTTGGCTGCAAAGGTTACCTGGTCGAAATCTGAGGTAATCGCGCTTTCCGGCGCGCCGCCATCTTCACCGCCGTCCAGAATGGCAGCCGGGAATGAAGGAGATTCGGCGACGGAAATCAGAGCCGTATCATTACCGCCCTGTCCGTAAAATCCACTGTTCAAGGTGCCGCCGGACCAGTTGAATATATCGACACCCTGGTTGGCTGCCGGCGTGCCTGAAGGCGCGAAATCGCCATAGATATCGCCGGTCCATGAACCGCCTGCCAGATTGAATGTCGAGTTTCCGCCACCCATCACCGCCGTGCCGGTCACCGTGCCGGTGGTTGTCAGGGTCATGTTGGTGCCGGCCTGATCGTCCGCATTGTAAAACGCGAGCTGGTTGTTCGATCCGGAAGCATCAATAACCAGATCCTTGCCAAAGATAATATTGGCCTGGGTTGCCGCCTGACCGGCGCCAGCACGTTCGGCAAAGCCGACCGCAGCCTGTGCGCCGCCTGTCGCTGTAATCGTTGCCTCTTCCAGCGACAGGGTTGTAATATTGCCCTGGCTATATGCGCTCACGCCGTAACTGCCCGAACCTGAAACATCAATGGTAGAGTTATAGGCGCTGGGTGCCAGCGTAACGTCCGCCGTACCGGTACCGAGCGCTTCAGCATAAAGGCCATAGCTGTTGCTGCCGGAAACGGAGAGGGCGCCGCTGGTATAGGTGATGCTGGCATTGCCGGCATTGGCTGTGTCCTGATTGGTCACATAAATGCCGTGGGAGCCATCGCCGCTGGTCTGCAAGGACGCGACATCGCCATTGAAGATCGCCGATCCGCCTTGGGAGGCCTCCATGTAAACGCCGTAGGAATCTTGACCCGAAGTGGCGATTTTGGCTCCGTAGGTTTCACCCGAAAAGGCTGCGGTCACATTACCCTTGCCGTAGTTCTTGAGGTAGAAGCCGTTGGAATTGTCGCCCTGGGTGGTAATGTTCGAATTATCCTCCGCTACGGTAATATCTGCTGTGCTGCCTGCAGATTTGATTTCCGCAGCGATACCGTGAGATCCCTGTCCGGTTGTTTTGGCATTTTGGACAGTGGAGTGAAGATTGATGGCGCCGGCAGCAGAAACGGCGTAGGCGCCATGCGCGCCGTCCCCTTCGGTGGAGAGAATGAGTGTCCCATCATCCGTTCGGTTTTGTACCAGCATGTCCACCGAGGCAGAAGCGCCCGTGCTGGCATAAATACCGTGTGCGGCATCACCGACCGTGGAGATGGTGCCCTGAGAATAATAGGTCTCCACATCACCATCAATGGCGGTTGCAGCCAGACCGTAGGAACCGTCGCCCTGGGTTTTTACCGTGCCACCTTGAAGGCCTGCATAGGCCGTACCACCACTATCATAGGATTGTGCGTATATGCCGTGCGCATTCGCGCCGTAGGTCTGAATGGCAAGCGGGTGGGTTTGCTGGCCAACGAAGGCATGGGCCTGGCCGGTGCCTCGGGCAAGAGCAAATACAGCGTGGGAACCCGTTCCCTTGGTCGGATCGGATGCATCACCCGTCGTCACAGACCCGTTGCGGAAGTCGATTTTTGCATCGCCAGCACCGGCCGCGTTGTAGATATACGAACGAACGCCGGAAGCATTGTCTCCTTTGGTAACAATTGTAGCACCACTCATATCAATGCGGGCGTCGCCGTTCCGGGCATTGATTGTGTAAACACCGTGGCTGCCATCGCCCTCGGTCGTTATGGTTCCCCACCGATCTTCGCATAGGCATCACCGTAGGTGGAATTATAAGCCAAAACGGCGGCGGCCGATTGACCCTTTGTCGTGACCGTTCCGCCATTTAACATGACTAAGGCCGTGCCGGTAACCGATTCGTCATTGCCTTTGATTAAGGAGTGTAGGCCGGCTGCGTAATCTCCCTCGGTGGTGACGCTTCCGGAAAGCATTGCCAAATTGGAGTCCCCGGACCCTTGATTTTGCGAAACCACCGCTGACCCGTCTTGGTCGCGGCCATTGGCAGCTGTGGAGAGCGCGTCGCCAGTCGTCAGAATTGTCATGCCAGACAAGGTGACATCGCTGTTTGACGGACCTGCGGCAGTAGAGTTCACCGCGGCCGAGTTGGCTGCGTGCATTGTGACAGACCCGCCCGTCATGGTGATGGCGCTTGTGTCACCCGCAGAAGAGCGCGGAAAGGTCTGCGCCCTGATGCCTGTCTGTTTCGAGGCTCCGGCACTTGCATTGCCGACGATCGTGCCACCTGAGACGTCGATCACCGACGAGCCAGAACCCTCGTTAAACAGCCAAACACCGAATGACTGATCGCCGTTAAGCTCTATGCTGCCGTCCGACATGCTGAAATCGTAACTGGCATTGGGTGTATTAGTGTAGGAGCCAATAAAGACCCCGCCGCTGCCATCGCCCTGAGAAACCAGTGCTCCGCTGGCAAATGTCGCGCTTATAGAGCCGTCCGTCGTGCCGCTCACTGGTATATTGACCGCCGCCACGTATTTTGAGTCGACATAAAGAGTACTCGGCGGGTTGGTTATTGTCCCGCTTCCCGTATCGATGTTCACGGCGATGCTGGCGTTTGTCGCCGATGTGTTCGGCGTAATCGTGACGCCGTCCGTCACGTTCACGCCATTGCCGAGATTGAGTGTGAGGTCGGTGATATTCGAGTAGGTGATACCGGAACCGTAAGTCCCGCTCGCGCAAGTCACGGTCGGTCCTGTTCCGCACTCGTTATCGGCATGAGCCACGCCAACCGGAACCCCGGCAGCGAGCGCTGCAACGATCATCGCCCGAGCAGAAACGGACGAGGACATGGAGAAATGCCGGTGATTGAGGCGGCGTTCTCTCTCTTGATACTTTAACATTCCGCATCTCCCGAATGTTCAATGAATCTATATTTCAATAAATCTCGTTTATTGGTTAATATCGCGTTAATGAGATTATTTTTACTTTAACTACATTGATCTAAATTAGATTTATCTTAATTTATATTTTGAAATGGTTTTATTTGCAGGGAGGTGACCACCATCCAGGTGCAGCGGCTCAAGATGTCGGGGCTGGCGTCATCAGGCGGCGTCCAGGCTCTTCGCGCCTGAGCCTGTCGTTATTGCTCCAAAGCGCTCGAAGAATCTCAGACCCGTTTGCAACAGTGGGGGAGATTTGAGTGTATGAAAAGGTTGCCTATTCTTTTTAGCAACTCAAGGTTACATCTGCGAGTGCTGGCTTTTGGAGGTCATGTCCATGCAGGGAGGTTCCAGTCTGATGCAGAAATTTTACCGACCGCAGCCGCCGGCTATTGAGCACGATGCGATGACCGGCCGCTTTTCGGGTGAGGCGCAGCCGGGCACAAATGTGAGATTAACAACCAGTGTTGACGAGGTTGAGCGCATGACGGCCTCAGACGAACAAGGTCGTTGGCGGATCTCAATTGGTGGGCCGCCGACGCCGTATACGCGCTTCTTCATCAGTGTATCTGACCCGGCGAGCGGGGCGGAATCCGAGCAGATTTGTTTCACCTTCGCCGGAAACCAACCAAGACTGGAAAACCTCTATGCCTGCCCGGACGCTGCCTCTGGTGTGAGCCAGCCAGGCGCTGAGATTACAGTCTACGGGCCGGATGGCGCCGTTTTCGGTCGCTGTTTCGTTTTTGACAGACACGGCACATGGGCAATCAAATTCCGCAACAGGGTAGGCGCGCGCGCGGATCTGCATCGTCGCAAAATGTATGAACGGCAATTATGCTGTGCCGCAATTCGTAGAGGTACAGCCTTTCGTAGTTGAGGAGTGCGGCATCGATCATGCATGTGGCCACGGAGCGCGGCCTTATGAAAAACTGTCTTTGTTCGACATCGATAACGGCCGGCCGGTCGCCCGGACGACAGCAACCCAGAGCGGATCATGGTCCGTGGTGTTCGAACAGAACCTCCCGGAGGGCGCGCGGGTCCAGATCGCCACGGCTCAGGCGGACGGCCGGAGCGAACCGGGCCCAATTGTAAACATAGCGATCGGCGGTTGCCTCATGCCTGCGATCATCGGCATCGACAAGGCTTTGATCTGGGGCAGGGCGGTGCCCGGCTATACGGTCATGGTCGAGCGCTACAGGAACGGGTTGCTGCAGGAGACATATGAGCCGGTGAAAACGGCGTCGGACACAAGCTGGTATTTGAAATTGCCGGCTCCACCTCAGTCTGGCGATTTGTTTGCGGCAAGAACAGCCGCACTGGTGAAGCGGTCAAAATTCTATAATGCCTTGCCTTTCGGCGAAGTGCGACAGGCGGTCCCGATCATCCGGAAAATCGACGAAAAGGGTGCCAATGGGCTCGCCGAGCCCGGCCAGTTTGTTATTGTCTCGACGCGTAGCGCTGGCGAGCTTTTGGCGGCTGCCTGCGACGAAAGCGGCGCCTGGCGAACCCCCAATCGCTGGAGCGACTATGGCGTGCACGATCCCGCCCGTGAACTTTTCTTCTTCGAGGTGGCCGAAACGCTCGATTCAGGCATCATCGCGAGTACTTCGGATTACGTTGCCTGCTATGGCAGCGCAAGCGCATCGCCCCCGCTGCTCCAATCATGACCCAGGCCGACGGCAACACTTTTGCAGGCACGGAAGCGACCCTTCAGACCACTCTCTTCATCTACGATCTGAACAATTATGGCGACACGGTCAACTATCCGGCAATTCCTGTCCACGAGGACATGAGCTGGACATCCGATGATGTGTGTATCTTCGATCAGACCGATGATGGTTCAACCAGGATCGCTTTGGCGGACGTGGTTTACGCAATCGCAACAGACAAATCGACGGGTGACCTTGGTCCAACATCGCCGCCTTCGCTGAACTACACGGTCGGCACACCGCCCAAAAAGCTCGACCGTTGCCGCCGGACGTGCTCGATATTACGCGCGGGTGCGTCATTCAGGGTTATACTATACCGCAGTCTTTGGTTGTGATTTACGTTTTGCTCGCGGGCGGGGAGGCGCTTCCCCTGAAGTCTCTGCACTGCAAAACGAATACGTTCAGGTGGCAGGTTTACGGCGACTTCAATCAGCCTTTGCCCCCGGGGTCCTTGATATCCACTTGGGCCTACTTCGATGACGGGGGTCCTTATTACGCCAATGACTCACACACAAACGTTAAAACCGTAGGGTATCCCACCATTCCGGTGCCGGAAATTGTCTCGGTGACAACAGATCAGGTCTCGGTAAAGCTTTCCGATTCGAAGCACTATTATGAGGGGTGGCGGCCGAGTGATGGCATGCGTGTTGTTTCATACTGGCCGGACCCGGACGCCGACCCGGTCACAACGCCTACAACGATATCGGTCCCCTTCACGGACGAAGAAAGCAACTCTCCCATCAAGCTGCCCGTTGGGTCCATGCTCTACCTGACGGCGTGCCGCGTTTCAGATAACTCCATGTCGGAATTTGTCCGTGAGGCGGTTAGTGGCGCCGCTGGCGACGACTAGAGCATCGGGCGTTTAGTTTAAATCGCCCGATGCTCTAGTCGTCCCATAACGCATTGGCCTGCGGGGGCGGGGGCGTTGCAGAGAGTGCCAGCCTGACCCTGGCATTTCGAAGCACGGTGAAAAACGAAACACAGGCTTTCGGGATAAAGGGCCGAGCCGTTTTTGCACATCATGCAATGCAACCTCAGGCTTTTTAGAAAAATACACGCTAAAGATGTTACATTATCGATCCCGTAAGAGCCTGTCTGACGCCGCCGCATTTTTGAATCTATAGTATTGAAAAATATAAATTTTTTGCATTAATTGCAACAATTTTCCCCGCATATGGGACGTGTCTGCGTCATTACAATTAGAGACTAGTAAGCTCAATAAATATACCTCTGATTGTATTTTTAAATGGACAACCAGAGGTATATTCCACTACCCTAAAGAAAGCGCCGGAGATTGAGCCGCCGCTGCGAAATTCCTGCCAACGCCATTCAAACGGAGATGACCCATGAACATGGAAGTCGTGGACAACGCGTCCCTCATGCAAAACACTGCGCGGATTATTCCGCCCGAAGTCAAATTCACTGCGTCACCGGCAACCTTCAGCGGAACCGCGAAGCCAGGCCTGACAATCAAACTGGCCAGCGGGATTGACGGGCAGGCCATCACGGTCACCGTCGGTTCGGACGGTAAATGGAAAATCCCGCTGGGCGAGCAGCCGCACTGGTATACCGTTTTCAGGCTTTGGGCCTCCGATTGCGACACCGGTGCAGAATCCGCCAGGGTGCAGTTCACCTTCGGCGGCAACAACCCGACGCTGGAAGACGTCTATGTCGGCGCGACCACCGCTTTTGGCTTTGCTCCGCAGGGTAGCGAAGTTGCTATCTATGCATCGAGCGGCAAGCTCATTTCCCTGGGCCAGACGTCTGCCGGAAACTTCTGGCACGCCCGTTTCGTCCCCGCCAACAGCCCAAAGCCCGGCGATACGGTTTGCCTCATCGCGAAGCTTCCCAGCGGCAACACGTCGATGCCATACTTCACCAAGGCACATGCATTTTCGGTTGAACGCGCCGGGGTCAGCAAGGCTGAAGGATCCGGCGCGCGGCCCGGTGACATCGTCCAGCTTTTTGACCACGAAAGCGGAGAGCTGATCGAAGGCACTACCGCCAGCGATGACGGCGACTGGAGCATCACGCTCGCCAACGCGCTCCCTTCCGACAGCCTCATCCGGTTTCAGCGTATCCACAAGAATGGAGCCGTGTCCGATGGGCCGGTTGCCGTGAATGCGAGCAGTGACTGCCTGGCACCGGCTGTCAACGGTATCAACTCCGGCTTTATCTGGGGTGCTGGCCTCCCCAATGCCTCGCTCTCGTTGAGCGTCTATAACAGCATGGGAGCCTATCAGCACGGCTATTCCGGAGTACCGGCGGATGCGGACGGCCAGTGGAAACTTACGCTACCCAGTCCCGCCGTCCAGGGCTATTTCTATAAGGTGACGGCATCCTACAACGGATCTACGTCCAGCTTTTATGGTTGCGTCCAATATAAATATGAGCGGTCCACCCCGCCAATGGTCGATCAGATATCGAACCACGCCTTCGCCGGCTGGGCTGATATCGGTCACGCTGTCGTGATCTCCACAGAGGCACTGGGTGTAGTCTACCGCCTAAACGCCGACGATACGGGCCATTTCCAGACGCCCAATCTGAGCACATTGGGTGTCTCTGATGGCGACCTGGTCTTCTTTACGACCCTTGGCTCAACAAACCAGCAGGCCACACATGCCTCGACCTCGTCCTACGAGACAAGGAAAGCGAGCTCAAGTTATATTCAGCCCGACATTCCAATCATGACAACCTATGAACCGACACTCTTCGCAGGCACAGAGTCCGATACGCAGTCGACGATCACTGTCCACGATAGGACCAATGACGACTCCACGGTCAACTTTCCAGCGGTTCCTGTCCAAAGCGACACTAAATGGTCAACGGATCAGACGGGGATCACAATCATCGAACCTTCAGAAATCGGCAATCAGGTCTACGCAATTGCGACGGACAAGTCGAGCGGCGACCTTGGCCCAACCAGAAAATCAAAAGACTACACAGTCGGTGTTCAAAGCGGCGGCACTCATGTTCCTATCCCGCCGGAAATCGAAAATCCCAGCAGCGGCACTTTGATTACCGGTCAGACAATGATCAACACCTATGTCACGGTCAGTTATACATACACGGACTATAATCAATCTCCTCCTCAGCCAGCCGAGGTAGACTTAGGCACAGTGGGGGCCACCGGAACAGACTGGGCAATCAAGTCCGGTCCCGTTCCCAACGGAGGTGTTGTTAAGGCGACAGCTCAGTTTGTCGACAAATCAGAAATGTCGGATCCCTACTACCGCAAAATTGGTGTAACCAACATTGGCTCGCCCGCTCTGACCTCTGTAGGAACAACCTACTGCAAAGGTAAGGCGGCGGTACAGGGCCAAAGAATACTCGCCTGGCGGATCAGCGACGGCACAAAGATGGTCGACTATCAATGCGCAGACAATCAAGTATTTTTCACAGCGCAGTATGTGAACGGCCTGACGTTGGAAACCGGTGACCTCTTGAACCTCGTCTCAAGCTATACGCCCGATAACGGCAGTATGACGCCGTTTGTTCGCAGAGAAGAAGGTTATGGCGTCTGACAGAGCGGTGAGACGTTGACGGCAGCAGACTTATGCCACCGTTGCAGCCCTCAGGACAGCCGGCAAGCAATTGCCGGCTGTCATCCGCGACGGTCTTGCTTCGAGAGGCAGAAAAACACATCAGAATACACGTTAAGCGTGTTTCATGCGGCTTGCCTGTTCCACGCGACCAGCAGTTTCGACGACCAGCGCCCATTCCAATCACGAGCTGTATTCGCCTATTCGGCAGCGCTTCAAGCCATTGGCAGAACAGCTCCGGACCAACCACAATGATGGAGAACGACATGTCTAAGGAGAACGGGGACCAGACGTCCTCCAAACCGAACAGCCAGCGACCCTTGCCCCTGGAATCAAATTAGAAATCACCAAAGGAACCTTGTATGGGACTGCCGAGGCCGGACAGATTGTCAAGATGACGAACAGTGTCAGCGAGCAGGTCAGAAAATGCTATGTCAGCGACGAGGGTAAATGGCTTATTCCCGGCTACGAGCAGCCGCGATGGTACACCAATTACCGGGTCTGGGTTTGCGACCCCGTGACGGGCGCCGAATCGGACAAAATCAGCTTTACATATTCCGGCAGAAGTCCACGGCTAACAGATCTCTATGTCAGCAAAACGACGGCTTTCGGTTTCGGGCCGGCAGGCACGGAAATCACGGTTTACGGCCCGGCTGGCCAACTGCTTGGAAAGGCCTTCATTTTCGGCATGGAAGGCCCGTGGTCGGTGAATTTCAGTGAAACGCTCAATGCCGGAGAAAAATCTGCATTACGGCGAAATTTCCGAACGGCAATCACACCATGCCGATCTTCGGAAACGCCCAGACCTTTTCGGTCGACACGCGCAATATCGACAGGGTTGCCGGCTCGGGTGCCGGTGCCGGGGAACGAGATCCTGTTGCTCGACGCAGCAAGTCAGAACCTCATTGCAGAGGCCAAGGCAGACGAGCACGGCACATGGTCGAAGTCATTCAGCAAACCGCTCGAGGCTGGCACCCGCATCGACATTATGCGTGCAGACGAGCGTGGCGCGGCAACCGCGGGGCCAACATTTGCAGTGACCACCGAAAATTGTTTTTCGCCGGTCATCGAAATGGCCTTCGGTACCTATGTGGGCGGCAGGGCCAACCCGGGACAGCAGGTCAACTATATCCATCTGCGCTATGGTCAGCAGATTGCGGCAGGTAACGCTATCGCAGACCAGTCAGCATCCTGGGCGGCTGAGGGCCTCGACCTGCGACGCGGCGACTGTATCATCGCGACCAGTTCGATCGACAACGGCAAAGAACTTCGCCGCTCTACAGTTCGGTGATCGTCGGTGAGGCCCGGCCGGGCATGCCTGAAGTCATGGAAGCGCGTGCAGATGGAGCCAGAGGGTTTGCAAATCCGGGTGACTATGTTGTTGCGTCCTGTGTCGATCGCGGCGTGATTGCCTGGGTCAAGACCGCGCCCGACGCGGACTGGGCGCTGGATTGGTTACCACTGCCGCCCTGGAGCGATAAAACCATGCTTGTCCAGTTTACGGCCTATTCATCGCTGACCGGTGCGGGCATCAATACACCCTCGTCCTGCTCGGCCTTCCGCTATGCAGACAAAGATTCTAGCCAACCACCGAAGCCTACAATTGAGGGTTACGAAAACTCGGTTTTCAATGGCACAGAAGCGATGGACAATACGACGATCGTCGTATGGAATCGCAGCGATAACGACAATGCGGTCGGTCTTCCGAGCCAGAAAGTCGCCAATTCCAGATGGACGGTTACGGCATTCGACCCGCCAGCCTCCGGAGAGGTCTGTTACGCTGTTGCCACTGAAACAGATGAGGACAGCAACCCTGGAGCGACTTCGCTGCGCTCGGAATATTACACGGTTCCCTAAGGCGTTCTGTTCAGCGGCAAGTAACGACCGCGAAATGACAACATGCGGGCAGGAACGTGCGTTCCTGCCCGCACTTTGCTTTTGCCGAACATTTCCCGCCTGGATTTTGCGGGAGCAGGCCGGGATCCGTGACATTCTCATTCCAGGTGCGCTGGCTAGGTCCACTTTTGCAATGCGCCGGACACAGGCCTTCTCGGCGCGTGACTAACGCCTTTGCGCTGCACCATGCAGGCGTTGCCGCCGTTTCTCTGCCTGGCGTTTGCTTGCAAAGCTGGCGAGCACGCAATTGGCCGCTTCCGACCTCGCAAGACAGAACACAGAGCGGAAAACAGCACTGTTTGGGCCAGAATACGAGATTTTCCGAACGGACTTGCATCGTTCAATCCGCAATCGGAAACGCGCACGTAACGTCCTCGAAAATTGTACAACCATCTGAAATAATGTGATTTTTTATTGTCATAAGTGTCCGCGAGGGAGCGTGAATCCATGTTTGTCGCCTGCGCTCAGTATACACCATTCACTGCGACATGTAACTATAGGTTGCAAAAATATATAGACAACCGAAGGTATTGTGGATTAGGTTTTATCAGGCGCCGGACATGAAGCCGCTGCCGCAAAGACACCAGATCAAAGTCATTTTACGGAGAAGGACCATGTCTATTGAGACAGGGAACCCTGTGGTTCCCACATCCATTACCGAGCGTCCGCTACCGCCCGCAGTGAAGTTCAACGCGGCCACCGGAACGTTCACCGGCAAGGCCGAAGCAGCAAAAACCGTTCGGCTGACCAGCAGCGTCGATCAGCGCATGCACACCGCCACCGCCGATGCCAATGGCGACTGGACGATTGCACTCGGCAAGTCCCCGCGTTGGTACACAACATTTGAAATATGGGTTTGCAGCCCCGAAGCGGCGGCAAGTTCCGAGAGAGTCAAATTCACCTTTGGCGGCAGCAATCCGCGGCTTTCCGATGTTTATGCAAGCGAGACACTTGCTTTTGGTTGCAGCAAGGCCGGCACCAAGGTCGTCGTTATTGGTCCCAGAGGTCAGGTTCTCGGGCGTGGCATCGCTTTGGGTAAGCATGGCGTATGGTCGGTTCACTTTCGGGAGAGCCTGAGCGCCGGTGACAGGGTCTGCGTTCTGGCGGAATCGTTCAGCGGAAACACCTCCATGCCGTTCTTCACCAAAGCAGAGGCGTTTTCCGTCAATGACCGCAATATCGGCCACATTGCAGGATCCGGCGCAATGCCGGGAGATCAGGTCCAGCTGTATGATACTGCAGCCGATCAGGTGATCGCTTCCACCATCGCGACCGAAGCCGGAGCGTGGGAGGTCTCGTTCTGCGATCCGATTGAGACCGGCACCCGCATCGGCGTCGAGCGCGTCCATCTGAACGGGACGACTTCCAATGGCCCCGTATTCGTCGCGACGGCAAACGACTGCCTTGCCCCGGCAATCACGTCGTTTTCGGGCACGCAGATCGGCGGCATGGCAGACCCCAGCCTGCTGGTAACCTACACACAGCTTCGCAACGGCCAGTCCATCCACAGCGACACGGTAAGCCCGCGTACGAGTGGCTTCTGGTCGAGCGACGATGCCACCAATTACTATCCTTTCGACTTCCAGTCCGGGGACATTCTCTGTGCTATCACAAAGAGCCCGGACGGCACCCAGCAATCTCTCGTGTCGTCAAACGTTACGGTCGATAGTCCCAGGCCGGGCACGGCGCTGGTTACTGACATTGACGAGAATGGAGCGAAGGGATGGGCGGAACCGCACAAATTCATTGTTGCCTCGACAGCTGAGGACGGTGTGGTCTGCGTGGCCGAGATCCGGTTTTCTTGGCCATTGGTCGCTTGACTGGACAAGCTATGTCGGCGCACTCCCGTCGACGGCAATCGTGGTTTTCGAAGTTTTCGATTCGCTGGTGCAAAACGACTTGGCAGCAAGCTCCTGCTTGAGCGCGCGCTATGCCGATATACTGGCAACCAAGCCAGCCGCGCCTGTGATCGAAAAATACATCCCGGCCGAAATCGGTGGAACGGAAGCGACGAACAATACAGCTGTGGTCGTCCATGACATTACGAAACAGCAGGATGTCAACCCCGCTGGTGCGACCGTTACTGCGAACAGCTGGGATGTTAAGCCCACAGGCAGCGAGAAGCCGGACAATGGCGATGAAATCTACGCTGTCGCATGGACCGTGAATAACGGTAGATTCGGGGTCAACAGCGATCAATCCACCCCGAAAAAGGTTGACGCTCTCGTACCGCCTGCACCGACGATCACAAAACGCTTTCCGGCCGATATCGCGGGCGGCGAGAATCTGCCCCAGCAATCCGACCAGATGGTCACCACCATCTATATTGCCAAGGAAAGCGATATGGCCCGCACGCCGGTCGGCAATAGTGGTCATCTGACCGGCATGACCTGGGAAATCAACCCGGTCACCCCGCCACGGACCCCCGGCGAACTAATGGTTGCATGGGCGCAGACCGATGCAGGCGCAAAGTCGTTGGAGACAACGTTCACCATCGTTTCCGCCGACAAGCCGATTCCACCATCCATCGGCAACTGGAGCGATCCCAACGTCCAGGGCAGCGGCTGGTCCGGCACGACAGTGGAACTGTTCCTGAATGACCAGTCGATGGGTACCAATGTGGTCAATGCGAGCCGGTCATGGACCGTCAATGTCGGAACAACGCCGGCCACAGGCGATCATCTGAAAGCGGTCGCCACCAACGTCGACGGCACCTCGGATCCGTATACCATTACTGTCGGAAGCCCTCGGGCGCAATTGGTCATGGACGATACCGCGATCACGACAGCCAGCGCCGGTGGAACCGTCGATACGGACAACCAGATGATCCTTGCCTGGCGTCAGTCCGATGGTCTGTTGGTCGTCCAGTATCCAGTGGGCACCGCCGGAGCGTTCACCGCTACATATCTGAGCGGATCGAATATCCAGAGTGGCGATCTGCTGATGTTCACATCGCAGACCAATGACGGCGACCCCGAGGCGATGATGTCCACCTATCAGGGCCAGCAAGTAACCTAACGAAACTGCATCCATCGCAATAAAAGACAACCGGCACACCATTGCCGGTTGTTTACACAAGCCAGGCGACGCTGCTGCAACGGCGCTGGGTCAAGCCACGTTAACGGAGACGGACCATGTTGATTGAGACAGGGAACCCGGTGGTTCCCGCATCCTGTGCCGCGCGGCCCTTGCCGCCCGCATTCACCTTCAGTGCTGCTGCGGCTACCTTTTGGGCACGGCAGAACCCGGACAGACGATCAGGCTTACCGGCAGCGCCGATCAGCAGATGCTGATCACCACCGCGGATGCCGGCGGTCACTGGAAGATCACGCTTCACGAAACGCCGCGGCTCTACACCCGCTTCGAAATCCTGGCGTTGAACCCGGATACAGGGGTCAGTTCCGCCGCGGTCAGGTTCATCTTCGGCGGCACCAGCCCGAAATTCTCGGGTCTCTATGCCAGCCGAACCCTTGCCTTCGGGCACGGCAGGCCCGGCGAGAAAGTCACCGTTTATGGCCCGAAAGGTCAGGTTCTCGGCCAGTCCTTCGTCTTCACCCGGCTCGGTATCTGGACTGTCAAATTCCAGGAGAGCGTTACGGCCGGGGACAGGCTCTGCGTGCTGGCCGAAGCGTCTGATGGCAGCACATCGATGCCGTTCTTCGTCAAGGCCGTGGCCTTTTCGGTCGATAGCCGGAATGTCGGCCGCATTGCCGGTTCCGGTGCTGAACCGGGCGACCGCATCCAGCTGTTCGATACAATGGCGGGGCAGGCGATTGCCACGACCATTGCCAGCGATGCCGGTGGGTGGGCCGTATCGTTTCATCAACCGCTTGAGACGGGCAAGCGCATCGCAGTGCAGCGCACGCATCTCGACGGAGCGACATCACAAGGCCCGGTCTTCACGGCCATCAAGAATGACTGTCTGGCGCCGGTGATCAACACCTGTTCGGGCAATCAGCTGGGCGGCATGGCAGAGCCCGGCCTGCAGGTCAGCTATGCGCAATATCGCAACAGCCAGATGATCCGAAACGGTTCTGTGGGCGTGGAAGCAAGCGGCCTGTGGACCAGCAGTGACGCCAATGTCTACCAGCCCTTCGACTTCCAGACCGGTGATGTTCTCGTTGCCAAAACGGAAAACAGCGAAGGCACGCAGGTATCGCTGATCCCCTCCTGCGTCACGATCGGCGGCAACCGGCCCGGTGCTCCGTTGGTGATGCACATCGATCAGAACGGCGCCTGGGGTTATGCCGAGCGGCTGAAGAATGTGATCATCTCGACCGAAGACGAGGGGCTGATCTGGGTCGCAAGAAGTGGCTGGGACGGCTATTGGTCAGCAGACTGGACGCCGGCCGTCGGCACGTTGCCAACCACAACACGTGTGCTCTTCGAAGTGCTCGATTCATGGCGGCTGACAAACGACGCACAGACATCCATCCCCGCCATCCGATATGCCGACGCCGCTGCAAGTGTGCCCGAAATCCCGGTGATCGACACCTATATCCCTTCAGATATCGCCGGGATTGAGACTACGCCGGGGACTGCTGTGGTCGTCCACAACCGCAACAATGAAGATCAGGCGATCAATCCGGGTGGGGCACCGGTCACCGCCGGACGTTGGGAGGTCAAACCAACAGGCAGCGATGTCCCGAAAGACGGAGATGAAGTCTATGCCGTGGCCTGGACGCTGGAGAACGGTCATTTCGGCGTGAATTCAGGTCAATCTCCGGACGTTCAAATCAGCGCTTTTGTGCCCCCTGAGCCAGTTGTAACGAGAGCGTTTCCAGATGATGTCAAAGGCACTGAGCAGATTACCGATCCAGCGGACCAGGCAATGACCCGGATATTGATCAGCCCGAAGGCGGACGCAAACCGAACGCCGGTCGGCATCAGTCCGCACCTTTCCAGCCTGGACTGGGAGATTACGCCGGATTTCACCTTGACCGTTGGCGAGGCAATGGTTGCATGGGCACAAACCGATGCCGGTGCGAAATCGCCGGAAGCCGACTTCATCATTGAGGCGGCAGCAAAGCCTCAACCGCCGGTCATCGGGGATTACATATCAGCGAATGTAAATGGAAGCGGCACATACGCGACGACAGTCAGCCTGTCTTTGAATGAGCAGGTCATGGGAACGAGCGTTGTTCAATCGGATCTTGTCTGGACCGTCAATACCGGCAAAGCACCTGTGGCCGGTGACAAGCTCAAGGCCATCGCGACCGACAGCAGCGGCAACAGTTCCGACCCATTCTACATCATTGCCGGCCAGGCTCCGACCACGTTGACCGTTGATGCCGTCACCATGACTGCGGTTACAGCGTCTGTGACGACCGACAATCAAAGGTTGCTTGCCTGGCGCCAGTCCGACGGGATGAAAGTCCTCGACGGGCTGATGAATGGCCCAGGACGCTCCACCGTTTCGTACCTGGCCGGTGCGCGCGTTGAGGCAGACGATGTGGTCAGCATCAGCGCACAGGATACAGCTAGCTCGCCAACCGAGGGAACGATGACACATTTCGATGGCAAGCCTGTCGGCTATGTAGCGTAACCGGCCGCCAAATCCGAACGGCGCGACCACCGCCGACCGAAGATACGATCCAGCCTGACCTACAGGCCGAGCTATGCCATCGATTACCAGTTAAAGTTGCATTTCAGAATTTTTGTTCCCTGAGGTTTTGTCTCACGGAGCAAAGCAGCCAGTCCAAACCAGCTTTACGGAGAAAACCATGACACAGACAATCAACAGAGAAACCGGCCTGCTTCCGCCTGAAATCGAATTCGACGCGGAAAGCGGAAGCTTCAGCGGCTTTGCTCCCCGGAAAGTCCGTACGACTGACCAGCAGCGCCGACCAGCAAATGTGCTCGACGATGAGCGCCGAGGACGGTCGCTGGCATATCGAACTCGGACATGTGCCGCGGCTGTATACCATCTTTGAAATCTGGGCCTGCGACCAGCAAAACGGCACATCGTCGCCAAAGGTGCAGTTCATCTACGGCGGTAGTCAACCGAAGCTTTCCGATGTTTATGCCAGCAAAACCGTCGCTTTCGGCGAAATCAAAGGTGGGAATGAAATCAGCGTCTATGGCCCGGACGGCATGCTTCTCGGACGTGACTTCACCATTGGCGCCCGCGGCACGTGGACAGTGAAGTTCCCCATGCCGGTCGAAGCTGGCGACAAGATTTGCGTTATTGCCAGACGTCTCACCGGTGCAACATCCTTGCCGCTTTTCATTACGGCAAAGACCTTTTCTGTGGACGACCGCAATGTCGCTCACGTCGCCGGCTCCGGTGCCAGGCCGAGAGAGAAAGTCCAGCTCTTCGACCGCTCGACATCAGAGTTGATAGCAGAGACATGTGCGACCGACGCAGGAACCTGGTCGGTTTCCTTCTGCAAGTTACTTGAAAGCGGCATGTCGGTCCGCATTCGCCGTCTCGACCCGTCCGGGAGTACCGCGCAAGGACCGGTTTTCACAATGACGACCAAACGAAGCCTGCTGCCTGTCATCCAATATTGCGGTTTGTCAGAACTTTCAGGCATTGCCGCCAGCGGGTTGACCGTCTCTTGCGACCAGTATCGCGACGGCATCAGGATAGCGAGCCACCAGGTGAAAGCGGACAGCAGCAACCAATGGAGAACCGGAAACGAATTCATCCATTTCAAGGCGGGTGATAACTTGGTTGCAACGACGAACTCGATCGATGAGACGGCTTACTCGCTCGTCTATTCGGCAGTGACCATTGGGGAGGACCGGCCGAACGCTCCTGTGGTTTTATCGATCGACCAGAACGGGGCCTCGGGAACCGGGGAGCCCGGGAACTTTATCGTGGCATCCACGGCAGAGGTTGGCGTCTTCCGAATCCAGACGATCGCCGACGACAACACCTGGACCATCGACTGGATCAGCATCCTCGGCACGTTGCCGAAATCGACTATCGTCTATTTCGTGCAGTTTGTCTCCGTCGAATCTGGCTCCTACTCGCCGACCTCGGCTTATGTCGGGCGTTATGCTGATGCCAATGGCGCTGTGCCGGACGCACCGGTTATTGATGGCCAGGATGCTGTCGGTGCGTTCAATGGCATTGAAGAGACAGAGAACACAACGGTTCAGATCTACAACCTGATGCACCAGAGTATGGCGATTGCGAATATCCCTGCATTGGTCCAACCTGATCACTCCTGGGTCCTGGCCCCGGACTACCCGCCGCAAACCGGCGACGAAGTCTGGGCCGAAGCCACCGCAATCGGTGCCGATGGCCCCGGGCCGACCTCACCAAAATCGGCCTACTATACGGTCCGGCCCGAACCGCAGGTTGGCGTGCCGTGCCCACCGGAAATCCAGTATGCGAAATATCCTTATTCGTTTGGCATGGCACAGCTGGATACTTGGGTCACGCTGACCGTGACACTGCCGGATGAGTCTCCCCAGACGGTTGGTCCGATCGCCACAGAGCCCGATAATTCCTGGTTCTTCGACCTGTCGGAAGACTTTGGCGGCAGCTTCCCGTCCGGAACGAAATTTTCCGCGACTGCGGCATATGGTGTCTCGGACGCGCCGTCTGACCCATACGTCAAGGTAACGGGTATAACCACAATCGGCGAGCTCACCGTCGAAACCGTGTCACATACAGACGTGACCGGAACAGCGCCTGTGAAAAACATGGTCGTCAAGGGGTGGCGCGGAAGCGACGGTAAGTTGCTTGTAGACTATAATATGCCAGGTGACGGCACCAGTTTCGTGGCGCCTTATCTGGACGGAATGACCCTGCCGGACGGTGATCTTCTTTGGCTCGTTTGCGCATATGCAGGCAATGAATCCATGACACCCTTCAACCGCAAGCAGGAGGGCTATGTCGCGTCCGATATTTGATCGTCGCAATTGGCCGGCGGCAGAATGCATTGCCGCCGGCCCATCACGTAATTTGCAGAGCTTTCGAAGCTGAGCGGGCCGAGGAGGCCAAGCAGGTAAGGGCTGCACATCCAAAACGAACGGAGACGGACCATGTTGATTGAGACAGGGAACCCGGTGGTTCCCGCATCCTGTGCCGCGCGGCCCTTGCCGCCCGCATTCACCTTCAGTGCTGCTGCGGCTACCTTTTGGGCACGGCAGAACCCGGACAGACGATCAGGCTTACCGGCAGCGCCGATCAGCAGATGCTGATCACCACCGCGGATGCCGGCGGTCACTGGAAGATCACGCTTCACGAAACGCCGCGGCTCTACACCCGCTTCGAAATCCTGGCGTTGAACCCGGATACAGGGGTCAGTTCCGCCGCGGTCAGGTTCATCTTCGGCGGCACCAGCCCGAAATTCTCGGGTCTCTATGCCAGCCGAACCCTTGCCTTCGGGCACGGCAGGCCCGGCGAGAAAGTCACCGTTTATGGCCCGAAAGGTCAGGTTCTCGGCCAGTCCTTCGTCTTCACCCGGCTCGGTATCTGGACTGTCAAATTCCAGGAGAGCGTTACGGTCGGAGACAGGCTCTGCGTGCTGGCCGAAGCGTCTGATGGCAGCACATCGATGCCGTTCTTCGTCAAGGCCGTGGCCTTTTCGGTCGATAGCCGGAATGTCGGCCGCATTGCCGGTTCCGGTGCTGAACCGGGCGACCGCATCCAGCTGTTCGATACAATGGCGGGGCAGGCGATTGCCACGACCATTGCCAGCGATGCCGGTGGGTGGGCCGTATCGTTTCATCAACCGCTTGAGACGGGCAAGCGCATCGCAGTGCAGCGCACGCATCTCGACGGAGCGACATCACAAGGCCCAGTCTTCACGGCCATCAAGAATGACTGTCTAGCGCCGGTGATCAACACCTGTTCGGGCAATCAGCTGGGCGGCATGGCAGAGCCCGGTCTGCAGGTCAGCTATGCGCAATATCGCAACAGCCAGATGATCCGAAACGGTTCTGTGGGCGTGGAAGCAAGCGGCCTGTGGACCAGCAGTGACGCCAATGTCTACCAGCCCTTCGACTTCCAGACCGGTGATGTTCTCGTTGCCAAAACGGAAAACAGCGAAGGCACGCAGGTATCGCTGATCCCCTCCTGCGTCACGATCGGCGGCAACCGGCCCGGTGCTCCGTTGGTGATGCACATCGATCAGAACGGCGCCTGGGGTTATGCCGAGCGGCTGAAGAATGTGATCATCTCGACCGAAGACGAGGGGCTGATCTGGGTCGCAAGAAGTGGCTGGGACGGCTATTGGTCGGCAGACTGGACGCCGGCCGTCGGCACGTTGCCAACCACAACACGTGTGGTCTTCGAAGTGCTCGATTCATGGCGGCTGACAAACGACGCACAGACATCCATCCCCGCCATCCGATATGCCGACGCCGCTGCAAGTGTGCCCGAAATCCCGGTGATCGACACCTATACCGGAGCCGAATTCGGCGGTTCAGAAGCCTCGATCGGCACCTATGTCATCTGCTACGATCAGGATTTTATGGACACTGGGATCAACCCAGCCGGTGCGCTGGTCGGCAGTGATGGCCGCTGGGCGTTTACCGCAACATCCTACGTTCCGCCGGACGGACATCACGTCTATGCAGAGGCCTGGACAAAGATGAACGGCGTTTTCAGCATCAATTCGCGAAAATCTGCTGCTGTCGAGGTCGACAGCTATGTTCCGCCGACGCCGAATGTCCATTTCGGGCACCCCTCGGACATTGAGGGCGATGAACCGGTTCTTCCGACAGACACAAACGAACTCCCCAATATCGTGGTTCACATCGGTTATGCCTCGGTCATGCCGCGGCAATCGATCACCGATAGCGGCCACCTGACCAATGGACAGGACTGGACCGCCACACCCGCGCAACCACTCAATGTTGGTGACAAGATGGTTGCCTGGGCGCAAACCGATGCCGGTGCGAAGTCCGGCGAGGCGCCGTTCACCATCACGGCAGCGGTGGTCACTGTTCCCGTTCCGCCGAATATCACCAACTGGAGTTCTCCGAATATTTCAGGAACCGGCACCTATGGAACAGGCGTCAAATTATACCTCAACGAGCGCTTTATGGGAGCGTCCCTCGTTGGCTCGTCACAATCGGGTTCCAGTTGGCTCGTCAACGTCGGAAAAGTCCCGGTGGCGGGTGACAAGCTCAAGGCCATCGCGACCGATGGCAGCGGCAACAGTTCCGACCCGTTCTTCATCATTTGCGGTGAAGACGCGACAATTCTCACTGTCGAAGCGGTCACCACAAGAGGACTGACCGCCAATGTCACGACCGCCAACCAGAGGCTACTGGCCTGGCGCGCTTCCGACGGTTTAAAAGTGATCGACAGCCCACTCAGAGGAATGGGGACCTCCACCGTTAACTATCTAAGCGGAGTGAGCGTTGAGACAAACGATCTGATCAAATGCTCGGCGCAGGATATGTCTTATTCCAGCACCGAGGAACGATGACCCATTACGATTCGAAACCCGTTCCCTATTCCGCCTGACCTCTGAACACGTCTGCTCGTCGCCGGTTTTGTCGGGCGGTTAGGCACTGTCTTGCGGCTCGCCGGTTTGCCGAAGAGGACCGGCTCGATCATGCAGATGGACCCTTGGAAACAGGAAGGCCGATTACATCCTCTGCTATGAAAGTCTTGCACTCCGGCGTGGAAAGGTTGCGGCGGCCGTGCGCCTTGCGGGCCGCCCATAAATATCCGCCTGCCATTGCCGGCTGGAAAGTGCCTGAAACGGCCGTGGCGCCCGTGCCTTATTCTCGAAGGTGGGCATCGCGGCCTTGACCTTTGCCGCGCGTCTGCTTACCCAACCGCCAGCAGGTGACAACTGGAGCAAACCCCATGAATGTCCTTCTGATCGGCTCGGGTGGGCGCGAGCACGCGCTGGCCTGGAAGCTCTCGCAATCGCCGCGACTCGGCGTGCTTTATGCCGCGCCCGGCAATCCCGGTATTGCGGCCCATGCGCAATGCGTGACGGTTGATCCGGCCGATCATGCTGCGGTCATCGCCTTTGCGCCGAAAAAGAAATTGCCCTCGTCGTCGTCGGCCCCGAGGCGCCGCTGGTGGACGGCCTTGCCGATGCGCTGATGGTCGCCAATATCAAGGTGTTCGGTCCGACCAGCGCTGCCGCCCAGCTCGAAGGCTCGAAGGGGTTCACCAAGGATCTCTGCGCCCGCTACGACATTCCGACCGGCGCCTATCGCCGTTTCACGGATGGAGACGAGGCCAAGGTCTATGTCGAGGAAATCGGCGCGCCGATCGTGATCAAGGCGGACGGTCTGGCCGCCGGCAAGGGCGTGACCGTTGCCCGCACCAATGCCGAAGCGCTCGCCGCCATTGATGACTGCTTTTCCGGCACGTTCGGCTCTGCAGGCGCGGAAGTCGTTGTCGAGGAGTTTCTGGTGGGCGAGGAGGCGAGCTTCTTCTGCCTTTCCGATGGCAAGAACGCGCTGCCGCTTGCAACCGCGCAGGACCACAAGGCCGTCGGCGACGGCGATACCGGGCCGAATACCGGTGGCATGGGTGCCTATTCGCCCGCCCCGGTGATGGATGATGCGATGATCGCCCGCACCATGACGGAGATCATCGAGCCGACGATCCGCGGCATGGCGGAGACGGGCAATCCGTTCCAGGGCGTGCTCTACGCCGGGCTGATGATTACCGAAAAGGGGCCGGAACTGATCGAATACAATGTCCGCTTCGGTGATCCGGAATGTCAGGTGCTGATGATGCGGCTTCAAAGCGATCTTCTGGATATTCTGGAGGCTGCCGCCGCGGGAACGCTCGACACGGTTTCAGCCGAATGGAGCGAAGACACCGCGCTCACCGTGGTTATGGCAACCAAGGGCTACCCTGGATCCTACAAGAAGGGCAGTGCGATCCGCAACCTTCCCGCCGATGGGCAGGATGCCCGCACTTTCCATGCCGGAACAGCGATGCGTGACGGAAAGCTGGTGGCAAGCGGCGGGCGCGTTCTCAACGTCACGGCGCTCGGCCACAATGTCACCGAGGCACAGACCCGCGCCTACACGCTGATCGAGGATATTGACTGGGTGGAGGGTTTCTGCCGCCGCGATATCGGATGGCGGGCTGTGGCGCGCGAGGAGGGGTGAGCAATGCCCTGTGGGGGTTGTTTGACCACAAAACCTGCTTGACTTGCGGTTTGCATCGGCGCTAATTGCGCGCGGCCAGCGACGCCTGCCGCCCGCGCGCCTTTTCAGGCGATGGTGAAGTCGTGTCATCCTTCATCCGTTGTTTTCCAAACGACACTCGAAGCCTACGGCAATGCGGGCTCCTGTAACCGGTCGCCTCTGGCGATATGAGTGTCCCGAGGGACAACGACATGGATACCGCTTCCGAACCGGGCGCAAACCCCTATCTCTCCGGCCCCGTCGCGCCGCTTTATTTCAAAACCGCAGCCCCCATCGTCCTGCTGATGATGGTCAACGGGCTGTTTACCGTAGTCGATGCCATTTTCCTCGGCGTCTATGTCGGCCCGCGCGCGCTTGCCGCCGTGACGCTCGTGTTTCCGCTGTTCATGGCGCTGAACGCGCTGGCAACACTTGTCGCCTCCGGCATGGCCTCGATCCTTGCCAGACGTCTGGGCGCCGGTGATCGCGCTGGTGCGCAATCGGCGATGCAATCGGCAACAGCGCTGGCCATGGTCTGCGCGCTGGCGCTGATGGCGGTTTATCTGCTCGCCGGCCGGCCGTTGATCGGCTGGCTTTCTGGCGGGGATGCCGGGCTTGCTGCTATGGCGGCAACCTATATCGGGCTTTTGATCTTCGGCAGCCCGCTGCAATTTTTGATCAGCATTCAGGGTGACACGCTGCGCTCGGAGGGCCGGCCCGCCACGATGGCGCTGATCGGCGTTCTGGTCACGCTTGCAAATATCGGCTTCAACTTCATCTTCATCGTGCTGCTCGGCTGGGGTGTCGCCGGCTCCGCCATCGGCACGCTGGCAGCGCAGCTTTGGCGCTTGTGGCGGTCGTTCTCCTGCGGCTTTCAGGCCGGACGCAGATCCGGTTGTTCGCGCGAACCGGAAAGCCGCTGACGGAAGCCTGGGGCCGGGCGATTGCCCTCGGCCTGCCGCAATCGCTGTCGCTGATCGGCATCAGTCTTTCAACGGGCTGCATTCTGGTCTCGGTCAGGGTGTGGTTCAGTGAAGACTATGACCTGACGATTGCCGCCTACGGCATAGCCTCAAGGCTGCTGACCTTTGCCTTCCTGCCGCTGATGGGGCTGAACTTCGCCTGCCAGTCGATTGTCGGCAACAATTACGGTGCCGCGCTCTATCAACGGTCGAACCGCACGCTGGTTGTCGGGCTTCTGACCGGGCTATGTTACGGCTTGATCGTGCAGGCGGTGTTTGTCCTGGCCGCAACGCCGATTGCTGCGCTGTTTGTCGATGATCCGCAAACGATTGCGGCCGCTGCCCATATCGTTCGCATTGTCACCGCTGCCTATGTGGTGGTCGCGCCCGTGATGGTGCTGTCAGGCTATTTCCAGGCGATTGGCAAGGCATTGGGCGCAGGCGTGATGAGCCTCGGGCGGACCTATCTGTTCAACATTCCACTGATCTTTTCGCTGCCATTCCTGTTTGGCAGGCAGGGGATCTGGATGGCTGCACCAACAAGCGATGTCGCCATGCTCGTCCTCGTCGCGGCAGTCCTGTGGCACCACCGGGCGAAAACCGGCGCACGCTGGGGCATGTTTCACCGTGAGGCGGTGATAGCCTGAACGGCTCTAGCGCGGATCGGCCTTCAGCACCTTGTCGGGATTCATGATCCCGGCAGGGTCGAAGACCCGCTTGATCCGGTGCATCAGCTCGATTTCGATGGGTTCGCGGATTTCGGCGAGTTCGTCGCGCTTCAGCCGGCCGATCCCGTGCTCGGCCGAAATCGATCCTTGATGCGCAAGCACGATGGCGTGAACGATACCGTTGATCTCGCCCCAGCGTCCCACGAAGGCTGCCTTGTCGGCGCCTTCCGGCTGCGAAATATTGTAATGGATATTGCCGTCGCCGAGATGACCGAAGGCACAGATGCGCGCGCCGGGGATCGCCTCCATCACCGCCGCATCCGCCGTGTGCAGGAAGGCGGGAATGGCGGAAACCGGCACGGAAACATCATGCTTGATCGAGCCACCCTCCGGTTTCTGCGCTTCCGACATGGTGTTGCGCATGTGCCATAGCGCATCGATCTCGCCTTGTGATTTGGTGATCACGGCGTCTTCCACGAGGCCTTGTTCAAAGGCTTCTTCCAACAGCGCTTCCATCATCGTGTCAGCGGATTGCTGGCTGTCGGATGTGGAAATATCTATCAATGTGTACCACGGGTATTTTTCGGCAAGCGGGTCGCGCGCGCCCTCGGTGTGGCGGACGGTGAAGTCGAAGGCCATGCGGGCCATCAGCTCAAAACCCGTCAGTGCCGAGGCGCAGCGGTTGGACGCCAGTTCGAACAGTGAAAGCGCCTTTTCCGGTGTTGAAACCGCAGCAAAAGCGACCTGATGGCCGCGCGGTTTCGGAAAAAGTTTCAGCACAGCGCCGGTGATGATGCCAAGCGTGCCTTCCGCGCCGATGAAAAGGTCGCGCAGGTCATAGCCGGTATTGTCTTTTTCAGGCTTCTGAGTCCGTTCCAGATTTCGCCTGTCGGCAGCACCACTTCGAGCCCGAGGCAGAGCGCGCGCATATTGCCATAGGCCAGCACCGCCGTGCCGCCGGCATTGGTGGAGAGATTGCCGCCAATCCGGGCTGAGCCCTCCGAGCCCAGCGAAAGCGGGAACAGCCGGTTGTTTTCGGTTGCCGCCTTCTGCACATCGGCGAGGATGGCGCCGCCATCGGTTACGATGACATTGGCCGCGGTGTCGACCGCGCGGATCCGGTCCATCCGTTCCAGTGACAGCACGATGTCGGTGCCATCTTCGCGCGGCACATGGCCGCCGACATGGCCGGTGCGTCCGCCGGCCGGCACAACCGGCGTTTTCGTTTCGCTGGCAAGCTTCAGGATCTGGGAGACTTCCTCCGTCGAACCGGGCTTCAGCACCAATGCCGTCCTGCCCCGGTAAAGCCCTCGGTTTTCGGTCAGATAGGGCTCGATGTCGGCGGCCTCGGTCAGCGCGTAGGCGGCGCCGACAATCTCTGAAAAACGGGTTATGCGTTCGGGCGTGGTCATGCGGTCAGTCTTCCTTCCGGGGAGCGGCAGCGCGGGAAAGCCGGTCGTTGATCGCCTCGCCGATGCCGCCTTCAGGAATGGGCGCAAAGGCGATTGTGGTGGCGCCGCTGGCGTCTGCCTGTTTCATTGTGGCGTAAAGCCGGCTCGCCGCTTCCGCAAGGTCACCGGTTGCGCTCAGCTGGAAGGTGGCGTGCGCCGCGACCGCGTTTTCAACCGTCTGCGGGCCGCACAGCACCAGCGCCTCGCCGTCTTCCACTCGCATTGCGTTGAGGCGCACGGCGGCTCTCGGGGCGTAATGCGACACCATCATGCCGGGCGCGACAATGGCGGTCTTGTGCTGCGGGCGCAAAACGGGGCGGCCCGTCAGCGCTTCCACGTCAGCCACCGAAATACCGCCGGGCCTCAAAGCGTGATCGCATTGCTCTCAACTTTCAAAATGGTCGATTCCACTCCGACGGCTGCTGCACCCGCATCGACAATCAACTGCAGCTTTTCCCCGAGATCGGCGGCAACATGGGCGGCGGTTGTCGGGCTGATCCTGCCGGATGTGTTGGCGCTCGGGGCCGCCAGCGGTCGGCCGGTTTCGGCGATCAGCCGTCCGGCAAAGCCTTGCGGCACCCGCACCCCCACAGTCGGCAGGCCTGCAGTTGCCGCTGGAGCAATCGCGGCGTCCTTGCTCAGCGGCAGAACCAGCGTCAGCGGACCGGGCCAGAAAGCCTTGGCAAGCTGGCACGCCAGCGGTGAGAAATCGGCGTATTCTTCGGCCATTGCGAGCCCGGACATATGGCAGATCAGCGGATTGAAGGCGGGCCTGCCCTTGGCGGCGTAGATTTTCGCAATCGCGTCCGGATTGGTGGCATCGGCGGCCAGCCCATACACGGTCTCCGTCGGGATGGCGACGATCTCGCCCGCCAGCAGAAGCGCGCGACCTTCGTTGAGCGCAACCTCCCCATCCCAGCTAATGTCGATAATCCGCGCCATGACAAACCTGTTCGTATCTAAGCGATCCTCGTTTAGAACAAAGGCCCTGTACAACAAAGGATTTTCTGATGGTGACGAGACGGATTGCCTCTGGCGGGATTTATGAAAACCGGATCGGATATTGCCGGGCGGTGGCGGCGGGCGGCCTCGTTCACGTTTCGGGTACAACGGCGCAGGGAGTGATATTCCTGAAGATGTCGTCGGCCAGTGCCGCTCGGCGCTGAAGGCCATCGAACGCGCGCTTGATGAGGCCGGATCGGGCTTTGCCGAGATTGTCCGGGTTGTCTACTACCTGCCGGATGCCGCAGATTTTAAAGCCTGCTGGCCGCTTCTTGCCGAAACCTTCGGCGATCATCCGCCCGCGGCGACCATGATCGAATGCGGTCTGATTGACCCGAAATACAAGATCGAAATCGAGGTCACGGCGCTGGCGCCGGTCTGACAAGGAGGCGGAACGAGGCGGCTGCCGCCGAACGCGCAGCCCGCACGCGACGCAACCGGTGTCGTCATTTCCGAAAGTCATGTCGTGATTGGGACGCGGAGCCGCAATCGGCGGTGATTTAATGGTTGTTATTGCCCGTCTTCGCCCCGGAGGCCGCCATGACGACACGCCAGATCATGCTCGAAGAGCTCAAGCAACGCCGCGACGGGTTTTCGCTGCCGCGATCCTTCTATACCGACCCCGATATTTTCAGGGTCGATATGGAGAATTTCTACTATCGCGACTGGCTTTTCGTCGCCCATGACTGCGAGCTGGCGCGCCCCGGAAACTACCTGACGATCCAGGTCGGCGATTATTCGGTGATCCTGACGCGCGGGCGCGACAAACAGATCCGGGCTCTGCACAATTCCTGCCGTCATCGTGGATCGCGCGTTTGCTCCGCCGAAAAGGGAACAACGGCCAAGCTGGTCTGTCCCTATCACCAGTGGACCTATGATCTCGATGGCACATTGCAATATGTCCGCCATATGGGCGAGGATTTCGACCGTGCGCAGTTTGGCCTGAAACCGGTGCATTGCGAGAGCATCGAGGGCTATATATTCATCTGTCTCGCTGATGAAGCGCCCGATATCGCTTCGCTGCGCGAGGGCATCGCGCCCTATCTCGCGCCCCACAATATTCGCGAGACCAAGGTCGCCCACAAAAGCACCATCATTGAAAAGGGCAACTGGAAGCTTGTCTGGGAAAACAACCGCGAATGCTATCACTGTGCGGGCAACCATCCCGAGCTTTGCCGCACCTATCCCGAGGCATCATCCGTCACCGGTGTTCAGGGCATGATGGATAATCCGGAGATCCAGGCGCACTGGGCCCATTGCGAGGCGGCGGGCCTTGAGGCGAAGTTCTTCCTGAACCCTGATGGCCAGTTCCGCATTGCCCGCATGCCGCTGATCGCCGGTGCTGAAAGCTACACCATGTCTGGCAAGCGGGCCGTCCGAAAGCCGATGGGCGAGAAGACGGCAGCTGCCGGCATCGGCGCGCTTGTTCTGTTTCACTATCCAACGAACTGGAACCATTTCCTGGGCGACCACGCGATCTCGTTCCGTGTGCTGCCGATCGGGCCGGAGGAAACGCAAGTTACCACCACATGGCTGGTGTCGAAGGATGCGGTCGAGGGCATCGATTATGATCTCGACGAGCTTACCCATGTCTGGACCTTTACCAATGATCAGGACCGTCAGATCGTGGAGGAAAACGCGCGTGGCATTCGTTCTCCGGCCTATGAACCCGGCCCCTATTCACAAGAGGATGAAGGCGGCGTGATGCAATTTGTCGAATGGTACGTCAATAACTCGCTCGATCGCCTTTCCGGCAGCAGCGCGCCTCTCTCCATCGTCGCCTGATATGATCAAACCGCAGACATTCAAACATATCGACGAGATGGTGCCATGGAATGGTCGCGAGCACATGCTGGAATGCGTTGCCTGGACGCCCGAGGCCCCGGACGTGATGACCTTCACATTCCGCGCAGAGGAAAAGAACATCTGGTTCCGTTACCTGCCGGGCCAATACATCACGCTGGAATTGCCGGTTGGCCCCGAACCGATCATGCGCACCTATACGATTTCCTCCAGCCCGACGCGCCCGTTCACGATCGCGGTGACAGTCAAGGCGCAAAAGGACAGTATCGGCACGCGCTGGATGTTTGAAAATCTTCAGCCGGGCATGAAACTGAAGGCCATCGGGCCGCTGGGCGATTTTTCCTATGTGCAGCATCCAGCGGATAAATATCTGTTTATCTCGGCAGGTTCCGGCATCACGCCCATGATGTCGATGACCCGCGATCTCGGCGACCGCGACCCCGACACCGATATTGCCTTTATCCACTGCGCCCGCTCGCCCAGCGACATTATTTTTCGATGGGAGCTGGAGTACAAGGCGCGCTACATGCCTTTCTTCAATCTCGGTTTTATCGTCACCGAGCTTGAGCGCACACAGCTCTGGTCAGGGCTGCGGGGCTTTATTGACCGCGCCAAGATCGCGCTGCTGGTCCCGGATTTTTAGAGCGACGGGTGTTCTGCTGCGGGCCGGATCCGTTCATGGCAACGGTCAGGGATTCTGCTTGAGAGCTCCAGTTTCGATATGGAAAACAATTACTTCCAGGAGACGTTCAAGCCGGAAGTGTCGGAGCCAGCCGTGTTTGTCGGCGATAGCGGCGACGAGGAAAAGCTCTTTACCGTCGAATTCGCCGATTCTGGCGTGACAGCGGAGGTGCAGCCCGGTTTCACCATCCTGCAGACTGCGCGCAATGCCGGTGTGCGCATCCCGGCGGCCTGCGAGAGCGGTATCTGCGGTACCTGCCGCACCATGTGCAAATCCGGCAAGGTGGACATGCAGCATAACGGCGGCATTCTCGATGACGAGATCGAGGAAGGCTATATCCTCGCCTGCTGCTCGCGTCCGCTTTCGGATGTGGAGGTTGAGGCTTAATGCCTTGCGTTGCCTTCAGCTGTCGGTCAGACTTGCACCCCTCACATTGTTGAGCCGACGCTCTTTTGAGGGCTCCGGCACGACAGTTCAGCCATTCGTGGGAGGAAAAGATGGCCGATCTTCAGGGAAATTGACCGTGGTTACCGGTGCCGGTCGTGGTATCGGGCGTGAAATTGCCCTGCATCAGGCCCGTACCGGTGCAACGGTTGCCGTTCTTGCCCGCACCGCCGCGCAGATCGGGGAGACGGCGGCGCTGATCGAGAAGGAGGGCGGTCAGGCGAAAGCCTATGTGGTTGACCTCGTTGATCGCGAAGCGGTCGAGGCGACCTTCGCCGCGATCGTCTCGGAAATTGGACCGATCGACTGCTTGGTCAACAACCACGGCTCGTTTCGCGCCTTCGGTCCGATATGGGAATGCGATCCTGACGAATGGTGGGGCGATGTCGAGATCAACCTGCGCGGCTGTTTCCACACCTGCCGAGTGGTCGCTCCGGCGATGCTTGAACGGGGAAGGGGCGTATCGTCAATCTGGTCGGTGGAGGAACCGGCACCAGCTTCCCCATGGCTCCGGCTATGCGTCCAGCAAGGCCGGAATTATGCGCTTCACCGAATGCCTGAATGACACCACGGCCAGCGGCGGCGTGCTCGCCTTCGCCGTTGACCCGGGGCTGGTGCGCACGACGATGACCGAGATGCAGCTCAACACGGAGGCGGGCCGCACCTTTCTGCCTGGTATCCAGCAGCTCTTCGAGGACAATATCAACGTTCCCCTTCAAAAGCCGCGGCCCTGATCGCCGATATCGCCGGCGGACGGTTCGACAAGCTCGCAGGTCGGATGCTGCGGGGCCCGGAAGACCGGGATGTGCTGGCGGCAGAGATCGATACGATTGTCGCCGGGGACGGCAGGGCGCTGCGGATTACCGGCCTGGACTAAACAAAGGCCTGAAGCGCGAGAGCCTCCACGAGGACCGATCTCCCGGTCCGCCATCTTGTTGCACAATTATCGTAGCACGGCCGATCCTGCTTTTGCTCACAGGATCGGACTCGCTGCCGCGCAGTTCATCTGCTAAAACCCCCGACGAAGAGCATTGGCGCATAGAGGTCAACTTTGCCTAAGTAATCCCGGTCTCGACCCAGTTTCACCCGTACCACCGGCCTGCCGCGTGCTGCCGGCGTGTATTTATGTCCATCGGGTGGCGGCAAGAGACCGGTCTGGCATTGTTGCCATGTGCCAAGCGCAGTTCCGCTGCCTGAGCTCTTCAGCTACCCCCGACATCGCCATGCCGCGCCCGCAAGGGTTTTCTCCTGCACCCTCTTGGTGGACTTCCGAACGGAAGACCAAGACGAAATGTGCAATTCACTTAAGGTCCGCTGGACCATAACGCCTCGCACCGCACCGCAACCCTGGATCATCTGCGGCAGTTGCGGGGAGCCTCGCCCTTTCCGATCAAGCGGCAAGGTTCGGCTCAATGCCAACGGTCGCAGGCTCGATGCCTGGCTGATTTACAAATGCGTGACGTGCAAGCGAACCTGGAACAGGCCGATCTTCGAGCGGCGAAATGTTCGCGACATCAGTCCCATCGCGCTCGAGGCGCTTCGCTCCAACGACCCGGAGTGGGTGGAGGCGGAGGCATTCAACCTCGCGGCGCTGCGGCGAAAAACACGGCGGATTGATGAAACCCCCGATGCCGACATCGAGCGGACTGTTCTGAGGGAACCCGCCAATTTCACGCGCGTGGAGATCGTTCTGGCAGCTCCGCGACCGGTGAGCCAGCGCCTTGACCGATTGTTGGCAACGGCGCTCGACATCTCGCGATCGCAGCTGAAGGCGCTGCAACAGAGGGGCGTTCTCCGTGCGGAGCCAGAACGCGCCGACATGTTCCGACGACGGATCAGCGACGGCACCAGGATTGTTATTGTCCCGTCCCCAGAGGTCGGGCAGCGGGAGATCTGGCTTTCCCGGGCCACAGGCACATCGCCACCACCGAAAATCTAGCAAGACGGACCGGGGCACTCTCGCGCCCCGGTCCTGATATGCAAAATCACAGTCGTTATGTGATTAGACGTATTTGTTGACGATGTTTTCGAGATATTCCTGACGGCCGGATTTGGGCTCAGGATTGATATTGTCTTTCTCGACCATCGTTGCGATGTCTTCCAGCGTCATTTCGCCGGCGAGCATCTTCTTGGCAGTCGGCTCGTTCCAGCCGGCATAGCGCTCGTCGAGTGGCTTCTGCAGGGCGCCTTCTTCAACCATCTTGGCCGCAGCCTTCAGGCCGCGTGCGCAGCTGTCCATGCCACCGATGTGACCATAGAGCAGGTCGGCCGGGTCGATCGACTGACGGCGCAGCTTGGCGTCGAAATTGGTGCCGCCGGAACCGAGGCCGCCATTCAGTAGAACCTGGTAGTAGGCCAGTGCCATTTCCGGAACATTGTTCGGGAACTGGTCTGTATCCCAGCCAGACTGGTAGTCGTTGCGGTTCATGTCGATGGAGCCGAGAATGCCGAGCGTGCGGGCAAGTGCCAATTCATGCTCGAAGGTGTGACCGGCGAGGATCGCGTGACCCTGCTCGATATTGACCTTTACTTCCTTTTCGAGGCCATGCTTCTGCAGGAAGCCGTAAACCGTGGCAACATCGTAGTCATACTGATGCTTGGTCGGTTCCTGCGGCTTCGGTTCAACCAGGATCTGGCCCTTGAAGCCGATCTTGTGCTTGTACTCGACAACCATGTGCAGCATGCGAGCCATCTGGTCGAGTTCCTTGCCCATGTCGGTGTTGAGCAGGGTTTCATAGCCTTCACGGCCGCCCCACAGAACATAGTTTTCACCGCCGAGCTTGTTGGTGGCGTCCATGCAGGTCTTGATGGTCGCCGCCGAGAACGCGAAGACATCCGGGTCCGGGTTGGTGGAGGCACCGGACATGAAGCGGCGGTTGGTGAACAGGTTGGCCGTGCCCCAGAGCAGCTTGACGCCGGTTGCTTCCTGCTTTTCACCAAGATAGTCGACGACTTCGTTCAGGTACTTCGTGTTTTCAGCAAAGCTATTGCCTTCGGGACGAGATATCGACGTCGTGGAAGCAGTAGTAAGGCGCGCCGAGCAGGGTGAACAGCTCGAAGCCGACGTCTGCCTTGAGCTTGGCCTTGTCGATGCCGCCGTCATACCACGGGCGGTCGAAGGTGCGGCCGCCAAAGGGGTCGCCGCCTTCCCAGGCCAGCGAATGCCAGTAGGCGATGGCGAAACGCAGATGTTCCTTCAGCGGTTTGCCCATGACGATTTCGTCGGGGTTGTAATGTTTGAAGGCAAGCTGATTTTCGCTTTCGGGGCCTTCATACTGGACTTTGGTGATGTCGCCGAAAAAGCCGGTGCTCATCTTGGATACTCCCTGTTGGGTTTGTCATTTTCTGTAAGCGGCGGGGTCTGTCTTGGTAGATGCCCGCTTTTCGCGTCAGTTTCCGGAAAGGTTTTTGATGGCCGGATACAGCGCCCGGAAACGCTGATAGGCCTCCTCGAAGGCGGCGGTGTGGGCCGTCTCGGGGCAACTGTTTCCGCCGTTTCCGGCGGGGTGCAGACGGCAAGCGGGTCGGCGCCGGTCGCAGCCAGAAGGCCGAGACGGGCAGCGCCGAACGCGGCGCCGAAGTCGCCATCTGCGGGGATATCGATCGGCAGGTTGAGGGCTGTTGCCACGGCCTTCAGCCAGTAGCGCGAGCGCGATCCGCCGCCGATTGCGGTAATGCGGGTAAGCTCTGTGCCTGCGGCGCGTAACGCCTCCAGATTGTCGCGCAGTGCAAAGGCGACACCTTCCATGACCGCCCGGGTCATCGCCGCACGATCACTCTCATGGGCAAGGCCGATGAAGGCGCCGCGAATGGCGGCGTCATTATGCGGTGTCCGCTCGCCGGAAAGATAAGGCAGGAAGGTCACATCAGTTGGTGCCTGGAGCTGTTCGCCGACTTCGGTTGAAAGCTGGGCCGGGCTCTTGTCGGTCACCTTGGCATACCAGTTCAGCGTATCGGTGGCCGAAAGGATCACACCCATCTGGTGCCAGGTGCCGGGAAGGGCGTGGCAGAAGGCATGGACGGCCGATTCCGGCTTTGGACGATAGCGGTCATTGGCGGCAAAAGCACGCCGGAGGTGCCGAGCGAAACAAAGGCTGCCCCATCGGCAACGGTACCCATTCCGCAGGCGGAGGCCGCGTTGTCGCCGGCGCCGCCGGCCACCACGACCGGGCCTGTCATGCCCCATTCGGAGGCCAGAACCTGTTTCAGCGTGCCGCCGGCCTCAGACCCTTCGACGAGCGCCGGCATCTGTTCGCGGCGCAGCTCTGTGGCGGCCAGCAGTTCGTCGGACCAGTCGCGTTTTGCCGTGTCCAGCCAGGACGTGCCAGCCGAATCCGACATTTCCGAGATATATTCACCGGTCAGCCAGAAGCGCAGATAATCCTTCGGCAGGAGAACCTTGGCGACTTTCGCGAAGATTTCCGGCTCGTTTTTCCTGACCCAGACGAGTTTCGGTGCGGTGAAGCCGGGAAACACGATATTGCCGGTGATCGCGCGGAAACGCGGGTCGTCATCCAGTTGCGCGGCTTCCACATAGGAGCGGGTGTCGTTCCACAGGATGCACGGTCTCAGAACGTCGCCGGCGGCGTCCACCATGGTCGCACCATGCATGTGGCCGGACAGGCCGATGCCTTTACGGCTGAAAGCTCTGCCGGATGACGCTCCGCCAGACGACCAACGGCGATCTTGCAAGCGGCGATCCAGTCTGACGGGTTCTGTTCCGACCAGCCGTGATGCAGGCGCTGAACGGTCAGTGGCGCGTCGGCACTGGCGATCACCTTCTGGTGTTCGTCGATCAGCATGGCCTTGAGGCCGGAGGTACCGAGGTCAAGCCCGAGATACATGTCTTTCCTCCCTTGTTGTGAGGTGCTGCCTTGTCACGGCAGATTGTCCTTGATGAAGATATCGATGCGGATACGCTCCTGCGCGGCGATCACCGCGAGGCCGTCCGCCTTGGCCTTCAGCACGCGAATTGCGCTTCGCACTTCGTGGCCGGCGTCCTGATTGAGGATGACATCAAACAGTCCGCTCTCGAGCGCTTCGCGTGAATGTACCGAAAGCTCATGTGCGATCGTGACGATTTCACGGCCTTTGGCGCGGGTCTCTTCCAGTGCGGCGATCAGGCCGCGATTACCGGCGCCGAGACTGTAAAGGCCGATCATGTCCGGATGGGTATCGACTGCTTCGCAAACCAGGCTGCGTGCGAGGGGCAGATCGTCCCGGCCTTCCATGGGCGGCAGGATGGTCAGGTTTGGAAAATGCGCGGCCATGATTTGCGAAAATCCGGCAAACCGGTTCTGGTGGTCACGCACCGAAAGCGAACCGGCCAGCACACCGATTGCGCCGTTGCGCGCGTCGAGAAACCGCCCCAGCAATGTCGCCGCTGTGCGGCCGGCTGCGGGGTTGTCGACGCCGGCATAATGATCGCGGGTGCTGTCTTCGAGATCGGAGACGAGAGTGACGACCGGAATGCCTCTTTCGGTCAGTTTGCGGACGGCCTCGCGCACGGGGTCGGCCTCGATGGCGACCACAGCAATACCGGCAGTATCAGTTTCGCCGGCAGCAAGCAGCGCGTCGGACAGGGCGTCGGCATCGAAGGCGGGAACGTCGACAATGGTGATCTGTGTGCGTTCGATCCGCCCGCGCTCATTTGCCTGAATGACTGCCGCGCGCAGTTCGGCCATGAAGGCGTTCTCGTTGCACGGCAGAATAAAGGTAAAGGGATAGGATCGTCCTTTGGCGAGGTTCGCGGCTGCAACATCGCGGACATAGCCTAGCTTTTCAATGGCCTGCTCCACCTTGACCCTGGTCTTCTCCCGGACGCCGGGCCGCGCATTCATCACGCGATCGACGGTCGCAAGACTGACGCCTGCTTCGGCAGCAATGTCATGTACGGTTGGGCGCATATCGTCCGCCTAGTTTGTTTCGCTCCTCACCGGGGCTGAACGGCCCCGCCCGAGACCTTTCCGGTCTTCGTTGAGAAGGACTATAGCGTTAAAAATGATGTACGTAAATCAAAAATAGTAGATCAGACGAGATTCCGTGAATTCCGCTGTTTCAGGCCACGCGAAACGGCGTCACAACCGGGCCGGCAATGTTGATTGCTGACGGACATCTTTTCTCGAGACGGTTTAAATTTCTGCCATAGAACCATTTGAAAAACTGTCTTCGAACAGTTTGTTGAGGCGGCCGATGACCGCGATTGGCGGCACGTCGGTGCGCAGCGCCTCTATGATGACGTCGGAGGCCTCCTGCTGGAAGTGGTGATAGCCGTCATGGCGGGGCCGGACAAAGGCATGCTCGACTGCCTCGCGGGTCTGGCGGTAGAAATTGTACACGGCATCGTTCACCTCTGCGCTCTCCCAGGCCTGTTTATGGGCAGGCTGTCCCCCGGCCTCGGCATAAAGTGTCGACTGAACCGGCCCGCTTGCGATCCAGTGGCAGAAATCAAGCGCCTCTTCGGCGTTTGAGGATGCGGCGGAGACGGCAATGCCGGTGCCACCGAGCGTGGAACTTGCCGGGCTATCGCCGTTGATTGCAGGAACACTTGTGAAGGCCAGGCGGTTGGCGCGAAAGCCGTCGACTGCATAATTCACATAGCCGGATATGAAGGGTGCAACCGAGGCTTTTGTCTCACCGCTGGCCAGCCGTTCCAGCACCGCGACAGGATCCATTGTCAGGTTTTCCTCCGGAACAAGGCGGGCAAGCTCGGCGAGATATTCATAGACGACGATGCCCTCATCCTCACCGATTAGCGGTCCTTGCTGTTCTGCGCGGCATGGTGTGCCGAGCCCGGCGGCTATGGTGAAAAACACCATCAGGGCATGCGGCGTGCGCAGCGACAGCAGGACCTTGCCTTTTCGTGCGAGGTGCATCAGCGCCTCCCAGTCCGCGGGTACTTCCGGCGCTCGGTCGTGGCGAAAGGCCATGACCTCCGCTGAAGCATCTATCGGAAAGGCCCATTGCCTGTCCCGGAAATGAAAACTCTGACAGGTCGCACCGACAGCGCCACGCTCAACCTCCCGGCGGGCATCTTCCCGTCCTTCGATATCCAGTGGCAGCAGGCATTTGCCCTGCGTCAGGCGCCCGAGATGCGTGTGGTCTATGATCAGGAGGTCGTAGGCCTTGGCCAGTTCAGCGGTGTGAACATCCGTGAAATCCTGCTGAGTGCCCTTTTCCCATGTGATGCAGACACCGGTTTCGGCGCGCCATTGACGCGAAGCCGCCTCCAGCGGGTCGAACCCGCGAGGATGGCTCCAGGTCAGTCCTTTCAGTGTCTTCGCCAAATTCCGCACTCCGCGTCATTGTTGCGCCGGGCTGGGTGAGCCGCGCTACAACATCGTTCGTTTCATTGTTTTCAAGGCATGCGCCCCACCCCGGCCGCTTGCGTTAACAAAGCGGGCAGGGGCTTTTGTTCCCTCTGAAGCCGTCTGACAGTTATTTTGGTGTCACGCGCCGAAAGTCGGATTGCGCGGGGGCGATCAGGCGACGACGATCCGGGTATTCCAGGCTGCACATCGCGCTGTGAGGTGCGGCTCCAGAGCTCGGTCGGTAAAAAGGTGTCGATATCGGCAAGCGATGCGATGCGCGCGGGGGCGGACCGGGCGAATTTCGAATGATCGGCCACCAGAAAGGTCTTTCGCGCGCGTCGAACGGCCGTCTGGCTGACGCCGACCTCCATCATGTCGAAATCGAGCAGGTCGCCGTCATCGTCCATTGCCGAGCAACCGATGATGGCGAGGTCAAACTTGAACTGTTCGACAATATTGTTGGCAAGGGTGCCGACCAGCCCGCCATCAGTACGACGCAACTGCCCGCCTGCGACCACGATTTCGCAGTCGGGGTTGGCAACCAGCGTATTGGCGACATTGATATTGTTGGTGACCACAAGAATGCCGCGATGGCCGAGCAACTGACGAGCCACCGCCTCCGTGGTGGTGCCGATATTCATGAAGATTGCGGCATTGTCTGGAATGTTCGCCGCACAGGCAGCCGCGATCGCTTCCTTTTTATCGGGATTGAGCGCCCGCCGGTCGGCATAGCCGATATTGCTGGTTCCTGAGGCCAGAACCGCGCCGCCATGGACGCGGGTAAGCTTGCCGGCTTCCGACAGTTTCAAAGGTCGCGGCGGATCGTCTGCACCGTGACGCCGAGGCGCTGCGCGGCCTCTTCGGCCACAATCCGGCCTTCCTCACGGGCCATCTGCATCAGATCATCGAGACGGAAAGTTTGCGACATGGATCCCCGGGGCTCATCCGCATGCAGTTGCCGCGGCCTAATTTTCCCAAGGGAGACATTTTTCGACTGCTTTTGCAACGCTTTGAAACGCTTCTGCGTTACTGCACGGTCGGCTACCTGTAGGGTCGAGAGTGGCGTTGCGCGCTGTTTTACCTTGATCGAAGGGGTGAAACACTGTCAATAGCGTTGAGAAGGCCTGATGAAACGTGACGGGATGAAATTGTGAGCGGACTGGAACAAGCCATCAGAAAGGCGCTGGAAAGCACCGACCGGGAGGATACCAATCAGCGGGCGCGGGTCTATCAGTCCGCAAGGCAGGCGCTTGAAAGCGGACTTGCCAAGCAGGGCATTACCGATAGCAAAGCGGTTGCACGCCAGCGGCGCCGGCTGGACGAGGTTATCACGGCGATTGAACGTGAAGAGGCTGATGCCGCCCGCAAGGCGCGTGAAGCGCGTCAGCCCCGCCCGGCTGTGTTCGACGATCCATTTGCCGTTGGACGCATGCCCGAAAAACCTGCAGCACCGGCCGAGCCCTCGATCCCTGCAGAACCGGCCTTCGATCCCGGCCGGCGGGCTGAATCCGGGATTTCCGCCCTCGATATGGATGGCGAACCGGAGGCGCACTTCGATTATCCTGAAAGTCCGGTCGTCAGAGCCGAGGGGCGGGCGGACACTGACTTTACCGAAGCAGATTTCGCCGTTTCCCCGGATGACCGGCGGGAAACAGGGCATCTTGATAGCGAAGAGCTTTCCGCCGTTGATGACATTTCGGTCGTATCGGAAGAACGCCGGCCTGTCGGCGGCACACTCAAAGCCTCCGACCGGCAACGTCCGAAGAAGAAGCAGAAAGCGCGGCGAGCGGTAAGGTCCGAGCGGGTTCCGCGCAAGCGCGGGCGTTTTGCGCGGCTTTTGATCGCCGTCATCGTGCTTGCGTTCCTCGTTTTTGGCGGCTGGTGGGTGGTCAGCTCAAATTTCACGTTCAACCCAAATTCGCTCGATACGGCGGTGCCCAACCCCGCACTTCGGATTGAAGCGGAGGATTTTGAAGGTGCATCCAGCTGGACGAATGTGTTTCAGCCTGGTGCCTCCAACGGGCTTGTGCCGGGCGCATCGGCGCGCGTTGCCAATGTTACGGTCGATGGCGCGCCCGCAGTTCAGGTCGCGTCACAGGCCACCGGTGATGCCGGGGCGGTCGCGGTTGCATTGCCGACGGCGGTTCGGATGATGCTTGAGGAGGGCCCGGTTCTTTTCGAAGCCAGCGTCCTGGCACCTGATGGCGTCGGTCAGCCTGTGGGGATTTACTGTGCCGACGGCACCATCGAGGATGTCAGCGTCACCGCTTCACGCCGAGCGTCCACAGAGACAGTCTCGTCGTGCGGCTCGACCCGACGCAGGGCGGGGTTCTGCCCACGCGGATGATGATTTCCAGTGACCTCAGTGGATCAGGTGCACCGCTCGACATTTTTGCCATACGCGTACGCGCCGCAGATTGAGACCGTTTGTTTTTGCAGGTGTGAATACGCCTGTCACAAAAGACGTATAAGCAGCTCTTTTTGCAAGAATTCTAAGGACGTCAGGTGAACCGTCTGAAGCAGACAGTCAGGGAAATCGCAACGCGTGCGGCGCGTGCGCGCATTGTCCTGTTTATGGCGGCCGCGTTGGCTTTTGCGGCCATATTCTTCGGCTCACTTCATCCTGTCGCTGCCGGTCTCGGCTGGCTGATCCTTGCCGCTGCGTCGCTGGTGGCGCAAAGCCCGGAAGCCGGAACGCCCCAACAGCACGATGTGGACGAGCAACCGGCCGATCTGCTCCCCGATTTCGTCGAGCTGTCGCGCTTTCTCGAAGAGATTGATCTCGGCATCTATCTTCTCGCAGCCGATGGCACGGTGCTTTATCAGAACCGCTCCGCTGGCAGCACCTTCGGTACTTTCCCGCTCGGATCGCACATTTCAGCCCGCATGAGGGCGCCCGGCGTTCTCGATATCATCCGTGATACGCTGGCCAATGGTCGCGCCAACCAGATCGAATATTCCGAACGTCTGCCGTCTGAGCGCGTCTATCTCGTCCGGGCGGCCCCGGTGGCGACCGAACCGGGACGCAATCCGGTGTTTCTGCTGGTTCTCCGTGATATCTCCGAGGCTCGCCGGATCGACCGGATGCGCTCCGATTTCGTGGCCAATGCCAGCCATGAGCTGAGAACGCCGCTTGCCTCACTGCGTGGCTATATCGAAACCCTGCAAGGCCCCGCCAAACACGACACCAAGGCGCAGGAACGTTTCCTGCCGATCATGCTCGATCAGGCAAACCGTATGAGCCGGCTTGTCGACGACCTGATGTCGCTTTCGCGTCTGGAAGCCAAGGCTCATCTCTCGCCGGAACAGAAGGTCAGGCTCAACGCGCTTCTGGAGCATGTGCGCGACAGCCTGCTGCCGCTTGCCCAGGACCTCGAAGTCGCGATCAATCTGTTCCTGCCGGAAGAGCAGGTCACGGTGAACGGCGACAATGATGAGCTACTGGAAGTGTTCGAAAACCTGATCGAAAATGCATGCAAATACGGGGCCGACGGGGGCGCGTCGATGTCTATCTGAAGGCGCTGGAAAACGGCGCTGCGGAAGTGTCCGTCGTCGATTATGGTCCCGGCATTCCCGCCGAACATGTTCCGCGTCTGACGGAGCGGTTTTACCGGGTTTCGGTGGCTGACAGCCGGTCGAAGAAAGGCACGGGGCTGGGACTTGCGATCGTCAAGCACATCCTCACCCGACACCGTGCGCGGCTAGTGGTCAAATCCGCGGTCGGCAATGGGACCACCTTTACGGTGCGATTCTGATTGATTTGCGGGTTCAAAAAACGTCATAAAAACAAAGCTCTGGTCTGTCATAAAATTGAATCAAAAATGACATAAAACCGGGCCAGTCCGGTTCCGGCTGTTTGCAGCGGGAGCTGACCAAGCATCGGGTTAAACGGTGCAAACTCATAACCCCGCAAGGGATGCGCCATGAAGCATTTCGTTTTGCCTGCTGTTGCGCTGTTTCTCGCAATATCTGCCATCGGGTCGGCCCAGGCACGCGATCAGATACAGATTGCCGGTTCGTCGACCGTTCTGCCCTATGCCAAGATCGTTGCCGAGACCTTTGGCGAGATCTACCCGGACTACAAGACGCCGATCGTGGAGTCGGGTGGGTCGTCGGCAGGGCTGAAGGAATTCTGCAGGGGCGTCGGGCCGCGCACCATCGACATCGCCAATGCGTCGCGGCCGATCCGCCCTGGCGAGATCGAAAACTGCGCGATGAATGGCGTGACGGAGATCGCGGAAGTGGCTTTCGGGTATGATGGCATCGTGTTTGCCACGGCCTCCTCGATGCCGCAGATGGCGTTGACGCCGCTTGATCTTTACCGCGCGCTTGCGGCTGAACTGGTGATTGATGGTCAACTGGTGAAGAACCCCTACACCCTCTGGTCCGAGGTTAATCCGGCACTGCCCGATACGGAGATCAAGGCCTATATTCCCGGCGAAAAGCACGGCACGCGCGAGGTCTTTGAGGAAAAGGTGCTGGCGGTTGGCTGCGAGGAAGCCGATTCGCTGCCCGTGCTGACCGAAATGTTCGGCGAAAAGCAGGGTGAAAACACTTGCATTGCGGTGCGCCGGGACGGGCGGGCGCCAGGGATCGACGGTGATTATACCGAAACGCTGGCGCGGGTGGCAGCCGACCGGACCGCTCTCGGCGTTTTCGGCCTGTCGTTTTACGATAACAATGCCGACAAGCTGAAAGTGGCGACGATTTCCGGGGTTACCCCCACTGTCGAAACGGTTGCGTCCGGCGAATATCCGGTGTCCCGGCCACTGTTTTTCTACGTCAAGATGGCGCATGTCGGGGCGATCCCGGGTTTGCGCGAATATGTTGCGTTCTTCCTGTCGGAAAACATGGCCGGTCCCTATGGCCCACTTGCCGAATATGGTCTTGTGCCGGCATCGGAACAACAGCGCGCCGAAATCCTTGCTGCGTTCGAGGATGCGCTGATGTCGCCGGAAGATTAGGCAGGCGCCGCCGAAGAGAGAACTGAAAATCCGGCTGGTGCCCAGAAACCTGGGGGCGGCCGAAATCAAGGGTCCGGAAATCCCGGACGGTCTGGAACGACATAATGCATGTCTTTTTGATCATTCTGGCGCTGGTGGTCGCGCTTGGCGTTGCCGGATATTTTTCGGCCCGCGCCAAGGCCTATGCGCTCGCCGGTGAAACCCGGACGCGGCTGAATTCGCGCCCGGCGCATCACGCCAGCTTCGTGGCGATTGCCGCGATTGTGCCGGCGGTGCTGCTGATGGCGGTGTGGATGGTGGTCAGCCCGCTGGTCATCGGCGCGGAAGTCCGAAACGATTTCCCCGAAAGCGTGAAAGAGCAGCCGGCCTCCGCCCAGAGCCTCACCTATAATACCGTGATTTCCGTTGCCTATGGCCTGCGGCAATTGCCTGAGGAAGCGCGTGCAAGTGTCGACGAGGATGCTGGCGTTCTCCGCGCTGTCCTCGCCCGCAACGGCATTCCGCTTGCCGCCTCGCCCGAACCCTATGTGCTGTCCGCGGCCGAGCGGCTCAATACGCTTTCGGCGCGTTCGGGCGCGGCTATGGCGGCTGCGGTGCTGGCGCTCGCTCTGATGTCGTTCGCTCTCGCCTATCGCGCGGTCCGGCCTTCGTTTCAGGCGCGCAACCGCGTTGAACAGGCCGTTCTTGCCGCCCTTCTCCTTGCATCGACGATTGCGATCCTGACAACGGTCGGCATTGTACTGTCGATGCTGACGGAATCGCTGAGGTTCTTTTCTCAAGTGCCGCCGGCCGATTTCTTCTTCGGTACAGTCTGGGATCCGCGCTTCGCCGCTGCTGGAGAGAGCGGATCGCCCGGTCAGTTCGGGCTTATCCCGCTGCTTGCCGGTACGCTCTACATCTCGCTCGTTGCCATGGCGGTTGCCGTGCCGATCGGGCTTTATGCCGCGATTTACATGTCGGAATATGCAGGACCCAGATTGCGCTCGGTCGCCAAGCCGCTGCTGGAAGTGCTTGCGGGCATTCCGACCATCGTCTACGGCTTTTTCGCGTTGGTGACCGTCGGTCCGCTGCTGCGCGATATCTCCGCGGAACTGAACGGGCTTTTCACCGGCAGTTATCGCAATTTCATCGAGGCGCAGTCGGTGCTGACGGCGGGCGTGGTGATGGGCATCATGCTGATCCCCTTCGTCTCCTCGCTATCCGATGATATCATCAATGCGGTTCCCGATAGCCTGCGCAAGGGCTCACTCGGCCTTGGCGCCACGCAATCCGAAACCATCAAACGCGTGGTCCTGCCCGCGGCTCTTCCCGGTGTTGCAGGCGCACTGCTGCTGACAGCATCGCGCGCGATCGGCGAGACCATGATCGTGGTTCTGGCCGCTGGTGTTGCCGCGCAGTTGCAGCTCAATCCGCTGGAGCCGATGACGACCGTGACCGTCAAGATCGTCAATCAGTTGACAGGCGATCTGGAGTTCAACACCCCGCAGACGCTTGTTGCCTTCGCGCTCGGCCTGACGCTGTTCGTGATTACGCTCTGCCTCAATGTTTACGCGCTTTATATTGTGCGCAAGTACCGGGAGCAGTACGAATGATCGGGACATTCAGCAAGGAGCAGGCTGAAAAACGCCGCAAGAGTCTAAAACGCCGCCATGCTGCCGAACGCCGTTTCCGCATTTCCGGCCTGCTCGCGATTTGCGTTGGCATCTTCTTTCTGGGCGCACTTTTGTTTTCCGTGGTCGGCAAGGGCTATACTGCCTTTCAGCAGACGACCATCACCCTGCCGATTACCTTCGAGGCTTCGGTGATCGATCCGGACGGCGGACGCGACGAAGATCCCAGCCTTCTGCTGACAGCGGATTATCCGCAACTGGTACAGGGCGCGCTCGCCGGCACGCTGGGCATCAGTCCTGCAAACGGGCCGGAAATGCGCGAGGCGATGCGGATGGTTTCTCGCAGCAGTCGGGTGGAGCTGCGCGATGTGGTGGCGAAGGATCCGTCGGTCATCGGCAAGACCGTTGATGTGCGCCTTCTGGCATCTGCCGATATCGATTCCGCCAACAAGGGCCAGATCGACCTTTCCGTGCCCGAGACCAGCAGGCGCGTCTCTGACCAGCAGCTTCACTGGATGGACGAGACTGAAAGCTGATGGATTGCTTAGGAAGTCTTTCAACACCGGCTTCTTCACTCATGGCGCATCCAGCCGGCCTGAGTCGGCTGGCATCGGCGTGGCCTTTGTCGGCACGCTCTACATGCTGGGTGTGGTGCTGCTGCTGGCACTGCCGATCGGCGTGGCCTCGGCGATCTATCTTGAAGAATTCGCGCCGAAGAACAGGTTCACGGATCTCATCGAGGTCAATATCAACAATCTGGCCGCTGTTCCCTCGATTGTTTTCGGTCTACTGGGCCTTGCGGTGTTCATCGGCTTCATGGGGCTTCCGCGCTCTGCGTCACTGGTCGGCGGGCTGGTGCTGACGCTGATGACGCTGCCGACAATCATCATTGCCACCCGGGCTGCGCTGAAGGCCGTGCCGCCCTCGATCCGTTCGGCGGCGCTAGGCGTCGGCGCCTCGAAAATGCAGGCCGTGTTCCATCATGTCCTGCCGCTGGCCATGCCCGGTATTCTGACGGGCACAATTATCGGCCTGGCCCAGGCCCTCGGCGAAACCGCACCGCTGCTTCTGATCGGCATGGTCGCCTTCGTGGCGGATTATCCGGCAAGCCCGTTTGACCCCGCGACGGCACTGCCGGTACAGATCTACATGTGGGCGGGCGAGGCCGAGCGTGCCTTTGTCGAGCGCACCTCCGCCGCCATCATCGTGCTTCTGGCCTTCCTGATCCTGATGAACGTCACGGCGGTGATCCTGCGCCGTCGTTTCGAACGACGCTGGTAGGCGCGTGGCAATGGCGAACCCGACCGCGAAAACACCTGGAAGCAAACAATGAGCAACAACACATACAAAATGACCGGCCAGGCGGTGTCCGTCTATTACGGGCAGAAGCGCGCGCTTTTGATGTCAGCCTGAATATACGCGAGCATACTGTCACGGCGTTGATCGGCCCGTCCGGGTGCGGCAAGTCGACCTTTCTGCGGACCCTCAACCGCATGAACGACACGATCGACAATTGTCGCGTGACCGGTACGATCACGCTTGACGGCGAGGATATCTACACCTCCGGCATCGATGTGGTGGAGTTGCGTGCACGCGTCGGCATGGTTTTCCAGAACCCCAATCCGTTCCCGAAGTCGATCTATGAGAATGTCGCCTACGGGCCGCGTATCCACGGCCTTGCCCGTCATCGCACCGAGTTCGATCAGATCGTCGAGACCAGCCTGATCAAGGCGGGGCTGTTCAACGAGGTCAAGGATCGGCTGGACGAGCCGGGCACCAGCCTTTCCGGCGGCCAGCAGCAGCGGCTGTGCATTGCCCGCGCCATTGCCGTCAGCCCGGAAGTCATCCTGATGGACGAGACCCTGTTCCGCGCTCGATCCGATCGCGACAGCCCGCGTCGAGGAACTGATTTCCGATCTTGCGGAGAACTACACCATTGTGATGGTGACCCATTCCATGCAGCAGGCCGCGCGCGTGTCCGAGCGCACCGCGATGTTCCATCTCGGTCATATGGTCGAGGAAAACAGTACCGATACGATTTTCACCAATCCCGCGGATCAGCGTACCCAGGATTACATCATGGGACGTTTCGGCTGAGGGGCGGTTGCCGCACGCTCACGCCAAGGAAGGATTAAACATGGCCCCCTCGCATATTCTGACGGCTTTCGATGACGAACTGAAATACCTCCAGCGCCGGATTTCCGAAATGGGCGGTCTGGCGGAGGAAATGGTGAGCCAGTCGGTCTCAGCCCTCGTCAATACCGATACCGAGCTTGCCGAAAAGGTGATCAAGGACGACCTCGCACTGGACGAGGCCGAGCGTGAGATCGGTGAAAAGGCAATTGTGACCATCGCCCGTCGTCAGCCGGTGGCTGCGGACCTGCGCGAAATCATGGGTGCGATCCGCATCGCTGCCGATCTGGAACGCGTTGGCGATATGGCGAAGAACACCGCGAAGCGGGTGATCTCTGTGCAGGGCACCGGCGTTCCGCGCAAGCTAGCGCACGGCATCGAGCATTTGTCGGAACTGGCGTTGCTGCAGCTCAAGGAAGTGCTGGACGCCTACACAACGCGCCAGGCCGACAAGGCCAACTCGATCCGCGAGCGCGATGACGAGATCGATGCGATCTATACCTCGCTGTTTCGCGAGCTTTTGACCTACATGATGGAAGATCCGCGCAACATCACCACCTGCACGCATCTTCTGTTCTGCGCCAAGAATATCGAGCGTATCGGCGACCATGCCACCAACATCGCTGAAATGATCTACTACATTGCCACCGGCGCCCAGCCCCAGGGAGAACGTCCCAAGGACGACAACTCTGCTGCCGTCGGTTCCGATGATGTCTGAAGCCATTTGAGATCAGGGAGATAGACGTCCAATGGTGCCGAAAATTGCAGTTGTCGAAGACGAGGAAGCACTCAGCGTCCTGCTACGTTACAATCTCGAAGCGGAAGGCTATGAGGTCGAAACCATCATGCGCGGCGACGAGGCCGAGATCCGGCTTCAGGAGCGGGTTCCCGATCTGCTGCTGCTCGACTGGATGCTGCCGGGGGTCTCCGGCATCGAGCTTTGCCGTCGCCTCAGAATGCGGCCGGAGACAGAACGCCTGCCGATCATCATGCTGACGGCGCGTGGCGAGGAAAGCGAACGGATACGCGGTCTGGCGATCGGTGCCGACGACTATGTCGTCAAGCCGTTTTCCACGCCGGAGCTGATGGCGCGGGTCAAGGCGATCCTCCGCCGCGCAAGGCCGGAAGTGCTCTCCAGCGTGCTGAAATGCGGCGATATCGAGCTTGACCGCGAGACCCACCGTGTCCACCGCAAGGCGCGCGAAGTGCGGCTCGGCCCGACGGAGTTCCGGCTTCTGGAGTTTCTGATGACGTCGCCCGGCCGGGTGTTTTCCCGCGCCCAGCTTCTCGATGGTGTCTGGGGTCACGATATTTATGTGGATGAGCGCACCGTCGACGTCCATGTCGGCCGGCTGAGAAAGGCACTCAATTTCTCGCAGATGCCGGATGTGATCCGCACCGTGCGCGGAGCAGGATATTCGATGGAGGTCTAAACGCTGCTAGCGGCGTCAAAAAGATTTTCTAAACGATTTAATATCCGTCATTGCAGCCATTCCACGTTGGTCTATGCTGTATTGGCATGCTGCCCGGATGTGTTGAATCGACCGGTCGACGATTGATTTTTCCGCCGTGATTGTCCAATTGGACAACCGGATTGGTTGGCCGCTCGGCAGGCGGCAGCGCCGACAAGACCCGCTTTTCCCGTGATGCATCCTTCCGCATCCCGGAACGCTGGTCTCTTGAGGCCACAGGATAAAGAGGATTGTTGCGATGAGCAGAGCCAGTTTCGTGGAGCCCGCAGTGATGGGGGAGCTGATGGCCCGCATGCTGTGGGAAATCGGAGCGGTGCATTTTGCGCCGGATGAGCCCTACAAGCTTGCCTCCGGTCTGGTCAGCCCGGTTTATATCGATTGCCGGCAGCTGATTTCCTATCCGCGCATTCGTTCCACGCTGATGGATTTCGCCGCCGCCAAGGTGCTGCGCGATGCTGGCTTCGAGAAGTTCGATTGCGTGGCTGGTGGTGAGACTGCGGGTATTCCCTTTGCCGCATTCCTTGCCGACCGGCTTGAACTGCCGATGATCTACGTTCGCAAGAAGCCGAAGGGCTATGGCAAGAATGCGCAGATCGAGGGGCATATGCCGAAGGGTGCGCGCGTTCTGGTGATCGAGGACCTGACCACCGCCGGTGGGTCGATGTTCAACTTCATCAATGCCATCCGTTCAGCCGGCGGTGTGGTGGAACATGGCATGGCGTTGTTTTATTATGGGATTTTCGGCGAGGCGGAGAAACGTTTCCGCGAGGGCGGCGTTAACCTCCATTACATCGCGACCTGGAAGGAAGTGCTGAACGTCGCGCGTAAGGATGGTCTTGCAGACGAGGCAACGCTTGAAGCTGTCGGCACTTTCCTTGATCATCCGATGGATTGGTCAGCGCGCGCGGCGGGCTTCAGGAACTGATCGTCTGAAAGGCGCTGAGGGCCCCTTGCTATAGGCGTCCGCTCCCGGTGAGCGGACGCGCAACCGGAATTGGGAGAGAATGATGATTTTATGCTGTGGTGAAGCCCTGATCGACATGTTGCCGCGCGAGACCGACAAGGGCGAACCGGCCTTTGCCCCTATGCCGGTGGCGCGGTCTGCAATACCGCGGTCGCGCTGGCCCGGCTCGGCCGCCCGACAGGGTTCTTCTCCGGCATCTCCACCGATCTGATGGGTGACATCATCCGCGAAAAGCTCGATGCCTCGAAGGTCGATCATTCCCTCGTCGCACTATCCGACCGGCCGACCACACTTGCCTTCGTCAAGCTGATCAATGGCTCGGCCAGCTACGCCTTCTATGACGAGAATACAGCCGGCCGGATGATCACCGAGGATGATCTGCCGGCCATTGGCGATGGCTGTTCGGCAATGCATTTCGGCGCGATCAGCCTTATTCCCGAACCCTGCGGCTCCACCTATGAGGCGCTGTTGATGCGCGAGGCGGACGCCCGTGTTATCTCGCTTGACCCCAATATCCGCCCGACCTTCATCACCGATCCTGCCAGTCACAGGGCGCGGATCGAACGCATGGCGGCCAAATCGGATATCGTGAAATTCTCCGATGAGGATCTCGACTGGTTCGGTCTTGAAGGTTCGCTCGATGACAAGGCGCGTCACTGGATCACAGCCGGTGCAAGCCTCGTGGTGATTACCTGCGGCGCGGACGGGGCAATCGGCTACACTGCCGAGCACAAGGTCGAGGTGCCGAGTGAAAAGGTCGCGGTGGTCGACACTGTCGGCGCCGGCGATACCTTCGACGCCGGTATTCTTGCATCCTTTGATATCGCGGGCCTGCTGACAAAGGAGAAGGTGCGCTCGCTTTCCCCGGGGCGATTGCAGATGCACTGGCGCTCGGCGCAAGGCTGCCGCCGTCACGGTTTCCCGCGCCGGCGCCAATCCGCCCTATGCCCATGAGGTTGGGCTTTGAACTGATCGACAGGTTTGTGGATGCTTTGCCCGCTCAGGCTGAACGAGGCGGGCTGTGCATTTTATGATTGTGATTTTTCTGGCTGCAAACTAGATTCCGGTGGTGTGTCATCCTTGGGGGCTTGAGATGAAAAAACTCCTTACCGTTGGTGCGGTTCTCTGTGTTGCGCTTTTCATGGCGTCTTGCTCGACGGTTTCTGATCGCCTGACCGAGACAGCCGAAGTTCTGGCATCGCTTGACGCAAAGCCTCAGGACTTCAGGGTTTTTGTCGATGCTCCGGCCAGTCTCGAGTTCGAGAGTGGTGATGTCGTCATTAAGTATTTCATGAAGTCCAAAGGACGGAAACTGCGTACGATCGATGCGTCGCTGGACAGAACCGGAATAGGCAAGAGGGCAGGAGGCCGGCAGCGGGTCACCTTTGCCCTGGAACCTGCTGATGTTCGCCGGTTCGAGGCCCAGCAAACGCTAATGCGTCAGCGTGTCGCGGCTGGGCGCAACAGTGCCGCCTTTTATGGTGTTGCTCTGGATCCCGGCTGCACGTTCATCGAGAGCTTGGATCCTTCACGCAAGCAGAACATCGATGTGCTGCTTCAGATAGGCCCTGACGTCGCACCGATCCCGGCATTGAAACTGAAGTTCACAGGGCGTGGCGTCCCGCATGGGACAAGACTGGTTTGCCGATAACATTGTGAACGTCCGTGTGCCTTGCTCTTTCCCCGGGGCGATTGCAGATGCACTGGCGCTCGGCGCAAAGGCTGCCGCCGTCACGGTTTCCCGCGCCGGCGCCAATCCGCACTATGCCCATGAGATCGGGCTTTGAGCTATCCGGGGGCGTCCGCCTGATATTCCAGAATGTCGCCGGGCTGGCAGTCAAGCGCCTGACATATTTTTTCGAGCGTTTCGAACCGGACGCCCTTTACCTTGCCTGACCTGAGCAGCGATATGTTCTGTTCGGTGATGCCGACATGCTCGGCGAGCGCTTTCGCACGCATCTTGCGCCGGGCGAGCATGACATCGAGATTGACAATGATCGCCATGGGTTAAACGATGCGCTCATAGTCGTCGTTGATCGCGGTGGCGAGTACCATCACATGGCCCAGTACGAACAGCAGCCCGGCGAGCAGGAACAACATCATCTGATCGCTGCCGACGCCGATGCTCAGGGTGCGGCTGCCCGGCGGGTTGGCAAGCGTTGCCAGAAGTGTGGCCGCAGTTGGCAGGACAAGGCCAGCGACCGCGCCGGCAAGTGCCAGTAGCCCGGCTCTGCGCAACAGCGCGGCAACCTCATAGGAAAATGGCTTCTCGCGCTGCAGCCGGTCGAAAAGCTGCCAGACTGTCTGCAGCCCGGCAAACATCAGCCCCGCCACAACAGCTGCCAATATGGAGAGTGCCAATCTAGTGGCCGGCGTGACGGTCACGGGGACGGAGAGGGCATCGGCAAGCCAGGCAGAGACCGTATCCGGCCGGGTTATGACGGACCAGCCAGCATAGATCACGCCGATGGCAAGGCTGGCTTGCAGGATCCGGGTGAGAAGCTTCATGCGCCCGCATAGTCTGGACAGTGCAAGTGTGTTCGGTGATTTCATCGAAAAGACCTCTTGTTCTACAATGGTTTCTTATCATAAAACGATAAGAAATGATTGTCAATCAAGTGATCTGTTGAGTTCTTCCTTCCTCACTGGAGTTGCCTTGCCATCGGTCTGGTTCTGCTCTCGGCCTTTGGCCAACGGCGGCAACGCCGGCTTGCGGTTGGGTGCTGTTCCACCGCCCGAGGCCGATTCACACGCGATCATTCCTTTGATGACCAATACGGAATTCGGCGCATTGCTGGCGCAACGTGGCCTGCGGTGGCTGCCGGACTGCCCCTTGTCGTAGCGGTTATGCCGTGTCTTTACCCGCCCTTAAGCTATGCGCAATAGTATGAATGATCATTAACCATATCCGTGGCTCACCCGATCATGCCCATGCCTATTTTCAAGAGATTTCTGGCTGTTTCCGGTCTCGCTCTGCTGTCGGCCTGCTCCCTTTCGTTTCTGCCGGGGCAAAGCCGCCGATCCCGTCACCGATTGCCGCCAACCCGGCTTCGCTGAGGATCGCGGTGCTGGCGCCTGAAGAGTTCACGCTGCCGAAGAACGAGATCGTACTGACCGTCTATCAGAAGTCCGGTTCCGGTGAGATCAGCCGCGACTATACGCTTGTGAGTGCGGATGCGGAGGCAGAGGCCGCCGGTGTTGCCAAATTCCGCAAGCCTGGCCAGAAGCTGACCGTCCTGCGGCTGTCGCCCGCCGATGCCCTTGCGCTCAGGGATCAGCAGGAGCAAATGGCTGCTGCCCGTCAGGCCGGCGGCACCAAGCCCGGCTTTGCGGTTGATCTCGATGACACGTGCTGGAACGGGGCTATGGTTGCGCCTGCCGTTCCGCTCGATGTTCTGATCGAGGCCGGCGGCGAAGATGGCTACCATCCGCTTCTTGAGGATATCGATATTTTCGCACTGATGAACCGGCCGGCGGAATCGCGGTTGAAGAGCTGCGCCTAGAACACATGGCTCGCCCGTGGCCGGGTCCATTCGACAAAAAGATTTGATGTGACGCCGGGGTCTTACGCTCCGGCGATTTCATATGTTGCAGCAACCCTGTCGAGGGTGTGCTCAATGCCAGGGCGCAGTGCGATCAGCAGGCTGGCATAGCCCTCGTCGACCGGCCAGAACCGTTCCGCAAGGAACGACCCTGCGGCAGGTGCAACGCGGGTGGTTGCGATATTGGTGTCGCGCAGGTTCCAGTGCGTCAGCCGCATCATCAATTGCTCATCGACCGCCTGATCGGCCATGTCAGGCCTGACCAGAACCTGCCAGACCCAGGCATCGCCCCGATGAACAGGCTGAAGAGCCGCCGCGATCATTTGCCCGTCGAGATACAGCGCATGAATCCTGATCTGGTCGCGTTTGCAGAGCTGCCTTGCCGCCGGGAAGAATGCGGAGAACCGGTCGGCGTATCCGGGCGCGTCGGACAGCAGCGAGAGGTCTTCCAGTGCCGCCGAGATCTCGGATGGATTGCGGGCGACCTGATAGCTGATCCGGCCCTTTTTCTGAAGATCTTCCCATTTACCGAGATGGGTCTGCCATGCCTTCCGCTCTTCTCGGGAGAGCGCACCGGTCGGGTCGATCCTGCCTGAGAGTGTGCGGGCGCGCCATGCGCCGGCCACCCGGAATGCAAGGCCTCGGGCTGCGGCAACCGCGCGGGCGGAACGCATGAAGGTCCCGTCGGCCAGAAGGCCGGGAAAGGCAACAATACCCGGCAGGTTTGTGAGCGAGCCCGCCAGTGCTTCGAACAGTTGATCGAGGGTTGCCATGGGACGGTGACGGGAGATCAGCGGTGCGCTATAGCCGCCAACTTCTGCAGTCGCGGCCAGATGCGACCCCTTGCCCATGACCGAAAAACTCATCAGTGCTGAAAGTTGCTCGGCCCCGTCAGACGTGGTCGTATCGGCGATCAGCGCAAGGCGTGCATGGGCATTGTCCTTGCCGGTGGTCTTCATCAGGAAGGGCGCTGTCTGGAAGGGATTGGCTTCAACGGCCTGATCGGCCAGCCGGTCGACCGCCGGCTCCAGGTCTTCGGGTGCTTCCGAGAAAATGGAGAATTCGCCGCCGCTTCTCAGCTCCAGACGCAGGTCCGGAACGGCCTTGCCGGGGCGTACCACCGACAGTTTTGATTTCAACCGGGCCGGCGGGGTCGGTCCGAGATCCTTGCGGATGACGCTCATCGATCCGCCGCCTTTCGCTCGCCTGTGCGGCACGACACGGCCAGACGCATTTCAAACGCGTCGAACGCGAGCGGTTTTTGGATGCCTGAACACATGGATACGCACTACTGGAGCTAATCGAAAACCTTGACGAATAGATAAGCTGATTGGGTTAACAAATGATTGGCTCTGGCTCTCGAACACCAGTAAACGCGGCCCTTGCAATTCTGGCTGAAGCGGGCAGACTGTCGTTTAGCTGTCATCTAGATGCGAGGCGGAAGAGCATGGCGCAAAAGCCGGAAGCGCAACGCAAGGACGAGGCAGACGGCAGCAATGTCGTTGAACTCTCGCGGTTCAGGTCCGGCCAGAAGGCCGATCCCTTGCCCGTAACCTTCCATCGGCGTGAACTCGATGCGATTCTCTGGATATATGGACGGATGGTCGGCGAGGGTGAATGGCGCGACTATGCGCTCGACCACCTGAAGGACAAGGCGGTTTTTCCGTCTTCAAGCGTTCCGGCGAACTTCCCGTTTTCAGGATTGAAAAGAACCCGAAACTCGCCTCGAAACAGGGCGCCTTCAGTGTCACCAATACTGCGGGCATGGTGCTCAAGCGCGGCCATGACCTGCGTCAGGTCCTCAAGGTCTTCGACCGTCAGTTGAAGCTTATCGACAAATAAGCCGGATCAGAGCGAAAGCGGCGTTGGGTCGGAACTTTTGCCCTCGCCAAGAGGGCGCTGCATGAACACCGTGTCGAGCCAACGACCGTGTTTGAAGCCGGTGCCGACCAGCCTGCCTGCGTCGGCAAAGCCACAGGATCCGTGCAGTGCGATCGATGCCGGGCTCGCACCGCCGATCACGGCAACCATCTGCCGGAATCCACTTGCTTCGCAACGATCCACCAGTCCCTGCAGCAGCAACTTTCCGACGCCGCGGCCGCGTGCCTGCGGTGCGATATAGACCGAGATCCTCGACAAGCCAGCGATAGGCCGGGCGGGTGCGGAACGCACTGGCATAGGCATAGCCCAGCAAATCGCCGGCATCGACAGCCGCGAGATAGGAAATCCGCCACCTGAAATCGCATCCATCCGCGCGCGCATCTCTGCGCCCGTTGGCGATTCAAGCTCATAGCTTGCAACACCGTTCAGCACGCTCTCGGCGTAGATTTCAGTGATGGCGGCGATGTCGGCCAAGGTTGCGGGGCGGATTGTGACGGGCATGGCAAGACGGCTCTTTAATCGTTCCGGACATAAAAAGGCGACCCGCAGGCCGCCTTGATCGATTACATGAAGGCAGTGTCAGTTCCGGTTGCCGAGCAGGCGCAGCATGAACAGGAACATATTGATGAAGTCGAGGTAGAGCGTCAAAGCGCCCATCACGGCCTTGCGGCCGGCGACAACATCGCCATCGCCTTCATAGTACATTTCCTTGAGCTTCTGCGTATCCCATGCCGTCAGGCCGGCGAAAACCAGAACGCCGATCACCGAGACAGCAAAGCTGAGTGCGCTCGACTGCAGGAAGATGTTGACCACCATGGCAATCAGGATGCCGAACAGGCCAATCACCATGAATGACCCCATCGCCGACAGGTCACGCTTGGTGGTGTAGCCGTAAATCGACAGGGCACCAAAGGACGCGGCGGTGATGAAGAAGGTCTGAACGACGCTGGCTGTCGTGTACATGATGAAGATCGACGACAGCGACAGACCGGTCAGGGCGGCATAGACCCAGAATGCGGCCTGAGCGCCCGCAACGCTCATCTTGTTGACGCGGAAAGCCAGGAAGAAGAACGCTATCAGCGGCGCAAACATGATGAGCCATTTGAGCGGCGTTCCGTAAACGGCAGCGCCGACACTTGTCAGCAGGATACTGTTGGGAAGCTGGGCAACAGATGCAGCCTGATCCGTGGTGGTTGCAAGCGAGCTCAGCCCAAAAGCCAGAACGCCGGTAATCACAAGGCCAAGCGCCATGAGATTGTAAATGCGCAGCATGTATGCGCGCAAGCCCTGATCGATTTCAGCACTCGCCTGCGCTCCCGCCTGCGCGCGGTTCTGATAGTTACGAAGATCAGCCATTAATTTCCTCTTAAAAAGCCCCTCGTTGATCACGGTGTCGGGAAAATGCGCCATGCGCAAACCCAGGCGCCGCTGGGGGCTCCAGCAAGCCTGACAACAATATGATAGGATCGGCAATGGGATACAAGGCGTTGTGTCTTGAAAAGCGACGGTGATTTCTCAAATCTTCGTAAGAATCGACCATGGCATCTCAAAACCGAACCGCATCTGCCCTATCTAGCAGGAAATCGTCCGGCCGATGCGTGCGGGGCTGGTTCAAAGAGAGGACATTTCCATGCGTTATTTCATCGCCGTCATTCTGCCATGGCTTTCATTTTTCACCATCGGCAAGCCGATTTCCGGCATTATCTGCCTGATTCTCCAGCTCACCCTGATCGGTTGGCCGATTGCGGCCCTTTGGGCGCTTTTTGCAGTGCAGAACTACTTTGCCGACCGGCGCAACGAAGAACTGATGGAGACCCTGCGCCGCGACAAATAGTCCGCGCAGGTCTTCACGATCCTATTGGCCAGCCATGCGCGGCAATGCCTCCGGCTGGCCTGTCGCTTATTCAAAGCTCCCGAAGGTAGAGCGCCGGTTTTTGCCCCAGAAGGTGCCAGGTGCCGAACAGCCCGATGGCGACGGTGACCACGATGGCACCGCAGACAGTCGCAAATGCGACCGAGGACAGAAGCGCAAACGGCAGCATCATGATCTGGGTGAGCGCATACCAGGCCGCAGCCGACCCTGCGATCAGCGCGAAGATGCCGGTCAGGGCGCCGAGGATCAGATATTCGTAGGCGAAGGCGCGGATCAGGGCCGGGCGGGTGGCGCCAAGCGTCTTCATGATCACCGCATCGTGCCCGCGCCTGCGGTTCCCCGCCGCAAGCGCGCCGGCCAGCACCAGCACCGATGCGATCAGGGCAATCGCCGCAGCAGCGCGAATGGCGGTGGCGAGCTGGCTGACAAGATCGCCGGCAATCTCAAGTGCTGCCCGTACCTCGATGGTTGTCACGGTCGGGAATGTTCTGGTCACCGCGCCTAGGATTTCGGCGTTTTTCTCGGTGCTGCCGTCAGGGTTGGTCAGCGTTGCCAGCCAGGCATGGGGTGCGCCGGCAAAGGTGTTGGGCGAAAACACCATGACAAAATTGATCGACAGCGATTCCCACTCGACCGTGCGGAAACTGGCGATCCTTGCGGTAATGTCGCGACCGAGGACGCTGACGGTGATGGTGTCTCCGATTTCGAGGCCAAGTTCCCGACCTTCTTCGGCGGCAAACGAGACGAGTGGTTCGCCACTGTAGTCCTCCGGCCACCATTCCCCTTCAGACAGCGCTGAATTTTCCGGCAGGTCGGCATCATAAGTGATGCCGCGGTCACCGCGTAGCACCCATTGTGCTTCGGGTGCGACTTCCCACTCGGAAGCGCGGGTGCCGTTGAGCGTCATGATTCGTCCGCGCAGCATCGGCACCAACGACAGCTCGCCATCGGGTACCTCATCTTCGATCAGGTTGCGAAATCCATCGACTTCGCTGCTCTGAATATCGACGAAAAAGAAGTCCGGTGCCCGTTCTGGCAACGTTCGCGAAAGCTCGCGGTTGAGGTTGCCGTCGATCAGCGCCAGCGCCACCAGCAGCGTCAGGCCGAGACCGAGCGATAACACGACCGAGCCGGTCAATGCGCCGGGCCGGTGAATATTGCCGATGGCGAGCCGGAGTGATGGCGCACGCGGGTGCGGTGCGCGGCGTGCCAGCCATTTGATGGCGATGGCGACCAGCCGCAAAACCACGAAAGCGCCGGCCACGGACGCGAGAAATATGCTGGCCACGAACTGTTCATCAGCAGTGAGGATCGCAAGTGCCGCCAGAGCCCCGAGTGTGACCGCTGCCGCCACCACAAACGGCCATGCCGGTCGTCCGCCTTCGTCGAAGCCCTGTTCGCGCAGAAGTGCCGTCGCCGGAACATTGCGGGCGGAGGCAAGCGGCAGGATGGCGAAGGCAATTGCGGTCAAGAGCCCGAAAATACCTGCGATCAGCAGCGCCAGCGGAAAGATCGCCACGGGGATTGCGATGTCCAGCAGCGAGGACAACAGCGGCAACGCGATCAGCGGAATGATGGCACCCAAGACAAGGCCAGCGGAAATCCCGATCAGTGCCACCAGCGTGATCTGAATGAAATAGATCGCGACCACCATGTTGGCCGGTGCGCCAAGGCATTTGAATGCGGCAATGGCCCGCCTGCGGCTTTCCAGATAGGCGCTGACGGCGTTGGCGATGCCGACGCCGCCGGTGATCAGGGTCGCGAGACCGACCAGTGTCAGAAATTCGGAAAGCCGGTCGACATTCTCGCTCAAGGATGGCGCGGCGCGGTCACTGACCCGCACCGACCATCCGGCATCGGGAAAGGCCTCTTCGGCGGCGGTCTTGATCGTGTTGGGATCTGATGTTGCGTTCGGCAAGCGCACCCGATAGGCGTATTCGGCCAGGCTGCCGATCTGCACCAGACCGGATGCATCAAGCGCATCGCGGCTGATCAGCACGCGCGGCGCGAAGGCAAAGCCTTCAGAGAGCGCGTCCGGTTCCTGTTCCAGTGTGCCGGAGACCCTGAGTTCGGCGCTGCCGAGAAGCAGGCTGTCACCGACGGCAAGGCCGAGTCTTTCGGAAAGAAGCGGTGCGACCAGCACGCCGTAGCGACCGTCACCGGTTTCAGCCAACGCCTCGTCAAGCGGCATGGCGGGGTCGGAAATCACGCTGCCATAAAGCGGATAGAGCCCGTCGACCGCCTTGACCTCGGCCAGAGACTGGTCGGAGCCATCGGGAAGCCTGGTCATCGAGCGCATCGTCACCGATTGCGACAGCGTGCCGAGACCCTCGACATAGGCGCGTTCTTCTCCGGCAAGCGGCTCGTTGTCGCGTTCGAAGCGGATATCGGCGGCGAGGATTTCGCGGCCACGCTCGGAAATGCCGGCATTGACGGCATCCGAAACCGAATTGACGGCGGCAATTGCTGCAACGCCCAGGGCGATGCAGGCAAGGAAAATGTAAAACCCGGAAAGCCCGCCACGCATTTCTCGCAACGCAAATTTCAGGGCAAGCGAAAGGTTCAGCCGGTTTGCTTGCATCAGTTGGCGGTCCTGGCGGTCTCGTGGCCGACAATCTCGCCGGATCGCACCTGAACCTGTCGGTCGCAGCGCGCGGCGAGTGCAGGGTCGTGGGTCACCAGAACCAGCGTCGTGCCGCTGTCGCGCTGGCGCTCGAACAGGAGATCGGCAATCTGGGTGCCAGTGTCGCCATCGAGGTTGCCGGTCGGCTCATCGGCGATCAGCACAGCCGGCTCGGGCGCAAGGGCGCGGGCAATCGCCACGCGCTGCTGCTCGCCGCCGGAAAGCTGTCCCGGGTAATGCGTCATCCTGTGGCCAAGACCGACGCTTGTCAGCGCTGCCTGCGCCCGTTCAAACGCGTCCGCGCGGCCTGCAAGCTCCAGCGGAATGGCCGTATTTTCGAGCGCCGTCATGTTAGCGATCAGATGGAAGGACTGGAACACGATGCCGATGTTCTCGCCCCGAAAGGCGGCAAGTGCATCCTCCGAAAGCCCGGTCAGCGCCGTTCCGCCGATGGAAATCTCGCCGCTGTCGAGCCGCTCAAGCCCGGCGACCACCATCAGCAAAGTCGATTTGCCTGATCCGGAAGGGCCGAGAATGCCGACGGACTCGCCGCGGCCGATCGAAACAGACATGCCTTTCAGCACGTGAACGGCAGCGGAGCCCTTGCCGAGCGTGAGGTGGGCATTGTCGAGCGTGATGAGATTTTCGGACAAATTATCTTCCTGCTTTGAAATCGGCGGAGGTAACAACACATATATGCAATACGGTCCGGTGAGGCTGATGGACCTGCAAAACACTCGTGAAATGGATTTAGGAGCCTGATGATGCGATTAAAAGCGACAGTGCCGATTGTTTTCGCTTTTCTGGCGGCTGTTGCGGCGGCTTCGCCATCAAAAGCACGTGAACCGCTCGATCTGGTCGTGTTTGGGGACAGTCTGGTCGCCGGTTATGAACTGGGAGCGGGCGAGGACTATCCGGCCAGGCTCGAAGCGGCGCTGAGCGGTGCCGGTTACGATGTCGAAATCGCCAATGCCGGTGTATCGGGCGATACCACCAGCGGGGCCTGGCGCGGGTCGACTGGTCGGTGCCTGACGGAACGGACGGTGTGATCCTGGAACTTGGCGCCAATGACGCGTTGCGTGGCGTCTCGCCGGAAAAGGCAAAGGACAATCTGATCGCGATCATCGAAAGCCTTCAGGGACGCGACATCCCGGTGATGCTGATGGGAATGATGGCGCCACCGAACATGGGCGCGGATTACGCCGAGGCATTCAACCCGATCTATGGCGCTCTCGCCGATCAGTACGGTGTCCCGCTATATCCGTTTTTCTCGATGGTGTTGCCGCCAATGCCAGTCTTCAGCTTGCCGATGGCATGCACCCCAATGCCAAAGGCGTCGAAGTGATGGTCAGGAATTCGCTCCCTGCGGTCGAAGCCTTCATCGACGCTATCGGGGGACAACCAAATTAACGCTTGCGTCAACGCGGCTTAGATGATTCGCTGAAGGGGTGACTAGCAGATTCGGGGAGCTCGCCATGCCGAGAATTTTTACCGCCCTCGAAATCCCGCGCGAACAGGCGTTAAGTCTTTCGCTGTTGCGCGGCGGCCTGCCCGGGGCCCGCTGGATCGATGTGGAGAATTACCACATCACCTTGCGGTTCATCGGCGATGTCGACTTCCGCACAGCGGACGAGGTCGTCCATTGGCTTGACCGTATCGACCGTCCCGCTTTCCAGCTCAGCCTCACCGGAACCGGCGCCTTCGGCAGCAAGAAACCGCATGCGATCTGGGCCGGTGTTTCGCCTGCACCGGAGCTGTCCGCGCTGCAGGGCGAAATCGACAGGATTTGCCAGCGCCTGGGGCTCAGGGCCGACCCGCGCAAGTTTATCCCGCATGTCACGCTGGCGCGGCTGCGTGGTTCGAAGGTTCAGGACGTGGTCGACTATCTGTCCGCGCGCGCCAATTTCCAGACGCTGCCGTTTACCGCCGCGCGCTTTGTGCTGATGTCATCGCGCGATTCGGTCGGCGGCGGCCCCTACCAGGTGGAAGAGGCGTTCGATCTTTACGATCCGAGCGATGCCTACAGCTTCGACAGCAGCGACTGGCAGCCCGCCAAGAGCATGTGGTAGACGGTCTCGAACCCGTCATCGCCGCCATAATAGGGATCGGGGACATCCTGCCTTTTGCCGAGCGTGTACTCTGAAAACAGCGCGACTTCGGCCTGCGGATTGCTTCCGCCTATCCGTTTCAAAGCAGCCATATTGCCGCTGTCCATGCCGAGAATGATCGAAAACCGGCTGAAGTCCGCGAGTGTGATCTGGCGCGCTTGCTGATGGGCGATATCGAAGCCGTGGTTCCTGGCGGTTGCGCGCGAGCGCGGATCGGGCAACTCGCCCGCATGCCAGTTGCCGATGCCGGCGGAATCGGCGTTGAATTCTCCACTGCGTCCGGTCTCTGCTGCAAGATGGGTGAACACACCCTCGGCGAGCGGTGAGCGGCAGATATTGCCGCTACAGACGAAGAGAATCGAGCGTTTTTCGGATTGTGCCATGTTGTTTACGCAATTTTCTGAAGGATTTTTTGTTTGAGCTTTCGGAGACAATGCCATGAATGATGCACGACTAAAACCTGAAGCGCTCGCGGCAATCATGCAATCGCATCAAAACTGGTCGGTGAGCAAAGACGGGAATGCGATCACGCGCAATTTCCGATTTGCCGATTTTCGCGAGGCCTTCGCTTTCATGAGCGAATGCGCGCTGGCCGCCGAAAGGCTCGATCATCATCCCGAATGGCTCAATGTCTATAACCGGGTGGGCGTTTCGCTCACCACGCATTCATCCGGCGGTATCTCCGCGCGCGACATCGAGATGGCCGCTATCATGGACAGGGCAGCCGGCCGTTTCGGCATTTGAACAGAGACGCGCATGTCCTATATTTGGTTTCAAAGGAGCTTATCATGAGCGATATCAAATTCGGTGATATTCTCGAGCCCGGCGATGAGGATACCAAGGCTGAAAACGAACGCACTGTGCGGAAGGGTTTCTGGGGCAAGGTGCGCAAGACGGCCGCCCACATCCCCTTTGCTCGCGATGCCGTTGCCGCCTACTATTGTGCAACGGACCGCGACACGCCGCTGGGCGCGCGGGTGATCCTGTATTCTGCGCTGGCCTATTTTATCATGCCGGTCGACCTTATCCCCGACGTGCTCATGTTTGTCGGCTTTTCCGACGATCTTGCCGTGCTGACGACGGCATTGACGATGATCCGCAGAAATATGACAATAGAGCATTATCACCGGGCTGATACGGCATTGGGCGCGCTTGAAGCGCGATGAATGTTGTTTCCGTTCCGTGCGCCGCAATCTTGCCGTGATTGACGGCATTTGTCGTCTTACAATTTTTCAGGCAGCGTATTCCCGAGAGCGTCCGAAAATTCATGCCACGTTGAGATTTTGGTAACCTCGGATGCGTATTTAGATGAGTAATTCGCAACCTATCGGCCGGTCGCTTTTGAATAGGGTGGGGCCGGCGGCAGTAGAGAAAATCGGCAGGAACTTATGTTTGCAAAAGAATCGCCCTCGTACTGGTTATTCTGTTCACCGGCGCCTCAATCGCTTCCGCGCAGACGCCGACGCCCATACAGAAATTCGATGCCTGGGTTGCTTATTCCTACCAGTCGGACGCGGGGAAGGTCTGTTATGTCCTGTCCGTGCCGGCCAAGAAGGATCCGGCGAATGTCGACCATGGCGACAATTTCTTCGTCGTCACCAAATATCCGGGCCAGAATGTCACGCTCGAGCCGCAGGCCATGATGGGTTTCAGCCTGCGCGACGGTTCGACCATCGACGTGATTGTCGACGGCAAAAGCTTCCCGATGTATCACAAGGGCCAGGGTGGCTGGCTTGAAAATGCCGCGCAGGAGCCGGCTCTGATCGCGGCCATGAAGGCCGGTCGCACAATGTCGGTGAAGGCCACGTCGGCGCGCGGGACCAACACCACCCATACCTATTCGCTGATCGGCATTACCGCAGCGCTCAACAAGATCAGCGCCTGCCAGTAAGGGCAGAGCCGCTTTGCAGCAACCCGGCTTCGGCCGGGTTTTTGTTGGCTGTCATGTTGCTCTTGCGGGACAGCCATGTGGCGAAAGGGATGACGCAGGGTGTCAACCGTGCTATAGGCTCGCCGCAAATGCTTGGTGTCCTGTGTTTATCGTGCACCTTTAAAAGCTTGAAGAGCAACTTTTCTACATTGCGGGTGGCGCACCGCCTTGTCCTTGAGACCACAAGGGCCGGGCAGAAGCGTCGAATACCCGCAATCGGCGTTTTCACGGGAGCCCGACAATGTCCGCTGTCGAAACCATCGATCTTGACGCTCAGCGCGCCAAACCCCGGCAGAAGCCAGCAGTTGGCAATATACTGATCGGCCTTTCCAAGCCGGAAATGGCCGAGGCGCTGTCATCGATCGGGGTGGCGGACAAGCAGATCCGCATGCGCGTCAACCAGATATGGAACTGGCTATATGTGCGCGGCGTCTCCGATTTCGCCGAGATGACCAATATGGCCAAGGATCTGCGCCTGAGAATGGCGGAAGCCTTCGATATCGCCCGTCCGGAAATCGTCACCGAACAGATCTCGACCGACGGGACGCGCAAGTGGCTGATCCGGTTTCCCGCGCACGGTGCCGGCCGTCCGGTTGAAATCGAGACAGTTTATATTCCGGAGGAAGATCGCGGCACGCTTTGCATCTCCAGTCAGGTCGGCTGCACGCTCACCTGTTCCTTCTGTCACACCGGCACGCAGCGGCTGGTGCGTAATCTGAGACCGGAAGAAATTCTCGGTCAGCTTCTCGTTGCCCGTGATGCGCTCGGGGATTTTCCGAACCGCGACGCGCCCAACGGCGCCTTCATTCCCGAATCCGACCGCAAGGTTACCAATATCGTGATGATGGGCATGGGCGAACCGCTCTACAATTTCGAGGCGGTGAAGAAGGCGCTTCTGATCGCGTCGGCCGAAGACGGTCTGTCAATGTCGAAGCGCCGGATCACGCTGTCAACCTCCGGTGTGGTGCCGGAAATCTACCGCACCGGCGACGAGATTGGCTGCATGCTGGCAATCTCGCTGCATGCCGTGCGCGATGACCTGCGCAACATCCTGGTGCCGATCAACAAGAAATATCCGCTTGAGGAGCTGATCAAGGCCTGTCGCGAATATCCGGGCGTTTCCATGCCCGCCGCATCACGTTTGAATATGTGATGCTGAAGGACGTCAATGACAGTCTCGAAGACGCGCGAGATTTGGTCAAACTCTTGAAGGGCGTGCCCGCGAAGATCAACCTGATCCCGTTCAATCCCTGGCCCGGCTCCAACTATCAGTGTTCCGACTGGGAAACGATCGAGCGTTTTGCCGATTTCATCAACCAGGCCGGCTATGCCTCGCCGATTCGCACCCCGCGCGGTCGCGACATTTTCGCCGCCTGCGGCCAGCTGAAATCAGAATCGGAACGCATGCGCAAGACCGAGCGCATGGCCTATGAAGCGATGATGATCGCCAATCACGGCGAAGACTGATCGGTTCGTTACCGCGCCTGCGTCAGTAATATCTTCACAGCGAACAGCGAAAATACCCCGGCAAACAGGTAATCGATGCCACGCAGGATGCGTTTGTGCGTCATCAGCCAGCCGGACAGGCGATCGGCGGCAAGTACGATGCCGATCGTGGGCAGAAGTGCGACGGCTATGAACGTGAAGCCGAGGAAGATCAGCTTTCCTGTAACGTTGGGATCACCGGCATCGACGAATTGCGGGAGGAAGGTCATGAAGAAGATGATGATCTTCGGGTTGAGCAGGTTGACCCAGAAGCCGTTGGCCATCGCCGCCTTCAGCCTGCCGCGCTTGCGCTCGGTCCTGGCTTCCGCCTCCAGCACGAAATTGTTACCCTTGCGGATAGCCATCACCGCAATCCAGAAAAGATAACCAGCGCCTCCCGTCTTCAAAACAAGAAAGGCCGTCGGTGATGCCACGATCAGCGCGGAGACACCGAAGGCCACCAGCATGGTGTGCACGCAGATGCCGCAATTGGTGCCGATGAGAACGGCGAGGCCGGCAGCGCGGCCCTCCCTCAGCGCCTTGTTGATCGAAAGCGTCATGTCGGGGCCGGGGGTCAGCGCCAGAAGCAGTGTGGCCGCCGAAAAGGCGAGGAGGACGGGGAGAGAAGGGATGATTTCCATGAAAGCTGCCGAAACCTGGAGCGCGGGTCGCGCGTTCACCATTCAATATGATTGCCGTGTAGGTTAACAATCTGTAATGAGAGCTGAACGGCTTTGCAACATTTCGCAACAAGGCTGCGGTTGGCCGAAACGACTGAAGGACGGTTTTCTTGCGTATTCTCGACGAAGCATTTTTTCCCGAACTGCCCGGCTATTACAAGGGCAAGGTGCGGGAAAACTACGACCTGCCGGACGGCCGCAGGATCATCATAACGACCGATCGTATCAGCGCTTTCGACCGGGTTCTGGCCTCTATCCCGCACAAGGGCGCAATCCTGACGCAAATAGCCCGCTTCTGGTTCGACGTCACCGCCGATATCGTAAATAACCATGTTGTCGCCTATCCTGATCCGAACGTGGTTGTCGGAAAGCGGCTGGATATTCTGCCGGTCGAGGTCATCGTGCGCGGCTATCTGGCGGGAACGACCGATACCTCGGTGCTGACTCGCTACAAACGCGGCGAACGCCAGATCTACGGTTTCGATTTCCCCGATGGTATGCGTGACAATCAGGTGTTGCCGCAAGCGATTATCACGCCGACCAGCAAGGCATTTGATGGCGGTCATGATGAGCCGCTGACCGCCGACGAGATTATCGGTCAGGGCCTGCTGAGCAAAGAGCGTTGGGACGAAGTATCGGAAAAGGCGTTGGCGCTTTTTGCGCGCGGGCGGGAGATGGCTGCGACGCGTGGGCTGATCCTTGCCGATACAAAATATGAGTTCGGCATTGACGGGGTCGGCAATCTGATGCTGGCCGACGAAATCCATACGCCGGATTCGAGCCGCTACTGGATGGCGGAAAGCTATCAGACACGTTTTGAGGCGGGCGAGCGTCCGGAAAGTTTCGACAAGGATTTCATCCGCTCCTGGGTTGTCGCGCGATGCGACCCCTACAGGGATCCGATCCCGGAAATTCCGGACGATGTGATCGCTGCGGCCTCCGGGGTCTATGCCCGGGCGTTCGAAATGATCACAGGCGGGCGCTTTGTTCCCGATGATAGCGGGGACAGCGTAAAGGGCCGGGTGCGTGCCAATCTCGCCGCTTATTACCCGGAGGCACCCTGGGGAGGGGCATAATGCGCAGACCGCGGCGATCGGCGGAAGAGACACGTGAGGCGATCCTGGAAACCTCGGAGCGGCTGTTCCGAGCGCGCGGCTTCGGCGCGGTTTCGATTGCCGATATCGCTGGCGAACTCGGGATGTCTCCGGCCAATGTTTTCAAGCATTTCCGAAGCAAGCTGACGCTTGGCCGCACGATTGCCTATCGCCATGCCCGGCGCCTTGCCGAGCGCTGCTCGATCGAGGGGTTGACGGATCCGCCCGACAAGCGTCTGATGATCTTTCTGTCGCGGCTTGCGCGCGAGCACCTACATGACAAGCAGGAGAATCAGTATCTTTTCGAGATGATCCCGCTGGTGCTGGAAGACCCGTCCAAGGGGGCGGATCTACCGGCGACTGGTTGAGGACAAGCTGTCCTCGCTGATCGCTGAAGCAATGGAAGACGGTATCTACGGAGCGGGCAATCCCGCACTCGATGCTTCCGCGATTGTCGACATGCTCGGTTGCGTTCTCAACCCGCGCATGATGGCATGTGCTGATCCCGCAACACTGGCCGACAAAACGCAGTTAATTGTCACGCTGATCGATGGGGGCTTGAAAAACCGCGTTGTAAAGTGACGGTATCTGCGATACGTCACCAGACAGATCTCGTTTTATGCTTTGTGGCGAACTTTCGCTACAGTTGCCGGCAGGCGCGATATTGAGTTTCTGCGCTGTCGGGATTGTGTTAAGAGAGTGGCCATTGTTTGATTTCTATTCTGGATAGGTGCCCATGCTGTCGCGCAAGTTTCCGATTGCCGTTTTAGGTGTTGTTGTACTCGCGCTAGGCGCTTGCAGCGATGAAGGCAACAAACAACAGGGCGGCATGAAGATGCCACCGCCTCAGGTCGGCGTCATTACGCTTGACAAGAAGACGGTTCCGCTCACCACGACGCTTCCGGCGCGTGCCGTTTCATATCGCTCTGCGGAAATCCGCCCGCAGGTGACCGGCATCATCACCGAAAAGGCTTTCAAGGACGGTGCCTATGTGAATGAGGGCGACTTGCTCTACCAGATCGAGCAGGATGCCTACGAGGCCACGCTTGCTCAGGCTCAGGCGTCACTCGACAAGGCCAATGCGACGGTGCCGGGCCTTCAGGCCAATTACGAACGCTACGCGCGCATCGTGAATCAGGGTGCCACCGAAATCCAGCTGACCGATGCGAGAACAGCCTACGAACAGGCGCTGGCCGATGTCGAATCGGCAAAGGCGGCGGTCAAGACAGCGCAGATCAATCTCGATCACACTGACATTGTCGCCCCTTTCCAGGGTGTGCTCGGCGTATCGAACATCTCGATCGGTAACCTTGCCTCGCCTAGCTCATCCGCAGCGCTTGTCTCGCTCGATCAGCTCGATCCGATCTATGTCGACATGTACGAATCGGCCGGACAGGTGCTTTCCGCGACCGGCAAATATGCCAACTTCAAGAATGAGGTCGATCTCTCGAAGGTTAAGGTCGAGGTCCTGCTTGATGATGGTACGACCTATTCCATACCGGGTCACCTTGACGTCTCGGCGCGCACTGTTGATCAGTCAACCGGCACTGTGAATTTGCGCGCCGTGTTCGACAACCCGGATCACATCCTGCTTCCCGGCATGTTCGTGCGTTCCACGCTGACGATCGCCGAAGAGGCCGGTTATCTTATTCCCCAGTTGGCTGCGCAGATCGAAGCCGGTGGAAAAGTTACGGCGAAGTTTGTCACCAGTGACAACAAGGTAGAGACCCGTGTTTTCGACAATGTTCAGGTTTCGGGCAATTCGTGGCTGGTGACCAAAGGCATTTCCGACGGAGATCGTCTGATTGTTGATGGATTTCAGCGGCTCATCGGCGGCGTAGCCGAGGTTACGCCGGTGCCTGCGGAAATCAATGACAAGGGTGTCGTTGTTGATAAGCAGCCCTCTTCGTCGGGCGCAAGCGGCGGTTCGACGGGTTCGGGTTCTTCTACTTCAGGCGGAAACGGCTGAGCGTATGGATGTTCAAAGCATAGGGCCACACGCTCGAGGTATGTCTAATGTCTAATTTCTTTATCAATCGACCTATCTTTGCCTGGGTGGTCGCCATCGTCATCATGTTGATCGGTGGCCTGGGCCTCTATACGCTGCCGATTTCGCAGTATCCCGCCATTGCTCCGACCACCGTTTCAATCACGGCCACTTTCCCGGGGCCAGTGCACGAACAGTCGAGACAACGGTAACCAACGTTATCGAAGACGGGCTGACCGGATTTGATGACATGCTTTACCTGACCTCGACGTCCAGTCCCGGTCTGGCGCAGATTCAGGTTATCTTCGGTCCTTCGATTGATCCGGAAATCGCTCAGGTCGAGGTGCAGAACAAGCTGCAGCTTGTCCAGCCTCAGCTGCCGGAGATTGTCAGAAGTCTCGGGATCACGGTCCAGCGTTCGTCGGCGAGCTTCCTTATGGTCGTGGCTCTGGTTGACAATAGCGGCAAGTATTCGGCTTCGGATCTCGGCAACATCATCGACAGTCAGATCAATGACAACGTGGCACGACTTGATGGCGTCGGCAGCATTCAGGGCTTCTATACACCCTATGCAATGCGCATCTGGCTCGATCCCTACAAGCTCAATCAGTACGGTCTGACCTCCAACGATGTCACCAACGCCATCGAGGCCCAGAACAATCAGGTCGCGGTGGGTGATCTCGGTGATGATCCATCGATATCAGGGCAGCAACTCAATCTAACCGTGGTGTCGTCGAGCCAGTTGCAGAATGTGCCGCAGTTCGAGAATATCATCCTCAAGACCACGGAAAATGGCGCGACCGTTACGATTTCAGACGTCGGCCGCGTAGAGCTCGGCCAGCGCTACTATCAGTTCCAGACCTACTACAACGGGGCCTCGGCTGCAGGCTTTGCGGTTGAGCTGGCGAACGGCGCCAACGCGATTGAGACGTCCAAGGGCGTGGTCGATTTCATGAATTCGGTGAAGCCGTCTCTGCCGGACGGCGTCGAGATCGTCTATCCCTATGATACGACACCCTTCGTCGAGCTTTCGATCGAGCAGGTGGTCCATACGCTGTTTGAGGCGATCATTCTGGTCTTCCTCGTGCTCTTTATCTTCCTGCAGAATATCAGGGCGACCCTTATTGCGACGCTTGTTGTGCCCGTGGTTCTGCTCGGCACGTTCGGTGTGCTGGCCTTCGCCGGCTTCTCGATCAATACACTGACCATGTTCGCGATGGTGCTTGCGATCGGCTTGCTCGTTGACGACGCGATTGTGGTGGTGGAAAACGTCGAACGTATCATGCATGAAGAAGGGCTCCCGCCCAAGGAGGCGACCCAGCACTCGATGGGTGAAATCCAGGGTGCCCTTATCGGTATCGTGATCGTGCTGACTGCGGTGTTCATTCCGATGGCGTTCATCGGCGGATCCACCGGTATCATCTACCGGCAGTTCTCCGTGACCATCGTTGCTGCGATGATTCTATCGGTCTTCGTGGCTATGGTGTTTACACCGGCGCTGTGCGCGACCATCCTGAAACCCGTGGATCCGACCAAGAAGGACCGAGGCATCTCGGGTGTCTTCAACCGCGGCTTCAACGGGCTGACCAATGGCTACACCAACGCCATCACTTTCCTGCTGAAGTGGCCGCTACCGGTTTTCGCGGTTTTCGCGGTGCTGCTGTTCGGCGTGTATCACTATTTCATGAAGCTTCCGGAATCGTTCCTGCCTGATGAAGACCAGGGTTCGCTTTTCGTGCTGATCAATCTGCCGACCGGCGCGACGACCGAGCGTACCAGCGCTGTTTCGGATGAGGTTGCTTCATATTTCCACAACCAGGAATCCAGTACCGTTGAAGCGGTGTTCTCGGTGATGGGCTTCTCGTTCGCCGGGCAGGGTCAGAATTACGGCATGAGTTTCATTCAACTCAAGCCGTTTGATGATCGAACCAAGGAATCTGAAACCGCTCAGGCCCTGGCTCAGCGCGCCAACGGGTATTTCTACACCCATATTCGCGATGCCCAGGTCTATGTGGTTTCGCCGCCGGCCATCCCCGGACTTGGTAACTCAACTGGCTGGACCGGGTATGTTGTTGACAGTGGCGGGCAGGGACAGGCCGCGACACTTGTAAACACCAATCGTATCATTCAGCAGATGAACCAGCAGGGTATCGCAACGCAGGTACGCACCGATACGCAGAGCGATGAAACACAGATGATGCTGAGGATCGATGAGCAGCAGGCAGGGCCTACGGCGTGAGCATCGCCGAGGCGACCAACATGCTTTCGACGATCTATGCCGGCTCTTACATCAACAACTTCACCCTCGCTGACAAGGTCAAGCAGGTTTATGTTCAGGGCGATGCGCCCTATCGCATGCAGCCTGAAGATATCTATCAGTGGTATGCCCGCAATTTGCAGGGCGACATGGTTCCGTTCTCCGCCTTTACAGACATAGACTGGACCACCGGCGCTCCGTCTCTTGCCCATTACAACGGCAATACCGCTGTGGACATTCAGGGACAGTCGGCTGCCGGATACAGCTCGGGCGAGGCCATGAACGAACTGACCAGCCTTGTCGGCCAGTCGGCGGGCGGATTTTCGGTGGCCTGGACAAACATGTCCCTGCAGCAGGTGATCTCGGGTGACGAAGCGGCTTATCTCTACGCCGTTTCCATCATCTTCGTGTTCCTCTGCCTCGCTGCACTTTATGAAAGCTGGAGTATTCCGTTCTCAGTTATTCTCGCGGTCCCAGTGGGTATTCTCGGGGCGGTCATGGGGGCCCACTACCTTGGGCAGGACAACGACATCTACTTCAAGGTGGGACTGTTGACGACCATGGGGCTTGCGGCGAAGAACGCGATTCTGATCGTGGAATTCGCGCGCGAGCAAAGCGAGAAGGGCGATTCTCTCTTTGATGCGGCGGTTCATGCGGCCCGTATGCGTCTGCGACCGATTATCATGACGTCGCTGGCCTTCATTCTCGGTGTTCTGCCTCTGGTCCGCGCCACAGGGGCGGGTTCTGCGGCGCAGAATGCCATTGGTGTTGCCGTGTTCTTCGGCATGATTGCCGCTACATCGCTGGGGATCTTCTTCGTACCGTCGTTCTTTGTGGCCGTGTGCAGGTTGATGGGCATGGACAAGAAGGACAAGAAGGCGGCAGAAGAGCAACAGATCGTTTAAAACATTGTTAACGATATTGCGCCGGCCCCGTGCCGGCGTCTAAAACACAGCGGTAGGCGGCCTGTTTTTGGGCCCGCCGAGATGACAGGATTGAGATCATGGTGTTGAGCCGCGTTACCCCCATTCCGCTCGTACTGCTGCTCTTGTCCGGCTGTGTGGTGGGTCCGGACTATGCGGCGCCCGAGACGGCGCTTCCCGATAAGTTCAGTGAAGGCAGTGCCCAGAGCGTGGGCGATGTGACCGATGTTGCATGGTGGAAGAGCTTCAATGATTCGCTGCTGAACACGTATGTCGCGCAGGGAATGTCGCAGAACCTCTCCGTTCTGCAGGCGCTGGAGACGATTGTTCAGGCCGAGGCTAATGTTGTGACGTCGACCGCGGGGCGTACCCGCAGGTCAATCTTCAGGCCTATGATACCGGCGCGGGGGCCGGCGGCGACGGCGCTTCCGCTGCGGCGCGCAAGACCTCCAACACCTTCGGCGGATCAGTTCCGGTTTCCTGGGTTCTCGATCTTTTCGGTCTCTATAAACGCGCCGGCGAAGCCGCTATTGCAGAACTTGATGCCGCTTATGCAAGCGCGGATGTGGCCAAGCTGACGCTGATCTCCAGCCTGATCGATTCCTACATCAACGCGCGCCTTTATCAGGAGCGTCTGGCGATTGCGCGTTCCAATCTAAAGAGCCGCCGCGAAACCCTCCGTCTGACCCAGTTCCAGCTTGATGCGGGTGCTGCCTCCAGGCTTGATGTCGTTCAATCAGAAGGTCTCGTCAACGCGCAGCTTTCGACCATTCCGCAACTCGAGGCGGCCTATCGTCAGCAGGTTTACGCGCTGTCGACGCTGATGGGGCTGCCCGCAGCATCCCTCATTGATCAGATGAACAAGGTGAAGCCGATCCCGGTTACCCGTGCGCGGCTGTCATCCGGTGTTCCGGCGGATCTGATCCGTAACAGACCGGATATCCGCGAAGCTGAGCGTAACCTTGCTGCTGCGACCGCCAATATCGGGGTAGCCGAAGCGCAACTTTACCCGATGATTTCATTGAGTGGCACACTGCAGGCCAGCGTATCCGGGAGTTCTCTCGGGAATGCCGGGGTGACGTCATGGTCGTTCGGACCGACGCTCAGCCTGCCGATTTTCGATGGCGGTGCGCTTCGTGCCAATGTTTCGAGCTCCGAATCGCGCGCGCGGCAAGCCTATCTCATGTGGAAGCAGACTGTTCTCAATGCCGTGCAGGAAGTGGAATCGGCGCTCGCCGTGGTCACCCGTGATGGCCGAACCGTCTCCGCGTTGCGGGCAACGGTTGCCTCCTACCGTGATGCGCTGGCACTCTCGACGTCCAGCTACAAGGATGGCGCCACTTCTCTGCTGGATGTTCTGGATGCGCAGCGTGCCGTGTCCGATGCCGAGGCAAGTCTCGCCGATGCTATCGCGCAGCAGGCCGGCGATTTCGTTGCGCTCAACGTTGCAATTGGCGGCGGCTATGCAACGCAGTAAGGGAAGAGTCTCAGCCGTTTCCGTACTGTTCCTTCCAGCTTCGAAACGCTCCCTTTGTGGGAGCGTTTCTGCTTCATAGACCCCGCGTGCGATAGCGCGTGCCATGGTCCGCATGGCTTCAAGGCAGATCTCGGCAAAGGCGAAGTCATCCGGCGCTCCTTTTCGCCGGTCGCTGCCGATAGCACCGTATCGCCGTCAAACGGCAGGTGCGCGGGGTGGATTGCCCGGGCAAACCCGTCATGGGCCATCACCGCAAGCCGGTAGGCCTGCTGCTTGGTTATTGTGGCGTCGGTGGCAATGACACCCAGCGTCGTTGCTGTGGTCGGCCCGCCTTTGATCTTCAGCGTGGAAGCCTCCTTCGGGAATGCAGCCGGCAGCCCGAGCCCGCCGAATTCATCTGCGTTCTCCAGCGGTCCGGCCCAGAAATGCGGCCCGTCGCCAATTGTCACGCTGCCCATCGCATTGACGGCGGCAAGTGTCCCGACACGGAAGCCTGCAGGCGTCACGGCTGAGGCCGAACCGAGGCCGCCCTTGAGATTGACAGTTGTCGCACCGGTTCCGGCGCCGACGCTCCCGAGCGCGAAAGCGCCCGTTGCGGCTGCCCGGTAAGCGTCATAGCCAAGGCTGTGATAAGGGGCATGCAGGCCCCAGTCCTTGTCGCCACCGTTCAGAAGATCCATCAGGATGGCGCACGGGACGATCGGGATGCGCGTCGCGCCGAGCCTGAGGCCGCGACCGTCGGCACGAAGGCCCGACTGTACGCCGCCAGCCGCGTCAAGGCCGAAGGCGGAACCACCTGAGAGAACAAACGCATCAACGGTCTCCACCGTCCGGGCAGGGTCCAGCAAAGCTGGTCACGGCTGCCGGGGGCTCCGCCGAGCGAAAGGCCGGAGGCGACAACCGGCCGGTCAAAGACAATTGTGGTCACGCCGGACGCCAGTGCAACATCCTGTGCGTGACCGACACTGACGCCAGCGATATCGGTGATGAGATTGCGCATATTGACCTCCCGTTTTGCGACACTATTCCTAGCAGCAAATCCTACGGGCACAGACGGGGAGGTGGAAAATATGAAGGGCTGACGCTTTTTTCGCATTTTTGAAGAAAGCTTGTTGACTTTGGAAGGCGCTTCACCCTATATGCGCATCACCGACGGGGTCGACGGTCGTTCTCGCGACCAACTGTGTTGCCCCTTCTTCCGCCGATTAGCTTTGCTGATTGACGTGTTTGAACTTAAGGGTTTTGGCACGCGGATTGGTATTTGGATGTGAAGGTCTTCACATCG
>NZ_JAQOMR010000002.1 GCF_028401385.1 Marinicella algicola
CGATGTAGTTGTGCAACGAGAAGACATGGGGAATGAAGCTGCGCCATGACCCCATCTCGATGACGATCGCCTCCTCGTCTGGATTGAGGCTGATGGTCAGCGCCATCATCAGCGGCAAAAGAACGCCGAGCGCCATGATGATGGCGAAAACGATCGTCAGGCGGGGCGGCGACATACCGGCTTGTGATCTGGCCACCGCTAGACCTCCGATTCATTCTTGAAGAGCCGGCGCTGCAGAAGAGTAAGCGCAGTGACGGCAAGGAAGAAGATGACGGCAACGGCGGAGGCGTAGCCAATCTTCTGGCTGGCGAAGCCCTCCTTGTAGAGATAGTAGATGATGGTCGTCGTCGCGCCGTTGGGACCGCCACGTGTGAGAATCGACACCTGGGTGAAAAGCTTCAGGGCGCCGATCGTGGTGATGATCAGGAGGAAGATGTTGACATTGCGCAGGCCCGGCCAGGTGACATTGCGAAACCGCTGCCAGGGGTTGCGCCATCAACCCTTGCTGCCTCGTAAAGCTCGGGCGAGATGTCCTGAAGACCCGCCAGATAGATCAGCATCTGATAGGGAAAGGTTGCCCAGGCAGACAGGACCACGACCGAGACCATGGCCGTCGAGGAGCTGCCGAGCCAGTCGATATAGGCGCCGGGACCGGCGACCAGCTGATAGACTGCGTTGAGCGCTCCGTTCGGGATGCGGTAGATGACTGCCCAGATGGCGACAACCACCGTCATGGGAAGCAAAAGCGGCAGAATGGCAATCGCGCGGAAGGCCGAGCGGAACGGAATTTTTGCATTTAGGATCAGCGCGGTGCCAAGCGAAACGACAAGCTGCAGCGGAACCACCAGACACGAAAACAGGATGGTGTTCGTCACCGCCTGCCAGAAGTCGTCGTCGGTCAAGATCCGCTCATAATTGCGAAGACCGATGAACCGCGTCGGAATCGGTCGTGGAACCAGGTGCTGATCCGTGAATGAAAACCAGAATGAGAGCGCAAAGGGCAGTGCGAAAAGCAGGCCGAGCGCCAATATTGCGGGTGACAGCATCGCATATTGCTGCAGCCGCGACTTTTTCCGAATGTTCATGAACGATACTCCACGCAGGTATACCGCGTTGTAAACCTGTTCTGGCGGCGCCTGCAGGCGCCGCCCACGCAAACCAGTCAGGGTTTAACGGCCAAAGGGAGGATAGCCAGCATTGTCCTCGATATCTTCGTCGATCGTTTCGGCGGCGTTATCGAGTTCGTCACGCACGTCGGCCTTGCCGGTCATGATGTGATCGACCGCGTTGGCGAAGGCTGACGTAATGACAGGGTAAGCCGGGTGCACCGGCCGGACCATCGTGCAGCAATTGGCAACGTCCACGAAGAGCGCGCCCTTACCTTCGGACGAATAGAGCTTCGAAAACGACACGGCGGAAGAGCGTGCGGGGATGTAGCCGGTGATATCGGCATAAAGGCCGACCTGTTCGCGCGACATGGAGAAATTCAGGAAGCTTGAAATGGCATTGAGCTTGGTTGACGAAGCGGGAACCGCCCAGCCAAATCCGCCATTCGAACTAACGGGGCCTTTGTCACCGAAAGAGGGCGGCGGTATCAATACGAGGTCATCGCCCAGCCCTTTTTCATGCGTCGACCACATCCAGTTGCCAACCCATGCGAGCGCCGCTGTCTTCTCGCCATAGAATTTGTTGTCGCCTGCCGACGCCGGCACGATATAGCCCTTGTTGACCCAGTCGGAAAGGCGCTCCATGATCGCGACATTCGCGTCGGAATTCATCGTTCCGTCGGCCACCCAGGTCTCGCGGTCGATGACGTCGCCGCCGTTTGATTCCAGGAAGGGCAGCCAGCCATAGGTCAGCCACTCGCCGACGCCGTCGCTCAGCTTCATGTCGAGCGGCCATTCGACGGCGGGCAGCGCCTTCAACTTTGCAAGCACGTCCTCAAGTTGATCGGCCGTCCACGCATCGTCGACGGAGGTCGGGATTTCGATACCGGCCTCTTCCAGGAGCTTCCTGTTGCCCCATAGGACCTCGGAACTGTCATAGGGGCCAACCTGGTAAAGCTTGCCATCGGGACCGTATGTTCCCTGTGCCAGAATGCCCGGCAAAAGATCCTTCTTAATTTCGGGATCGAGAAGATCATCGATCGGCTGCAGCGTGCCGGTCCAGACGAGGCTGGCCATGTTCGGGCCGTCCACCAGCATTACGTCCGGCAGGTCGCCCGAAAGCGTCGCGGCCTGAATGGCCTGAGTGTAACCCGGGATCGGCACGACATCGACCGTGTTTTCGCTTTGCGAGGCATTGTACTTTTCCTCAAGTTGCGCGAAATACGGCTTCTCGGAATCGCCGTTGATGACCCAAACCGTGAGGCTTTCCGCCCGTGCCGTGGCCGAGAAGCTCACGACAGCCGTTCCGATCAGGAATAGAGTTTTCAATTTCATTTCAGTCCTCCCAGTATGGTTGATGCGGGCCCGCTGCGGCCTCCGTTTCGACGCAATCGAGCTTGATCGCGCCCAATATCGCGCCCAACATGGATTGTCGTGACGCAAATGTCTCACGTTGTCAATTCAAAAATGTCTCACGTTGTCATTTTGAGTTCGCGCCAAGACGTCCTTCAGCGCGTGTCGATCCATGCATTGAAGTCAGAAAGAGTTTCGGTTGATAAAGCGTCCGCTGACAAGTCGGACCATCGGGTGCGGTGGCTGCATGTCGCATGCGATCTCCATCGCGGTACGACCCATTTCATAATAGGGGAGCTGCATCGTCGAGAGTTTCGGTCTCAGCATCTCGGCGATGGGGGCCTGATTGTCGAAACTGGCGACGCCGATATCCTGCCCGACACTAAAACCCGCATCAGCAATCGCGAAATAGAGTTGCATCGCGAGAATGTCCTGTCCGCAAACGATAATGTCGGGCCGCTCACCCGCCTCAAGAATCTGCTTCAGAAGGTCTTCAACGATAAACCGATGCTCGCCATCACGGAAGACCACGGCCGGGCGGACGCGATGCGATAGGTCGAGGCCGTGCGCCTGCCCCTCGTCGATGTAGCCCTTCCGGCGCAAGCCAGCCGCGCAGATCTCCTCGGAAAGATTGAAGAAATAGGGGCGTTTGTATCCCTTGGCGAAGACCTCTCTCATCAACAGGCGTGCCAGACCGTAATCATCGGGAAGAACGGTCGGGACGTCGGGTCTGGAGCTGAAACAGTTGAGCAGAATGCTGCGTTCCGCCTTGGGCGGCATTGCAAGCTCCCGGTGATAGATGGTCGCATAGATGACGGCTTCGGCCCTGAACTGGGCAAGCTGAGCTTCCGCATGGGCGCCGTCATCCTTTCCGGGAAGGATGTTGAAGAGCATCATTTGCTTGCCGAGCGACCAGGCAACATCCTGCGCGCCCCGGATAAGGTCAATCGAGGAATTCGACATGGCCACGCCGTCGGCGACAAAGCCGATGATGCCGCTTTTCTTGGCCCGCATGAGCTTGGCGGCGACGCTCGGCTGATACCCCATCTGCCGGAAGACCTTTCGACACGCGCACGTGTCTCGGGTCTGACCAGCGGGTCATCGTTCAGCACCCGAGATACGGTCTTGAGCGAGACACCGGCAGCTTTGGCAATATCGCGTTGTGTTTTCATGGCCGCAATTTTTCACACAACGCGACAGGAGTGAAGCGACCAGCGAAAATACCAGTGCGAAACTACGATCGTAAACTCGTAACTTCACCAAAATAACGCATTCGAAACGCTTCGGGGCGACCTTTCTATCGTCTTTTAGGTGTCTGCGGAACAGTCTTGACTGACGCGGCAGTATCTCGACGCCGATGCTGAGCCGTTTTGCTTGACAACCCCGTCAGGTCAGGACGCGGGTTCCAGTTCCGTCGGCTCCCTAGCGCCGGTCATGAAGGCAACAGCGTCCGACATGGTGTGATCCTTCGGGTCGATGACGCAGAGCCGCCGGCCGAGGCGATGGACATGGATGCGATCGGCCACCTCGAAGACATGCGGCATGTTGTGCGAGATCAGGATGATCGGAATGCCGCGCGATCTGACATCGAGGATCAGCTCCAGCACCCGGCGCGATTCCTTGACCCCGAGCGCGGCCGTCGGCTCGTCGAGAATGATCACCCTGGAGCCAAAGGCTGCCGCCCGCGCCACCGCAACCCCTGTCGCTGCCCGCCCGAAAGGGTTTCCACCGCCTGATTGATGTTCTGGATAGTCATCAAGCCAAGATCGTTCAGCTTTTCGCGAGCGATCCGCTCCATCGCCGGCCGGTCGAGCTGGCGGAACACCTTGCCCATGATGCCGGGTTTGCGCAATTCGCGTCCCATGAACATATTGTCGGCGATCGACAGCGCCGGCGACATGGCAAGCGTCTGGTAGACTGTCTCGATACCGGACTCGCGAGCATCGTTGGGCGCGGTGAAGTTAAGGCGCCTACCATCCATGTGGATTTCGCCTGAATCCGGCAGTACCGCGCCGGATATGGCCTTGATCAGCGTCGACTTGCCGGCGCCATTATCGCCGATCACCGCCAGGATTTCGCCCGGCATGAGGTCGAAATCGCAGTGATCGAGCGCCGTCACCTTGCCATAACGCTTGACGAGATTGCGAGCCTTCAAAAGCGGTTCGGTCATAGCGATACCTTTCTGATCCACTGATCGAGAGCAACGGCGGCGATGATCAGCAGGCCGATCAACAGGTAGGTCCATTGGGCATCCGCGCCCATCAGCCTGAGGCCCAGCGTGAAAACGCCGACAATCAGCGCGCCGAACAGTGTGCCGAGCACCGAGCCGCGCCCGCCGAAGAGCGAGATGCCGCCGATCACCACGGCGGTGATGGATTCGATATTGCTCAGCTGGCCCGATGTCGGCGAGACCGAGCCGATCCGCCCGATCAGGGCCCAGCCGGCAAAGGCGCAGATGAGGCCGGACAGCACATAGACCGAGATCAGCGTGCGCCTGACATTGACGCCGGCAAGCTCCGCGGCTTCGGGATCGTCGCCGACAGCATAGACATGGCGGCCCCAGGCCGTCTGGCGCAGGACATAGGCAAGAACCATCACCAGCACGATCATGAAGATCACACCATAGGTGAAGATTGCACCACCCACTGAAATCTTGTTGCCGAAGAACTGCAGCAGCGGCGCCTCAGCCTCGATATCCTGGGCGCGTATGGTTTCATTGGCCGAATAGAGAAAATTCGTCGCCAGCGCGATCTGCCACATGCCGAGCGTGACGATGAAGGGCGGCAGTTTGACGCGCGCAACCAGGAACCCGTTGATGAAGCCAACCGCCGCGCCGCAGGCAAGCCCGCAGACAATGGCCGCGGAGGGTGGAAGACCGTAGCGGAACGTGAACTGTCCCATGATCACGGAGCTCAAAACCATGATCGCGCCAACGGAGAGATCTATGCCCGCTGTCAGGATGACAAGACTTTGCGCGGCCGCGACAATACCGATAATCTGGACTTGCTGCAGGATCAGTGTCAGCGCGAAGGGTGAGAAGAATTTCGACCCCAGCAATATACCGAAACCCGCGATCGACAATAGAAGCACGATAAGCGGCACCAGTGCCGGGGTCTTGTGCAGGGCATGCTGGAGCTTGTCGATCAGCCACTCCGGCTCCTGCTCGAATTCAGCGACGTTGGTGGGGCTTTGCGTCAGCCCGGATTCATAGTCATCCCGCCGTGCCGTCGGTTCCTGCATGTTTCTCACTCCCGAATGTCTCCAGGCAAGGCAATCGATCGATCCGCTCCGTCAGCCTGGCTTTCGAAAAAGGGAGGCCGGGTCACGGCCTCTCCGAAGGGGCAGAACAACAGGCATCAGCCCCAGCAGAGCTTCATGCCCTCTGCGGCGGAGATCGACTCCACGCCGTCAACCGGATGATCGGTCACCAGGGCAACACCGGTATCGAAAAAGTTCTTGCCTTCGGTCAGCATCGGCTTCGATCCGTCGGCGGCGAACTCAGCGATTGCCTCAATGCCTTTCGAGGCCATCAGCAGCGGATATTGCTGAGATGTGGCGCCGATGATGCCATCGGCAACGTTCTGAACACCGGGGCAGCCACCATCGACCGAGACGATCATGACGTCGTTTTCACGGCCGATGGATTTCAGCGCCTGATAGGCACCGGCCGCGGCCGGCTCGTTGATCGTGTAGACGACGTTGATCATCGGATCCTTGGCAAGCAGGTTTTCCATGGCGCGTTGTCCACCCTCTTCATTGCCGGCCGTCACATCATTGCCGACGATGCGCGGATCGGTTTCGTCTCCCCAGCGGTTGGGGTCGCCCAGATCAATGCCGAAGCCCTGCAGGAAACCCTGGTCGCGCATGACATCAACCGAAGGCTGGCTAACGCCGAGGTCGAGCATGGCGATCTTCGCATTGGCGGCCTCGTCGCCGAGCCTTGCGGCGGCCCAGGCGCCAATCAGTTCACCGGCCCTGAAATTGTCGGTGGCGAAGGTCGCGTCGGCTGCGTCGATCGGCTCCAGCGAGGTATCGAGCGCAATGACGAGGATGCCGGCATTGCGGGCCTGCTCGACCGAGGGAACGATCGCTGAACTGTCTGATGGCGTGATCAGGATGCCCTTGGCGCCATCGGCGATGCAGGTTTCGACAGCCTGAACCTGGGTTTCGTGATCGCCGTCAATCTTGCCCGCAAAGGTCTTCAGCTCGATGCCGAGTTCCTTTGCCTTGGCGACAGCACCTTCCTTCATCTTGACGAAGAACGGGTTGGTATCGGTCTTGGTGATCAGGCAGGCTGAGGTGTCGGCGGCCTGCGTGTTTCCGGCCAGTGCGGCCACGCCAAGTGCCGTTGCACAATAAAGGGCGCGCGCATTGAGTTTGTCGAATGTCATGAAATTTCTCCTCCCTTGACCAGCAGGCTCTCCCAAGCCTGCATGAACTGCGGCAAGCGCCGCGATGACCATAGGAAGCACGATGGGGATGCCTTTTGTCAAGATATTAAATCACTCCGATTTATTTATTATGGCCAATTTACAATCCGCAGGATATGTTGCACCTAGATCGCCGCGTCCGTTCGGTCGCACGAAGGACGCTCTAAGGTCTTGAATCTACAGAATCGTTCTATTTGAAAAGCACGATGTGCAAGGGCGGAAGATGGAGCTTGAAACGTGACGACGCATTCCTTTGATGAAGGTCAGGGGTTCAAAAACCTCTCGACATCAAGAGGATCGAACCAGTCAGGTGTGCGCGCCCACAATGAGCGGCTGGTGCTTTCCACGATCCGCCGGAACGGCCCTCTGGCCAAGGCGGAGATCGCGCGCATGACCGGACTTTCGATCCAGACAAGCGCCGTGATCGTACGCTCTCTGGAGCAGGAAGGCCTTTTGAGGCGCGGAGAGCCGGTGCGCGGCAGGATCGGCCAACCGTCCGTGCCGATGGGGCTGGCCCCTGGCGGCGCCTTTTTCTTCGGCCTCAAGATCGGCCGCCGCTCGGCCGATATCGTTCTTCTCAATTTTATCGGCGATGTTCTGGACAGCGCCCATCTCGTCTATGACTATCCGCGTCTCGACGATATGCTGGATTTCGCCCTGCCGGCGATTGCCGGAATGCGGGCTTCGCTTCCGCAGGAGCGTCTGGCCGGTCTCGGCATTGCCATACCTTTCCGCATCTGGGATTGGGCACGCATTGCAGGCGCCCCGGCAGAACAAATGGATGAGTGGCGCGTCCGCGATATCCGTACCGAACTGGAGGCCAGTCTCGGGCTGCCGGTATACCTGCAGAATGACGCCTCGGCAGCCTGTGGCGCGGAACTGGCCTTCGGCAAGGGCCAGCGCCCGCAGGACTTCCTGCATTTCTTCATCGGCTATTTCATCGGCGGCGGTCTGGTGCTCGACAACCGGCTTTACACCGGCCGTTCCGGCAATGCGGCGGCCCTTGGCTCCCTGCCGATTGCGCAGGCGGATGGCTCGTATCGTCAACTGGCCGACATGTCTTCGCTCTTCTTGCTGGAGAGGGCCCTGAAGAATGCCGGACAATCCAGCGAAAGCCTGTGGGGGCCGCCGGATGACTGGGTGTTGGACGAAAGCATACTGGAACCCTGGCTGGACGAAACCTGCCGGAGCCTTGCCGTTGCCATTGTCGCAGCCTGCTGTGTCGTCGATGTCGCGGCGGTGTTGATCGATGGCTGGCTGCCGGGCAACGTGCGGGCCGAGATCGTCGCGAGAACGGCAGCAATCCTCAATCAGACCGATGCCCCCGGCATCGAGAAACCCAAGGTTCTCGAAGGCACGATCGGACCGAACGGCCGTTCGCTTGGCGCCGCCAGCCTTCCTCTTTCCGACCGCTACCTCGTCGATCTCAATGCGGTTCTGGTTGCCGGATAGACAGTGCCGTCCGCGGTACACGCCGACATTCGCGACTCCGGCAAAAGGCGATCCTGCAATGATGCTGTCGAAAGGCCTGCACCAGCCTGCTTGTTCTGCACGTCGGTTGCCACTTCGTGCACGGGCCATTGAAGGCCCGCTGTCGGTATTGCCAAGTTGTTTGACCCCGGTGTTTCGTCTAACGAGGCGGCATGACTTTACCGAGCACTTTCCCTCGTTTGACGGGGTTTCGTTTTCCGCGTGAAGTTGTCGCCTACGCCGTCTGGGCCTATCATCGGTTTGCTCTGAGCACGGCCGATGTGGAAGACCTTCTTGCTGAACGCGGTGTTATCGTGAGCAGGAAAACGGCTCGCTTCTGGCTCAAGCGCTTTGGCCGACATTTTGCCGATTGCATTCGCAAAGACCGGCCCAAGCCAAACGATAAGTGGCATATGGATGAGGCCGTCATCACGATCAGCGGAAAGAAATTCTGGCTATGGCGGGCCATTGACGCCGATGGTGACGTACTCGATATTCTGGTTCAAGCTCGCCGCGACACCAAGGCCGCAAAGCGCTTTTCCTCTCACCTGGTCAAGCCATTCGGTGAACCGCGTGTCGTCGTAACGGACAAGCTGCGCGGCTACATCAAGCCGATACAAAATCTGGCCCCGGATGCTGATCATCGGGGCCACAAGAGCCTGAACAACAGAATTGAAAACGCACACCGCCAGACCAGGAAGCGAGAGAAGATCATGGGGCGGTTCAAATCGCCCCGCCAAGCACAGCGCTTCCTGTCAGCCCACGATCAGATAAATACCATCTTTCGTCCCCGTCGGAACAACCTCCCAGCCCGCTCCTGGCGACACGCCAGGACAGATGCCTTCTGCCTGTGGTCCGATTACACTGCAGAAATGACTGCTTGAAAAACAGCAGCCGCGCCGCCTTGCAACCAATCACAAACAACTTGGCAATACAGCCCTGACATCATGATGAAGGCACGCGGCCCCGCCTCTGCGGCATTGCAGTGAGCGAGGCCGGATCTGGTCAGACCTTGTCGGCGCCGATGGCGCTGAATCTCATCAAGGCAGGCTTTTCCCTCACCGTCTGGAACCGAAGCACAGGCAAGACAGCGGCGCTCGAAAAGGCGGGCGCGTCTGTCGCTGAAACGCCTGCTGCCGCAGTGGCCGGAGCCGATGTCGTGATCACCATGGTTTCCGATGGCCCGGCCGTTGCCGATCTTCTGTTCGCCCAGGGCGTGGCTGAACATATCCCGGATGGCGCAACCGTCATCGACATGAGTTCGATCAAGCCCGAAGAGGCGCGCGACCATGCCGCAATGCTGGCAAAACGCGGCGTCAGCCATATCGATGCGCCGGTCAGCGGCGGAACGCGCGGCGCCGCGGTGGGAAGTCTGGCGATCATGGCCGGTGGCAACGACGACGCTTTCGCGCGTATCGCCACGGTTTTTGAACCGATGGGAAACGCGATCCTGCTTGGCCCCCGGGCAGCGGACAACTGGCCAAACTCGCCAATCAGGCGATTGTTGCCATCACCATCGGTGCTGTGGCTGAGGCGACGCTTCTGGTCCGCGAGGGCGGTGTGGACCCGGCACGTTTCCGCGCCGTGCTCCAGGGCGGTTTCGCCGATTCCGTCATTTTGCAGCAGCACGGCGCCCGCATGCAATCGAGTGACTTCACGCCCGGCGGACGTTCTGCCTTCCAACTGAAGGATCTGGAAAATGTGCTGGCGGAATGCAATGCGATGGGGCTTTCCTGCCGCTGACGATGCTGCAGCGTGATCGCTTCGCCGATCTTGTGACCCGGCTTGGGGTGGAGATCTGGATCATTCGGCGCTGTTTCTCGAGCTGCTCGACCGCAACAATCTGTCCTGAAATCGAGAGCCACCAGCACTCAAGCTGTGGCTCTTCTATTTAGAGCCGAATGATATCGATAACAAAAACGGAGACACTCATGACGAAAGCTGAAATCCTGCAAATCGGTCCTTACCCCAGCTGGGATGATGAGCGACTGAACGCGCATTTCACCATGCATCGCCTGTTCGAAGCCGCCGACAAGCAGGCCTTTATCAAGGCGCATGCAGCCAGTATCCGTGGCATTGCCACCCGTGGTGAACTTGGTGCCGACCGGGCACTGATCGAAGCGCTTCCGGCGCTGGAAATCATCAGCGTTTACGGCGTCGGCTATGATGCCGTCGATCTCGATGCGGCACGCGAACGCGGTATTCGTGTTACCAACACGCCGGATGTTCTGACCAAGGATGTGGCGGATCTCGGTGTTGCGATGATGATGTGCCAGTCACGCGGTATGGTCGGCGCCGAAGCCTGGGCCAGAAGCGGCCACTGGGCCTCGAAGGGTCTTTATCCGCTGATGCACCGCGTTCACGGAAAGCGCGCCGGTATTCTCGGCCTTGGCCGCATCGGCTATGAGGTTGGCCGCCGCCTGACCGGTTTTGACATGGAAATCTTCTACAGTGATGTTGCCGCAAAGGACTATGCGCCCGACTGGACCTTTGTCGAAAGCGCGACAAAACTCGCTGAGGGTTGTGATTTCCTGTTTGTCACGCTGGCAGCGTCCGAGGCAACACGGCACATCGTCAACAAGCCCGTGATCGAAGCGCTCGGCCCTGAGGGAATGCTGATCAACATCTCACGCGCATCGAATATTGATGAAGACGCGCTTCTTAATGCGCTTGAAGGCGGCAAGCTCGGTTCGGCGGCACTCTCGAGGCGCAGTTTGCCGGGCAGGAACTGCCAACCCCGGTACTTTAGCGAGGCCCCTCGGCAGGACAATTAGCCGATCTGAGGAGACCGGCTTCTTAAATAGGCCCGGCCTCATTGTGTGGTGATGGTTTAGCCACCGGACCTAACGAAATCCGCCATTGACGGGGTGGTCTGGTATCTGCGCTATCCGCTCAGCTATCGCGATTTGGAAGAGGGGTTCCACGAACGCTGCTTCGAGGTCGATTATAGTACGATCAACCGCCGGGTTCTCCCATATGCCCCGATGATCCGGAACGGCAATACGGTGGATTTTACGCTGCCAACCAAGCACGACCGTGACACAGCCCGTATTTGCAGACAGCATCAGGTCTTGAAGGGGTTCGACCTTCGTTGTGATATTCATCCGCGTAAAAGCCTAGCACCCGAACAAAAGCTTGGCGGTCAGGATGAGAAAATGGGGCCGATTTCAGATTGACAGATATCGGAGGACGTCATGCCAAAGCGGACATCTGCGCCTAGTGCGGGGAACGTCCGTTCCTCACCCGATGGGTTCCGATTGCGCCAGGCGCATCGACGGGCAAGGGTAAGCAGGAACCAAAAGTCAGAAGTTCGCGGAGGAACTCCGGTTCGCTAAGAACGACTTCGCCGGCGCCAAGGGTCCGGGCGTGAATCAGCGCGCGGGAGGTGAGGCGCTGCGCCCTCTCTACGGTCTGCGGCAGGGACAATCCGCGCGCGCGCCCCGCGACGATCAGCCCGGCGAACAGATCGCCCGTTCCCGGCAACGCGACCGGCAGATGCTCTACCGGATGACGGCTTGCAATGTCAGCGCCGAGAATGACGCTTTCTATTTTGCCAGCGGGTGTATCTTCGAGCGCGCAGCCCGTGGCGATAAGATGGGCGCCGGACGCGATGCGAAGAAAGGTTCTTGCTGTTTCGAGGTCCTTGAGGGTGGCGACACTCTGCCCGGTCAGCCAGCTTAGCTCGAACGGGTTCGGTGTGGCGATTTCGGCCATCGGCAGCAGGCGATCGCGCATGACGTCGGCAATGGCTTCCGGCACATAGAGACCTGGCCCGGCATCGCCCATCACAGGGTCACAGACATAGATAAGCTGCGGGTTGACGGCTTTGGCCTCGGCCACGAAATCCGCCACCATCATCGCCACATCAAGCGAGCCGATATAACCCGTCAGGATGAAGTCCGCGCGTTCCGGCAGGCCGCGTTCGCGCGCGCCCTGCAACAGGTCTGAGAAGAATTCCGGCGGAAGCGCCCGCCCGCGCAGTGTAGGATAGTCGGGCGTGTTGGAAAAGATCACGGTCGGGATCGCCGCCACCTCCAGCCCTGCCGCCTGCATCGGAAACAGGGCCGCGGAATTGCCGACATGGCCGAACACGACCTGGCTCTGGATCGAGATCACGAAGGGGGTGGGGTCATGCTTGGCCGTCCAGTCTGTTGCGCCAGTCTTCCACCCGGCCGCTTTCAAGCCGACGGACGGCGTATTTCCGCCAGCCATCGGCCAACACCTCCAAGGCTGCAATGCCTTTCAGTTCATCGAGATTCATGCGGTCGACATAAAACGCGTGCCATAGCCGATGCAAGGTCCAGTCCGATGTTATCCGCTCGACACGGTCGAGCCGGTCACCCGTTGCCACGATGCCTGGTTCCAGCACTCGGTAATACCAACCGGTGCGGCCGGTCTTTTGCACGCGGCGGGCCATGTCCGGCACGTTGAAACGGCGATTGAGCTTCCAGCACGGTTGGCGCCCCTGCGAGACCTGCACCAGCGCCGTGCCCAGCCGGAAGATGTCGCCCACTGCAACAGTGGTTTCAGTGAATCCGGATGCCGAGATGTTCTCGCCAAATCCGCCGGGTGCGCCAAGCGCCGGCGGGTCGCCGAGCTCTCCACGCCAGAGCGGGTAATGATCCAGCGGATAATGATGCACCGCCTTCTCGACACCGCCATGAACGCGCCGGTCGGCCTGTTCGTCGCTCTCGAAGCCTTCGGGCCCGAGCCAAAGCGGTCTGCCTGCCGGCGTCTTCACGATGCCGCTTTGTGCGTCGCTTCCCGGCAACGGCGTGGCGCGACCGGTCAAAGGGTAATTGCGGTCATGCCGGCAAGTCCCGCAGCCATGCCTGCAGCATGGATTGACCGGCGCGCTTCAGCGACCGGCCGTGCGTTTCGGCATCGTGGCGCAGACCGGCCGGGTCGATGCCGGCGTCGGCCAGTTCCACGCTATGGCCGATGAGCCAGCGTTCGAAGGCGGGACGTTCGCCGGCTTCGGGGTGGAATTGCAGCCCCAGAATATTTGCTCCCATGGCAAAGGCCTGGGTGGTGCAGGCCGCCGTGCCGGCGAGGTTGTTCGCACCGTCAGGAATATCGAATGCTTCGCCATGCCAGTGGAGAACAGGAATATCGCTCAGATGGCTAAGTGGGCTGTTGCCGCCGGATGCCGTCAGCGTCAGGGCGGAGAAACCGATTTCCTTGAGAGGCATCGGGGCGACCCTGGCGCCAAGTGCTGCCGCCATAAGCTGGGCGCCAAGGCAGATGCCAAGTGTCGGACGACGGGCGGCAAGGCGCGGGGCCAGCCAGTCGCGCTCCGTCCGCATAGAGGGATAGGCATGGTCGTCGTTCACTCCGATGGGGCCACCGAGCACCACCACGAGATCGGCCGCGAGCGGATCCGGCAAGACATCGATACCAGCTTCGACGTGGATGAACCGATACCCTTCTTCCTCAAGCACAGGAGCAAAGCTGCCAAGGTCCTCGAAGGCGAGATGGCGCAGGATCAGGGCTGTTTTTGACATGGGAGCCTCTTGCGTTTTGACATTTCTATCGTGAATATCTGGCCTGTATAAAAGATCCAGTTTTGAAATTTTGAATAGGCCGGTTGTCATGGCATCTGATCCGCTTGCGCTGGATATCGAGAAAGACGCGCCCGGACCGTTGTTCCTGGCGATCGCCGGGGCGATTACGCGTGACATCATGCGCGGACGCCTGAAGCCCGGCACCCGCCTGCCGGGCACGCGCGCTTTGGCGGGCGAGCTGGATGTGCACCGCAATACGGTCGATGCGGCCTATCAGGAGCTCACGACACAGGGTTGGCTGCATGCCGAGCCTGCGCGCGGAACATTCGTTGCCGAGGATCTTCCTGACAACATGGTTGAGCCTGTCGCCGTCTCAACACCCTTCGAACCTGCGATGGTTCGCCCGCACCTGGCCTTCAGTGACGGCGCCCCCGACCCCAATCTGGTGCCGGACAAGGCGCTGGCGCGGGCCTTCCGCCGGGCATTGCTGTCGCCGGCTTTCCGGACCGGCACGGATTATGGCGATGCCCGCGGCACACCGGTTCTGCGTCACGCGCTTTCGTCCTACCTCACCTCAGACAGGGGCGTCGTTGCCGATCCGGCGCGGCTGTTGATTACACGGGGTAGCCAGATGGCGCTTTTTCTGGCGGCAAAGGCGGCGGTGAAACCCGGTCAGGCGATTGCGGTAGAAGAACCCGGCTACCCGCTTGCGTGGGAGGCCTTCCGTGCAGCAGGCGCCACCGTGCGGGGCATTCCCGTCGATGCGGGCGGGCTGTCGGTCACGGCCCTTGAGGAGGCGATCGCGACCGACTCGCGCATCGCGGCTATCTATGTCACGCCCCATCACCAGTATCCGACGACGGTGACCATGGGCGCGGCACGGCGACTGCAGCTTTTAGAACTGGTTGAGCGCTATGGCATCACGTTAATCGAGGACGATTACGACCACGAATATCGTTTCGAAGGGCGCCCGGTCCTGCCGCTCGCAACCCGAGCACCGGCAGACCTGCCGCTCATCTATGTGGGGTCGTTGTCCAAACTGCTCTCGCCCGGAATTCGTCTCGGCTATGCCACGGCCCCAGAGCCCCTGTTTACCCGTATGGCCACAGCCCGCGCAGCCATCGACCGGCAGGGCGACGCACCGCTAGAAGCCGCCTTGGCAGACCTGATCCGCGACGGCGATCTCGGTCGCCATGCGCGCAAGGCGCGTCGCATCTATCGCGCCCGCCGTGATGTCCTGGCGTCGGCGCTGTCGGCGCATCTGGACGGGCGGATCGACTTCGACAGTCCCGCTGGCGGTCTGGCTCTGTGGCTACGCTCTAAGAATGTTTCGGCGGAAACATGGGCGGAGCGCGCCGAAGCGGCAGGGCTTGCGCTTCTGCCCGGAACACGCTTCACTCTGGAACGTCCAGCGCAGCAAGCCTTGCGCCTCGGCTATGCGGCGCTGAATGAGGCCCAGATTGTCCGGGCGGTGGAGATCCTCGCCCAGAGCTGGCCCGGATGACTGTCCGTTGCCAAGGATTTGAGCAGAAGTGTGATGTGATCTAGCGGAGGCTCTAGCCCTTCAGAGGTAACACTCCAGTGATGTCAGGTTAACTGTAGCTGATAGCACGCGCTATGAATGCGTCGGCATGCCCCTTCTCGTCAGAACCCTTTAAAATAACGGCGACATCACTTTGTTTTGGCGAAGCCAGACGGGGCATTTGTCCGTGAACTTCATCAACGGCCGTCACAGCCAGGCTGCAAATGCGCCACCTGCCCGACCCTCAGCCAAAGCAAATGACGCATCATTCAGGCTTGTCGAACCAAGCCTGAAACACAGCCTGAGCCAAATCAACGGATATCGCCCCTGAGGCTAAAGCGCCTCTGCCTTGACCAGCGAATGGACATCCTCGACGCGGGCCGAATCCAGATCGTTTTCATCAATGCCGAAGCTCTCGCCAACAAGGTCTTCGACGCCGCGCACCAAGGCCAGTGCATCAAGCCCGTAATAGCGCATCAGATAGCTGCGCGAGCCGCCATGCGCATACGTGTCCTTGAGGCCGAGGCGGATCAGGCGTTTGCCGACACCGGCATCTGCCATCGTCTCTGCGACGAGCGAGCCAATGCCGCCCTCGGTGACGTGGTTTTCCAGCGTGATCACGCCATGGCGAACCGAGCCGACATGATCGAGCAGCGCCTTTGCGTCAAAGGGCTTGATCGTATGGAGATGCAGATGCCGGATCGAAAGGCCCGCATTCTTCAACGCCGAGCGCGCGCGCATCGCCTCTTCCGTGGTAATGCCGGCGGTAACGACCAGAACATCGTCACCGGCACTCAGCTCCCGCATCTCGCCAACCTTGATGGGCGTGTCGAACAGACGTGGCACCGAGCCCCGCAGCACGCGGCACCAGACCGGACCGTCAATACTGTCAGCGGCCTCGCAGATGCTCTCCACCTCGGTCGCATCGCCGGTTTCGAGAATCGTCATGTTGGGGATCGACCGCATGACAGAGATATCTTCGATCGACTGGTGGGTCATACCGCCGGGCGTGGTGACACCGGGCAGAAAGCCCATCAGCCGCACCTTGCGGCGCGGATAGGCGACAGAGGCCATCAACTGGTCATAGGGCCTGCGATACATGAAGACGCCGAACGTATGGATGAAGGGACGGAACCCGGCCAACCCCAGCCCCCGGCAAAACTCATCATGTTCTGCTCGGCCATGCCGAGCGAGAGGAACTGATCGGGATACCGGTCGCGAAACCCATCGATCTCGCAGGACGAGGTCAAATCCGCCGAAAGGCAAAGAATATCGGGGTTTCCCGCCGCAAATTTCTCAAACGCCGCAGCATAGGGGCGTGATACCATTTCTACCATTTTCCCGTCTCCTCAGTGGGCGTAGTCGATCGGTTCGATGCCGAGATCGCCGGCAATCGACACATTCATGCGTTGACGCTCATCCTCGGATTTGAAGCGTACATAGTGAAGCCGCGGGAAACGCTCTTCCAGGATCGGCATGGCGTTGAAGGGATTTGTCCGTGCCAGGATAATCAAGGGTTTACCTTCATGCGGCACCTTGACCGCTTCACGCATGCCATCAATGTCGTGCCCGTCGATCTCGACGCAAACGGCGCCGAAATCGTTGAACTTGGTCTTGATGTCGCCGACCTCCATCACCGAATTCATCGCGCCGTCGCATTGCTGGTCGTTGACGTCCATGATCGCGTAGAGATTGTCGATGCCATGATAGGCCGCGGCCTGAACCGCCTCCCAGGTTTGCCCCTCCTGCACCTCGCCGTCGGACATGAAGACCCAGGTGCGGCCGGTGTCGCCCGCCTGCGGCGGCCATAGGCCAGCCCTGCCGCCGTCGAAAGGCCGATGCCAAGCGTGCCGTTATGCACCTCCATGCCCGGTGAATGCTCCGCGCCGATCATCTCGACCGAAGACCCGTCCTTGTTGAACATGGAAAGGCCTTCCGGCGCCATACGGCCTACCTCGATCAGCGTCGCATAGGCCACCAGAGCATAGTGGGCGGGCGCTATGAACAGCCGGTCGAATTCTGGCTTGGCCGGACCGTTGTAACCCGCGCCGGTGTGATAGTCGGGGTTTTGCGCCGAGGGGACGCCCTCAAAGGGTTTCGGCACCATTGGCAGTGTCGGCGCGCCGAGATTGAGCTCCTCGTTATAGAGCCACGCAAGCTGCTCACCAGCCGAGCAGGCCTGACTGAGATAGCCTCCGTTATTGCGGATCGAATGCTCGAAAACGCGGCGACGAATGCCGAGAGCAACCTCTTCGGTGGATTTGGAATTTCTCACTGAGCTCCTCCTTCAAACTTTACAAAAGTCATTAATTCAGTCATTTGTAAAAATCAAGCGATTTGTGTCTGGAGCCACTGTCTCTATATTCGCCGCACCGCGGCCGGTGAGGCGCCGCTCGCAAAAAGGGAGGAACGAATGGGCACGATGAGGGCGATAAAATGCCTGGGCTTCGGGCATCAGCACCGTCTGGAAACGGATATTGCAATTCCAAAGCCGCGCGCCGGGGAGGTCCTTGTGCAGGTTGATGCAAGCGGCATCTGCGCTGCCGATCGCGCGATGTGGGACGGCACGGCCCCCTGGGCGCTGCCCTTCCCTTTCACGCCGGGCCATGAATTCACCGGCACGGTCGTGGGGCTTGGCGAAGGTGCCGGCGCGCGCCACGGCATAAAGGTCGGTGACCGGGCGGTGGCCGAACTCAACATCACCTATGGCAACGATTTCTTCCGGCAACGCGGCCTCTATCACCTTTCGGACACGATGGACGTGCTCGGCGCGACGCTTGATGGCGGCTGGGCGGAATACATGATCTATCCGGCAGACGCGGTGGTCCACAAGGTGCCGGACAATCTCTCCAACGATGCCGCCTGTTTCACCGAACCGCTGGCCAATGCCATCCATGGCGTCGAGCGTGCCGATATCACGTTTGAAGACGTCGTCATTGTCTCGGGCGCAGGCCCCATCGGCATGGGCATGCTGCAGGCCGCCCGGCTGAAAACGCCGCGCAAGCTCATTCTCGTCAACCCCGGCGCGGCCAAACGGACACTTGGATTGCAACGCGGGGCCGACATGGCCTTTCACCCGGACGACCCGCGCTGAAAACGGCGCTTTTGGACCTTACTGGCGGGCGCGGCGCCGATGTCTATCTGGAGGCATCGGGACAGACACAGGCCTTCACGCTCGGCCTGGAGCTTTTGCGCAAGGCCGGCCGGCTCGTCGTCTTTGGCGTTTACAAGCAGCCGGTCGCCGTCGATCTCAACATTTTCGGTGAGTTCAAGGAGCTCGATATCCGCGGCGGGCATCTGGCGCCGTTTACCTACCGAACGGCGCTGGACTTGATGAGCCGCGGTCTTGTAGATGGGGATGCCTGCGTCACCCACCGCTATCCGCTGGAAGCTTTTAAGGACGCGCTCGAACGACGTCCAGACCCGGACGAAGTGCAGATCAAGATCATTCTCGACCCGCATATGTGAGGATAAAATGCCCTACACGGCCGCCCATTGGGGAGCTACCGCATCGACCGGAAAAACGACACGCTTGAGCCCGTCGAAGGCGATCCGCAACCCTCACGGATCGGCCGCGGCTGGCAAAGCGCATCGCGAGACCGCAACAGCCGGGTGTTAAAACCCGCAATCCGCAAGGGCTGGCTTGATGGCGACGGCGGCAGCAACCGCGCGGCTGACCGATCTCGTGGAAGTCAGTTGGGGTGAGGCACTCGATCATTGCGCCGCAGAGCTTTCAAGGGTGCGCGAAAAACACGGAAACGGCGCGATATTCGCCGGCTCCTACGGCTGGTCAAGCGCCGGGCGCTTTCATCATGCGCAAAGCCAGATGCGCCGCTTCCTCAATCTTGCCGGTGGCTTTGTCGGCGCCCGCGAGACCTATTCGCACGCTGCCGCCGAAGTGCTTTTCCCGCATGTTCTGGGGCTCTCCAACCGGGCGTTTCAGGATGAGGTAACCGCCATGCCGGCCGTCAGCGAGGCGTGCGAGCTGATGCTCGCCTTTGGCGGCATTTCGCCCAGAACGGCGCAGGTTGCCTCGTCCGGCACGTCTCGCCACGAGGTCGCGCCCTGGCTTGAGAACCTCGCCAAGGGCAGGTCACGGCTGATCTCGGTATCGCCGCGCCGTGGTGATCTCGACAATGCCGAATGGTGGCCGATCCGTCCCGGCACGGATACGGCCCTCATTCTGGCGCTCTGCCACGAAATCGTCGCCGCAGGGCGGGCAAACGAGACGTTTCTCAACCACTGCACCAGCGGGTATGAAACCTTCCGCGATTACCTCAGCGGCAAGAGTGACGGCACAGTCAAATCCGCGGAATGGGCCGCCAATATATGCGACATCGATTCGGGCATGATCCGCGAGATGGCCGTCCAGCTCACCGAAAAGCGCAGCCTGATCTCGATGACCTGGTCGATGCAGCGTGGCGACCACGGCGAGCAGCCGATCTGGGCCGGGCTTGCGCTTGCCGCCATCATCGGCCAGATCGGCCTTCCGGGGGCGGTTACGCTTTCGGCTATGGCTGCACCACGCCGGTCGGCAGGCCAACACGGCTGATCCCCTGGCCTTCCCTGCCGCAGGGCGTCAACCCGGTCAGCGACTTCATTCCCGTTGCCCGCATTGCCGATATGCTGTTCAATCCGGGTTCGGAATACCGCTATAATGGTGACCAACGGACCTATCCGGATATCCGTCTCGTCTGGTGGACGGGCGGCAATCCGTTCCATCATCATCAGGACCTGCACCGGTTTGAAAAGGCCTGGTCGAAGCCTGAAACCGTGATCGTCAACGAGCACAGCTGGACCGCGACAGCGCGGCGCGCCGATATCGTGCTTCCGGCCACCACGCCGCTGGAGCGCAACGACATCATGATGAACCGGCGCGACCCGGCCCTGATCTACATGTCTGCGCTGGATGCGCCGATAGGCGCGGCGCTGGACGATTTCGAGATCTTTTCCCGCCTTGCTGACCGGATGGGCTTTGGCGACGCCTTTACCAAGGGCAAGAGTGCAGCCGAATGGCTTGAGCGTCTATGGGAGCGCGCGCAAAAACGGCCGATGCCCATGGCTTCGCCCTGCCCGCCTTCGAAATCTTCAAGGAGGAAGGCCGGTTTGACATTCCGGACGCAGAAGAAGTGCGGATCGCACTCTCGGCCTTCGCCGCCGATCCGCAAGGCGCGCCGCTTGCCACCGAAAGCGGCAGGATCACGCTTTTCAACGAAAAGATCGCAGCCATGGACCTTGCCGACTGCCCCGGTCACCCGACCTGGATACCGCCGGTGGAATGGCTGGGGGACGCTGAACCCGGCATGCTGCAGCTCGTTTCCGGCCAGCCCGACACGCGGCTGCACTCGCAGAATGATCGCGGCGCGGAATCGCTTGCCGACAAGATAAAGGGCCGTGAGGCAGCCTACCTGCATCCCGATACCGCCAGAGCGAAGGGGCTTTGCGAAGGCGACATCATCCTGCTTTCCAATGAACGGGGTCGCTGCCTGGCGGGACTGCGCTTCGATGATGGATTGCGGCCCGACTGCATCTTCCTGCCGACAGGGGCCTGGTATGATCCGCAGATCGTCGACGGCGCCCCACTCGAAGTCCACGGCAATCCCAATGCGCTGACCATCGACAAGGGTAGCTCCGGCCTGTCTCAGGGCAATATCGCCCACACCTGCCTCGTACGGGTCGAAAAATGGGACCGGCACCTGCCCCCGCTTTCGATCGACCGGCCGCCGATCGGCTAGGCTTTTGGCCCCGCTCCCGCGGGGCCTTTTAATTATCATCCGTTGCGCATGTTGCGCTGGGCGACGGCGAGCGCGAGCGCTGCGACAAGAATAATCCCGGACAGCGCATCCTTGGTGTTGAAGTTCAGGCCCATGAGGTTCAGCCCATTGGTCACCACGCCGAGGAACAGCACGCCCGCCACCGTTCCCGGCACATTCGGCCGCCCGCGCGGATGAAGAGCGGCGCCAATGAAGACGGCGGCAATCGCATCGAGCAGATAGGAAAAGCCTGAAAGCGGTGTGAACATTCGGATATTGGCAGACGCAATCAGCCCGCCAAAGGCGCATGTCGCCGATGCCATGACAAAGCATAAGAACAAGATACGATTGACCTTGATGCCGGCAACGATGGAGGCAGAACGCTGCATGCCCATGGCATGGATACGCCTGCCCCAGACCGAGCGCTCCAGCAGCAGGAAATAGATGACCGCCAGCACGAAGGCGATGATCACTTCCGATGGAATACCGAAGAGATTGCCGAGCGCAAAGCTTCTGAACTCATCCGGCATCTGCCGGTAGGAGATCGGGCCGCCGCCATTGGTGAAGATCCGCTGCACGGAGGAGCCGATGAAGAATGTGCCCAGTGTGGCGAGGAATGGACTGATCCGTAGCCCGACCACCAGAGCGGCGTTCAACAGCCCGACGAGAGCACCGCCGGCAATCCCGATACACGCCGCGCCGAACCACGGGATGCCGAAGCTCTTCATCGCGACAATCGAGAAGGCGGCGCCGAAATCAAGCGCAATACCGACGGAAAGGTCGATACCGCCGGTCGCAACGATCATCGTCATGCCAAGCGCGATGATCATCAGGATCGCAGACCCCTCGATGATGTTCATCAGGTTCTGGCCCTGAATAAAAACCGGATTCCAGGCCGCGAAGAACACGACGAAAAACGCAAAGACGATCAGAAACCCGAACCGGACGATGATATCGCGCCAGAGCTTCATGCCTGCGGTCTCACTCATCATTACTGCACCCTTTGCGAAATTGCCGACAGCGCCACGACCACCAGAATGAGCGCGCCCTTGACGAGGTCGGTCCAGAAGACGTTGACGCCGATGGTCTTCAGCCCGATTGAAATGGCGGCGACCAGAACAGCGCCAAGGACAGCGCCCCACATGGTCACCACCCGGCGCGGCGAGAAGGCTGCGCCCAGAAAGTTCGCCAGAACCATTTCCAGCATGAGATTGTTTTCAACACCCGGCGAATAACCATTGCCGCGCGCGAGCACGAAAAACCCGGTCAGAAAGCCCATAAAGGCGGCCAGAAGATAGGATTGGGCAACCAACCGGTCGACCTTGAGGCCGGAGATTTCAGCAGCATCCGGCTGCCGCCGACGGCTTGCAGATTGAGCCCCCAGCGGGTGCGATGCAAAAGGTGATAGGCGACGAGGACAACGACGGCGACAATCACGATGCCGAGCGGAATGCCGAAGATGAAATCCTCGCGCAGCAGGCCGATATGCCCATCGGTCAGATTGATGCGCCGGCGCGATGTCACCATGTTGTTGATCCCGACCAGCGCAACGAACATGGCAAGCGTGGTCAAAAGCGGCGTCATCCGCAGTCGCGTGATCAGCGCCGCATTGACCGCACCTGCAACAAGCGCTGCGGCAAGAGCGGCAAGCGAAGCCACCCATAACGACATGCCCGAGCCAAGCAGAACGGCGGTGATGCCGGCACACAGAACAGCCGTTGCCGGGATCGAGAGGTCGATACCGCCGGACACCACATCATCACCACCCGCCATCACCACGGCCGAAAGTCCGGTGACCAGCAAAACCACCGGCAGGCTCTGCATCAAGATCAGCTTCATATTGAAAAACGTCATGAAATTGGGGGCGTTCAGGCCGACATAGGCCAGAAGCGTCAGAAAGATGATCAGCGGCAGAAACCCCACAAACTCGGCCATCAGCCGATGGCGGGCGATGGATTTACTGAGCATGCACTGTTCCTCCCATGTCGTCAGCGCCAGTGGTCACGGCAACCAGATGGTCCACATGCAGATCCTTGCGATCAATCGTCCGGCTGACAGCGCCGCGCATCATCACCGCCACACGGTCACAAATGCCCACAAGTTCGACAGGGTCCGATGACGAGATCAAAACGACGGCCCCGGCCTCGGCCAGTCGCTCGATGAGTTGGTAGATTTCCGCCTTTGCGCCGACATCGACGCCAACGGTCGGTTCATCGAAAATGAAGACCCGCGCATCCTTGGCAAGCCAGCGGGCAAGAACCACTTTCTGCTGGTTTCCACCGCTGAGGAACCGGGTGACGGCCGCAGGGTTTTTCGGGCGGATATCAAGTTCGCCGATCAGGCCTTCGGTTGTCTTGCGCGTCTTGCGCCTGTCGACGAGACCGAAGGCGGCATTTTCGTCCAGCGTTGCCAGCGTTGCATTTTCCTCAACCGTCATCGACAGCACCAGGCCGTCATGGCGGCGGTCGCGCGGCACCAGCACAAATCCCTGCTCAACCGCCTTTGCCGCCGTCGTCACCTGCACCTGCCGGCCATCGAGCGAAACCGTCCCGGCGTCGGCGCGGCGCAGTCCGTATAGCGTATCGACCAGCTCCTCACGGCCCGAACCGATCAGCCCGGCAATACCGAAGATTTCGCCACGCCGGATATCAAGATTGACGCCCTCAAAGGCATGACCGTCGCCAAGGTTCTTGATTGCAAGAGCCACTTCACCGGGCACACGGCGGTTGTCCGGGAAAAAGGCATCAAGCTCACGACCGATCATCGCGGAGACAAGTTCGGGCGCGATGTCGTCCGTCACCGTCTCGAACACACCAACATCCCGCCCCTGGCGGAACACCGTTACGCGGTCGCAGATATCGGTGATCTCGTTCAGGTAGTGCGAGACATAAAGGATCGCGATCCCCTGTGCCTTTAGCCTGGCGATGGCATGCATCACCTTCTGCACTTCCTCGCTTGCAAGCGGCGCCGTCGGCTCATCAAAAACCACCACTTTCGCATGGCCATCGATCAGAGCACGGGCGACCTGCACCAACTTGCGCTCCGCCGGTCCGATATCACGGATCAACCGGTTCCCGGGCAGTTCGACGCCGAGGGTTTCGCGGATGAAGGTTTCCGCCTTGCGGCGCATGGCGGCTTTTGCGAGACCAAGCGGTCCGGACATTTCCTGCCCCATGAACACGGATTCAGTGACCGTGAAATGCGGCACCAGATGCAGTTCCTGGTGAATGAACCGGACGCCGGCCGCATGCACATTGTCGGCGGTGGCCGGCTGAAGTGTCGTGCCGCCAATCTCGATTGTGCCGTCTTCCGGCTGGTAGATGCCCGCCAGAACCTTGATGATCGTCGATTTTCCCGCGCCGTTCTCACCGACGAGGCCATGGACCTCACCTGGCAGAACGGAAAGATTGGCGCCATCGAGCGCCTTCACACCGGGAAATATCTTGACGATATCCTTGAGCCGAAACGCAGTGTCGGACATATCGCCTCGCATTTGTTTGATCTTCTGCCGTTTAAGCCCGGTATTGCGGCGGCCGCCGGCATAGGACGGCCGCCCCGGTCAAAACGTAAGTCTAGTTCAGACTGCCATATCCCAAGGCCTCATAGGCCTGGCGTGCCTCTTCCGGGCCATAGACCGGAACCACGTCCACGTAAGTCTGTGGCAGAAGTTCCTCACCGGCGAAATAACGCGCGACATTCTTCGCCGCGGTCGCCCCGATCACGTAAGGCTGCTGGGCGACATTGGCGACGAAGGGACTGCCTTCTTCGGCCATGATTTCCAGCGTTTCCGGCCCACCATCAAGTGCGGTCACCTTGATCTCTGTCCTCCCGGTTTCCTCCAGCGCCTGAACAATGCCGATGGCAGGCTGATCCCAGCAGCCGACATGGATCGCGTCGATCGTGCCTTCAGGATACTGGCTCAGAAGATCGAGCGTCTGGCGACGGGCATCCTCCGGCGCGTTGGCGAATTCCTCGGCCAGTTCCGGCTGGATGATTTCGATTTCCGGATAGTCCTGCAGCACATATTTCCACAGCCCCGTGCGGATGCCGCAGATCCTGAGCGATTCCTCGAAGGCGTTGAAGACAGCGACCTTGCCTTTGCCGCCGATTGCATCGGCCATGTAGCGGCCGATCGTCGTGCCCATCGAATAATTATCCGATGTGGTGTTGTTGATGGAATAGGGCGAGGGATGATCGACGGTGAAGACCGGAATACCGGCATTCGTCAGCGCCTCGAATTTCGGCTCCACCGATCCGTCACCGAGGATCGAGATCACGGCATCGACGCCGCGATTCAAGAGCACATCGTGGTTATCGGCATGGACCTGATTGTCACGGCCGCCATCGACAGGCACAACCGTGCCGCCGAGTTCCTCGACCGTGGAGGTGGCGCCATTGAAAGCCTCGCGATCCCAGAAATGCTGGGTCCCGACCACGGCAACGCCAATGGTCTTGCCTTCAAGTGACAGGTTCTCTTCCTGCGCTGTCGCCGGAATCGCGTACAGCCCTGCAGCGGCGGCCATGAGGGCCGCAGCGAAAATTTTATTCATGTTCTCCTCCCTTAGAACTTTCAGACACGTCAGTGTCACGTGAACAAGAACAATTGGCTTTACAAAAGTCAAGAAATATTTCAATTGTAGAAATCTATGGAGGAGCTTTCGTGACTGAACTGAGAATTGGACTGGATGTCGGTACGACCGCAATCAAGGTCGCCGCCTACACCCCGCAGGGGCGGTGCGTCGCCACGTCTGCCCGCGTCAACAAGGTCTCGCGCCCAGCGCGGGGCCATGCCGAACAGGATATGGAAACGATCTGGACGTTGACGGCCGATTGCCTTCGCGAACTGTCGGAGAAATGCGAAGGCGCTTCGTTTTCCGCGCTGGGTGTTTGCGCGCAGGGCGACGGTCTGTGGCTGATGGATGAAGACGGCACGCCGTGCGCCAATGCCATGCTGTGGAGCGATACCCGCGCATCCGCCGATCTTGAGACGCTCATGGAAAAAGGGGCAACAGGCGCCGTCGGTCTTGGCTGCCATACCGATCTGTGGCCCGGCACCTCGGCGATGCTGTGGCGCTGGCTGCGCAGGAACCGGCCGGACATTACCGCGCGCGCCAGCGCCGCGTTTACCTGCGCCGACTGGATCGGCTACCGGCTCACAGGCGAAGTCGCGACGGATTTCTCCAACGCCTCGATCCCCCTTATCGATTTCGACAAGCGCAGCTATGGCAAGCGCCAGATTGACCTGCTTGAGTGCAGCGATCTCGGCGACATTCTCGCGCACCCCAAACAGGCCGCAGACAAGCTCGGCACAGTATCGCCGGAAGCCGCGCTCAAGACCGGCCTTCCCGAAGGATTGCCGGTTTCTGTGGGCACTCTCGACCTCGCCGCCATGATTGTCGGCATGGGGCTCGATCAGCCGGGACAGACCATGATGATCCTTGGCACGACGGCGGTGGTCAACATTCTGACCGATCATGTGGCACCCACCGAAACGCCGGTCGGGGCATCCGCTTTGCATCCGACCAGCCAGGCGATCATTCGCATTCTCGCCCCTCAACCGGCGCGTCCGCATTCGACTGGTTCACTGCGCTTCACCCGAAGAGTCTTGGCGGCGAATCAACCGACGAGATCGCGGGCAAACTCAATGCACTGGTCGAAAGCGTGCCGGCGGGCGCCAATGGCGTGACGTTCCTGCCGTATCTGAACGGCGAACGCGCGCCCTTCGTGTCACCCGACATTCGCGCGCAATTCCATGGCCTGAAGGCCGATACGACCAAGGCCGAAATGGGCCGTGCGGTGATGGAAGGCACGGCCATGAGCCTGCGCCATTGTTTTGCGGCGGAAGACGGTCTTCCCGAAACCCCGGTCCAGTTGACCGGAGGCGGGTCGAAAAACCCGGTCTGGTGCCAGATCATCGCCGATGTGATCGGACAGGACATCGTGGTTTCCGCAGCGTCTGATCAGGGCCTTTGGGGCGCAGCCTGCCTCGGTGCGGCGGCGGCAGGCCTTGGCGATGCCATTACCCTTTCGAAGCGCGAAGAAACCACCGTCATCTATCGCACCGACCCTGAAACCCATGAAAAATACTCCGCGGTCTATCGTCGCTACGCATTGATCTCATCAGCCATGCGTACCCTTCAGACCGCGCTCAATACACTGAAGGAGGAGAACGAATGAACGCAATGATGAGAGCGGCCGTCTATCACGCGCTCGACGATATCCGGCTGGAAGACAGGCCTGTTCCCGAAATCGGCCCCGGCGAAGTTCTCCTGAAGACGCTGGCATGCGGCCTGTGCGGTGGCGAAACCATGGCCTGGTACAAAAGGCCCAGCCGAAGGTTCTCGGCCATGAGCCGGTCGGCGAAGTGGTGAAAGTGGGCGATGGCGTCACCGACTACAAACCCGGTGACAGGCTGTTCGTCAACCACCATGTCGGCCGCGTCAATTCGCACTGGTCGCTGCGCGGTCACTTTACCCGCGACCCGTTCTATTCGAAGATGAAGCTCGATCCGGGCGGCGTTTGCGAATATTACCGCGTGACGGCGCAGCATCTGGCCATGGACGCCCACAAGCTGCCCGACAGCATTTCCAACGAGGCCGCGACGACCATCGAGCCCTGGTCCTGCGTGCTGTCCGGCCTGAAGGTCTGCAATATTCAGCCGGGTGACACCGTGGCGGTCGTCGGCGCCGGTTTCATGGGACAGGGCTTCGTGCATCTGGCCCCGCTCTTTGGCGCCGGAAAGGTCGTTTCGCTCGATTTTTCCGAATGGCGGCTGGAAAAGGCGCGGTTTTTCGGCGCGACGCATACCATCAATCCGAAGACCGCCGATGCCGTGGCCGAAATGCGGGCCCTCAACAATGGGAGGCTGGCCGACACAGTCATCGTCATTGCGCCCTTCCCGGCGGCCTGGCAGCAGGCGATGGCGCTGGTCGAGCCGGGCGGCTGCCTGCATCTCGGCGCGCCGCTGCCACCGGAAACAGACTGGGTGCAGGACGGTCACAAAGCCTATTTCGACCAGATTACCGTCACCTCACGCTACTCGTCGGACCATCGCGACACCTACAGCTATATCCGCCTTCTGGAGGCCGGACGGATCCGGGCGGATGATGCCATCTCGCACCGCTTCGACATCGCCGACAGCGCGGAGGCCTTCCGCATGCTGGTCGAGGCGGAAAAGTCGCTGAAAATCGTCGTCTATCCCCACGGAATCCCCAACAAGGAGACAAGCTGATGCTGGAAGACCTCAAGGCGCTTGTCTGCGAACAGAACCATGAGCTGCCTGCTGCCGGTCTGGTGGTGGGCTCTGGCGGCAATGTTTCGGCGCGTGACCCGGAGACCGGCCTCGTCGTCATCAAGCCATCCGGTGTCAAATTCGCCAAGCTGACGCCTGAAACCATGGTGGTGGTCGATCTAGACGGCAATATTGTCGATGGCGACATGAAGCCCTCGGTCGACACAGGCGTTCACCTTTATATCTACCGCCATCGTGACGATGTCTTCGGCATCGCGCACACGCATTCGCCCTACGCGACAAGCTTTGCCGCACGCGGCGAGCGGATACCCGCCGTGCTGACGCCGATCACACACATGATCGGCCGTGACGTGCCCTGCTCGCGCTATGCGACGCCTGGCGAGGTCGACACCGGCCGCGCGGTCATCGAGGCGGCGGATGGCGGCTGGGCCGCCCTTGTCAAGGCGCACGGCGTTTTCACCATGGGCACGTCTGCAAAAGAGGCAACCTCGATCGCCATGTATCTGGAAGAAGCGGCAAAAACGACGCATTTTGCAATGCTGCGCGGCGGCGTCGAAGAATTGTCTGCCGAAGAACAGGCACGCTGCTATAACTGGTTTCGAAAGAACTACGGGCAATCAGGAAACAAGGACGTCAGTAGCTGAACGATGAAACATGCGCGGCGCCATACGTCGGCAGGCGGAGAGAAGGATGCGCTTCTTTCCAATGTCGCTCTCCTCTACTACGGCGAGGGGCTGACCCAGGGAGAAATTGCCCGGCGGTTCAAGATCTCGCGGGCAACCGTCGTCAATATGCTGCGCGAATGCCGGGAAAAGGGAATCGTCGAAATCCAGGTCGATGGCGCGCTGCTTGCGGGCTCTTCGCTTTCCCGCGACCTCTGCGCCCGCTTCGGCCTGGAGGATGTCTATGTGGCCAGCATCGAGGCGCCGCCGGCCAAGAACGGCAGAAAGGAAAACCTGCCGCTCGTGGCCCGGGTCGCAGCCATGGCGGCCCTCGATATCGTTGAGCCGGGTGACCGGATCGGCGTTGCCTGGGGCGAGACGATTGCAGCCATGGCGAAAGCCATGCCGCGCGCACCGATGAGCGACATCGAAGTGTGTCAGTTGATCGGGTCGAAGGATTCAGACCGCGTTCCGGCCTCCGAAATCTGCGCCATCGAGGTTGCGAACAAGCTCGGCGCAAACTGCTTCACGCTGCATGCGCCGGGGATTGTCTCGTCCGTCGAACTTGCCGAGGCCTTTCGCAGCGAACCCACGATCAAGACCCAACTTGCCCGCCTGGCCGATCTCGACCTCACGATCGCCTCCGTTGGCAATGTCGCCGACGATACCCATCTGGCAACGGCCGGCATGGCAACGCCCGAAGCCTTGCGCGCAGCACGACAGGCGGGCAGCGTCGGTATCTATTGTTGCCGCTACATCGACGAAAACGGCAACGACATGCCGCTCGAACCCCAGAACCGGATCATCGCGGCGAGCATCGAAAACCTGAAAGCGGCGCGCAAACGCCTCCTCGTCGTCTGCGGCGCTGACCGCCTGCAGGCAACCCATGCGGCGATCAAAGGCGGACTGGTGACCCATCTCGTCGTCGATCAGACACTTGCAACCGCACTTCTCGCTTTATAGGGGTCAGAACAAGAGCATTTCACAATCGTGCGCTAAGGTCGGATGGATCATGAACGGTTGTCCGCGATTCCTGAATTTGCCGGTGAAGGCAAGGTCAAGCGGGCGCGCACCAGCGCGATCCGCGAAAGCCTGCTGCCGGCGCTGACAGTGACCTGGCCAGAGCATCAGGAAACCGCTGAGGTCCGGCCCTGCCCCGGCTGAATGGCGAGGATGGCTATGATCGGCGGCGGCCAATCGATGTGATCGCGCATTTCCAGGCGGAAGAGCGGGATATCGAGTTCGGCCGGATTGCCGTTGTGGTGGAAACGGCGCTCGGCAGCACGATCAAACGCGGCGGGCTGGAACTGAAGGGCAATTGCGGCTAGCGGAGTGCATGGCGACGAACCATACAATGCTCCCGGTGACCGGTGGCCTTGCATGGTTCGTTCCCGTTTTCGAAACGGCAGGTGGCTGTTCTCGGCCCTATTGTTGAGACACTTGTGCGACCAGTGATCGAGGCCGGGTGCCACGTCCGCCTTTGCCGCGCCATAGAAACGGAGCTTGTCGGTGATGATCCGCTTTGGAACAAAGCCATAGCGCTTTATCAACGCCACCAGCAGGCGCTGGGCCACCCTTTTGTCGCGGCGCTTCTGCAAGATTTCTTCAGGAACGGTGCCATACCGATCCACTGCACGCCAGAGCCGGAACTTCTCTCCAGCGCATTTCCTCAACTTCACGCAGGCTCACGTTGAACCGCAGGTAAAGCCAGACTGCGTGAGCGACTATCTGCGGCGGAAAACGGTGTCCCTTGAAGCAGATATCGGATGTTTGCGTCGCCGAAATCTACGCCCAACCCGAAATGCAGACAACTGCAAGCCGGTTTACGTGACAAAGCCCCCGACATAGTTTGGCACAGTGATTACAGGGCATCCTGGATATCGAAGCGAACGATCTTTCGCCTTCCATGCGGAAAATGTGCGTCACGGTTTTGTCCTTCAGTCCATGAGGTTGCCTCTCCAGCGGTTGGTCAACGAGATCAAATCCGGGCTGGATCACCGCGACAGCGACGGCGCCATCTTCGGTGTTTTCAAATGCCACCGGTGCAACGTTTGGACTGACGATGGCCGTTGACGTATCCAATTGTCGCGCGCAGCCTGACGACCATGTGGTCAGCCCCAAAGCGTTAAGGATGGCCAGTGCTACGCAAGCCGCAGGGCCCTCCACGGGACCGTGGGTACTAGGTAAGACTCTCCTGTCCGGATCCTCATGCACTTCGCGTTCAGGCAGAAACACCTGCCTTTCGCGAAAATGCACCAGTACCAGATAGAGCCTCGCTGCCTCAGCCGTTGCCAAGCCAGCGCAGATAGCCTTCCGTGCCGCCGTTGCGGCCGGAGGCGAGCGCCTCGTCCGGGTCGATCCCCTCCCACGAACCACGCAAGATTTCGTCCCTGAGCGCTTCGGCGACGAGTTCGGCGTGGCCCGGCAGAAGATTGCAAGGATCGAGCTGGAAGTATCCGAGCTCGGCCTCATGGCCGCGCACGATGATGGCCGGATCGCGTCTGCCGAGGGCAGCCGTGATCACGGGAGCGCCCGCGCCGGCCTTGTCCGGATCGACGTCGATCTGCAGCCGTTCCAGCGGATTGCCGGTCGGGTCGGGAACGCGATAGGCGGAAATGCCGGGCAGATCGCTGAGCGCCTCGCGCCAGAGCTCAAGCGCCGCCGTCTCCCGCGCGCGGATAGCGGCGTGGTCGCGCTTCATCCAGGCCCGCATGGCGGCGATCGCGCCCATGATGCTTTCCTTGCCAATCTTCATACCGCGGCCAATGCCGATATTCTGAAGATAGCAGGCCCGCACAAGATCGCGACGGCCGGCAATGATGCCCGAGGTGGGGCCGCCGAGGAATTTGTGACCGGAATAGATGACCAGGTCCGCGCCCTTCTCGAGAAAGCCGCGCAAATCATATTCCGAGGCTGCATCGACGATCACCGGCACACCCTTTTCATGGGCAAGCCGTGCAAAGCGCTCGAACGGGATCTGGCCGTAATGCACTACGTGATGCGACACCACGTAAACCGCGGCCGCGGTATTTTCATCGAGAACCGCGGAAAGCTGAAAGTCCTTGCACAGCGTTGCCGTGCCGGCGACGCGGACATTCGCGCCGGCAAGCACGATGCCGGTCGTGATCGACGACCCGTATTCGCATAGATGCCCCATCTGTACTGCGACCCCAGACTTCGGGCCGGGGTTGAGGGGAAGCGCCTCCACCCGCGCCGGATCGAGGCCGGTGATGCAGGCCGCCACCGCAAGCGATATGCCGGCCCCCGCCGAAGCTGTCAGGCAGCCCGCCTCGGCGCCGGTCAGTTCCGTAATCGTCCTGCTGGCGAGCGCCTGCAATTCATGCATATCGACGAAATGCTCGGTGGCGGCCGCTGTCTCGCGCGGAACCTCCGGGCTCGGCGCAACCGAGGCGCCGAGCCCCGTCATCGTGCCGGCGACGTTAACGACGCGCCGGAAACCGTTTTCGTCGTGCCAGCGCCAGTCGGGCGTTGTGGAGGGTTGGTCTTTGCCCATTGAAAAATACTCCATAATTATGAAATAAGATAACTGCAATCAAAGAAGGTCAGAACTGGAATGCAAGACACCAGCAAAGCGCCGCGCTCGCGCACCAGCGGCATCGACAGAACGCTGCAGATCATGGATATCCTGCTCGACTACAGGCGCCCCATGACTGCCTACGAACTCGCCAAGAGCGCCGCCGCGCCGGTTTCCACGATCTACCGACTGATCGATGAATTGGTCGAACGTGGCATGCTGAGCCGGACGTCCGAGAACCTTGTCTGGTTCGGGCCGCGGCTTATGCACTACGGCCTTGCCTACCGCTCGCGCATGAACATGTATGTCGAGGCCGAGAAGGCAATGCTCGCGCTCAGCCGACGAACCGGCGAGATGGTTCAGGTGTGCGCCCGCGACGGCGGCATGATGGTCGTCATCGGCATGGCCGAGGGCGAGGGCCAATTCCGCGTGACCTCCGACGTCGGAACCCGCGTTCCGCTCAACTGGACCGCTTCGGGCCTGCTTCTGCTCGGCCACCTCGATCCGGCCGAACGCACCGCCGCCTTCGCCGAAAGCGCCCGCCCTTCCAACACCGGGCTCGCCGACACCGATCCGGAAGCGCTTTCCGAGCGCAGTCGCAAGGATTTTCTCGAAGGGCTTTCGGTGCAGTCGGGCAGTTCCGAGGAGGGCGTTGTCTGTATCGCCGCTCCCGTCCGCGACGCTGACGGCGCCTGCCAGCTCACCATGTCCGTGGTCATGCCGCGTCACCGGCTTGAGGAGAAGTTCGACAGCATTTCCGTGCAGGTGCGCGAGGCCGCAAAACTTGTCGAACGAGCCGTGGGTCATAGAACGTCCGCCGTCGTCCCGGCTTGAATGCCGTCCGCATCGATTTCGAAGATCGCCTCGATCTCGACCGTGATCTGGTTGGGCAGCGAGCCCACGCCAAACGCGGAGCGCGAGTGAATGCCGGCCTGTCCGAAGATGGGCGCGAGCAGATCAGACGCGCCGTCGATGACATAGGGGTGGCGCGAAAACTCCGGCGTCGCGTTGACGAGGCCAAGCAGCTTCACAACGCCTCGCACCCTGTCGAGCGAACCGTCGCAAAATGCGCGCAGGGCGGTCAGAATGTTGATCGCGACAAGTTCGGCATGTTCGCGCGCCTCTTCCGCCGAAACGGTGTCGCCGACCTTCCCGGTCATGAGCGTGCCATCGGCGAGAACGGGCCCCTGACCGGATACGAACAGTAGGTTTCCGGACCGGCGTACGTTGCAGAACGAACCGACCGGCCGGGGCGGATCCGCCGGGAGCGCGAGGCCGGACCGGACGAGTCTCGCCTCGGGCGACTCCTGCAAATTATCAATTTTCACCAATTGCCTCTATTCTCTTGCAGTGACTGTAATGACCCGGAGAAACCTCCACAGGCGAAGGAATGCCGGAGGCGCAGATCTCGCGCGCATGCGCGCAGCGGGTACGAAAGACGCATCCGGACGGCGGCGACATCGGGCTGGGGATATCGCCCTTGAGAACCTCCCGGTTGCGTGCCGCGCCAGGACGCGGCATCGGAATTGCCGAGTTCAGCGCCAGCGTGTAGGGGTGGCGCGGACGCTCGTGGATATCGGCGGCGGGACCGATTTCCATCAGCCGGCCCAGATACATGACTGCGACCTGATCGCAGAGATAGTCGACCACCGACAAATCGTGGGCGATGAAAAGCATGGTCAGGTTACGCCGTTCGCGCAGATCGAGCAGCAGATTGAGCACCTGCGCCTGGATCGACACATCGAGAGCGGAAACGCTCTCGTCGGCGACGATGAATTCCGGCTCCAGCGCCAGCGCGCGGGCAATGCCGATGCGCTGACGCTGGCCGCCCGAGAACTCGTGCGGATAGCGCCGCATATGGTCGGCGGTGAGCCCGACTTCTTCCAGAAGCGAGGCCACTGTGTCACGGCGGGTGCGCCGCGAGCCGATGCCATGAGCGACAAGACCTTCAGCAATGATCGCCTCGACCGAAAGCCGCGGGTTGAGGGAGGAGACCGGGTCCTGAAACACCATCTGCATGCGCTGCCGCATGGCCCTCAGGTCACCGGCCTTCAGGCTGTTGAGGTCACAGCCGTCGAAAACCGTGCTGCCCGATGTCGGCTCGATCAGCCTGAGCAGGCTGCGGCCGAGCGTGGACTTTCCCGAACCGCTCTCTCCGACCAGCCCCGTTATCGATCCTTTCGGGATATCGAAGCTGACGTCGTTGACGGCATAGACCGGGTCGCTCGAAGGGCCGAACGTCTTGGTCATGTTGCGAATGCGGATAAACGGCTCTGTCATGGCGCCTCAACACCTTCGAGGATGCAGGCGGCGAGATGTTCGGGCGCCTTGCGCGTCAGCGCCACCGGCTCGCGACAGCGCGGCTCGGCATAGCCACAGCGGGGCGCGAAAGCGCATCCCGGCGGCAGGCTGGCAAGCGGCGGTACGGAACCCGGAATCGGCACCAGCCGGTCGCCACGCCGGCGCCATGGCCCCGGTATCGAGGCGAGAAGCCCTTTCGTGTAAGGATGCCGGGTATCGTTGAAGAGCGCGTCCACACTGGCCTGCTCGACCACCCCGCCGGCATACATCACCGCGACATCATCCGCCATCTCGGCCACCACGCCCATGTCGTGGGTGATGAACAGGATCGACATGCCGAAATCCTTCTGCAACTGCCGCATCAGGTCGAGGATCTGCGCCTGGATGGTGACATCGAGCGCGGTCGTCGGCTCATCGGCGATCAGAAGCGAAGGCTTGCAGATCATCGCCATGGCGATCATCACCCGCTGGCGCATGCCGCCCGACAGTTCGTGCGGGTAGCTGTCCATACGTCTTGCGGCACCCGGGATCTCGACCAGTTCCAGCATTTCGATCGTGCGCTTGCGTCGCGTCGCCGCGTCCATGCTCTCGTGCAGGAACAGCATTTCGCCGATCTGGTCTCCGATCGTGAAAAGCGGGTTGAGCGACGACATCGGCTCCTGAAAGATCATCGACATCTGTACGCCGCGGAGCCGGCGTCGCTCCGCCTCGCCAAGTTCGGTCAGTTCGAGTACGCGGCCGTCGCGATGGCGATAGGCAAGCGTGCCCGCTGCGATCCTGCCGTTCGGTGGCAGCAGGCCCATCAGCGCCAGCGAAGTCACCGATTTGCCGGAGCCGCTCTCGCCCACCAGCGCAAGTGTCCGACCGCGGCCGATGCTGAAGCTGACGTCGCGCAGCGCTGCCGTTTCGCGCCCGTTTCCGCGAAACCGCACGTTCAGTCCCCGGACATCCAGAATGGTGTCCTCGTTCATGAGGCCCTCCGCGCCGCTGGCTGAACGTCGTTGCCGATCACCGTCATGCGCGGCTCGAACAGCCGTTCCAGCGTCATCGTGTTGCCTTGGCTGTCGAGCACCGGCAGCGATGCCTCGGCGAAATCGAAAACCGTGAAATCGGCACGCAAGCCGGCGGCAAGACCGTCGCGACCGCTGAGACCGAGCACGCCGCGCGGTCCGGCGCAGACCGCTTCGATACAGTCATCGAACGGCAGGCCGACGCCGTAGAGCTTGGACATGGTGGTCGCGAGGTCGCGCACCGGGTCCTCGATGCTGTGGAGATGGAGGTCCGTCGAGATCGAGAACGGCTTCAGTCCGTCGGCCATCGAGGCGCGTGCGGTCTCGAAATTGAACGAGGCCCCGCCGTGTCCGATATCCATCAATATGCCCCGTGCCGCCATATCCTGGGCCATCTTGAACAGCGCTTCTGTGTCGCGGATCGAGCCGGCGGCCTTGCCGTTGAAGCAATGGGTCACGATATCGCCCGGCGTCAGAAGCTCGAAGACCTCGTCAATCAGCGGTGGCGGTTCGCCCACATGCACCATCAGCGGCAGTTTGGTGATCTCGGCGACACGCTTGGCGATCTTGGCGGGCGTGATCCCCCAGGAGCCGACGATTACACCCGAGGCGCGAACCTTGATACCGCAGATGACGTCGCGATTGGCCTCGACCACGGCCAGCGTCTTGTCGATGTCGATCGAGCGCCAGTCGATCAGTTCCGGCACCCGGTTGCAGGCGACGAGGCCGATCGAGCCGATATTGAGAAACGCCCGGACGGTTTCGGACTGGCGGTCGATCACGTATTCGCGCAGACCGTGAAAGCTTGCCTCGCCGGCCGAGCCGGCATCGGCCATGGCCGTGACGCCGGTTGGTCGGCCTGCCTGCGAGGCCCGCACCGAAATATCCGTGCCGCCATGCCAGACATGGACATGCAGGTCGCACCAGCCCGGCGACAGAAAGGCGCCGTTGCAATCGATGGTCCGGGCGTCTGGTGCGGCGTCCTTTGCAACCAGGCCGTCATCGCCGATGTGGATTTGATCGGGCGCATCATCGAGCCCGACAATGCGGAAATTGACGAGGGTGAGAGACATTCAGGCTTCCTTGGCAAGATGCGGGTCTAGAGCGTCACGCAGCGCGTCGCCGACGATCTGGAGCGTCAGGACGGACAACGAAATGGCAACGCCCGGAAACAGGATGAGATAGATGGCGGAGTCGAGGTACTGGCGGCCTTCATTGACCATGATGCCCCAGGTCGGGGTCTCTGGGTCGACGCCAATGCCGAGGAAGGAGAGACCGGCCTCGGCCAGCATCGCATAGGCGAAGATGAAGGTGGCCTGCACCAGGATCGGCGAAACAATGTTGCGCAGCGCATGCGTGATCATGATGCGCCAGGTCCGTGTTCCCAGAGCCCGGGCGGCCTCGACATAAGGCATTTCGCGGATGACCATCGTCGAGGCGCGGACAATGCGGGCAACGCGCGGCGCATAAACGATAGAGAGCGCGATCACGACATTGGTGAGGGTACCGCCGAAGATCGCCACCAGCGACAGCGCCATAAGGATGTCCGGAAACGCCATCATCGCGTCGATCAACCGCGAAAATGGCCAGTCGAGCCGACTGAAGAAGCCTGCCGTCAGGCCGATCGCCACGCCGATCAGCGAGGACAGGATCGCCACCGAAAGTCCGATGCTGAGCGAGGAGCGCCCGGCATAGAGGAGACGCGACAGGACATCGCGTCCGAACGCATCCGTGCCGAACCAGTGGGCAGCACTCGGCCCCTGCAGGCGCTCGCGCACGGACATCGCATCGGGATTGGCGGGCGCCACCAGCGACGCGAACAGACAGAGAATAGCGATCGTCAAGAAGACGACCAGCGAGACCTGAACGGAGCGCCGTGCAAGCAGGACACGGAAGAAACCGGGTTCGCCCGTGCCTTCCGGTTCGGCCGTTTCCGGCGTGCCGGAGGAAAGTGTCGTATCGGCCATGGTCAGTACCGCACCCGCTTGTCGATGACCAGATAGAGAAGGTCGGTCAGAAGATTGATGAAGACGTAGAGGATCGCCACGACGATGAGGGTGCCCTGGATCACGGGATAATCCCGTCGCAGCACCGCATTGACCACCAGGCTGCCAAGCCCCGGCAGATTGAACACCCGCTCCGTGACGACGGCGCCCGCCACCAGCAGCGCGAAGGTCAGCCCGACGACAGTGATGATCGGAATGCCGGCGTTCTTGAGCGCGTGACGCAGCACCACACGGCGCTCGCTCATGCCTTTGGCGCGGGCGGTGCGCACATAGTTTTCGCCAAGAATGTCCAGCATCGAAGCGCGGGTGAAACGCAGGATCAGCGCGGAGTTCACAATACCGAGCGTGATCGAAGGCAGCACGAGATGCCACATCCGATCGAGGAAGCCGGCATCGGGTCCGCCATAGCCGGAGGCGGGAAACCAGCCGAGTTCGGTGGCGAGATAGCGCTGAAAGATCAGGCCGGTCAGAAAGCTCGGAACCGATGCGGCGAGCATGGCGGTCGTCACCGCTGACTGATCCAGCGCGGAGCCGCGCCGGTAGGCCGCGTAGATGCCGATCGGCGTGGCGATGACGAGGGCGAAGATCAGCGAGAACAGCGACAGGAACACGGTCGGTTCGGCTCGCGCCGCCAGCACTGAGGTCACCGAATTGTCGAAGAACAGCGAGCGGCCGAGATCGCCCTGTGCAGCGTTGGCGACGAAGGTGAGATATTGCACGAAAATGGGCTGATCGAGGCCGAGACTGGCGCGCAGATCCATGACGTCCTGAGGCGTTGCGTCCGGCCCCAGCATCAGGGCCGCCGGATCTCCCGGCGCCAGCCGCACAAGCACGAAGGCAATCGTCAGGACGAGGAAGGTCACGACCACCATGCCCATAAAACGCCTGATGAGGTAATTTGTCATTCAGTTCGATTCCCTGGCATATCGACGAAGCATATCCGAGCCCCGGACGATAAGCGCATTCAACGTCCCGCGGCCATGAAGGACTTTTCAGCAGCCGGCCTTTTCAGGAGCCGCCGGCGCAGCGATCATGATGCCGCGCCGGCGAGCCTCGTTATTCGGACGTCGAGGCATTCCAGAACTGCGGCCACGGCGAGGCGCTGACGCCTTCGAGCGTCCTCGATTTGCCCTGAAGCGCATTGAAGTTGCCGAGCTTGATGAAGCCGACATTCTCGTAGAGCTCGGTCTGGAGTTCCTTGAATACGGCCTTGCGGGTTTCCGGATCCGTCTCGGTGGTGAAGCGGGCATAGATCTCGTTCTTGACCGGATCATTCCAGCCTTCACGCGCTTCGGCCGAGAAGCTGGAGATCAGCGCCGGCTCGGGCAGGAACGGCGAGTGGGTAATGTAAATGTCCCACAGATCGGGGTTGTTGCGCCGCTCGGCGAGTGTGGCCCAGTCCACGACATCCATCTGTACCTTGAAGCCGGCGGCTTCGAGCGCGGCTTTGCGACCAGGGCCATCTGGTAGTGAAACTCGTATTGGCGCGAGGTCAGGATGCGCAGCGGCGTACCGTCATAGCCGGCCTTTTCCAGGTGCTCGGCGGCGGCTTTGATATCATTCTGGTTATAGAGTTCGACGCCGCCGTCATTGTTCCAGACCCAGCCTTCCGGGTACATCGCGCCTTCGATCTTATAGAATTTCTCGTCGCCAAAGGCGGCATAAAGCATATCGTCGAAGGGTAGAGCGGCCTGAACGGCCTTGCGGATCTCGATGTCGGTCATCAGACCCTTCTTGTGGTTCATCGCGAACAGCGGCCAACCGAAGGGCTCCAGCAGCAATGGCTCGGCGACGTCACTCGACTCCAGCCTGTCATAGGATTCCGTCGACAGGCTGTCGGCGAAATCGAACTGTCCGGAAAGCAGACCCTCGACCCGGGTATTCGGATCGGCGACAGGAACGAAGCGGATTTCATCGGGAACCTGCTTGCGTTCGGCCGCGCCCGTTGGCTGGGCATAGCCATCGAAGCGGACGAGCTGAATGTACTGGTCCGGCACATAGTCGGCAATCTCGTAAGGACCGGTTCCGACGACGTTATCGATGTGGTCGGCAAGGATTTCCTCGGGGTAGACCACAGCCGCCGAATTGGAGAATGCGAGCAGGGAAAGAAGCGGCGCGTAAGGCTGGTTGAGTTTGATGGTCACCTCATAGTCGCCGGTCGCCTCGACGCTGTCGACATCGGCGGCGACGCTCTTGCCACGGGAGGCCACTTTAAGCCAACGCTCCAGCGAACCGACAACATCGGCCGAATCCATTGTGGAGCCGTCGTGGAAGGTGACGCCTTCGCGGATCGGAATGACATAGGTCAGCCCGTCATCGCTGACATCGGGCATGGCTGCTGCAAGCAGCGGAACCGTCGCCCAGTTATCGTCGAAGGTGAAAAGGGTCTCGACGAAGTGCTGGGTCACAATGCTGACGACGTCCTTGGTGGAAACCATGGGGTCGAACGTATCGGGTTCGCCGATCATGGCGACGTCGATTTCGGTTTGCGCCTGAGCGTGGCCGGCTACGGCCATCGCGAGCGTCAGCACCGAAGCGCATGACAATTGAGAGATAAGACGGCTCATGATTGCTGCTCCATTATTATGTAATATAGTCCCATTTAAGAGAATATAAATTGCTCTATATGCTGTCAACGGATTTGTTTCGGGACCTTGACTGGTCAATCCTCGCCCCGCCATTCGTCATCGCATCATGCTTCGAGCCGGTTACACGACGACAAAATATGACCGCCAAACCATCGAGATCCACGATTATGTGGCCGAGGAAATGTTCGAGATTCTGGCCGGAGAAGCCGTGCCGATCTACCTCGACAGGCAAGCGGCAGCACTTCTTTCCGAAGCGCGTTGAAATTTTGCACTGGCAGAAGCAGGTGTCCACCGCGTCATTGCCATGGGGACGAAAATCATTTCATTGCAACTCGCAAAGGCAGTGTCATGGCCCACACTACGTTCCCAATGGGGTCCTGATTGCTGCGGCGAGACCACATAATCATCGGACTGTCAGCGACAGGCTCGCCAGAGTCGCCGATCAGATTGAATAATGGCACGTTGCTAGCCCGTATCGTATAAGCCGCGCCAGCGAATCTGCCGTTTCCGTTTTATTGATGGCGCCTACATTCGCGCGGTTCCCGGATATCAGAGCCGGCATATCGAACAGACCTGGGAAGGAATAAGACATATCGACGATCTGAATATCTACCTTCGAGACGTCAGGGTTCATGTGCCAAGGCTTCCGCATCTCCTTTGGAGCGGATATCTCAGGGAGGCGACCGGAGCCGTGAAGCAAATGCTCTATCAGTTGCACTGGACGACAGGACGCCAATAACAAGCTCAAGCGCCTGTACGAACTTATCAGAAATCTTGGCACCTATCTGGTCCAGAGCAAGGCTTCGATTGTCAATTACTGCCAACGATATTGGTCAGGTCAGCCGATTTCGAGTTCTCCTGCCGAAAGCGCTGCCAACAGCCTTGCAAATACACCTATGAACAAAAAGCGTCAGATGCGTTGGTCGCCGATCGGCGCTCACCGGGTGTTGCAGGTGCGAGCAGCGGTTGCTGACGGGCGGCTCAAACGAGCTAAGCTGGCCCTTGCGGCTTGACCCCAAACTTTTCCCGCTCCCTCTCATTCATTGAAAGCCTTCAACAGCTCTTCCAGTGCCGCGTCATACCGGGAAACCTCCGCCGACTGGTCGGCGGCCGTTGCCTGACCCATGGCGGTGGCCAGTGCGGCGCCGTGGGTGAAGTCCACAAGGATGTCGATCCACAGCCGCGTCTTGTGAGCAAGTCAAGCCAGCCTCTGCCAGAAGCGCCAGGGTTTCCTCAGTTATCCGCCTGGCCTGTTCGGGAAAGACTGCGGCACGGCTGAAGATGAGCATGGCCAGCCCCGGATGTCGCTGCACCTGCGCGTGATACGATCTCAAGAGCCCCTGATCCGCTCCGTCGGTGTCCCGCCGTCCGACGCCGAGACACCGGCGTAGCTCCATTCCGACATCGCGTCGATCAGGCCGTCACGGCCTCCAAAGTGGTGGTGGATCGTCATGGGGTTGACCTTCAGGCGTTCGGCAAGGGCTCTCATGGTGAAAGCTTCGACGCCTTTTTGGTCCAGGAGATCCAGGGCAGCCGTCACCATCTCCTCGCGGGAAACCGGCGCTTCCGTTCGGGGCGGCCGCCCCTGGTCCGGTTCATGCCACTACCCGGTAGCGCGACTGGACCAGCCCGGAGGAAAGGACCTGGTTTCCTCGTGAAACACAGGAATGTCCGCCGCAATGCTGCCGAACAAGCTGCGACCTCCGCCAAGAAGGACCAGGACGCGCGTGATCACCATGTCGGCGATCAGTCCCGCCCGCAGGAACGACTGGATGACAAGACCACCGTCGACATACGCCCTCTGCTTTCCGTCGGCATGAAGCATCCGCATTGCCTCCTCCGGTGCGGCATCACACACCCGGACCTTCCCGGCCAAGTCCTCCGGGAGGTCGTCCTGCGCCAAGGAGGACGACAGGACGACGACAGGACGGGTGTAGGGCCACGGCCGCATCGCCTGCATTTTCTCGAAGCTCCCCGGCCCATCACAATGACATCGATCTTCTCGATAAAGGCGTCGTAGCCATGGCCTTCGGCAGGGCCGTCGCGTTCGACAAGCCACGCGATATCGCCGTCATCGCGCGCGATGAACCCGTCCAGGCTCGTCGCAATGAATACATGTCCGGTGATCGGCACCCACACCTTCAACCATGAACACCTCTCCCTCGGCGTTGTCCGAGCGAAACGGCAGGATCTCTTGATAGGCCGGCGAAGCATACCAAGCTTCGGTCCGGGCAAGATCGGGAAAGCCGATAGCGATCAGGTCGCCGGCGAAAGAGCCTTCCAGAGGATGTTTCCGGCCGCCGTGAATGATGAAACGGCCTTCAAAAGGCGCCAGCGTGGTATCTATTGCTTGCAGATATGCGATGATTTCAGGCCCCATTTCGATGTTTCGCAGATGGCCGATGGCATAGCAGGTCATGGTCGTCTACGCGGTCGATGCCAAGCTGATCGCCGCAGGTGAGATCTTTCTATGTTCGTTCCGCAATCTGCTAACGAGACGGTTGCTTCCCGCTTCGCGGAATAATCTCAGCCACGTCCCGAAAGGGACGGCTCGGTGCGTCCTGTAAGAACGTTTTCGGCAAAAGACGGTTTGAACAAATCGCCGCCCGCGAGCGCCTGTAACGTCAAGCGGTGGAGGTCGTTGTTTCTTGTGGTTTGAACAGCTCACCCGTCCGGAGCATGATGTGCATGATCACTGCCAGTTTGCGTGCCAGAGCCACGGCCGCTCACTTGAACCCGAGGCGCTCTTTAAGCTCCAATGCCCAGGTTCGCAGGGTGCTGTTATCCGTCGACCGGTTCAGGATAACCGCGGCCGCTTCGTAAAGCAGACCACGCGACTGACTGTCGCCACGGCGCGAGATATGGCCGTCATTATCGACCTCGCCGGACTGGTAACGCCTCGGCGTTAGGCCCACCCATGCGCCCATGGCTGTCCTCCGCTCGGTGTTTGGGCCCGGTTGCGATCGTGAGCCCGTTCTTCATTCTAGCAGGGGACAGCCAGCCGGCCAGATGTACGAACATCGCGCCACGTCAAAGGCGGCCATCGCTCCCGCGATTACATCATGTTCGTGCATGGGGGCGCAAAGCTGCATTTGGAATCTTCGCCCGGATATTGGCTGCTCCACCCGGCACAGAATCAGTTGCTTGACGGCGCCGAAGCCAATCGCGCCGAGTTGCAGTGCCTGCTTTACCGCCGCATGTAGGTCGTCCATATCGAAGCTTTCCAGCAGTCGAAGAACCTGCACGTATTCGCGCCGGCCATGTTTTGCCATGCGGCCCTCCATCAGACGGCACAGTGTCGCGAATTCCTCCGGCAGATCCCAGCCCTGCAAAGGGGCTGCCTGTTCCAGCGCATTGATCTTCCGCTCGATCAGCGGCAGGTAATGCACAGGGTCGAAGATGACATCGTCCCGATCAAAGCTTCGGGGATGGCGGGCGATGATCTCGCCGCGGCAACCAATCACCACCTCATCGACATAGCCTCGGATCCAAACGTCCTGATGACCGTAGGCGACGGGCACGGAATAATCACCGGATCGCCGTGCGCACGCGACGATCCGGCACTTTGAATATGCGCATCGTTCCGAACGGAAATCGTTCCCGACTTCCTGGCCGATGCGCGGGTTTTGTAGCGAACGAGAGACTGTGCCGTGACCCTGGCACTGGCCTGATCGCAGGCATCGAAGGGCGACGCCGGCAAGGCGCGCATAGCCGCCAGATCGCGCTGCAGCCGTTCACCGATCGTCTCGCGCTCACCGCGCAGCCTGTCGCCCTGGCGCTTGCGGCACTGTTCTTCCAGAAAGGCGTTGAACGCATCCCAGGTCGGAAACTGCGGGATGGGGACCATGAAGTTACGCCGGGCATAGCCCACAAGGCCCTCGACATTCCCCTTGTCATTGCCCTTTCCGGGGCGGCCATAGCGATCCCGGATCAGGTCGTGGGACAGGAACCCGCTGAACAGCGTCGCCCGCTTACGCGTGCCGTCGGGCAGGACCCTGGCCACAAGACAGCGGTCATTGTCATAGACGATCGATTGCGGCACGGCCCCGAAAAACGCAAACGCACGGACGGGGCCATCGACCCAGGCCTCGGCTACCGCCGCCGGATAAGCACGCACGTAGCAGCTGTCGCTATGCGGAAGGTCGAGCACGAAAAACCGGGCTTTCTGTTCCACGCCGCCGATCACCACCATCGCCTCACCGAAATCGGCCTGCGCATGTCCGGGCGGATGAGAAAGCGGCACGAACACTTCCTGACGGCGCTGGAATGGGTCGCGCTCGGTCCAATTTGGCCGCCCCAACTTCTTTTGCGGCCGATCATCGAGGAAATTCAGTTTTCCATGTCGGGCTTACCTTTCTCCAAGAACCCATATTTGTACCAGCACCGGCCGAGGATCGCTCTGATTCTTGGCCAACATCTCTAAAATGACACACAGGCTTGAGGGAGTGTTTTGCGTTTACGCCGGGATCGGGACCCTGCGGGCAATATCCCAGATGACGTGGTCCAAGTTGGTGGACCGCATTAGGTCTTGATGGGAGACGAACCTTCGACCCCGTCGAAATGATATTCATCCGCGTAAACTGCTTTTAGCCGAACGCGAGCCCAAATACGTTGCACCGTCAGGTTAAATTCAGATACAGCCCGCTTGGCTCTATCGTCTCGATACCGGCATAGGGGCTTGCATGAACCGTCAGCAGCCAGAGGCTTGTTGTGGCGGCAAGCACGTAAAGGAAAATTGCGATACTTCCCGCGCGTGTTCTGTCTGCATGGGTCACTGCGATCGTGATCGATGTTAAGATCGTCAGTGTCAGCAGCATATACCATTTATACTGATTGACGGTGGTGCTGGCGATGGCGAGGCGCACATCGCGTGTTTCCTGCAAATCATTGAAAATGGCAACGGTCTGATTGATGATCGGAGCAGGCGCATCGCCCTCGGCGATATCCATGATGATGATACGTATCCTCTGAAGAGCCTGCTCGACCGAAGCCGCCGGATGAAGGTTTCCGTTGGCGCCCCATCTCGTCCGAGATCACCTTTTCGCGATAGAACTCCATCGCCACTTCAAGGTCAGGCCTGTTCAGGACCTCGGCGTCTGCGTTTCCGATCAGTCGATTGATCGCGGATCGTTCCGAGGTGAGTTCCTGGTCAGCCTTTGCATGCAGCGCCCAGATGTCGGCTGCAACAAAGCCGAGAGACAGAGCCCACGATGTCGCGATCGTTCCAATGAAGGCGCCCAGCGGAATGACGAGAGCATCAGTGCGCGCAAATCGGGCAAACAGACACAGCACCCAATAGGTCATGGCGAACAAGGCAAGACCGAAGACCAGAAACAGCAGGATTGAGGGAACCAGTGCCATGTTCAGGAAATACGACATTGAAATCCACTTCAGGGAAAACACGGATTAGGCTTTCCTGAAAATAGAATTGTTCGGTTAAAAATCTGGTAACTGAAACGCTCGCGTATCGGAAACGAACTGCACGCCAATCGCGTATCTCAATTGCAAAAGCCGGTCCAACTGCGGGGACGGCTCAATATCCGACGCGCTTTTGTTTGGGTTATTCAGCACAAAGGGCATCAAGGCCGACACGGGCGGACAGGGCATCGAACGCGCCAGATCAACCATTGCTGAGCCTTCTTTCTTATTTGCGGTTTCTGTGGAACCGCAAACAGCCACCTAGTTTCTATGATGAAAACTGCTTACAAAAGGCGATGACGCAATTGAAATCGGTTTTCAGGTTTACGTTTGCCGGACGGGGGAACACGTTGAAAGAATATATCTTTGCATGCGCTGTATCTCTGTGTGTTCCGCAAGTACTCCATGCGGCTGACAGTGCCACCCCGACCCCGGAAGTCTCCTCAGCAAGCGCCGCCGACTGGGCACTTCAGATTACTCCCTATCTGTGGGCAACCGGTGTCAAGGGGAAGGTTTCTCCCTTTGGCTTAGGACCGACCGTGAACATCGATCGCTCTTTTTCCGAGGGGCGGGACGGGCTGAATATTGCCGGTTTTGTAAATGTATGGGGGCGCTACGAGCGTTTCGTTCTCTCTGCAGACATGATGTATACGGATACAAGTGACGAGAACACATACTCGTTTCCGGGTACGCCGCAGCTGCCACCGTTTGAAGCGACCGGCAAACTCAACACCAGGCAGTTCATGGCCACCGTGCAGGGCGGATACCGCGTTCTCGATACGCCCGATTTTACGTTCGACGCTTTGGCCGGCATACGTCTTTGGCAGATCTCCAACGAAATCACGGCCAGTGGACTTGGCAGATCAGTCCGTTATGACGAAAGCTTCGGCTGGATTGATCCCGTTGTCGGTGCCCGTGTGTTTTTCAATCTGACGGAGAGATTATCGGTTCAGGCTCAGGCCGATATCGGCGGCTTTGACGTCAACTCCGATTTGACGTGGTCTTTCCTCTCGACAGCGAACTATACCTTGAGCGAGCACCTGTCATTTTCAGCAGGCTATAAGATCGTCGACACCGATTACGAAAAAGACGGTCATGTCTATGACACCAGGCTGAGCGGGCCGGTTGTGGGGATTACCTACCGGTTCTAGCCGAGATTGGCTTGGTCGCGAACATCCGCGCTTTGAACGATGAGGCCCGTTGATGCTGGCGATGATTCGCGGGCGGGCAATCCTTGCTGAACAGAAAAGGATGATCCGGCCACCACACGGGAATGCGGTGGCCGGCATGTCTCAGTTGACCGGTTCGAACTGGAAAGGTTCGGCGGGCTTGAATTCTGCCGAAACTTCGCCTGACTTGAGTTCGATCATGTCGACGCCCAGATCCAGCATCCGCACCCCGGCTTCAGCCGAGAAATCCAGATTGTTCAGATCGACCCAGAACAGGTTCGGAGAGATCGCTGATTCAACATAAAACAGCTTGTCCTTGTGATCCGCGACGACCCTCCAGCGCGTGGTGGACAGGTTCGGCGCGTCCGGCGTGTTGATGCCATAAGGAACGGAAGCATTGCGGATCACGCTCATGGCAGCCGCCGCCGCGATGCGCGGTTCATCCGACTGGACCACCATGTCGATATAGGTGTCAGCACGGGCAAAGCGATCGGGAGAACGGGTTGTGCCAGGCAGCACCTCGCGCGGGTTGACGTCCTGCCAGTACCTTTTCACCGCCAGTTGCTGATCGTAAGGCGGATCGTTCGTCATGGTGCGGTATTCCGGGCCGTGATGGATGACCAGTTCACCGTCCAGCCATTCCAGAATGGCGCTGTCGCCGCTGGCGTCCGAGAGCGAAAGATGCACCTTCGCCAGGCGTCCGGGCTGATCGGGAACGTCGGAAGTCACGACATCGAAAGGATTGGCTTCCATATCGGCGACGGCTTCAGCAACGCTGCCATAATTATCCATGAAATACTGCGCCCAGATCGACAGCGACATTTCTGGCGTAGACCCGTCATTCTTGGGGTATTCGGACGCCACCAGCCAAAGCATATTGGCCACTAGGCCGGCTTCGTTCATGCCATCCACCGTGGAGAAATCATATCCGGAGACAATCATGCTTCCGTATTTTGACGTCCAGGTCAGTGAATTCTCGCCAGCCTCGCCATTTCGCTCCATGCCGCGGGGAACACCCACAGGTTGGAGAGCATTGGCAGGCTCCAGTCCATGGAACGCGCCGTCAGTACGCGGTCTTCCGGACCGTGATAGACAACACGCGTGCAGGCATCGGCGATTGGCGCCGCGGCGACTGAAAGCGCAGCTGCTAGGGTAAGGCTGCGCCAAAGCGATCTGTTTGCTTTCAAAATCATTCCTCCAGTTTCGTACAGCGGTCACCCTTTGACCCTAAGGGAAGCAACCGGCTTAACCAGTTTGGATGGTCGCAAATGGGTTGGTCAAGGTTAAGTGTCGACAAACACCCCCAAGCGTCTTGTTTTGTCGCAAACTTTTCAACAGATTTGCCACCGGTTTGATCATGCCATAAATCTGGTTTGCAGATGAGCAGGCATGTTGAGTTTAGAAAACATGATCGATTTCAAAGGCAGTCACTACCCGAAAGGTGTGATTTTATATGCGGTATTTTTCTACGTCCGGTATGCTGTCTCCTATCGTAATCCAGAAGAGATTACGCCGGAGCGAGGGGGCAACGTTGATCACGCCACGCTTGCCAGATGGGTGGTGAAATATTCGCCGCTGATTGCTAGCCAGGCCCAGCGCCGCAAATCCGTGACCAGCCGTTCCTGGCAAATGGACGAGACCTATATACAGGTCAAAGGCAAGTGGACTTATTTCTACCGCGCTGTCGACAAATTCGGAAAAACCCTTGATTTTATGCTGTCTGAGCACCGCGATGAGGCGACGGCCGGCGCGGCGTGTCGGTTCGGATCTCGTTTCTAACAAATCCTGCATGACTGTTTCTTATGCGCATATGCGCCTTGTTTCATATCAACGAAACAAGGTGAGCGTGAAACACTGGATCTCGGGGTGACGTCCGACACGGAAACGCCGACTTTGCGACAAAAGTGTCAGCGGCAGCATAAATCAGGCCGCAAACCACTTAAAACCGAGCCACTTCAAAACATCGCTCTAGCCTACTGTAGCGCCAAGGGGATAATGGCAGGCCACCTGACGGCCATCACCGAAATCCCGTAACTTTGGACGTTCGGCGTGGCAGCGATCGGCGGCAAAAGGACAACGGGTACAAAATTTGCAGCCCTTCGGCGGATCGAGCGGGCTTGGAATTTCGCCTTCCAGCAGGATACGCTGACGTTTGCCGCGGTTTTCCGGCTGTGGCACGGCAGACAGCAAGGCCTGGGTATAGGGGTGCCGGGGCTCGCGGTAGAGCGCATCGGTTTCGCCGATTTCCACCAGTGAGCCGAGATACATGACCGCGACGCGTGACGACACCTGACGGACCACGGCCAGATCATGCGCGATGAAGATATAGGTGAGGTTCAGCCGTTCGCGCAGTTCGGAAAACAGGTTGACGATCTGGGCCTGCACGGAAACATCAAGCGCGGAGACCGGCTCGTCGGCAACGATCAGCTCCGGCTCGACCGCAAGCGCGCGGGCAATGCCGATACGCTGGCGCTGTCCGCCGGAAAATTCATGCGGATAGCGGTCGAGATATTCCGCGCTGAGGCCGACGATATCCATCAGCTCTTCGAGCCAGTGATTGACCGCACTGCCCTTGCGGATGCCGTGAACCCTGACCGCCTCACCCACGATATCGCGCACGCGTCGTTTCGGGTTAAGCGAGGCCGAGGGGTCCTGAAAGATCATCTGCATGCGCCGGCGCACCGGCAGCAGGCCGCGCTCGCCTGTGCGTGTGATGTCCTTGCCGTCAAATTCCAGCGTCCCGGAGGTCGGGTCGTAAAGCCGTGTCAGACAGCGACCAAAGGTGGATTTTCCGGATCCGGACTCCCCACAAGACCGAGCGTTTCGCCCTGATGGACTTCAAGCGTGATGTCTTCCACGGCGTAAAGCGTCCGGCCCGAACCGGGCCGCATGGTCTTGCCGACGGTGAAGTGCTTGGAAAGATCGCGGGTTGCGATTAGCGGTGTGTTCGTTCGCATCGTCTCGCGCCTTGTCGTCTCGCTCATGCGTCCACCTCATGTCCCAAGACAGCACGTCGCGCCGCCGCGCGTTCAGCGCCATCGAGCACGCAGAGCGCGGAATGGTCTCCATCCCGGCGGGTCGGCGGACGGGCCTCGCATTCCGGCCTTGCAAACCGGCAGCGCGGGGCAAAGCCACAGCCGGTCGGGGCCTGCTGCGGTGTCGGCGGCATGCCGGAAATCGAGGGAAGCCGCGCCGGCTTTTCGCCGAAAAGCGGCGGAATGGATGCCATCAGCCCCCAACTGTAGGGATGCATCGGCTGGTCGAAGACCTCCGTCGTCGTTCCCTTTTCAACCATTCGCCCGGCATACATGACATGGACCCGGTCCGCGACTTCGGCGACCACGCCCATATCATGAGTGATGAGGATGATCGCCGAACCGAATTCGTCCCGCAGCTTCAAAAGCAGATCCAGAACTTGCGCCTGCACGGTCACGTCAAGCGCCGTCGTCGGTTCATCGGCCACCAGAAGAGACGGGCTGCAGGACAGCGCCATCGCGATGACGGCACGCTGGCGCATGCCGCCGGAAAGCTGGTGCGGATAGCGGTCGACGGCTTCGTTCGGATTGGGCAGGCCCACCGAGGCAAGGAGTTCAACCGCGCGCAGACGTGCAGCCTTCTTCGACACATTCTCGTGGGTCCGGATCTGCTCGGCAATTTGCCAGCCAATCGTGTAGACCGGCGTCAGCGCCGTCATCGGATCCTGCGAGATCAGACCGATTTCCTTGCCGCGCAATCGGCGCAGCGCCCGGTCCGGCAGTTCGAGCAGGCGTTTACCCTGAAACGCTACGGAGCCGTCGACGAAGGTGGTCTTCGGATCGTTGAGGCCGAGCAGCGACAACAAGGTCACCGACTTCCCCGATCCCGACTCGCCGACGATCGAGAGGATCTCTCCCTTCTCGACACGGAACGACACGTCGTCGATTGCCTTTACCCGGCCCCGGTCGGTGGCGAAGGATACGGAAAGGCCCTGCACATCGAGCAGTGGTGCGTTTGCGCTCTTTTCCATCAGTGGCCCCTCACCCGCGGATCAATCACGACATAGATGATGTCGACAATGGCATTGGTGACCACGACAAAGAACGAAGCGTACATCACGGTCGCGAGGATCATCGGAAGGTCGAGGTTGAGCATGGCCTGATAGGTGAGCCGGCCGACGCCATTCAGACCGAACACGACTTCCGTCAAAAGCGCTGCACCGCCGACGAGAACGCCGAAATCGAGGCCGAACATGGTGACGAACGGGATCATCGACATTCTGAGCGCATGGCGCAGCATGACGCGGCCAGGCGACAGGCCCTTGGCGCGTGCGGTGCGGACATAGTCTTCCTGATAGGCCTCCACCAGATTGGCCCTCAGAACACGGCCATAGATGCCGATGTAAAGGGCGGCCAGCGTAAACCACGGGATGACCAGGGTCTTGAACCACATCCAGGGACCATCGAAGAACGGCTTGTAGCCAAGACCCGGCACCCAGGAGAAAAGCCATGTGTCATGAAAGCGGCTCTGGGAAACCAGGTTCATCAGTTCGCCAAGCCAGAACACCGGCATCGACACGCCGATCAGCGCAAGGATCATCAGGCCCTTGTCGATAACCGTATCGCGGTACATCGCCGCAAGAACCCCGACCGCGATCGACCCGAACACCCATAGCACCGCCGCTCCGAACACCAGCGACAGCGTGATTGGCGCGGCCCGCATCACCTGCGGTACAACCTCCAGCCCACGGTTGACGAAGGAGGTGAGATCGCGCGTGACGAACAGCTTCTTCATCATGATCGCATACTGAACGGGCAGCGGCTTGTCGAAACCGAAATCCTTGCGGATCGCCTGAACCGTTTCCTGCGCGGCATTGCGCCCTGCAATGCGCGCGGCAGGATCGGAGCCAGGCGTTGCAAAGAAGATCAAAACACAAGCGCCGAGATGCCGAACATCACAAAGATCATCTGGCCGAGGCGCTGGAGGATTGCAAAAACATATGATCGCTCCTCAGCGCATCTTGGTTCTGGGATCGAGCGCATCGCGCACGCTGTCGCCGAGCACATTCAGCGCCAGCACGGTCAGCACAATCGCGATACCGGGCGCGAGCGCGACCATTGGTCTGGTGTACAACAGCCCCTGACCATCCTGGATGATCGTACCCCAGCTCGCTTCCGGCGGCTGAACGCCGATGGAGAGGAAGGAAAGCGCCGATTCGGTGACGATGTTGAGCGCCATCATGATCGGGATGTAGACGATCAGCGTGGTCGTCACATTCGGCAGGATATCCTTGATCAGGATGCGCCAGCGCGGAATACCGAGACCGCGCGCTGCCAGCACGAACTCGCTTTCGCGCAAGGACAGAACCCGTCCGCGGACTGGCCTTGCGATATAGGGGACAAAGATGATGCCGATGATCACGATCGGGAGTGCAAGGCTGCCCGAACTGATCTCGATCGGACCGAGAACGATCGTCTGCGACAGGAGCACGATCGACAGCGAGATCGCTAGAAGATAGACCGGGAACGCCCACAGAACTTCCAGTATCCGCGACAGGACCATATCAACCCAGCCGCCGAAGAAGCCAGCGGAAATGCCGATGGTCGCCGCCAGCACCAGACAGATCAGCGTTGCCGCCGATGAAATCAGAAGCGAATTGCGCCCGCCGTAAAGCAGGCGCGCTGCGACATCACGGCCCTGATTGTCGGCGCCGAGCATGTATTGACCATGCCAGGTGGGGCCGATGGGGGTGACGCCAAGGCCCAGCCCCGTGGTCGAGGCCTGCATGATCTTCTCGGCCTTGCCGTCAATCTCGATCGAGCCCGAGAGATTGGAACGGAACGGATCGGATTTCGCGACATATTTCGCATAGAGCGGCGCGGCGAGACAGGCGAGCACAATCACCATCAGCACCACAAAGGCACCGATCGCGGCCTTGTCGCGCGACAGGATGAGCCATGCCCGGCGCATCGGGCTTTGCCCGACGCGTGGCTTAGGCTCTGCCGGGTTCACTGTTAACGCTGCATCTGTCATGGGCGTGGATCTCGTCTGGCCGGCGACAGGGCGCAAACGCCCTGTCTGTGATGTCTTCCAGGCCCTGCCGCCGCCGGTCGCTCGCCCTTGAGGCCAGCGGACCGGGAGCGGCAGAGCCGTCCTTGTTACTGCACCCAGGACTGGTCGATGAGCCAGCGGAACTGGTTGGAGAAGATGAAGTTGCCGACGCGCTTGGAGGTGAAATCGACATTCTTCGGCGTGAACAGCGGCGCGACCGGGGCCTGTTCCATAAACGCCTTGTCGATCTCGGCCCAAAGCTTGTTGGCGCTTTCCGGATCGGTTACGGCCGTCTGCATCGCTTCAGTCATCTTGGCATCGATATCTTCATTGCAATAGCCCGCAATGTTGATCGAGGCGTCCGACCCCTCGTTGAAGGATGCACAGGAGAGAAGAACGTTCAGGAAGTTCGAAGCCTGCGGATAGTCCATGAACCACTGCGAGACCGAGATCTGAACATTGTTGTCGGTGTTCTGGATATAGGTGAACTGGATGTTCGGCGAGATCGCCTGCATCGTGGCATCATAGCCGAGTTCGGCCAGAACGCTCTGCAGATAGGTGCCAATGGCGCGCGAGGTCGCGGTGTCTTCAGAAACCACAGTCACCTTCTGTCCGGCCGTGCCGGATTCCTCGACGAGTTGCTTTGCCTTTTCCATATCAGGCGCCGACCAGGTCGTGCCCGGATTTTCGGTATAGAGGCAGCTTGCTTCAAAGCCGGGGAACTCCGGCGGCAGGATCTGGCAGGTCGGCTGCGCGAGAACGGGACCGCCATAGATATTGACCAGCGCATTGCGGTCGATGGCGTAGTTGACGGCCTGACGCACCTTGACGTTGTCGAACGGCGCAAGATTGGTGTTCATCGGCGCATACCAGAAGGCGGCAAGCGGATTGACGTGAACCTGGTCGGCGTATTGCGTGCCGAGTTCGTTCAGCCGATCTGCCGGCGGCGGATCGAACATCCAGTCGAGCTGGCCGTTCTGGATTGCGTTGATCATCGATTCTTCATTCATGCCGAAGCGGTAGACGATCTCGTCCGGGTAGCCCTGCGGCTGGGCATCGACGCTCCATTCCGAAAACGCCGGATTGCGCTTCATCACCATCTTGTCGTTCGGATCATAGCTCTCGATCATGTAGGCACCGGTGCCCGGAATATAGCTGGTGCCGGCATCGGTCGCCGCCGTTTCGGCAGGCAGGATCGAGGCGTGCGGAACGGCGAGCTTGTCGAAAAATTCCGAATCCGGTGCGACCAGATGGAAGGTCACCGTGCCGGCCGCTTCATCAGCGACAATGCCGCCTTCCAGCGTGCAACTCTTCGACTCGGCAAGGCATTTGTCGGCGCCGACGATGTTGTTGTAGAACGAGCCGGAGGTCGGGCCGTTGATCTTGAAGATGCGCTGGAACGAGGCAACGACATCTTCAGCCGTCATGTCTGTGCCATCGGCAAACTTGATGCCGTCACGCAGCTTGAACACATAGGTCTTGCCGCCATCCTGCGGTTCCGGGATCGCCTCGGCGAGATCGGGAACGATCTCATAGCCTTCCGCACGTGAGGCCTGCTTGAACTTTACCAGCCCATCGTAAAGGATCTGGAACACCTGCCAGAACTCGGCGGTGTAGTTGACATGCGGGTCGATCGTGCCGGCCGCCGAAACCGCGCCCAGCATCATGGTGCCGCCGCTGTGCTCTTTCATAAGCGCTTCGCGATCCTGCGCCTGGGCAACGCCGCTAAGCGCCGTCTGTGCAAGAAGGCCCACGGCGAGCGCGGCGCCTGCTATCTTCAAATGCCTGATTGTCTTCATCACTGCTGTTCCTCTTTTGCTTTCTGTTTCTGGGTTGATGGCACGCCGCTCATGCGGCCTTTTCATCGAGATAGGCGCAAACGGCCGCCATGCAGGCGTCCCGTTCCTCGACATGCGGCATGTGGGAAGACGCACCGAACACGGTCCAGCGGACATCCGGGATTTCGTCCAGAAAGGGCGTAACGCAAGCTTGCGTCGCTTCATCGAAGCGCCCGGAAATGAGGTAGGTCGGAGCCTCGATTGCGGAGAGCTTGCCGACCACGGACCAGTTCTTCATCGTGCCGACGACATGGAACTCGTTCGGCCCGTTCATGGTGTGATAGACCGTGGGGTCCTCGTCGATCTGATCGAATGTATGCTGAACCTCCAGCGGCATCGGCACGATCCGGCAGACATGGTTCTGGTTGAACACGTCGGTGGCGGCCTTGTATTCGGCGCTGTCCGTCGTGCCTGCCTGTTCGTGCTTCAGCAGCGTCTCGTGAATACCGCCCGGAAGCGCCTTGCGCAGCCGGTTGGCTTCGGAAATCCAGGTCTTCATGGCGGCCGGGGAGTTTGCGATCACCAGCGCCTTGAGGCCTTTTGGGCAATCGATTGCAAATTCCGCGCCCAGCATGCCGCCCCACGACTGGCCGAGCACGCAATAGGCATCGCCAATGCCGAGATGATCGATCAGATTGTGCAGTTCCTTCTTGAAGAAATCGACGGTCCAGAAATCGGCGCCCTTTTCCGGCAGGTGTGTGGACTTGCCATTGCCGACCTGATCGTAGTGGACGACGGCGCGCCCGCTCTTGGCGACATCCTTGTAGCTGTCGACATAATCATGCGTGCAACCAGGGCCGCCATGAACCACGATCAGCGGCGGCTTGCCGGATTTCAGGTCACCGGTGATCCGATACCAGGTCCGATATTCACCGTAGGGTGCGAAACCTTCTGTCACTGACACGTCTTTCTCCTTGTCTTTCATGCGCCGCGTTTAGTGCGGCCCTCATTGTTGCAGATGGCTTCCGCCGCTTCCTCGATCGTCATCCGCCAGGTCATGGCAATGGCGCGCAGCGTTTTCATGGCCACCTCCTGGTCGCGCGCGCCCTCTTCCATCAGCAGAATGACGGCCTGCACCACGGAGGGCGCTGGCGCAGCCGGCCCTCGAGAGCGCGGATATTGTCGGTCTGCTTGCGGGCAGTGTTGAAGGCATGACTAGCAACCAGAAGCGCGCTGTAGACGCCGGTCGAACCAATCGGCTTCAGGAGATGGGCATCTGCGCCTTGCTCTATGGCCCATTCTATCCGGCCCGGCGCTTCAGAGCCGATCAACGCGATCGTGGGCATCGGCGCGCAACCCTGTTCCCAGACAAACTGTCCCTCATGACCGCCATCGACATCGAAGAAAACGAAATCGGCCTTCGCATCCTTGCAATCGAGCTGCGGCCAGACCACGCGCGCAGAGATCCGAAGGAGCGCTAGCTGCCGCACCAGCGCATCGGCGGTTGCATGCGGCGGGTGCAGGATGACGGCTTCCTTGCCGGCGAGATCCGGTCGCTTGAACGTCTTCATTTGACCACCTTCAGCCCCGCAGCTCCTGAAGCAAGCGGCGCCGACTGGAAAGCGGCCCGTGCGGCATTACCGGAAAGATAGGGGTCGGCCTTGATCGGGCCGATGCTGCGATCGAACAGGTGGAAGCGCCCGCCGCGTCCGACTTCCGCCATATGGCAGGAGAGCGCCGCGTGCTGCGTCGCCGCATCAACCGAGAGCGCCCCGATCGGTGTATCGAACCTGCGCGAGGTCACCACCCGGCGCACGATCCTCGGATCGTCCGTGCCGGCTTCGGCAATGGCATGGCCGAGCACCGAAACGGCGGAGTAAACCGAAGCGAAGCACGACGAGATCGCCTTGCGGTGGCCCTGACGTCCGGCGATACGCGCCTTGAATGCGCGATTTTCAGGGGTATTCAGACTGTCGAAATAGCTCGACGTGGTGATATGTCCGCAAGCGGTGGCGCCAAGCTCCTCAATATCCGCCTCGGTCATGTTGCACGAGACGATCGGACAGTGCTCCGGCGAGAACCGCTCATCCTCGAGCGCCAGCGCATGAAAGGCGCGCACAAAGGCATGAAGGCTCTCACCGACCAAGTTTGACAGGATGAAATCCGGACGGCATTCACGGATTTCAGAAATCAGATGGTCACAGCTCGTATGACCAAGCGGCAGATACCGTTCGCCTGCAAGCCCGCCACCGCCCGCTTCGGCAAGCTCACGGGCGATGCGCGCAACCTCCCAGCCCCAGATGTAGTTGGATCCGACAACGAAGGGCCGATTGCCGTAACGCGGCAGGACATAATCGAACAGTGGCAGTAAGTGCTGATTGGGACAGGCGCCGAAATAAAGCGTGCTGTCGCTGGCCTCGAAGCCTTCATATGGAAAGGCATACCATAGCAGGCCGCCCTGCCTTTCAACCACAGGAATGACTTCCTTGCGGCCGGTCGATGTGATGGTACCAACAATATGACGCGCGCCTTCACGCAGCGCAACTTCCGCAAGATGGGCGTAGCGCTGGCCCTGCGGGTCGGCGATCAATGGCGCGAGGCGAATGGGAAGGTTCTCGTCGGCATTGATCTCCGCAATCGCCGCCAATGCACCGGCCACGGCTTCCCGACCAAGAGGAGCATAGCTGCCCCCGGCTGAAAACAGCAATGTCAGGGGATATACCGGGCCTGATCTAGACAATTGCGCTCAACTCCAAAGTCATAAAACAAAAAGCCCCGTTACGTCGTTGAAAGACGTCAAACGGGGCGCGGTTGCCTGTGGCCAGAGGGCCTATATCTGAAACGAAGCCTAGGCGTGGATTAAAATTCAGTCAATAGCCAAGTCTGCACATTTGTTAGCCTTTTCGCCATCTTCATTGCATTCGCCAAACGCATCAACAGTTCATGATTTGCGACATGCCACTCTGTTCTCTGGTCGGCACATCGCTGGCGGCAAGGCTTTTACCGGGCGACCACAAGCGTATGGTTTTCGACTTCAATGTTCAGATAGCGGCGGACGGGAGGTGGCAGTTTCGGCGATTCTTCGGTGGTCAGGCCGCATCCTTCCAGCAGCCTGCGCGGTGGCGTCGCACGGGAAGGTGAGAGTTCTCGACGCGATTGTTGAGTCCCTTGTGCGAACGGTACTCGACACCCGGCATGAGCTGTCGCTTTGCGGCGGAATAAGAGCGCCGCTTGTCTGTCACCATCGCGCGTGGTGTAACGCCCTAGCTCTTCAGCAGTTTGCGCATCAACCGAAGAGCGGCCCGCTTGTTTCTGCGGCTTTGCAGCAGGGCATCAAGAACATAGCCGTTGGCGTCGACGGCGCGCCACAGCCAGTATTTCTTTCCCTTTATGGACACGACCATCTCATCGAGATGCCACTTGTCAGCAAAATTGCCGCAGGACCGCCGACGAAGTTGATGGGCGAACTTCAGGCCAAATTTCCTCGCCCATTCTGCGACAGTCTGAAACGACAGGTCGATCCCAAGCTTAGCAAGCAGGTCTTCAACGTCGCGCCTGCGCGCGATCACGGATGAGATAGCGGATGTTGGAGACTTGGGTGAGCTTGGCATGCGGGCTGAGCCCTGCCTTCGCCAAGCCGGGGAAACTGCTTTGAACACTCTGGATGCGCCGATCATACTGCCCGGGATAAAACAGATCGAACATATCCTCGGTCAACTCAAAATTGGTTTCCCCGTCTCCATCAGATCGTCAAGAGCCGACTGGCCACCGGTGGTTGAGGGGATCTCGCTGAGCGCAAAGTGCATTTTGCTGGAGTCAGCCTCTTTTCACTGACATCCTGCAGACGATGGCTCGTCAACTTCTGGTTGTTGAGGTAGCCCTTGGCGGACTTGAGCATATATTGGAAGTCGAATGGCAAATCCGGGGTTTCATCTTCTTCGGGCTCCGCACTGACAAGGGTCAGCGCGGCTTTGGCGCGCTTTTGAAGCTGTCTGGGTCAAATACCTAGGCGTATCCAAACAGGCGCGGGAAATACATGGTCAGCGCCGGCAGGTAGGTGATCAGCGCCAGGACTATGAGTTCGGCGGCTATGAAGGGCAGGATGGCCCGACTTATGCGTGACAGACTGACCTTTGAGACCCCGCAGGCCGCAAACAGCACAAGTCCGAAGGGTGGCGTTGCCAATCCTACGGTCAGATTCATGCAGGTGATCAGGCCGAAATGGATCGGATCGACGCCGTATTGGTAAGCTATCGGCGCCAGCAGCGGCCCCAGCACGATGATGGCGAAACCCATATCCAGGAACATGCCGATGACCAGGTAGATGACATTGACCAGCAGCAGGAAGACCAGCTTGTTCTCCGTCAGCGACACGAAGGCGATGGTCACATGCTCGACGAGATTGAAATAGGTCACCAGCCAACTGAAGGTCTTGGCGCATGCCATCAGGAACATGATCATCGCCGTGGCCTTGACGGTATGGGACAGGATCGGGACCAGGTCCGAAAGCTTGAGCGTGCGGTAATACAGGAAGCCGATCGCCAGGCCATACATGACCGCCACGGCGGACGCCTGCGTCGGGCTGAAGAAGCCACCGAGAATGCCGCCCATGATGATCACCGGCAAGAGCAGAGCGGGCGCGCCCCGAAGGAAAGCGAGGAGAAGCTGAACGACGCCGACAAACGGAGCACGCTCGCCATAGCCCTTGCGCACAGCAACAATATAGGCCGTCACCATCAGCGCCAGCGCCACCAGTATGCCCGGCACCATTCCGCCGAGAAACAGGCCGGCAATCGACACATTCATCACCGAGGCATAGATCAGCATCGGAATGCTCGGCGGGATGATCGGGCCGATGACGGAGCTGGCCGCCGTCACGGCGGCACTGTAGTCCTCGCCATAGCCGTTCTTCTTCATGGCGGGCACCATGATGCTGCCAACAGCGACCGTGTCGGAGACCGCAGAGCCGGTAATGCCGGCAAAGAACATGCTGGAAACGATATTGGTGTGGGCAAGGCCACCGCGAATCCAGCCCACCAGCGATGACGACAGCGTCATCAACCGGTCGGTGATCCCGGCCCGGTTCATGATCTCGCCAGCCATGATGAAGAACGGGATCGCCAGCAGCAGCATGTTCTCTGTGCTGGTAAACATGCGTTGCGGGATTTGCAGGAAAAGACGCGGATCGCCGATATCGACATAGACGAAGATCGTCATCAGCACGAGGCAGAGCGCAATCGGAACCCCAAGCAGAAGCATCGGGATGAAACTGCCAAAAATGATAGCAATCAAGGTTCAAACTCCGGCGGTTTGGGTGAGGTCTGCCTGCTTGCGCGGATCGGGAAGCGCGGCGGCAACGCTGAAAAGCCCCAGCAGCGCACCGCCAACCGGAACCGAAAGGTAATAGTAGAAGAGCGAGATATCGAGGTAGAGCGAGGTCTGGTACTTGCCCACAAAAAGCGCCATCTTCCAGCCGAAATAGACCATGACGAAGACAACGACGAGCGTCAGAACAGCGTAGCCGACCTTTAGAGCCGCCTGCAGGAACGGACCGACCATGTCGTAGAGGAGTTCAACGCCGATATGTCCACCATGCCGCGCGATCACGCCGGCGCCGATGAAGATCGCCCAGGCAAAGAGCAGGTTGCTGACCTCTTCCACCCAGACCGGCGAGTTACCGACAAGCTGGTTGATGATGATCTCGTAGGCCGAGATGAGGAACAGCATGCCGGTCAGAACGATGGCGACGGCCATGCAGACCTTCTCCAGGCCATCAGCGGCAGTCTGATATCCGATAAGAAGCTTTTTCATTGAATGGATCTCCCTGCCGCCAGAGCCGCGCGCGGGTTGCAGCAGCGGCTCTCAGGCCGGCTCCCACAACTGTCCGCGCGGGGACCACGACGCCACTATCAATCAGGTCACCCTGATCGGTATCGTTGCGGCATCGCCAGTCCTGCTCTTGCCAGCAAACTCAGAGCTGGCTTTCGGCCTCTTTGGTCGCGGCAAAGATGCGGTCGACCCATTCCTGCCCGTCATCGCCCATCTTGCGCAGAACCATGTCGATATAGGGCTGCTGGGCGAGTTCTCGGAATTCCTTGAGCTCGGCGGCAGTCGGGTAATAAAATACCGCGCCTTCGGCTTCCATCGCTCCCTGGATCACCAGCGAACTGAGATAGGACTGGGCATTGCCCATGCGCGAGCACAGATCGCCGGCTTTCAGCATCAGGGTCTGGTTTTCCGGCGACAACGACTGGAAGAACTCCTCATTGATGAGGATCGGATGCAGGTTGTAGCTGTGCCGGGTCATGGTGACGTAGGGATTCACCTCATAAAGCTTCTTCGAATACATCGAATAGAGCTCGGTATCGTGACCTTCCGCCATTCCGGACTGCAGGGCGGTATAGAGCTCGCTCCAGCTGATCGTCACCGTATTGGCATCCCAGGCGCGGAACATGGCCAGTAGCCCCGGGTTCTCAGGCACCCGCATCTTCATGCCCTTCATGTCGGCGACGCTGTGGATCGGTTTTTCGGAATAGATATTGCGGAAACCCGCTCCTTCCGGCCAGGCCAGAACCCTGAGGCCGGTACGCTCAAGGAAGCCCTCGGCCAGCTCGTCCCCCAAAGGACCTTCCATGACCTGCCAGGCGGTCAGGCTGTCGGGAAAGACATAGGAATCTGCGTGATCGCCATTTCCGGCATGAAGGGAACCATGATCGACGTGTAAACACCGGCCATCTGGATCACGCCGGCCTGCGCCGATTCGATCATCGCACGGGCGCCGCCAAGCGAACTGTCGGGATAAACCTCGAGCTCGATCTGGCCATCGGAAGATGTACTCAGATAGTCCTTCATCGCTGCAACGCAGGCCGTACGACCGGCGCCCGGCAGGTGCAGATCACCCTCCGAACCATGTCCGATCTTGATGACGATCGGTTCGGCGCTCGCCGCACCGGCAAGAGTGCCGACTGCCATCGACAGACCGACAGCGAAAGCTGCAAACTTTTTCATAAATTCCTCCCAGCCCCGTTTTCCTCCTCTTGGGAAGCGATCAATCCGGCTCTCCTACCATACGATCCGCTACCCGTGGCTTGGGACAACAACCACTTTTGAAATTCTATTTCAAAAGTGCATCAATGTCGACAGGACTTGCCAGCTTAAATAGCGAAAAACACCGTGATTTCTTCTATTTCGGCACTTTGCCGACATCACAACCGGCCAGCATCGGCGCAGAAATTTCCGCGGCGGCCTGCAGCAACATCGGCAGATGCACATTCGTCAGCCGGTCGGCCGGAAGCATACCGGCATTTCCGCCAACGCTGAGGGTGAAGATATCGCCAGTCACGGGCGCGCGAAGCACAACCCCGACCGCATTGTGGTTGGGAACCCATTCGCCAAACGCATCGGAATATCCGTTGCGGGCAACGCGCTCGAGCACCGCCTCGAGCAACGGCTTTTCTCGTTTTCAAAGGTCTCGCCATAGCGGGCGGCAAGACTTGCGAAGACCTCCGCCCGCTCCTCTGCCGACATGGAGGCCAGACAGGCGCGGCCCGGCGCCGTCTCGCAAACGGGAATGCGTGATCCGACATTCAGGTTCAGCGCAACGGCGCTCGGACGGCGAACCAGTTCCACGAACATCATTTCCGTGCCGTCACGCACCGAAAGCGCCACGCCGCAATCGCCATTTTCGGCAATCCGGTCCATGTGACTACGCACCGCTTCGATGAAGCCGAACCGGCCGACCGCCGAATAGCCAAGCGTCAGGACCTGGTTGGAGACCGCATATTTTCCATATTCGGGCAGATAGCGCAGATAGCCAAGCCTGGTGAGCGTGCACAGAAGTCTCGAAACGGTCGTCTTGTGCAAACCGGTCCGCTCGACCACCGCCTGGGTTCCCAGAACATGATCTTCCGCCCGGAAAACCCGCAGAATTGATATGCCGCGCGCAAGAGAGAGAACGAAGGGGCGCTCGTGACCGGTGGAAAAGTCGCCAGCATCCTGCCTGGGGCGCCCCCGTCGCTTTCGATGCGGCTCATTCTCCCGGTCCGACTGGTTCATGCCACCTCCCAGGCCACTCTCCCGCCCGCGAGAACAACCGCGGTTGACCGATGTCCCTCACCCGGATGAGGCTTGCGAAAACCGGACGCCTTCAGAGTACGCCGCGGGCGAGGTGCTCTATCTCGCGGGCCACATCCAGCAGCCGCGGCGCAAGGTCGTGCTCCAGCCGTTCATTGGTGACGATCGAGCGCAAGCCGCCGACATTGATGCCATAGACCGGATAGCCGTCCGTCCGACGCACCACAGTGCCGGCGGAATTGGCCTCAACGATCCAGTCGCCATCGCTGAGAGCGAAGCCGTTCTCCTTTGCAAAGGCGATTTGCGCCCGCGCCCTGGCTTCCACGGCCGGCCAGTTATCGCCGTAATTTCCCGAGACCGCGCTGATCTGCGCTTCCCGCTCCCTTTCCGGCAGCGCAGCAAGGAAGGCTCGGCCCATACCGGTGCAGATCAGCGGAATGCGCGAGCCGACACCAAGGCGGATCGCCATCGAAGCCTTGGTGCGGCAGGCCTCGATATAGATCATCTCATTGCCATCGGCGGTACCGAGATAGACACTGGCATTGGCATATTCGGCAAGCGACTGCATGTAGGGCCGCGCAATATCGCGAATCTCCATCTGCGCCATCACGTCATAACCAAGCGTGAGAACGGCCGGCCCGAGCGAATAGCGCCCCACCTCCTCATCGTAATTGAGGTAGCCGAGCTCTGTGAGCGTAAACGTCAGCCGCGAGACAGTCGCCTTGGACAGCCCGACACGCGCGGCGATCTCGGCGTTACCGATCGGCCTGTTGTCAGGGCCAAATGCCTTGAGAACCGCCAGGCCACGCGCAAGGCCGGAATTAATCCTGTAGTCTTTTGTGCCGCTGGAAGCAGTCGGCGCTTGTCTTCTTCTGACCAAGGCAGTTTCCATCTCGGAGAGGCTCGAAAAACGAGACATAGCCAGAAGAATGTCCAAATGCAAACGTCGTGAAGGCAGGATCGTTCGTGCTGTCGTGCAACACGCCAACGTCTCGCTTCCCGCCTCCTGCGCCATCATCATCTCAACCCGCAGCCGGAGACCAGGCTTCCGGCGCGCGCGGATGGATATCCGTCACAACATCGACAAGCGCGGGTTTACGGGCCGCGATCGCGGCTTTCAGAACCGGCCCCAGATCCTCAGCGCGCTCCACGCGATAGCCGTCAACACCGAAAGTCTTGGCCAGCGCACAGAAATCCGTCGGACCGAACCGGTTGATCTCTTCGGGCGAACCTGAACGTCCCTCGTAAAACGAGGCAACCTTCGGCGTGCCCTGGCCAAAACCGGAATTGTTGTTGATCACGGTTACGACCGGAATGTTCCAGCGCCGCTGGGTTTCAAGTTCGCTCAGGTGATAGTAGAACGCCCCGTCGCCGGAAAAGCAGACCACCGGCCGCTCCGGCGCGCCGCATTGCGCGCCAAGCGCGGCGGGGAAGGCCCAGCCGAGCGAGCCGGCGGCCCTCAGATAGCTCTGGCCCGGATGCGGCAGATCCAGCATGGTGGCGGTCCAGATGCCGGAATAGCCGGTATCGGCCACCAGAATTGCATTTTCCGGCAGCGCCTCTGAAATGTCATGGCACAGGCGCTCGACCCTGAGCGGGGCCGCGTCCGAGCGCGTGGCGGGTTCCATGCCGCGCCGCCATTCGGCGACTTCCGCTGTCGCATGAGCGGCGAAATCCGCCCAGGCCGCGCGCGGTGTCACATGCGCGGCAAGCTCCGCCACAGCCTGGCGCGGGCACCCCCAGACCGCCGTAACGCCGGGATAGTTGCGGCCGATTTCCTGACCATCGAGATCGATCTGAATGATCGCCGTTCCCTGTGCGGGCACGGTGTAATTATTGGTGGGCTGATCGCCGGCATGGCAGCCGATATAGATCACCAGGTCGGCCTCATGCACGAGCCGGTTTCCCGGCGGCGCGGAATAGGTGCCGACCGTACCGATATGCAGCGGATGGGTGGTCGGCACGATAGTGCGCCCGCCAAGCGAGGTCGCCACCGGAATACTGCAGGCTTCAGCGAAGGCGCGGATTTCGGCATGGGCCTCGACCTGGATCGCCCCGGCGCCGACTACGATCACCGGTCGTTCGGCTTTTGCAAGCCGTTCGGCCGCCGCCTCGATCATCACCCGCGGTGCGACCGGGCGATGGGCGGGGAGCCGGCCCAGCGCCGAATCCGGCAGAACGGATGACGGCACCATGCCCGTCTCGATGATCTCGCCGCCAAGCCCGTTCAGGTCCAGATGGACGGGCCGGGGCGAACCATCCGTTGCCATGCGGAACGCCTGCGGCAGAAGATGGGGCAGTTCGCGCGCTTCGGCCACATCCATGCTGGCTTTGGTGACCGATTGAAACAGAGGCGTATGCGGCACCTCCTGATAGGCGTTGCGGTGGCGCAGCATAGGCTCCTTGCGTCCCGTCAGCGCCACCACCGGCGCGCGGTGCAGATAAGCGTCCTGAAGGCCTGCGGCAAGGTTCGCCGCGCCCACCGACTGACACATGCAGACCCCGACGCGATTGCTCGCCCGCGCATAGCCATCGGCCATGTAGACGGCGGATTTTTCGGAGTGAGCCAGAATGCGCTTGATGCCGAGCTGCTCCATCTCGACCAGAGTCGGACGCAGGATCGCATCCATGAAGAAGACATGGGTGACGCCGAGCGCCTCAAAGGATTCCGCGATATAGCGCGCGCCATTCCTGGCAGACTGACCGTTTTCCGACATATCGTTTCTCTCCTCTATTTTGAAAGCGCTTTCAAAAATCAAGATTTTCACAATTTTCGTTGAAATTCAATATCGATAAAGAATATTTTCAAAATTTAGTATAGAAAATGAATTCGTTTGCAATTGACGGTCACAACGCTACTATCGCAACCGGAGACCTGAAACGAAGCGAAAGTACTGAGCCGTGCCCCGGAAGGATGACATGCAGCTCGCTGGCAAGCGGGTGAGAATGGAAGAGGTCGCCCGGGTCGCGGGCGTCTCGCTTGCCACGGTATCGCGTGCGCTCAAGGCGCCCGAAACAGTCTCGAAGAAACGTCTGGCGCTTGTCCGGGAGGCGACCGAGCGCCTCGGCTATGCCCCGAACCGGATCGCGGGTAGCCTTGCGGGCACCCGCTCGCCACTGATCGGCGTGATCGTTCCCAGTCTGACCAACTCATTCTTCGCCGCAACACTCGACCGGATGTCGACCATTCTCGAGGATGCCGGCTATCAGCTAATGATCGGCCAGCATGATTATGACATCGCGCGCGAGGAGCGGATCGTCACCGCCTTTGCCAGCTGGAACCCGGCAGCCCTGGTGGTAACCGGGCGCGACCATACGCGCGGCACTGTCGGCATGTTGAGCGCGGCGGACTGCCCGGTGGTGGAGATGTGGGACCATGACGAGCGCCCGATCGACAGTGCGATCGGCTTCAGCAATCGCCGTGCCGGGCAACTGGCGGGACGCTATTTTGCCGAGAAGGGCTTTGAAAAAGTCGCCTATGTCGGCGCGATCCTTGAAAGCGACCAGCGCGCGGCGGCCCGCGCCAAAGGCTTTGCGGAGGGGTTCGCCGCTGGCAGCCGACAGCGCCCCTGATCATCACGGCAAGCGGGCGCGACATCGCCGAAGGCGGCACCGCTCTCGGCGAGATTCTTGCAGCCGCGCCAAAAACGCAGGCCGTCGCCTTTTCCGGCGACATGCTCGCCGTCGGGGCAATGTTCGAGGCGGAACGAAGGGGGCTTCGCATACCCGCCGATATCGCCTTGCTGGGCTATGGCGATCTCGACATCGCGGCCTGCACCAACCCGCCGCTTTCAACAATCCGCCCGCCGCACGAACAGATCGGCCGAGCCGTGGCGGAACATATTCTCGAAAGGATAGGCAATGGCGACGCGGAGCGGAAAACCTCGATCTCGGCGTTGAACTGATCGTGCGCGCCACGGCTTGACGGAAGACAAGACAAAAGGGAGGGAGGCCCGATGTCGATAGAAAAAGTTGCCGTGATCGGCGCCGGCACCATGGGCCACGCGCTGGCGCTGGTGCATGCGCTGGGCGGATGCCGGGTGATGCTGCATGATGCCGAAGCCACGGTCCTGGCGCGCGCGCCGGCGCTTATCGCAACAGCCTGCGACACGCTTTGCGAGGCCGGAACGATATCGCCACATGAAGCCGAAGCCGCGCGCAACCGCGTCCACCTTGCCGACAAGCTCGAACAGGCTGTCGCGGAGGCAGATCTGATCGTCGAGGCTGTGGTGGAAAAGGCCGAGGTGAAGCGCGCCGTCTTCGAGGAGGTTGACCGTTTCGCCCCCGCCTCGACCATCATCGCCTCCAACACGTCCTATCTCGATATCTTTCCCCTGATCCCGGCTTCACGGCAGGAAAACGCGGCAATCGCGCATTGGTATTCGCCCCCTATATTGTCGATCTGGTGGATATCGCACCGGGACCTTCGACCGCACCACAGGTGATTGAGACATTGCGCGCGCTCTACGAAGGGTTCGGCAAGGCGCCTCTGGTATTTGACCGTCTGGTGCCCGGCTACATCGCCAATCGGCTGCAGGCCGCACTCAATCTCGAATGCCTGCGCATGATCGACGAGGGCTGGGCATGCGCTGCCGATATCGACTTTTCCATCGAACACGGCCTGATCCATCGCCTCGCCCTGCTCGGCCATATGCGCAAGATGGACTACACCGGACTTGAAATGATACGCAACGGGCTTGCCACGCGCACCTATCGGCCGCCCGAAAACACCGGGCACAGCCCCGCTCTCGCCCGCCTCATCGACGAGGGAAGAACCGGCGTTCGGGCCGGCGCCGGCTTCTACGACTACGGTGACGAACCGGTGGAGGATCTGCTGCACCAGCGCGATCTCGACCTTTGCGATTGAAAAAATGCTTTCAAACATAACGGGAGGACAGGAATGATCAGAGCCGATCTGACAGGAAAGCGCGCACTGGTGACGGGTGGCGCTTCGGGCATCGGGCTGGCGACGGTGACGATGCTGGCCGAAATGGGAGCCCAGGTGGCGATAAACCATCTGGAAGGAGATCCGGCCGGCCCGGCCAAGGTCTCCGAGTTGCAGGCAAAGGGGCTGGATGTAATCGCAGCTCCCGGCAATATCTCGATCCCCGGCAATGCCGAAGCCATGATCGAAACCGCTGTCGATGCCATGGGCGGGCTCGATTATCTCGTCAACAATGCCGGCACATCCGGAACGCAGGACAAGATCCCTCCCTCCGATCTCGACAAGATGACAGAGGATTTCTGGCAGCTTCTCATCGGTACCAATCTGATCGGCCCGTTTCGCTGCGCCCATGCCGCAGCGCCATCGCTGAAGCAGAGCCGTGGCGCGATCGTCAACATGACCTCAATCGCCGGTATGGGCCAGCAGGGCAGCTCGATCGCCTATGCCGCCAGCAAATCCGGGCTTGTCAGCCTGACCCGGAGCCTGGCGCGCGGCCTTGCGCCGGACGTGCGGGTCAATGCGGTCGCCCCCGGCCAGACCCGGACGCCCTGGACCGACGACTGGCCGGAAGAACGCAAGCAATGGGCCCGCGATCTCGCCGTCTTGAAACGCCGCTCCGAGCCGGAAGACATTGCCGAAGCCGTGCTCTATCTCTGCGCAGGGGCCAGCATGGTGACCGGACATGTTCTGGTGGTCGATGGCGGCATGACACTGTAGTGAAAACGCGGTCAGGCGATATCGCCTGACCGCAGAACGCGCCGCAGCCGTTTATATCAAGGACCAATAATCAGGCCGCCTTGGCAAAGCGCTTGAGATGGTCGGCGCGGTTGCCGCCGGTCTGGGTGAGGACCAGAAGGCGCTTGACCATGTGGCCGACGGGAAGCTCATCGGTGACGCCCATGCCGCCGTGAAGCTGAACCGCATCACGCAACACCGCGCGCGCCGCGTCCGAAACCTTCACCCGGGCCGCCGAGACCAGTTTCGCGCGAAATGCCGTGTCATCGCTCTCCATGGCTTCGGCGGCCAGCAGAACCATCGAGCGGACCTCCTCGCAGGCGATGAACATGTCGGCCATTCTATGCTGCACGACCTGGAACCGGCCAATCGCCCGGCCGAACTGTTCGCGCATCTTGACATAGTCCAGCGTCGCCTTGTGCAGAGCGTCGATCACGCCGGAAGTTTCGGCAAGCGTGCCAACCAGCGCCAGATCGGCACCGAATTCCAGCGCCGCGTCGCAATCGAAAATCGCCTCGACAGCCGGCAGCGTCACATCGTCGAAAAACACCTGCGCGGCGGCCTGGCCATCAACCAGCCGGCATGGCGTCACCGATACGGCTCCCGCAGGGACGCGCGCCAGAAGACGTGTTCCGTCCAGTTCGGCAACCACCCACAATGCAGTTGCGGCGGCCGCGCCGATCACGGCGGGAGAAGCGCCCGACAAAACGAGATCATCACCCGTCCGGCGGGCCGCGATTGGCGCGCCTTCCCGGCCCGCGACAACGACCTCGATCGCCTCGCCGGCAAGAACGGGCGCAAGTTTTTCCGCCGCGTCATCAGGCGCCAGAGCACGGGCCAGCATGGCGGCACAGCCGAGGCTTACAGCGCCGACCGGCTCCAGGATCAGGCCTGCCCCCAGCACCTCCATCAGCGGCACGATCTGCACCGGCGTCAGACCGAGCCCGCCCGCTTCCTCCGGAACGCAGGCCATCAGCCAGCCGAGTTCGGCCATTTCGGCCCAGTGCCGCGGCACATCGCCGGGCGCGGCCGAAAGCGCCTTCACGCGTTTTTCCAGCGCGTAGTGATCGGCAACGAACCGCTCTGCCGTATCCTTCAGCAGTTGCGCTTCTTCTGTCGGAAGATCGAAACGTATCATGCTCTTGTCCCTCAAAGCCCCAGAACCTGGCCGGCCAGGATGCTGCGCTGGATTTCGTTGCTGCCGCCATAGATCGACAGTTTCCGCCAGTTCAGGAACTGATAGGCGACATTTGAAAACAGCGCGTCGGCGCAATCGCTGGCGCTTTCGGGCAGGGCGGCGGGGCCGGCGATATCCAGCATCAGTTCTGTCAGCCCCTGCTGCACTTCGGTGCCCCGCACCTTCAACAGCGAGGTTTCAGCGCCAAGCGTGCGGCCCGCCTCGGCAGCCGCCAGAAGCCGCAACGTGGTGGCTTCGATCGCCATGATATCGACCTCGAAACCGGCTAGCCGCGCGGAAATCTCTGGATCATCGACCATCGCGACGGCCCCGGCCATCTCCCGCACGCGCGACAGAAGGTGCTTCGAACGTCCGACGCCGCCAATGCCCAGCCGTTCGTGCTCAAGCAGCGCCTTGGCATAAGTCCAACCCTTGTTAAGCTCGCCGACGACCAGATCATCGGGAACAAAGACATTGTCGAGGAAGATTTCGTTGACCTCGTCGGTCCCGTCCATCAGCCGGATCGGGCGGCGCGAAACGCCGGGTGCGGACATGTCGATCAGCATCATCGAAATGCCCTGCTGCTTCTTGACCTCGGGATCGGTGCGCACGAGGCAGAAAATCCAGTTGGCATATTGCGCATAGGTGGTCCAGGTCTTCGAGCCGGAGACGAGCCAGCCGCCATCGATCCTGACGGCGCGCGTGCGTAGCGAGGCGAGGTCGGAGCCGGCGCCCGGCTCGCTGAAGCCCTGGCACCACCAGTCCTCACAGGAGAGAATGCGCGGCAGGAAACGCTTCTGCTGTTCGGTATTGCCGAAGCGGATGAGGATCGGGCCGATCATCTTCAGCCCGAAACCGGGCAGCGGCGGCGTGTGCAGTCGAAAAACTCCTCGTCGGCAATCAGCCGCTGCCGCGCGGTCCAGTCGGGGCCGCCATGTTCTTTCGGCCAGCCCGGCGCCACCCAGCCCTTGCGATGCATGCTTTGGTGCCAGCGCACGAAATCCTCGCGCGCAAGCGGGCTGCCCCGCGACACTTTCGCCCGGGTCGAGGGATCGAGTTCTGCTTCAACGAAAGACCGGATTTCCGCGCGAAAGGCGGTATCCTCGGGTGCGTTGAGAAGATCGGTCACGCCTTGCCCTCCGGTTTGACAATCAGCGCATCGACAGCAACGCAGCCCGCACCTTCGGCAAGGACGAGAACCGGGTTGATGTCGATGCTTTCGATGGCGTCTGCATGTGCGACCGACAATGCGGAAAGCCGCATGATCGCATCTTCCAGCGCCGCGCGATCGGCTGCGGGCTGCCCGCGATAACCGGCAAGAAGCGTTGCAAGCCGGGTTTCGTCGATCATCTCGGCAACGTCGGAGGGACTGAGCGGCACGCGGCGCAGCGCGACATCGTTCAAAAGCTCGGTCATCACGCCACCGACGCCGACAAGGATCATCGGCCCGAAATCGGGATCATTCTGCATGCCGAGAATAACCTCGACCCCGCTGCCGACCATTTTTTGCACCAGACAGGGGGCCGGCTTGCCGTCGAGCGTATGCCCGGCGAGCTTGTCGGCAAGATCGACGAATGCGTCGCGCACGGCATCGGCATCGCCAAGCTTCAGGTGCACCAGCCCGGCATCGCTCTTGTGTTCCATGCCGTCGGCAAGGCCCTTGAGCACGACCGGGTAACCGATGACCTCAGCCGCGCGAACAGCTTCCTCCTCGCTTTTCACCAGGGCTTCGCCGACCATTGGCAGGCCATAGGCCGAAAGCGCCTCCTTGGCGACATTCTCGGCAATCGTGCGGCCGCCACCGGCAAGCAATGCAGTCACGCGTTCTGCGGCGCCTGTGGCGATTTCCGGGCGGTCGCCTTCATCTGCTGGGCGCTTCCTGCGCTTGTGATAATCGGTGAACCGTTTCAGAGCCTTCAGCATCTGCTGGCTTCCGCGATAGATCGGCAGGCGTCCGTCGCGGGCAAGCTGTTCATAGCCCGCCTCCACCACCTTGCCGCCGTCATAGACGACGATGATCGGCTTGTCCGCCGTTTCGCTCAGTTCCAGCACCGGGCCGATCAACCGGCCGCGCCAGCTTTCGCGCACCTGATGAATGAACACGACGAGAATGTCTGTGTTCTCGTCATCGAGGGCGATCTTCAGGCTCTGACCCCAGCGTTCGGGGTGATTGTTGACATTGCCCGACAGATCCAGCGGATTGACCGGCGGGGTGAAATCGAGCAACGGACGCAGGCCTTCGACGGTCTTTTCGGTGAAATCGGCCATCGGCAGGTCGAGCGCCTCGCACTGATCGGCCATGACACCGCTCCAGCCGCCCGAAAATGTCACCACCGCAATGCGCTCGCCACGCGGCGGCGGGCATTTTTCGAAAAGGGCTGCCGCTTCGGCAAGCTCCATCGGGTCATCGACCGAAACCACGTTGTTTTGCCGGAACACGGCCTCATAGGTGCGGAAGGCGCCGGCCATCTTGCCGGTATGGGCAAGGGCCGTGCGCGCGGCGCGCTTGCTGCGGCCGAGCTTCAGCACGATCAGCGGCTTTTCGACGGCCTGCGCCTTTTCCGCCACCGCAAGAAAGCGCGCGGGCGTGCGCAAACCTTCGAGATTCATGCAGATGGAGGCGATGTCCGGGTCATCCAGCGCCCAGCTGGCATAATCCGCCGCCTCGACATTAAGCTCATTGCCGGTCGATACGAGATATCGCATGCGAACGCCCTGATCATGGGCGCGGGACAGAAGCACCATCAAAAGCTGGCCGCTCTGGGAAATCAGCGCGGTGCGTCCCGCCGACATATCCTCGGGGAAGGTCGCCGCCGTCAGCCCCATAAAGCCACTGCCGAGATTGGCAAGGCCAAGACAGTTCGGCCCGCAGATGGCAATCCGGTTGCGGTTTGCGATCTCGCGCAGCTTTTCTTCCATCGCTCGCCCCTCTTCGCCGGTCTCCGAAAAGCCCGATGCGAGAATGACGGCGCCGCGCACGCCCTTCCTGCCGCAATCCTCCAGAATGTCCGGCAGCAGCTTTTGCGGCACGAAAATGAGAACGGCGTCGACTGGCTCGGGGATGGCCGAGACAGACGGGTAGCATTTGAGATCGTTCAGCTCTTCATATTTCGGATTGACCGGGAAGATGCGCCCCTCAAAGCCGAGCCGTCGCAACACCGACACCGCCATGCCGCTCCAGCCGTCACTTCGGTTGCTCGCGCCGACAACGGCGACGCTTTTCGGGTTCATGAGACCCGAGAGTTGGGCGAAGACACCTCACCCGCTGCGGCCTCCAGACCGGTCTCCGCACCGGACGCAGCATTTTTCAACATACCATTCCTCCCTTGGCCTGTCCGGCGGGACTATTCCCGAAACCTCTCCAAGGGTCAACATATTTTTGGAAAAAATGCCTGCAATGCAGACATCGTTAAAATCTATTCGGAATAATGCCGCCGCATGCGCCCTTCGATGACACGCGCTGAATTCATCAGCGCCGCGGCGTAATCGGTACGCACCTTCTCAGGCGTGAGCGCGGATGAAAGCCCGGAAATCGAAAGGAGAAGCGGATCGCCATCCTCGGCGAAACGGATTGTCGTGGCCGCTGCATTCAGCTCCGGCCACCAGCAACCGAACGAGGTCACATAGCCTTCCGATTGATACCGCTCCGCCTCAGCGGCCAGAAGCGGCGCCTGCGCATCATAAAGAGCAGGATCGGCCACCCTAAGCTGCCGCAGCATGGCCGCGCGGCGCGGCTCGGAAAGCGCGGAAAGATAAGCCCTTCCGATCGCGGTCTGCAGCATCGGCACCAGAGCGCCGACATCCAGATTGAGCACGATCGCCTCGGGTCGCCGGGCCAGATCGAGATAGCGAATGCCGCCATCGCTCGCCACGCCGAGCGCCACGGAAAAAGGCCCAAGCTCGGACAGTGCCTCCATCGAGGGCCGCGCCAGATCACTGATGCCGGTGCTGACCAGCGCCGCCCGGCTGAGTTCGATAACGCGCGGCGCCAGGCTGTAGCCGGATGAGCGCGCGTGATGGACGAGATACCCTAGCTTGTGCAGCGTATGCGTGAACCGGGCGACCGTGGAGCGCGGCAAGCCGGTCCGCTCGGCGAGCGCCTGATTGGTGAGCGCCCGGTCATCCGGCCTATAGGCCGCGATGACGCGAAGGCCGCGCTGCAGCGACGTCACGAAATGGCGATCGCCTGCATTCTCGTCCTCGATCCCGAACCCGTTCATTGCCGCTCCTTTCTCTCCATAACCCGGGAGGCTCTAGGCCCGAACCCATGCTCATGCAAGCCGCCCGGCACGCACCGTCTTGCCAGAAGAGGCAAAGCTTGGTAACGATAATTTAAAACATATGTCTGCATTGCAGACAACTATATTGTTGCGAAATGAGGAAGAGCATATCGCGGCAAGCGAGATTTCAGGGAGGAAAAGCGATGACGGTTCGGTTACCGGCTTCAGGGCCGGATCTTGAATTTCAGGCCCATGTTGATAACGGCCAGCTCTGGCTTCAGACATGCCAGGACTGCGATAAGGCGATCTTCATGCCCCGCATCCTCTGCCCCCATTGCGGTTCGCTTAAACTTGCCTGGCACCCCGCCTCGGGTCTTGGAACGGTTTACTCCCGCACGGTTCTCTACGGCCGCCCCAAGCCCGGCGAAAGCCGCCCGCAGCGCCATGCGCTCGTTCTCGTCGACCTTGACGAGGGGCCACGCATGATGAGCCGCCTTCCCGACACCGATCCCGATGACATTACCATCGGCATGCGCGTGAAGGCGCGTATCGAGGGCGATGCCGGCGCGCATGCCGTCGTGTTCGACCCATGTGAGGAGACACGCTCATGAATTCGCGCCTGCGCGGCAAAGCCGCAATTGTCGGTGTCGGAACGGCCGGGCTCGGCGAAGCCCCCGGTTTCAACGCAATGGATATCCAGGCGCTCGCAATTCACGAAGCGCTTGAGGATGCCGGGTTGAAACTCTCCGATGTCGACGGATTGTTCACCGCCAATATGAGCCACACTTTCCCGGCGATATCGACAATCGAATATCTGGGGCTGAGGCCCCGCTGGATCGACGGTACCAATACCGGCGGCTCCAGCTTCGTTGCCGATGCCATGTCGGCAACCATGGCGCTTGAGGCCGGACTGTGCGATGTGGCGCTGATCTGCTACGGCGCAACGCTGCGTTCCAACGCCGGCCGCATGACGCCAGCCGCCGAACAGCCGACCTATGAGATCCCCCACAAGCCGCGCTATCCGATGACGGCCTATGCCATGGCGGCGGCCACACATATGGCGCGTTTCGGCACCACCCGCGAACAGCTTGCCGAGGTGGCCGTTGCCGCTCGCGCCTGGGCGCGGTTGAACCCCGAGGCCTTCGAACGCGACCCATTGACCATAGAGGATGTTCTGTCTTCGCGCATGGTGATGGAACCGCTCAGCCTGCGCGACTGCTGCCTTTTGACCGATGGAGCCGGCGCCGTGGTGATGACCCGCGCGGACCGGGCCCGCGATCTGCCCAACAAGCCGGCCTATTTCCTCGGCGGCGGCATCGCCTCCTATAACAGGGCCGTTTCCGAAATGCCGGACCTGACGACGACGGCGGCCCATGATTCCGGACAACGCGCCTTCGCCATGGCCGGAATGAAACCTGAGGACATGAATGTGCTTCAGCTTTATGACGCCTTCACCATCAACGTCATCCTGTTTCTGGAAGACCTCGGCTTCTGCCCCAAGGGCGAAGGCGGGGCTTTCGTTTCCGGCGGGCGCATCGCCCCGGCGGCGCGCTGCCGGTCAATACCAATGGCGGGGGCTCTCCTTCTGCCACCCCGGCATGTACGGCGTTTTCACGCTGATCGAGGCCACCCGCCAATTGCGCGGCACTGCCGGCGAGCGGCAGATCACCAATGCCAAAACGGCGCTTTGCCATGGCAACGGAATCACGCTGTCGCATCAGGCGACTGCGATTTTCGGAACCGAAGCAACCCTTTGACGCGGAGACAAAGCCATGACCAACACGCTGATCGAACAGGAAAAGCGCGGCGCGCTCGGCATCATCCGCATGAACCGCCCGCCGGTCAATGCGCTGGGATACGAGTTGCGCAGCCAGATCACCGAGGCCCATCGCGCCTTCGATGCCGATCCGGAGATCGCCGCTACCGTGCTCACGGCCTCGGGCCGGGTGTTTTCCGGCGGCGCTGATATCACCGAATTCAACACCGGCCGCAAACATCCCTACCTGACCGAACTGATCACCATGCTGGAGGAAGGCAAAAAGACCGTAATTGCAATCGTAAACGGCATCGCCTTCGGCGGCGGCTTCGAACTGGTGCTGGGTTGCGACTATATCTACGCCCTGCCGGGTGCGAAATTCTCCTTCCCGGAAATCAAGCTCGGCAATATCCCGGGCGCCGGCGGCACGCAAAAGCTTCCGCGGCTGGCGGGCGGGCCGAAGGCGCTGGAACTCATTCTCACCGGCAAGGCGATCGCAGCCGAGGAAGCCGTGGCACTTGGCATCGCCGAACTCGTTGCCGAAAACGAGGAAGACGCGCTCGCCCGCCTTGAAAAATCGGTTGCCGACGGACTGCCGCGCCGCCGGGTCCGGGATCTTGTCATGACTGGATCGCCGGATGCACTTGACGCGGTTGCCGAAGAGTATCTGCGCCGTAGCAGGGGTGCGCCGGCGGAGAAAACGGCGCTTGAAGCCGTGCGCAAGGCCTATGACACGCCCATCGATGAAGCGCTTGCATGGGAACGCGATACATTCCAGATCCTCAATGCCACGCCGGAAGCGCGCGCCATGCGGCATCTGTTCTTCACCGAGCGCGAGGCGCGCAAGATTGCCGACCTGCCGAAGGACACACCGCAACGCACCGTCTCCTCCGTCGGCGTCATCGGCGCCGGCACGATGGGCCGCAGCATCGCCATGTGCTTTGCCGATGCCGGCCTCTCCGTCACCCTCGTGGAAGAAGCTGAGGACAGGCTGGATGCGGGCCTTGCCGCCATCCGCAAGACTTATGAGGCATCACGCGACAAGGGCCGGATTTCCGAAGATGACCTAGCCGCGCGGATGGCGCTGATTACGGGCACGATCGCACTCGAAAGCCTCGCCTCCGTCGATCTGGCGATCGAGGCCGTGTTCGAATCCATGGAGGTGAAATGCGCCGTCTTTGGCGCTCTCGACAGGGTCTGCAAACCGGGTGCGATCCTTGCCACCAATACTTCCACGCTTGATGTTAATCGCATTGCAGCCGCAACGGCGCGTCCGCAAGATGTCATCGGCCTGCATTTCTTCAGCCCGGCCCACATCATGAAGCTTCTGGAGGTCGTACAGGCGGAAAAGACCGCGCCGGACGTGATCGCGACCGCTATGGCAATTGGCCGGAAGCTTGGAAAGCACAGCGTTCTGGTCGGTGTGTGCGACGGCTTTGCCGGCAATCGCATGTTCATCAACTTCAATCGCGAGGCCCAGATCCTGATCGAGGAGGGCGCCCTGCCCTGGCAGATCGATGCGGTCATGACCCGCTGGGGGCTGGCCATGGGGCCGCTGGCGGTGATGGACCTTGCCGGTCTCGATATCGGTTACAATATCCGTCAGTCCCGCGGGCCTCAGACCCCCTACCCGTTCACCACCGCCGACCGCCTGTTTGAAGCTGGCCGTCTCGGGCAGAAATCCGGCAAGGGCTGGTACCTCTACGAGGCGGGCGCACGGCGCGGCGTGCCGGACCCGGAGGTCGAGGCTCTGGTCAAGGCAGTTTCTGCGGAAAAGGGGATTACGCGGCGCAAGGTCAGCGATGACGAGATCCTGCGCCGCTGTATGTGGCAATTGGTCAATACCGGCTATCAGATCGTCGAGGAAGGCATTGCCCAGCGCATCAGTGATCTCGATGTCATCTTCGTCAACGGCTACGGCTTTCCCCGCACGCGCGGCGGCCCGATGTGCTTTGCCCGCGAAACCGGCCTTGAGCAAGTGGCCCGCGACATCATGCGCTACCACGCCGAGATCGGCCCGCACTGGAAGCCTTCGGCGCTGCTGCTCGCCGAGGCGGGCATCTGCGACTTTGGTGCGTGACCTCGGAGGGGCGAAGCATAGGCATTGTCGACGGCATTGCGCGGTGGCAAAGACCAGTTGGCGGCGATGGCCCGTTCGAAGTTACCGTCACGCTCGGCCATATCAGTCACCTCTTTGCCGAAGGTTCGCGGCTACGGATTTTCGGGTCGCCCGGCAAACAATCCTCGGTGGGCCTCTCACCCCAAGCAGCCTGATCCTGCCAGTGGCCGCTCTGCCGCCCGTCTTGTTGCGAAGTTGCGCCGTAGTTGCCCCGCCCGCCACCGCGCGGCGCGCGGTCTCGACCATCTCGATCCCGGCACAAAGGCCGGGATCGAGAACCAGATAGACAGACAGGTCGGTGGATTGCCGCATCCCGGATGCCCGTTGCGGCATGTCAGGCCTCCTCTTCGCTGTTCAATGGAACGTAGAGTGCCCCGCCCTCTCGGAATTTCTCCGCCATCCTCGCCATCCCGACCTTCTGGGCCTCGGCGCGGATGTCGTGGGAGATCCGCATCGAGCAGAACTTGGGCCCGCACATCGAGCAGAAATGGGCGGTCTTGTGCGCCTCCTTGGGCAACGTTTCGTCATGCATGGAGCGGGCGGTCTCCGGGTCAAGCGACAGGTTGAACTGGTCTTCCCAGCGGAACTCGAAGCGCGCACGCGACAAAGCGTCGTCACGTATCCGCGCGGCTGGGTGGCCCTTGGCGAGATCGGCGGCGTGAGCCGCAATTTTGTAGGTGATGACGCCGGTCTTGACATCATCACGATCCGGCAGGCCGAGATGTTCCTTGGGCGTCACGTAGCAGAGCATCGCCGTGCCGAACCATCCGATCATCGCCGCTCCGATGCCACTGGTTATGTGGTCGTAACCCGGCGCGATATCCGTGGTGAGCGGCCCGAGCGTGTAGAACGGCGCCTCGCCGCAGGTCTCAAGCTGCTTGTCCATATTGGCCTTGATCTTGTGCATCGGCACGTGGCCGGGGCCCTCGATCATCACCTGGCAGTCTTTCGCCCATGCGATCTGCGTCAGTTCTCCAAGCGTTTTCAACTCGGCGAACTGCGCTTCGTCATTGGCATCGGCAATTGAACCGGGACGCAATCCGTCGCCGAGGCTGAAGGACACGTCATAGGCGCGGGCGATGTCGCAGATCTCGTTGAAATGATCGTAAAGAAAGCTCTCACGGTGATGATGGAGACACCACTTGGCCATGATCGACCCGCCACGGCTGACGATCCCCGTCACCCGCCCCACCGTCATCGGAATCATGTGCAGGCGCACCCCGCATGGATGGTGAAATAGTCCACCCCTGTTCTGCCTGTTCGACCAGCGTGTCGCGATAGACCTCCCAGGAGAGATCTTCGGCAATGCCGCCGACTTTTCCAAAGCCTGATAGAGCGGCACGGTTCCGATCGGAACAGGCGAATTGCGGATGATCCAGTCGCGGATGTTGTGAATGTTGCGCCCGGTGGAAAGGTCCATCACCGTATCTGCGCCCCAGCGCGTGGCCCAAACCATCTTCTCCACTTCCTCGGCCATTGAGGAGGTCACGGCGGAATTGCCGATATTGGCGTTGATCTTCACCAGGAAATTCCGCCCGATCGCCATCGGCTCGGCCTCGGGATGATTGATGTTGGCAGGGATGATCGCCCGGCCCTTCGCCACCTCGTCCCTTACGAATTCGGGCGTGATGAAATCCGGAATTTCGGCGCCGAAATCCTCGCCATCGAGTGCAAGCGCGTCTTTCGCCGCCCTGCGACCCAGATTCTCGCGGATGGCGACAAACTCCATCTCTGGCGTCACGACCCCGGCGCGGGCATAGGCCATTTGGGTCACGGCGCAGTCTCCCGTCGCCCGGCGCGGCCGATGACGCACTGGAAATTCCGGCACCAGCCGCATACCCTCGGCAAAGCCGTTGTCCTCGGGTTTCACATGGCGGCCGTCATAGGTCCGGGTATCCTTTCGCGCGGCGACCCAGCCCTCTCGCAGGCGCGGCAGCCCGCCCTCGATGGAGGGTTTGGCATCCGGATCGGTATAAGGGCCGGAACTGTCATAGACGGTTACGGGTGGCTCACCCGCACTGGGGTGCACATCGATTTCGCGCAAGGGCACGCGGATATCAGGATAGAGCACGCCCTTTTGCCAGACGCGGCGGGACGCCGGCAGCGGACCTGTGGTGACGGTTGGGGATAAGTCTTTCATCGGTCGGAGCCTCCATAGCTCTTGGCGTTGGAGACCCAGTTCGACGTCGAATGGAGGAGGCCGCGCATTGCATCCGATAGGAATAGCGGGCTTGATCCCGCGCAGCCGATGCACCATCCCTACGCCAGTGTGAACTGGATCAGGTTCATCGGGTCACTGCGCTGCGACAGCCAGCAGTATCTCAGCCCCTTGTCGGGACCCCCGGGTGAGCGCGCCAAAATTGCGCCGAATAGACGCGCTTGTCAACGCCAGCCTTGGTGGAGGGAATATAGCTTTCTATTTTTTGGCGCACCGGGCAATCAAAAACCGGATCAAGCTTATTCGCCCGGTGCTTTGCTTCGCGCACTCCCGGCATTTTTGACTTTTTCGTTAGGCTCAGGACTCGTTAAAATCAAAGCCAGAAGATAACGGCAGCAGCGATGCATATGCTTGAGAAGAAAGTGTGTGCACAACGGTCGTATCGGGTGTGAATTCGGCGCCAGTCCTTGAGCCTGCCAAACATGTTCTCGATTTTATGGCGCTTTTGGTAGAGCTTGCGGTCATGCGCTATTGGGACCTTTCTGTTCGCCCTCGATGGAATGCAGGCCTTGATTTTGCGCTGCGCCAAGGCCTCTCGAAACCAGTCGGCATCGTAGCCTTTGTCGGCCAGTACCGTCTTTGCTTTGGGAAAGGCCTCTATCATTCGGGCAGCACCTTTGTAGTCGCTCGTCTGCCCTTCGCTCAACAGCATGATCAGTGGCCGGCCATGGCCATCGCAAACCGCATGCAGCTTGGAGTTCAAGCCGCCTTTGGTGCGCCCGATACGTCTGGGAACATCCCCTTTTTAGCAGACTGGCTGCGGTGCGATGTGCTTTCAAATGCGTAGCGTCGATCATCAACTGTTCCGGCTCACCGCATTCGGCCGCCAACTCAGCGAAAATCCTGTTGAACACACCAAGCCTGCTCCAGCGGATGAAGCGATTATAGATCGTCTTGTGCGGTCCATATTCCTTCGGCGCATCGCGCCATCGCAAACCATTGCGCAAGACAAAGACAATGCCGCTCACGATCAGCCGGTCATCAACACGAGGCACACCGTGAGACAGTGGGAAATAGGGCTCGATCCGGCGCATCTGCGCCTGCGACAGCAGCGGCAAATCACTCATTGCGGTTCTCCATTCGAGCCCAATGAATCAAAACGAAGAGAACGCCGCAAGTGATTTAATAGGTCCTGAACCTAGTGTCTTCTCGCTGCAAACGGCGATGATGGCACCGTTTACGCGCATCTACTTGTACTTGATCCTCGGAAGAAACGTGAAAAGGGCGTCCAGCCGTGAAGCCGGACACCCGTTCTTTGAAGCGCTACGTCTAGCTCAGTGGGTCAGCATCTCGTCGGCGATCTGGTCGCTGTCGAGCGATGACGGGTAGTAGGTCGGCCAGTTTGTCAATTCTTCCAGAAGGGCCGCACGGTCGTCACCCCAGTAGAGGTGATAGTGATCGGCGTCTGCCCGCGCGATCCGGTGGTCGGAGAACTGGATGAATTGCGGCGCGGCCTCGTCGCCCTCGCTCTTTTCGAAGATGAACCGGACGCCCCTGTTGCCCTTGGCATAGGTCAGGACTTCATAGCCGTCGCTTTTGTAGCGACCTTCAACCGCCTCGCCATCTTCATAGAAGGTGACTTCGTGGCCATCGATGGTGATGCGCTCGACATCGGTCTTGTAACCGGTGTCGTAGTAAGCCTTGTATTCCTCGACGGTCATGCTGCCGGTCTCGGCCTTGTGCTTCATCACCGGGTCGAGTGTTCCGTCCTGAAGATAGGGATAGACCGACTGCCAGTCGCCGGCCCAGTCGGAAAGCGGACGGTCCGCGATCTGGCTGTCCTCGAAATAGCCCTTGTAAATCTGCGGATCGCCATGATCGTGGGCGTGATCATCTTCGCCCTCGTGGACCATGCCGCTGCCGCCTGCAACGGCGATGTTGTAGGGCATACCGCCGACGTCGACCGTACCGACTTCCGCGAGACCATCCTTGGCGATGCGGCGGACGAGGCCGGCATTCGGGTCGCTCATCACGATCTCATCACCGGCCATGGCGATGCGTGGACGCGGGTCGTTCCAGTGGCCATCCATCGAATAGGGCTCGGTAACCTTGGCGCTTGTCGTGAGGCTGGCGTCCAGAATGTCGATCTGATGCAGGCTGCCATCCTCGGTCAGCACATAGCCGAAAAGGGATTGGCCGGATCGAGCGCGAAGTCAACGCGGCGGAACGGCAGTTCGATATAGCTAAAATGCGGCTCATCGGCCGGGTCGATGACGACGAGGCCATTGGATCCGTAATTGCCGAGAAAGACCTGCATGCTTTTGGCGCCAAGCAGGGTGCCCGTGGTCTCACCTTCCGGCAAATCGTCCGGATAGGTCAGCATTTCGAAGACGGGGCCGTCTTCGCCGGGGGTCACGGTCAGCACGCCTTCCTGGCAACCGGCCGCGAGAAAGGCCCCGGAGAAGGCTTCGCCGTGAATGCCGGTGCAGGTCGCGACATCGCCGGTCGGCTCGCCGTCTTCGGTCACGGCGCGCAGGCCGATGCGGGTGCCGTCAACCGGCGTATCGGTTGCAACGCTCGTGACCCAGTATTGGCCGACGGGAGCGGCAAAGCCATGATGGGCGCGTTCCTGCTTCAGTTCGCTGGTTTCAAGCTCGCCGTGGTGAAGCTCGGGAGCATCGACGATTGCGGCATAGCCGCCCTTGTCGAAATTGACGACCACCTTGCCGTCATGATCGATGATGTGGAACGGGCGCGGGCCGGTGAGGCTTTCCTCGATGGCGACCGGCGCCTCGATATCGATATCGGAATGGTCACCGTGGGAATGCAGCGAGATGCCGCTGTTGATGAAGTGAACCGCGTCATCGTTGGACTGAACAGCAACAACGGCTGCGCCGTCGTTGACCGCGTAAAGCTTGTTCTGGCCGGTGGTGTCGAAGGACCAGCGATGGTCGGGTTCGCTGAGGTCGAAGGCCGTGATTTTCGCGGCGTCATGGTCGCCGACGAAAACGCGGTAGAGGGTGATGCTGTCCTCATGGTCTTCGGCAAACGCCGCCGGAGCGCCAAGCGAAATCGCGAGTGCGGATGCACCCAGGATCCATCGTTTCATATCAGTCTCTCCTTGATGGTATAACGTAACATTAAGAAGCAAGGTTCGACCTCACCCTTTTTATTAGTGTCAGCCGTTATTGATGGCGGTGGCGAGCGTTTCGACGTCGTAGCGCATCATGTCGATATAGCTGGGTGCTGCGCCATCGGCTGAAGACAACGCGCCCGAATAGAGCGTTCCCCAAGTTCCAGTCCGGCTTCGGACGCGATCTGTTCGACGAGGCGGGCGTCGGAAATGCTTTCGGCAAAGGCGACCACCGCGCGCTTCTCCCGGATTTCACGGATCAGCGATGCGGCATCCCCGGCGGATGCTTCGGATTCCGCCGAAACACCCTGCGGCGACAGGAAGAAAACCCCGTAGTCGCGCTCGAAATACCGGAAGGCATTGTGGGCAACGACCATGACCGTGCGCTGCGCCCCGTGCCAGTTCTTGATCAGCGCGACAAGGTTGGTAATCGTGCGCGCGGCAACCGCGTCGAACGGTTCGTCCAGAAGAACGAGATCGGCGTCCTGAACCAGAACAAACAGCGCTCTCTGCAACTGGCCGCCGGACAGGCTGTCGACGGGACGCTTCTCGAAGCCTTCGAGACCCACGACCATCAGTGCGTCGCTGACGGCCTGCCGGTCCTGCGCGCGATGACGCTCGAGAAGCCCGCAGCGGGGCCACAGCCCCAGCGAGACGAGGCCGGCGACCCGCGCGGGAAAGCTGCGGTCGAGCTCGGAAAGCTGCGGTAGATAGGCGGGTCGGGTACCGGGCGCGACCGCGCAACTGCCGCCAAGCGGCCGCAGCTTTCCGACAATACTCTTCATCAGGGTCGATTTGCATGAGCCGTTGCCACCGATGACCGCCGTCAGGCTGCCCTTGCCGACAACGCCGTTCAGGTGGCGCACGGCCAGATGCCGGTTGTAGCCAAGCGTCAGATCGCGAAAGGTCAGGCAGGCCTCGGCCATCGAAAGGCTCTCATTCATACGCAAGAGAAATAGTAATGTAATATCATTACATTTACCGAAGGGGTGATATGAAGGCAACCGCTTTTTCCGTTTTCCCGAAAATTTGCCTCTGGATTGACGACGGTGCCAAAGTGCGGGTGGGCTGGCGCACGGCATTTGCCTGTCTTCGGGGCCTTCACGCCCTTCCGCATGCCTGCTTTTGCTCCCCACCTCTGCCTTGGCCATGGCAGCGGGGCTCGATGGGCGCCTTTTTATGCTGTCATCGATGGTGCCTTTCATACCACCGTTAAGAACGCCCTGTAGGGGTAATTTCGTAATGGTATTAAATTACGAGGACCTTTTATGACCAGGATACCGCCTATCAAGATGCCCGCCGACGCGTGGGACGAGCTCAACTTCCCCGCGCGGAAGAAAACGATTTCGACCGCGTCGTCGAACGCGCGATCTCGCGGCGCGGCTTTCTCGGTGGCGTGGTCGCCTTCGGGTCGGGCGCCGTTGCCATGAGCGCCGGGCTGTTGCCGAGCGGGTCAGCGGAAGCGGCAGCGCCGCAATCGCGCTTTCCGTTCACGCCGATCGCGGCCCAGACCGATTACGCCTTTCACGTGCCGGAAGGTTATAAAGCCAGGGTTCTGGTGAGCTGGGGCGATCCGCTTTATGACGGCGTTGCCGAATTCGACCACGAGACCGGCGGCGCGGTCGAGGAATCCGACAAGGTTTTTGGTGAAAACACTGATGGCATGGAAACCTTCGAGATCGGCAATCACCAGATCCTCGCGGTCAACAACGAATATGTGAACAGCGACATCAACCTGCCGCATACGGAAGACGGCGTGCCGCAGAACGCGGCCGATGTTCTGAAGCTGCAGAACTTGCAGGGCGTTACCGTTGTTGAAATCAAGGAAGGCGCCGACGGCTGGTCCGTGGTGCGCTCCAGCCCCTTCAACCGCCGCCTGCATCACAATGCGCCGATGGCGATTTCCGGGCCGGCCGCCGGTCATCCTCTGCTGAAGACCGAAGCCGACCCCGATGGCCGCGCCGTGCTCGGCACGATGGGCAATTGCGGCGCCGGCAAGACGCCCTGGGGCACCTATCTGACCTGCGAGGAGAACTTTAACGGCTATTTCGGCGCTACCGAAGAGACGAGCTACGGCGATGATGTCGCTGACGGTTACAAGCGCTACGGCATGGCACCGGAAGGGCGTTACAGCTACGAAAAGTTCGACCCACGCTTCGATACCTCGAAAAACCCCAACGAACCGCATCGCTTCGGCTGGGTGGTCGAGATCGACCCGACCGATCCCGACAGCACGCCGGTCAAGCGCACGGCACTCGGCCGTTTCAAGCATGAAAACGCCGAAGTGACGCTCGCCCCCGATGGCCGCGTCGTGGTCTATCTCGGCGATGACGAGCGCGGCGAGTTCCTCTACCGCTTCGTCTCGACCAATCCCTATGTCGCCGGCGGCGATACCGATGGCCTGCTTGACGACGGCACGCTCTATGTCGCGAAGTTCAACGACGATCAGACCGGCGAGTGGCTGGCGCTGACGCCGGAGACCACCGGCATGGACGAAGCCGACATCCTGATCTTCGCCCGAATGGCCGGATCGAAGGTTGGCGCCACGACCATGGACCGTCCCGAATGGGTCGCGGTCAACCCTTACGCGGTCGAGGCCTATTGCTGTCTCACCAACAACAAGAACCGCGGCGTCAAGGAAAATGCCGGCGGCGACGCCACCCTGTCGGCGGGCCGAACCCGCGCGAGGCCAACAAATACGGCCAGATCGTGCGCTGGTATCCCGATGACGACGACCACGCCTCCAATAGCTTCCGCTGGGACCTGTACGTCATGGCCGGCAATCCGGAGGTCCATTCGGACGCCTATGCCGGCTCGTCCAACGTCAACAGCGGCAATCTGTTCAACTCGCCCGACGGCATGGCCTTCGATTCGAGCGGTCTCGTCTGGATCCAGACCGACGGCAATGACAGCAATGAGGGCGAATTCGCCGGCATGGGCAACAACCAGCAGCTTGCCGGCGATCCGGTGACGGGCGAGATCGTCCGCTTCCTGACCGGCCCGCGTGGCGGCGAGATCACCGGCCTGTGCTGGTCCGCCGACCGGCGCACCATGTTCGTCGGCGTCCAGCACCCGGGCGGCTCGTGGCCGGCGGAAGACGGCCTGCCGCGCTCGTCGATCATGGCGATCAAGCGCGATGACGGCGGCCTTGTCGGCTAACAATAAGGCAGTCGCAACCTTGACAGGGCATGGCGCGCGGAGCGCCATGCCGATGGCTTCCGGTAGGACCTGCCGCCCTGTTTTCAGAGCTGGCTTTCCGAAATACAGGCTGCTGCGAAAGCCGGGGGCACGCCATCAATGCCGCTGTAAGTGGGAGCGCCGGGCGTCCATGCGGTCTCACGGTGCTCCCACTTACAGCGGATAGTAGTCGCCCTTATCGGCAACGAAGATGTGCTTGCTGATGCGTAAAGCGGAGGTGTCATCCAGGCAGCCGGCGGCGATGCCAATGCCGGCCTCGTCATTCATGCGGTAGAATAGGCTGGACCCACAATGCGCGCAGAAGCCGCGTTTTGCTTGATCAGACGATGCGTACCATCGCAGTCCTACATCACTCAAAAAACAGCTTGTCGAAGGGCGCGTGGGTCGAAGCCCAGAGATGGCCACTCGTTCGTCTGCATTGGCTGCAATGGCAGACGGTCACGGTGTCGCGCACCTCGTCCACCTCGAAAGCGACCGCGCCGCATTCGCATCGGCCTTTGATCATCTCAATTCCCTCCTTCATTCTTCAGCTGCTTTCGCATGATCGGCCGCGTATCGGACCGGCGCGCGACCTCGATGAATCCGACGCTCCTGAATGTTCCTATAAAACCGGTCCAGGCATAGACGGCCGGATATTTTGTTCTCGGCGTATCGATAGGGTAGCCCTCGACGATTGCTGCTCCGCGCACGCGTGCCCAGTCGACAGCCGCATTCAGCAGTTTGAGAGAGAGACCCTGACGCCGGAATCGCTTGTCGACCAGGAAACATGAAACGCTCCAGACCGCCTGTTCGTCCACCGGTTTCAAGGTTCTCGATGTTGCAAGGCGCGGGAAGGCCGATCGCCGGTCGATCTGGATCCAGCCGACAACCTCACCGCCATGCAGTGCGACAAGCCCCGGAACGGCGCCGCTGTCGAATATCGCCTTCATGGACTGCCGGTTACCATCCCCCTTGCCAGCTTCCATCGTCCTGGCGCTTCGTCTCCACAGCATGCACCAGCATCCGCCACAACCGCCTTTCTCGCCCATAACGGCCTCAAAATCCGCCCAGCTTGCTGATCGGATATCAAAGGCGATCGAAACATCCGGTTGGCGCGTCATCTTTCATCCCTCTCCCTGGGGGTACTTTGCTGCGCTTTCATGCGGGTTTCTCTTTTGCCGCAAGATGGTGAACACGCCGCTGGCGATGATGATTGCGGAGCCGAAGAAGGTCATGGCGTCCGGACTTTCCCGCCAGATCAGCCAGCCGAACAACGTCGCCCAAATGAGACCGGTGTAATCCAACGGCGCGACGATGACGGCAGGCGCCAGCCGAAAAGCCTGCGTCATCATCGTCATACCTGACGTTCCGAAAAGGGCGATGGCCGCAAAAGCCAGAGGTCTTCGATAGGTACCGGGACCCAGACGAAGGGTACGATAAATGCGCTGATCAGCGCGGCCGTGCCTGTCAGATAGACCAGCAGCGTCCATACACTCTCGCGCGCATCGATCCAGCGGGCGCTGAGCATCAGCAATGCGTAGACGAGTGCGGTGGCCACGGGCAGAAGAGACGCCGCCTGAAACGCCGCACCGCCCGGACGGATCACCACGAGCACGCCGAGGAAACCGAAAAGCACAGCCAGCCATCGCCGCATACCGACCTTCTCCCTCAAAAACAGCGCCGAAATGACGGTGATGAAGAAAGGCGCCACAAAGACCAGCGCGGTGGCCTCCGCAAGTCCGAGATAGATAAAACTCGTAAAGAACAGCATCGTGGCGGCGACCCAAAGCATGCCGCGCATGAGATGCGCCAAGGGGCGGTATGTTTTCAGCGCCGGTCGTCCACCCATGATGAGGGCGATGAGCACGGTGAAAGGCAATGCGATCACGTTGCGCAGAAACAAGATTTGAAGCGGCGCGTAATGCGCGGTCAATGCCTTGGCCACTGCATCATTGGCGCTCAGGCAGGCAACACCTGCGCACATCAGGACGGCGCCGCCTGTGTAGCTTTCCTGTGTGCCGGACGGTGCAGCCCGCATGTCGATCTCCCCTGACGATTCCGTTACGCATGCGAGAGGCCAGATTGCCCCATCCGGTACCTGCAAAGCAAGTGCGCGAAGATGTCCAGCGATTCGCCTTGTCCACATTCTCGAGATGTTGAAGACCTGCTTGCCGGGCGCGGCATCGACGTCGCGTCTCAGACTGTTTCGGAATGGGCAGAGTATGAGGCGGGCCTTCGCCGCCGCGGTAGTTTGACCCTTTGGATGACGCCGGAAGCTTTGGCGGGCTGGACTGCCCCGCGTCGCAAGGCGCTTGGGAGTCAGCCGCTTTACTCTAATCTGGCCATTGAGACGATGTTGATACTGGGTATGGTATTCGGCCTGCGACTGCGTCAAAGCGAAGGGCTTTTGAGTTCGGTGCTCACGCTGACCCGCGCAAACGCTACGCTTTTTCCACCGCCAGCGATGACATTCCGAGCGCAACCAACCGGCCGGAAGGATGCGCCTTCCACAAACGCTGTCCGCTGGCGACAGACATTTGCCGCCGGTAAGACCCGGCACTGACGAAACGCAGCACGCCCGAGCACCGCGTCGCCTGCCATCACCGTTGAGGACCGTATGATGATGACTTCCTATCTGTTTACCGGTGGCCGTATCAGTAAGGTCGGCGCGGATATCCGGGTGTCTGAAGACACCTTGTAAGATACCGCTCGGAGGCCGGACACTGATGCCGGGACTGATCGATTGCCATGTGCATGTCGGTGCCTGGTCGCTCGATCTGTGGTCGAACACGGTCGTGCCCGCTTCCCTTTCGGCGCTCCGGTCCGCGCGCGTTACGGAAGAGGTGCTCGGCTGCGGTTTCACCACGCTGCATGATCTCGGCGGAGCGGACACCGGTCTGGTGTGCGCTGTCGAGGACGGCCTCGTCAACGGGCCGCGGCTTATCACCTGCAGCAAAGGGCTTACGGTGACGCTCGGCCATACCGATCCGCGCTTGCGCGGCGACAACCGGCCTGGGCTTCTGTTCGAACGGGTGGGCTCAATGAGCGTAATCGCAGACGTTGTCGACGATGTCCGCGCGACCTGCCCGACGATGATCAAGGAGGGCGCGAAATTCATCAAGGTCATGGCCAATGGAGGGGCTTATCACCCAATGACCCGACCCACGCGATCCAGTATTCACGCGATGAAATTGCCGCCATGGTCGAAGAGAGCGAAGCGCTCGGTCTCGGGGCGGCAGAATTCACCAAGATCAATACTGTGCGCGAGGCCGGGCTAGCCTCTCTCGAAATCATGCGCGACGCAGGCCTGAAAATGGCTGTCGGTTCTGACGTTCTCGGCGAACTGCGCTCATATCACTGCAAGGGGTTCGATATCCTTGCGCGCGTGCTGACCCAGGCGGAAGTCATCCGTTCAACAACGCTCACCAGGGCCGAGCCTTGCCAGATGGAAGGCGAGATCGGCGGCATCAGCGAAGGCGCAGCCGCTGATCTCCTCGTGATCAACGGAGTCCCGCTGGCCGATATTTCACTGCTGACGGGTGACGGAAAACACAAGCCTGCCATCATGAAGGGGGCAGTTTCACAAGTGCAGCAGGACACTCTCCGACCGAACAGTGTCCGCTCAGGCCGGATAGGCCGCACGACGGACATTTCCCTGCACACGCATTTGGTCGATGATGTTCTGGCCTGCCCCTCGACATGAGCGGCGATCACGCGCGCAGCCTCGTCGGCATCTTGCCGGCGGATGGCATCAAGCAGGGCCCGGTGCTCACGAAGCACTTCGTTTCGCCGTTTCGGAGAGTTCGTGAAAGGACGACCGATCGCGCCCAGAATGTCGCGATGGCGCCACCAGAGCTCCATCGCATGGCGATTATAGTGGCGCTCGTACATGTACTGATGAAACCGGGCGTCTAGGCGCGATTGCTGCTCGTGGTCCTCGTCGAGCTTCAGGGCTTCCATCTGGTTACAAAGGTTGTCGAGAACCCGGATATCTTCGGCGGTGGCATTTCCGACATACCAGTGGGTGAGCTTCGGTTCGATCAGCATTTCGATTTCGATGATGTCGCGCACAAAATCGGCATCCATCGGCCGAACACGAGCGCCACGGTTGGTTTCCATGATCACGAACCCCTCGCCACGCAATTGCTGCAGCGCCTCGCGAACGGGATTTGTCGAGGTGCCCATCCGCCGCGCGAGTTCGGAAACCTTCAGCCGCTCATGCGGTTTGACCCGACCCAGAACAATGTCGTCCCGTAATCGCGCGTAGACCGAGGTGTCTTCGCCTTGTTCTTTGTTGAGATGGTTTCGCGCTTGCATCGTCATCCGGTGTTTTCCTGGGTAGGCCCGATCCTGTCCCATTCTTGTTCTCTTTGGTTTACGCATCAACGCATAGAAAGTCAAAATTATTCAAATACGATAATTGACAGATAATGTACGATATGGTCTTTATCGTACAGCAGATGGCGGGGAGGTCTTTTGTCATCGTGCTCGCTGTCGATCGGAGGAGGGATCGGTTTCTCTCAAACTGCCGCGGCGATACCAACTCAGAAACGTCAGGATGCAATCCTGAACGTCCACGATGCCCTGTTGAACAGGGTCGGAGGAGACACATGATCTATTCGCGCTTATTGAAGCGGCTCGCGCTGTCGTCGAGCCTCGTTCTCGTGATGGCCGCAGCGGCCGGAGCGATGGAATTCCACCAGGCGCCTATGCTTGATGCGAAGGTTGAGGATGGCAGCCTGCCGCCGGTGGCCGAACGTCTGCCGGAAGCTCCCTATGTCGAAACCATGGTCGATGGCATCGGCGAATACGGCGGCACGCTGCGCACCACCATCCTTGCCAATGGCGACCACTATAACCTGACGCGAACCGTCGCAAACGAGCTTCTCGTGCGCTGGGATCCCGCATGGCAGAAGATCGTTCCCTCGCTTGCCGAGGAGGTCACGGTATCCGACGACGCAACGACCTATACGTTCAGGCTGCGCGACGGTCTGAAGTGGAGCGACGGCGAACCCTTCGGCGTCGACGACATCATGTTCTGGTACGAAGACGTGTTCATGAACGAGGCGCTGACGCCGAGCAAGAGCTCGATCTTCGTCGCCGGCGGCAAGCCTGTAACCGTCACCAGGATCGATGACAGCACGGTCGAGTTCAAGTTCGATGTGCCCTATGGCCTTTTTCTGCAGCAGTTGGCCTATGGTCAGGGGCACCAGCCGGTGATCTTCCCCAGGCACTATCTCAGCCAGTTCCATGAGAAATACAATGCCGACGGCATTCCGGCCCTGCTTGAGGAAACCCAGGCCGCCAATGACTGGGTTTCGCTGTTTAATTCCAAGGTTTCGCTGAGCTTCCAGCCGGCCTACTGGCAGAACACCGAACTGCCGACCATGAACCCCTGGATCCTGACGGTGCCCTATGCCGACGGCGAGCGTGTGGCCGCGACCCGCAATCCCTACTACTGGAAGGTCGATCCGGAGGGTAACCAACTTCCCTATATCGACAATGTTACCTGGGCGAAGGTCGACGACCCGCAGCTGATGGTGCTGAAGATGACCTCCGGCGAGTTTGATTTCGCCTTTCGCCACATCAACAATGCCACCTTCCGCTCCGTGCTCTATGACGGTCAGGAAAGCGGCAATTACCACTTTCTCGATGTGCAGGACCTGCCGGCCAATGACGCCGTTCTTCTACTCAATCTGAACACCGATGATCCGATCAAGAACGAGATATTCAACGACAAGGACTTCCGCATCGCACTCAGCCACGCGATCGACCGCCAGGATATCATCGATCTGATCTATGTCGGACAGGGCACGCCGTCTCAGGTCGCGGTCAACCCGGCCCACGAGCTCTATAATGAGCGCGCCTCAGCACAATATACTGAATACGACCCGGAACTGGCCAACCGAATGCTGGACGAGATCATGCCAGAGAAGGATGATCAGGGCTATCGTCTCGGTCCCGACGGCGAGCGTTTCACCATCAACTTCATGGTCGCTGATGTGTTCGGCCTGTCCTATCCGGATGTGATGCAAATGGTGCAGCAATATGCGCGTGATGTCGGCATCGATATCCAGATCCGCACCACCGACCGCACGCGTCTCAACACGATGTGGAGTGCCAACGAGCAGGACGCTTATATCTGGAACTGCGTCGGCGGGCTTTCGGAAGTCTATACCGACGTGCGCTGCTACATGCCTTATCAGAAGGCCGATATCTTCTTCGCGTCGAAATGGTCGGACTGGTATTCCGACAACGCCAAGGGCGAAGAACCGCCGGAAGAGATCAAGGAACTGATGGCGGCCTATGATGCGGTGACGCTGGCCGTGACCGATGAGGACCGCAAGGCGCAGATGGAAGCGTTTCTCGCGCTTTCCGCAGATGCCTTCCTCAACATTGGCATCATCCGTTCGGAACCGAAATACATGATGGTCTCCAACGATCTGAAGAACGTCTATGACGGCATTCCGATCAACGGCATCCTCTGGCATCCGGCCCCGACACTGAGCCAGTGGTATTTCGACAACGGCCAGTAAAACGAAAAGCAAAGCGGCCATGCCCCGGCGGTCCCTCCCGTCCACCGGCGCGGCTCAATCCGGCGGCAGGTCTCTGATCTGCCGCCGGGGTTGCTGCCTCATGCCCGGCCAGGGGTAATCCCAGGAAACCAAAAGTCATGCTCCAGTTTCTCGCCAAACGGCTTCTTTATGCCATCCCGACCATGTTTGCGGTGTCGATCATCGCTTTCATCATCATTCAGTTGCCACCGGGCGACTATCTGACAACGCTGATGGCGGACTGGGCGAGCCAGGGTGGTGCCGTGGAGGCGGGAACCGTTGCCGCCATGCGTGAGCGCTACGGTCTCGATCAGCCTGCCTACATCCAGTATTACAAATGGATTGCCGGTATCCTGCTGCACGGCGATTTCGGCATGTCGTTCGAATATGGCCGGCCGGTTTCCGAGCTGATCTGGTCGCGCCTCGGGTTTTCCTTCCTGCTCGCCCTCCTGACACTGATCTTCTCATGGGTGATCGCAGTCCCCATCGGCATTCTCTCGGCCGTGCGCCAGTATTCGATTGCCGATTACTGTGCCACATTGATCGCCTTCGTGTTTCTGGCGCTGCCGAACTTCGTGTTGGCGCTCGCCATGATGTATGCGATGTCAGCCTGGTTCGGCCAGAGCGTCGGCGGCTTGTTTTCACCGGAATTCATCGATGCGCCCTGGAGCCTCGCCCGGTTCTGGGACTTTCTCAAACATGTCTGGCTCCCCGTCTTCGCCATCGGGACCGGTTCGCTTGCCGCACTGGTGCGCATCATGCGCGCCAATCTACTCGATGAACTGCGCAAGCCCTACGTGACGACAGCCCGTGCCAAAGGCGTCTCCGAATTCGCGCTGCTGATGCGCTATCCGGTGCGCATTGCGCTTAATCCGCTTATCTCCGCGCTCGGCTGGATCCTGCCGGCGGCGGTGTCGACGGAAATTCTTGTTTCCGTCGTCATGAGCCTGCCGACCACCGGGCCCCTCCTGCTTCGCTCTCTTCTTGCCCAGGATATGTACCTCGCCGGATCGCTCATCCTGCTGATTTCGGTGCTGACCATCATCGGCACGCTGGTGTCGGACATTCTGCTGGCGCTCGCCGATCCAAGGATCAGATTGCAATGACAAACACAGCTATCCCCGCAGCGGACGTGCTTCGCGATCCGCGCGCCAATGAACTCGCCGTCGCCGGCCAGTGGAAACTGTTCTGGCTGCGCTTCAGGCGCCACCGCCTCGCCGTCATCAGCCTTGTCGTGGTTCTGGCGCTCTATCTGGTTGCCGCCTTTGCGCAATTCATCGCGCCGTTTGATCCGAACGCGACCAATGCCCGCTTCACCTATGCTCCGCCGCAATATGTCTCGCTGTTTTATGACGGCAAATTCGCGCCGCATGTGGACAGGCTGGCGATGACGCTCAACAAGGAATCGATGCGCCGCGAATTCACAAAAGAGGCGGATCAGCCGGTATTCATTGACGTTCTGGCGCCTTCCGAGCCCTATAAGCTGCTCGGCCTGTTCACGGTCGAGACCAAGTTTTTCGGCATCGAAAACGCCGAGCGCGGCGATAGTCTCTATCTCTTCGGCGCCGACAGGCTTGGCCGCGATATCTTCTCGCGTGTCATTTACGGCGCGCAGATATCGCTTTCGATCGGCCTTGTGGGTGTGTTCCTGAGCCTGGTCCTCGGTGTCACGATCGGCGGGATATCCGGCTTTTTCGGCGGCTTTACCGATGTCGTGATCCAGCGGTTCATCGAACTTCTGCGATCGATCCCCACCATTCCGCTGTGGATGGGGCTGGCGGCCGCAATTCCCGTCGGCTGGCCGCCACTCAGAACCTATTTCTTCATAACGTTGATTGTTTCGCTGATCGGCTGGACGGCGCTTGCCCGAGAAGTGCGCGGCAAGTTCCTGTCGATGCGCGACGAGGATTTCGTCACTGCGGCGCGGCTCGACGGCATGAGCGAGATCGGCATTATTTTCAGCCATCTGGTGCCATCCTTCGTCAGCCACATCATCGCCACGCTGACGCTGGCGATCCCGACCATGATCCTCGCCGAAACGGCGCTGTCCTTCCTCGGCATCGGCCTCCAGCCTCCGATCATCTCCTGGGGCACGTTGCTGCAGGAGGCGCAGAACATTCGCGCTGTCGCGCAGGCACCGTGGCTTCTGTTCACCCCGGCGGCTGCCATCGTGATCGCCGTTCTGGCGCTGAATTTCCTCGGAGACGGCCTTCGCGATGCCGCCGATCCTTATGGAGCGACCTCATGAGCGAACCCGCAAACACCATTCTCAAGGTCGACAATCTCAAGACCTGGTTCCCGACGCGCCACGGCGTTTTCAAGGCCGTTGACGACGTTTCCTTCTCGCTCGAACGCGGCAAGACGCTGGCCATCGTCGGGGAAAGCGGCTCGGGCAAGTCCGTCACCGCCCGCTCGATTCTCCAGATCGTCGATCATCCCGGCCGCATCGAGGGCGGATCGATCATGTTCACCCGCGCAGATGGCTCGACCATCGATATCGCCGGGCTCGATCCGCGCGGCCGGACCATTCGCGACATCCGAGGCAAGGAAATCGCGATGATCTTTCAGGAGCCGATGAGCTCACTCTCACCGGTCCACCGGGTCGGCGACCAGATCGGCGAAGCGCTTCGAGATCCACGAAAAGATATCACGGGGGAAGAGCGCTTGCGCGTCATCGATCTGCTCCGACAGGTGGAAATTCCCAATCCTGAAACCGCGATCGATCAGTACACGTTCGAGTTTTCAGGCGGCATGCGCCAGCGCGTGATGATCGCCATGGCGCTGGCGTGCAATCCCCATCTGCTGATCGCCGATGAGCCGACGACAGCGCTCGACGTGACCACGCAGGCCGAGATTCTCGATCTGATCCGGCGCCTGCAGAAGAGCCATAACATGGCGGTGATCTTCATCACTCACGACATGGGCGTGGTCGCCGAGATCGCCGATGATGTTCTGGTGATGTATCGCGGCAAGGTGCGCGAGACGGGGACGGCGGAGAAAATCTTCCACGATCCGCAGGACGACTATACCCGCAACCTGATCGGCTCGGTGGTCAAGCTTGAGCAAAAGGCCGAAATCCGCCTGTCCCGCCCGCCAATCCCCAAGGATGAAACGCCGCTGCTTGACGTCACAGATATGACGCTGACCTTCCCGAACGGGATGACTGCGGTCAACAAGGTATCGCTTTCTGTCAGAACCGGCGAGACACTCGGTATTGTTGGCGAAAGCGGTTCGGGCAAAACCACGATGGGGCGCTGCCTGCTGCGCATCTACGACCCGAAGGAAGGACGCGTCGATTTTCGACGCAAGGATGGCCGCATTGAGGATGTGTTGGGCGCCGACAGGTCTGGCCTCAAATCGATCCGCCGTGAAATCCGGATGATTTTTCAGGACCCGGTCGGCTCGCTCAGTCCACGCAAGACTGTCGGAGAGATCATCGCCGAGCCACTGAAGCTTGCGGGCATGCGTGGCAAGGAGCGCGAGGACGAGGTCTGCCGACTGATGGAACAGGTGGGGCTGGAACCGTCATTGCGTGAACGCTACCCGCACGCCTTTTCCGGCGGGCAGCGCCAGCGCATCGGCATCGCCCGTGCCATTTCGGTGAGGCCGCGGCTGATCATCGCCGACGAGGCAACCTCCGCGCTTGACGTATCATTGCGTTCGCAGATGCTCGATCTGCTGATGCAGCTCCAGGACGAGATGGGGCTCTCCTATATCTTCATCTCCCATGACATGTCGGTCATTCGCTACATGTGCGACCGCGTTGCGGTGATGTATCGCGGCCAGATCGTGGAGACCGGCGCGACCGATGAGGTCGTGAACAACCCGCAGCACCGCTACACCCAGTCATTGCTCTCCGCCATTCCCAATCCCGATCCGCGCAACCCGCGTCTGAAGAACCGGTTCCGCTACGATCCGAAGGCGGCTGCCCACATCAATGGATAAGAAAATGAAAATCACCGACGTTAAAATCATCGTGACCGCGCCGGGCCGCAATTTCGTCACCGTCAAGGTCTTCACCGATCAGGGGTTGACCGGCATCGGCGACGCTACGCTGAACGGGCGCGAAAAAGCGGTTGTGGCCTATCTTGAAGACCATCTTGTGCCAATCCTGATTGGCCGCGACGCCTCGCGCATCGAAGACATCTGGCAGTATTTCTACAAGGGTGCCTACTGGCGCCGCGGCCCGGTGACCATGGCGGCCATCGGCGGCATCGACACCGCGCTATGGGATATCAAGGCCAAGGCCGCGGGCATGCCGCTTTACCAGCTTCTGGGCGGAGCGAGCCGGGACAAGATGCTCTGTTATGTCCATGCCCAGGGCGGCGAAATTTCCGAAGCGGTGGACGCTGTCGCACAATGGATGGACAAAGGCTATGGTGCCGTACGCGCTCAGGTGGGTATACCCGGACTTCCGGCCGTTTACGGCACGGATAAATCCGCGACCAACACTGCAGATCTCAACAATCTGCCGCACGAGGAAGTCTGGTCGACGTCGAAATACATGCGCCACGTGCCAACGCTGTTCGAGGCGCTGCGCGATCAGCTCGGCTTTGACGTGGAACTGCTCCACGATGCCCACCACCGGCTCACGCCGCTGGAGGCGGCGCGGCTTGGCAAGGATCTCGAACCATACCGCCTGTTTTGGCTGGAGGATGCGGTCGCCGCCGAACATCAGGAAAGCTTCAGGCTGATCCGCAACCACACCGTCACACCGCTTGCCGTCGGCGAGGTGTTCAACACGATCTGGGACGCGCGTATTTTGATCGAGGAACAGCTGATCGACTATATCCGCATGACCACAGTGCATGCCGGTGGCGTAACACCGATGCGCCGGATCATGGATCTGGCCGGCATCTACAATGTCCGCACTGCCTGCCACGGCGCCATGGACATGTCACCCGCCTGCTTTGCTGCGAACCTGCATCTTGGCCTCTGGGCTCCCAATTTCGGCATTCAGGAATATACGCCCTATTTGCCGGAAACACTTGAGGTATTCCCCGGCGACTGGACGGTTGCAGATGGCCACCTTCATCCGGGTGATGCGCCCGGCCACGGCGTCGATATCGACGAGAAGCTTGCGGAAAAATTCCCTTATGAGCGTTCATACCTTCCGGTAAACCGTCTGGAAGACGGCACGCTCTGGCACTGGTGAGGTCTCGATATGAAGATTTCCGCAATCCGCTCACATGCGGCACGCGTCGGCATCCGCAACCAGCTTCTGGTGAAGGTCGAAACAGATACAGGCCTTTATGGCTGGGGCGAGAGCGGCCTTTCGGGCCGTGAGCTGGCGGTCGCCGGCGCTGTCGAGCACTTTGCCGGCTTTCTTGTCGGCCGCGATCCGATGGCGATTTCCGCTCTTTGGCAGGAAATGTACCGCAGCCAGTATTTCGAGGGCGGTCGGGTGCTGACCGCCGCGATCTCCGCCATCGATATCGCGCTCCACGACATCAAGGGCAAGGCGCTTGGCGTGCCTGTCTATGAACTGCTCGGCGGCAAGAACCGCGACGTCATACCGACTTTCGCCACCACCTCGGCCCCGCCCGGCCGGAAATGATCGCGCAAGCGCAATCTCTGGTCGATGCAGGCTGGCGGGCGATGCGGCTTTCCGTTTCCGGTCATGAGGAAAAGCAAACCTACGAACCGCGCGAGCATATCGCCGAAACGGCGCGATGGTGCGTTGAAGCACGCAAGGCGCTAGGCCACAAGATCGTGCTTGGCGTCGACTTCCATCACCGGTTGACGGTCGCAGAAGCGGCCAGCTTTTGCCAGAAGATGCCGGCTGGTACACTTGATTTCATCGAAGAGCCGATCCGTGACGAAACGCCGGGAGCTTATGAAAGTCTCAGGCGTATGACCGACATTCCCTTTGCCATCGGCGAGGAATTCGCCTCCAAATGGCAGTTTCTGCCCTTCATCGAGCGCGACATTCACCAATTCAACCGGCTGGATGTCTGCAATGTAGGCGGGTTCACGGAATCGATGAAAGTCGCCGGCTGGAGTGAGGCGCATTATGTCGACATGATGCCCCACAACCCGCTCGGCCCCATCTGTACGGCAGCAACGCTGCATTTTTCCGCCGCAGTCGCCAATTTTGCGTGGCTGGAGACGCGCTCAAGTCCCGTTGAAACCCATCTCGGCTTTGACGATGCGGCTCTCTTTCCTGTCCGGCCACAACTCGACGGCGCGGTCTACAAGGTGCCGGAAAGTGCGGGGCTGGGCGTCGAGGTTGATGAGACGCTTTTGAAGGACGCGGACTTCGCACCCTGGGAAGCGCCACATCTCAAACGCCGGGACGGCTCGGTCACAAACTGGTGACAGCGTGACTTCCTTCGCAGCATAGCAGAACAGTTCTCGCTCTGAAGACAGCCGCTTGATTTCAGTAGCCAGAATGCCTTCGGGTTGGCCCGGCGCGATCTGTCTTTGCGGCAGTCCGGCCCTTCGTCGGCTTCGCAATGATGTTTCCATGCAAACACCTCTCCCTTGCCCTCGCTGGACGTAATCGTCCCCCAGCTTTTAAGGCAGAAGAGCGGCCGCTGCTCTCCTGAATTGACGAGACGATTGACACGTTGTTCATTTTAGTTATACGTATTAGTTATTCGTATAACCGGACATCGAAAATGCGCAGTAGACCGACCCAGAAAAACGTTGCCGAAAAGGCAGGCGTTTCCCAGGCCACCGTATCGATGGTGCTGAACAATGCCGGTGCGCATACGGTTTCGGCGGAAACGGTCGAGCGTATCAAGGCAGTTGCCAAGGCGATCGGCTATACACCGAACCGCTTTGCCCAGGCGTTGAAGACCCGCAAGACGATGACGGTTGCCTGTATCGTTCCCGATATCACCAACCCGTTCTATCCCCGCCTCATTCGCGGCGTGCAAAATGTCGCACGCGCTCATAATTACGATGTCATGACAGTCGACACGGACAGCAGTCCTGCGCGCGAGCGGCACTTCCTCTCATGGGCAATGCAGGGCCGGGTTGACGGCGTGATCGGCGTATTTTTCCATCTGCGGGTCCCGGAACTGTCGCCCTTGCTCGATGCCGGCATCGCGGTCGTCCGTGTCGAATCGTCGCGCAAGATCGGCGGCGCAAAGCCGATCGACGACATTTTCATCGACAGCAAGGCAGCCAGCATGGCCGTCACCGAACGGCTCTGGCAGGCAGGTCACCGCCGCATTGCCATGGTTGCAGGCGCTGGTGGCCCCGAACGCGTTCGCGTCGAGGGATACCGGGAGCAGCTTTCGGCCTTTGGCGCGGAGCCGCATGTCATCATCGACGAGGCATTCAACGAGGTTGGCGGCCTGCGCGCCGGAGAACGCATTCTGGAAAGCGGTTTCGAGCCGACCGCGATCTTCGCAGCCAACGATCTGATGGCCATCGGCGTCATCCGGGCGCTGAAGGAGCGCGGCCTAGACATTCCCAAAGACGTTGCCGTCTTCGGCTTCGACGATATTCCGGCCGCGCGGCTCGTCTCGCCGCCGCTGTCGACCGTGACCCAGTTTCAGGAAGATCTCGGTGAAAAGGCTGCGGCCATTCTTCTCGAACGCCTGAACGGCGAGCGGGAAGGCGCCGGAAGCACCCATGAAATGCCCTTTCAGCTCATTGAAAGGGAATCTGTCTGAGGCGACAAAAAATCAATGTGGAGGAGAGTACAATGAAGAGACGCGTTTTTCTCGCGACGACCGCCGTACTTATGGCTGGCGCCGCACTGCCCCTGACAAAGGCTCATGCCGCCGAAACCGTGACCTGGTGGTATGAACAGGCGACACCAGATCAGCAGAAGCTGATCGAAGAAAATATCATCGCGCCTTTCGACGCAGCGTATCCCGACTACGCGCTGCGGGTCGATTATCGCGGCAATGAGCTGGACAAGCAGCTTCGCGTTGCGCTGCTTTCCGGCAATGGCCCCGATGTGGTCTATACGCCCGGCCCGAGCTACGTGGCACAAATGGCCCAGAGCGGCCAGTTGATGGCGCTCGATGAATACGCGGCAGAATACGGCTGGGATGACCGCATTCTGCCGGTGTTGCTGAACATGGGCAAATATGACGGCAAGCTTTATGCCCTGCCCAAAACCTACGAAACGCTCGGCCTGTTCTACAACAAGTCGCTTTTCGAGGAGAATGGCTGGACTGTTCCGCAAACGCTGGACGAGCTGGAAACGGTTGCCGGTGAAATGCTTGAAATGGACATCATCCCCTTTGCCGCAGGCAATGTGGGCTGGCGCGGCGCCAATGAATGGCAGGTTACGCTGGCGCTCAATGCCGTTGCCGGACCAGAAGCCATCAACCAGGCTCTGCGTGGCGAAATTCCATGGACGGCAGAGCCGTTTGTTGATGCCATCGATCGCCTGAATTCGTGGTGGCATCAGGGTTATTTCGGCAAGAACTATTTCTCATTGAACGGCGATGAGCAGGCCGCAGGCCTGATGACCTCCGGGCAGGCAGGCATGATGCCGACCGGCACCTGGCAATTCCAGAACGTCGCGACGTATAGCGCGCAAAATGGAACCGAAGCGGGCTTTGCAGGCTTCCCGAGTGCCAGCGGCAACCCGGTCTATCCGCTTGGTGTCGGCTCGACCTTCTCCATCGGCTCCAAAGCCAACAACCCCGACAGGGCAGCCGAAGTAATCGATTTCATCTTCTCGCCTGAAGTCTACGGATCGATGAACTCGGCCTGGCAGGGCGAATGGAACATCCCGCTGAAGGATATTTCGGATGCGAAGATGGGCGACAATGTCACGCCGATCTTTACGGAAGCGATGAACACACTGGCAACAGCGGTCAATGACGGCGACTACGGCTATTCCACATGGACGTTCCTGCCGCCGGCAACGGACAACTACCTGATCAACGGCATTGAGCAGGTCTGGTTGAACAAGCTGACGACCGAAGAGTTTCTGGAAAATCTCGACAAGAGTTTCCAGAAAGAACTGAAGGCCGGCAAAGTGCCCGCAGTCCCGGCACGCTAGCCAGACCAGCAATATGAGGCGCGCGTGAGCCTTGGCAGCGCGCGCCAACATCGTTTCGTCTTATGCCAGCGGCTCCGCCCGCCTTGCCCCTCAAAAGGTATTACGATGCACCGACTTTATGTCATACCGACATTGCTCATCAATATCGTCATCATAGCGATACCGGCGTTGCTGACGATCATGCTGGCGTTCTTTGACTGGGACGGCATCAGCGCACCTCAGTTCGTCGGGCTCGGCAACTTTCTGGCGCTCTGGTCTGACGGCGTTTTCTGGATCGCTCTCAGAAATAACCTGATCTGGACCCTGATCTTCCTGACGATACCGATCGGCATGGGCCTGCTGGCCGCGACCATGATGCTGGTGGCGCGGCGCGGATCCAACTTTTTCAGGTCATCTATTTTCTCCCCGTGATCATCGCAACCGCGATCACCGCGCGCGTCTGGCAGGGCATGATCTATTCGCCCGTGACTGGCATCACAGGCCTACTGCAGCGCCTGGGTTTGGACGTCACGGATCCGCTGACGCAAACTTCAACCGCGCTTTACGGGATCGCCACCGTGGATCTGTGGCATTGGTGGGGATTTCTGTGCGTCATCTTCTTCGCAGCCTTGCGTCAGGTTCCTGCAGAGCAGGTAGAAGCGGCCCGCGTTGAAGGCGCGACCTTCTTCCAGACCATGCGTTATGTCCTGCTGCCGGGCATCAAGCCCACCATCATGCTGATGATGATCATGACCGTGATCTGGTCGTTTCTGGTGTTCGACTTCGTCTACATCCTCACCGGCGGTGGTCCGGCCTATTCGTCCGAAGTACTGTCCACTTTTGCCTACCGTTCGGCGTTTTACGACCTGCAGGTCGGCAAAGCCGCTGCGATTTCGCTCATCATCAGCCTGTTCGGGCTTGTGGCAACGATCTTCTACATCCGCTCTCAGGCCCAGGAGCTCGAACAGTGAACACTTCAGAAAGCCGTATCACCCGTATCCTCGTCTACACGACGTTGACAGTCCTTCTGGTCATCACCCTGTTTCCGATCGCATTGATGGTGCTGAACTCGCTCAAACCCTCAACCGAGATCGTCCAGAGCCCGCTTTCGATACCTTCAGAGCTGCGCTGGGACAATTTCACACGCGCCTGGACTGATGCGAATTTCGCACGCACGCTTCTCAACTCGGCGGTGCTGACCGCCATGACAATCGTGCTGGTCTGCTCCACGTCTTCGCTGACGGCCTATGTTCTGGCGCGCAAGAAGATCAAATCCTGGAAGATCCTGACCTTTTACCTTCTTGCCTCGACGACGGCCCCGATCCAGCTCTTCCTGTTCCCGCTCTATTTTGGCTTCGCACGGTTCGGCCTGATCAATAATCCGGTTGCGGTGGCGTTCGTCTACACAGCCATTTATTCGCCTTTCGCAATCATGCTGCTGCGCACCTATTTTCTGGCCGTTCCGAAGGAACTGGAAGAAGCCGCGCTGATCGATGGCGCAACGCACTGGCAGGTGTTCCGGCGTGTCTTCCTGCCCATCGTCTCGCCGGGCATTCTGACCGTCGCGCTGATTATCGGCCTTTATTCGTGGAACGAATTCCTGATCGCGACCACCTTCCTGCAAGGGCAGGACAGAATGACCGCTGTCGTTTCCTTCTTCCTGCTGTCGGGCCAGTACTCTTCCGATTGGGGCGAGGTCATGGCCGCAGCGCTGATCATCATTCTGCCCATCGTCATTCTCTTCATCTTCCTTCAGCGCCGCTTCATCGAAGGCATGGCCGGCGGTTCGGTCAAAGGCTGAAGATGCATTCTCTATTATCAAAGGGGTTCAAGTGACCATTCCCAACGACTACCTCGAACGTGTCTATGCAGGTGTTCTCGGCAAGCTGATCGGCGTCTATCTCGGCCGTCCCTTCGAGGGCTGGACTTATGAGCGCATCACCAGGGAACTGGGACCGATCGACTATTACGTCCATGACCGGCTCGGCGACCCGCTGGTGGTGACCGACGACGACGTTTCCGGCACGTTCACCTTCATCCGGGCGCTTGAGGACTACGGTATCTCGCCGGACCTTTCTGCCGCCGATATCGGACGCGCATGGCTGAACTACATTATCGAGGAACGCACCATTCTCTGGTGGGGCGGCAACGGCAACTCGACCGAGCATACGGCGTGGCTGAACCTGAAGAAGGGCATCCCTGCCCCGCAATCCGGCTCCATTGCCCGGAACGGCAAGGCTGTGGCCGAGCAGATCGGCGCCCAGATATTCATCGACGGATGGGCGATGGTCGCCCCGGCAAGCCGGAACTGGCGGCGAGACTCGCTGAGCAAGCGGGAAAAGTCAGCCATGACGGCGAATCCGTCTATGCCGCCATGCTGTGGGCGGCCATGGAGGCGGAAGCCTTCCGCTCCAAAGACATAGATCACCTCATCGACACCGGTCTTTCACTGATCCCCGAAGATTGCCTGATCGCCCGGATCGTGGCCGATGTCCGCACATGGCATCGCGAAAATGCCGAATGGCGGGACACCCGCCAGAAGATTGCGGATACCTACGGCTACGACAAGTTCCCCGGCAACTGCCATGTTGTGCCGAACCACGCGATCATGATCATGACCATGCTTTACGCGCCCGACGACTTCCAGAAGTCGCAGATGATCATCAACACATGCGGTTGGGATACCGACTGCAATGCCGGCAATGTCGGTTGCCTGATGGGCCTGATGCTCGGTCTCGATGGCCTGGAAACCGGGCCGGACTGGCGCGGACCGCTTGCCGACCGCATGCTGATCTCGACGGCTGACGGCGGCAATTCCATCAATGACGCCGTCCGCATGGCCTATTACATCGCCGATCTGGGTCTGGCGCTTGCAGGTCAAACGCCATCAAGCCCACCGAAAAATGGCGCACGGTTCCACTTTTCGCTGCCCGGCAGCACCCAGGGTTTCAGGCCGTTGAGCGGCTTCGACGTCAATGCCGCTACGCATGTCGATAGTGTTGCGACCGACAGCGGCAGAGCGCTTGCCATCCGGTATTCGGCGCTGGCACCTGGCCAGAAAGCGGCCGCGATGACCCCTGTTTTCTCGCCACCCGAACTGCTGAAAATGCGCACCTATGACCTGATGGCGACGCCGCTGGTCTATCCCGGCCAGACCGTTCGCGCCAGGGTGATGACGCCTGCCGACAACAACGGCAATGTCGCAGTCGCATTGATGATACGTCATTATGACGGCAGCGATCAGCTGGTCCCGCTGGAAGGCGCTGCTGAGACACTGGTGCCCGGCGGCGAAACCGTTCTCGAATGGCGATTGCCCGCAACCGGCGGCCAGCCGATTGCCGAACTCGGCCTTGTCGTCCGCCCGGACGGAAGACGCGCCGATGGCGCAGTGCTTGTCGATTATCTGCGTTTTGATGGCACGCCGGATATGGTGCTTCAGCGACCATCTGGCGATGGCGACTTCTGGCGCAAGGCCTGGGTCAATGGCGTCAGCTTCTTCTCCCGGAACTTTCCGGCCAGTTTCCGCATCTCCCAGTCCGATGGCGAGGGCCTGATTGCCCACGGGACACGCGACTGGACCGACTATGCGGTTGAAACCGGGCTGCTCGTTCACCTCGGAAACCATGCCGGTGTAGCTCTGAGAGTTCAGGGATTGCGGCGTTACTACGCCGTGCGCGTCACCCGTGCCGACAAGATCGAGATCGTGCGTGTGCGCGACGAGACGGTCACGGTGCTTGCCGAACAGGACTACACGTTTGCCTTCGAGCGTCCGATCGCGATTGCGGCGAGGGTCGAAGGCCGGACGATTTCGGCAGTCGTTGACGGCATCGCGATTGCGGCAACCGACGACAGTGCCGAAGCCATTTGCGATGGCGGTATCGGCCTTGTTGTCCATGAAGGTGCGGTTTCTGCCGACAAGGTCAGTGTCGGGCCTGTTTGAACGGCTCACTTCGCATTCGAATTTTACATGAGCAGTGCGGTGTGACCCGCTGCCCTCGGGAGGAAATATGGCCCCGGTTTCGATCAGAAACATCAGAAAAGACTATGGTAGCGTCAACGTGCTGAAGGACATTTCCGTCGAGATCGAAGATGGAGAGTTCGTCGTTCTGGTCGGCCCTTCCGGCTGTGGAAAGTCGACGCTTTTGCGGATGATTGCCGGGCTTGAAAACATCAGCGGCGGCAAGATTGCGATCGATGGCAAGGTGGTCAACGATCTGCCGCCAAAACAGCGCGACATCTCGATGGTGTTCCAGAACTATGCGCTCTATCCGCACATGACAGTGTTTGAAAACATGGCCTTTTCGCTGACCCTGGCGGGTGCGCCCGCTCAGGAAAAGGAGAAAAAGGTGTCGGAAGCAGCCGAGATCCTTGGCCTCACGCCGCTTTTGAAACGCTATCCGCGGCAATTGTCTGGCGGACAACGCCAGCGTGTCGCCATGGGCCGTTCGATTGTCCGCAACCCGAAGGTCTTCCTGTTCGACGAGCCGCTGTCCAACCTCGACGCCAAGCTGCGGGTGCAGATGCGTGCGGAGATCAAGGCACTGCACAAACGGCTCAACACCACCATCGTCTACGTGACCCACGATCAGGTCGAGGCAATGACGATGGCGGACAAAATCGTGGTGCTCAATGGCGGCGGCATCGAACAGGCCGGATCACCGCTCGAGCTTTACGACACACCCCAAAATGCCTTCGTCGCGCAGTTCATCGGATCGCCGTCGATGAACCTGCTGCCACTGACAAACCGGGCCGGACAGCTTGTTTTTGAAAACGGTGCATCGAGCGGTATTTCAGCCCCGGCCGGCATTGATGAGGGGCGGGCAATCCTTGTCGGCAAACGGCCAGAGGACCTGCTGGCCACGGACAAGGGCGTGACGGCGGAGATAGGCGTGGTGGAACCGACCGGCTCGGAAATTTTTGCCCAGCTCACGATCCACGGGCAGTCTGTTTCCGCGGTATTCCGCGAACGGATCGACATAGAATATGGCGCCTCGATGCAAATTCGGCTCGATCATGGCGCAACGCACTATTTCGATGCAAAATCGGGAGAGGCCCTTTAGAAAGGCCGATCCTTTCGGCTGGCAGTGTCACTCTGAAAGAAACGATTTCAGCCAAGCGGCGGCAGCGACTGAAACGGTATTGCCAAGTTGTTTCACCCCGGCGTTTCGTCTATCGAGGCGACATGACTCTACCGAGCACTTTCCCTCGTTTGAAGGGGTTTCGTTTTCCGCGTGAAGTCAGAGGTGGAAACCGAGCGGCGAATAGCGCAATCCACATCATTGCTGTCGGGCGGCTTCGTGTCGACCCGCGCACGCAGGACTACGTCGCTAAGCGCATTGCATTGGGCAATTCAAAGCTGGGAGCAATTCGTTGCCTCAAGCGTTACATTGCCCACGAAATCTTTGTCATCATCATGCGGCGGCCCAGAGAAATCAACCAAAGCCAAATTGCCGTTTGACTCCTAGATGGGCGTCCAAGGATCTCAATTCACCAGCACCGACTTCGCCGGTGTGCTGTACGACGCGAAGGTGAAAATTTCGGTGGACGGGCGCGGGCGCTGGATCGAAAGCCGTATGATCGAGCGGCTCTGGAGGTCACTGAAATATGAGTGCGTCTACCTGAACGCCTTCGAGACTGGCTCGCAGGCCCGCAAAGGAAGAGGCGCCTGGATCAATTATTACAACGAAAAACGCCCGCACTCATCACATGGGCTGCTGAAGCCGGACGAGGCCTATGATAACCGGATCCCGGACCTGAAGATCGCCGCCTGAACTGAAACCGATGCTACAGCTTAGCCCGGCGGCAAACTGGCCGAAAATCCAAGACCACTTCTGATGGTACGGCAACACTCATGGGGAACCTTCCAAACGGATAGCAGGTTTGCCGGCTATTGCGCCGTGCCCAACCAGAGCCCGGTCAGTTGCAAGCGCCATCGGTCAGCAGCATGGCCTCGATGTCATCGAGTTGCGATTGCATATCGACGCTGTCCTCCGCCCCCAGACCTGCAGCGTGACCAGTCCCTCCACAGCCAGAAACGCGGTTCTTGCCGCACGCGCCTCTTGGCTATCGCCCATTCTGGACAGGATCGACCGGTACCAGTTCGCTGTCTCCAGGCGGTTTTGAGGGTTTTGCATGTAGGCGATCATGAGCCCAGCTAGCTTTGCATCGATGGTCCCCTGCGATGTGCGCATGGCGGCGATGTAGCTCAGCACAAAGGCGATCGGCCCCACACTCTCGATGTCGGCGACAAGGAATCGAACTGGGTGGTCCAACGATCGACCAGCCCTTTGACCAGTTCATCCTTCGACGAAAACGAATATTGAACGCCGCCTTTCGATATGCCCGCAGCTTTTGCCAGGGCATCGATCGTCAGCGCCTGCGGCCCCTCGGTGTTCACGATGTCCTCGGCGATCGTCAAAAGCCCGTCCCGGCTGATCGTCGGTTTTCTTCCCATCGTCTCTCCTTCATCAAACAGATTTCGACATTGCATTCCATACGTATGTATTTATATACGGCGTTGCAATTTATCATTCAGGTGTTCCGATGTCTGCCCCTCTCCGTGATCCCAAGCGATGGCTCGTTCTCGTTGCCGTGACGTTCGCCTTCCTCCCCGTCGTCATCGACATGACCGTGCTCCACGTCGTAATCCCGACACTGACCCAGTCGCTTGGGGCCTCCGGCACGGAAGTGCTCTGGATCATCGACATCTATCCGCTCCTCATGGCGGGCCTGCTGGTGCCAATGGGCACGTTGGCCGACCGGGTCGGAAACCGCAAGCTGCTGTTGGCGGGCCTTGCGATCTTCGGCTTCGCATCGGTTGCTGCCGCCTTTTCCATAAGCCCAGCGATGCTGATCGGAGCGCGCATCCTGCTTGCCTTCGGCGGCTCGATGGTCGTGCCTTGTGTACTGGGGATCATTCGCCGCACCTTCGAGGATACCGACGAGCGTGCAATCGCACTTGGATTATGGGGAACGATCGGGTCGGCTGGCGCAGCCCTCGGCCCGCTGGTTGGCGGCGGACTTCTGCAACATTTCTGGTGGGGCTCGGTATTCCTCATCAACGTTCCGCTTATGCTGGTGGTCGCGCCCGCATGCTATTTCCTTTTGCCGCGCAAGGAAGCGACAACGCCCGGCAAATGGGCTTTCGGCCAGGCGCTACTGCTGATCGCCGGCATGATCTCCGTTGTCTACGCCATAAAGGCGGGCTTCGGCGGCAGCAAACCGCTCGCCTTCGTTCTCCTGATTATGGCGTTTGGCATCGCGATGCTGACGCTGTTCATACGCAAGCAGCTTCGGTCGGACAATCCGATGCTGGACCTGTCGCTGTTCTCCCGTCCCGCGATTGTGGCCGGCATCATCATGGCGCTCGTTGCGACCGGCGCGTTGTCCGGCGTCGAGCTGACGCTTGCCCAGGAACTGCAATATGTGATCGGCAAGACGCCGCTCCAAGCGGGCATTTTCATGATCCCGATCATGGCTGCGGCCGCGATCGGCGGCCCCGTCGCCGGCTGGTTGTCGAACACGTTCGGGCTGCGCCGGGTGGCGACGCTGTCGCTGCTGCTCGCCGCAGCTTCGCTGGCCTATCTCGGCAGCGCCGATTTCCGCGTCCCGGGCTTCGAGGTCCCGGCTGCGCTCGGCATGGCCGGCCTCACCCTCAGCATCGGGCTGACAGCATCATCGATCGCCATCATGGGGTCTGTGGAGCCTGAAAAGGGGGCGCGGCAGGCGCGCTCGAGGGCACAGGTTATGAACTTGGCTCCGGTCTCGGTATCACCTTCTTCGGCGTATTCATGGCGAATGTTTTCGGCCGGGCGATCGAGATACCGCCGGACCTCGCCTTGCCCCTGGCCGAACAGGCACGCCGTTCCATCGGCGACACCTATCTTGTGGCGGGGCAATTGTCCGGCGAACAGGGCACCGCCCTGATCGCCGCCGGCAAGGCCGCGTTCAGCGCAACCCATGTCGCATTGCTGTCCCTGGCGGCCGCCGTGATCGCGGCCCTCGCCGTCGCCGTCTACGTGCTGCTGGCCCGCTATCGCCCGATCGGCGGTTCCAGCCACTGAACATGCCGATCAGCGGCCGGCAGCGTGCAACCCGGGAGGGTGGGCCTTGATATGTCCCGGCGCGGCAGCCGGATTTCGACGGCAAAGCCGGTGTTTTGGGCGGGAAGGATCAGCGCATCGCCTCCGTGTGCCTGCGCGATCGCCTTGACGATGGGCAGGCCGAGACCGGAACCGCCTCTGGCCCGCCCGCGCGAGTCGTCCGCGCGCCAGAACCGCTCGAAGGCGCGCGCGCGGTTTTCGTCGGAAAGTCCGGGGCCGGTATCTGTGCAACGGAAGAAGACGTGCTCTCCGGCGCGGCCGGTCTCCACGAGCACTGTGGTTTGCGGCGCGTAGCGGCAGCAGTTTTCGAGGAGCGCAACAAAGGCCTGCCGCAATCGCGCGCGGTCGGCATGGGTGACCACGCTCTCCAATCGCCGCTTAACGGTGATTCCGGTCTTGGCGAGCGGCTCCTCGAGTGCGGTCAGTGCTGACTCGGCCTCCGCGGCGAGATCGAGATGTGAGACCTGCAGATCGAGTTGACCGGCATTGCCCAGCGCCAGCGTGCGCAACTCCTCCACGATAGCCGACAGATCATCGACATGCTCGATCAGCCGGCCATAAAGCGCCGGACTGGGCTCAAAGGCGCCATCCAGCAGGCCCTGCAAGCGCCCGCGCAAAATGGTCAAGGGGTCCTGAGTTCATGCGCGATCGCCGAGTTCGAGTATTGCAATTCGGTCTCGGCGCGCTGCAGCCGCTCCGCCATCTGGTTGAAGTCGCCGACCAGATCGCCGGCCTCGCCGAAATTGCCGCGGCGTACCGAAGCGCGCGCCGAAAAATCGCCCTCCGCGACCTGGCGCGCGGCCTCGGCAACCGATTTTAACGGCGCGACGATCCGCCTTGCGAGGAACCAGCCCAGCAATGAGGCTGACGCTATGCCGATGCCGAGCAGCAGGCCCAGGGTCACGATGTCGCCGGTGCGCAGGAAATCCTCGTCGGTGAACTCCGGATAGAGCCAATCATAGATGAAAAAGAAATAGGCAATCAGGCCGAAATAGACGACGGCGAAGGCAAGCAGCGTCAAGGCGATCATCGCGCGGACAATCTGGGAATTCAGTTTTCCAGCCACAGGTCTAGTCATCGGCCCGACCATCAGTCCAGCCATCAGTATTGTCCAGGCGATAGCCGACGCCCCGCACGCCGGTAAGCAGCCCCCTGCCCCCGCAGAAATCAACTTGCGGCGCAGATTGCTGACATGGCTGTCGACGGTCCGATCGAGCGCCTCGCCTTCCGGCAGGCAGGCATCGACCAGTTCGGCGCGCTCGAACGCCCGTCCCGGGCTTGCGGCCATATGGGCGAGAATGCGAAACTCGGTCCGCGTCAGGTCGAGCGTCACCGGCCCGGCCGGGGTATCGACGGCCGCGCTATGGGCCAGCGGATCCACGGTCAGTGGACCGGCGCGCAGCGCCTCATCGCCGCCACGTCCCAACGTTCGACGGAGCACGGCCTTGGCACGGGCCACGACCTCAAGCGGATTGAACGGTTTGACGACATAATCGTCGGCGCCGATGCGCAGCGCCTGCAGCTTGTCGAGATCCTCCGCCAGCGCCGTGACCATGATCACCGGCGTGTCGCCGCGCCGCCTTATCGCCGCCAGCACCTCGTAGCCGTCCTGCCCGGGCAGCTTGATGTCGAGCACCACCAGATCGGGGCGCAAGCGCAGATGATGGGCAAGCCCGACGCTCCCGTCGCCCGCGGTGATGACCCGGAAGCCCTCACGCGCCATGTAGGTCCCGATGATTTCAGCGATCTCGGGTTCGTCTTCGATAATCAGGATCAGAGCATTGTTCATGGCCATGTCTTCGATCTTTGTAACACCGTCCCCGGATGTTCACGCGGCTCATCCCGTGCTTTTCCCAGAGCCCTTGTTCCGTGATTTGCGCGTCGTCAGTCGGCTGACTGTAACGTAAAGCACCGGCACGAAGAAAACCGCAAGTACAGTGGCCGACAACATCCCGCCAAATACGCCGGTTCCGATGGCGTTCTGGATTTCGGAGCCGGGGCCATGCGCGATCATCAATGGCACGACACCAAGGATGAAAGCCAGCGATGTCATCACGATCGGCCTGAGCCGCAACCGCGATGCCCGCAGCACCGCCCGATAAAGGCCCATTCCGTCATTTCTCAGGTGCCGGGCGTATTCGACCAGCAAAATGGCGTTCTTGGCGGAAAGCCCGATGATGGTGATCAGCCCCACCTTGAAGAACACGTCATTGTCCATGCCGCGCGCCAGCACAGCCAGCACCGCGCCGAGCACACCAAGCGGCACGACCAGCATCACCGAAAGCGGGATCGACCAGCTTTCATAGAGGGCCGCAAGCACAAGGAACACGACCAGCATCGAGGCGGCCAGCAGCATTGGCGCCTGCGCGGCGGATTGCCTTTCCTGCAGCGACTGGCCGGTCCATTCCAGCGCGAAGCCCTCCGGCAATTGTTGCGCCAGACGCTCCATCTCGTCCATCGCCGCGCCGCTCGACACGCCGGACGCCGCCGAGCCCGAGATATTGGCGGCGGGGTAACCGTTGTAGCGCTCCAGTTGCAGGGGCGTCGTTTCCCAGACGGGTTCGACAACTTCGGACAGAGCCACCATGCCGCCATCGATATTGCGCACCTTCAGACGCAGGACATCCTCGACATGCATCCTTGCGGGCGCGTCGGCCTGCACGACCACCTGCTGAAGCTCACCCTTGTTGGGGAAATCGTTGACATAGTTCGATCCGATCGCCGTCGAAATCATGTCGCTGATCGCCGAGAAGGAGACGCCGAGCGCCAGCGCCTTCTGGCGATCGATCTTCAGCGCGATGCTCTGGCCATCGGGCAGCCCGTCGGCCATCACGTCGGTCACCAGACGGCTTTGGGACGCCAGCGCGATCAACTGGTCCTCGGCCGCCTTCAGCGCGTCCGGTCCGGCGTTGCCCCGGTCCTCCAGCCGCAGCGCGAAACCGGATGTGGTGCCGAGCGATTCGATGGCCGGCGGCTTCATGATCATCGCCGTGCCTTCGGGAATGTCGGCCATCGCGGCTTCAGCGGCTGCGATCTCGGCATTCACCGTGGTCTTGCGCTCGCCCCAATCCTTCAGGCTGGTGAAGGCCTGTGCGGCATTGGGACCGGAGCCGGAAAATCCGAAGCCCAGAATGACGGTGCTCTCGACGATATCGGGCCGAGTCGCGGTATAGGCCTCATAGGCCGCAACGACCTTGCGCGTGCGTTCGGCGGTGGCGCCGGCCGGCAGCTCGAACATCGCCATGAAATTTCCCTGATCCTCTTCCGGCACGAACGACGTCGCCACCCGCGAATAGCCGACGCCGAGCACCACCAGCAACACGGCATAGACGACCAGCATCCGCCCGCCGCGCCGCAACACCCAGCCAACGCCGCCGGTATAGCGCGCGGTCAGGCTCTCGAACCGCCTGTTGAACCACCCGAAGAAGCCGCTTGTGGCGTGACCTTGCCCGGGTTTCAGGAGCGTCGCGCAGAGTGCCGGCGTCAGCGTCAGTGCGAGGAAGGCCGAAAACAGGATCGAAACCGACATCGACAGGGTGAACTGGCGATAGATCGCGCCAACCGAACCGGCGGCCATGCCCATCGGTATGAAGACGGCGGCGAGAACCAGCGTGATGCCGACGATCGCACCTGAAATCTCGCCCATCGCCTGGCGGGTGGCATCGCGTGGCGACAGACCCTGCCGGGACATGATCCGCTCGACATTCTCGACGACGACGATCGCGTCATCGACGATAATGCCGATGGCGAGCACCATGCCGAACATGGTCAGCACATTGATCGAATAGCCTGCCGCCGCCATCACCGCGAACGTGCCCAGAAGCGCGATCGGCGCCACGATGGTCGGGATCAGCGTATAGCGAATGTTCTGCAGGAACAGCAGGATCACCAGAAAGACCAGCACCATCGCCTCGATCAGGGTCTGAACGACCTTGGTGATCGATATCTTCACGAAGGGCGCGGTATTGTAGGAGATCACGACCTCCATATCCTTCGGCATCGACGGCTTCAGGTCCGCCAGACGTTTTTCAATCGCTGCGGCTGTGCTGACGGCGTTGGCGCCGGGCCGCATCTGGACCGCGGCCGCCGCCGCCGGCTTGCCATTGCTGCTGACACTGAACGCCAGCGTCTGGGCGCCGAGTTCCACCCGCGCCACATCCGACAGCAGCAGGCGTCCCCCATCGGTCTGCGCTCTCAGCGGTATCGCCGCGAATTCCTCCGGCGTGTTCAACTGGCCATGCACGGTCAGCGGCGTCGAGATCATCGTGCCGGGAACCGTCGGCTCATCGCCGACACGGCCCGGCGAAACCTGCGCATTTTCGCGGGTGATCGCCGCGGTCACGTCGGCCATGGTCAGATCGTAGGCCGCCAGTTTTTCAGGATCCACCCAGACGCGCATGGCGCGCTCGGATCCGAATTGCTGCAAACGGCCGACGCCGGGAAGACGCTTCAGCTCCTCGCCCAGATTGCGCGTGAGGTAGTCGCCAAGGGCCAGTTCGTCAGTCTCGCCGCCGAGCGACTTCAGGGTGATCACCATCAGGAAACCGGATTCGGCGGCCTCGACGCTGACGCCGCTGCGCCGGACGGTCTCCGGAAGACGCGGTTCGGCATTCTTGAGGCGGTTTTGAACATCCACCTGCGCCAGTTCCGGATCGGTTCCGGGCTTGAACGTCAGCGTGATATTGGCACCGCCGGTCGAGATCCGCGGTGGATTCGTAGTAGAGCACGTTCTTGACGCTCGAGAGTTCCTTCTCGATCGGCGTCACCACGCTGTCATTGACGGTCTGCACGGTCGCGCCGGTATAGCTTGCGAAGACGCTGACATTCGGCGGCGCGATGACGGGAAAGCGCGCGACCGGAAGCTGCGGAATGGCGACAATGCCAGCAAGCGCTATGAAGATCGCAATCACCCAGGCAAAGACCGGGCGGTCGATGAAGAATTGTGGCATGATATCCGACCTCTAATGCTTGCTGGCCGCCGGTGCGGCATCGCGCGCGGCGATAACCGGGCTCACGCGCGTGCCGTCCTGCAGGCGATCCTGACCGCGAATGACGATGACCTCGCCCACCTTCAGGCCGGCGGAGACGACAAGACGCCCGCCAATGGCGTCGCCCAGAACCACGTCGCGCCGTTCGGCCCGCCCGTCGACAGTCACCACCACGATCTGCGCCTCGCCGGCGCCGTTGCGCACGACCGCCTCCTCCGGCACCAGCAGCGCATCTGGCAGAACCCCGCGCGGCAGTCGCGCGCGGACATACATGCCGGGCAGAAGTCTGAGACCGGGGTTTTCCACCTCGACCCGGACCATGGCATTGCCGGTCCCGGGTCGACCGTGACGTCCGACAGAACCAGTGTGCCCGGACGGGGATGCGGCTTGCCATCGGCGTCCAGAATCTCGACCGGGCCCAGGCCCTGTTCGGCGGCAGACTGCACCCCGTCGAGCTTCGTTGCCGGCAGGCGCAGGTCGACATAGACGCGGTCCAGCTCCTGCACCACGGCCAGCTCCGTCTGGCTTGACGTCGACGCGAGCGCCCCCTCGTCCGCCAGCTTACGCCCGACATAGCCCTTGATCGGCGACCGTATGGTCGCGAAGTCGAGATCGAGCTTTCGGCGGTGAGCGACCGCTTGGGCCTCGGCGAGATTAGCCTCAGCCATGGTCAGCTCGTTTTGCGCCTGCTCGTAATTCTTGCGGCTCGTCACATTTTCCGCCACAAGCGCTTCCGCCCGCGCCAAGCCCTGCCGCGCATGCGCCAACGCCCCTTCGGCACGCGTCACCCCTGCCCGCGCGGTTTCGAGATCGGCCTGAAGCGGGTCCGGGTCGATTTCAAACAGGATCTGACCGGCCGCAACCTCGGTCCCGCCTTCGACAAGCCGCTTCTTGATGATGCCGGTGACCTGCGGCCGGATTTCAACCCGCCGATAGGCCGCCACGCGCCCGGGAAAGACGTCGATCAGGACGACGCGCTCCGGCTGAAGCATGAGGGTGGTGACCTGCGCGGGAGCCTGCGTATAAGAGGATGCGCCTTCCGGTTCCGTAACCGCACCGCCCCGGAAAATCAGAAACAAAGAGAGGACGATTACACAAACGATGAAGGCGATGAACGAAAAGCGGTGCGACATGACAGGCGTCCGGATTGATGTATTTCGTCCGCAACTGACACGCGCCCTTCCATAGTCGGTCGAGAAATGATGGAGATTTGGTGGAGATTGTCGATCTGCGCTTGAAACAGTTGTTTCTCCAAGGCTGTGGTCAGTAGAGCGTCTACGTCGCGATGGCGATCTAGGGGAACGCGACATGTTCAGGGCTTCGCGCAAAATCTCCAACTAAAGCGTTTGCTTGGCCAAGGATATGACGACGTCAGTCACGAACTGCGCCACGATACCGATCCCGGTGAGATGGCCTCGCAAGATGTTTACCAGCATTGTTCTCGGCCGGAGGAGAACGCCATCAGGATCGACTGCTGCATGAAACCCTAGGACGAAGGTTTTCCGACAGACAGCGGTGTCATCGCCATGATGGTGCCGGAGGCGCAAACCCGTCAGGTCTTGAAGGGATATGAACCAGTGACCTTCGTTGTGATGTTGGCCCGCGTGAAAATTCCGCTACCCAAAAAGAGCTTGCCCCCGATGGGATGACAAAAATGGGGCCGCGAGGAAATGGCGGATTTCGTGGGCAAAAACACGAAAGCAGTGGTTCCCGCTGACCAGTCGCGCCGGCATTTTTGGCCTGGCGCTGCCTCTAAACTTGCCAAACCTCAGATCGGATCCGCGATCTGGCTCCTTCCCGCAGCTGGACCTGTGTAGCGGGCACGGGGGCGGATGAGCTGCTGTGCCGTCTGCTGTTCCATGGCGTGTGCAATCCATCCCGCCGTGCGGGCGATTGCGAAGATCGCGGTTTCATGGCCGACCGGCAGGCCGAGCATTCGGGTCATCACCGCAAGCGCATAGTCGATTGTTGGAAACAGCCCCGTTGTTTCCTGCACGAGGCGCGGAGCGTCGCGGGTCAGGCGCGGATCGGCTTCAGCGCTGGATAATGCAGCCAGCAGGTTTTCGGCACGGGGATCTCCGTTTTCATAGACGGCGTGACCAAAGCCATGGAAGTCTTCTCCCAGCATCGCGCGCTCGCGTATGTTGGTCGCGATGTCGCCCGCCGCCAGCGTATCAAGCAAACGCGCTGCCAGCGGTCCCGCGCCGCCATGCCTTGGGCCTTTCAGCGCCGCGAGACCCGCCACCGTGGCGTCGTAGAGATTGATGTCGGTCGAGGTGGCGCAGCGCACTGTATAAGCCGAGGCATTCAGCTCATGTTCGGCCAGAAGCACGAGTGCACGGCGGATCAGATCTTCGGCCGGGGATTGTCCGGCGCCCAGATAGCGGCAATCTGGCTATGCACAGGAGCTGCAGACGCTGGCGTTCCGAGAACCGCTGACGTCACCAGCCGCATCACTCTTGCTCCGGTTTCGGCCCTCCCGACAGTCGATCTGTTGAAAGCGCGGAGGTCATCTTCGCCTGCAAGTGCGGTCAGCGCTATGGCCCGGGCGAGCGGCTGGCGGTCTGCCATCGCCATGCGCGAGGCTTCAAGGTTCGGTGATGATGGCGGCATGTTGTCCTCGGCAAACGGATCGGCATTTGTGATGTCCCACAACAGCGTCGCCGTTTCTTCCAGCGTTGCCTGTTCGGCAAGCTTTGTCGCCAACACGCCCCGATAAAGCGGGCCTTGCGCGGTGATCGTCGAGATCGCGGAGTCGAGAACGGAACCGTCACCCGGAGCGCCTCGTGCTGCCAGGTAGGGCGCACGCCGGTTCTTGAGTGCCCTGACATCGTCGGCACTGTAGCGTTTTGCCCTTGACGCAGGCACCGCCTCGGAGCGGATCAGGCCGCGGCTCACATAGGCATAGAGCGTTGCCGGCGACACCGACAGTTCCGCGGCGGCCTCGCCGGCAGTCAGGTAAAGCGAGTCGATATCTTTCTTCATATTGATTAATATAATCAAGATTGATCAACGTGGAAAGATGGTCTTCTTCTTCCCTCTTCGAAGAAGGAGTTTGGCTATGAACCACCAATCCCGGCCCGCGATCGGGCTTGACGGCGTTGTTGCGGCGCAAACCCGGCTTTCCCATGTGGCGGGCGAGCGGGGCGAATTGATCATCGCTGGAGAATATGTCGACGATCTTGCTTTTGATCGCGATTTCGAGGCGCTTGCCACCCGTCTCTGGGCGCTTGCAAAGGACGAAGATGTCGATGCCGACTACGTCCGCGCGGCTCTCGGGAAGTCGCGTGTCGAAGCGTTCGCGCGCGTGCCTGCCGTTCTGTCCGTTACCGAGGGGATGCCACTCGTTGATGGTTTCCGCGTAGCTGTCGCGGCACTCCGCCCAAGCGATGAGCTTCCGCCGGAAATTGCACTGCTTGGCGCGATGCCGGTCATGGCTGCCGCACTCGTTCGTCGCAGTGAGGATCAGGCCGTTGTCGAACCTGATGCCAACGCCTCCCACGCGGGCGATTTTTGCGGATGTTGCGCGGCACCCATGCTTCGCCGCCGGAGATCGCCGCGTTGAATGCCTATCTGATCACGGTTTCCGACCATGGCATGAACGCCTCCACTTTCGCGGGTCGGGTCGTCGCTTCCACCGCCGCCGATCTCTTCATGACGGTCACAGCTGCCTACTGCGCGCTCAGTGGCCCGTTGCATGGTGGCGCGCCGGAGCCGGTACTCGACATGCTGGATGCAATTGGCGCTGAAGACCGTATCGAAGACTGGATTGATGCGGCTCTCGCGCGCGGGGACAGGCTCATGGGCTTTGGTCATCGTATTTATCGGGTCCGCGACCCGCGCGCTGATGTGCTGAAGGCTGCCGTTGAAAAGCTCCACACTAAAAATAAGGACCTGGGGCTTGCGACACGAGTAGAGGCATACGCCCGTCAGGCACTTGCGAGTCACAAACCCGACCGCAAGCTCGATACCAATGTCGAGTTCTTCACCGCGATCCTGCTCGATGCGCTGAAGATACCCCGCCAGGCCTTTACGCCAGTGTTTGCTGCGGGCCGCACGGCCGGCTGGACAGCGCATGGCATTGAACAGCAGCGTACGGGACGCCTGTTGCGGCCCGATGCTGCGTATGCAGGTAAAATACCTGAAAAATTTTAGCCGCGACATGGAAATTTCAAAGGCCGCCGAAATAACTCGGCGGCTTATCTATATTGGTAATTCCGGCAGGGTCACTATTGTCCAACCGGATGGCGATCGAAGGCCAGATGATTCTCAACGACCGACATGGTCGCGCTTTGCAGCCTTCCAGCCCGCATATGGCGAAGGGCCTTTTCGAGCCTGTCTCCGGGTTCCCCCTCCGCCACTCCCCGCGAAAGCGTTCCTCGATCGGGCCATGTCCGGCCGAGCGCTGAACTATGAGCTTACCGTACGCACAATCAATGGCATCGCACACGTCAGGATTTTCGTGACAACAACAAAGCGAGGTCGGCCGAGGCTGCGCCGCCAGCGAGCATGGTCGCCATAAACACCGTGTTGAGCCGACTGCGGGCAGACGGGTCGAGCGCTTTGACGCGTGCCTGGTTGGCAACCTGAGAGGACTGCACCGCAAGGTCCATGATCAAGACACCGGCCACAAGGCCGACGATAGAGTTTTGCCACAATCCGAAGATGCGAAGGCGAGCACTACCAAGCCCGCGCTGGCCGGTACCACCAGGCTCCGCATCACCATGTCTTCCTGCATGCGCTGGCGAAGGGGTGTAATCGGGGCAGCGTCAGGACTTGAGGGGATATGAACCCTTGACCTGTCGTGGTGACATTCATCCGTGTGAGAATTCTGTTACCCAAACAAGAGCTTACCCCCGTGAGGATGACAAAAATGGGACCGAGGTCGTCCGGCAGGTTTAGACCGCCCCACGAGCAAAACGGACGCTCTGGTATGATAGGCGAAGAATTGCTTGCCGCCCGAAGCGGACATTGCGACAGCGCCTTGCGAATATCTGCTAACACTACTTTGGGATTTTAGAGCCGGATTCAAAAGTTCATGATGGGAAACAATATCGTGCGAGGCGTCTGGTCATCACCCTGATGCTGGCGATGTTGACCCATGCTGTGGCGCTTGCGATGGACTTTTCCCAATCTTTGGCCAACCGACGGCATCGTCCGAACCAGCCGAAGGTGCGCTCCACCACCCATCGGCGGGGCAGAACCTCAAAGCCTTTCGCTATGTCGGAGCGCTTGATGATTTCAAGGTTCCATTGGCCGCATCCGCGCAGCGCTTTTCGCAACTTCTGCCCGGCATAGCCGCCATCTGCGAAGACATGGCGCAACCAGGGAAACGGTAGCGGATGGCTTTCAGGACATCGGGCGCACCGTCGCGGTCCTGGATATCGGCAGCATGGACAAGCACGAACAGCATCAGCCCGATCGTATCGGTGATGATGTGGCGCTTGCGGCCCTTGATCTTCTTGCCGGCGTCGTAGCCCGAAACCCCGCCGCTTTCGGTGGTCTTGACACTCTGGCTGTCGATGACACCGGCTGTGGGCGAGGCCTCGCGCCCCTCCAGTTCGCGCGTAGCGCAGACGAGCAGATGATTGATGGTCTGCCAAAGGCCGATGTCGCGCCAGCCATAGAAATAGCCTCGCACCGTGGAGACCGGAGGAAGTCCTTCGGCAGAGCCCGCCATTGACTGCCGCTGCCCGCAATATAAAGGATCGCGTTCACCACTTCCCTCATATTCGTTTTCCGTGGCCGCCCACCGGGCTTGGCCAGCGGTATCAGTGGAGCAATTACAGCCCACTCACGATCCGTCAAATCGGTTGGATAGCGAAGGCGATCGCGGTTATGCTGCAGGCGGGTGATATCAGTCCAGGGCATGCAATCCTCCACGTTCTTGGCAGAGGTGGTTGAATCACATCCTTCTGATATCACTCAACAACTTTTAAATCGGGCTCTCAGCTCCTGCGCCAAAACCCGCCAGTCCTTTTTCATGAAGAGTTTCGAGTGCCATCAGGCGTACGAAAGTCGTCGAGGAAGGAACCTGCGGGCGGCGAAGACCGGACTATGGGATTTTCATTTTCAGCCCATCCCTGAACTGACGTGGATTGGGTATTTTGCGCGCCGTATCTGTTGCGATCAGACAGTTTTGGCGTGTCTTCGCGCTGCGGTCGCGGATAAACATATGCCAGTAGACGGCTTGGTCGAGCCTGGTCATGGTGATGGAAGCGCACGGGAACGTTGGTTGCCTCGGGCGGAGTAGTGTCCCGGGCAGAATATGGATCAGGAAGCGGCGGATGAACTCGGCGGTGGCGAGTGTCATGATCTGCGGCCGTCGCTGCCCTCGCGGCGGTAGTCCTTGTAGCGGAAGGTGACGCCGGCCTTGTCGAACGAGATCAGACGTCTGTTCGAGATCGCCACCCGGTGGGTATAGCGCGACAGGTGCCGCACAAATGCCCGGCGATCGGCCAGATGGGCTACTGAGCCGAAGACGGTAAGCTTGCCGGCATCACGGAGCTGAAGCCGTCGCGTGAGGAACAGGCGGCGGAACGGCTTTCCGAGCACGCGCACCGGCAGGAGGAACGCCAAGCGTGATGATATCCATCGTTTTCCATCAAGGGCAATGCCACCGCCGGGCACGATCATGTGAACATGGGGATGATGGGCCATGGCCGAACCCCATGTGTGGAGCACGGCGGTGATGCCGATGCGCGCGCCGAGATGCTTCGGATCGGCGCGATCGCAATTACGGCCTGACGAGCACTTTCACCAGATGATCCCGCGCGCCCACCAGTTGCGAAAAACGCCGGGGCAGATCGGCCATCGCGATCACTTCGGATGCAATTGCATCGGTCGGGATGTCGCCCGCGCGCATCGCGGCCATCACGCGCTCGAAATCGGATTTCAGCGCGTTGCGCGAGCCGATGATGCGGGCCTCCCGCTTGTGAAATTCTGAATCGGCGAAGGTGATGTCGTCTTTCACCACGCTGACCAGCACGGCGCTGCCGCCATGGGCAAGCAGCGGAAACCCCGCCTCGATCGCCCTGGCATTTCCGGTTGCGTCGAAAACCACGTCGAACCCTTCGGAAAGCGCGCCCAAAGAATGTCACCGGTGGGCTGGTGCCGTTTTTCGAAGCCGAAAAGATCGCGCGCGAGATCGAGCCGGGTCCGGCTCAGGTCCATCAGGTGAACATCGGCGCCGGCAAGCCGGGCAAACAGCGCCGTACCGATGCCGATCGGGCCGGCCCCGGTCACGAGCACGACGTCCCCCTCCCCGTGCAGGAACGGGCAACCGCATGCGCCCCGATGGCAAGAAACTCCACCATGGCAGCCTGTTGCGGCGTCAGATCATCGGCCGGATAGACGTTTTCGGCCGGCACGGCGATGCGTGCGCACATGCCGCCGTCGCGGTGAACGCCGAGTACCGAAATGGCGCTGCAGCAATTCGGTTTGCCGCGCCGGCAGGCCCGGCACGCGCCGCAGGAGACATAGGGGTTGATCACGACAAGCTTGCCGGCATCGGGGCCGCTTGCGACATAACCAGACAGTTCATGGCCGATCACGCGCGGATAGTCCAGAAACGGGTGCTTGCCCTCGAAGATGTGGTAGTCCGTCCCGCAGATACCGATCGCCGCGATGTCGATCAGAACCCAGCCCTCCGGCGCCTCCAGGGGCGCGGTCTGCGCTCAAGAGTCATCCGGCCGGGTTCGACGCAGACGATGCTCTCCATCATGCCCGTTTTCGCGTCCATCAGTCTGTCGGCTCCAGGTTTTTCGCAGACCAGTCGGCCGGCAGTTCGCCTTTGATGATCAGGCTGAGCACGTCATCCTTGGTCACTTCGTTGATGGGATGCGCGCCGACAACCCGGCCCTTGTTCATCACCACAACGCGGTCGCACAGATCGAACACGTCGTGCATGTCATGGCTGACAAGAAAAATGCCGATGCCTTCATCGCGCAGCTTCAAGATGAGGTCGGCCACCATTGCGGTTTCGGAAGGCCCGAGTGCTGCCGTGGGCTCGTCCATGATCAGTATCTTGGTATCGAAATAGATGGCACGCGCGATCGCGATCACCTGCCGCTGCCCGCCGGAGAGGCTCGAGACGGGATCGCGCAAATTCTTGAAGTTCGGGTTCAGCCGGGCGAGCACCTCCCGCGCCTCGCGCAGCATGCGGGCGTCGTCCAGATTGCCGAACCGGGTCTTCAGTTCGCGGCCGAGAAACAGGTTCGCCGGGGCATCGAGATGGTCCGACAGCGCAAGCGTCTGATAGATGGTCTCGACGCCGGCGGCGCGGGCATCGTTCGGCTCGGCGAAGTGCACCGTTTTGCCATCCACCCGGATCTCGCCCTCATTGGGGACCATCGCGCCGGCGAGTATCTTCATCAGACAGGATTTGCCGGCGCCATTGTGGCCGAGCAGTCCGACCACCTCGCCGGGATAGAGATCGACCGACACATGGTCCACCGCGCGCACGCCGCCAAAGTGTTTTTCGATGCCGATCATGTCTACAAGCGGTGTTCGGGACATAGCTTGACCTTTCGCTGAGACGGGAAAAGGTGCCGGAGGCTCTATATGTCAGCCTCCGGCCAAAGGCTCAGTAGAGCACGTTCTGGGCTTCGTCGGAGTCGATGTTGTCCTTGTCGACCATGACGACGCCGGTGTTGATGAAGCCTTCGACCTTTTTGCCGTTCAGCAGGTCGATGACCGTGTTCACGCCCTTTTCGCCCATCGCGAAGGAGCCCTGCACCGCTATGGCATCTAGCACGCCGTCACGCACGAATTGCTGCAGGTCGGCATTGCCATCGAAGCCGAGCGCCACGAGATCACCAGCCTTGCCCGCCTGCACGATTGCCCGGCCCATGCCGACGGCTGTCGGCTCGTTGGCGCCGAAGATGCCGACGAGGTCGGGGTTGGCGGCCAGAATATCGGTGGTCTGGTTCAGCGCCTTGGCCATCTGGCTTTCCGAATAGTAGGGGCCGACGATCTCGATATCGGAATTGGCGCCGATATAGTCCTGAAAGCAGCCGACACGGCCGATTTCAGAGCCAACGCCTGCGACATAGGACATGACGGCAACCTTGCCCTTTGTGCCCGCTTCCTTGATCATCCGCTGGGCGACCTGCTTGCCGGCCGCACAGTTGTCGGTGGAAAGGAAGGCCTGATAGCTGTCCTTATACTGGTCGGAAAGCGCGCTATCGATGATGACGACGGGGATGCCGCTCTGATAGGCGCGCTTGACCACCGGGCCGAGCGCATCCGGGTCGGACGGCGCCAACACGATGCCGGCGACGCCGCGGTTGATGGCGTTCTCGACCAGGTTCACCTCGGCGGCGATGTCGCTTTCGGCCGCCGGCCCGTCGAAGCTCATCGAGTGTTCCGACTGGTTTTCGGTGGCCGCCTCAGCGCCCTTGTTGACGTTCTGCCAGAAGTTGGAGTTCGTGGTTTTCACGATGACGGCGATTTCGCCGGCATGCGCCATTCCCGCGGTCAGTGCAAACGCGGATGCTGCGATAAGGTATTTCAGGCTTTTCATCTCATTCCTCCTCTTTTGAGATGCAGAAAAAACAGTCAGGCTCAGTCGCTCTTGCGGCTTCGCACCTGGTCGATCCAGACAGCGCCGATGACGACGAAGCCGATCACGATCTGCTGGATAAAGGCGGAGACGCCCGCCATGTTGAGGCCGTTTCGAAGGATGCCGATGATAAAGGCGCCGATCATGGTGCCGGAGATCGTGCCGACGCCGCCGGAGAGCGAGGCGCCGCCAATGACCGCGGCGGCAATCGCATCGAGCTCGTACATGACGCCTTCGCTGGGCTGGGCCGTAACGAGCCGTGACATCAAAACGTTCCCGGCAATTCCGGCGAGAGCGCCCGACATGGTGTAGGCGAACAGCTTGGTGCGGTTGGTCCGCACGCCTGAAAGCCGCGCGGCTTCCTCGTTGGACCCGGTCGCATAAATGTGACGGCCGACCTGACGGCGGTTCAGCAGATAGGCGGCGGCGATCGCCATCGCAAACATGAGGATCGCCGGATAGGGAATGCCCGGGAAGATCACCTTTGGAAAGCCGTTCGCCTGCATTTCGACGACGCGGAACAGCGCACCGTTGCCAAGCACGCCAAAAGCCTCGCCGAGCTGGGAAATGGGACGCGCGCCCGTCAGCTGCAGCGCCAGGCCGCGCGCAATCAGCATCATCCCAAGCGTTGCAACGAAGGGCGGAATACGCAGCCTTGTAATGACGAACCCGTTGAACGCGCCGCAGAGCGCGCCGGCCACAACGCCCACCAGCATGGCCGGGGCGACGGGCAAGCCCGCCTTGACGGACATTGCGGTTATGACGCCGGAAAGGGCAAGGACGGACCCGACGGACAGATCGATCCCGCCGGTGATGATAACCATCGTCATGCCGATGCCGAGAAGACCGATAACCGATGTCTGCAGTAGCACGGTCAAGCCATTATTGACCGAAAAGAAGGCCTGGTTCGCGAAGCCGAAACCGATGATCAGCAAGACGAGTGTTATAAGCGCCGATAGCCGGTGGAACTGGGCCTGCCCAAAGGACACGCCTTTCCAACTGCGGCCTTGCATCGGCCGACTCGCATCGAACATGAGGTCTCCTCCCTCGTTCTGCACGTAATAATTTAATACCAAATAACTTTACGCTTGATGCGCGTCAATTGTTTTTTATAATTTAATACTATGATATTATGAACCGTACGCGCGAGATCGTGAGAATGAGGCAATGGCAAGAAGCGACATCCGCTACAGAAATGCATATAACCGGCTGCTTGATTATTGTGAGACCTTGTCGGTCGGGGCGGCGATCCCGGCCGAAACCATGTTGAGCGAGATCGCCGATGTCAGCCGGACGGTGGTGCGGCGTTGCCTGAGCCGAATGGAGGAACGCGGACTCATCTCATGGAAGGGGCGGGAAAAGTGCTTGCTGCGCGAGCCGGACGATGCCGACCGCCTCGAGATCGCTGAGCCGGGTGCTCCGAGCGACGATCTCGAACAGCGGTTTCTCGACTGGATTCTGCGCTTCGATGTCCCGGCCGACACGCCTTTATCCGTGGCTGATCTTTCACGGACGTTCGGCGTCCCCCAGCACGAAATCAAGGAATTCCTCGCAGGCCTCAGCCGGTTCGGCCTTGTGGCCCGCCGTCAGAAAGGCGGCTGGATGCTGCGCGGCTTCACGATGGACTTCGCAGTGGAACTGTCGGATTTCCGCTCGGTCCTGGAGATCAACGCGGTGAACCAGGCCGCCGAAGCGCCCGTTGGTCATCCCGTCTGGGCTAGGCTTTCCGAACTGCGGAGGCTCCACATCGCGCTTCGGCAAAGCATCGAGACGGACTATCACGAGTTCTCCAAACTCGACGAAGCCTTCCACGCGGCGATCAATTCGGTCGTGAAAAACCGCTTTGTGGAGGAATTCCAGAAGGTCATCTCGCTGATTTTCCACTATCATTACATGTGGGACAAGACTGACGAGAAGACGCGCAACGCTGCCGCGATCGACGAGCATTTGGCGATCATCGATGCGCTTGAAAGACGTGACGCCGCTGCGGCGTGCGACGCGGCCTCACGCCATCTGCGAACCTCCAAAACGACGCTCCTCTCGTCGCTCCGCCACCACGAACTAGCCTAGAAAACGCTCTGCCCGTGCGGAAATCTCGGCCTGCAACGCCTCGAGGTTTCGCGCGAGCGTGGCGGGCCTGGCCGTGCCGATCAGAACCGAGGCAGATGCCGGGTGCCGCTTTGCAAACTGCAGCGCGGCGGTCGGAAGCGCCAGCCCGGCCCGTTCCGCCTCCGCCTGAAGCGCCGCCACCTTGTTCAGTACCGCTTTCGATGCAGGTTCGTAGTCGTAGGTCGCGCCATCGACAGGACCGGTTGCAAGAATGCCCGAGTTGAAGATGCCGCCGAGCACGAGGCTGGTTTCTTCGCTGAGACACCGCGGCACGAGTTTCGCCTCGGCCGAACGGTCGAGCAGTGTCAGCCTACCGGCCAGAAGGATGGCATCAATTGGCCCATGGTCCATCACGTCAAGACACACCTGGCATTCGTTCACGCCCAGCCCGAAGGCCCCGATCCTGCCAGCTTCCTTCAGCCTGACAAGACGGTCGTAGCCGGAGCCGAGAAAATCCTCCATATTGGCCGCGTTGCCGGAACCGTGGGTGTATTCGCCAATATCATGCACATAGACGATGTCGATATGGGTGACGCCAAGCCGCCGAAAGCTCTGCTCGAGGCTCTCCTCGATACCGTCGCCGGAATAGTCGTAACGCACATCGTTTTGCGCCGGCTTCACGAAACTGTCAGCTTCCGCAATCGGTTCCATAGCCGGAGAGAGGACGCGGCCGACCTTGGTCGACACCACAAATCCGGCCCGCCCTTCGAGAAAACGCCCGAGCCGCATTTCCGAAAGCCCCTGCCATAATGCGGCGCGGTATCGAAATAGCGGATACCGCCCTTCCAGGCGGCCTGAAGCACGGCCTCGGCGTCGCCGTCCGTGATCTCCCGGTAGAGATTGCCGATGCTGGAACAGCCGAAGGAAACGTCCGTTACCGCCACGGCGGTTCGGCCGATCCGGTTTGTCTTCATGTGTCTTCCTCCTTCAAGGCCTCCTCCAGCAATGGCTTTTCACACCCGTCGCTATGCTGCCGGGCCCATTTGAGAAAAGCGCCGATCCCGCGCCGGAGCTTTGTATCCGCGGGCCAGCGCAGAGAGCCGATTCGCCCCGCCGCCGAGGCCACTCGTCTGGACCACCGTGATGCCGCCCAGCCTCGCGTCTCGCGCCGCTGCCGCGGAAACGAACAAGACCAGACGCGCCTGCAGGAAACGGCTCGTGCCGAACTGCAGGATCGGTGTTTTTGACATCCCATTCCTCCGATGAATTGGTTTATTATTATTTAAAACACAACAATGCGCAAGGGCGAACGCTTTCCGCCGAACCAAAGAGATTTTTCTGGAAGCTCGCGAAGGATGGGTTCAGTGCTGTGGAAATCCGGATGGATGCAAGCCAATGCGCTGATTGCCGGGAGTAACCCTAGGTTTATCTTCTCTTCGACCTTAACGGGTCTCCCGGATGCAACAGTGAAGTGGCTCGGTTTGGCTGCACAGCTTCGGGGCTCTTTGCGAAGTGGATTTCCGCCTCGATTATGCCACCACCATCACTGGCGCCAGCGCGGGCCGATCCGTCTTCAGCACGGCCCCAAATATTGGCAAACGCTTCTGCGTGAATGGCAGAATTCGGGCTGGCCGGGTGGCAAGGGCCGGGCCTCATATCTCAGGGCCTGTTTTTCAATTATAGCCGGAGGCATCGCTCCCGACAGCGGCCACCTCGTCTTGATATCGCCAAAAACAACATAGGAGAGACCGCGGTACAAAAGTCAGCAGCGGGAGGCAGAGAGTCTCGCACACAGAACATGAAATTTTCTTTCATATTGAGAATATAATTTCATATTGCATAATGCATTCCATCGCACTCGTTTGCATTTGCATTTCGAGCGCCATGGAAACTGAAAACAATGCGCTACAGGGAGTGAGACAATGAAGAAAATGACATCTGCACTGGCTATATTGGCCGCAGGCATGACGCTTGCAGCCGGTTCGGCGAACGCCACCGTACGCCTGAAGCTGGCCGATGCGCTGGCGGCGGACCATCCGACAAGCATGGTGCTCGAACAGTTTGCCGAAGAGGTTGAGGAAAAGACCGACGGCGAAGTCAAGATAAGGCTCTATATGAACGGCGTTCTCGGATCTGAACGCGAAGTTCTGGAGCAGGTACAGAACGGCGCCGTGGACATCACACGCGTCAGCGCTGCCAATCTCGAGAACTTCAACCCGATCTACCAAGCCTTCACGCTTCCCTATCTGTTCAACAGTCAGGAGCACTTCTACGATGTCATGGACGGGCCGATTGTCGACCCGGTCTATCAGGCTTCGCTCGACAGCGGCTTCATGGGGTTGACCTATTTCGACAGCGGAGCCCGTTCGTTTTACACCAAATCAAAATGCGTCGAGACGCCGGATGACCTGAAAGGCCAGAAGCTGCGCGTCATAAATTCGCATACCTCCATCCGGATGGTTGAGCTGATGGGCGGCATTCCCACGCCCCTGCCCTACGGTGAAATCTACACCGCCTTGCAGCAGGGTGTCATCGATGGCGCCGAAAACAACCCGACAGCGCTGACGCTCGGCCGTCATGGCGAAGTGGTCAAATGCTATTCGCTGGACGAGCATCTGCGCATTCCCGACTTCCTCGTGATCTCCAAAACGGCAATGGACAAGCTGACGGATGAGCAGCTTGCCATCATCAAGGAAGCCGCGGTCCATGCCACCCAGGAACAGAAGAAAGTCTGGAACGAAGCTGTCGACGAGGCCATGCAGCAGATCGAGGAAATGGGCGTCACCATCGTCCATCCCGACGAGGCGCCTTTCCAGGAAAAGGTCGCACCGCTGATCGAGGAATACAAGAAGGATCCGGCCGTCGGCCAGCTGGTCGACGCCATTCAGAACGCTCAGTAAAGTCCTCCCGGACCTGACGGAAAAGGCGCTTCTTGTCTCATAAAACAGGAAGCGCCTTTTTATTTTCCCAAGCACCTCGCCGTCAGCTGCAATCAAGTGACGTCCGCGAAACGCGCTTCTGCTCTGTCAGATTTCCGCTCGCGATATCGCCCCCACCCAAAGATTGGAAGAACCATGATCACCGATGATTTTCACCTTTCCGGAAAAACGGCAATTGTAACCGGCTGCGATACCGGTCTCGGTCAGGGCATGGCCGTTGCGCTAGCCGAGGCCGGCGCGGACATTGTCGGCGTCAATATTGTCGAGCCGGCGGATACGATCGCCAAGGTCGAGGCGCTCGGACGCCGTTTCGTGTCGATCGAAGCCAATCTGATGAAGCAGGACGACATTCCGCGGATCGTGGAAAGGGCCGTCAGTGAATTCGGCAAGATCGACATTCTGGTCAACAATGCCGGCATCATTCGCCGCGAAGACGCCACCTCCTTCTCCGAGAAGGACTGGGATGACGTGATGAACATCAACATCAAAAGCGTCTTCTTCCTATCTCAAGCCGTCGCCCGCCAGTTCATCGCGCAGGGCCATGGCGGCAAGATCGTCAATATCGCCTCGATGTTGTCGTTTCAGGGTGGAATCCGGGTGCCTTCCTATACAGCCTCGAAAAGCGGCGTCATGGGCATCACCAAACTGTTGGCGAATGAATGGGCGCACCATGGCATCAACGTCAACGCCATCGCGCCCGGCTACATGGCGACCAACAATACCGCCGCGCTGAGAGCCGACGAGGAGCGCAGCAGCGAAATCCTCGGCAGGATTCCGGCCGCGCGCTGGGGCCTTCCGCGCGATCTCGCCGGACCTGTCGTCTTCCTCGCCAGCGAAGCCTCCTCTTATGTCAACGGCTATACCATCGCCGTCGATGGCGGCTGGCTCGCCCGCTGAGGCCATGCCTGCTTGCGGATCGCCGGTCAGGCGGTCCGCTGTAAACCCTATCATCCAGGAAAATTCGGCGGTGCGCGTCTGCGCAGCGGCTTCTGCGCGTTGCCGAACGCGACAGGGCATTGCCGCCACCACATCCTGAGATGAAATAATATTTCATATTTCGCAATTAGTTTTCATGATGCATCATATTGCCATCATGATCCTGCATCGGAGGAAAACCCGTGCTTTCCAGAAATCAACTGAAACACAAGATCGAGCTGCTGGTTGATGGCCTGAAGTCATTGCGCGACGAAGGCAAGTTCAACGAACCAAATCTCGACGGTACGGCCGGCGACTATGTCAGCTTCAACGCCTGGGAATGGCCTCAGGGTGTCGGGCTTTACGGACTGGCACAGATGTGGCTGAAGACGGGCGATGCGGCGGTGAAGACCCTGCTCGAGGACTGGTATTCCGCGCATATCGAGAAGGGGTTGCCGCCGCAGAACGTCAACACCACCGCGCCGATGCTGGCGCTCTCCCTTCTGTGGCGCGAAACCCGCGATCCCCGCTTCGAAGCGCCGATGAAGGACTGGGCCAACAGGATATTGACCGAGATGCCGCGCACGCGCTGCGGCGGTTTTCAGCACAATGTGTCCGACAAGATCAACGATGATGAATTGTGGGACGACACACTGTTCATGGTGGCGCTGTTTCTGGCGAGCTATGGGCAGGGCGCCGGCCGGCGCGATCTGGTGAGCGAAGCCGCCTTCCAGTTCCTGGTGCACACGCATTATCTGTCGGAGCCGGAAACCGGGCTCTGGTTCCATGGCTGGACCTTTGACGGCAACCACAACTTTGCCCGGGCCCGCTGGGCGCGCGGCAATTCCTGGATTTCCGCCGGCGTTCTCGACCTGCTCGAACTGGCCGAACTCGATGACGCCGCGACGCGCTATCTGACGGAAGTCGTCAAGGCGCAGCTTGAAACGCTGATCGGCTATCAGGCGGAAAGCGGCGCATGGCACACGCTGGTCGACGATTTGACGTCGTATGAGGAAATCTCTGCAACCGCCGCCATCGGCTACGCTCTGTTGAAGGGCGCGCGGCTTGGCATCGGCCCGGAAAGCTGGCGCGAAGCGGGCCTGAAAGCGCTTGCCGTCACGCTCGACAATATCGGCGAAGACGGCATCGTCGACAATGTCTCCTACGGCACCCGCATGGGTCACGATCTTCAGTTCTACAAGGACATTCCGATCCAGCCGACCGGCTACGGCCAGTCCATGGCCCTGCTGCTGCTGGTCGAAGCCCTTAATATTGCCAAAGCGGAGGAAGAATGATGTTTGAAGACACACGCTATTCCGTCTCCCCAAAGACGTCAGCACATACAGCAATGAGCGTCTGCGCGAGGAATTCCTGCTCGATAACCTGTTTGTCGCCGACAAGCTGCAGATGGTCTACACCCATGTCGACCGGATGATCATCGGCGGCTTTCTGGCGGTCAACGGGCACGCTGAAATCGCCGACGGTTCGGCCGTCGGAACGCCGGGCTTCTTCGATGCCCGCGAAATGGGCATCGTCAATCTCGGCGGAACGGGAGCCGTGACGGTTGACGATGCGGTCTATACGGTCGAGCATCGCGACATCGTCTATGTCGGACGCGACACGAAATCCGTCCGCATGGCCTCTGAGGACCCGGCCAACCCTGCCGCATTTTACATGAACTCGGTTCCGGCCGGTTACGCCGTGCCGTCGGCGCTCATTCGCCAGGCCGACTCCAAGCCGGTCACCATGGGCGATGAGGCACATGCCAACAAGCGCACGCTGCGCATGTATATTCACCCGGAAGTGTCGCCGAGCTGCCTGCTGTTGATGGGGATCACCGAGCCCGCGCCCGGCAGCATCTGGAACACCGAGCCGCCGCATGTGCACGAGCGGCGCATGGAAGCCTATGTCTATTTCAATATGGCGCCGGAAGACCGGGTCATGCATTTCATGGGCGAGCCCAACCAAGTGCGTAATATCGTGGTGGCCGACCGTCAGAGCATACTTTCGCCCGCATGGTCGATCCATATGGGGGCTGGCACCGGACCTTATTGCTTCGTCTGGGGTATGACCGGTGAAAACAAAGCCTATAACGATGTGACGCCCGTTGCCGTGAAAGATCTTCTGTGATGGCCCAACAAGCACAAAATGGCGCAATGCGTCGGCCGCTGCCGAATGCTGCGCCGATCTGCTACTGGCATGTATCCGCCATAGCCCAAGAGGAATACAACGTGTCCGACACCACCATGTCGGGGAAAATGGATGCCCAATTCTTTCTCACCAAGGAGAAGAACTTCATCCCGCACGAATATCCCTGCCGCACGCAATTCGTCAGCGAGCGGCGCGGCAAACGCCCTGTGATCGTCGAAAAACAGGGACCCGGGCGCATCTGGACGCCCTTCGGCTCGCCGCGAGTCGACCTTTCCGGTTTCTGGTTCCGCGCCACCGCGGTTTCCGCATGGGCGGAAACCCGTATTGAAGCTGAAACCTCCGGAACGGCAAAGTTGAAGCTCAGTTGCTGCGGAGGTGCAGTCCTGTTCGTCAACGGCGCGGAAGTGGGCTCCATGAGCGTCTATCAGCGTAATTTCGAGACCGATCAGGAATTCGAAGTCCAACTAAAGGCAGGCCTGAACGATATCGCAGTATTCTTCGACGATCTTGCTGAGCGCGATGCCCGCTACTTCTTCGAACTCGATTATTGCGAGGGCCCAGCGGCTTCCGTTTCTCTCAACGTTCCCTGCGAAAGCGGGCTTGCCGACGAAATCGAGAACATGCTCGAAACCATGCATTTCGAGCGCCCGGCCTACTCGTCGGGTGAGGTTGCCTTTCATTGCCCCGAAACCGTCAGTCAGGACCTTGATGTCGAAATCATCGTCGCGGGCGATTTTCTGGCCGAAGAGCACGACACGTTTAACGCAAGCCTGCCCGCGGGTTCCTCGCGGCTTGTCGTCGGTGACGTATCCGCATTCCACAGCGACTTTCGCCATTTCGACGTGCGCCTCGCCGCCTGTGGCCTGACCCTGTCGCGGCCATTCACGGTTGAAATCGCGCGCTGCGAGGAACAGGGCGAACCGCCGGAGAGCTTTGACGACCGAATTGAGGAGGCGCTCCGGCATGTCGCCGACAATGGCTATGCCGATGCGATTTCTGCGCTGGCACGGCTCGGGCTCGGTCTTGGCGACGCTGAGACCGAGGCGATGATCGAGGTCTCGCTGCCGAAAATCGAAAACTGCCACGACTGCGCCGATTTTCATCTCGTTCCACTGCTGTTCGGCCGGATCCGCTATGGAGATCTTCTTTCGGAGGACATCCGCAAGCGGATCGATGCGGCAACACTCAACTTCCGTTACTGGATGGACGAGCCTGGCAATGACGTGCAGTGGTATTATTCGGAAAACCACGCGCTGTTGTTTCACACAGCCGCCTATCTGGCGGGGCATTTTCATGCCGACAAGCGTTTTGTCCGCGCCAATGTGACCGGCGATGAGCAGTCAAAACGCGGTGCAGCGCGGCTCATGGACTGGTTCGATCACTTCGAAAAATGGGAAATGGCCGAGTTCAACTCGGTGCCCTATTTCCCGATCGACCTGAAGGGCCTGGCGACGCTCTATGCACTGGCACATGACGAGGATATCCGCGAGCGCGCCCGCAAGGCGATCCTGCGGCTGATTGCGGTCGTCGCCGCCTCGGCGCATCACGGCACGCTGACAGCCGCACAGGGGCGCTCCTACGAGCACACACTGATGGCAGCACGCACGAGCGAGCTTTCAGCAATTTCGCGTGTCCTCTGGTCGCGCGGATATTACGGACGCACCTTCCAGACGCTACCGCAATTCCTGCTATGCCTGCGAGATTTCGGCCTCGTGATCCCCGCGAGCGATCGCGACACCGCCCGCCTTACCGGTGCAAAGCGGCAGGAATGGACGTTCTCGCAAGGCGAGAACCGGTTCGCCCATCTCTACCACTACAAGACTGCGGAAACGGCAATGGGATCGCTGGCCCGTTATCGCTGGGGCGAATGGGGCTATCAGGAAACCGTGCTGCAACTGAGGGTCGGGCGCAATCCCGATGCCCAGATCTGGGTGAACCATCCAGGCGAGGTCATTCATTGCGGTTTCGGCAGGCCATCCTACTGGGGTGGTTGCGGCGCACTGCCGCGTGTGCATCAGTATCGCAACCTAGCCGTGGTTCTCTTCGAAACCCACGAAGGGCAGCCGGATTTCAGCCATATCTGGTTCCCTGCCCAGGTTTTTGACAAAACCATCGCCGGTACGCACTTTGCCTGCGCAAGCTCGGGGAACGGTTTCGTCATGGTGACCGGAACGACGCCTCTCGAACAGGTGACAACCGGACCGACGGCCGGCATGGAAATCCGCCAGAACGGCCGCAAGACTGCCTGGATGTTCCGGCTGGCCGACGGCGGGGAGGTTGACGGTGGACTTGCCGGTTTCCAGAAACGTTTCGAGGCCTGCGCCTTCACGCTTGCCGAAGACGGAACCGTCGCAGTCGTCGACCCGGATTATGGCCATGTCTCATTCGGTCCGGACGGCGCGATCGTGGCGGAGGGACGGAACCTGAACCCCGCCGACTGGACAATCGAGGGCACGATCCATCAGTTCGACTGAGATCTGTTGCGAAGTCCGGCGGGCAATCTGTCCGCCGGTCTCCTGATTTCGGTTTATAGATCAGCCCTTGCCGCCATTCACACCCGCCGTGGACCCACGCTCTATCAAAGCGCAAGACAGTTCCGTGCGGCGCGGGAGAAATGGCTCGTTGTCAACGAGATCGCGCATCATATCCAGGGCCGCAGCCCCGATCTCACGCATCAGGAATCTGGACGGTGGTCAACGGCGGATCCAGGAAATCGCTCTGCGGCAGGCCATCAATCCCCATAACCGAGACATCGCCGGGAACCGAAAGGCCGAGCGCGCGCAACCCGAAAATCGCACCCGCCGCAAGGCTGTCTCCGGCCGCCAGAACAGCCGTGAACGCACTTCCCTTTTCCTCGACATAGCGGCGCACAGCATCGATAGCTGCTTCGGGCGTCCAGTCCGTCGCGTCGACAACAAGGTCGCGCCAGTCAACACCTGAAGTGGGCTCGATCTCATCGCGCCATCCTTCCAGACGCCGCAGGATCGTGCGTCGACCGGGACGCGAAAGAAACAGGATCCGGGAGTGACCAAGCGATTTCAGGTGGCGGGTGGCAAGCGCTGCCGCCGCGCGGTTGTGCGGGGCGATGCTCGACAGCCGCATCAGCGGATCGTCGCCATTGACCAGCAGGACCGGCTTATTGAAGGCGCGGGCCGGCACCAGCATCTCGTCTTCATCGATGGTGAGCATCAACACACCGGCGATTTCAGGATCTCCGGCAGCATCCTCCAGCATCTGAATTTCGTCTTCGGCGCTGGAGATCGCTTTCGTCGTCAGCGACAGCCCGAGGACCTCCGCGCGCTCCCGCATGCCTTCCAGGACAAACGCCGTGAACTGATTGCGCTGATAGTCAATCATGGCACTGGCGCTGGCTGCGACAATGACCTTCATGCCCGCAATAGACATCGGAACGTGGTAGTTCTGTGTCTTGGCAGCCTGCAAGATCTTTTCCCTGAGCTCCGGCCGCACGCCCGCTGTTCCAGAGAGCGCCCGCGAGGCCGTGGATGGCGAGACGCCGCAATAGCGCGCCAGATCGCTCAGCCGAAGACGTCGGCTTTCTTTTTCATCTGCATCACTCCGTTTGACACAATATGAAATATTCTTTCATATGGCGCAATCTTTTTCATGATGCATGATATCATCAGTAGCGACCGCCCAGGAGGGTACCTTCGCGGACGCGCCAAAAGAACAGTCCTGAAAGACGCCGTTCCGCCGCTGTCGTACGGGACATGGAGGACATCCATGATAGACAAAACAAAACATGCTCTGGAAAGCGCCCTGCTTTACCTGACCTCCGCCATGCTTGCGGTGATGGCCGGATTGATGCTGTGGCAGGTGTTCACCCGCTATGTGCTCGCCTCACCGGCACTCTACACCGAAGAACTTCTCCGCTTCATGATGATCTGGATGGCGTTCCTCGGATCCGCCTACGCCTTCGGCACGCGCCAGCACCTGTCGCTCGTCTTCGCGGTCGATGCGCTGTCCGGGCGGAAGAAACTGATCCTTATGCTGATCAACGATTCCGTCGTTCTGGTGTTTGCCGTGTTCATCATGTTCCTCGGAGGCATCAAGGCGGTCACATCGTCGATGACGCAGCTCTCCCCGATCATGCGTATTCCCATCGGTGACGTCTACCTGATCATGCCGATCGCCGCCGTGCTGATCTTCATCCTTCAGTCTCTGAACATGATCATCCTGGTGCGCGACAGCAACCGGGCATCGCTCAAGCCGGTCGGGAGCCTCTGACATGGACTTTATCTTCGACTACGTGGACGAGAACGGTTTTCGCGTCCATCCTGCTCTTCGGCCTGTTCTTCCTGATGCTGGCCCAGGGCATCGCCATTTCCGTGGCGATCGCGGTTTCATCCATCGTCACCGGCCTGTTCTTCATGCCGCCGAAGGTCGCCTTCTTCGTCGCCACGCAGAAGATGTTTGCCGGCGTCGATTCATTCACCCTGCTGGCGATTCCATTTTTCATCCTTGCCGGCAACATCATGAACAAGGGTGGCATCGCCATCCGGCTGGTGAATTTTGCAAAGCTGCTCGGCGGCCGCCTGCCCGGCTCGCTCGCGCATACCAATGTGATCGCCAATATGCTGTTCGGGTCGATCTCCGGCTCGGCGATCGCAGCAGCCGCCGCCGTCGGCGGCACCATGGCGCCATTGCAGAAGAAAGAGGGTTATGACCCCACCTTTTCTGCTGCCGTCAACATCGCTTCGGCGCCGTCCGGCATCCTGATCCCGCCAAGTGGCCCGCTGATCCTGTTCTCGCTGGTCTCCGGCGGCACCTCGATTTCCGCGCTGTTCATCGGCGGCTATGTGCCCGGTATGCTCATGGGGCTGTCTGTCATGATCGTGGCGGGCATCATCGCCAAGCGGCGGAATTTTCCGGTCTCGGAAATCCCCGGCCTCGGCGAAGCCGTGAAGATCGTCTGGCAGGCTCTCCCGCCGCTACTCATGGTCGTGGTCGTCATCGGCGGCATCGTGATCGGCGCCTTCACGGCAACGGAAGGTGCTGCTGTCGCCGTTCTCTATTCCTTCGTGCTCTCGCTGATCTACCGCCTTGCCACCTGGCGGGAATATATCGACGTGCTGAAAAGCTCGATGGTCACCAGCACCGTCATCCTGTTCCTGATCGCCGCCTCCGGGGTGATGTCCTATGTGATGACGATCACCGGCATTCCGGACGCAATTGCGGATGCTCTGCTGACATTCCAGAACCCGATCGTGATCCTGTTGATCATGAATATCTGCCTTTTGATCATCGGTTTCTTCATGGACCTCACGCCGGCAGTGCTGATATTCACCCCGATCTTCCTGCCGATTGCGCGGGAAGTCGGCATGGACCCGGTGCAGTTCGGCCTGATGATGATCTTCAACCTCGGTATCGGGTCAATGACACCACCTGTGGGTTCCGTTCTTTTCGTCGGATGCAGCATCGGCGGCGTGAGCATCGAAAAGGTCGCAAAGCCTCTGTTGCCGTTCTTCATAACATTGGTGATTGCGCTTTTGATGATCACCTATATCCCTGCGCTCACAACAGGCCTGCCGCGCCTTCTGGGACTGATGTAAGCGCGCGCGTCTGTCAACACCGAAAAAGCCGCGGCGTCATGCGCCGCGTCATGATTTACGGAAACGAGAAAACTCGGGTGTTTCACTCATCACGTGGATAGGCGCCAGACGGCTTGCCCGACGAAAATTGGCCAGTGATTTCAGGGCGCCCGATAGCTGACCTAATAGATTGAACAGGACCACCGCTTCATCAAGAAGCTGACGTGCCCTATGAATGGCTTTAAATCCTTTTCGTCAGCATCAGCTGCATTGGACGGAATTGAGGTTGCCAATATGATCCGAAAGGGCCAACGCCCGGCAGCTGACCACTCCGCTTTTCAACAATTTGCGGCACTCGCTGGATAACTGTGTCCGGCGATAGCTGTCCGTCATCGAATGATTTTGGGCAGGCATGGCCAAGGCCTTCCGGGACCTCGATGCACAGCCGGAAACCCGCGCCCTCGAACATGGCAAATGGCTCGCCATCCTTCTTGAGCATAAAGCGACGCTGCGGCGGACGAAGCGCTTCGAGGCCCGCGCCCGGGCAGCCCGGCTGCTCCATGCCGCGCAGGTCGAGGATACCGATATCCGTGCCGAACGCGGTCTCGACCGCACGATGTTCCTCAATCTCGCCACCTGCGACTGGATACGAAAGCGGCACGGGCTCCTCATCACCGGTCCGGCCGGCGTCGGCAAGAGCTGGCTCACCTGCGCCCTGGGCCACAAGGCCTGCCGGGAGGACTTCTCCGTCGTCTACCACCGTGCGCCAAGGCTCTTTGCCGCACGTGCCCTGGCACGCGGCGATGGCCGGTACGCCAGGATGCTGAAGGCGATGGCGAGAACCCGAACCAAACATCCACATTGACCCAGGTTCAGCCCCAACGGTGGCCGGCTTCATCGGAATTCGCACTCAAACGTGCAAAAACGGAAGGCAAAGCCCTCGGACACCCCGCGACTCTCAACGACAAACAGAAACAGGAGATGCGAGACGACCTCGCAACGGGGATGAGTCTTTCGGCGATCGCAGGAAATTTACGACTAGTCGTCAGATCATTATTCGGGTTCGCGACGACTGTTGATGATCCGTTCGACCTTAGCGTGTCTGCAGGAACAAATCTTGTTCTGACCCCTTATCCGTTGAGCCAAATCTGTATCAAAGGCGTTGAGACGGAACAGAATATCTCACCGACAGTGCTCTCGCGGACGAGTTGGATGATGAAGGTAGACTGCTGCGGGAATCCATTACCCTTATACTGGACCCAGAAAAGTTCGAAGCATCGCAAGCGTCGCTAAGTCCCCTAGTTAACGATGTTTGGGCATTGGGAGGCAGATCTCTTCATCTTCGAACGCCCTCTCGGCCATGCCAATGTCACCACTTTCGTGGAGCGCAAGAGCCGCTACACGGTTCGCATCAAGAACCCAAGCCGGTACTCAAGGCCAGTCATGGACAAGATCATCAGAGCGTTTTCGCCTTTGCCGGTGTTCGCGCGTCAGAGCTTGCCGAATGTCAACGGCGGCGATCAAGGGCGACAAGCTGGCGGCCAGGGTTCTGATCTCTGGTGCTGACGCGGGCATAGCCGATTTTCATTCGTTTGAGCCACGCATGATGGTGTCGTAGTCGCGACCACCATAAAACACGTTTACAATCTCTATGGTGCTGTCAGTGATGCGGTACAGAATGACAGCACTGCTTTCAAAGGAACCATCCGGAGACCCTCGTGCAGATCATCGCGCGCAACGCCGCCATATGGCGCGTTGCCGATCTTCATGCATTGCCGCTCGATGCGAGCGGCAAAATCAAGAGCGACTTCCAGCGAGCTGCTGACTCACGCAACGTATTCTGCAATCTCGTCAATATCATTCAGCGCCGATTCCAGAAGGTAAACGGGCAACTGTTTCATTGATCTGAATGCCGCTCCATCAAGTTCTTACGGATACGGCCAAACGCTTCTTTGGCTGGAACGGGCGGGCGAGGGTCATCGACCGATTGCGCGACACGTGCCCGAATGGCTTTAAGACGCTCTTCGCGCTCTTCCTCAGTCTTGAGCCACAGACGCATGGCCTCTCGCAAGACTTCACTGGTGGATGAAAAATGACCCGACGCCACCTGCGCCTTGATGGCGTCCAACATATTTGGGGGTAGGCTGATGCTAATCTTCTCGACCATTTCCACTATTCCGTACTTTCTTTGTTCTCATAAATGGTAGGATAAAATCCTACCTGACACAAGAAAAACCATACGGACTTTTACAAGCGACAAAGTGTTGAAATCATTGACGGGGACAGGATTTTGCAAAAGTCATGTTTTTTGCAACACCCTTTAGTCAAAGCAAAGGAGAGGATCCATCCGCCGAAATACCTCTACAGTCTACATTTGGGAAAACCCAGAATCTATAACAATAAGATGCACCGGAGAATTGATTTCTTCACTCCATCCTCTTTTCAACCAAATAGATTAGGGCGTCCGTGAGCTATTCGACCGTGAAGCCGCCACTTATCTGAATACCTACATATATTTGACTTACTGGAGATGTTTCGCTTGGGTGTTACACCCATTTGAAAGCCCTCATTCGGATCGCACGTTCTGTAACTTCTGGATCTGGTGTCTTAGCCATTTTTTCGGCGTTGTCAGGTTAACCTGCATGCGATTGCTTACATCTCGGGTTGGGTTTGGATTTCGGCGATGCAGAAACCAGATATCAATGTCACCGTTTTCCGCCACAAATCGTTGCCCATGCCGTCTGCCTTTACCTGCGGTTCAATCTGAGCCTGCGTGAAGTTTAGGAAATGCTGCTCGAGCGTGGGATCGGCGTTTCCTATGAGACAATCCGCCGTTGGATCGACAAGCTCGGACCTCGGATTGCCTGCAATCTGCGGCGACGGCAGGCGCGCTCTGGCGTAAAATGGATCAGTATGGCTTTGTTCCAAAGCGGATCATCACCGATAAACTGCGCTGGTACGGTGCGGCGAAGGCGGACGTGGTACCCGGACTTAACCATTGGTCGCACAAGGGCTCAACAATAGGCCGAGAACAGACACCTGCCGTTTCGAAAACGGGAACGAACCATGCAAAGCCACCGGTCATCGGAAGCATTGCAACGGTTCGTCGCCATGCACTCCGTTAGCCGCAATTGCTTTTCAGTTCCAGCCCGCCGCCGCGCTGCGCAAACAACCCGCTACCATCGCTTCGAAGCGCTCGACGCAGGGGAAAGCGCGGCCTGCATCGCCCAAAGTTCCTGAACGTCCGGCCCTTCTAAACCTGCCAAACTTAACGTGACAACGCCGTCTCAAGTCCTATTGTCGAGCTCGGCGGCTCGGCAAGTGGCCGATGCCGAAGCCAAGGGCGACAACCGCGCCTTTTCGCAAAGGTGAGCCGCAAAAACAGTCGCTTCAACCGCCGAAGCGTGGTTCGGGAAGTCCCTTGACCCCCAGCCCCGTGATTGCGAAGAGGCTGCCACGCAAGACGCCATCGCCGGGAAAACGCGGTAGCGGCGGCTTCGCCATCGATGTGACATAGAGCACATCGAGGTTGGGTCCACCGAACTGCACGCTGGTCACCTTTTTCACCGGCATCTCGATCTCGCGGTCGAGCGTGCCGTCCGGCGCGTAGCGGCAGAGCCGCCCATCATAGACCAGCGCCAGCCAGTAATAGCCTTCGGCATCGACGGTTGCCCCATCCGCCGCGCCGCCGTTCGCTGTGTCGACCTTCGCAAAGGTCCGCCGGTTCGAAACCGCGCCGGTCTCGATATCGTAGTCATAGGCCCAGACCTCGCCGGTCCAGGTGTCGGTGAAATAGAAGGTCCGGTCATCCGGCGAAAAACACGGCCCGTTCGAGCAGATGATGCCGTCATCGACCTTGGTGACGCTGAGATCCGGATCGACCCGGTAGAGCGCGCCTTTCGGGCCCTCTTCCATCATGTCCATGGAGCCGGCGAAAAACCGTCCCCTGCGGTCGCATTTGCCGTCATTGAGACGGGTGGTATCCATCTCCGGCTCGGGGTCGTGCAGCAACTGGCAGTCGCCGCTTTCGAAGTCCAGCAGATGGAACCCCTTGTCCAGCGAAACGATCGCGCCGGAGCCGTCCTTGCGCAACGCCATGGAACCGATCTTGCCCGGCACGTCCCAGGCCCGCAACTCGGTGCCCTCGGCGGTGCAGCAGAACACCCGTCCATCCATCGAGTCGATGAAATAGAGCCGCTGGCTCTCCACGTCCCAGACCGGGCCTTCGCCCAGCGTGGTCTTAACGTCCAGCAGAATGTCGATCTTCATAACCGTCTTCCTCCCTGTCAGAAATTCACCGCGTCGCCGCCCTTGAGCGCCAGCATCGCGCGTGCCTCGTCCGGCGTGGCGATCTCGAGCCCCAGTCCCTCGACGAGGGCACGCGCCTTGACGACCTGCTGGGCATTGCTCTCCGCCAGTTTGCCACGCGCAATCCAGATGCTGTCCTCAAGCCCGACGCGGATATTGCCGCCCATGCTGACCGCCTGAGCGGCGATTCGGAACTGGTCCTTGCCCGCGCCCAGCACCGACCAGCGGAAATCGCTGCCGAACAGCCGGTCGGCGGTGCGTTTCATGTGCATCACGTCCTCCGGGTGGGTGCCGATGCCTCCCAGAAGCCCGAACACCGACTGCACGAAGAATGGCGGCTTCACCAGCCCGCGATCGGCGAAATGGGCGAGGTTGTAGAGATGCGAGATATCATAGCATTCGAACTCGAAACGCGTGCCGTTGCCGTAGCACGTCTCCAGCACATATTCGATGTCCTTGAACGAGTTGCGAAACACCAGGTCGCGCGAACCTTCGAGGTGTTCACGTTCCCATTCGTGCTTGAATTCCTTGTATTTCGCCAACAGCGGGAAGAAGCCGAAATTCATCGAGCCCATGTTGAGCGAGGCGACCTCGGGCGACCACTCAGCCGCCGGTTTAGTGCGCTCGTCCACAGTCATGTAGGGCGAACCGCCGGTGGTGATATTCACAACCGCGTTCGTCGACTGCTTGATGCGGCCGAGAAAGGGCGCGAAGGCTTCCGGCGACTGATCGGGCTTGCCGGTCTCAGGATCGCGCGCATGCAGATGCAGGATCGCAGCGCCGGCCTCGGCCGCACCGATGGCGGCCTCAGCGATCTCGTCGGGGGTGATCGGCAGATATTCCGACATGGTCGGAGTGTGGATGGCGCCGGTCACGGCGCAGGTAATGATTACTTTGTCAGGCATGGTCTCAGTCTCCGATTTCGTCTGTGGCGCGCCGCTTGTGGGCGGCAAGTGCCATGAGCCGCCGGTCACGCCAGGCTTGCCGGTCGGCGATGTTTTCTGCGGGAAGCGCGGCGCGGCGCTCTGCCTCGATGCGGTCGAGCACCGCGCCGCGCCAGTCGGCGGGACGCTGCTCGGAAAGGCCGTCATAAATGCCGGCATAGCGCTCGACATATTGCCGCACGCCTTCCGGGGCATTGAGGTCAATGGTCTCGAACGGTCCGATGAACGACCAGCGCAGAGCAAGTCCCTCGCGCAGGCCGACGTCAACGTCCTCGGCGCTGGCATAGCCATCCGCAACCAGCCGGAAGGCCTCATGCAGCAGCGCGCCCTGCATCCGGTTCATGACGAAGCCATCGATCTCCTTTTGCATGACGATCGGGCGCATGCCGGCCGCGCGCAGCATGGCCGCCGTGCGCTCGATCAGCGCCGGATCGGTCCATGGCGCGGGCACCAGTTCCGCCGCCGGGACAAGATAGGCGGGATTGATCGGATGGTTCACCATCACCCGATGACGCCCCGCAAGCTCCTCGGAGACCGCCGAGGGCAGCAGGGCGGAAGACGACGAGGCCAGCACCGTTTCGGGCCCCGCAATCGCATCGAGCCGCGCGAAGATGGCGCGCTTCACGCCGATCTCCTCGAATGTGCTTTCCTGCACGTGTTCCACTCCGTCCAGCGCTTCTTCCAGCGTGGCGGCGGGGCGGATGCGCGCAAGCGCCGCCTCGGGGTCGCAATCGATGAGACCAAGCCGGCTCAGCTCAGGCAGCATTTCGGCGGCAAAGGCGCGCGCGGCATGCGGCGCTTCGGCGTTCTCGTCCCAGAGCCGCACATCATGGCCGGCGCGGGCGAAAACGATGGACCAGGCACGGCCGATCAGGCCGGCGCCGACGCAAGCGACGGGAGAGGCCATCACAGCGCCTCCACATTGCCATCGACGGGAAAGCTCTGCCCCGACAGGTTGTGGCCGGTATCGGCGATCAGGAAGGCGGCCATATCTGCAACGTCCTCCGGCGGGGTCATACGCCGCAGCGAAACGTTGGAAAGATAGCGCTCGGTCATCGCCTCGTGGCTGAGACCGGTCTGCTCGGCGCGGGCGGCGATCACCTTTTCGATGCGCGGTCCGGCGATGATGCCGGGAAGGATGGCATTGGCGCGGATATTGTTCGGCCCCAGTTCCTTGGCAAGGCTCTGGGTGAAGCCGACGACGCCCCATTTGGCCGATGCATAAGGGGTGCGGAAGGCATAGCCGAACTTGCCCGCAGAAGACGAGATGTTGACGATGGCCCCGCCACCCGCCGCGCGCAGCATCGGCACGCCATAATGGGTGCAAAGGAACTGCCCGGTCAGGCAGATATCGATGCAGCGTCGCCAGTCGGCGGTCGATATGGCATCGACGCCGCCGGTCGGGCCGGCGATCCCGGCATTGTTGACCAGCGCATCGAGCCCGCCCATACCGGTCTCGATGGCTTTGAAGAATGCCGCGACCTCGGTCTCGTCCGAGACGTCAGCCAGCATCGCGACCTCGGCGCCAAGTTCGGTGGCTGCAGCCTCAAGCGCGGAGGAATCCACGTCACAGATCGCCAGCCGGGCGCCCTGGCGGGCGAGTTCGCGCGCGATGCACAGGCCGATCCCGCCTGCGCCTGCGCTGATCGCGATGCGCTTTCCGGCAAGGCCGGGCAAAATCATGCGGGGGTGTCATTCATGGCAATCTCCTTCATTCGCGCAGGGCGATAACGGCCATCAGGATGACGAGGCCGAAGAATACGGATCGGAAGGCAAAGGGCAGCGCAGTGCCCGCAAGCAATGTCTGCATCGCGGTGAGCAGCAACGCGCCACCCAGCATGCCGGCGTAATGCCCGCGTCCTCCGGTGATCAGCGCGCCGCCGACCACCACGACCGCGATCGAGGGCAGCAGATAGTCGTCGCCCATGCCCAGGCTCGCCTGTCCGGAAAAGCCTGCTAGCAATATGCCCACCAGAGCGGCGCAAAGCGCCGACAGTATGTAGACCGAGACGATCACCCGCCCGCTTCGCACGCCCGACAGGCGCGCGGCCAGCGCACTGTTGCCGACGGCATAAACGTGGCGACCGAAGACGGTACGCCCCAGAAGCAGGATCGCCAGCGCGGCGAAGGCGATCATGAACAGGATAACCGGGGTCACGCCAAGGATCTTCCCGGTCATCAGCCAGCGCAGCGCGGGCGGGGCAAAGCCCGCCGGCGTGCCGCCTGACCAGATCAGCGCCGCGCCCTGCAGAATGCCGTTCATCGCCAGCGTGACCACGATCGGCGAAAGCCCCAGCGCCACCACGCCAAGCCCGTTCGCGAGCCCGATCAGCGCCGCCACGGCGAACACCACCGGCAACGCGACCAGAAGACCTGCGTCCTGACCGCCGACAAGCCCGGTCATCAGCACGCCCGATAGCGCGATGCACCATGGCAGCGACAGATCGAGACCGCCGGTCAGGATCACCGCACCCTGTCCGAGCGCCAGGATGGCGAGGAAACTGGATAGCACCAGCAGCGCGTCCCAGTAGCGCCATCCGGTGAACACGCCACCGAGCACCAGTTGGGTCGCGATCAGCACCAGCACCAGGCAGAGCCAGGCGGGAAGCGCATGGCGCAGCGTCGCGCCATAGCGTTGCATGAAGGTGAGCTTCGGCGCGGTTCCGGAAGGCTGCGTGAAGGCAAGTCTGTGGTCCGCCGAAGCACGCTGCGATACCAGCCAGCCCTTGCGGCGGGCGGCGAACGCGTCCTTCAACTCGCCGAGGCGGTGCGAGAGGGGACTGTCTTTGCTCAGCGACCCCGCCAGCACGGCAATCAGCAGCACGGCGCTTTCGGCGATGGTTGCGTAATAGGCCGAAACGTTGAGCGACAGCAGCAGGTTGACAACGATCATCAGGATATAGGCCCCGAGGATGGTGCCGGGAATACCGCCCTTGCCACCGCCGAGCCGGGTACCGCCAATGACAACGGCGGCGAAGGTTGGCAGCAGCAGCGCGTTGCCGGCGAGCGGATCGCCGCTGCCCGTCTGGGCGCTGACGAACACCCCGGCCAACCCGTAGAGCCCGCCTGCCAGCATGTAGGTGAAGAAGGTGACGGTCCGGGTTCTAAGCCCCGTCGCCCGCGCCGCCTCGGGATCGCTGCCCACCGCGAACAGCGCCACGCCGAATGCCGTGCGCTTGAGCCAGAGCCACGCCAGGATCAACACGCCAAGCAGGGTCAGCGGCGCGGGCAACAGGCCCGGCAGGGTGTCTCCGAGATAGACCGCTGCCATCGACGGCGCGACGAAGCCGCCAGGTGTCGCCATGATCAGCAGGGTCAGCCCCTGGACGATGAACATCACCGCCAGCGTCACCACGATCGGCTGAAGGCGCATGAAGGCGACGAAAAAGCCGTTCACCGCGCCGACGCCCATGCCGACGGCGATGCCAATCGCGGTCCAGAGCGGAACGGAAGCCTCCATGTTCGCCGGATCCATCGCGGTTGCCAGCACCGCGTTGACCAGCGACACCACGGCGCCCGCCGAAAGGTCGAACCCGCCGGAAATGATCACCAGCGTCTGCCCGGCAGCGGCGATGGCGGTCGTGGCGCCGCCGCTGGCAAGAAAGGAGATGTCGAAATAGCTCAGCGGGTACGGGCTGAGAAAGCTGTTCAGCAGCATCAGGCCGGCAAACACCAGGGCGGCGACAATCACGGCCTGGCTGCGTTTCAGGCTGCGCAGGGCTGTCAGGCCGCCGGCACGCGGTGTGGAGACAACAGTCTGGTCGGTCATGCCGGTATCTCCTGCCGGTCGCGGGGTGTCGAAATGTGGAGTGGATCGCTGCCGCCGAGCGTCGCTTCCATGATGGCGTTCTCGGTCAGGCCGTCGCCTTCAAGCCAGCGGCTCACGCGGCCCTCGTAGAGCACACCGACCCGGTCGCACAGATGTACCAGTTCGGGGATTTCGGTTGAATGCAGCAGGACGGAGCCGCCCGCATCGGAATAGGCGCGCAGCAGCGCGTAGAGCTGTTCCTTGGTGCCAACATCGATGCCGCGCGTGGGATCGAAGAGCAGCAGGATACGGCTTTGCGCCACCAGCCATTTCGCCAGCACGATCTTCTGCTGATTGCCGCCCGAAAATGCACCGGCAGACAGATAATGCGCACGTCCATCGACCTCGACGGCGGCAAAGGCGCCCGCTGCGGCGCGCGCCTCCGCTTCATCATCCAGCAGCGGGCCGCGGCCAAACCGCTCCAGCACCGGAAGGCTGGCATTGTGCCGCCCGGAAAGCTTGAGAAACAGACCCTGCGTCTTGCGTTCTTCAGGCACAAGGCCAATGGCGACGGACGGATGCAGCGCGTCCGCGGGCGAGCGCAAATGCAGCGGCGTGCCATCCAGTTCGATGTGGCCTGCCTGCAGGTGTTCCTGGCCGAACAGCGCGGAGAACAGCGCCTCCTGGCCCATGCCCTGAAGGCCGGCAATGCCGAGGATCTCGCCTTGGTGCAGCGCGATGTCGGCGTCCTTGAGCTTCGGCCCGGCTGACAGGGCGCGCGTGGCCAGCACCGGCGTTTCGCCATGCCTGTCGCGCGCGGCGCGCGGTGGCGGAAAAGCGTTTTCGACCGAGCGCCCGATGATCATTTCGACCACCTCGTTATCGGTGACCTCGGATACCTTCGCCGAATGGACAGAGTGGCCGTTACGCAGGATCGTAAGCGTATCGCAGAAGGCGCGCACCTCGGGCATGCGGTGCGAGATGAACAGCACCGTGATCCCTTGCGCGGCGGCATCTGCGATGATCCGGCCGAGCCAGTCGACATCGCTGCCCGACAGGGCCGAGGTCGGCTCATCCAGCAACAGGATCTGCGGCTTGCGATAGAGCGTCCGGGCGATCTCGATTTTCTGGCGGACCGCGAGGGTCAGTTCGCCGGCAAGCGCATCAAGGTCAACGGCGAGATCCAGTGCTTCGAAATGGGCCGATACGGCGCGGCGGGTGCGGGTACGGTTCAGCGTGCCGAGCGGCGTCCAGGGGCGCGCGGCAGAAGCATGTTGTCGAGCACCGTCAGGTCGGGCACCAGGGTGAGTTCCTGAAAGGCTGTCTGCACGCCCGCCGCATGGGCGTCGCGCGGCGAGCGCAACGCGGTCTCCCGACCGTCGATGCAGATGCTGCCGGCGTCGGGCTGCACGAGGCCCGACAACAGCTTCATCGTGGTCGACTTGCCTGCTCCGTTTTCGCCGAGCAACGCGTGAACGCGGCCCTTGGCAACGGAAAATTCGACTTGGTCGTTGGCCACGGTTGGCCCGTAAGCCTTGGTCAGGCCGGAGACCGCGACAGCGGGTGCGGATGACATGGCGTCCTCGAGAATGCTGTGAAGGTGTCCGGCGGCAGCCCGCCGCCGGATCGGGGCGCGGATCAGCGCTCGGGCTGGCCCACAAGCGCGGCGCTCAAACCGAGCTGCGGCAGCTCTTCCGAGAAGATCGAGGCAAACCAGCCCGGGTTCGACACCAGACTTGGCTGGAACGCATTGCAGCCCGCCTTCTGTTCTTCCCAGCTACCGGTTTCGCACAGCTCAACCGTCTCGCTGGTGACCAGCGGCAGCGGCAGGGTGGTGTGCTGCGGGATATCCGCCCCATCGAGTTTATCGACCGCCAGCTTCAGCGCCAGCGCGCCGGAATAGGGCGGGGAAGCATAGGAAATCCGCGCTGCGCCCATCGGCGCGTAAGGTGAAGATGCGCCGTCAACTTCGGCATTGGCCGGCAGCATCTGGATACGCCCGCCGTTCGAGCCCTCGCCCGCGCAAGGCAGAAGGGCTTCAGGCGCCTGGCCCGCCTCGAGCTGCATGGCGTTGGCGGTGTAGCAGCCGACCTGCATCCACAGCCCGTCGATATCGGACCAGTCGCGGGTCGCCATCAGTTTGTTGAGCTCGGTCCGCGCCACCGCCTGGCTCCACATGCCAACGGCCTCGCCGACGATATTGATGCCATCATGCTCGGCAAACACGTCCTTGGCTGCCGAGGTGCGGGCGGTGTCGACCGATGTTCCGGGAACTCCGGTTACCATCACCACGTCGCCCTCGCCGCCCATTTCTTCGACCAGCCATTCGGCGGTCTTGCGACCCGCTTCGGCCTGATCGATGGTGACGTTATAGGCGCAGGGCTCGGTGATCTCGGCATCGTAGGCGATGATCGTCACGCCGCGTGAGCAGGCGCTGCGCACCACGCTGTTCAGCGCGGTGGGCGAGATCGGATAGACTACGATCGCATCGGCGCCGGCCTGCACCATGGCATTGATCTGCTGGATCTGGCGTTGCGCATTGGGGCCGGCAACCTGCACCTCAAGGTCGACACGATCCTTGTAATCCTCGGATGCGGCCAGCGCCTTGATCATGTTCGAGGCTTCGGCCTGCCAGTCATTGCCGATGTAGCTCATCGACAAGAATACATTGTAAGGCTCGGCGTCCTGGGCCTGCGCTGCCCCGGCAAGGCCGATGGCGCAGGCTGCGCCTGCAAGTAAACGTCCAATCATGGCTTCCTCCCGTTAAAGGCGACACTCCCCGTCGCCGATGAGATTTAAGATTAAATATCTTTGATCAAAAGTCAAAAAATCTTTCTCTTTTCAGCGAAATTTCGTAGCTTGGCCTGCAGCAGAAGAGGATCCGCCATGCTCGAAAACGTGACGCCATTGAAAAAGGAGACGCTTCAGGCCCTGGTTCACCAGCGCCTGTGTGATCTGATCCTTCAGGGCGAAATCGCTCCGGGGAATCAGTCACAGTGGCAAGCATCGCCAAAGCACTGAACGTCAGCCCGATGCCCGTCCGTGAGGCGATTTCACGGCTGATGGCGCTCGGAGCGCTGACGGTCGTCTCGGGGCGCTCCATCGGCGTGCCCCTGCTTGGCGCGCGACAGCTGGAGGACCTGCGCAAAGTGCGCTGCGAAGTCGAGGCGTCGGCCGTAACCTGGGCGGTCGCGAACCGAACGGCGAAGTTCGAGGCAAAACTCGAAACCCTGCTGAAACGCATGGAAGAGGCCGAATCTACCGGACAGGTGCGGGAATTTATCCACCGCAATTACGAGTTCCACTTCGCAATCTACGCACAGGCTGGCTCCGAACTGCTGCTCGAAATCATCAGCACGCTCTGGCTCAGGATCAATCCGCAGTTCCACCTGCTGCAGCGACACGGCCACTACAAGGCCTCGAACCGTCAACACCGCGCACTTTACGAGCGGATCTGCGCGGGCGATGCTGAAGGCGCGGTGAAGACGCTGCGGGAGGATATCGACAGCGCGTATGAAGTGATCCTCAAGACACTGGAAGAACGCGGGTCGCCTTCCGATTACATGCTGACGCGCTAGGGTCAGACGGCGTTGTCACGTTAAGTTTGGCAGGTTTAGAAGGGCCGGGCGTTCAGGAATTTTGGGCAATGCAGGCCGCACTTTTCCATGCGTCGAGCGCTTCGAAGGGCATCGTCAACTTAACGGAATGTGGAACTTGATGTGCGAATGACGGGCCATGACAGACCGTGATCCACTATATCGTCGCCGTCGCTTCCCAGCTGAAGTCATTGCCCACGCCGTGTGGCTCTATTTCCGGTTTCCTCTGAGCCTGCGAATGGTCGAGGACTTGCTGGCTGCTCGCGGATCATTGTCTCGCACCAAACCGTCCGGGGTGGGCATAGAAATTCGGCCGCACCTTTGCCAACGACATCCGTCGTCGATTGTCCGGTCGGCTTGGGGACAGGTGGCATCTCGATGAAGCCGTTTTTTCAATCCGTGGCAAGAAGCATTGGCTGTGGCGCGCCGTTGATCAGGACGGTTCTCGTCCTGGAGGTTCTCGTTCAAAGCCGCCGAAATGCCAAGGCGCCAAGCGCCTGATACGCAAACTGCTGAAGAGCCAGGGACGATCGTCGCAGGTAATGATCACAGACAAGCTGCGATCCTGCGGCGCGGCAAAGCGAGAAATCATGCCGGGTGTCGAGCATCGCTCCCACACAGGGTTGAATAATCGGGCGGAGAATTCTCACCCGCCAGTCCGGCGACGCGCGCGGATCATGAAACGTTTCAAGTCACAGCGACATCTCCAACGCTTTGCCTCTATCCATGACCCGATCGCCAACCTGTTCCACATCCCGCGCCACGACATCCCTTCCAAGCATCATCGCGAATTGCGTTCCGCGGCGATGAACCTGTGCACAAAAATCGCACGGGCATGATCGGCGAAACAGGCCGTTGTCATGGTCTGCCCTCGTTACCGTTAAGTTGACGACGCCGCCTGGTCAAGCGGGCGAGCTCCTTCAGCATGACGCTGAGGATCGCAAGAAGCGGTTCGACCATCGCCATCACTTGCGTCTCGGCGCCGGCCAACGCGCGCGCGCGGTCGGCAAAGGCGGTGCGCGACGGCGTGCCGAGCTTGACGCCGGCCTCGCGCAGCATTGCTCTCACCACGTTTTCGATCGAACGCATCTCGTTCAACATCGTGCGACGGGCGACCAGAAGAGAGCGCCAGAGGCGGCATTGCCGGCTCTTCACATGCACCTGCCTATACCAGCCCGTGCGCATGATCTGTGCAAGCGCGCGGGCGTCGTTGCGATCGGTCTTGTTGGGCATCGTCTTCATCGCCGCATTGGCAGCCCGCGTTTCGATGCAGATCGCCGACAGGCCTTGGTCGCGCAGCCCGTCGTGAAGCCAGGCTGTCAGCGAGCACGCTTCCAGTCCGATGCGCTCCAGCGGCAGATCGACCTTCCGTAACGCATCCGACAAGGCCTGTGGTTCGCTCGCCGCTTGCGTTTCCTTCACGATCCGACCGCTCTCGTCGACAATGCAAATTGCGGTCTCTTCCAAAGACACGTCCAGTCCGGCAAAATACGTCATGGTTGCTCCTTCCCGATGCTTATGGCCATTCCAATCGACCACGTTTTAACATCCCGACAGGAGCAGCCGCCCGCATCTGGGCTCGGGCGAGACCCCAATCACCCCATCTGTTCCGGCGGCCGGTACTGACAGCATTGCTGCTGACCGTCGTTGGCGCGAGCGCCATGTTCACGGTCTTCACCTATATCGCGCCGATTCTGCAGGTCGAGACCGGCGCCGGCGCGACCTTCGTGACGGCGATGCTGGTGGTTTACGGCCTCGGACTGGCCGTCGGCAATGTGGTCGGCGGGCGGTTTGCCGATCGCTCGCTGGACGGTACGCTGATCGTCTCGCTGATCGCGGTCGTGGTCGTTCTGGTCCTGTTCGCGCTCGGCATGGGATCGGCGGTTCTTGCAGCGCCACTGATCTTTCTCTGGGGTGTCGCAAGCTTCGCGCTGGTGCCGCCGCTGCAGACCCGTGTGGTTCAGGAGGCATCCGATGCGCCCAATCTCGCCTCCGCGATGAATATCGGCGCCTTCAATCTCGGCAATGCGATCGGTGCTGCGCTCGGCGGCGCGGTGATCGATGTCGGTTTCGGCTATCGGGCCGTGGCGCTTGCGGGCGCGGCCACCGCCATTGCCGGCCTTGTGCTTGCAATGACCTTCCGGCAAGGAAACGCCGAAGGCGTTGCGGCCTGCCCCGACGGGGTCGGCCAATAGGCATCAAGCGCAAACAAGCCAGATCAAACAAGGGGCTGTCGCACGGCGTGCGGCGGCCCACCATATTTTGGCGGATGAAATTGTCACAAAAACCGGATTGACGCTTTGCCGACGAAGTGCAATTATCTCGGTGCGCAAACGATAAACCAGACATGAACAAACGTTTGTTCAATGCATTATCGATTGCACAATGGGAGGATTATCGGTGACGGACAGGGCGGCAAAGCTGCAATCGGCAGGCGTTTACCAGCGCAGCACGATCCGCGACGTTGCGGCCAGAGCGAATGTCAGTGTGACGACCGCATCGCGCGCCCTCAACGGAACCGGCCGCATGTCGGAAGAAACCCGGGAGCGCGTCCGCACCGTTGCCGCCGAGCTTGATTACCGTCCGAATTCGATTGCGCGCGGTCTGGTCCAGCAGCGTTCCTCCACGCTTGGGCTTCTGACGAACGACACCTATGGCCGTTTCACTCTGCCGTTGGCCTCCGGCCTGTCCTCTGCAATGGCCGATCGCGGCGTTTCCGTCTTTCTGAGCGCCGGCGAATACGAGCCTGAAAGCCTGACCCTCAATCTGAGAGCGATGGAGGAAAAACGTGTCGATGGTCTGATCATCACCGGCAAGCGCATCGATCGTGGCCTGCCGATCGATCTGCCACCGCTCGGCATGCCGGTGGTCTATGTCTATGCCGCCGCGCCCGATGGGGCGGTGAGTTTCGTTCCCGATGACGAGAATGCGGCGCGGACTGCCGTTCAGCATCTCATCGGTCTCGGGCGCAATCGGATCGCGCATATCACCGGGCCGGAAGATTTCAAGGCTGCACGTTTGAGGGAAACGGGCTGGCGCTCGGCGCTCCGGGAAGCCGGGCTTTCGCCGCCTGGCCCGGCTGTCTTTTCCGCCTGGACGGAAGCGCATGGGTTCAAAACCGCCCACGCGATGATCGACGCTGGTGCAGTCCCCGATGCGATTTTTGCGGCAACGACCAGATCGCGCGCGGCGTGATCGATGCCTTCACGCTTGGCGGCGTGGGGGTGCCGGAAGATGTGGCAGTTGTCGGCTTTGACAACTGGGAAGTGTTTGCCCAGGCCACGCGGCCGCCGCTCACAACAATTGATATGGGGCTTCCGGGCCTCGGACGCAGCGCCGGGCTGGCGCTGCTCGATCTCATCGATGGCAAGCCGGTGGAACCGGGTGTTCGGGAGACCCCTGCCAGCTTGTCGTTCGTGAGTCCTGCGGCGCAAACAGCGTTTGAATTTGCGCCGAAACTGATCCCTTCACGCTGAAGAACCAGATGGAAGGGGAGAAAATGCGCTGTTTGCGCAAACGTTGGCGCAATGCGTTTGCTTCAACGGATGACACCAAAACGGGAGGTAATGGGAATGAATATCAAGACTTTTCTCGGTGGCGTCGCCATCGCCGCGCTCGCGCTGCCTGGCCTTGCCCAGGCGGAGACGTTTTCGCTCTGGGTGCGCTCCGATGGTTCGGAGTTCATGCCGAAACTGGTCGAGGCCTTCAACGCCATGGGCGAGGACAAGGCCGAGCTGCAGATCGTGCCGGTTAATGAACTGGTGCAGAAATATGCGATCGCCGCCGCCGGCGGCTCGCAACCCGATGCGCTTTCGCTCGACCTGATCTACACGCCATCCTTCGCGCAGGCCGGTCAGTTGAAGGATATGACTGCGTTTGCGCAATCGCTGCCCTATTACGATAGTCTGTCGAAGGCGCATCTGTCGGTCGGCACGTATGACGGTAAGATTTATGGCATGCCGTTCTCGGCCGATGCCTCGGTTCTGGTCTGGAACAAGAACCTGTTCAAGGAAGCGGGCATCGATCCGGACAAGGCGCCGGAAACATGGGCAGATATCCGTGCAGACGCTGAAGCCGTTTCGGCGCTGGGGGACGATACCTACGGGTTCTATTTCTCCGGTAATTGCGGTGGCTGCAACATCTTCACCTTCACGCCGCTGATCTGGGCATCAGGCGGAAAACTGTTCGAGGATGAAGGCGCGAAGGCGACCGTCGAAACGCCGCAGATGAAGGAGGCAATCAATTTCTATCGCGGCATGGTTCAGGACGGCCTCATTCCGGCCGGATCGCAGACCGATGCTGGCTCCAATTTCTTTGCGGCGTTCGCCGGCGGCAATATCGGCATCACGCCGTCCGGTTCGTTCGCGATCGGCGCGCTCAACAACCAGTATCCGGATCTTGAATACGGCGTGACCTATCTGCCGGGCAAGGATGGCGACTGGTCGTCTTTTGCCGGCGGCGACAATATCGTCGTGTCGGCGAAAACTGCGGACTCGAAAATGCCGGCGATCCAGGCCTTCATCGAATTCGCCTATTCGACCGAGGGGCAGAAGATCCTGGCGCAGAACGGCTCCTTGCCAGTGCGTGACGATGTCGCCGAACAGGCGCTTGAAGGTCTCGATGCACGATATCTGATCGCCGCGAAGGCGATGGCGAAGGGCAGAACGCCTTACAGCCCGGTCTTCAACGACCTGGTCAACTCGCGCAACGGTCCCTGGATCACCATGCTCAACAAGGCCTTCTACGCCAGCAGCGAAGAAGAGGTCAGTGAGGCCATGGCCGAGGCGCAGCAAGAGATGCAGTCGATCATCGACTCCTCACGCTGAGACTTCAGACCGCATGACTTGAAAGGACTGCCGGCCGCATCGGCCGGCAGTCGCTGCCCGATATTTGTTGCATGAGGAACCAGCCATGTCCGACAGCACAATACCCGATGACGCGGTGACTGCAGCGGTGCGACCGGAACCCACGCGCCGGCGACGGCGCCGATCCTCGCAATGGACCGGTCTGCTCTATGTTCTCCCCGCGCTTGCCCTGGTGACCGTATTCTTCCTTGTTCCGCTCGGCATGACGGTGTGGATGTCGCTGCACAAATGGCCGCTCATGGGCGTGCCGCGCTTTATCGGTCTCGACAATTACGAGAAGCTTATCTTCGACAAGAGCTTCTGGTCGTCGCTCTGGTTCACGATCGAATATACCGTTGTGGTGACGGTGGCACTGCTGGGCGTTGCCCTGGCGCTGGCTTTCATCGTTCAGGGGCAGGGACGCGCGGTTTCAGCCTACAGAACCATCTATTTTCTGCCGGTGGTGACCGGCTTTGCTTCGGCGGCCCTGCTCTGGGTCTGGCTGTCGAATGTCGATACCGGCCTGTTCTCCCGCTCGCGCAGGATCTCGGGTTGACCGAGGGGCGCATTAATATTCTCGCCAACTTCACGCCTGCCTTCTGGTCGGTGATCGCCATGGTGGTCTGGAAGATGGCCGGCTTCTTCATGGTGATTTTGATGAGCGGACTTCAGTCGATCCCGGCCGACTATCAGGAGGCCGCCCGAATCGACGGCGCCAAATGGCTCCAGCGTTTCCGCTACATCACCATGCCGCTGATCCGCAAGCCGTTCGCCTTGGCGCTGATCCTCTGCATTTCGGGTTCGATGCTGGCCTTTGACCAGTTCTATATCATCCTCAACGGCGGCCCCCAAAACAAGACCGTGACCGCCGTCTACAAGATCTTCAATGAAAGCTTCATCTCCTTCCGCCTCGGCTATGGCGCGGCCCTTTCCATGGTGCTGCTGCTCATTCTCCTGGCCCTGAGCGTGGTGCAGCTGACGCTTCTGAGCGACAGGAGGGAGAAATGACCACCGACGCCTTGTCCCGTTTACGGACAGTGGCACCTGCCACCCGGCGGGGCCGGTTCCGCTATCACCGGGCGATCTTCCACGCGACAGCAACGCTGGTGGCTCTGCTGTTCCTCGCGCCGCTGGTCTGGGTCGTGCTTGCAAGCTTCCGCTCGCCGGCAGAAAGCACCAAGCCACCGTTGCCGCCGTGGCCGATGGAGGGTTTCAGCATCGCAAGCTATGAGCGGCTCGAAAATTTCGGCCAATCGGTCCTGCATTATTCGGGCAACTCTCTGTTCGTGGCGCTTGGCACGTCAGCGCTCACGATCGTCGTCGCCATTCTCGCCGGCTACGGGTTTTCGCGCCACCGCTTCCCGATGAAGGGTTTTGCCTTCATTCTGGTCCTTTCAACGATGATGATCCCGTTCCAGTCGATCCTGACGCCGCTGTTTCTGCTGCTTGCGAAAATGGGTTTGCAGAACACGCTGATCGGCCTCGTCCTGATCTATTCGACGCTGCAATTGCCCTTCTCGGTCTTCATGATGCGCAATGCCTTCGATGCCGTGCCGAAGGAGATCGAGGAAGCCGCGCGCATGGATGGCGTCAAGGGCGTGCGCATGCTCGTGCAGGTCATGGGGCCGCTGGTGCTGCCAGGCGTTGTCACGGTCGGGCTGTTTGCCTTCCTGAACGCCTGGAACGAGTTTCTGGCTGCCTTGGTGCTTTTGACGGACCAGTCGAAATTCACGCTTCCCGTTTTGATGACCGCCGTGCGTTACGGCCGCTACGGCTCGGTCGACTGGGGCGCGGTGCAGGCCGGCGTCACCTTAATGATGATCCCCTGCATGATCCTCTTCCTCGTTCTCCAGCGCTCTTACATTCGCGGTCTGACGGCCGGCGCGGTCAAGTAATTCAGAATTTCCGAAAGGACACAACCATGAACGAAGCCAACCCCTTCAAGACTGCCGACGCGCTTCGGCCAAAATCGAAATTCAGGCCGCTGGCGGTCAATCAGGTCGAGGTCGGCGGTTTCTTCGGACGGCATGTCGATGTGATCGCGACAACGACGGCGAAGCTTCTGTTCGATCGCTGCATCGAGGCGCGGATGCTGGAGCAGGTCGATCCCGACCTTCCCAATCCGGGCATCGTGATCCCCTACGACCACGGCAATACGGTTACGACCCAGATGTTCTGGGATTCCGATTTCGGCAAGAGCATAGAGACGGCGGCTTACGCGCTCTACCGCCGCCGCGATGCGGAACTTGAAGCCCGCGTCGACGCCGTGATCGACGCCTATGGCCGTCTTCAGGCAGAGGATGGCTACCTCAATTCCTGGTATCTGCGCATCCAGCCCGGACAGCGCTGGACCAATCTGCGCGATCGTCACGAGCTTTATAATGCCGGTCATCTGATCGAAGGCGCGATCGCCTATTATCATGCCACCGGCAAGCGCAAATTCCTCGACATCATGTGCCGCTATGCCGATTGCATCGAAGAGACGTTCGGGCACGGCGAGGGCAAGAAGCGCGGCTATCCCGGGCATCCGGAACTCGAGCTGGCGCTGGTCAAGCTCGGCCGGGTGACCGGCGAACAACGCTATCTCGATCTTGCCAGATACCTCGTCGATGAGCGCGGTCAGGTGCCGCTTTATTTTGACGTCGAGGCCGAGGCACGCGGCGAGAGCCCGGAAGCCTTCCACTTTGGAACGCTGCAATATTGCCAGGCCCACAAGCCGGTGCGCGCGCAGCGCGAAGTGGTCGGCCACGCCGTCCGCGCCGCCTATCTCTACGCCGGCATGGCCGATGTGGCGACTGAGTTTTCCGATGACAGCCTCGATCCTGCACTTGAGGCGCTTTGGTCGCATCTGACCGACAAAAACCTTTATGTGACCGGCGGCTTCGGACCGTCCAAAGCCAATGAGGGACTGACCTTCGACTATGACCTGCCGAACCAGACTGCCTATGCCGAGACCTGCGCCGCTGTCGCGCTCGTCTTCTGGTCAAGTCGCATGCTCGGGCGCGAACCGGATGCCCGCTTTGCCGATGTGATGGAACGCGCGCTCTATAACGGTGCGCTATCCGGCATATCCCGGGACGGGACCCACTTCTTTACGATAATCCGCTGGAAAGCTATGGCGGGCATCACCGCTGGCGCTGGCATCGCTGCCCCTGCTGCCCGCCGAACATTTCGCGGTTGGTGGCGTCGATCGGAACCTATTTTTACGGTGTCGCGGAAGATGAGCTGGCGCTGCATCTCTATTGCGAGAACACCGCCGAGGTTGAAGTGGCCGGCACCAGGGTCGCTCTCCGGCAGGAAACGCAGTATCCGCGCGATGGGCAGATCGCCGTTACGCTGACGCCAGAAACGCCCGCTGAATTCACCGTGTCGCTGCGCGTTCCCGGATGGGCGAAGGGCTTTGCCGTATTGGTCAATGGCGAAACTCTGGCTGTGGGCCCCGAAAGGGATATCTCAGAATCAGACGGCAATGGTCGGCCGGCGACACGGTGAAGCTCGATCTCGCCATGGAGGTCGAAATGCTCTATGCGAACCCGAAGGTCGCGCCCGACCAGGGCCGAACGGCGATCCTGCGCGGCCCGTTGGTCTATTGCGTGGAGGAAACCGACAACAACGCGCCTCTGAACGCCTTTGTCGTCAAGGACGGCGCTTCGATCCGCATGTCCGATATCGATGACCTGCCGGAAGCTGTCGGCCTCGCGATCGAGGCCGTTGCCGAGAGCCAGCCTGACGACGCGCTCTACGTGACAACGCCGCCCATGCGTGCACCGGTGACACTGAAGGCGATCCCCTATTATCTCTGGGATAACCGCGCACCGGGCGAAATGCTGGTCTGGCTGCGCAGGGAGGCTTGAAGATGGCGATGAGCGAATTGCAGAGTCTCAAACAGGATCACGCTCCTTCCGGCTTGACGCTTCGACGGGTTTCGAAATCGTTTGGCGCAGTTCAGGTTATCCATGATGTCGATCTCGAAATAGAAGGGGGCGAGTTTGTCGTCTTCGTCGGGCCTTCGGGGTGCGGCAAGTCGACATTGCTGCGCCTGATCGCAGGGCTGGAAGAGGTGACCAGTGGCGATGTGTTGATCTCCGGCAAGGATGTCACCGATGAGGACCCGTCGGATCGCGGCATAGCGATGGTGTTCCAGACCTATGCGCTTTATCCGCATATGAGCGTGGAGCAGAATATGGGTTTCGGCCTCAAGGTCGCCGGCCGGTCCAAGGCCGAGGTGGAGAGCAAGGTGCGGCAGGCTGCCGACATTCTAAAACTCACGGAATATCTTGATCGCCGCCCGGCCCAGCTTTCCGGTGGCCAGCGCCAGCGTGTCGCGATCGGGCGCGCAATCGTTCGTGATCCGGAAATCTTTCTGTTCGACGAGCCGCTCTCGAACCTCGATGCGGAACTTAGGGTCGGCATGCGGATCGAGATCGCACGGCTGCACCAGGAACTCGGCAATACGATGATCTATGTGACCCATGACCAGACCGAGGCGATGACGCTGGCAGACAAGATCGTGGTTCTGCGCGGCGGCCGCATTGAACAGGTCGGCTCTCCTGCGGCCCTTTACGATGACCCGGACAATATGTTCGTCGGCGGCTTTATAGGATCGCCAAAGATGAACTTCCTGCCGGGTGTCGTAAGGGGTTCGGGGGTGGAGGTGGCTGGTGCCGCACTGGCGCTGCCCGCTCTCGCGGACAGGCCCGGTGAGGGGGACCGGATCATGATCGGCATCCGTCCCGAACACTGGAAGATTGCGCAAGAGGGCCAGCCTTCCGTGCCGTTCAAGGTCGATTTCTCAGAGTTTCTCGGTGGTGCGAGCTATCTTTACGGCACCATCGGCGAAACCAGCTGCACCGTGGAAGTCGAACGTTCGGCGATCGCAAGACCCGGCACGGTTCTCCACCTGACGGCGGACCCTGAGGCCATGTGCATCTTCAATGCAGGCGAGCAGCGAGTCCGCTAGAGTAGCAGTCAGGTGGAATCACCTGACCTCCGCGAAATGCTTCGGAGCGCGGTGCGTCCGCTGGGATGCGATAGGACGGAGCCGCGTCCTTTCGGCAGATGAAAGCGCACGGGCGGAATGCAGCTCGGAGATACGTCACCGAACCGATATTTCGCGTCGTCCTATCCAGCCGACGCTTCCGGCACGGACTCAAGCAGTTTACGCACGTGAGCAGCTAGGTGGCTTTTCTGAACTTTGGAAGAGGCCGTCATTCCGATCATTTTGAAATCGTCCACGATCCAGACATATCGAGGGCATCGTAACATTAACCGGGCAGCGATTGGCCTGCGTGATTTTACGGCATGACCCAAACCGTTCGTGATTCGCTTTATCGCCACCACCGGTTCCCGGCTGAAGTGATTGCCCCGTTGCCAATCTCTTCAACATCCAACGCCACGATATCCCGTCCCACCATCACCGCAACCTGAGAACCGCAGCCATGCAAATGTGGAACGAGATCGCTCGCCTGCAAATCGCTTAACCGAAAGCGGAGGGCGAAACTCTTGATCGGTCTTCGTTAAGTTTACAGTGGCGTTGAAACACATCTCGCCGCTCAGCTGGGAGCACATCAATCTCACCGGTATCTATACCTGGGATACCGAGCAACAGATGCACGACGGCTTCAGGCCCCTACGACTTTCCGGAAAAATCCACCAAGCCGCATGATGTTCACATTCCGTTCGGCTTTAGCGTGTCTGCGGGAACAAATCTTGTCCTGACCCCAGATATGAAGGCGACATGTCGCATTGTCACAATCTTTCCACCCGCTAAAATGCTAAAGAGCGATTGTATGCATATGTCGGGGTGAAATCTCACCCGAAATGGGGGTGGCAGAGTGCGGACAGGTTTGGGTAAATGGGTTGCGATCGTCGTCCTGGCGGCCGTTGCGGCCGGCGGTTATGCCGCATGGCGCAATCTCAACGGCGACGCCCTTCCCGAAGGCATTGCCAGCGGGAACGGCCGTATCGAAGCGACGGAAATCGATATCTCCGCCAAGACGGCCGGGCGAATCAGTGAGATTTTCGTCAATGAGGGCGATTTCATCCAGGCCGGCGAGAAACTGGTGCAGATGGACACCAGGCAGCTGGAGGCGCAAAACGCGAGGCCGAGGCCAAGCTGCGCAGCGCCCGCACCGGCGTGGATGCCGCCAATGCGACGATAGAACAGGCGAAGGCGGAAAAACGCGCGGCCGAAGCCGTCGTCGAACAGCGCAAGGCCGTGCTCAATTCCGCCGAGGCCACTTTCGCGCGCTTTAAGAAGCTGGTGCAGACAAATGTCACCTCCAGGCAGGCGCTTGAGGATGCCGAGGCGAAGGCGTTGCAGGCGAAGGCCACCGTTGCCGCCGGCGAGGCCTCATCCGCCGCCGCAAGCGCGGCCATCAGCACCGCCGAGGCGCAGCTTACCAAGGCGGAAGCGGCGATCGATGCCGCCGAGGCGAGCATAGACTATATCCAGTCGATCATTGACGACAGCACACTGACCGCGCCGCGTCCCGGACGTGTCCAGTATCTTGTCGCCCAGCCGGGCGAGATCGTGGCGGCCGGCGGTCGTATTCTCAATATTGTCGATCTGACCGATGTCTATATGAACTTCTTCCTGCCGACCGAACAGGCGGGCCGGACGGCAATTGGCGCCGAGACCCGGCTGGTGCTCGATGCCGCACCGCAATTCACCATTCCCGCCAGCATTTCCTATGTTTCCGACGTCGCCCAGTTCACGCCGAAGACCGTCGAGACGGAGGTGGAGCGCCAGAAGCTGATGTTTCGGGTCAAGGCCCGCATCGACCCGGCTCTGTTGCGCGAGCATATCGACCTCGTCAAGACCGGCCTGCCTGGCGTCGCCTATGTGCGCTATGACCCCAATGCCGCTTGGCCTGACGCGCTTGAAGGAAATCTCGCCCAATGAATGTCGCGGATGAGCAGGGTGGCGCCGGCGCAGTCGCTCGCCTTGAAGGCGTCAGCCTGCTTTATCGCAAGACGGCGGCGCTGAACGACATATCGCTTGATATTCCCGCCGGCTGCATGGCGGGCCTCATCGGCCCGGACGGCGTCGGCAAGTCAAGCCTGCTGTCGCTGATTGCCGGCGCGCGCAAGGTGCAGACCGGCGCTGTCAGCGTGCTTGGCGGCGACATCTCCGATGACGGGCACCGCCGCGCTGTCTGCCCGCGCATCGCCTATATGCCGCAGGGTCTCGGCCGCAATCTCTACGCCACGCTGTCGGTCTACGAGAATATCGATTTCTTCGGCCGGCTTTTCGGCCATGCCCATGCAGAGCGCCGGCGGCGCATCGAAACCCTGATGAAAAGTACAGGACTGCTGCCTTTCGCCGACAGGCCGGCCGGCAAGCTCTCGGGTGGCATGAAGCAGAAGCTCGGGCTTTGCTGCGCGCTGATCCATGATCCCGATCTCCTGGTTCTCGATGAACCCACGACCGGCGTCGATCCCCTGTCCAGACGGCAGTTCTGGAGCCTGATCGACGATATCCGCGCCTCGCGCCCCGGCATGAGCGTCATTGTCGCAACCGCCTATATGGAAGAGGCCGCGCGCTTTGACTGGCTGGCTGCGATGAATGACGGCAATGTTCTTGCCACCGGCAGCCCGGCCGAGCTTTTGAGCGCGACCGCCACCGACAATCTCGACGACGCTTTCGTGGCGCTGCTGCCGGAAGCGACTGGCCGCGACCGACCGGCGTTGGACATTACCCCGCGCGCGGAGGGCGATGCCGGCGACTTTGCGATCGAAGCCGAGCATCTGAGCAAGCGTTTCGGCGATTTCACCGCCGTCGACGATGTCAGCTTCCGCATTCGCCGGGGCGAGATTTTCGGCTTTCTCGGCTCGAATGGCTGCGGCAAGACCACGACCATGAAAATGCTGACCGGGCTTCTGGATGTGAGCGACGGCACGGCAAAGCTGTTCGGCCAGCCGGTCGACCCCGGCAATCTCGACGTGCGCCGGCGAGTCGGCTATATGTCTCAGGCCTTTTCGCTCTATACCGAGCTGACCGTGCGGCAGAACCTGTCTTTGCACGCCCGGCTTTACCGGCTGCCGGCGGAAACGATCGGCCCGCGCGTTGCCGAAATGATTGCGCGTTTCGATCTCGCCGACGTCGCCGACAGCCTGCCGGATGCGCTGCCGCTCGGCATTCGCCAGCGCCTGTCGCTGGCGGTCGCGATGATCCACGGGCCGGATATCCTGATCCTGGACGAGACCGACCTCCGGCGTTGACCCGCTGGCGCGCGATGATTTCTGGCGCATGCTGATCGCGCTTTCGCGCAACGACAATGTCACGATTTTCGTCTCCACCCATTTCATGAACGAGGCGGCGCGCTGCGACCGGATTTCGCTGATGCATGCCGGCCGGGTGCTGGCGAGCGACAGCCCGGCCGCCATCATCGAGGCAAGCGGAAAGGCAACGCTCGAAGAGGCCTTCATCAGCCATCTGGAAGCGGTCACGGACGAAGCGCGGGAGGCTGAAGAGCCCGCGATCGCCGAAAATGCCGAAAAGGACGACGCCGACGGGCGAGCCGCCGAAAGGGCGCTGAAACACCGTTTCGACTTTCGCCGGATGATGGCCTATTCATGGCGCGAGGCGCTGGAACTGCGCCGCGACCCGATCCGCGCCACCATGGCGATCATCGGCAGCGTCATTCTGCTGCTGGTGATCGGCTACGGCATCAATCTCGATATCGAAAACCTGAGCTATGCCACGCTTGACCGCGATCAGACCGTAACGAGCCGGGACCTGACGCTCGATATCTCCGGATCGCGCTATTTCGATGAAAAGGCTCCGCTTCTCGATTATGCCGATATGGACAGGCGCATGCGCGACGGGGAAATCAGTTTCGCTATTGAAATCCCGCCGCATTTCGCCGCCGATCTGGCGCGCGGGCGCGATGTCGAAATCGGCGTCTGGCTGGACGGATCGATGCCGCAACGCGCATCGTCGGCTAGAGGCTATATTCAGGGCGTCTATGCCACATGGCTTACCCGCAAGATCGAAGAAGTCTACGGGGCTGGAGCAGCTGATCCGGCCTATTCGGTTGCCGCGCGCTATCGCTACAACCCGGATATCCGCAGCCTCGTCGCCATGGCGCCGGCAGTCATTCCTCTGCTGCTGCTGCTCATTCCCGCCATTCTCACCACACTTTCCGTGGTGCGCGAGAAGGAGCTGGGCTCGATCGTCAATTTCTATGTCACGCCGACGACGAGACTCGAATTCCTGATTGGCAAACAACTGCCCTATATCGTGCTTGCCATGTTCAATTTCGCCCTGCTGCTGGCAACCTCGCTGATGGTGTTTCAGGTGCCCTTTACCGGCAGCATGCTCGCCTTTTCGCTGGCGGCCCTGCTGTTCGTCACCATTTCAACCGGCATGGGCCTGCTGGTGTCGACCTTTACCAGCAGTCAGATCGCAGCCCTGTTCGCCACCGCTCTTCTCACGCTCATTCCGGCAATCCAGTATTCCGGCCTCATCGATCCGGTCAGCGCGCTTCAGGGCTTTGGCGCCATGATCGGCGAGGTCTATCCGGCCACTTATTTCGTGACGATATCGCGCGGAACCTTCACCAAGGCGCTCGGCCTTGCCGATCTTCACGCTGCCTTTGTGCCTCTTCTCATCGCCATTCCGGTTCTGACGATCGCCAGCACGCTTCTGCTCGGCAAGCAGGCGAGGTAGGTCATGCGGTTTTCCAATATCCTCCAGCTCGGCATCAAGGAATTACGAGGGCTTGGCCGCGACACTCTGATGATCGTTCTCATCGTCTACGCCTTTTCGCTATCCATCTACATGGAATCCTCGGCGATGCCGGAAACGCTCAACCGCGCGGCGATCGCGGTTGTCGACGAGGATCGCTCGGCGCTGTCGCAACGCATTGTCGATGCCTTCTATCCCCCTATTTCATCGAGCCTGAAATCATCACCACCGCCGAGATGGACGCCCGCCTGGATACCGGAACATCGACCTTCGTGCTCGATATACCGACAAATTTCGAACGGGATGTATTGGCCGGACGAAAGCCGGAGCTGCAGCTCAATATCGATGCCACGCGCATGACCCAGGCGTTTACCGGCAACACCTACATCCAGCAGATCATCGACAATACAGTCAGCGAATATCTTAACCGTGCTCCAGGCGGCAGCAAAATTCCGGTCTCTCTCGATATCCGCGCCAGCTACAATCCGCAGCTTAGCCAGATGTGGTTCGGCTCGATCATCAACATCATCACCAGCATCACCATGCTGTCGATGATCCTTTCCGGCGCGGCGTTGATCCGCGAGCGCGAGCATGGCACGATCGAGCACCTTCTGGTCATGCCGGTCACGGCGCTTGAAATCGTGGTCAGCAAGATCTGGTCGATCGGCCTCGTCGTCCTCGTTGCCTCGACGCTTTCCCTCGTGATCGTGGTTGAAGGCATTCTCGGCGTGCCCGTCAACGGCTCCATGCCGCTGTTCATGGCCGGCAGCGCGTTGATGTTGTTCGCGATGTGCTCGCTCGGCATTTTCCTGGCGACGATTGCGGGCTCGATGCCGCAGTTCGGCCTGCTGCTGATGCTGGTGCTGCTGCCGCTGCAGGTGCTTTCCGGCGGACTGACGCCGCGTGAAAGCATGCCGCAATTCATTCAGGACATCATGCTGCTGGCGCCCAATACCCATTACGTGACGATGTCGCAGGCCATTCTGTTTCGCGGCGCGGGCCTTGATGTCGTCTGGCCGCAATTCGTCTGGCTGGCAGTCCTCGGACTGGCGCTCTTTGCCATCGCGCTGCGCCGTTTCCGCGGGTTCCTGCAATAGGCCCGTATCCGACGCTCATTGTCGTTCCCGGATACAGCGCCCCAGTCCGGCCGAACCGTTCCATTCGCGGTGGACAACCTTGTGACCGCGATCCTGACCGTCCGACCGGATGCCGAGCCGTTGGCCTGGGCGACGATGGCTGACATGATGATTGCAACCCAGCTCAAATGGAACGTAAGCGTCGTCTGCGCCGCACCGGTAATCAGCCCGACAGCTTGAAGTTCCATGGCAGGAGGTCATCGATGCGACTTCCCCAGGCGCGACTTGGCGGAGACGAGGGGTATCCGAAGACCGCCAGGCACCAACTCCTAGGGCCCGACAAAAGAATACCGCTCACAATGCCTCAAAGGGCAAAGGGGCGTCGTCAACTTAACGGTAACGAGGGCAGACCATGACAACGGCCTGTTTCGCCGATCATGCCCGTGCGATTTTTGTGCACAGGTTCATCGCCGCGGAACGCAATTCGCGATGATGCTTGGAAGGGATGTCGTGGCGCGGGATGTGGAACAGGTTGGCGATCGGGTCATGGATGGAGGCAAAGCGTTGGAGATGTCGCTGTGACTTGAAGCGCTTCATGATTCGTTCTCGGCGCCTGACTGGTTGGTGAGAATTCTCCGCCCGATTATTCAACCCTTTGTGGGAGCGATGCTCGACACAAGGCATGATCTCTCGCTTTGCTGCGCCGCAGGATCGCAGCTTGTCTGTGATCATCACCCGCGGCGATCGGCCATGGCCCTTCAAGAGCTTGCGCATCAGGCGCTTGGCGGCCTTGGCATTTCGGCGGCTTTGAACGAGAACCTCCAGGACGAAACCGTCCTGATCAACTGCGCGCCACAGCCAATGCTTCTTGCCACGGATTGAAAAAACGGCTTCATCGAGATGCCACCTGTCCCCAAGCCGACCGGACAATCGACGACGGATGTCGTTGGCAAAGGTGCGGCCGAATTTCTATGCCCACCCCCGGACGGTTTGGTGCGAGACAATGATCCGCGAGCAGCCAGCAAGTCCTCGACCATTCGCAGGCTCAGAGGAAACCGGAAATAGAGCCACACGGCGTGGGCAATGACTTCAGCTGGGAAGCGACGGCGACGATATAGTGGATCACGGTCTGTCATGGCCCGTCATTCGCACATCAAGTTCCACATTCCGTTAAGTTGACGATGCCCCGATCGCCTGGCGGAAGTACAACGCTTAACATGGGCCTATCTGCGTAGCGCACTTTATCCTGAGGACGACGCTTGGGAGACGGTGGTTGGAGACCTGCATGCCCGCGAGGTCGGACGGACGGAAACCAAATGAGCTGGAAATGCGCTTACAATTGAGAGGATCGGTTCGACATCGTTTGTCGTTGACTTGAATATGTCGCAGCCGAACCGGCGCAATGTAAGGACGCTTGAGCACCGGGTCGGCCTATGAACAGCCAATCGCCCCCTCGTTGCCGAGCCCGCGAACCATCTTGGCATGGTACGGCGACTGGAAATCTGCCTGATATTTTCCGGTCTGAGGTTATATCAGAAGGTCTCGATCAGCGAGCGCCAGCATATCAATGGGAGTGGGAAAAAGCTGGGGTTCAAGCCGCAAGGGCAAACTTAGCTTGCTTGAGCCGACCATCGGCAATCGCTGCCCGAACCTGCAATACCCGATGGGCGCCGGCAGGAGACCAACGCATCTGCCGCTTTTTGTTCATCCGAGCGTTCACGAGGCTATTGGCGGCGCTTTCGGCCGGAGAACTCGATATCGGCTGACCCGACCGATATCGATGGCAGTAGTCGACAATCGACGTTGTGTTCTGGACCAGGTAGGACCGGAGATTGCTGATCAATACGGACAATCGCTTGAGCTTTTGGTTGGCCTCACGAAGCGTGGGGTGCTGCTCCAACTGGTAGAGCATATTCTTCACGGCTCTCGTCGCCTCCCTGACGTAGCCGCTCCAAAGCAGATGGCGAAGCCTCGGCACATCAGCCGCAACATCTCGAAGGTAAATGTTCAGATCGCCGATATGCTTGAGGCCTTGCCACGTCTGTTCGATGTGCCGAAGCCGCATCGACAGATGGAACCAGTCAAGAATATGCGTCACGGGCTGCCTTGTTGCACTGAGCACGATGCTTTGCAGCCCGACGTCACCGTCGCTGAAAACAGTGACGTCGCGGCCAGGCAGCCATCCTTGCGCTCGCATTGCGGAACGAACCGCATCGTGCTTGCCGGTAGCCACATGCGGTGCGGCCGCGAACTGACGCGGTAGCCGCCCCGGTGAAACAACGCGTCCCATGGCGATCTCGAAATGCCGACTCTGATATCCAGGAACTGCACGGATATAGGCACCATCAATGAAGACGGAAATGGAGGATCCGCCGGCCCGGCTCATGCGATAGGGGCTCGCGGCATCCCATTTTTCGATCTGATCGGCCACCTTGGCGAGCCGGTTGACGACAGTTCGATGATTGTGTGGCCGCGTGGTCGGTACAAAAGATCGAGTACACGAGCTGCTTCACGAAACGACAGGCGCGAACCGAGCTCAGCTTGTACGCGCTCCAATTCCGGCGTCGCTCTGCCCTTCAACAAGGTCTCGATGTTTCCGGTGTTCGACTTTGCCGGCTTTCCGCAGCTACAGCTGCGGAGCCGAGGCACCCGCAGGCGACAAATACCAAAGAGCGAATGGACCGTGCGAGATCGATAGTCATGAACCCCTTGAAGGCGGCCACAGTCGTGACATTTCCGATCGTGCTGGCTGGCTTGATCCACCTGAAACTGCGTAAGCTCTTCTTGCAGGCGGCGTTGTATCAACTTGCCTTCCTCAAGGGACAGGCCGAATTCATCGAATCGCGCTCCCTCGACCATGCGTTCTACAACTGCGATTTCTCGGCGCTGACGAACGCCATCGGGCCCGACTAACTCGACAACAACATTCAGCTTCAATTGTGACATCCACGAGTACCCTTCTGAAAAGGGTTCTGGTTACGCTTTATTTCTTACCCCCACCTTTTTCCCGCTCCCTCGCCCCGGGCGGAGATGATCCAGCCCATGGGCGCTGGTCACGCACATAGGCCCAGATCCGGCCCTGTCTGACGCCTTTACCAAGCCCCTTTGCCGCGCAACGACCGGTCCAGGACACGGATCGGCGTGTCATCCGCATGCAGCAGGTCGCTGCCCATGATGTCAGCCTCGATCCGTTCGATGAGCGGCGACAGTGTCTTCATCGCGCGTCCGCACCAACCGACAAGCGTGGTCTCGGGGATGTCTGCGCCCATGCGGGCGAAGATCTCGTGCTGGCGATACAAAGGAAGATGATCATCAAACTTCGCGACTAAAATATGAGCCAGCAGGTTCGGGCCGGCCATGCTGCCTGGGATCGGACGGCTGGGCGCAGGCTCCTGCACCATTCGCTCACAGCGCCGGCAGGACTTCTTGATGCGGGCGATCTGCACCACCTTCATTTGGGCTGCAATCATGTCCAGCAGTTCGCTGACATCCTCGCCCACAACCCGCAGATCGCCGCCACAGTCAGCGCAGCATGTGCCGGGATCAAGCTCACGACGCTCGCGTAGGGTCGCATCCGAGACACGTGGACGTCGACGCAGCGCGGGCGCATCGGCAGCCTCTGGAGACGGCTCATTGTGTCCTTCGTCGATGGGCGCTCCATCTTCCTCGGCTACGGCAACCAGCAGATCTTCGAGCGCCAGTTCCAGCTGCTCGATCTCGCGTTCGATTTTCTCAGAGGATTTGCCGAAAGCCAGCTTCTGCAACTTGGCGATCCGCAGGCGCAGGGCCTGAACCAGCTGGTCGTGGACCCGCAATGTCGCCGAGATCTTGGCATTCTCGGCCTGCAAAGCCGCAATCATCGCCTTCAATATGGCGGGATCATCTGGCAGATTTTGCGTTACATTTGACATGCACATTTCTACCACAGGGCACGTGATAGCGCTATAAAAACAAAGCGTTTTGACTCATATATTCAGCCCACACGGGCCGGCGGTGCGCCCCAATCCGGCCTGCGCCAGTCAATGCCTTCCCAGAGCATGGCGAGCTGCGCGGACGTCAGCCGGACGGCACCCTCGGTCATCGCAGGCCAGGAAAGCGGCCGCGTTCCAGGACTTTATAGTAGAGGCAAAAGCCCTGACCGTCCCAATACAGAAGCTTGAGCCGGTCACCCTTGCGGCCGCGGAAAGCGAAGACTGCGCCGCCCGCAGGCTTCTGGCGCAGCACATCCTGGGTCAGCGCCGCCAGACCGGCGATGCCTTTGCGCATATCTGTCACGCCGCAAGCCACGTAGACGCGAACGCCAGTGCCCGGACCAATCATGCCGTTTCCACAGCACGGATCAGCTGCGTCAGCGCCACCGCAGCCATGCTGCTGTCGAAGTGCAGGCTGCGACCGTTGCGCAGGCGCAATTCGACTGCCATCGGGGCCGCTATGATGGGCGTGTCTGCGATGGCGGGCACGCCATGCGTCGGAATATCAAAAGGAAGGAAGAGTGCACCACCATCCGGTGACCACAGCCCCTTCTTCTTCATCTCGTGACGCCACGCATAAATCTGCTGTCGGGTGACCTCGTGGCGCTGCGCCACCTGCGTGACCGTCGCCTCATCGGTGCCCACCGACATGACAATCCCAAGCTTCTCCTCGTCGCTCCAGCGCCGACGACGTTCAAACCCCAGTATTTCACCACGCATCGCCAAACCCACCTAAGACACGTCGCTAACGACGTCGTTAAGCACGTATCTTAGCAAATCAGCCGGAAATCAGGCAGGCGGTCACAACGGAGTGGTTACCAGCATCAAAATGGTTCTGAATGTCCGAAAAGGGCCGATCGCGTAGGGCAAGTTTTTTGCACTCGCAAAATGCTGCGGGAAAGCATTCGGTAAAGGGGGCTCAAACCGGGATTTCGCCGCGCTATCCACGAACGTCCGCTCTCATCTTCATGCAAGCTTTTAGCCAAAAGCTCGCATAAATTTAAAAGCTGACATTCCAGCCGGAACAAGTAAGTCGCAAAAGCGCCTTGCATGCTTTCATGTTTACATGAGGCGAAGTTGCCTTGCTGCGGGCTTGTGCTCGATCACCTTCATGACGGTTCGCTCTTTCTTGAGCCCCTTCGACGTCATTGATTGCCGTTCTCGCACTTCACAGATCAAATAGTCATTCTTCCCAAACGAGATTTCATCGTTGGCGATCTTATTAAGGAAATCGACATCTTCGATATCTGCTGTGAAGGGCTCGGCTCCATCTGTGAGACGCCACTTGTTGTCTTCTTTGAAGCTCAGAGCCGGATTCAAAAGTTCATGATGGGAAACGATATCGTGCGAGGCGTCTGGTCATCACCCTGATGCTTGCGATGTTGACCCATGCTGTGGCGCTTGCGATGGACTTTTCCCAATCTTTGGCCAGTCGACGGCATCGACCGAACCAGCCGAAGGTGCGCTCGACCACCCATCGGCGTGGCAGAACCTCAAAGCCTTTCGCTGTGTCGGAACGCTTGATGATCTCAAGGTTCCATTGGCCGCATCCGCGCAGCGCTTTTCGCAACTTCTGCCCGGCATAGCCGCCATCTGCGAAGACATGGCGCAACCAGGGGAAACGGTAGCGGATGGCTTTCAGGACATCGGGCGCACCGTCGCGGTCCTGGATATCGGCAGCATGGACAAGCACGAACAGCATCAGCCCGATCGTATCGGTGATGATGTGGCGCTTGCGGCCCTTGATCTTCTTGCCGGCGTCGTAGCCCGAGACCCCGCCACTTTCGGTGGTCTTGACACTCTGGCTGTCGATCACACCGGCCGTGGGCGAGGCCTCACGCCCCTCCAGTTCGCGCGTAGCACAGACAAGCAGATGGTTGATGGTCTGCCAAAAGCCGATATCGCGCCAGCCATAGAAATAGCCTCGCACCGTGGAGACCGGAGGGAAGTCCTTCGGCAGTGCCCGCCATTGACTGCCACTGCCCGCAATATAAAGGATCGCGTTCACCACTTCCCTCATATTCGTTTTCCGTGGCCGCCCACCGGGCTTGGCCGGCGGTATCAGTGGAGCAATTACAGCCCACTCACGATCCGTCAAATCGGTTGGATAGCGAAGGCGATCGCGGTTATGCTGCAGGCGGGTGATATCAGTCCAGGGCATGCAATCCTCCACGTTCTTGGCAGAGGTGGTTGAATCACATCCTTCTGATATCACTCAACAACTTTTAAATCGGGCTCTCAGAGAGATGATCTGAAGAGTCATTTTCCGGGTTTCATCTTCGATCTCTTCTTCTTCATTCTCTGGCACATCGAAAGATGGAATATCGCTCTTTTCTAAGACAAGCTCTTCGCCCCTGGTTGGCGTGCCGAGATGCTCTCGATTCCCTCTTTTCAAGGCTCGCGACCATCTTTCGCGCATGACTCCGCACATTGGCACTCTCTGCGAGTTTTATCGTTTGTAGATTGGTGATGAAATACGTGTCACCGATGTGAACAATGACATCTCCACCTTTTTCTTCAATCCGATCGGGCTTGCGTCCCTTCATCCATTTGAGCAAAGCAAGCAGACCACCACCAGCAACAGTAACACCGCCAACGGCCGCACCGCCGATCTTGAAGACAAGATCGGCAAGCCCATTTGCAGCCGCGATTTCGTCTTTGTGGGCTTGTGCGTAGGTGAATATGGATTCGATGATTGTAAATCGGCATAGGGGTTCGACGCCGATCGTCACGATAAGCCTTTGAAATATTTAAAGCGTATGGGGTCCGGGTGCCGCGCCGAATGACATCTTCATGTCCACGAAACCGGCAGCAGCACACATTTGCCGTACCGTCGGGTATGGCAAATGTGCATCTGGCTGGGTACCGTTTGTACTACGGCAGATTGGGATAGTCAGTGTATCCGTTTTCGCCGCCGCTATAGTAAGTGTCATGATCCGAAGGTGCCAAAGTCGCTTTCCTGCGGAAGCGTTCCGGCAGATCCGGGTTGCTGATGAAGAGCCTTCCAAACGTGACGGCATCAGCCAGGCCCGATTCGATGGCCTGCTCCGCAGTCTGCTGATCATAGTCGACATTCACCACGAAAAGGCCTGAGAACCGCTTCCGGGCCTCTGGTGCGAATGGCTTCGCTCCCTCCGGCAGGTTCGCGGACTCCATGAAATGGAGGATGCCGACCTTTTTCTTTTCAAGTGCCTCAACAGCAAACAGATATGTTTGCTCGAGATTGAATCGCCCATGTCGTTATACGGAATACGCGGCGAAAGCCTGACCGAGACGCGCTCCGGCCCAAAGACGCTGATGGCGGCGTCCGTGGCTTCGAGCAGGAACCGCGCGCGGTTCTCGATCGGACCGCCATATTCGTCGGTCCTTTTGTTTGGGCCATCTTCCAGAAACTGTGCCGGCAAGTAGCCGTTGGCACCGTGGACTTCGACGCCATCGAAGCCTGCTTCCTTAGCGGCACGCGCCGCGGCTTCATAGTCTGCTATCGTGGATTTGATCTCATCGATTGTAAGCTCTCTCGGCGTGACCGTCGGCTTGGGGCCTTCTGCAGTAAACACCTGGCTGTCAAGGGAATCGCGGACGGCGCTACAGGGAGTTCGCCGCCGTGAAAATCCGGATGGGACGCACGGCCTGTGTGCCAGAGCTGGGCGAAGATCAGGCCTCCAGCTTTGTGAACAGCCTCCGTGACTTTTTCCATCCCGCGATCTGCTCGGCGGTGTGGATTCCGGTGTGTTGGTCCAGCCGATTGCCTGGGAGCTGATCTGGGTTCCTTCGGTAAAAATCAGGCCGGCGGACGCACGCTGTGCGTAGTATGTCGCCGTCAATTCGTTGGCTACATGATCCTTGGATCGCGCTCTTGTCATCGGAGCCATGAAGACGCGATTTTTAAATGTGAGTTCGGCGTTGCCTACGGCACTTAGAAGCTTAGATGTTGGCATGTTTTCTCTCTGATTCTGCTTTCTCGATTGGTTGAATATCTGAATGAAGCCGGGGATCCCGAACGCGACCATTTGTGATGTACAGGCCTGCCAGGGCGACTGGCTGGCGCTGACTTTGAACCAATAGCCGAGGTCTCAAGTCGCAATTCGGAAGTCACCATTTGCATTCATTCCTGGAAATGCTCAGATCCGCACGAAAGGTGCCCTGGAGCCCATTTCGGCAGCCTGAGCGAGATCTATCGACGATTTGGAGACGGAATGTCTGTCTTGGATGAGGGTTCGTTGTGACATAAAATACTCCGTCTGCGTTGTCGACGAAGTAGTATATTAAATAAACCTAGCGTCAATTAGGCACTCGCAATACACTTGGTAGGTCTAGGGATACCTGGAGGCGAATAAGTTCTTCTCCGCCCTGTTTCCAATCGCAGTCCCCATTCACTATCTGTCATTCCAGCAGACGAAACGGCATAAACCTTCCTCGCATGCAGATCGTCGAAGGTGTTCTCCGAGCTGGCAAAACGAAGATGCAGGCGCTTGTCGATTGCATCACCGATGGAGACCAGCAGGGCACATTTAGGACTGCGGTTCTCGAACCATCAGTGATGCGAGGCCATCAGTCTGCACCAGTTCGCACGCGGAGCGACCTGCCCAAAGCTCCCGTTCGGGTCTCGGATCTACGAAACCCGAAGGCGGGCTTTCCACTGGCGCAATTGCCAGCGAACGACGCGGCGAATAACGTGGCCGCATGAAAACAGAAATTATATTTCTTTCGCCAGAACGACAGGCGCTTATTGATGAGTATGAACGCGCTGATCGCAGTGTCGTCGGCTTCGCCATGGATTATCCACATGGGCTTTCCTCGGGGAGGCACAGCCATCCCAAAGCGCAACTTGTCTACGCGATCTCGGGGTTGATGCGCGTGGAAACCGCAAACGCTTTGTTCCTGCTTCCACCGACCAAGGCCTTGTTTCTGCCTGCGGACGAAGCGCATTCCATCTCCATGGAGGGCGATGTCGCGATGCGCGAATTGTTCATCGAACGAACCATGGCTGTGGCTCTCGTCCAGGAACCGCGGGTGCTGACGGTCAATCCGCTGCTGCGGGAACTGATCCTTGCAATCTGTGCCGAACCGGTGGACTGGGCCCCTGACGGGCGATGCCCGCATATCATCGCCCTTATCATCGATGAAATCGGACGGGCCAAAACCCTGATGACACGCCTGCCGCAACTGCGGGAAGCGCGTTTGTCCAGGATCGCGCGGGCCATCGTCGAAAATCCTGCCGATCCACGAACGCTTGATGACTGGGCCGAAGTTTGCGGCGCATCGGCGCGGACACTGGCGCGGCTGTTCCTTCACGATACCGGGATGACCTTTGGGCAATGGCGGTTACAGGCGCGCCTGAACGCGGCGTTCGCCCTGCTGATGACCGACGGCGAAATAGACCGCATCGCCCAGAAGGTCGGCTTCAGCAGTCAATCCGCGCTCGGGGTCGCGTTCCGCCGAACCTTTGGCATGACCCCGGCACAAGCCCGGAAACTGCATCTTGACGGACCCTAGTCTTTGTCCGTTTCGCAACAAGACTTGTCCTTCTGTTTTTCAGACGAACCGTCGATACTGCATGACAGACCATGACTGCATCGAGAGGAAGTCTTATGGGCAAGGAACTGTTTTCCGAAATTGGCATCATCCGCGCGGCGGACCTTGAAGAGGGGCCGATCACGCCAGGGCAGATCCGGCGCAAGGCGCTGGAAGTTGGGGAGCTTTGGGTCGGCGAATGTCATGTTACTGCGCTGGATCAACCAAGCCAGTGGCACCACCACAATGACTTCGACAGCGTCATGTATATGCTCTCGGGCCGCATCCGCGTCGATCATGGCACGGGCGGGAAGCAGTCTTTCGAACTCGGAGCGGGTGACTACGCCTATTTCCCACGCCGTGTGATTCATCGGGCGCAGATCCTGCAAGGCGGAGATGACGTACGGTATGTCTTCGTCAGGATCGGCCGGGGCGAGACGCTGGAAAATGTGGCCGGTCCTGAGGCCTGAGTATGCCGGTTAAGCCGGTCGAACATTCAAGAAGGAGCCTGAAATGGCAGAAGACCTGTCCAGATGGACCCAGCGCCCCAAACCCCGAACCGAGCCGATGAACGGACGGTTCGTCCGGCTGGAAAAGCTCGATCCGGCAAGGCATGCGGACGGCCTGTTCGATGCCTCGGCCCAACCGGATGGGGACGAGCGGTTCCGCTGGTTGCCCAATGTCTCGCCAACCGACCGCGACGTCTTTCGCACCTGGGTGGAGCAGTCGGCAGCAAGCGAGGATCCGCTATTCTTTGCTGTGATCGACAAAGCATCGGGCAAGGTTGCAGGGCGGCAGGCCTTCATGCGGATCGATGCGGACAACGGTGTGGCCGAGATCGGCCATATCTACTGGGGCCCATTGGTGTCACGAAAGCCAGCGGCAACCGAGGCCCTGTTCCTGTTTGCCCATCACATCTTTGACGACCTCGGCTATCGCCGCTTCGAGTGGAAATGCGACAACGAAAACCTGCCGTCCAAACGGGCAGCACACCGTTTCGGTTTCCAGCACGAGGGGTGTTTCACCAGCACCTGATCGTGAAGGGCCGGAACCGCGACACCGCATGGTTCGCGATGCTTGACAAAGATTGGACGAAGCTGCGGCCTGCCTATGAGGCTTGGCTTGCGCCGGAGAACTTTGATGCCGAGGGTGTACAAAGGAAGATGCTTGAGGATTTCCGCGCGGAGTTTTGCGTGCTTCCACCTCAGTCGAAGAGACCGCCCGCCGAGCGCTGAAATCCTGCTGCTTCCACTGGCAGCCGCGCATGATGATCGGGAAATCTGGGCCCACCGCCCGGCACGGCGCTGACGATCACCACCGCGAACGATCCTTGATCGTGAGGCCACCACAACGTTCGGCGCGCAGATTGGTACCCGCGCAAAAGAATTGGTCGATGAGATAACCGTGGGCACCGTGCATATCGGCGGTATCAAAGCCCAGCCGCTTGGCGTCCGCTGCAGCCTTGACAAAGGCCGCGACCGTATCGGCGATGACTTGCTCGTTCATGGCGACGCGGCGCGGTTCGCCCGGGGTGTCCAAACCGTCCCGCTGCTGATAGCAGGCTGCGCTGACTGGCCCCGGAATACCTTCAGGAGAGAACCGGCGCGTCATCGGCGCCAATGACGATGTGGCTTTTTCAGGTCGAGCGACCGGGCGGTAAACGGGTGGAACAAGCTGCTGGAATCGGGATGGGGATGGGGATGACAGAGACTCCGTTTTCAATTATCTAGCATGGTATACGTTGTAGACTTGGCGTCAGTCAGTCGCCTGAAGTCGCCTTGGAACATTGAAGGAAACAGCCATGCTTGAACTTGAACCGATCTGTTTCTCGTCAGAATGTCCTAGCCGGGCATTGTTCGATCAGATCGCCGACAAATGGTCGATGATGGTCCTGGCCGTGCTCGACGACGGACCGCTGAGGTTCAACGCCATCCGTCGCAGGCTGCAAGGCGTCACCCAGAAGGCGCTTACCCAGTGCCTTCGCCGGTTGGAACGCAACGGCTTGATCGCAAGAGAGGTTATTTCGCTTTCGCCGGTTGCGGTTCAGTATCAGATCACACCACTTGGGCGAACGCTGCAGCAGCCTTTTCGAGCCCTGCACGAGTGGACGCTCGAAAAGCTGCCCGAGGTTGATGCCGCACGGGACTCGTTCGACGCGGTGCACAGCAAGTAGACGCGCCGCGATGGTGAAGCTGCAAAAGCTGCGGTGCAGTAAGAGGCGGGACTGGCCCGGTATCCCCAACCCTGCCAGCGCCACTGAGCGCCCCCCATCGCTCATCTGGCCCTCACTGAGCAGCATGATGATCGGGCGCCCCTCGTCAGTGCGGAGCGCTTTCAGGTGCGTGGCGTCGATCATGATGCGCTGGGGCCTGGGAGCCTCACCGGCCAGCGCCGCGAAGATGCGGTCGAACACGCCAAGACGGCTCCAGCGAATGAAACGGTTATAGAGCGTTTTGTGTGGCCCGTAGCTGTTCGCATGGACTGCGATGACGAGATGAATGTAAATCGGCATAGGGGTTCGACGCCGATCGGCACGATAAGTCTTTGAAAGATTTAAAGAGTGTGGGGTCCTGGTGCCGCGCTGAACTACAATCCGGTGACTATTCCGTGCCTGTCGCCTACGGTCATCAGGACGTTTGGGTTCGAGGCTATGTCGACAAGGTGGTGATTGGTTGCCGCGGCGAGATCATCGCCCGCCATCCCAGGAGCTGGGATCGGGAAGATGTCATCTTCGACCCTGTTCATTACCTGCCGCTGATCGAACAGAAGATCAATGCGCTGGATCAGGCGGCCCCTCTGCAGGGCTGGGCTCTGCCGGAGGAGTTTGCGACACTGTGCCGGCTGATGGAAGGCCGCATGGCAAAGCATGGCCGGCGAGAATACGTGCAGGTTCTTCGACTGCTGGAAAGCTTCGATATGGCTGACCTGCATGCGGCGATCAAGCAAGCCCTGCAACTCGGCGCGATTGGCTTCGACGCCGTCAAACATCTGATTCTTTGCCGGGTGGAGCGCCGGCCGCCGCGACTGGATCTGTCGATCTATCCCTACCTGCCGAGAGCAACCGTCGAGACGACATCGGCGAAGGCGTACATGGGCCTCTTGTCATCGGGGAAGGGAGAAGCGGCATGAGCACCGAAGCACCCGAGATTCTGCTTGCCCACGACCTCAAGACCCTGAAGCTGCCGACCTTCCAGCGGGAGTATCAGAAACTGGCCCGGCTTTGCGCCACCGAGGGCGTCGACCACATCGGGTACCTCAGCCGGCTTGCCGAGCGGGAAATGGTCGAACGGGATCGTCGTAAGGTCGAGCGGCGTATCAAGGCAGCCAAATTCCCGGTCGTCAAAAGCCTCGACAGTTTCGACTTTGCCGCCATCCCGAAGCTCAACAAGATGCAGGTGCTGGAGCTGGCCCGCTGCGAATGGATCGAGCGTCGCGAGAACGTCATCGCTCTCGGCCCCAGCGGAACCGGGAAGACGCACATAGCGCTCGCCCTCGGCCTTTCAGCCTGCCAGAAGGGCCTGTCTGTTGGCTTCACCACAGCCGCAGCCATGGTCAGTGAGATGATGGAAGCCCGTGACGAGCGGCGTCTCTTGCGTTTCCAAAAGCAGATGGCAGGGTACAAGCTGCTGATCATCGACGAACTCGGCTTCGTGCCGCTCTCCAAGACTGGCGCGGAACTGCCGTTCGAGTTGATCTCGCAACGTTATGAGCGGGGCGCCACCCTGATCACCAGCAATTTGCCCTTTGACGAATGGACGGAAACTCTGGGTTCGGAGCGACTGACCGGCGCTCTGCTCGACCGCGTCACGCACCATGTCAACATTCTCGAAATGAATGGCGACAGCTATCGTCTCGCCCAAAGCCGTGCCCGAAAGGCCAGCTGAAACCCTTCAAAATCGCTACGCAGGTATGAGGCCCCCGCTCGGGCTACGCCCTCCCGCGGGCCTCATACCTGCGCCCGAGGTGGCCGACTTTGCTCCGCCCCGTGGCCGGTTTTTACGCCGCCGTTGACAGCTGGGTTGGTTGTTTTGGTGGCGCATTCGGCTGGGTATTGCGTTTGATGCGGGTGCTGACTTCGGTCGCCTGTGTTGGCCCTTGCTCTTTGGTGGCTGGGCGGCGGCCTATGCGGCGGCTTGTGCAAGAAGCTTCGGCAGTCTGACAAGGTTATAGGCCGCGATGGCGAATCCGAAGACGGCGGCGACTTTCGGCCTTCCCCGGACCTTTACTTTGGCGAAACCGGCCTGCGCCTTGACCCAGCCGAACACCTCTTCGATGCGCTTGCGGCAGCGCAGGCTTATGCCGTAGCCGGGATGGTGCGTCGTGCGCTTGTCGATGGCGGTTTTACGGAGCTTGCCGGTCCTGGAAATACTGCCGTTGATGGCGATATGCGGTGTGACCTTGCGGGCGCGCAAGCTCCCGACAAAGGCTTCGACATCATAAGCCTTGTCGGCGGCAAGCGTGATGCGTCGGCTTTTGTGCTTCGCCGGTCGAGCATGGCAAGGGTTGCCTCGCGCTCGGCCAGCCCGGTCGCCAGCGTCAGTTCGGCATCGACGACAAGCCCGTTGCGGTTTTCCATCAGCGCGTGGCCCATGTAGCACAGCCGACTTTCCCGCCCATTGGCCTTGCGATAGAGCTGCGCATCGGGATCGGTTGTCGAGGCATGCGTCTCGTTTGAGCGTTTCTCGCCATGAAAGTCACGCTCGCCATTGCGTCCCGGTTGAGGCGGATCGCCCGAGCCATCCTTGGGACGAAAGCTCTTCATGCTCGCCCAGGCGTCAATCAGCGTGCCGTCCACCGAAAAATGTTCGCTCGACATCAACCGCTTGACCTTGGGCAGGGTCATCAGCGCGGACAGGAAATCCCGCGCCACATCGGCTTCCAGAAGACGGTCACGATTGTGCGTGAAGCCGGTTGGATGCCAGACATCGGCATCCATCGACAGGCCGACGAACCAGCGAAACAAGAGATTGTAGTTGATCTGCTCCATCAGCATCCGCTCGGAGCGGATCGAGAAGAAAGCCTGCAAAAGCGTGGCCCGAAGCAGCATCTCGGGCGGGATCGAAGGTCGGCCGACGCGCGCATAAAGCACCTCAAGCCGACCGCTGAGCGACGCCAGAACCTCATCCGTCAGCGTCCGGATCGCCCGCAACGGATGATCCGCCGGAACGCGTTCCTCCAGCCGTACGAAACTAAAAGCTCATCCCCGTGATCCGATCGACCGCGCATAAATCAACCCCCGCAAATCAATGCCGAAAGTGAATCACAAACTCTGCCCGCTGACGAGCAGTTTTGCAGCAGCCTGTTAGAACAGGCTGCCCTGCGCACTATCGTCTTGCCGTGCATTCGAGATCAAGACCTGATCAAGAGCAGCAAGGAACGCCTTTCTGTCTGTCGCCGCCCGCCGAAGCAATCCGCGAAGCGAAAGCGATACATAAAGTGCCGCCGAATAGGCTTGGCAGTTAATCGATTTTTCGGGGTTAAACTCGATATCCGTGAAGGCTGAATAGTCCAACAAACGTTCAGCCAATTGAGGCTGGCGAACAAGAGCACTGATGTAAAGCCAATCGTAAAAGCCAGTCTGTGGCTCGAGTGGCCAGTCTTCACCACCGAACCGAAAAGCCACCAATCGACCAGAGGACTTCAAGCGCGGGTCCCGCTTGGCTTCGCGCGGCGACACATTGAACAGATCCGTATAGGGGCCGCCCTCCTCAAAAACCTTGCTGCCCTGAAAAGCGCATTCGAGAGGCAGTGGGTTCCCAGTTTGCGGGTAATTTAGCTTCAAATTGAATGCGCTGAGTGCGATGCCGAGACTCTCTTCGGATTTACTCGATATTTCCAACACCGAATTGACCCCAACCGATTGCAGGCTGGCTTCGTGCAGTGAAGCGACTGACTTTTTTCTGAGCTGCGGACATCCCCGCAAACCATTTGAAGGTGACGAACTGGGTTTTTACATAGACTTTGCCGTCAGTCACCGGAATAAAAATTGGTCGTGCGGCCATTGTTATTTTCCGTATTTTCGAGCGAACCTGCGTGATTCAAACAGGTTATCACCTTTGACAGAGAAGAAGGACTGGCGTCTAGAAACGATCCGCTCCTTTTGCCGACAGCCTGACTGTGGCGCTGCGCAGCTTCATCGCTTTCGAACACCACTCCGGTTATCTCTTCCGGCGGTATCGCACCGAAGACAAGCACTTCGGCCTGTGGGTCCGTCGGATCATAGCGCTCAAGGCGTTCAACCGAGCGGGCCGAGAGCGTATCGTCCTCATTGAACATCGCCCTGAATGTGGCAGCACTCTTGAGATCGCCAATATCTGAATTGCGAATACGGCGATCAGCGGCATTATGTCGGCAGAATGCACAGCCCAGCTGCCACAAAATTCTGGGTTTCAGCAACAAGATGGCCCAATCGATATCCGGGTTAAGCTGGCGATATTTATAGAACATCTGGTAGTTGGGAAAACCAATCGAAAGGGACGTTGCATTGCGGTGCCTGTCCCAGCGGTTATGGTCATTCACCTCTTGGCGTATCCCCGATTGGCGGCCAGTCGACACCGGGATTAATCCGTATTTCATGATAGAGGACAAATTCGAGCACCGCGTGAAATGCACGAGAAACGGGATGTCCAGCTCCAGAGCGGTTTCCTCAATATCCTCTCGTTCACGTCCGATCCAGGAATCGGCAAGATTGTGTGCACGATCGTCACTCTCGAAAAAGATGTCGAAGGGAGAACGCTGATCATGCGAAAAGGACTCTTCGATGAAAGCGGGACCTTCTTCTCGCATTCCCGGCGGCGGTGGTCCGGGGCTATCAGTGATAGCCCCCTTATCTTCAGCTCCATTCGGAGCCGCATTAACGTCTTCCAGAATTGCTCTAAGAAAAGTATCACTTAGCGTTTCATTTTGAGCGGCTATGATGTCCGATTCTAGAACCTTAGAGTTCTCAATACTGGCCACGACGGCAAGAAACAGCTCGGAACCACCCTTTGTGGAGGCCATCAAGTCAACAAATCGGGACAAGAGATCCTGATCGGCCTCTAGCCTACTCGCCATTTCCCTGAAACTTTTGGCTTGGTTTTCGACTTCGGCATAGAATGCGTCTGTGAGTGCCTGCTTCGTCTCCGCGTCATACGTATCAACCTGGGAGAGCGCTTCGCGGCGGTCGCGGTTGATTTTGAGCAAACTACCGGTAGATTTGTCGTCCTCAGGATTCTCATTGCGTTCCGCCTCAGCTTGACGCTCCATTCGCGCCCTAAGTTCCTCGAGTGTGTCCGGAGACAGCGCGCGTTTTTAGCCTTCGAGATCTGTAGGAAAGTCCGCAAGTTTAAACTTTGTTTCGATTACCCTCGTCTGCACTTTGATCGGAGAACAGATATTTAGCTTCCGGTTTGAGAGTCTGGTTGCCTCAAGAATATTTTCAAGTTCGCGATTAAATGAATTGAGGCTTCCGACGAACCCCTCATCCGCGCGCGCCTCCTCTTCCAAATCCTGTTTGCCCGCTTGCAACTTCGCGCGCGGGGTGTCTGACACAAGCTCTGGCGGTTGGCTGGGCCCGAGCAATGAGGGCGAGGTAAATTGATGTCTGGGCCTCAGTAGGAAATACGTTCCCCAAACGACGGCCAACTGCAGGAACAACAATGGTGGATAGAAAAGATTGATGACAGAAAAAGCCGTCCAACCCCAGGCGGCGGCCAAAAATAATTTTGAACGAAGTAGACGAACTCCAGTCAGCGTGAACACGATAACAAGCTGATATGCAATGACAGTCATGACGCCCCCGAGAAGCCAATAGCATATTGGCTACAATCCAAGGGTTAACTGAAGGTTAGTAACAACTGAAATAGACTAGAAATTAGCTGCTTCCAAAGGAGGTCAGGAGTTTTGCCTGCTTCGGGTTGGAATGTCATTGTCGATGACACTTACGCAGTTTCAACCCACGACGGCGCACCTGTGCCTGCCAGCGCCCTCTGAGCTTGCGTATTGTCGCCATCGTGATCTCCGAGTTAACTACTGTGATCACGCGTAGGATGCCGGTGATGAGGAGCCAAGGATTATCCCGGCGAACCTTGCGACATCCGCAACGGGCAGAAACAATTAAAGGCATTGGCTCCGGCGTGTCGGCCCTAGTTGGCCGAGGACGAGCAGCGTTCACGGTTCATGCTTCTTCAGCACTGTATCCACGAGATCTAACAAGCTGCAGCAAATCTTCGGCCAGAACATCTTCCAGAAGTCGCCCTTCCACCAGAGCACCACCTTTCATATATGCCAACCCGGCCGGTGTCTTCAGATCGCCTACATCAACAAACCTCGAAAAAACGGCCACCAAGGCCGCGATTCTTCACGATTGCGAAGCAAATTTAGTTCTTCGACGTTAACGTGCTTGAGCATGCCCCATAAAGTCGAGTCGATAGGCTTACGCAGCTCTTCCGGTCCACAATAGGCACGAATTCCAGCCGCCACGCCATAGTAGTTCGGATCGTCGAACTCAATTCTGACCGAGAGCTCAGATGGCCAGCCTTGACGCCGCCAGGAAATTCCAGCCCAACGCACCGCTTTTCTTGCAGCGTCGTTAGAAACCACAATTCCGTCCTCCATTGCGGCAATGCGCTGATCTAACCGATGGAGAAATTCCTTGATCTGAAGGTCGAGGATTTCAATCCATGTCTCGGAAACGGCAGCCGCCAGCTCTAGCTCTGACAAACTCCTTTCTGGGCGCTCGCAAGCAACCGCGCGCTGACAGCAGACTTCACCGCTTCAAACTCAGACCTATTCATTCGATACCTCCTCCGATAAATCAGTGAAATTCTGCTCAACCCAGTCAGCGAAGTCAGACAGATAGACACGCACTTTCGGCGCTTTTGCTCGCGCTTCGCACGAGCGAAGCCAGGATGAAAGGCTCGGTCGGTCGCCTTGGCTCGTGTAGCAGATTGTTACATATCGCCCGCCAAATTCCTCAATTGTAGAGACATTCATGGTCTGCGATTCGGTCCCACGACCAGAAAGATAGACCAGATGCCCACCCTCGCGCACATGAGCGCGCTTAATATAAGAGGCGTAACGTTCCATCTGATCGGGTTGCTCGGAAGCATAGGGTTTGTTTTCGATAATCAGAAAATCCACCATCCGCAACTGAAGAACGATATCAATCTGTCCTTCCGATACCCGTTTTTCCCGCAGGACTCGTATATTCGTTATGTCGTCAGTCACCACGGCGGCGGTGAAATCACATAGCTTCAGAAACAGCTCCAAAAACACATCGCCTTGCCCATGAACTCCATTGGGATCAAGGAGATCGGCAATCATGCGGGAGAGACCCAACTCGTCCGTGCGCATATAATCGAGTAGATTCAGGTCCGATCCTAGTTCATAGGCAAGCCTGCGCCCCAAAGTCGTCGCCGCCGACGCAACAGTTTCCATCGTTGTGAAAAAGTGGTCGACCCGCCTGTCAATTTCCATTTTCTCCATCCCCGCTCCTTATTGCGATTCAAAAACCGCAACGCGATTCCTCAATCGCTGTTCGATCTCGGGTATAGTTCGATCATGAAGTGAATAGCCCCGAGTTTTGTAGACGCCAACCATAAGCGAAAAGGACGCATTTGCGACCGCATCGATCGTGTGACCTTGTATCGCCTGCGCCCCGGTCGTGGCGCTCGCGAGGAACGGCGCAAATAAACACGCCACATCCAGATCGAGACATGGACCAAGTTAAAAATAAAGAATTGATTTTCCGAAAAATCTGGCGGGCCGAAGACGGCGAAACCGAGAACTACACCTACGCCATAGCCCTACAAATTGACTCGCCATGACATCCTTTCGCGTTTCACCAGCAAGTCAAATGCCGCACTGACGCGAGAGAGCCGCGAGCCATCCGTCGTCGCGAAACACGGGCATCATTCTTGAAATTCGGCCTTGACATTGACACTAATGTCAAGGTGCTAGGGCAGCGTGGAAAGGGACCGAAATGCAGATCAAGGAAGCTGCCGAAAGGCTCGGGATCACGGAGCGCATGTTGCGCCATTATGAGAAGGCGGGCCTCATGGATGCCCAGCGCTCGAAGAATGGCTATCGCAGCTACAGCGAAACCGACCTGCGCCGGGCGGGACGCATCCGCGATCTCATTGCGACAGGCTTTTCTACACGCGAGGTCCGCGCCATGGCGGCCTGCCTCTCCGACGAGGGTGCAGGACCGTGTGAGGGCGGTATTCCGCAATTGCTGGAAAAACTGGAGCATATCGACCGGCTCAGAGCCGATCTTGATGCAAAGCGGGAAGCGGTACTCGACCGCCTCGCCATGTTTCGGGAGTCCCTTTCGACCCATCACGAAAGGAACGACCTACACCATGCTGCGCCTGATACTTCTCTTCTTGATCGCCTTCCTCGTGGGGGCCGACGAATTCCTGTTGGGGCCGATCCTCACGCCGATAGGAACTGACCTTTCGGTTCCGGCCGAGCGCATCGCGCTATTCATCACGGCCTACAGTCTGCCACTGGCGATCATGGCCCCTATCCTTGGCGGCGTTTCCGACCGATACGGGCGGCTCGCCGTCCTTGTCCCCTCAACGCTCGTGTTCGGCCTCGCGTCGATTGCCACGTCCTTCGTCCCTACATTCGAGACGGGCATTGCCACCCGCATCCTGACTGGGGCGGCGAGCGGCGGAATGCTCGGCATCGCCATGGCGATGGCAGGCGACCTTGGCGAGAAGGCCGCGCCCAAGGCCATCGCCTTCGTCACTTCCGGCCTCACGCTCGGCATCATTCTCAGCCCCGGCATCGGCGCGCTGTCGGCGGAGTTTTGGTCATGGCGGTTCGCCTTTGCGGCGCTCGGTGGAATGGCTCTAATCGTGGTTTTGATCGGCCTGCCGTCGTTGCGCACGACACCGGCACCAAATCATCGACCGAACGCCGATGCTGACAATGTGGTGGGGCCGCTTTCGTGCCGGGCGCATGGGGAAGCCTGATCGCCATGGCCTCTGGCCTCGGCGGCGCGGTCGGTTGCTTCGCGCTGGTGGGCGAGCGACTGCGTTCCCTTTACGAATGGGACACGGCAACAGTGGGCATGGTCTATGCCGGCTTTGGCATCCTCACGCTGGTCGGCAATTTCACCATGCCGATGGCGCTGGCCCGCATCGGCAGCGGTCGCGCGTTGATGCGGATCGCGCTGATCTTCGTGCTGGCAGCGATTGCCGTCACCTATGTCTTTGACAGCCTTGCTCCGGCTTTGGTTCTGCTTGCACTGGCGATGTGGGCGGTGCTTGGCGGCATCGGCGCTCCGGGCCTGCAAACCCATATCGCGCAACTCTCACCCACCCGCAGAGGCACGCTGATGGCATTGGCGGGAAGCAGTATGAACCTAGGTGTCGCAGGAGCGACCGCGCTGGCGTCCAGCGTCTACCCGGCTGGCGCAGCATGGGTTGCCGTTGTAGCGCTGATTCTTATTGTCATCGCGATATTGGCTTTGCGCCCGGTTGACGCAGGCGCTGCTGAAAGGGTCTCAAAAAGATAACCCGCCATGTGCCGTTGACCCTTCCAATCGCGCCATATGGCGTGCGGTGATCGGCGGCACATAGGCTATTTTCGGCGTCAATCGGCGGTGTTTGGCGGACCGGGCCGGATCTCGAACTTATACGCTGAAGTGATCGCCTAGAACTCGGTTACGCCATATGCATTGTCTGCTTTCGGGCGATCGCAAGAGACAGTTGAACGGCCGGAATTGGGGCGCATTTTCGCCTGGCCGCTTTCCACCTTATTCTTGAACGTTCGCGGGTGAATCCTGAGATCACGAAAGCCGTCAATGGAAGTGCTACTGAGTGACGACGTATCCGACAGAGTCTTCATCTTCCAGGCCGACCAGCAGCACCATAATCCGCTAGCCCCACACCTGGGCGGTCTCGGCTTGGTAGAATGCGACCTCCAGCGGCCACTTGTTGTGTCGAAGGCTCGCCAGCCATTTGGAACGGTAATCCCCCGAAAAATAATGGGCTTCAAAAGTAGAATTTTCTCGGGTTTTATGACTGAGGAGATTTTGATGAAAAAGACGAGATTTAGCGAAGCACAGATTATTGGCATTCTGCGTCAGGCAGAAGGTGGCGTTCCTGTGCCTGAACTTTGCCGGGAGCACGGGATGAGTTCAGCGAGTTTTTATAAATGGCGGGCCAAATATGGCGGCATGGATGCGTCGATGATCAGCCAGATGAAAGCGCTGGAAGACGAGAACCGCCGTCTGAAAAAGATGTATGCGGAGATGAGCATGCAAACCGAACTGCTGAAAGAGGCTTTGGGAAAAATGACGCGGCCATCTCTACGCCGGGAGGTGGCCGCGCAAGCCGTGGCGATACGTGGGGTGAGCATAGCACTTGCCTGCCGAACGTTCGGTGTCAGCGAAACTTGCTACCGATACAAAGGCAAACGCAATGATGAGAATGAACAGATCGCCGATCTTCTGACCGGCTTGACGCAGGCAAAGAAGAACTGGGGCTTTGGCCTTTGTTTTCTCTATCTGCGGAACGTACAGGGACGGCGCTGGAATCATAAGCGTGTTTATCGCATCTACCGCGCGCTTGAGCTGAACCTCAGGATCAAGCCACGCCGGCGGCTGAAACGGGAAAAACCGGATACACTCAATGTCCCGACAACGCCGAACGCGGTCTGGTCCATGGACTTTATGGCGGATCGGCTGGCCGATGGCCGGCAGTTTCGGCTTTTGAATGTTCTGGATGACTTTAACCGTGAGGGGCTTGGCATTGAGGTCGATTTCTCTCTACCTGCGGAGCGTGTCATCCGTAGCCTGAACCAGATCATTGAGTGGCGCGGCAAACCGCTGGCAATACGTGTTGACAATGGCCCGGAATATGTCAGTGGAAGGCTTATGGACTGGGCTGAAAATCAGGGCATTGCGCTGAATTACATCCAGCCTGGAAAGCCGCAGCAGAACGCTTATGTCGAACGCTACAACCGGACAGTACGACACGAATGGCTTGACCAATACATCATCGAGAGTATCGAAGAGGCGCAGGCGTTCGCCACACAATGGTTATGGAGCTATAACAACGAGCGACCCAATATGGGCATCGGCGGAATGACACCCGCACAGAAACTGAAAATGGCTGCGTGAATTCTACCAAAAGCCCCGTTAAAAAGGGAGGATTACCGCTCGTGATGTAACGAACGGCAGCTTTAAGGACGAAGTCGAGAGGCGGTGAACGGCCTACATGGGGGCGCCTTCCGGACCGGCAGAAACGGGGTTTATAATCGCCACTGAAAGCGCCGCTCCCCGGCCCGCTGAATAGGATTGCTTCGCTCGTGGGCCGCGCGTTTACGTGCCGCAGAAGGTTCGGTAGGGCGCCGCGGGCACCGGCGGAAGGCCGGCATAATCGGCGAACTCCGCCTGATCCTCGAAGGGCGTGGCCAGTGCTTTGTTCAAGCGTTCGAAGGGTGCCAGGTCGCCGGCCATTGCGGCGGCAAGCGCTTCCTCGACGAGATGGTTGCGCGGAATGATCGCCGGGTTCACCGCATCCATCGCAACGCGACGTTCACTCGGCTCTCCCGGTTCGGCCGCGAGGCGCTGACGCCAGCGCGCCGCCCAGCCGTCATAGGCGGCTGGATCGGCAAAGAGACCGCGCACGGCCCCATCGGCCTGCTCGCTTTCCGCCGCTTTGCCGAGATTGCGGAAGGTCACGGTGAAGTCCGCAGACTGCTGGGCCATATGCCCAAGAAGATCCTCGATCAACGCGTCGTCTTCCTTCTGCGGTGTCTGCAAACCGATCTTCGCGCGAAAGCCTTCGACATAAGCGGTGTTGAACGCGTCGGCATAGCCGGAGAGGACGTCCTGTGCGACTTCAATGGCCTTGTTTTCGTCCGGATCGAGATGAGGAAGCAGACATTCTGCCAGACGCGCGAGGTTCCAGTGTGCAATGCGGGGCTGGTTGGCGAAGGCGTAACGCCCGTTCCGGTCGATCGAAGAGAAGACGGTGGCGGGATCGTAAGTGTCGAGGAAGGCACAGGGGCCGTAGTCGATCGTTTCCCCGCGATCGACATATTGTCGGTGTTCATGACGCCGTGCACGAAGCCGATCTGCATCCAGCATGCGACGAGTTCCGCCTGACGGGCACAGACGCCTTGAAGAAGAGCGCGGTAGGGATTGGAAGCGCGCGCGGCCTCGGGATAATGCCTGTCGATCACATGGTCGGCGAGTTGGCGAACCGCAGCGTCGTCGCCCCGTGCCGCGAAAAACTGGAACGTGCCGACGCGTATATGGCTGGAGGCGACACGCGTAAGGACTGCGCCCGGCAGGGCCGTTTCCCGGTAGACTGGCTCTCCCGTCGCGACTGCAGCCAGCGCCCGCGTGGTTGGGATGCCGAGCGCGGCCATGGCCTCGCTGACGAGATACTCGCGCAGAACCGGGCCGAGCGCGGCCCGTCCGTCCCCACTGCGCGAGAAGATGGTGGGGCCAGCCCCTTTCAGTTGAATGTCGCGCCGCCGACCCTGTCGGTCGACGACCTCGCCGAGGAGGATGGCGCGCCCATCGCCGAGTTGCGGCACGAAGTTTCCGAATTGATGTCCGGCGTAAGCCGCCGCGATCGGCTCTGCTCCTGTTGGGAGCCGGTTGCCGGCGAAGATTTCAACCCCTTCAGCATTGTCCAACACATCCGCGTCGAGCCCGAGTTCCTCGGCGAGCAGCCGGTTCACCTTCAGGAGATGCGGCGCGGCGACGGGTGACGGCACGGTCGGCCGGAGGAAGGCGGCGCCGAGACGCGCGTAGCTGTTGTCGAAGTCGAATTGTACCGTCATCTTTTCCGCATCGCTTCCGTCGTACCGCTCGGCCGCTGGCTCTCGACCATTCTGCACATAGGTGGCGTTGCCGATGCCGGATTTCTAGAGCGATGCCTGACCAGAAACGTCTCTGTCTGACACGTTCCATGGGCAAGGAAATAGCAGATCCATCCGACCAGGACAGAATAGGCACTGCAGCAACCTGCGCGGATCGGCAGCTTTCAGGGAAATCGAAAACTAGCTTGAACGATCTAAATGGGGGCGCATTTCCGTGCTCCTTCTCTAGGTTTTGTCCGGGCAATGTTCTTCGATTAATAACACATCAAGTCGGAAAACTCAGAGGTTGACGCCGCGGCACAGCCGACACGACTGATGTGCGCCTATCATGATCAGAGCACTTGCTGAAAGCAGAAACGCCCGATCTCGATCTGACCGGGCGTTCTCAAAGGGATCGTGTCCCGCAGCGTGGTGTAGCTTCGGCGTTCGCCATGCCTTCCGGACAGGGCCGGGAACGGATCAGCTTGCCGCAGCGGGCAGGCTGATGAGCGGATCATCGCTCATTGTGGCGATGGTCTCAAGGGTCATGTAGCGGGACCGCTGGACGGCCCACTCGTCGTTTTGTTCGAGGAGTAGCGCGCCGACCAGTCTGACGATGGCGTCATCGTTGGGGAAAATGCCGACGACCTCGGTGCGGCGCTTGATCTCGCCGTTCAGGCGTTCGATCGGGTTTGTCGAGTGAAGCTTGGCCCAATGCTGCCTGGGAAAGGTCATATAGGCGAGCACGTCCTGTTCGGCGCTGTCCATGAGCGTGGCGAGTTTCGGCACGTTCGGCCTGATCTGGTCGGCAACATTGCGCCACTGGGTGCTCGCCGCCTCCGGCGTGTCCTGTGCAAAGGCGGTGGCGATGAAGGCGGAGACGACCCGCCGCCCGTTCTTCCCGGCATGGGCGAGCGCATTGCGCATGAAATGGACCCGGCACCTCTGCCAGGTGGCGCAAAGCACCTTCGACACGGCTGCCTTGATGCCCTCGTGGGCATCGGAGACGACCAGCTTGACGCCGCGCAGACCCCGCCTTGTCAGCTTGCGCAGGAATTCCGTCCAGATCGGCTCCGCCTCGGATGTGCCAACCTCCATGCCGAGCACTTCGCGCCGGCCGTCGGTGTTGACGCCGACGGCAATGATGACGGCGACGGAGACGATCCGCCCGCCGCGCCGGACCTTCATGTAGGTGGCATCAATCCAGAGGTAGGGCCATTCTCCTTCAATAGGCCTTTCGAGAAAGGCCTTCACCTTGTCGTCGATCTCCTCGCAAAGTCGGGAGACCTGGCTCTTGGAGATGCCAGACATGCCCATGGCCTTCACCAGATCATCGACGGATCGGGTCGAGACGCCCTGGATATAGGCCTCCTGGATCACCGCCGTCAGTGCCTTCTCGGCCATGCGCCGTGGTTCGAGGAAGCTCGGGAAATAGCTGCCGGTGCGAAGCTTCGAATGCGAAGCTCCACCGTCCCTGCTCGCGTCTCCCAGTCCCGGTCGCGGTAGCCGTTGCGCTGGGCATGCCGGAACGCGTTCTTCTCGCCATAGCCCGCGCCGGTCTTCGCGCTCACTTCCAGCGCCATCAGCTTCTCGGCGGCAAAGCCGATCATCTCGCGGAGCAAATCGGCATCGGCGCTCTTCTCAATCAGTGAGCGCAGGTTCATCATATCGTCGGTCATCGGTGGTCTTTCCATCAGGTTGGTCTTTGACAACCCGACCCTAGCGGAAAACACTGGTGACCACCGATCCAACTACACCACATGCAGGGACACGATCCTCAAAGGTCGAGTGATCACTTTCAGTTTTGATTTGGCGTTTGAGCTTGAGCTGGCCGTTGAGCGCTTTTCGACAAACTCTGCAACGGCTTGACGCATTAGTGCGTGTGGGGTGCTTTCCAGTCGATTAGCCAAGGCGTTCAGTCTCTCGCGCGTATCGACATCCAACCGAACTGAAACGGGCGAGTTGGTGCCAACCATTTGCTGTCCTTCCTTATTCATTTGTTTTAGGGGCCTTGCGCGCAATTCTTTTATTAAAGCCGCCTCCTGCAGAACTCGTCAGGCTGCCCATTGAGCCGGCTGTTCCACCAGCGGCGACGTTCGCGCGCATGGCTGCATGGGTGTCGAGATCGCTGACGGCATCCGGCTCGATCAGTCGGAACACCTTGCCAGGGAATTCGGCGATCAAGGCAAAAGAACGTTCCAGCATGACGACATAGGCGAAAAGCATAAACACCATGATGGCCAAAATGCCGATGAACCAGGTGATTTGGGTGTAGCTGTCACCAGACAGAGCCTGAGCTGCGGTGATGGCGTAGTAGAAGCCCCCGTTGAGAAGTGTTCCGCCAATCCGGAAGATGATCATGCCCACAAGAAGACCGAAGAGCATGAGCACCGGTGTTGCCGTCAGCGCCAGCAACATGACGTATCCGCGTCTGGCCTGCCGACCGCCCAAACCTTCGCCTTCCATCGACAAGTGAGCGATCGCCCAAAGTGGTGCGGCGAAGATCATCTCAACAACCAACAGGAAGAAGGCCGTCACGCCGATGACCCAAATCACTGTCGGGATCATTGGCAGCACAAACGCCATGAAGTAGCCGGCAACCGAGATACCGCTCAAAACCCAGCCGAGGAAGCCGGCGAACGCGATCACGGACTGTCCAAGAAAAGGCACCGCTGCCAGCACCGCGAGCGAAATCATGATGACGCTGCTATAGAACGCCAGCTGATTGCCGACGGCGATCAGGCCCACCATAGGGTCGCCGTCATTGGCAGCCGGGTTCAGAAAGTCGAAGGCTTCGTACAGATTGCCGGCAGACACCATATAGGATGTCATGTCGGCCGTTGAATCCGCAAAGGCTGCGCGCTCGTTGGTAAAGGCGCGAACATTGCTTCTGGCGACGCTCTCGTTCCACCATTCGACCACACCATTATAGGTGCCAGCGAAACTCTCAAGGAATTTCGTGGCGTCACCCTGGGCTGAACCGAATAGATACCAGTTGGCGTCGTCATACTGCGAGGCAATAGACTCTCCGACACGTCCTTTCGGATTGGCCGTCGCCCCGATTGCGCCACCGGGAGTCGTCTGCGGAATGCCTCCGGCGACGGCCGAAGCATCGGCCGTAAAACGGCTGATCAGTTGATAGTAGTAACCCGCCTGTAGCCATCCGCCATCCTTTAGACTGGCAGACAGGTCGACGTTCTGTTCCTTGTCGCTGATGCCGTTGACATTGATTGTTTCCGTTTCGGAAGCCGCCGATTGCACATCCTTTTGCAGCTTGTCGGTTGCGATATAGTCTTTGAGGATCTTGGCATGAAGTTCGCGCCATTCCGCAAGATCATCTGCAAGGCCCCTATAGTCAGGTAAAGGCTCCTTTGAGAAACCGCCAGTGCGACTGAATCCGCTGTCGGCGCATAGTTGTTGGTGATCTGAGTAACCGCGTCACGCATGGCTTTGGCATAGTCGGCATATGTTTTCTCCGATGACGCAGCGATCCTTTGGAAGCCCTTGGTTTCGGAAGGAAGCGTGATCGTGCCGCACGCACCCCGATAGTGGGAGCGGGAAAAAGGTGGGGGTAAGAAATAAAGCGTAACCAGAACCCTTTTCAGAAGGGTACTCGTGGATGTCACAATTGAAGCTGAATGTTGTTGTCGAGTTAGTCGGGCCCGATGGCGTTCGTCAGCGCCGAGAAATCGCAGTTGTAGAACGCATGGTCGAGGGAGCGCGATTCGATGAATTCGGCCTGTCCCTTGAGGAAGGCAAGTTGATACAACGCCGCCTGCAAGAAGAGCTTACGCAGTTTCAGGTGGATCAAGCCAGCCAGCACGATCGGAAATGTCACGACTGTGGCCGCCTTCAAGGGGTTCATGACTATCGATCTCGCACGGTCCATTCGCTCTTTGGTATTTGTCGCCTGCGGGTGCCTCGGCTCCGCAGCTGTAGCTGCGGAAAGCCGGCAAAGTCGAACACCGGAAACATCGAGACCTTGTTGAAGGGCAGAGCGACGCCGGAATTGGAGCGCGTACAAGCTGAGCTCGGTTCGCGCCTGTCGTTTCGTGAAGCAGCTCGTGTACTCGATCTTTTGTACCGACCACGCGGCCACACAATCATCGAACTGTCGTCAACCGGCTCGCCAAGGTGGCCGATCAGATCGAAAAATGGGATGCCGCGAGCCCCTATCGCATGAGCCGGGCCGGCGGATCCTCCATTTCCGTCTTCATTGATGGTGCCTATATCCGTGCAGTTCCTGGATATCAGAGTCGGCATTTCGAGATCGCCATGGGACGCGTTGTTTCACCGGGGCGGCTACCGCGTCAGTTCGCGGCCGCACCGCATGTGGCTACCGGCAAGCACGATGCGGTTCGTTCCGCAATGCGAGCGCAAGGATGGCTGCCTGGCCGCGACGTCACTGTTTTCAGCGACGGTGACGTCGGGCTGCAAAGCATCGTGCTCAGTGCAACAAGGCAGCCCGTGACGCATATTCTTGACTGGTTCCATCTGTCGATGCGGCTTCGGCACATCGAACAGACGTGGCAAGGCCTCAAGCATATCGGCGATCTGAACATTTACCTTCGAGATGTTGCGGCTGATGTGCCGAGGCTTCGCCATCTGCTTTGGAGCGGCTACGTCAGGGAGGCGACGAGAGCCGTGAAGAATATGCTCTACCAGTTGGAGCAGCACCCCACGCTTCGTGAGGCCAACCAAAAGCTCAAGCGATTGTCCGTATTGATCAGCAATCTCCGGTCCTACCTGGTCCAGAACACAACGTCGATTGTCGACTACTGCCATCGATATCGGTCGGGTCAGCCGATATCGAGTTCTCCGGCCGAAAGCGCCGCCAATAGCCTCGTGAACGCTCGGATGAACAAAAAGCGGCAGATGCGTTGGTCTCCTGCCGGCGCCCATCGGGTATTGCAGGTTCGGGCAGCGATTGCCGATGGTCGGCTCAAGCAAGCTAAGTTTGCCCTTGCGGCTTGAACCCCAGCTTTTTCCCACTCCCGGCGGCTTGCTGGGCGCACCTGCGTCGTGACTTCCACGACTTCTGGACATCGACCAAGTCCGAGATCGCCCGCGAGGCGCTCGACCGGATAGGCAAACTCTATGACATTGAGCGCGACATCAGTGGCCACCCTGCTGACGTCCGTCACGCGGCACGTCAAAAGCATAGCCTGCCGAAGGTTCTGGCCTTCTTTACCTGGTCCGAGCAGCAGCTCTTGCGCATTCCGGGCAAAGGCAATCTCGCCAAGGCTTTCCGCTATGGCCTCAATCGCCGGGAGGCCTTCAGTTTGTTCCTGGAAGACGGTCGTGTGGCCATCGACAATAATCCGGCGGAACGCGCTCTGCGACCGATTGGAATCGGAAGAAAAACTGGCTCTTCGCCGGGGCCGACACCGGTGCGGAAACACTCGCACGCGCCATGACGATCATTGAAACCGCCAAGCTGAACGGCCTGGACCCGCAGGCCTATCTCGCTGACATCCTCGACCGCATCCATGATCACAAGATCAACCGGCTGGATGAATTACTCCCATGGAATTGGACGCCGATGGCCGCTGCTCACTCAAAGGCCGCGTGATGGCTGCGATCACCCATATCTGCACGCTCGACTACGTCGCTAAAATGCTGGACGAAGATGCCGAACTCCTCGAGGCCATCGTCTATAACGACGAAAATCTGACCTACGGGAGCATTGTAAGCGTTTACGTGGGCCCCGACGAGACGGTCACAGCCCTGACCGATGACGGTATCGAAGAGCTGACCGATCTGATCAAAGCTGCCCGTCTCACCACCAGGACATGGCACGAATTCCTCGACGACTTCGTGGACGACAAGGACCTCGTGCTGCGCATCAAGGCTAAATTACCGCGGTAGCAATGGAGTGCTTACTGATGCTGGGGCGTAGACTCTTTGAAGGGGCCGTTCGCGCCACGCAGCTTGCCGAAGCGATTTGAGCCACCGGAACGTGCTCTGCCGTGGTAGATTGCGATCGATCATCTCTCTCAATCAGCACTTTACCAGGGCAGTCCCCTATTTGCACTGAAATAGCCACCCGTGGGGCCGGAGGAGTCTCAGAAGGGCCAGTCTGACGGGAGCGGCCGCGCCTTGCTTGGTGGACTGAAAGCCCTGGTGGCCATTCAGGTCGGTTGCGGTGAATCCCGGATCGGCGGAATTGACGAGAATGCCTGAGGGCGCGAGGAGTTTGGCCAACTGGATTGTAAGCATGTTCAGCGCCGCCTTGGATGCGTTGTAGCCAATCAGCTGGTGTTCTGCGAAAGCCCATGCGGGATCGGCGTTCTGCGTCAGGGAGCCCAACTCGCTGGAGACATTGACGATGCGGCCCGAGGGCGACGTCTTCAGAAGCGGAAGAAATGCCTGGATGACTGCGAGCGTGGCAAAGAAATTGGTCTCGAACGTGGCGCGCACGGCGTCGGGGCTGGCCGTGTCCGGCGGGCCGTCATCCTGACGGGCAATTCCGGCATTGTTGACAAGAATATCAAGCGCGCCGAACTTCCTTTCAAAGTCGACAGCCGCCTCGGCAAGGCTCGCGATGTCGCCAAGGTCGATGTGGATCGAGTCCGCATCACAACCCTCGGCGCGCAGGGTCCGGGCCGCATCTTCACCCTTCTGAGCATCGCGGGCACCAAGAACGACATGGACTCCGGCGTTTGCCAGTTGCCGGGAGATCTCGAAACCGATCCCTTTGTTAGCGCCGGTGACGAGCGCAATCTTGCGGTGTGACGTGGTTGGTTCAGAAAACATGATCATGGTATTTCCTTTGGGTGCGGGTTCGGCTACTCATTCAAAATATGAGCAATCCTTCGGATATTGAATTCGCATATGTCCCTGCAGAACGAAGTCCCGGCAAAGCCCCGCAAAATACCGGTCCAGTCGCGCTCTGAAGCGACTGTCGAGGCAATATTCGAGGGCGCGATTCAGGTTCTGGTCGAGTCTGGCCCCCGGTATTTGACGACGACCCGGGTGGCCGAACGAGCCGGCGTGTCGGTCGGCACGCTTTATCAGTATTTCGCCAATATCGACGGCTTGATGGTGGCAATCCTTGAGCGCCACCTTCGCAAGGTCATCGACCGGGTGGTCGCGATCTGTGCCAAACAGCATGGGCAGCCGCTTTCAGCGATGACTCAGGCGCTGACGGATGAATTCATCGACGCCAAAACAGAGCGACTGGATGTGACAAGAGCCCTGTATGCGGTTGCCTACGATCTGAAGGGCCTCGAACTGATCGAGCAATTGTCCGAACGGTCCGTCGACGCCATCCGGGACATGTTGACGACAGCGCCAGACGTGGCAGTTGATGCGCCAGATCAGGTCGCTGCCGTCATCCATGCGGCTATGGCAGGTGTCGTGCAGATTGTTCTGGGCAAAGCTGGCAAGCCGACAGACCTGCACGCACTACGCTACCACATCCGCCATCTTGTTCTGGGCTATCTCACGTCACTCGGTCCATCAGCGCGATAGGTTTAGCCGTAGCGCGCCATCAGGCTCATGCCCCATTGCCGCTCTGCCTGACTGCAAACCAGTGTCACTGGCGATAGAGGATCATTCCCCATGATGCAGAACATCGTCGATGAATTCACCATCGGCCGTAAACCCCGTATCGTCCCAATAGTCGATATGAGTGCCGGTGACTTGATAGCGCCCTTCATAAGCGCGCTCACGCGTGCCGCGCGCCTCGACATATCTGTTGTTCGGCAACAGCTCGTGACGGATCTGGCCGTCCAGCGTGACCCACAGGCCAACGTAGGGATGCATGTCATTCATGGTAACCTCCTCTTCTTGAACAAATTGAACCAACAGGCTTGCAGCAAGTACGGCGGCAAATGCGTTACTCATCATGTCGCTTCCGTTGGCCGGATGGTGATTTCGCTGGTATCGACAGAATGCGGTGCATCGATCAGCTGCCGGACGGCCCGGGCAATATCCGCCGGTTGAAGCGAAATGGCGCGATAGGCCTGCATCATCGCCATCGTCTCGCCATGCGTTATCGTGGATGCAAGTTCGCTCTCTACGACACCGGGATTGACGCATGTCACCCGAACGCACCGGCTTTCCTGCCGCAGGCCATCGGAAATTGCCCGCACTGCAAACTTTGTCGCGCAATAGACGGCGGCAGTAGGCACGACTTCGAGCGCACCGATCGACCCGATGTTGATGATTTGCCCTTGGCCCTGGGCTTCCATGACCGGCAACACCGCGCCAATTCCCCACAGCACCCCTTTGATGTTCACGTCCACCATGCGCTCCCATTCTTCGTGTTGGCCGGCGGACAGCGGCGACAAGGGCATGATACCTGCATTGTTGACCAGAACGTCGATACGCCCCCACATCCCGACTGCAGCCTCGGCGAAAGCCATCACAGACTGCCGGTTGGTGACATCAAGCGCGCGCGCCTCTGCCGTCCCGCCGGCGCTGCGGATTTCAGCGGCAATCGCTTCGATCCGTTCGACGCGACGGGCACCCAAAAGAACCTTCGCGCCTGCCGCACCGAGTTCCTTGGCGATGCCCATGCCAATCCCGCTGGAAGCTCCTGTTATCAATACCGTTTTATTCATGCTACACTCCATTGAAGGTCGATTGCGTCAGTGCATGCACAAGGTGGACGCTTTTCAGTTTCTCGTGTAGCCATCCAATCATCAACTTGATGGTTAGCGAGGTTGGACAATGAAGATCGACATGAACCTCCTGCCGCTCTTTCTCGCTGTTGCGGAGGAGCACAACTTCCGCGCCGCTGCAGACCGCCTGGGTGTGACACGGTCCGCAGTCAGTCAGGGTATTCGCCGTCTGGAGGATGCGCATGGCACGGCACTGGTCTTGCGAACCACCCGGTCTGTCCGTCTGACGGAAGCAGGAGAAAGACTGCGGGAAGCATTGTCCCGGCCGCTGTCAGATATTGAAACTGCACTCGAGGAGATGGGTACAGAGAGCAGGCCCAGCGGGACATTGAGGATCGCTGTCACATCAATCGCGGAGCGGTTCCTGGCAGGTCCACTACTCGCGACGTTTGCCGCGGAAAATCCTGGCTTGTTCCTTGATATCACCGTGACCGACGAGGAATGCGATATCGTTGCCGACGGCTACGACGCCGGAGTCAGGCTGGGCGAGGTGATTGAACAGGATATGATCACAGTCCCGCTGACCGGCGATCAGCGCGAAGCGGTGGCGGCTGCTCCGTCTTATCTGTCAGCACATGGAACACCCAGGCATCCCCGCGACCTTTCTCGGCACCGTTGCATAGGCTGGCGCCCGGCGCCCAATGTTGCGCCCTACCGTTGGGAATTCGAGGAGAACGGAGTCCCGTTTGTTGTTGCCATAGAGCCCCAGATCACCACCAACGATCTCCGCCTGATGTTGCGAACTGCACTTGCGGGAGGTGGTATCACACTGGCTCTGGAAGAGAATTTCCGCCCATATGTCGAGTCTGGCGAGCTGATCCCTTTGCTCGAAGGCTTTCTCGCTCCTTTTCCAGGCTTCTATTTGTATTTTCCTCAGCGCCGCAACATGGCACCCAAAATGAGAGCCCTGATCGATCATGTCAAACGCTGGAGATAATGGAGTTCCAGACAAATCAGAAACTACAATCATAACTTCCAGCATGGCTTAAGAACTTTCTTGTGACCAAACGGAAGTTGTAAGCCTCACGGCATGATTCACTGCGGTAGCTGCCACGGCATTGCTGTGTTGCTCGATCCTTGTAGCTTTTTGAAGCAACAACACTCCGCAACCGCTGATCCCTGGCCTATAAAAAACAGCGAGACGGGTTTGAATACACGAACTGTTCCACAGCTAAAAACTCAAATAACCGAGCGACGGAATGCTGTCGCCATCTACTAGGCAATGCAGCCGAAACTGAACGATTCAGACACTCAGGAAGCTTGGGGCATAGGGGCGCACCTTTCGATGCGCCCTTTGACTTGCATTTTCGATTGATCGCTCAGTCGCTATCCGAGGCGATTGACTCGAAATACAGCTTGCTCAATTCAGAGAGCGTGTATTCGGCAGGGTCGAGTCCCAATTGTGCGGCAAGCTGCGCTTCACCCGGCGTTACAATTTCGGCCGGATTGGACGCAATGCGATTGTTCTTCGATATCAAGAACTTCTCCGTATGCACATCATTCTCGCGACGGGCTTCCGCAATCGCCATCATCTCGGTCATCGTGTGCGCCCCGGGTTCAGGTCCAACGAAAGGGCGACCTGAACCTCACCCGGCGATATTGTCGGATCCATGCCGAACCCGACGCGGTTGTCGTGTGAGAGGTAGAAGTTTTCAAGGTGACGGTCATTGTCTCTCCGAGCTTCGGTGATCGCGATCATTTCTACCGCGGTGTATTTTCCGAAGTCCAATCCCAGTGTGCGGGCAAGCATTTCCAGACCGGGATCTGCAAGTGCGGGAACCGCAATAGTTGCAAGCAATGCAGCCATAATGACAGTTTTCATTTCTTTGCGTCCTTGATGTTGACTTGGCATCGTTTCGATACATTGTTCAGCCAGCGGAGCGATCAGACCAACTACCCCGCATGGCTTGGGTTTGCTTAGAGCCCGATTTAAAAGTTGTTGAGTGATATCAGAAGGATGTGATTCAACCACCTCTGCCAAGAACGTGGAGGATCGCATGCCCTGGAATGATATCACCCGCCTGCAGCATAACCGGGATCGCCTTCGCTATCCAACCGATTTGACGGACCGTGAGTGGGCTGTAATTGCTCCACTGATACCGCTGGCCAAGCCCGGCGGGCGGCCACGGAAAACGAATATGAGGGAAGTGGTGAACGCGATCCTTTATATTGCGGGCAGCGGCAGTCAATGGCGGGCTCTGCCGAAGGACTTCCTCCGGTCTCCACGGTGCGAGGCTATTTCTATGGCTGGCGCGACATCGGCCTTTGGCAGACCATCAATCATCTGCTCGTCTGCGCTACGCGCGAACTGGAGGGGCGCGAGGCCTCGCCCACAGCCGGTGTCATCGACAGCCAGAGTGTCAAGACCACCGAAAGCGGCGGGGTTTCGGGCTACGACGCCGGCAAGAAGATCAAGGGCCGCAAGCGCCACATCATCACCGATACGATCGGGCTGATGCTGTTCGTGCTTGTCCATGCTGCCGATATCCAGGACCGCGACGGTGCGCCCGATGTCCTGAAAGCCATCCGCTACCGTTTCCCCTGGTTGCGCCATGTCTTCGCAGATGGCGGCTATGCCGGGCAGAAGTTGCGAAGAGCGCTGCGCGGATGCGGCCAATGGAACCTTGAAATCATCAAGCGCTCCGACATAGCGAAAGGCTTTGAGGTTCTGCCCCGCCGATGGGTGGTGGAGCGCACCTTCGGCTGGTTCGGACGATGCCGTCGGTTGGCCAAAGATTGGGAAAAGTCCATCGCAAGCGCCACAGCATGGGTCAACATCGCCAGCATCAGGGTGATGACCAGACGCCTCGCACGATATTGTTTCCCATCATGAACTTTTGAATCCGGCTCTTAGTCGATGTCGTGACGCTCCAGAAAAAATCTCTTCTGGTTTCGCAATTGCCGTATCGAAGTAATCGGAGTCTCGGCGATCAGGGTTGCAGACGCCGCCCGAGCGTGTTTTCAATGCTCTCTGCGTCGACAATCCAAGCGTAATTCATCTCTTGCTTGATCTTCCAAGCCCCTTCGATGCACGCCCAGCCTAGTTGGGAGCGTGTATCAAAGGCGATCACTTCGCCATTGACTGGTTCGATCCGGCCAACAAAGCCGATCGTGGACGATGCAACGTCCCGCCCGACAACGGCATGGTTCACGTCGGTCATTCCGTGCCGGATCGACCGGGAGGCGTTGACGTGGTGTTCCCAGTTTCCCCATACACCTTGGCATCGGTAAACAGTTGCGTGTCGCCGGGCGCAAGGTTGTCCCAGTATACGCCCTCGGGATCCTTCAGGTCGTAGAACTTGGCCATTTCTTCGACAAACACGAACTCCGGGTCGCCTTCGTGGCGCTCCCATCCCTGCATGATCCACTCTTCATGCAACGCGAGCGGGGCGTCCGTGCCGTTCTGAGGGCAGGCAGCTTCCTGCTGCGCCAGTGTCGGGGAGGCGAAGCTTCCGAAGGCAAGGGCGGCAAAAACAAATCTGGTGATGTTCATGGTAAGTTTCCTTTGTTGTCTTGGTGACAGTCGGAAACTAGACTGGAGCATTGGTTCGCAGTAGTGGGATAGTTGTTGCCAACTCGGTTAGCCGGGCTGGACAATTGATCGAACTTATCCCTCCCGATAGCGCACCTTGCGCTAGCTTGCCAAAAGACCAGCCCGCTGATCTCCGCATGGAGCTGCGCCCATGTTCCGCCCGATCAACGCGCCAAGCAGGCCTTTTTCGGATCGTCGACCGTCAGCGTGACTCGCGCTGCGCAAGTTTTCGGCCCGGGTGCAGCCGGGGGCCGAATGTCGCACAAAGGGCCAGACGCCTGCAGCACTTGCTTGTTTCGCCTTGCCCTGACGACGCTTTTGGCGTGCGGTGCATCACTGATGGCTTTCGCCGCTTACCCCGTTCCGGTCGGTTCGGCAGGAAAATCATTGCAAGAGATGTGATAGACCGCTTTTTCTTACTGCTGCGAGTTCCACCCTGCACTGTCGACCGTCCGCATTCCGCCCTTCGTGTCGAATGCTGCGCTCACGAACGCCGAGATTTCGCGGTTGCAGCGAACGGCAGCAAAGTCCGCATTGCAGTCATCGATGCATCATGCAGCGAAGGTCGGCATCGACACCTTTATGCAAGCTTTTGGTAAAAGCTCGCATTAGCACCCAAGCTGAAAACCCAACAAAACATGGAGAAAGTGCCCCATCTCGCAACATGTGACTTCCATCATGCAAGGTTTATTGGTATTATTGTCCTATAACCTTGCAAGGATTTGCCCGTGAAAGCTGCTGCCCAGACCACCTGGAACAAGGGCCGTGTGGTGGGCAAGAAACCCCTGTCAATCGGCGTTGTAATGGGACCCCATTTAGGCGTCCAAAAGGAACCCCTCCCTTGGGTTGCACTCGGCGATCAGCGCGCGCAGGCCCGGAGCCATCAATTTAGCGTAGAGGCCTGCGGGCGCGGGTTGTTTGGCTTCTTCGGCTTTAGCTTTGAGAACGGTTTCTGAAACGCCAGGATTCGTTTCCGGTTTCGATGATCTCGCAGTGGTGCGTGAGCCGGTCGAGGAGCGCAGCGGTCATCTTTGCGTCGCCAAACACGGCTGGCCACTCGCCGAATGCAAGATTGGTGGTGACGATGATCGAGGTGCGCTCATAGAGCCTGCTGACCAGATGGAAGAGAAGCTGGCCACCAGCCTGGGCAAACGGGAGATACCCCAGTTCATCCATGATAACGAAGTCGAGTCTGGTGATGAAGTCGGCGAGCCGCCCTTGTTTGCCATTTCGTGCTTCTGTCTCGAGCTGATTGACGAGGTCGACAACATTGAAGAACCGTCCTCTTGCCCCGTTGCGGATCAGGGCGCGGGCAAGTGCGATCGACAAATGTGACTTTCCTGTTCCCGTTCCGCCGACCAGAACCAGGTTATGTTGCTGAGAGAGGAAGTCGCCTGTGGCGAGCTGGCGGACCAATCCTTCGTTGACCGGCGTATCCGAGAAGTCGAAGTCATCGATGTCCTTGGCCAGCGGCAACTTGGCGACGGTGAGCTGGTATTTGATGGAGCGCGCCTGCTTCTCGGCGATCTCCGACTGTAGCAGGTTACCCACGATGCGCGGCGGCTCATGCTGCCGCTTGATCCCGGAGGCCATGATCTCGTCGTAAGCGCCACGCATACCGAACAGCTTCAGCGCGCCCATCATGTCGAGGATTTGGGATCGTTCCATATCAGCTTGCCCTCCGGAGGCTATCGTAACGTGCGCAATCTGCCAGAGGCTCATGGGTTAGGCGAAGGGCGTCGGGAATGGAGAGAATGGCGGGTGGCTGCGGATCACGATTGCGAGCCAGGATATTGATGATGATGGCGGCCGAGAACACGCCTTGATCGAGCGCTTCCTGACAGGCCGCCTCGACAGCGGGAAGTCCGTCCAGTCCTACACATTCCAGGATCGACACCATCTGACGATCACCATCAGCCATGGCCTTTAGCCGGCGGCGCACCTTCTCCATGGCAGCCGGCAGAACCCAGTCATGGAATGGCGCACCGTTTCTGAGTGCTCCCGGCTTGCGGGTCAGGACCGGCACATAATGCCAGGGATTATAGATCGTCTCGCCCCGGCCGAAGCAGCGCTCATGCTGACCGATCTCGACGCCATCCTGGCGAATGACGATGTGCTCAGCGTATGCGTGGATCTCGGCCGGACGGCCCACAGCGGTCGACAGTACGGAATATTTGTTGTTGTCGAGATCGAACGAGGCAAGTCTTGCCGATCGCCGCCTGAACGGCATGGAAGCCATCGAACTTGCCTGGGTATCCGATCAGATTGGTTCGCTCTTCCTCGAAGACGTCCCAGACCGTGCGCTGTGGCTGATCGACATGTTTGTGGGCACGGGCGTAACTGATGCATTTGTCCAGCAGCCACCCGTTCAGCTCCCCATAGGACTTGAAGCGTAGTCTTGGTGTGAAGAAGCGCTCCCTGACCAGGTTAACCTGGTTCTCGACCTGTCCCTTCTCCCAGCCGGACGCCGGCGTACAGGCCACCGGTTCGACAAGGAAATGACTGCACATCTGCAGAAAACGGCGGTTGTATTGCCGTTCCTTGCCGACAAATACCGTCTCCACCGCGGTCTTCATGTTGTCATAGATCCCGCGCGTACAAGCCCCGCCGAAGAAGGCGAATGCCCGGTCATGGGCGTCGAAGACCATCTCCTGTGTCTCTCGCGGATAGGCCCTTACATACATCATCCGGCTGTGGCAGAGCCGGACATGCGCCACCTTGACGGTTGTCGTCACGCCGTTCAGCACGACAATCTCGTGGCTCCAGTCGAACTGGTAGGCCTCACCGGGTGCGTAGTAAAGCGGCACATAGGCTTCTGTCGAAACAGAGCCGCGCTCCTTAGACCATTTGCGGGCATAACGCCGGACGGCATCGTAGCCGCCTTCGTAACCTTGATCGCGCAGATCTTCATATATCCGGATGAGCGTCAGCCGTTCGCGCGACGGCTTGGCATCATTGGCGAGCAGTATTCCATCGAGCTGGTCCTGCCACGGCCCAAGCTTCGGGCGAGGCTGCGTCGTGCGCTCATAGGAGAACGCGGTCTCACCGCCGCGCAGAACCTTCCGAACGACTTTACGCGAAATGCCTAATTCCCGGCAGATCGCTTTGATAGGCATGCCTTGCGTCAGGGCAAGCCGGCGTATCTTTGCAATTGTTTCCACAACAAGCATCCAAATAAAAGCCTCCGAGATAAACCGGAGGCTGTTGTAACCCCTGTGCCAGAAGGGGCCCCTTTTGGAAGCCGATCACCCCTCTAACGGGGTCCTTATTCCACGCCTAATCACAATATCTTATCGCTGCTCAAACCGGTACAGCACCTGTGGATTGTCCACCAGCGCTAGCTGTCGCGCGGAGGAGTCAGGCAGCCAACCTAAGACGGTGTCAGTCAGCAAAGCGTCATCAGGATAGTCCGCCTCGCACTGGGCCATATTGTGCGGCCAGTTTGTACCCCAAACGATACGCTCCGGCGCATGCGAAGCAATCACCCGTGCGACTGACGCGATGTCGGCGTAGTCTGGCCCGCCAGTAATTGAAGATTCGTAACAGCCGGCAAACTTGAAGTAACAGTTGCCGCGATCAATCAGTCGTTTGACAATAGCAACCTCAGGACCATCGGTACGGATGCCGCGGAAGAACTTCCCGTGATGGTCCAGCACCCACCGCGATTTCAGCGCCGAAAGAGCAGCCTCGTACCCGGAAATGTCACTGCCGTCGAACTGGACAGCAATCATCCAGCCCATGTCGGCGCAGATCGCATCAACAGCCGAAAGGCCTTCCAAACCGATAGCGCCGCCGGACAGGTCCATGATCCGGGCTCCGGTTACGCCGGCATCGACGAGTTGTCCGAGCTCTGCGTCTGACGTCTCCGGTCCGACGACCGCGACGCCACGGGCCACATCGGGGCCCATAACATCCAGGCAGGTAAGCAGATTGCTGTTGTCACGCTGATGCGCATTGCCTTGCGTGATCACCACGCGATCTATTCCAAGCCAGTTCATCAACCGTCGGTATTCGTCCGCTCCCGGCAGCGGCTCTGGCGGCAGCGCTGGTCCGCCAGCGATCGCAGGATAGCCGGCCAGATACATATGCATCTGCGTGTCGATCGTACCCGGTGGCAGCCCCGTTTTCGGCGGTTCACCATCAAACTGGCGTTCAAACATCGAAATCTTCCTTCAAGCGAAATTCGGCAAGCGCCGCCCGGTCCACGGTAATCCCAAGGCCAGGGCCGCTGGGAATGGCAACGACGCCATCGACATGATCGAGCGGCTTCGTAACAACGGCCTGCCGATAGGGATTGTCCGTGCGATCGAACTCCAGAATCGGTTCGAGCGGTCGGTTGCGCATCGGGTCAGGCGCAAGTGCTGCCATAAACTGCAGCGCCGCGGCGATCTGCACCGCCGTTCCCCAGACATGGGGTATGCAGCGCACACCGTAGAGTGTCGCGAGATCGGCAATGCGGCGGGCTTCGGAAAAGCCGCCACAACCACAAAGATCCGGTTGAATGATGTCGACCGCACGCGTTGCAATTGCTTCGTGCATCCCCCAGCGCGTGTGCCAAGTCTCGCCGCCGGCAAGCGGGATCGGTTGGCCTTCGCGCACCACCCGGTAAGCTTCGAGTTGCTCTGGCGCAACCGGTTCCTCGAACCAGTCCACGTCATAGTCCGCAGCGGCCCGCCCGACCCTGATAGCCTCATTGGCGCCATAACCGTGATTGCCGTCGATCATAAGTCTCTTGTCGGCCCCGATCGCCTCGCGCACCGCCTGAATGACCCTGAGATCCTCTTGCGGATCGAAACCGATCTTGATCTTAACTGCATGAAATCCGGCCGCCGCATGCACTGCCATCTCTGCGGCATTATCTTCCACCCTATCGACCCGGTCACGCTTAAAGCTGCCGGTAGCGTAAGCCTTGACACTTTCGCGGAACCGACCTCCAAGCAGGGTAGAAACGGGAACACCGAAATGTTTGCCCTTGATATCCCAGAGCGCAATATCGATGCCGGAGAGGGCTGTGATCGTTATGCCGCGTTGCCCCTGGTCGCGCAGCAGATTGTAGAGCACGGCCCAGATCTTCTCGGTCTCGAGCGGGTTCATGCCAACAAGCACACCGGCATAGGCCTTCACCATGGCCGCGTTGGGCAGCGCCGGCCCCAAACACTCACCCCAGCCGACCGTTCCATCATCACAGATAATCTCGACAAGTACGTGAAGACGCTTGTCGAAACGCATCGTGGCACTTTCGAAGGCAACAGCCAGACGATGTTCGAGAACATGCGTTTTAACCGCGGAAACCCGCATGAATCGACACCTCCCGGATAGCCCGAACGGCGGGGCAGATCGAGCAGCGAAGATCATCGCCGCCTGTCAGCGAGGCTCCTCCACCTTGACAGATTAAAACATAGCTGGAGGTCTACGGAAGGTCAATATTAGTATGATTTATTTTCGTATAATCCATATTTTATCATACAACAATTTGAACCACCTACACGGATGACGCAAGCCCATATCATATTGCTTTAAAGAAGAATCTTCCGCTCACTTCGAATTCACCCGATAGGCAGCTGAGCCTACAGGCGGGCGAAAGGAAGCAGATTTTCGTAAGGACAGGCTATCCAACGTCGGGATCATTCAGCCCGCGCCGCACTATCAGGCGCATCGACGGTTGTGTATTCGGATCAGCAGCGATAAAAATCTGAAATTAGTATAACAAATAGATGCCGTCAGCCTCATGGGAACTGGGCAGCCAATCCGGATGAGACGATGAACGCAGGCAGCAAAGACGGCAGGCCAAACATAGCGGTAAAGGCTAAAAACCTCGCAGGTGGCAGGTCCACGACACTGGCCGTGAAGGTCGGCCAGGCGATCCGCGAACTGGTTCAGTCCGGTCAGTTCCAACCCGGCGACCGGCTGCCGACCGAGGCGCGCCTCGCCGATACCTACGGGGTGAGCCGCACCGTGGTGCGCGAGGCCATAGCCTCACTCAGGGCCGATGGCATCGTCAATCCGCGACGGGGATCGGGCGTATTCGTCCTTGAACCAAGCGATACGCCGCTGTTGCCATTCCAGAATATCGAGCCGGAGCGCATTTCCTCATTGATCGAGGTTCTGGAACTGCGTACCGCCATCGAGGCCGAAGCAGTTCGTTTGGCGGCCATGCGCAGGTCGCCTTCGGACGAAGAGGAAATCGTTGAGCAGCACCGCGCCATCGGCCGCTTGATCACAGAGGACAAGAGCACAATCGAGGCGGATTTTGCCCTGCACCTTGCCATTACAAAAGCAGCGAACAATCCACGCTTTGTTCAGTTCCTGGAACTCTTTGGCCCAACAGCCATTCCGCGTGCTGCACTCGTTCGGGAAGGTGAAGACCAGACGCCCGCCACCTATCTGCGCCAAATCCATGAGGAGCACCGGCACATCGTCGAAGCCATCTCCAATGGCGATCCCGAGATGGCCTACAAGGCGATGCGCGAGCACCTGCTCGGCAGTCAGCGACGCTACCGGTCATTGTTGCACCGGGATAGGTGACCGTCCTTCTTGGCGTCTGGCCTGTTCCGTGCGCCGCTCTTCCACCGCCCCTGCTGCCAACAGGAGCAGAGGTATCCATGCGGACGGCAAAAACCGACGCAGTAAGAACAAGACGCTGGGTCCGGTTCAATCACCCGTCTCCATGCCCAGCTCGAGGACCCAGCTTGGGCGGGCGCCGCAATCAAAATCCGTCATGGAGGTCAGCGCGCCGTCTCGACCGACCGCATAGACGCGTCCCGCATTGGCGCGAAACCCAAGAGCAACCAGAATACCGCCATCGACCGAAAGACAAAGCACCCGCGGATGTTCAGGTGCAATCACCTGACTTGAAATGACCGGAACTGGCGTCTCCCTGCCGATCCTCATGGCAAAGATCGTGCCGGTGGCGCGCTCGCTGACAAAGAGGTGGTTTCCATCCGGCGCGATCACGATATCGCCGCCCATGGGACCAACCGCCTCCGGGACCAGACGAGCCGCCCCGGTAAGCGACGCCGTGGCGGTTGCGATCACGCCGACAAAACCACCCTCTTGCATCAGCACATAGGCATGTGCGCCATCTGGCGCGATCGCAATATGCCGTGGCCCACTCCCTTCGACAAATTGCACCATGCCGGTTTCGCGCAGGGCGCCGGTGGCGCGTTCAAAGGCGAATTGGCGCACCAGGTCGTCACGACAGGCCGCGCCATAAGCGATGCCGCCATGCTCGCACAGGCAATGGGCCATATCGCCGATATGCACGGTATCACCGACCTCTTCCGGAACGCCGTCGGCAGAAAGCGCAATCGAGAAACCGCGACTACCGCCAGCACCAAGCAGAAAGGCACCATCCGAGGAAGCAGATAAATAGCAAAACCCTGCCGGCACGGAAAATGTGCCGGTATAGTCAAGCAGATCTTTTTCGGGATCATATTTGAAACAAATAATGGCTGGTTTATCGCCGCGCCAAGCGAGATAGACTCGATCACCGTGCATGGCCATGGGAATAGCCGATGACGTTCCCGAAACACCCGGGATTGGCTGACGCCCGGCCTCGGCAATGATCCCGGTCGCCAGGTCGAGGCGATACACGATGATATCGGCCGAAGCGGTGTTACAGACGATAAGGCGATGCTGCATGGCTACCCCTTTGCGTCGCGTTTCGACAGCGCCGCCAAATCACCGCGAAATTCCTTGCCAGCCGAACCGCCGCCCTGCAGCATGTCCACAGGGTTTTCAGTATCCCTTTCAAGTGGTCCTAGCAAATCCACATAGTCTTCGGCGTCATCCTGCGGCCGGTAGCCCAGCGCGAAGGCTCGCCCATTGTCGCACCAACTACGACTATTGGCAGAAATGCCGAACACAGCCTCATGATGATAGTCTGCATCCAGCCCCAACCTCACCAGAGCGGCCAGGTCGCGCGCCGAGACCCAGGTGGAAAGCTCTCGCCGCGAGCGCGGCTTTTCCTGAAATGAGCCGATGCGGATGACAAACCCCTTCACGTTGTATTTGTCGGCATAAAGGCTTGCCAGCGCCTCACCGAATGCCTTGGTCACGCCGTAGCGGGAATCCGGTCGCAGAGGTTCGCTGCCATCAAGTTTCACTGTTGTGGGGTACATGCCAAGGACATGGTTGGAACTGCCGTAAAGAACCCGGTCGACCCCTTTTTGCGCTGCCGCCTCCCAGAGATTGGCGGCTCCGACGACATTTGACGCCAGGAGATTGCCCCAGGGTCCCTCCTTCGGGTTGCCGGCCATATGGATGATGGCATCGACGCCCTCACACAGTTCAAGCGCAAAGTCGTAATCGACGAGATCGCCATACATGTACTCGACCGTAAGGCCTTCGGTCGGCTCGATCTCTTTACGGCCGGAAAGCCGCCAGATTTCGCCTTCGCGCGGGACACGTCGCGCAATTTCGCGACCGATGACGCCGCCGGCCCCTGTCATCAGAATGCGACGCATGATCAGACCATCCTTTCGTCGTGGTGACGGCCGCCGTACGCTTCAAGACGTAGCGCGAAATCGCCGTGGGTAATCTTTCCAACCTTCGCCAGCACACATGCCGTGAAAGTCTGCCCTTCCTTGCACATTGGCCTATCCGTTTTCCGGCAAGGCCATCCCCAGCCTATCTGCCCAATCCAATAGCCCGGAGACAATGCCAAGTGACAGCGGAACGCCTTCGCTCAGATACCGCGCGCGCAAAGACCGCGCTCTTTCACCGGGCACGCGCGGCGGGCGCTCGTCGTCTGCCGCACGGGCACTGCGGATTGCCTCTGCAAGGAACCCGTTTTCGGCCATGAAGCCCTCAACCCCGCCAAATGCTTCCGGGTCAATCACCTGCAGGAACACATTGGCCTGCCACCCCTCGGGTCCTATCCGGCGTCCATTACCCGAAAGGCCGTGCGTCAGCGCTTCAACGGTCATGCCCAGTCCGGTTCCCTTGTGCCCGGTCGCAAAACCGCCAAGCGGCATGATCGCACCGGGCGGCGTCGTGAAGCGTACCGCCGGGTCCCGGCTTGGCCTGCCCTCGGCATCGATCAGCCATTCATGCTCAAACTGCCTGCCTTCATTGCGAAGCCGGTTTACCATGCCGTTATTCGTCTCGGATGTGCTGATGTCGATCACCGCCGCCCCACTTTCGCCAGGAATACCGAAAGCGATCGGATTGGTGGAGAGCACCGGCGACGCCGCACCAAAAGGCGCAACGCAAGCTTCCGTCGGGTCCGAGACGGCGATGATGGCCATCATACCGCGATCGGTGACCGGTTTGAGATAGGAAACAAGACCCGCTGTGTGGTGGCTGCGCCGGATCGACAGTGTGTAGGTGCCGAAGATCTCGGCCTTCTCGACCGCAGTTCGAAGCCCTTCGGTTATCAGCCAGGGACCAGGCAAGAGCCGCCCGTCCCAGAGCGCCGCAGCCGGCCTTTCGTTCAAAAGCTCCGGATCGCCCTCAAGCGTCATTCCGCCATTTGCCGTTGAGGCCAGATAGGCCGGCAGAAGGCTGAGCCCGTGCGTCGTATGCCCCATCAAGTCGCCTTCAACGAGAACGGACGCCACTGTCTGGCAAAAACGTTGCGAAAGGCCTGCTTTCGCAAGGACCTCGCTGGCAAAGGCCACAAGGTCCGAGGCGGCAAATATCTGGGCCGTCATATGTGCATTTCCTTTTCTTAGCTTCCGGCCAAGGCTTGCGCCACAGTGCGGTCATAGCGGCGGCTCGCATCGTAGAGCGTTCGAGTATACTCACCCTTCATCTGGCCGGTCAGCATCGTGTCGCGATCAAGAATTTCTTCGATTCGTCCCTGACGCATAACCGCCAGCCGGTCGCAAAGATGAGAGATCACCGCGAGGTCGTGGCTCACCATCACATAGCTGAGTTCCCGTTCCCGCCGAATTTCCGCCAACAGGTTGAGGATCTCGGCCTGAACGGAAACATCGAGCGCCGATGTTGGCTCATCGAGGAGCAGAAGTTTGGGATTCAGGATCAGCGCGCGCGCAATCGCAACCCGTTGCCGCTGGCCGCCGGAAAGCTGATGCGGATAGCGGAAACGGCAGCTTAACGGCAGACCGACCTGATCCAGAATACCGGAAATCCGCCGGTCTATACCATCCACCTTGTGGATCTTCAGGGGCGCGGAAAGCGTGGCATTAATGGTGTGCTTGGGATGCAGCGAACCATACGGGTCCTGAAACACCATCTGGATCTGACGGAAATGCGACTTTTCGAGCGTCTTGCCGATCGGCCGCCCATCCACCGAGATGGCACCTGTCCAGTGATCGTAAAGTCCGGCAATACAGCGCAGGACCGTCGACTTGCCGCAGCCGCTTTCGCCGACAAGGCCGAACACCTCGTTCTTGCCGACGGCAAAGGAAATATCGCAGAGCACCTGCTGGGAACCCGCACCTTCACCAAAACTCAGTTCGAGATTGTTGACTTCGATCATGCGTTTTCCTCCTTCAGCTTCATCCATTCCGGATCGCGGTTCAAGACGGGCAGGATGTCGCGCCGCATGTCCAGTGAAGGCAGGGAATTCAGCAGCCCGCGGCTATAGGGATGCTGGACATTGTCGAGATCCTTTGCCGCAATTGTCTCCATGACTTGGCCACCATACATGATCAGAACTCGATCGCAGAAGGATCGCACGAGGTTCAGATCGTGGCTGATGAAGATCAGCCCAATACCGCGCTCACGCACAAGATCGTCCAGAATAGCAAGCACTTGCAGACGCACGGTTACATCAAGCGCGGATGTCGGCTCGTCAGCGATGATGACATCGGGCTCGGCAATCAGCATCATTGCGATCATCACCCGTTGGCCCATGCCGCCTGAAACCTGATGCGGGTACAGATCATAAACCCGCTCGGGCGAGCGGATCTTGACCGCCTCCAGCATTTGCAGGGTGCGCTGTCGCGCATCCTTGCGTCCGACCTTGAAGTGGACACGATAGGCTTCCGCGATCTGCTCGCCGACGGTGATGACGGGATTTAGTGAATATTTCGGATCCTGAAGGATCATCGAGATTCGAGCGCCGCGCACTTTCTGCATCTTGCGTTCGCTGGCTTTCAACAGATCAACGTCGGCAAAGCGCATCTCGTCGGCTGTAATGCGGGCGTTTTCCGAAAGAAGGCGAAGCAGCGCGCGACCGACGGTCGATTTTCCCGAGCCCGACTCACCGACAATCGCGAGTTTTTCGCGTCCGAGACTGAAGGAGACGCCTCGAACGGCATCCATGCTCAGATAGCGCATCTGGTAGCGGACCCACAGGTTATGGACCTCGATCAGAGGTCGGGCATCATTTGCTTCTGGGATCAAGGACATCACGCAATCCATCGCCGAAGAGGTTGAAGGCAAGGCTGACGATCATGATCGCCAGGCCCGGATAAGTTACCACCCACCAGCTATCCAGCATGTACTGGCGTCCGGTTGAGGTCATCGCACCCCATTCAGGTGCTGGCGGCTGTGCCCCGAGCCCGAGAAAGCCGAGGCCTGCGGCCGTCAGGATGATACTTGCCATGTTGAGCGTGATCCTGATGACAACGCTCGGCAAGCACATCGGAATGATCTCGCTGAAGATGATGCGGCTATTGGATGCGCCCTGAAGTCGAGCCGCGGCAACATAGTCGGTATTGCGGATGGTCAGCGCTTCGGCTCGGGCAAGACGGGCAATCTGCGGCCACCCGGTCAACGCAATGGCGAAAACCGCCTGGTTCAATCCCGGGCCCAGAACGGCGACGAAGGCGAGCGTCAGGATCAGGCTGGGAAATGACAGAAAGAGGTCGGTGATTCTGCATCACGACGAGATCGATGGCACCACCGAAATAGCCGGACACCGCACCGATCGCAAGACCGATCGGTGCGACCGTAGCAGTGACCAATGTCACGATGTAGAGCGTGATCCGTGAGCCGTAGACGACGCGACTGAAGATGTCGCGGCCATACTCGTCCGTTCCGAACCAGTGCGCGCCTGAAGGGGCCTGAAGCGCATCGGAAAGAATCTGGGCACTCGGATCGTAGGGCGCGATCAGCGGCGCGAAAATCGCCAGCATGATCAACAGGAAGACGATTGCCGCACCGATTAGCGCCAGCCGGTTGCCGGTGAATTCGATGATCCCGAGCAGCAATCGTTGCACGAACGCCTCACGCGGCGAACGCGCTGTTCTAATCAGGAAGGGTTCTTCCTGCTTGGGGCCTTTTGGGGTGTTTTGCATGGTTGAGGTCACAGTCATCGTGCCGTCCTCGGGTCGAAGACCTCGTAGAGAAGGTCGGTGATCATGTTGATGGTGATGAAGATAACACCGACGATCAGGACGCAGACCATCATGGCATTCAGGTCACCCATCAGAAGGTTATGCGTCAGATACTGGCCGAAGCCGGGCCAGGAGAAGATCGTCTCGATCAGCAGCGCGCCTTCCAGCATCGCCGCATAGGTAAGCGCGACAATGGTGAGCAGTTGCACGCGGATATTGGGAAAGGCGTGGCCCCAGATGACGTGCCAGGCCGAAAGCCCCTTCACGCGGGCGGTAATGATATATTCCTGACCGAGTTGCTCGAGCATGAATGAACGTGTCATCCGGCAAAGCGCTGCCATCGAGGCGTAGCCCAGGACAGCCGCCGGCAGAACGATGTGGCGGACAGCGCTCCAGAAAACATCGAAGTCACCTGCGAGCAGTGAATCGATCAGCATCATGCCTGTTCTCGTCGGCACCATGCCTTCGTAATAGATTGCCACTCGACCCGAACCGCCGAACCAGTGGAGCTTGGAGTAAAAAGAATAAGACTCATCATCCCCAGCCAGAAGATCGGCACAGAATGACCGAGCAGGGTCAGCACGCGAATGATATGGTCGGTCGGCTTGTCGCGCCTGACGGCAGCCAGCACGCCGAGCGGAATGCCGAGACCTGCACCAATGATGACGGCCAGTGTGCCAAGCTCGATGGTTGCGGGGAAGACCCGCAGGATATCGTCGCGCACCGCATTGCCGGTCAGGAAGGCGGTTCCGAAATCGCCTGTCAGGATGCGAGCTAGATAGAGCTTGTACTGCATCCATATGGGCTGATCGAGTCCGAGACGCTGATAGGTCGCCATGTAGGTCTCGTAATCCGCATCGGGCCCGACGATATGGGCCACCGGGTCAACCGGCATGACCTGGCCCAGGAAAAGGTCAACGTTACGAGCATCAGAAGCGTCACGATCGCCGAGGAGACGAACCTTAAGGCGCGGCTGGCGCGACCGGCTGGTTTCTTTAACGTCATTTTTGAACTCCTGGAGGGCGAACCCGCACCGTGGCGCGGGTCCCGTTCCCATGATCGGGCTGGCCGAGAAGGTCAGCCCGACCGGCTGGTCCGTGTTGTCAGCGGTCCTTGCGGACCTCGCGATAGCGCGTGTTCTGATAGGGGTGGGCGATGTAGCCCTCGATATCATCCTGATAGACGACCGTGTCGTAGCTCATCGAAATGATCTGCATCGCCGGAATATCCTCTTCGAACTTCCGCTGGATTGCTGCATACATTTCATCCTGCTTTTCCGGATCGGGCTCAAGCAGCGCGGCATCAAGCAACGCATTGATCTGCTCATCCTGGAAGGATGTGCGCCATGCCTGAAGCGTGTAGAGCTTGGCCTCATCCGAATTGTCCGGATTATAGACGATCGACAGAAGGCTAGTGTAGGGATGGGCCCCCGTGCGGTCACCGCCGCGCCCGACGATCATATCGAACGTGCGCGCTCGCATGTTACCGTAAACCTGATCGCCATTGCCGGTCAGGATCTCGGCATCGATACCACCTTCGGCTAGCGTTGCCTGCAGCGCCGTCGCAATGTTGACGAAGGGCGAGATCCGGCAACACGCGGATCGTGGTCTCGAAACCATCAGGATAGCCCGCCTCCGTCAGCAGTTTTTGGCATAGTCCGGATCAAATTGGTACATCGGGTTCGGCAGCGCACCAGGCAGACCGGCAGGGATCGGACGTTGATAGAGGTCGCCGTAGAAGGGCAGGATCGTGTCGTTTATCCCCTCATAATCGATCAGGTGACGGACGGCCTCGCGGACCTTTGGGTCCTGGAATTCCTCCTCCTGCATGCTCATGGCGAGGTAGTAGACATTGCCGCTCGGCACCTTGGCCGTCACGAGGTCCTCATCACCCTGAAGCGCCTTGATGTCGGCAACCGACATGCCCATGCTGATATCGATGTCGTGCTGTTCGAGCGCCAGACGCTGTGTCTGGCTTTCCGGCATGTGACGGTAGATAACCCTCTTCATCGCCGGTTCGCCGCGCCAATAATCATCGAAACGATCAAGGATCACCATGTTGTTGGCATCCCAGCGCGCAAGCTTGTAGGGTCCCGAACCTGCGCTGTGCGTTGTCAGCCAGCCCTGGCCGTAGTCACCGTCGACCTGATGCGACATGGCTTCCTTGCTGTCGATGACCATCGCCAGGCCCTTGCCGGCGATGGTGCCCATCATCAACGCAGGGTCAGTTGGCTGGGGAAAGCGCACAACAACCGTGTAGTCGTCCGGCGCATAGATCATGTCATCGAAATTTTCCGCGTTATAGCCGAGGACACGGACATTCGATCCGCCAATGCCAAGTTCGAAGGCACGCTTCATCGACCAGACGAAGTCATGGGCGGTCAGCGGGTTACCGGAATGAAACTTGACATCGTCACGCAGGTGGAAGGTGACGGCGTCGCGTGCCTCGTTTAGCTCCCAACTCGTTGCCAGCGACGGGTTGAAAACACCCTTCTCGACCGGATCGGCTTCGATCAGGCTGTCATAGACATTGCTGTTGATTTCCGTCGATTGGCGACCGCTCATCGCGCTCGGATCAAGCGATAGCATGTTGACCAACGTGACGCCGACGATGAGCTGATCTTTTGGTGTTTCGGCCTGCGCGGCAAACGGCGCGAACGAAACCGCGGCAACAAGGCCCGCGACTTTCAGGAAAGTCCTGTACTTCATATTCTCCTCCCAGAGCGTTTGTAATGGTGCTGTTTCCGTTAGAAAGGACAATTTGTCCTACAAATTTTAAGTCTGTATGTTCCCTTTGGGTTGATTTCCGTTCCTCCCGCTAGCGTCAGTCGATTGCGTGTGATCGGATGTAGTCGAAGTTGATATCCTCCCCGAGACCAGGCAGTTTCGAGGCGTGAACGAACCCCTCACCATCCATGGGATCCGAGATTGCGTTGAGGTAAAGTGGAGGCTGATCGTAGTCGAGATGCGGATGAAGCAGACCCCGCTCGTAATAGACGCAGTTGGCCACCGCCATGCACAGCGCCAGATTGGCCGCGCCATTGCCATGGATCTCGCAATTCATACCGTTGGCTTCCGCGAGATGCGCGGTCTTGAGCACCGGCCCCAGCCCACCGGCGCTCAGCATGCCAGTGCGCAAGATATCACTGGCATTGCCCCGCACCCATTCAGCGCGCGTGCGGTATTTCCCCTGCATCGATTCCGGCCCGATGACAGGAATGGAAAGGTTGGTGCTGAGCCAAGCATAAGATGACATGCTGGCTTCATCCATTGGCTCCTCGAACCACAGAAAATCCAGCTCTTCCAGGACCTTGCCAATGTAGAGCGCATCCGAACGATTATACCAGTGATATCCGTCCAGCATCAGGGCGATATCGGGACCGACGGCCCTTCTAACCGCCGCGCATGCGCGTACATCATTGCGCGGATCAGGGGCGCCCGGCATGGGTGGCATCCAGGTGTGCAGCTTGATCGCCTTGTAGCCGCGCGACACCAGTTCCTGCGCAAAGTTTCCATAATCCTCCGGCGTCGCCAGTCCGCCCGGAATGTCGTCGCCGCACATAATGCTGCCATAGGCCGCAATCTTGTCCCTGAACCCGCCGATCAGCCGGTGTACCGGCAGCTTCAGCGCGCGGCCGGCAAGGTCCCAGAGTGCCTGATCCATTGCGCTCAGAGCCTTGTCGGACAGTCGCCCGGAGCTGCCCCGCTGGCGCTGTTCGACATTCTGCCAGATGCGCTCGCGATAAAACGCATCTTCGCCGACAAGCGCAGGCCGCAGATATTTGTCCACGACAGAAGGCCGGATCACATCGGGGCTTTGAAACGCGTAGCCCTCATGGCCATCTTCAGCCACGATCGTCAGCATTGCCTGTGTCGCCGGCTTCTCGGGCCCGGGATGAGAGTGGCCATGACTATCCGCATGCTTACGTGTCACATGGGAAAATTTCGTCACTCTGACGTCGATGATCCTCACCGATTTCTCCAGTCTAATATTTGTATGATTCATTCTTCAGCACAACGAATATGAATCACACAATGATCTTTCACACCCTCGCGGTCGAGAGTGCCGGGAAGCGATATTCGACCCGGCTTCCCGCTCCTCACTCGGCGCTCTCGCCGATCTCGAAATCGGCAAGCAGCTCCAGCGCCTTGACCATGCCGGAATGATCCCAGCCGCTGCCGCCACGGGCGGCACAGGCATTGAACAGTTCCTGGCAAGTCGCGGTATTAGGCAGCGACAGCCCCATCTTCCGGCCGGCCGATAGCGCCAGATTGAGGTCCTTCTGGTGCAACGCAATACGAAAACCCGGATCGAAGGTCCGCTTGACCATGCGATCACCATGCAGTTCGAGGATTTTCGAAGAGGCAAAGCCACCCATCAAAGCCTCGCGCACACGCGCGGGATCGGCTCCGGCACGCGCCGCAAACAGAAGCGCCTCGCCGACGGCTTCGATATTCATCGCGACGATCATCTGGTTGGCCACCTTGGCGGTCTGTCCTGCACCAACACCGCCGACCAGCGTGATATTCTTGCCCATCAGTTCGAAATAGGGCTTTACCGCCTCGAAAACCGCGTCCTTCGCGCCGACCATGATCGACAGCGTGGCGCCCTTGGCGCCGACTTCGCCGCCCGATACGGGCGCATCGACATAATCGCAGCCCAGAGCCTCGATCCGCGCCGCATACTCCTTGGTTTCGACAGGGAGATCGAGCTCATGTCAACGACGATCTTGCCGGGCGCCAAACCTTCCGCCACACCGGCCTCATCGAACAGAACCTTGGCGACGTCAGGCGTGTCGGGCACGATAACGAAGATGATGTCGGCCTGTTCGGCGACAGCCTTTCCGCTCTCGCATACCGTTGCGCCGGCCGCGATGATCGCTTCCGGCACAGCGCCGATCGTGTGAACATAAAGCGTGTGCCCCGCAGCCAGCAGATGCCCCGCCATGGGCGTTCCCATAATACCCAGCCCGATAAAGCCCAGCTTGCTCATGTGTTTTCCTCTCTTGCGTCCTCGTTGGAATGCGCCGCCTCGGCCGTGCCAACGACACGTTCAGCGGGCCGGCAAGGAGCGCCGGCAGCCGCTTCTGCGCCCGCTTCCCCACGATATGTGTTGTACAATTGCTGTGTTGCGTTGCGAAACAAACCAAGGTCCGAACCAACTGCGACAAAGGTTGCACCCATGGCCAGATAGCGCCGCGCATCGGCTTCCACCGGCGCCAGGATGCCCGTGGCCTTTCCATGACGGGCTGCCACGGAGAACACATCGGCAATGACCTTCTGCACCTCAGGATGATTGGCATTGCCGAGATGTCCGTAGCCAGCGGCCAGATCGGATGGGCCGATGAATATACCGTCGACGCCCGCCACGGCGGCAATCGCCTCGATCTCATTGACTGCGGCCGGGCTCTCGATCTGTACCAGCACCGCAATATTGTCGTTCACCACCTTGATATAATCGGGGATCGCTCCGTACCGGTTCGAGCGCTGTGAAACGGAGACGCCGCGCACGCCTTCCGGCGGATAACGCGTTGCCGCCACCGCGCGTCGCGCGTCTTCGGCCGACTGCACGAAGGGAATGAGAAAATTGTAGAAACCGCTGTCGAGCAGCCGCTTGATCAGCACTGTGTCATTCGATTGCGGTCGCACCACCGGCGCGGAGGGGCTATCTTTCAGCGCCATCAACTGCGGAATAAACGACAACACGTCATTGGGCGCATGTTCGCCGTCGAGCAGAAGCCAATCGAACCCCGCAAGACCCAGCACCTCCATGCTGATATGACTTCCAAGTGCGCTCCAGCATCCGATCTGAACCCTATTTGCCAGGATGTTCTGGCGAAACGTGTTCGGGATGCCACTATAGGGCGTTGCGCCTCCCATATGCCTTTTCCTTCCCATCGAGCGAAATATCCCACATGGGCACTCCGCTTCATCATTTGAGACTGATAATCGGCGCGAGCATGGAAATGGTCAATCCCGTGATAGACAAACCAGACAATTCACGCCTATTTTGATGCTCGCAGTTCCATATGATGGGACTATTCAAATTTGACCGACAAAAACGATCCACGATGGACCATGCGACGCATATCCATAGGGGTCTGCGGTGACTGAAACGGAGGAAGCCCATGCCGGACCGGACACAACAGGAACACACGGAGAGCGACGCCGAGCAGAAGGGGGTGAAGGGCGCAGCGCTCCTGATGAAGGCCTGCGACATCCTCGACCTCGTCGGCACCAAGCCGAGGCAACTGACAGCGAAGGATCTTGTCGAAGCAACAGGTCTTTCGAAGTCAACGGTCTACAGGATCGTCGCTGCTCTTTCCGAACGCGGCTTGATGCGTGCGGGACAGAACAATCAGAAACTGCTGCTCGGCTTCCATTTCCTCGATCTTGCCCAGAGCATCGGCACGGAGATGGATCTTGCGACAATTGCTGCCGACGAGTTGCGTCGTCTGCGCGAGATGACAGGCGAAACAGCCTATCTCGCCGCTTTGATGGGCAATGAGATGGTGTCGCTAGCAAAATCCGTCGGCGCACATGAAAACAGTTCGACAGCCGCACTCGGCGGCACCAAGCCGGTCTATGCGACCAGTCAGGGCAAGGCGATCCTCGCCTTCCTGCCCGAACGCCGTGTCGAGCACATCCTCAATTCGCTGACCTTCAGACCGGTCACCGACTACACCATCACCGACCGCAACACGCTGCAACTCAGCCTCAACATCATCCGCCAGCGCGGCTTTGCCATCGACGACCAGGAGAATATCGTCGGCACGCGCTGCATCGGCGTTCCGATCCTCGATGCTGGCGGGCAGCCGGTGGCGGCCATAAGCGTTGCGGGGCCAGCCTACCGGATGACGCTCGAGCGCATCGAGCAGCTAGCACCCGAACTCATCGACGCCGGCCGCAGGCTTGGACATCTTGTGAAGGAATACAGGGCCAAGAGCGACAATCGCTCAGAGTGGAGAATCACACCGCTCGGCGAGGCCGCCTTTCAAGGCGCAAAACCATTCTGGGACGAGCACAATGACTGCGTCTACTGGATCGATCGGCTGGCTCCGGCCATCTATGCCATGCAGGGCGACGACAAGCCAAAGCTGCTTGCCCAGATGCCCGGTCCGATTTCGGAGGCACTTCCATCACGCGGCGGCGGCATTTATGTCGTCTGTGAAGGCGAATGGCATCACGCCAGTCTTCAAGAGGGTTGCCGCAGGATCGATCGTCCTCGCATCCGCGATTTTCGTGCCCTGTGCACGCGGCCGGGCGGCAGCACCTGGGCAACGCTTCTTGAGGACAGCAGCAGCACGATCGGTTCGCTCTCGGCACGCGGCGAATTCCAGCCGGAGTGGAACGTTGCCCGCAAAATAGACGAGAGCGTCTGGTCACGCGATGGCGAGCGCCTTTATGCACTGAGCCGCAGTGACGGCCTGATCTACGAAATGCGGAGGGGTCGGGAGGCCGCGCTGGTCCTGAGCCGCATTCCACGCGGCTCGGGTGAGCCTTGCGCTCTGACGGTCGATGATGCAGACCGTCTATGGGTCGCTCTTAAAGATGGCTGGGGTGTGGCACGGCTGAACGAAAGCGGAGAGATAGAGCAAGTTATGGCCCTGCCTGTGCCTTATCCGACCGGCCTTGCCTTCGGAGGAAGGGATCGCGCCACGCTTTACGTCACATCAGCCCGGCTGGGTGTCGGGCGAGAAATGCTGGAGCACGCTCCGCTGTCGGGTCGTCTCCTCAAAATTGAAACTGGCATTTCAGAAGCTTTGCCCCTGAATGTTGATTTCCGCGCAGAAGTGATTGGATCGATACCCCTCCCGACGGCATCACAATGTGCCCAGGTGATGAGGGTCACATCATTGATAGGAGGAAGTATCCATTGTAATTTGGATCGTCACCGAACCGATGAAGATTTCGGCGCGCGAAATGACAGGCTGAGGTTCTTGCGCAGGCAGTTCGACAACCAAGGCCGCGAATTCAACCGCATTTTCCAGCGCGGGCCAAAAACCAGTTTGCCCTGACGGGCCATCGTTCGCCAGGACGAAAGGTGGTTTATTCTCAGCCCGCGACGTTCTGCAACGTCATTCACCTTAACGCCCGGCCGCAAATTCTCCGACACGATCTGCCCTTTGACCTCATCTGATCATTGGCGATTGGCTTTACGTCGCCGGAGCCCCTTGTGAGAACCTCCAATGTAGATTCCATAGAGACACTCCTTGCCGCTCATCCATGGAAACTCGATCAAGGATTAAGGGAAGATGCACAATGTGGGGGCGAAACAGCAGTTGCGGTTGTGACCCGAGGACTACAGGATTTCAGAGATGACCGGCAAGTGACCCGTTATCGGTCGTTTGGAGGAGGCTGCCGAAGCTGCCTCCTACCGGTCCGGACGCTACGGAGGACTTATACCAGACTTCAATAATTCTGACTCTCGTGCTTCCAAAAATGCGACGAATCTGAATCGATGGTGCAAACAGGAGGTTTGCGATGGGTTCAGCGATTTCTCTTCGGACAGATTTCAGCGGGGCTGAGTTGCGGCCTCTGGCTCGGCAGACACGCAATGCCGACCAGGCCCGGCGTCTCCTCGCGCTTGCATCGATCTATGATGGCGGATCACGCGGCGATGCCGCCCGGCTCGGCAGCGTTACGGTTCAGATCGTACGCGACTGGGTGGTGCGCTTCAATGCTCGCGGACCCGACGGCCTGATCAACGGCAAGGCTCCGGGCAAGCCTTCTCTCCTGAACAACGATCAGCGAGCGGCCTTGGCGCAAGCGATAGAGCGCGGACCGACACCCTATCTGGATGGTGTCGTGCGCTGGCGTCTGTGTGACCTGGCCCGGTGGATTTGGGAAGAATACCGGATCTCGGTGAGTGAGGAGACCCTGGGTCGCGAAGTTCGTGCCATGGGCTACCGCAAGCTCTCGGCTCGCCCAAGACACCATGCGCAGGATCCCGAGGCGGCCGAGGCATTTAAAAACTTCCCCGCCGCTGTGGCAGAAATCGTCGCCGGTCCCCCCAAGGGCAAAGTGATCGAAATCTGGTTTCAGGACGAAGCCCGCATTGGTCAAAAGAACAAGATCACCCGCCGCTGGGCCAAGCGGGGATCAAGGCCGTCCGCGCCACACGACCAGCGAACCCGATCGGCCTATATTTTCGGCGCGATCTGCCCCAGGCACGGCAAGGCCGCAGCTCTCGTCATGCCGTGGTGTGACACCTATGCCATGAACCAGCATCTGATCGAGATATCCCGCAATGTCGCCGAAAACGCTCACGCCGTCCTCATCATGGATCAGGCCGGATGGCACATGTCCAAAAATCTCGTCGTTCCTGAAGACATAACCATCCTGCCACTGCCGCCCAAATCACCCGAACTGAACCCGGTCGAAAATATCTGGCAGTTCATGAGGAACAACTGGCTCTCAAACCGCGTCTTCAAGTCCTACGAGGATATCGTCGACAACTGCTGCTACGCCTGGAGAACACTCCAGGACCGACCATGGAACATAATGTCGATCGGTAGACGCAAATGGGCACAAGAGTTCTGATCAATGACGATTGGTATTAGAGCGCCGTGCGTCCATTCGGACGCACAAAGGACGCTCTAACCTATTGAATCTACGCATCGTGCTTTCCGAAAATCGATTCCGATTTTCGGACCGATGCGCTAGTAGTCCGGGTTATCGCGAAACTGCGGATCGTTGATGTCGTAGACGAAGGCGCCCGCATCGCGCTTGGCCATGTAGTCGTCGTGGAAGAACGGCACCAGCTTGTCGCGGTCGATGTTCTCCTGATTGAAGGGGATGACGGACACGAACACCGCCTTCTTGTAATCCTCGCCGGCGAAGTAGGCCTTGATTTGCTGATGCGCGATGTCGGCCTCAAGGGTCGCTGTTTCGTTCACATCCATGGTGACCACGCCGTCCTCGACCCAATCCCAGGACTTCTCCTTGCCGTTGGATGCGCCGAGCCAGTATTCGGACAGAATCGAGCCCGGCCTCCTCGAAGGCCTGCAGCACGCCGGCCATCATCTCGTCATTGTGGACGTAGACACCGTCGAAGCCGTCCGGACCCAGGCTGGTGATCGCATCCTGCATCACCTTCTTGGCCGGGTCGGCGAACCAGCCGCCCGAGCCCCAGAACACCACCTGCAGGTCTTCGCCGCCGGCGCCCTTGACGCCGACATTCTCGGCGAGATTACCGATGTCCTTGCCCTGCGCATCATAGGCTTTCAGGAAACCCTCTGTCTGGCCGGAGGCGGTGCCCTGGCCGAGCTTGCCCTCAATCATGATCAGTCGATTGACGCCGTGCTTCAGGGCCGACTCGCCGGCATATTCGCCGATCTGGACCCAGTCGTAACCGGCAAAGCCGGCAAGACCCGGCTCGTTGGGCGGATTGTGCGTCAGGTGGAACTCGGGAATGCCGGCGTCATGGGCGAGATTCAGTGTCCGCGAGGTGGTTTCCGGCGAATTCTGCACGACCAGAAGCGCGTCAACGCCCTGGGTGATGAAGTTCTCGACAGCGGCGATCTGTTCCGGCGCGGTGCCCTGGCCGACAACGTCAAGCACCGTCCAGCCCTGACGTTCCGCAAGAGTCCTGAACACCTCGTAACCGGCTTTGTAGAAGTCATCGGAGGCATCCATGTAATAGCCAATGACCTTGTCTTCGGCCTGCGCGCCGCTGCCAATGGCCATGGCGCCGACGGCAATGGCCGTCATCAGTGAAAGTGTAAGCTTCTTCATTTTCCTTCTCCCTCTTGTGTTTGTGCTCCGCCCTCTGGACGTCACACGTTTTGCTTCGGCCTTGCCGAGAGCATCTCCTGCCCTTGCTGGTTTCCACGCTCGCCTTCTGCCGCCGCCCGTGCACCCGCCCTTTCCCGTTTCAGCGTCCGGTAGTCGGAAATACGCCGGAAACGTCTCCGGCCGAGACGGCGATGATGATGATCAGTCCCTTGGCCAGGAACTGCACCTCCGAAGGCAGCCTCAGCATGTTCATGGCGTTGGCGATCGAACCGAGGAATATGACGCCGATCAGCGTGCCGACGACGTTGCCCCGCCCCCGGAAAGCGCCGTACCGCCGATGACGACCATGGCGATGGTGTCGATCTCCAGGCCCTGTCCGAGCGTGATAATGCCGGTATTGATGCGCGCCAGCAGCATGGTGGCGCCGATGCCGACCAGCAGACCCTGGATGCAGTAGACGGCAAGCTTCATGTTCTTGACGTCGATGCCGGCCAGGAAAGCGGCCCGCGGATTGGTGCCGACGGCATAGATGCGCCGCCCGAACTTGGTGTAGGTCAGCATCAGACCGCCGATCAGCGCGACCAGGAAAAGATCAGCACATAAGGCGGCACCCGAAGCGCCAGCCCGGTGATCGGGTCCCTGGCGCCGTCGATCAGGTTGACGGTCAGAAAATCGAGCTCGCCCTTCATCACGACTTCACGCGAATTGGACAGGAGCAGCGCAATGCCCTGGAACGAGATCATGCCGCCAAGCGTAATGATGAACGGTTCGATGCGGGTGCGCGAGATGATGAACCCCATGATCGCCTCAAGCACGATCGCCGCAGAAATTCCGAGCGCGATGGACGGCACGACGCCGAAACCCCAGCGCGAGATGCCCAAAGACACCACGATCGAGACCAGCGAGGCCAGCATGCCGACCGACAGATCGATGCCGCCCGAAATCATCACCATGGTCATCGACACCGCAATGATGCCGGGCACCGCGACCTGCTGGAGGATGTTGAGGATGTTCACCGGGCTGATGAAGGTCGGATATTTGGAAAATCCCGAGGCGATCAACTGCCAAAGCACGATGATGAAAACAAAGCTCAAAAAGATCGAAAGCACGGTCAGGTTCTCGTGCCGCTTGAACAGCGACGTCTTGACGACCGGGGTGGAACTGGTGTTGTCGCGCGTACTCACTCTTCCTGATCTCCTATTGAAAGGGTGAGGATGTTCTCTTCGATTATCTCCTCACCGGTCAGTTCCCCTGCGATCTCGCCCTTCTTGAAAACGATCACGCGATCACTCATCGAGATCACCTCCGGCATGTCGGAGGAGACCATCAGGATGGCCTTGCCCTGCTTCAGCAGATCGACCATGACCTTGTAGATTTCCTGCTTGGAGCCGACATCGACGCCGTGGGACGGTTCGTCGAAGATGAAAATCTCGCCCCCGGTGTTGAACCACTTGCCCAGCACCACCTTCTGCTGGTTCCCCCGGACAGGTTGACGGCCCGGGTGCGGGCGTTCGGCGCCTTGATGTTCAGCCGTTCGATGTATTTCTCGCCGACGGCCTCGTCTTCGCCGGGCCGCGCGATGAAATTGCGCGTGTTCACCATGTTGGCAACGGCGACGTTCTCGCCGATCGACTTGGTCAGAAACAGGCCGGTGTTCTGGCGGTCCTCGGTGATGAAGCACATCTTGTTGCGGATCGCCGCCTTCGGGCTCGAATGATGGACCTTTTCGCCGTCGATCAGAATGTCGCCATGAACGATCGGCGCGCTGCCGAACAGCACCTCCATGAGTTCGGAGCGCCCGGACCCGACCATGCCGGCAAAGCCGAGAATCTCACCGCGGCGCAGGTCGAACGAGACATCCTTTACGCCGTTACCGGTGACGTTGCGGACCGAGAGCCCCACCTCGCCCGGTCGAATGCGCTCGCGCTCGTAGAAGGTCGAAGGGTCGCGCCCGACCATATCCTTGATGAGTGTCGATCTGGCGAGGCCGGAAATAGGATGGACGCTGACCTTGCGCCCGTCCCGCAGGACCGTCGCCCGGTCGCCGATCTCGAACACCTCGTCGAGGTGATGCGAGATGTAAATGACGCCGATGCCGTTGTCGCGCACGGTCCTGACGATCTCAAGAACCGTGTCGATTTCCCTGGCGGAGAAGGAGGCCGTCGGCTCGTCGAGGATGACGAGGTTCGAGTTGAACAGCACCGCTTTGGCGATCTCGACCACCTTCTGCTGGCCGCTGGTGAGATCGCGCATCTTCAGATCTGGCGACAGGTCGCTCTTCAGAAACCTGAGAACCCTTTCGGCCTGTTCACGCATCTTGCTACGCTGCTGAAGGCCCCAGCGGGTGATCTCGGCGCCGGTGAAGATGTTCTCGGTGATCGAGAGGTCGTTGAAGACGATGTGTTCCTGATAGATGGTGTGAATGCCCAACTGCAGCGCCGAGCGCGGCGTCAGCGAAACCGGCTTGCCGTCAAACAGTATCTCGCCGCCTTCGTCCGGCTTATGTGCGCCGGAGAGGACCTTGATCAGCGTGGACTTGCCCGCGCCGTTTTCTCCGCACAGGCAGTGCACCTCGCCGCGCTTCACGTCGAAGGAAATGTCCTCCAGCGCCCGCACGCCGGGAAACGTCTTTGAAATGCGTGACAAACGCAGTATTTCGTCCATGGTCCCCTCCCTCGGCCGAACGGCGGTTACTTTCCTGTCTCAGCGTTTGTCGAAGTCGGGCACCTTGACGATCTCTCCGCCCTTGAGCGCCGACTGGTGGGCGCAGATGCCGACCGAGGTCCAGTTGGCGGACTGCTCGACATTCGGGAACGGGTCGCGGTCCTCGAGGAGCGCATTGATGAACTCGTTCACCAGGTGTGGATGCGAACCGCCATGCCCGCCGCCCTGAACGAAACTGAGATGTTCCTCGTCGACGATGCCGCGGGTGAATTTCCTGATTTCCTCGGGCAGCCGGTGCGCATAGTCCGGCACCTCGACGTACTCGGCGATCTCTGGTTCGGGCCTGTTTGCAGTGTGCAGCACCGGGTTCTCGTCGGTGATGAGCTGCCACTCGAAGCTCTTCTTCGAGCCGTAGACGTCGATCGACTCGCGGTACTGGCGCGCGGTGTCCCACAGGAAGCGCCAGACATGGGCGGCGACGTCGGAATCCTTGATCTTGATCTGGCAGGTTTCGACGGCGAATTTCGAGCCGGAGCGGGAAGCGCACTCTTCGTTGACCGTGCCGGAGCCGAAACAGGAGACATAGTCGGCCATGCCGTCGACCATGGCCATGAGCGGGGCGACGACATGGGTGGCATAATGCATCGGCACCATGTCCTTCCAGTAGTCGGGCCAGCCCTCCATATTCTGAGGGTGCGAAGCCTGCAGGTACTGGATCTTGCCCAGTTCGCCCTTGTCATAAAGCTCCTTGATGAACAGATATTCGCGCGCATAGACAACCGTTTCGGCCATCATGTATTTGAGCCCGGTCTCACGCACGAGGTCGACGATCTCCCTGGCCTCGTCCAGCGTCGTCGCCATCGGCACGGTGCACATCACGTGCTTGCCGGCCTTGAGCGCGGCAATGGTCTGCGGCGCGTGATCGGGGATCGGGCTGTTGATGTGAACGCAGTCGACGTTCGGGTCGGTCAGCACGTCGCGGAAATCCGTGTACCGCGTTTGGATGCCGAACTGATCGCCAACCTCGTTGAGCCTGGACTTCGAACGCTGGCAGATCGCCGTGACCTCGGCTTTCGGATGCGCCTGATAGATCGGAATGAATTCCGACCCGAACCCAAGTCCGATCAAACCAACTCTTGCCTTTTCCATGGTAACCCCCAGTTTCTCCTTGGCTTGGAGTATTGAGGAGTTCTCAGTATTTTAGAATGAATATTTGCGCTAAAATCCTGATGAATTTTACCTGAACTACAGAATGTTCAAATTAATACGCAACAGATGAATGAGTTTCGAATTTTATACAGTTAATCGGACCGCTGCACTTTGTGCAGCAGCCGACGGCCTTCCTGTCAGATACGGCGTTTGCAGTCAGTCCGGCAATTTGGGCAAGGCGCGCCCTTTGACCTGTTCGCGGTATTCGCGCGGCGTCAGGCCTGTTTCCTTCTTGAAGAACACGCTCAGATACTCGGGGTGCTGGATGCCGAGCGCTTCGCTGATCTCGGACAGGGACATGTCCGTCTCAAGCAAGAGCTCCCGGACGGCATTCGTTCGCACGCGCAGGATCTCCTGGTGCGGGGTACGATCGAGCGCCTTACGGAAACGCGCTTCGAGCACGCGACGCGACAGCGGCACGATGGCGAGGATGTCTTCGACCCTGATGTTCTTGTGGGCGTTCTTCCTGATAAAGGCGATGGCTTCGGCAACATGGCGGTCCCGCACGGTCAGCATATCGGTCGACACACGCTTTCGCACGCCGAGCGGCTCCACCGAGTGCTTGCGTCCCGAAAGTTTTTCACCGAGCATCAGGCGGTCGAGGATTTCGGCGGCATAGGCGCCGGCAGCGAATGAATTGGGAATAATGCTCGACATGGTCGGCGTGGTGATCTCGCACAGAAGCTCGTCATTGTCGACGCCGACGATGGCGATATCCTCGGGCACCATGAATCCGTAATAGCGGCAGATTTCGACGAGCTGCTGTCCACATGCGTCGTAGCACGCAAAGATACCGACCGGCTTTGGCAGCGCGTTGAGCCAGGCGCGGATCGCCTCGCGCTGGGTCCACCACCGCACGCGCGGCTCCTCGCGCTTCGGCAGGTTGTAGATCCGCGATTTGATGATATCGGGGTGGCCGAGAATGCGTTCGAAGGCGTGCTGACGCCAGATCGACCAATTGTAGAACGGGTCGCCGAAAAAGGCGAAATTCTGAAGCCCGCAATCGCGCAGATGGTTGAGGGCGAGATGCGTGATCGCCTCGTCGTCGGTCTCCACCCAGGGTATTCCCTCGATCAGCCGGGCGGCGCTCACATCGACCGTGGGCACGTTCATGGTCTTGATGATCCGCGCCATCTGGTCTGTTTCGATGCGGGCTATGACGCCGTCGAATTTCCAGTTTCCGACAAAAGACTCGTCGATTTCGTGGCGGCCATGCTCGGTGAGATAGAGCGTCCAGCCGCGCCGGGTGCGGGCATATTCATGAATGCCGTGAAGAATGCCGCGCGCATAGCTGTTCGACGTTTCGATAATGAGTGCGATATTTCTCTCGTCCACCGTCCTCTCCCCTTCCCTGCGCCCCCTGCGTCGCTCAAGGACGCCTTGCCGCCTGACGCCGTGCGAAACCGGATCATACAGTCCGGTTCCTCGCACTCCCAGCGAAATGGCAAGGGATATCAGCCGAGCAGACTGCGAAGGTAATTTGCCCCGGCGCTGGCCAGTTCGTCCTGGGAGGGGCAAGCGGGCGCCAGATGGAGGCCGCCTTGGCGATCTCGACCGCGCCCGGCGTAAAGGACTCGATGACGAGGGCGCCGTCATATCCGATTTCGACAAGCGCATCGCGGATGCCCTTCCAGTCCTGGTGGCCTGAGCCGGGAATGCCGCGATCGTTCTCGCAGGCGTGCACGTGGACGAGCCGCTCGCCAGCGGCGCGGATCGCCTCGGGGATGCTCTTTTCTTCGATATTGGCGTGGAATGTATCGATATGGAAGCCATAGGCGGAACTGCCGACATCATCGATCAGCGCCAGCGCCTGTTCGGTCAGGTTGACCATATCGCTTTCGAACCGGTTAAGCGGTTCGACCCCCACCGTGACGCCTGCATCCAGGGCCACGCCCGCAATGTCCTGAAGGGTCTCGACGCACCATGCCCATTCCCGCTTCTTCTCGACATCGGGCACCAGGCGGGTCTTGCCGACAGCAGAATAGACCGGGCCGCAGAACAGCGTGCTGCCGACGGCCTCCGCGAACCCGATGCTTGAGCGGATGTAGTTCGCGCCGTTGGTGCGGATCGCCGGATCGTCGCTCGCTATGTCCCGCGTGGGCCCGAAGGCGCCGCAGACCGTGATCGCAAGGCCGTTGTCGGCTGCGACCTTGCGCAGCAGCCGCGCGTCAATGAGATCGGCATCGTCGAGCGCAACCTCGAGCACGTCGAAACCCATCCTGCTGATCTTGGGAATCAGGTCGAAATCAGCCGTCGTAAATGGCGACGTCCAGACCCAGGTGTTCACACCGATCTTCATTGCACACTCCTCCTCCAGGCCGTGCTTTGTGGCGGCCGCGCGCGGATTTCCGCGTCGTTATTGTTGGGCTGACATTGTCATGCAGCAGCGCGCCGGCGTGAAGGAGCATTCGCGCGAGATTTGTGAGATATTTGACCGCCATTTCGTCGGATGCGCGTCAATCTGTGGCTCGGGGCACGCAAAGAACGGATTTCAAACATGTTTGTTAAATGTCGGGTGAGATTGAGCCAATTTCTCGTTTCGCCATGATCCACCGTCGATTTGAGAAGCTTTTTGTTATTCGGCGCGGCACCAGGCCCCACACGTTTTAAATATTTCAAAGACTTATCATGCCGATCGGCGTCGAACCCCTATGACGGCTTACAACCCCGGCCATTCCTTTTTGGCGGCGATTGTCGCCTCGCCCTGAAAATTAAACGCCTCGACTTTTCCGACGCCGACGCCATAGCGCAATGCGCGACCATTCTCCCGAACCAGGTAGAGGAAACGCTCATTGGGGTCCACGACGACGGTTCCAGGCGCATATTCGGTCGCATAGGACACTTCTTGCCGCAGGAACTTCGGATCCACTTTTTCAACATCAACCGCATGAACCGGATATGGTTCGGTCGTAATCTCGCCATACACCGCCCGATAAGCTTCGTTGTTGGCGGGGATGCTGGAAATCGGCTCAACAACTGCGGCAGACTCAATAGAGGTACAGCCCCCGCAAGCAGCGGAAATCCGATCATAAAAGTACGCCTGTCTATCGACATCTGAAAACTAACTCCTTCGGCAATGATGGTTGTTTTCAGGTGTAAGACAGGTAGCGAGAATGATGTCTATTCGCTATGGTTTGATTTTACTCATAACCAAGAGATATGTATGGACATCAACGCCGCCTTGCGCGCCTTCGTCAGAACCGTGGAAAAGGGGTCAATGACAGGCGCTGCACGCGACCTCGGCATATCGCAGCCAGCCGTGACCAAACACCTCCGCAACCTTGAACATCACGTCAGTGCGCGCCTGCTGGAACGTTCATCGCGATCCGTCCGTCCGACAGCCCACGGTCTGGCGCTCTACGAAGCGAGCCGCACAGCGCTGGCCTCCATAGAAGCCGCTATTGAGGGCGTTCGCCGCGATATGGGAGAAGTCGAAGGCACGCTCAGAGTACACGCGCCTTCCTGTCTGGGAGCCGAGCATCTTCACCGTATGGTGATGGAGTTTCAGGACGAGCACCCGGCCGTCGTGGTGGACCTTGTTCTCGACAATCGCCACGTCGATTTGATCTACGAAAATTTCGACCTCGCAGTGCGGTATGGAAAGCCGGAAAGTCAGGCGTTGATTATCCGCCGGATAGGTTTGATACGCCGCATCCTCGCGGCCTCCCTGAATACCTGCAACGGAATGGGCCGATCGACAGTCTGGAGCGATTTTCGGCCATGGGCATCGTCACGACGACGACTATTCTATCGCCGCGCGATACGCTCACGGTCTGCCAGAGCGATACGAATTTCGAGGTCCAAGTCCAGCCCGTACTCAGAACCAACAACGCGCAGGTTATCAAGGCCAGTTTGCTGGCAGGGCGCGGAGCCGGTCCGGTTCAGGTGATCCTCGTTGCCGATGAGCTGGCCGATGGACGTCTCGTGCGCGTCCTGGCCGATTATGAGGTAAAGCCGACCGATGTGTTCCTGGCATACCCATCTACGAAGTTCATGCGCCCGGTCGTACGGGCGTTCACCGATTTTGTCATTCCGAAGCTTCGAGCCGTGGAAGGCATTGACGCAATCTCGCGCGCATAATGTTGCGTTACCCCTGACATCTGTTTCGCCACGACCCACCTTCGATACGAAAAACTTTTTGCTTGTAGCTATTTGCGCCTGCTCAGGTGAGACAAAATCTGCTGAAAATCATCACACGAACGATCCGGAGAATACAGCAACAACTTGCTCTCGCGTGGTGACGCCGAGTTTAACCCGCGCATTCTGAAGTGGTCCTGTTTTTTCGGACAGGTTTGCGGCTCAGCTAAGATGCATCGGGGTTAGGTTTCATGCCGCTTGGTTCATCTGCATCGCAGTAAAGTATGCCTCGTCGGGCGTTCGTTTTCAAGCGCGGTGTGTGGCCGCTCAGCGTTGTAAAATCCGATCCAGTTGTCGATGATGCGTTTGGCTTGGAAGCCGTCCTGCAATTCGTGCAGGTAGACGGCCTCCTGCCTCAGGGGTCGCCACAGACGCTCGATAAATATGTTGTCGAGGTATCGCCCCCGACTGATGCCATCGAGATTGCGTCAGAGCCCCATTACAACGCCGATGTGAGAGCGGCGGTGCAAAATTAGTCCACGGTAGCGGCGGGATTGTTCCGCTTCGGGCGGTGTAAAACCCGGCCACCTATTTTCCTTCTGCAACGTATGCAGGAGGGTTGAGGGATCTATACCGTGTTGGTGTGGACGGCTGTTCCGTCTCAACGCCCTTGAGACGGAACAGTTTACCAGGTGTTTTTCGAGCTCTCCGCGCAATAGCCCCGTGGAGCCCCAATCGAGTAAAGCCGCCTAGGATCGAGCGCTGTCTATGGTGTTAGGAACGACCGCGACCGTTCTGCGCTCCACTCGAATGCAGCGAAGAGGCCTCGAAGCTCTGCAAGACCTTTAAGTCTGCCAATCGAAGGGTATCCCGGTTGCGCCTGCCGGCCGATATCGTCGAGGATGTCCTGTCCGTGGTCGGGCCGGATCGGAATGGACCAGTCCGATCGCCCTGCGTCTTTGCGGCGGTGCTCTTCTTCGACGACTGCGGCTACAAGCGCGGCCATGTCGGTGTGTCCGGTCAGATGCTGATCCTCATAGAAAGAGTTCATCACGGCCTCGCCCTCAATCGTGACATTGCGGAGATGCATGAAGTGAACGCGGTCGCCGAGCGCCTTCATGATCGCAACGGGGTCGTTGTCCGGGCGCGCGCCCAGCGCCCGGAACACAGCGTCACGCCGTTCGCCGGCAGATCCACTGCGTCCAGGATCTTGCTGTATTGCGCCTCCGTCGACATAATTCTTGGGAGCCCCAGAAGCGGAAAGGGCGGATCGTCCGGGTGGCAGCAAAGGCGTACGCCCAGTTCTTCGGCAAGCGGCGCGACCTCCGAAAGAAAGTCGATCATGTGGCCCTGAAGCTTCTCCTCGCTGATATTGTCATATTCGCCGAGCTGGGTTCTGACATCGTCCAGCGAGAAGCGTTCTGCTGCACCCGGAAGACCGAAGACCACATTTCCGGCAATCGCCTCCTTGTCGGCTTCGCTCATCTGGGCAAATCTGGCCGCAGCGGCTTCGCGGACATCGTCCGGAAAGCTTTCAGCAGCACCGGGGCGTGCGAGAATGTGAATGTCATATGCGGCGAAGTCGATCAGGTCGAACCGCATGCAGCGCGCACCGTTCGGCCGCTCCCAGGCCAGATCCGTGCGTGTCCAGTCAAGAACCGGCATGAAATTGTAGCAGATCACCTCGATACCGGCGGAGGCCAGATGCCGCATCGATTGCTTCCAGTTTTCAATATGTGTTCTCCACGCGCCCTTCTGCTTCTTGATGTCTTCCGAAACGGGAAGGGATTCGACGACGCTCCAGGCAAGTCCCGACAGACGCCCGTTTGCCATTTTTGCGATCTGCTGCTGACGAAGCTCGATTTCCGCAGGGCTCCATACCGCGCCCGTCGGGACATGATGAAGGGCCGAAACCACACCCTCGACACCCGCCTGCATCATCGTTTCAACTGTTACCGTGTCTGCTGGACCGAACCAGCGCCATGTCTGTTGCATTGTCAGGCCTGCTTTTCTTCTGTTTCGTCGAGTGCAATATGGACCTTGCAACTTTTGCTCTTGTCCAGCGCAAGGGCGAAGGCCGCGTCGGCCTCGTTCATCGGATAGGTCCCGGTGATGATCGGCCGCACATCGATCTTTCGCGATCCGATGGCATTCACGGCATCGGCGAATTCGCTGTCGAAGCGGTGCGTGCCGATATAGGAAATTTCGCGGGCGACCATGCGTCCGACCGGCAATTCCATCACGCCCGCAACGCCGACTTCAACAAGAACCCCGCAAGGCTCCAGCGCTTCGATGGCGCTGATCACCGCTTGCGCAGCCGCAGAGCACTCGAACGCCATGTCATAAGGGCCCTCTTCAGATACACCGTTGGGCCGTGCCTTGAGATCGATGGTGACATCGGCCCCCATTTTCCGTGCGACCTCCAGTGCTTCCGCATTAAGATCGGTGGCGACGATATGAGCTGCACCTGCTGCTTTCGCCGCTGCAATCGTCAGGCAGCCGATCGGGCCGCAACCGGTGACAAGAACATTGAGCTTGTCGACGCCGGCGGGAACGCGCGAAACCGCGTGCAGGCAGACCGCGAGCGGTTCGGAACACGCTGCTTCGCCAGCACTGATACCTTCGGGGAACGCAAAGCACTGGGCTGCGTCGACTGTGAGGTACGACCGGTAGAGGCCCTGTTCATGCGGCAGATGCATCGCGCTGCCCATGAAATGCATATCCGTGCAATGCCGCTCCATTCCCGACCGGCAGAAACGGCAGTGCCCGCAGGGACGGCTGGGATTGACCGCGACCAGCGTGCCGGGAACCAGCGCATCGACACCCTGACCGATCGACTCGATGCGGCCAGCTGCTTCGTGGCCCAGTATAATGGGCTCGCGGACCCTGATCTGCCCGACGCCGCCATGCGCAAAATAGTGCAGGTCCGACCCACAGATACCGCCGCGCTCCATGGCGATCCTGACCTGTCCCAGTCCCGGGGCAGCAGCCTCACATGTTTCAAACCGCAGATCCTGCTGTGCATGAAGACGCAGGACATCCGCCTGTTTCACCGGCATTCCAGACATAACGAAAACTCCTTTTCAGTTTCCAAGACAGAAACTTTCAACTTCTGTTTCGAGAGAAGTGGATGGTGTCTGGCCAGAGACGACGCGCGAAAGCACGTGCCTGCGGTTCTCGGCTCGATTGAGTTCGAGCGCTTCCCATCATCGCTTCTCCTCCCATTCAGCCGCACACGCTGGCCGCGGCTTCTGCCGCCGATTTTGTGTTTGCCTGTCAGTTCATCTTCAAAACGGCTTTACACAATCGACAAACAATCATATACACATTGTTAGACGATTTAAAAGACATTGACAGTCAATTTTGAGGATCGTTTACGGGAGGATGAATCATGATGCCTGCATCGCCGGCATGGCTTCGCCGTGTATCCAATGCGCGCTGTAGCCACAGAGCTAACGTCGCCACATTCCGTGGTGCGCGCGCTCGATCAGTCTCTTCTCCCGTTTGCAGAAAATTCGCGAAATCTCAGAATTTCCAATGGATGGAGTAGAGCAATTGACACGCATACCTTTCGATACGATGCGGGACGTCATCACCGAAGCTTTCGTCAAGGCGGGTATGTCCGCCGGAGACGCCGCTCAATGCGCCGCATTTCACACGCAGGCGAGTTGCGACGGGGTGTACTCGCATGGCCTCAACCGGGTCGCACGGTTTGTCGACTACGTGAAAAAGGGCTGGGTCAATCTGGAGGAAAGCCGGAACCTGTTCGTTCTCTCGCTGCTATTGAAGTGTTCGATGGTCATCGCGGCCCGGGCATTCTCAATGCACTTTTCGCCAGCGATCGCTCCATGGAACTCGCAGAAAAGAACGGCGTCGGCATCGTTGCCTTGCGGAATACGACCCACTGGATGCGCGGCGGGGCCTTCGGCTGGCATGCTGCCGAGAAGGGCTATGTCGCAATGTGCTGGACCAATACCGAGTCCTGCATGCCGGCCTGGGGTGCGCAGAATACGCGCTTGGGCAACAATCCCTTCGTCATGGCCGTGCCGCGTGACAAAGGCCATATCGTGCTCGATATGGCGATGTCGCAATATGCCTACGGCAAGCTTCAGGTCACACGGCTGAAAGGTGAAAAACTGCCCTTCCCGGGCGGCTTTGATAAGAACGGGGTACTAACCTCCGAGCCCGGTCCGATCGAGGAATCGATGCGGATCCTGCCTATGGGGTATTGGAAAGGTTCTGGGTTTGCCATCCTGCTTGATACGCTGGCAGCCGTGCTTTCGGAGGGTGCTCCGACCTACGAGATCGACCAGATCCAGGAAGGAAGTTGCACCGGGTGTTCGCAGATATTTATCGCGATCGATCCACGACAGCTTGGCGGAGAAGATTTCACAAATCGCGTCACCGATGGCATCGCTGATTACGTCAATAGTTCAACAACGGACGAGAAAAGTAGCGAAGTCATTTACCCCGGACAGCTCGAAGTGCGCGTTCGCAAGGATCATCTGGAAAACGGAATTGTTGTCGATGACGGTGTCTGGGGAGAGGTTCTTGCCCTTGCAGGCAGGAGTGCCTGACGATGATCACGGGACACTTAGAATGCCTTGAACGATCAAGAAACGAATTTCCAGACGCTGTTTTCTCGGTTCTCGATGCCCTGGCAACGATGGATTTTCATGACATTGAGGACGGTGAGATCGCTCTCGCCGGTCATGCGCTGACTGCCAGGCTTTTTCTCTGCGAACGCATCCGCTCGACGCCGGAAAGGCCGAGACTCATGTTGAGAACATCGACATTCACCTTGTGGTTTCAGGCGCCGAAAAGATCGTTCAGGCGCCGCTTACAGCCGCGGTCGATGCGACACGTCAAGGACAGCCCGAAAACGACAATCTGTTTTACGAACCGCCGGCCGAACCGGTCACCGTGGTGACCCTGAAACCGGGAGACTTCGCGGTGCTGTTTCCGTGGGACCTTCATGCCCCCGGCTGTTCAGTGCCCGGAGAGGACAGTGTCAGAAAGGTCGTCGTCAAGCTTCCGCTGGAGAGCCTCAAAGCTGACTAAAAACAAAGGGCCACGTGAACAAGGTGGCCCCATCGAGATTCACTGGGAGGATCAAGGTGTCTATACAAAATACCGTGCAGCAAACGCTGAAGGCGCTGATGGTCATATCGCTTGCCCTGATGTGCGTCCTCGTTTTCGCCAATGTGGTGATGCGATATGGTTTCAACTCCAACATTCTTATTACAGAAGAAGTCGCCCGTTACCTGTTCGTATGGCTGACCTTTCTTGGTTCGATCACGGCCTTTGCCAGAAACCGGCATGTCCGCGTCGTGTTCGTTCTCAACCGCTTGCCGGATCCCTGGCGGGGAATCGTGCTCGTTGCGAGCCGCATCGCCATGCTGATGTGTTGCGTGATGGTGCTTATCGGTTGCTGGCAGCTGGCTGAGCTGAACCTCCAGAACCGCCTTCCCATAAGCGGCTTGCCGGTTGCCGTTCTCTATGCGGCCGGCATTCCCTTCGCCATCTTTGTCGGCGTCATGCTGGTGGCCCGGATCTGGCGTGCCATTCGGCAGTTGCCCGGAGGTGAAATCCTATGACCGTCATCGTCTTCCTTGTCAGCCTGATAGGCTGCATCGTCATCGGCATACCGATTGCCTTTTCGCTGCTGCTCTGCGGCACGGCACTGATGCTCAATCTGGGGTTTTTCGACAGCCAGATCATGGCGCAGAACCTTATCAACGGCGCCGACAGCTTTTCGTTGCTGGCGATTCCTTTCTTCATTCTCGCCGGAGAACTGATGAATGCGGGCGGCATCTCCAAACGCATTGTCGATCTTCCGATGAAGCTGGTCGGCCACAAACGCGGTGGCCTTGGCTATGTCGCGATCATTGCCGCAGTGCTGATGGCAAGCCTCTCCGGTTCTGCCGCCGCAGATACCGCAGCGCTGGCGATGGTGCTCCTGCCGATGATGAAGACCGCGCGCTATCACGAAAGCCGCTCGGTCGGGCTGTTGTCTGCCGGTGGCATCATCGCGCCGATCATTCCGCCCTCCATTCCGTTCATCATTTTCGGTGTGGCGAGCGGTGTTTCGATTTCACAGCTCTTTCTTGCCGGCATTGCGCCGGGCGTGATGATGGGAACGACGCTGGCAGCCGTTTGGTGGTGGCAGGCGCGCGCCGCAGAAGTCGAAACGATGGAGAAGGCAAGTCCGGCTGAAATCATGCAGTCGCTTCGACAGGGTATATGGGCGCTGTTCCTGCCTGTCATCATCATCGGCGGTTTTCGCAGCGGCATATTCACCCCGACCGAGGCTGGTGTTGTCGCCGCTGTCTATGCCTTGTTTATTTCGGTGTTCGTCTATCGGGAACTCGATCTCAAGAAACTCTATGAGGTCCTCTATTCGGCCGCCGAAACGACTGCCGTCGTCATGCTGCTCGTTGCCGCATCGGCTGTATCCGCATGGCTCATCACGATTGCCGAGCTGCCGCAGATGGTTGCCGACCTGATGGAACCGCTCACCGGGTCACCGATCCTGCTGATGGCTGTCATGATGGTTTTCATCATGATCGTCGGCATGGTTATGGACCTGACGCCAACGGTCCTCATCCTTGTCCCCGTGATGATGCCGCTGGTTTACGCCGCCGAGATCAACCCGGTCTATTTCGGCGTGATGTTTATCCTGAACTCCTCGATAGGGCTGATTACGCCACCTGTCGGAAACGTTCTCAATGTGATCGCCGGTGTGTCACAAATACCGTTCGAGCGCTGTGTGCGCGGTGTCGCGCCATATCTGGCCGTTATGCTGGCTTTGCTCGTTCTGTTCATTCTGTTTCCGGCGCTGATCATAACACCGCTTCATTGGCTGTCCTGACGCCAACCGCAAATGTGGCGACAAGCTTCAGCCGCGGGTTTGTCGTCGCACCTTTACCTTGAGCGGCAATACACGAAAATTGGGAGAGTAGAATGACTGTTACCATGAAGAATATCGTACTCGGGTCACTCGTGGGGATCGGCCTCGCATTATCGGCGACGAATGGCGTTCAGGCAAAATCGCTGCGTTTCGCCTCTGAAGCTTCGCGCAACGATACACAGTATGCCGGCGCGCAGAAATTCAACGAGCTGCTGGAAGCAAAGACTGGCGGAGAGCTCGATCTGAAGATTTTCACCGACAGCACGCTCGGCAATGGCCAGGCTGCCATTACCGGAACGCGCGGCAGCACGATCGACATGCTTGTCACCGGTTCGTCGAATTTCAGCGGCCTGGTTCCCCTCATCGGCATGCTCGACATCCCGTTCCTGTTTGAAAATACCGACCATGCCTACCGCACCCTTGACGGCGAGGTCGGGCAGGAATTGCTGGACAAGTTGAACGATGTCGGTCTTCAGGGACTTGCTTACTGGGACAACGGCTGGCGCCAGATCACCAATTCGGTGCATCCGGTTCACACCCCGGACGATGTGAAGGGGCTGAAAATCCGCACGACCGGCGCGCCTGTTCACATCGAGGCTTTCAAGCTTCTGGGCGCAAACCCTGTGCCCATGCCAATCGGTGAACTTTATACGGCCCTCGAAATGGGTACCGTGGATGCCCAGGAACACCCGCTCGGCGTGTTCGTGTCGGCAAAACTCTATGAGGTTCAGGATTACCTGACCCTGTCCTATCATGCCTACAGCCCGCTGATCGTGGCAATGAACAAGGCCAAGTTCGACGCGCTGCCAGAAGACCAGCAGCAGGCGCTCATCGAGGCGGCGCGCGAAGCGGGCGACTATCAGCGCGAGCTCAACAATCAGGCGATTGCGGAAGAAGTTGAGTTCCTCAGGGGCGAAGGCGTTGATATCGTGGAAAGTATCGACCAGACTCCTTCGTCGAGGCAACGCTTGGCGTTCGCGATACCTTTGTCGATCAGTTTGGCGGCGCTTCCGAACTGCAGCAGATTGATGCATTGCGCACCAATGGATGATCGAAACGCTTCAACCGGCTGAGAAATCCTCAACCGGTTTTGGCAGATATGAGTGGTTCCGGCGATGTGCATTCGACATCTTCCGGAGCCACTTACTTTTCAGTAATGGTTATTTCTGGTGAAGGATGAAAACTGCTAATGATGCGAACGACATGTCAAAAGTGCGTACTGCGAGGGTCTCTTGTCAAAGCTGACATCTGAAAATGCTTCCAAGCCATCGAACGGGCGGGCGACAAAGCTCGAATCCACGATTATGGCCTTTGGGAACGACATTGTGAGTGGTCGTTACGCTGGCGAAACCTCGCTTCCGTCAGAGGCGGAACTGTGCGGCATCTACGGCGTTTCCCGCGCCACGCTTCGCGAAGTCGCGAAAATCCTCGCATCGAAAGGGCTGATTGTCATTCAAAAGCACCGCGGCCTTTTCATTCAGGAGCGTCGCGACTGGAACTACCTCGATACAGATGTTCTGAACTGGGTTCTCGCCGGAGAAGGCAGTTACGAAATGATTAGAACGCTTCTTGAGACCCGGGCCATTATCGAGCCCGAGATCGCCGGCTGGGCGGCCGCGCGGGCGGGCGCGGACGACCTGGCGAAGATGGAAGCTGCCCTGAAGGACATGGATAAATTCTATGCCGACAAGGATCGTTTCAACGAGGCTGATATCCGCTTCCATGCAGCGTTGATTGCTGCCGCGCAGAATTATGTCGTCGAGCAGCTTGGCAAGGCGATCACAGCCCTTCAGATCGCCGTGTTCGATGTGACCTATTTCCCCGATAACACCACAAAGCAAATCACGATCGACCAGCATTCTGAACTTCTGAATGCGATCCGCTTGCGTAAACCCGGCGTGGCAAAACGGATAAGCACACAGATGATCGAAGGCGTGCGGAGTCGCGTCGATCAGAAATATAGAACTTTGAAGTAACGCTTTCTCAAAAACACGCTCCTGACTGCTGCCTCTTCCTCAGACTGTCAATCGGCACAGGGGTTCGACGCCGATCGGCACTATAAGTCTTTGAACGACCTAAAGAGTATGTGAGCTCGGCGCCACGCCGAATGACAGGCCTGTTGCAGTGCGCCCGTTTATTGAACCGCCGGAGGTTAGATTCTCCGGCTTAGGGCGCAAAGCTACTATAAGTACTCACTACAAAACTCTGATTATCGTTGGAACCGGCGATCCCAGCTAAATAATGCGTAAGCTAGCCTTGCAAACTAAGGATATACAATCAAACGGGCCTGCCGCAAATTTTCGGGCTTAACGGTATGTTGACCATAGGTATGGGATTTGCCTCTCCGAAAGTTGCGGAGTGAGCCCATGATTTTGAATGCCATTGCCGAGAAGCTGAAGCGCCAGTCAAAGGATGACTTTAAAGGCAGGCATTTCGAGGCCTGGCTGATTGTACAGGCGGTTGCCTGGTATTTGCGCTACCCGCTCAGCTATCGTGACTTGGAAGAGATGTTTCGCGAGCGAGGCTTCGAGGTCGATCATAGCACGGTCAACCGCTGGGTATTGGCTTATGCGCCGATGATCGAAAAACGGCTGCGGCAGTTTCGGCGACCCCATTGCGGCTCGGTCCGGATCGATGAGACCTACGTCAAGATCCGCGGCAAATGGCGTTACCTGTATCGGGCCATCGATAAACACGGCAATCCGGTGGATTTCCTGTTGACCGCTAAGCGCGATCTCGACGCCGCCAAGCGGTTCTTCCGGAAAATGCTCAAAGACGAACCCTTGTTGTCCCCGAACAGGATCGGGACGGGTGGGGCCAACACCTTCCCGTCAGCGATCAAAACGTCGGTTGATGATCGGCTTCTCCATCCGGACCCCGTCCACCATGTCACCAAGCATCTCCAGCAAGGCATCGAAAGTGACCATTTTCGGGTAAAGAAGAACATGCCAAAGATCGGTGGCTTCCAATCCTTCAACACGGCGCGACAAACCATCGCGGGCTTCGAGGCGATGCTGTGGCTGAGGAAAGGCTTCGGCTTTTCCGGCGGCTGGACTATCAACGACCAGAACGATTTGCTTGCGCGCCTCTTCGGACTGCAAAAGGTTAACAAAGCATGAAAATGAAGATGCTCAGGGCATAATCGCGCGCTCCGAAAATGTTTGCGACAAGCCCAGGAACTTCATATTCAGCACCTGCGAAATGCTGCTGTGCGCTGTACAGCGTGTTTTCAAAAATCTGGTCTAGTATTTGGTCGGGAATATCGGAAGCTAGGCTCAGGACTCGTTAAAATCATAGCCAGAAGATAACAGCAGCAGCGATGCATATGCTTGAGAAGAAAGTGTGTGCACAACGGTCGTATCGGGTGTGAATTCGGCGCCAGTCCTTGAGCCTGCCAAACATGTTCTCGATTTTATGACGCTTTTGGTAGAGCTTGCGGTCATGCGCTATTGGGACCTTTCTGTTCGCCCTCGATGGAATGCAGGCCTTGATTTTGCGCTCCGCCAAGGCCTCTCGAAACCAGTCGGCATCGTAGCCTTTGTCGGCCAGTAACGTCTTTGCTTTGGGAAAGGATTCTATCATTCGGGCAGCACCTTTGTAGTCGCTCGTCTGCCCTTCGCTCAACAGCATGATCAGTGGTCGGCCATGGCCATCGCAAACCGCATGCAGCTTGGAGTTCAGGCCGCCTTTGGTGCGCTCGATACGTCTGGGAACATCCCCTTTTTAGCAGACTGGCTGCGGTGCGATGTGCTTTCAAATGCGTGGCGTCGATCATCAACTGTTCCGGCTCACCGCATTCGGCCGCCAATTCAGCGAAAATCCTGTTGAACACACCAAGCCTGCTCCAGCGGATGAAGCGATTATAGATCGTCTTGTGCGGTCCATATTCCTTCGGCGCATCGCGCCATCGCAAACCATTGCGCAAGACAAAGACAATGCCGCTCACGATCAGCCGATCATCAACACGAGGCACACCGTGGGACAGCGGGAAATAAGGTTCAATCCGGCGCATCTGCGCCTGCGACAGCAGCGGAAAATCACTCATTGCGGTTCTCCATTCGAGTCCAATGAATCAAAACGAAGAGAACGTCGCAAGTGATTTAATAGGTCCTGAGCCTAGTGTAACCGAGTTGTATGGGTGAACAGAATCTGACGGAGGTCGCTCCTCCACATTGATCGGCGTTCGATCGCGGAACAAGCTCAAAGCGCCACCCCAAGTTGCTCCGCCTAAAGGCTCGCCATGTATCTGTCGGGTGTGCGTACTCGTCCTTATCTCGACAAAGGAGTGTGCAAACCGATCGTTGATTGGATTCGCGGCTATTCTAAGCTCACCCATCATTGACCTCCCTTATGGCAATTCGAAATGCAATTGCTTGGAATCGGCGTAGACTTCGATCAGGCGCCCAGCCTCGTCACTGTTCCATGCGACCGAAAAATAAGATCGTCCAATCGGCGCCCAGAGCGATAAATCACGCCGATTGACCAAACCGCCGTCTCGCCGCCGCTTGTAGTTTCTAGCCATTTCATCAGGCTCACTAATAAATGTAGCGTCAAAGGGGCTGCGGACTGGTGGTTCAAACCCCATTTTGTCCAGCCAAGCGGCCAGATCGTCTTCACAAGAACCACTCGGGAAGGACTTCAAAACCCCGCTCTCGAAGTTCACTGACATGCCAAACAAGATCACAGGCGGAAACGCCAATAAAGAAGCTTCAACCGATGGCTCGCATAAAGGAGAGTTCGAGAAAGCATTGGTTGGTACACTCGCAGCCCATATCAATGCTAACACGACCAGCAAGACTTGCTTCCAGCAGCGGCTGCGATCGATAGAGAGCAACGGGCTCGTCAAAGGCCTGTCCCTTATACATGTTCCACATAGTTCCCGCCCATCGCCTCATACCCCATCTTCCGCATAATCCTCTCCGTCCGCGCAGTCTCGACACCCGACGTCACATGAAACAGCATCTCGCGGGCGCCCTTGGCCCGTGACCAGGCCTCGGCGCGCTTCAGCAGCCCAAGCGTCACCTTGCCGCCCGCAAGCGAGGCCCGCAGCGATTTCTGGACATTGAGATTGTGGATCGTGGTCAGCAGGATATCGCGGCCAATATGATGTTCGCCGACAGAGCACCACAGCATGCCGGCAACATCATCGCCGCGGGTCGCGAGAATGCAGGCCGAGCGCGACGGATTGGCAACAATCCGCGCAATGATCGCCTCCACTTTCGATGGACTGAAGGGAATGTAGCCAACCGGCTTTCCGCATGCGCTTGTCCCGCCAACGCCACCACCGGAGCGATATCCGTGCCCGGACCCAGCAGCGAAAACCGCAGAGCAGACCGCCCACTCTCCGGCCTTTCAGGCGCATGTCGCAACGACACACCGATAACCATACGCCCGCCCCCGACGTCGCGATTCATTGCAACCAGACTATCGGTTCCGGAAAAGCCCAAGTCAACCCGTGATAGAGCGTAGGAAACGGCTTCACCGCAGCGAGCATCTGCACTGACGGCTGACGCGGGCGCTTTGCATGGCGTTCGGTACATCCGAGGCCAAGGCGATCTGGACGGAATTCCTGCGCAAGCCGACAAGGCGGAGCCCATACAAAGACTGACCACCGAGTTTCCTGAGCCCGTGGCAGCAGCCCTATTCCTCCTCGCCCTCGATAACGACCGCCATCGCTTCCTCCTGGACTGCGGCTCTGCTGAGCAAGCCGGCATCCTCGAGCGCTTCGATATCCGGCAGATCGCGGAGCGTTTCCATGCCGAAGGCGGAGAGGAAGTGCCTGGTTGTGACGTACGTATATGGCGCGCCGGGAGACGGACTGCGGGGGCCGGAGGCGATGAGGGCGACGTTGCGGAGCGAACCGATCGTGTCGCGGCTGACCTCCTTGCCGAAGATTTTTGAGAGTTCGGCGCGGGTGACGGGCTGGAAGTAGCCGATGGCCATCAGCACCATGGATTCGAACTCGGAAAGTGCCGACACACCGCCCCGGGTCGGAGCCTGCGCGACGCGGATCGCGCCCGCGTAAGCCGAACGGCTTCGGTGCTGCCAGCCGCCGGCGACCGGGACGATCTCGTAGGGCCGGCCGGTGAGTTCTTCTCGGAGATCGTCGATCAGAAGATCGATGCTGCAGCCCTTGCCGACGACGCGGGAAAGCGTCTCGCGGGTGACCGGCTCGGCGGCAGCGAAGATCACCGCCTCCACCCGCAGCATCCATTCGCGCCAACGCAGATCGGCCGGCAGGGCCTCAAGCTCCCGATCAAAGAGGCGCTCGCCTCCCGCCTTTTCGTCTGCGGCATGCGCCCCCTTATGCTCGGCTCCAGCTTTCGCTTTCCGGCGGTTTGTTTTGGCGGCAGGGGATCCGGTCATGGTCACAACCCGTAAATCCGGAAGGAGGGACGGCCCGACAATTCGCGCACGGCGCCGAAACTTTCGAGGCGTTCGAACAGGCGTGATGCGGCCCAACGGGAAAGATTGCTGCCGGGCGCGCTGGCCGGGATAGCGTCCTCGTCCAGCAGTTTCTGGATGACAGGCGCCGCGCCCTTGGTCCGCACCTTCGGCGCCACGGCCACAAGAACATCAGCCCGGCGCGCGATCGCATCCGCCGTCCGCAATGCCGCCCCGGCCCCGTCGGCGATGGAGAGGCAGACCGCGCGGGCAAAAGCCGGTTCGCCCGGACGGACGCGTCCCCTGCCCCCGATGGTCCGAAATGCAGAGCCATAACGCTTCGCCATCATCAAAGGCACGGGCCGGTCCCACTTCAACAGGGTTGCGATCATCATGTCGGCCATCGCCCAGGCCAAAGGTTCGGCATCCGAGCGGATGGCGAGGATTGCGGTCACAAGGTCGGCGACCACGAAGGGAACGGCGCGACCGGACTGGAGCGCGGCTTCCGCCAGCTCCGGGATGGCGGCGAGGTGGTCGTCAAAGGCGAGCCCCATCAGGTCGGCGAGATCTTGGACCTGCTTTGTGGAGAAGCCGGGTTTTCGGGTGGCGAGCCTTTTGTAGGCCAAAACCATCTTTCCGGCGGGGCCGGGATCGTCGTCGGCGGCGGTGAGCAGGACGGCATCGCGCAGCGCCGCCTCGTCCTCGTTGCGACCGCTGAGACGGACGGCGGCGGCGGCGCATTTCAGGGCCTGACGGCCGCGCCAGCAGCCAGCCCAGACGGGTTCGGAACGAACGAGATCATCCAGCGATTTCAGAGCGATACCGGCGGAAAAGGCGGCGTCGGCTTCGGTGACGTCACGCCCACGTGGGCGGGCCCAGCCCGGCAGGGGCGCGGTGGGCGTGACGGTGTTGGCGTGTGGTGCGGCGTACAGATCCATGGCGGTGAGGCTAATCGATACGAGCAGTTAATGCCAGCATAATCGGATATAACCGCACGGCATGTCTTTTCGCTATCATGATTGATAATGTTGCATTATCGTTCATAATGCTCATTATAAACAAAACCCGCATTTTGAGGCCGCAAATGCCCGAAAACGATGTCGATCCTCACTCTGCTCCGTCTCTCGGCACGGGGACAGGCGATGAATTGCAGCCTTCCGGGTCGTCGGGCGCGCTGACGAGCCATCTCGCCCCGCTGATCGAACGCGCCCGGGGCTATGTCGAAGCGTCGAGCTCGGCCAATACAAGGCGCGCCTATGCGGCTGACTGGGCGCATTTTTCCAGCTGGTGCCGGCGCAAGGGACTTGCGCCCCTGCCGCCGGATGCTGAGACCGTCGGGCTCTACATTACGGCGCTTGCCTCCGGTGAAGCCGCGCCCCGGGCAAAGCCGAGCGCGGTTTCCACCATCGAGCGGCGGCTGTCGGCGATCTCATGGAATTATGCGCAGCGCGGCTTCACGCTCGATCGTCGCGACCGCCACATTGCCACAGTGCTTGCCGGCATCCGCAATCGCCACGCCGCGCCCCCGCGCCAGAAGGAGGCGATCCTGCCGGAGGAACTGATCGCCATGCTGGAAACGCTCGATCGGGGGACGCTCCGGGGCCTGCGCGACCGCGCCATGCTGCTGATCGGCTTTGCCGGCGGGTTGCGGCGCTCGGAAATCGTCGCGCTCGATTGCGGCCGCGACCAGACCGAAGACGGCCGTGGTTGGATCGCGATTTTCGACAAGGGATTGCTGGTGACGCTGCGCGGCAAGACCGGCTGGCGCGAGGTGGAAATCGGCCGTGGCTCGTCGGACCTCACCTGCCCCGTGGCCGCGGTCGAAACCTGGCTGAAATTTGCCAAAATCGCCCATGGCCCGCTGTTCCGCCGTGTCATCGGCAAAAGCAAGGCCGTCGGCGCCGAACGCTTGAGGGATCAGGAGGTCGCCCGCCTCATCAAGAAAGCGGTGCTCGCCGCCGGTATTCGCGGCGACCTGCCGGAGGCCGAGCGGATAAAACTGTTCTCCGGCCATTCGCTGCGCGCCGGGCTGGCCTCCTCGGCCGAAGTTGACGAGCGCTATGTTCAAAAACAACTCGGCCATGCTTCCGCCGAAATGACACGACGCTATCAGCGCAGACGCGATCGGTTCCGCGTCAATCTCACAAAAGCAGCAGGACTGTAGGCTCATCTCTTGTCCCGGCACCCGCTTGCTGTTCATCCACCAACCAACTTTATAGTCATTGACCTAGTCAGGAGGCGTATTGTGCAGCCGTTATCGTTCGGCGAAAAGAATTGAACAGTCGTCAAAGCAAAGACGAAGCTTTCGAAAATGATTAAGCGCGCACAATACGCGCGGTAAACGATTACACGGCCGGAGAACCGAGTGTCGTTGTGGCCTCCGCCGAGGCAGAGTCGCTAGGAAAGGTACACCTACCGCGTTTCTGATGGCATCGTCGCTTCAGCGCGCCGTCATTCTTCTGATCCTCGCAGACAATACAAAAAGCACTCGTTTGTAATTGCCACTCCAGATCAGCTTTCGCAAAAATCTTACGACACGCCCACAAACAATCGGCTATTCAGATTTTCCATGCTTGAAGGATTGGCTTGAGCTGGAGATTATATGTCGATAAATTGAATTTCCGTCGACATATTATATTGATATGTCGACGCCGACGACATATCCACAGGATGTGTCGATCAGAACAGGATTTCGCGACATGTCATTTCGCCCGGACACGCCCTATAATACACTCCATGCCCTTCCCCGCGCGCGGATGTCGAAAGCAAGGCGGTGCTCAAGGCCTGCATCTCGGCGCGGGCGGCGCTTGCGGAGCTGCGGGTTTCCGGACAGCTCATCCCCAATCAGTCTGTCCTTATCAATTCGATACCCTTGCTGGAAGCGCAGGCGAGTTCGGAGATCGAGAACATCGTCACCACGACCGACAGGCTGTTCCGCTTTGCAAACGAGCCGGGAGCCCGGGCCGATCCCGCCACCAAGGAGGCGCTCAGATATCGCACCGCGCTCAATGAGGGGTTTCAGTCGCTGCAAGACCGGCCGGTCTCGACATCCACCGCCGTCGCCGTCTGCCGCAGGATAAAGGGCGTCGATCTGGACATCCGCACAACGCCGGGAACGGCACTGATGAACGAGGCGACGGGCACCGTCATTTACACGCCGCCGGAAGGCCAGGACCTGCTGCGCGACAAGCTCGCCAACTGGGAACGCTATATTCACGAGGCAGAAGAGATCGATCCGCTGATCCGGCTGGCCGTCATGCATTACCAGTTCGAGGCAATCCATCCCTTCATCGACGGCAATGGCCGCACCGGCCGTATCCTCAACCTTCTCTATCTGGTCGACAAGGGCCTGCTGGATATCCCCGTGCTTTACCTCAGCCGCTACATTATCGGCCACAAGCGCGCCTATTACGACCGGCTGCTGGCCGTGACCACGAACGGAGCCTGGGAAGAGTGGATCCTCTACATGCTGCAGGCCGTGCGCGAGACGGCGGACTGGTCGACGGCGCGCATCCACGCCATTCGCGACCTTCTCGATCACACTGCGGCGCACCTCCGTCGCGACCTTCCGAAGATCTATTCGCGCGAGCTGGCGGAGGTGATCTTCGTCAATCCATATTGCAGGATCGGTGATCTTGTGCAGGCCGGCATCGCCAAACGCCAGGCGGCGTCGGTCTATCTGAAGGCGCTTGTTGACGCCGGACTGCTGCAGGAGGTGAAGGCGGGGCGCGAGAATCTTTACATCAATCCGGCCCTGCTCTCACTTCTCAGCGACCGCAAGCCGGGCGCAACCCGATGATGATCCGCCGAATAGTTCGAATACCTGTACGAACGCCAATGATGTCTTATGCGCCGCTTGCGCCCGGCTTTGAGGTAGCATCGATCCATAGCCCGCACCATCAGCTTCTCGCCGGCAAGCTCCTTCTACCCTCTGAAAACGATATGCACTTTGTTGCCATCGGGATCGCGCAGATATGCCCCATAATAGCCATCGCCATAATGGGGTCTTGGCCCGGGCGCGCCGGCATCGCGCCCTCCAAAGGACAGGCCCGCGCGATAGGCCGCGTTCACGGCGACGGCAGAGGCCGCATCGAACGCCACCATCGCTCCATTGCCGGCGGTTGCCTTCGCAACGTCGAATGGCTCGTAGACATAAAAGCGCGGCAACGGACGATCTTTCGCGATCCAGCAACGCGCTGCCGGTCCGCCATCGGGCTCTACGGCCCGGCGCTCAAGACCAAGCGGGGTGAGCACGGCATCATAGAACGTGGCCGCGCGTTCCATATCATTGGTTCCGACCGTTACATGACTGAACATGGGCTTGCCTTTCAAATCACGATCGCGGCGTTTTCAAAGACCGCGCAAGAGCGGACGAGAACCGGGAGATCGTCATCGTGACCGTCCTCCCCTGCCCCGTCGTCATCGGTTTTTGGTGTCTGCGTGGTATTCCCGGCCTCGATCCGTGCCCTCAGCAGCGCCATCACCATCGGCCAGACCGAGAACTGGCCGTCGCGGGCCCGTTCCGTCAGGTTGCGCAGATAGCCCCGGGACTGGCAACCGCCTCACCGCGCTGATAGATCGCGGCAAGGGTGATCGCGGCCTGTTTATCGCCCATGACCTCGACCGCCTCTCGCCAGGCGCTTGGGCTAACGCCCAACATCGGCCGGACAATCTCGGCAATGCCCAGGAAGTCCCGCCAGTTGCGGATCGATCCTCCCTTTGCCAGATCCCGCCAGCCTTCGCAGGCATCCAGCACCAGTGCCAGCGGCAATTCCCGCTTCGGCAGGCTGTGCAGGTTGTCGGTTTCGTCAGCGCTGCCGCTCGCTTCTGATTTTTTCCTAAGCCGTATTTAGATTCAAATTGGGATTCTGTATTTGAATTCTGTTTGTGGCGCTCAGCATGAGACTCATTGGCGTTCGTTTTTGTGAATTTACGTGAAATTCCAATACGTCACGCACTTCCTCATGCAAAAGCGAAAGCGCATCGCAAATATCCTCGGCCGTTGCCAGGTCCGGGGACCGTGGCAGCCGATCGATGATCTCGCGATAGACCTGGCTCATCGCCGCCCAGTCGCCCGGAACGCCCTCGTCGAGCCCGGCCTCGATCATCTTGACAATGTCCCGGCGCAGCAATGTCAGCCGCTCTCGCGCGCATTTCAGCGCCAGACGCTCCTCGGCAATCCGCGCCGCCATGGTCTCGAACTCGGCCGCACGCGCCACCAGCGGCGACAGGTCGAAGCCATAGGCCTGCTCGACCTGCCCTCCCCTGCCCTTGCGGGCGAAGCGCTTGCCGTTCGGACTATCGCGGCGGATGATCAGGCCGCACTCGACCAGGACGGCCAGATGACGGCGCAGCGTCGCCGGCGAAATGCCGTTAGCCCGCGCGATCAGCTGTTCGTTGGAGGGCCAGACAACGAAGCCGGTCTCCTCGGAGAGCTCGGTTTCGGGATAGAAGGTCAAAAGCGCGTTGAGGATGGCAAGGCCGCGATCGCTCGCCCCCAGCGCCTCCCGCGCCTCGCGCACGGTATGAAACAGTTTCCACTTGTTGAGCCGCGCCCCTTTCGGGGCCTGTCGCGCAACGGATTGGCTTGCCAGCATTGCAAGCGACATCGGCCGCCGCCCAAAGGGCGTCGTGGTCATCGCATTTTCCATGGTTTCACCTTTCAAAAGGCAAAAGAAATCACCCCTGCAACTCATGAAATGAGATGCAGCCTCTTGACTGGACCGGCCGGAAATGCGAGATCAGTAGGTGCTAAGAACTTATCGGCTTCCGGACGCTTGTCGTTTGGGGGCCTTTTCTTTTGTCTGTTTCTCTCCTTTTTGCCGTTTCGATTGTCGCCCTCAGGGTATCGCTGTTCTAATCTTTGCGATTCGCACCGGTGGTTGATGAAAAATATTCCTCGGCAAGCGCGTCCATCCGGCGGGAAAGCCATTCGGCGAAACCGGATTCCTGACGTGCAATTGATATTGTGGTGCCGGATGCGCCCGTGGCAATCCGGCCCAGGCTCCTGCCATTGCTCACCAATTCGCGAACGGACTTTTCCGGGCGGTTATCTTCGCCGCCACGCGCGGCCCTGACCGCCAGATCGATGCGCTGCGCGGCATCGGCAGACCGGAAGGCCTGTTTTTCGAGGATCGGACGGATGCGGGCTATCGCTTCATCCCCGCCATTCAGACAGGTTTCCGCAAGCGCCATCCATTTTGGCCGACCAACACCCTTGGCCCGACCGATGGCGAAAATGATGTCGTTGGGAACGGCATTGGCCACTTTCAGCATCAGCGAGATCGGCGTCTTCGAAAGGCCGAGCACCGGCTCGATCGCGACGCTGGAAAAGCCGGCCTCGCGCAGCTGCGCCGCCCAGAGCGCCTGTTCGATCCAGGTTAGGTTCTCGCGCACGCCGTTTTCAAGCGATTGCTCCACCAGCAGTTCCCGGTCGTCGAGCGGGCGGACATAGGCGCGGATCGTCACCTCGGCCGGCGTTCTGCTTTCGGCTGCCAGCAACCGGATCGCGGCAAGCCGACGATGGCCATAGGCGAGCTGATAGCGCCCTTCGGCCTTGGGGTGCGGCCGGACCAGAACCGGCATTTTCTGTCCTTCCGCCCGGATCGACGCCGCAAGGCTTTCGACTTCCTCGCGTGCCTCGCCGTCGTTTTCAAATCGGTCGCGATAGGGCGAAGCTTCAATTTTCGCAGGATCCAGCACGATACTGCTCGATTCCGACAGCGTGTTGAGCGCCTTGCCGACATTGCTGACCACGGGCGAGCCACGCCTTGAACGCGAAAGCGGCGAGACAACCGGCTGCTCCGGCCCCTTCTCGTCGCTATTAGCTTCCGCCATCATCTTCAGGATGTTCTTTTTCATGATGTCCTGCCCCACACGGCCCGGAGAAGCGCCAGAATCTCGCCGTTCACATTATCGGCGCTCTCGATGGCGCGCTTCAGCGTTTCACGGCCGACCTCGCCGCTTTCAAGCTCGTAAAGCGATTTCTTGGCGACGCCGGCACCCGCAATCGCGGTCGATTCGATTGCCTCATAGACCAGAACATCATTTTCGAAGAGCCGTCGCATCACGCCCGACATGTATTTCTGCGGCCCGTCATTGGGATTGACGCGGGTCATCAGGAATTTCAGGAAATCATGGTCGAAACGGGCGCCGAACTGGGCAAGCGTATCGGCAAGATCTGAAATCATGATCAGGAACTGGTTGCAGGAGGCAACGTCCAGCATTGCCGGATGAACCGTGACGATCAGACCGGTCGCTGCATAAAGTGCTGCAAGCGTGGAATAACCGAGCGATGGCGGGGTATCGAGCACCACGAAATCATAATCGTCTGCGACCGAGGCAATCGCACTCTTCAGCCGCTCGAAGAACAGGCCGAGTTCATCGCGTTCGCGCTGGGCGAGATAGGCCGGCGTATCGAACTCGAAATCCATCAGCTCCAGATTGCCCGGCACGAGGTCGATGCCAGGAAAATAGCTCTTGCGAATGACGTCGGCGAGCGTTTTGCGCTCATTGTCATAACGCAAAGCCGCATAGACCGTTTCGTTTTCGCCGACATCGAATTCCGGCTGCAGCCCGAAGATCGAGGTCATCGAGGCCTGCGGATCGAGATCGATGCACAAGACCCGGTAGCCTTGCAGCGCCAGATAATGCGACATGTGGATCGAGGTCGTGGTCTTGGAACTGCCGCCCTTGAAATTGGCGGTGGCGATGACCTGAAGCTTCTCCCCTTCCCTGCGCCGCGGCCACAGGCGAAGCGCATCGTCGGGACGACGCGCGGCCAGAAACTGGCGCAACTCGCCGAGCTGCCCGACCTGGTATATACGCCGGTTATTTTCCGCGCGTAAGGGCTCCGGCCCCTTGCCATCGATGGTCATCGCCCGCAATGTGCTTTCGGGCACATCGAGCAGCTTGACGAGATCGAGAGTCGAGAACGTGCGCGTGAACTGCTTGCGCGCCTCCGGCGGATAGATGCGATGACGCATCGACTGCAGCTCGGCGGACAGACGTTCGGTGTAATCCTCGATCTTTGCCGCTGTATCGCCGATCGCGGTGTATGCGGCTGTTTCGGTCATCTGACGGTTTCCTGTCCGAATTCACTCCATTTGCGTCAAAGCTGCATGACTCTTTCCGATTCTGCAAGGGGTTTTTAGTTAATGAAAGGTTAACGGGCGAGACTGGCCCTGTTCTTCACCTGTAAGGCTTTCACCTCAATTGGCTGTTTCCGGCCGTCCCTGGCCTTTGAGAGGATCAACAGCCACCGGGCTGCGACCGAAATGGATTTGTGCGAGTGCCGATTCCACCGCTTGATATCGGTTGCGCGGCCCGTTCCCGCCGGCGATGGCATGCTCCGTTCGCTCGCCTCCTGGCCTGCGGATATCCTGATCTTGGCTATAGCAAAAGGGCAAGACATAGTCCCTGGGAAGCACTCCAAATGACGCACGCTCGCGAGGACGCCTCGCAGCGGCTGATACCTGCTGGTAGGGCAATTGCGCCGCAGCGCGCCTGCTCCGGACGACCCAGCGGGGCTCCAGAACCACCACCCGGTCGGACGCCATCAACCCGCCTGCGCTATGCAACGCGGAAACCCCGCGGCGCCATCTGCCATTCTGGCCGCTTGCAGCCAGGCCGCTTTATCTCGTGGACCTCGGGGTTTTCAATTGAAAACTTTTCTGTCCTCGCACCAACAGGTGACGAGTGGCCACTATGGCAGAGGAGCGTGTACCGTCTGATTGTTTTCAATTGAAAACACGATAGGGAAATCTCGCCAGCACACCCGGGCAGTCACGACGGGTCGGCATATTCGCCGATATAGTTTGCTCTGAGATAAAAATCCTTGGGTCGTCCGATATGCTGCGGGATGATACAGCACAAACCGGCACCATCGCCGGCGGCAAGCGCCTTGATCATATCGAAGTGCTCGGTAATCGCAACTTCGCGGATTTCGCGGATGGCGAAGGCGCGGGTACTGATGAGGTGAGTGGCGAACGTATAATGCTGGATCGCATCGGCAAGCTGGCGATTGTCCGCCGCTTGGTACAGCGTCTCGTGAAACAGGTTGTTCAACTCTAAGACTTCACCGGACCGCTGACTATACGATGCCTCGCGGTGGCGGGTCGCGATATCGGTGAGCACCGCGATCGTCTCTGCAGGGACCGGATAGGCGAAGCGCCGTGCCGCCTGACATTCCAAGCATTCGCGAATTTCATACAACTCCTCGATCTCCCGGATCGAATAATCGCGGACATGAACACCCTTGTTCCGCTGGCGTGTCACCAGGCCGGTGTTTTCCAACTCGGTAAAGGCGAGGCGGACGGCGTGACGGGTAGCCCCGGTGCGGGCGATAATCTCATCTTCCACCAGCCGCTCACGGGGATGCCGGTGACCGGAAATGATTTCACGCTGCAATTCGCGATGTACATCCTCCCAGTTTTTCGGTTGTTTCGGCACGTATTGCGCACTCCAGCCCCGATTCACGAACTTTTCGCGATATTATCACATTCTCAAAGAAAGACAATTATCGGTATCATTATCAATAATCTTACCGATAATTTGAAACAGACAAAAGATGTTTATCGGATAGGCCGTGTAGGCGCAGTTCCCGGCGATTGGGCAGAAGCAACCGCCGTCGACGTCACAGCAATCACGGCGGTAGGAGCGGGCGGCGCGAATATGGTGGAGACGCCATTTGGGCACACGCTTGCGCTCAGCCAGATCGCCAGGCGCAAGATTCCGCGGACAGTCAAGGAACAGTTTCTTTATAATTTCCACCATCCGGCCGCCTATTTCACGCCGGATGTGACGCTCGACATCAGCGCGGTCACGGTGCACCAGGTCGGCGAAGACAGAGTCCGGGTGGAGAACGCGGGGCAGGGCGCCACCTGAAAAGCTCAAGGGACGGTCAGCTAACACGGCGATTTCTTCGGCGAGACCGAGATTTCCTATGCCGGCCAAATGCGCTCAATCGTGCGTGTCATGCCCCAGCAGACGAAGCGTGAGCGGCTGTTCCCTCTGGGGCGCGGTCAGGATGCGCTCGGACATTTTCGGCGAGGTCAGCGTCTTCGACGCCGATTCCGGCGCGATGCTGCCGCATTTCATCGGCGGGCCGGCCAGGGGAGGGCGTGCGCCAAAGCTATCGCCCGCGCGTTTGCACGCCGGTGACGCGGTCTTTTTTCTTTCTCAGCGAGGAAACCGCATAAACGCCGGCAATACCGCCACCCTCCACCAGATCGCCCAGGCCGCTCCGGCGACAGGCAACTGACTGAATGTCTATGTAATCGCAGACGAGCGCCCGACCGTTTTCTACGATGCGTTGCAGGACGATACCGGGACTGAGGCCGCCGGCGTCCCCCTGCGCCGCGCAATATATTTCGCGCTCGACATCAATCCGATCATGCTGGCCTCCATCGGCAAGCTGAAGCGCGTCAAACCGGTGCACAGGCTCTGGTGAAGCACGAACTGCAAATGATCGAGGCGGCGCGGTCATCCGCTTTCAGTAAGGGGTCAATGGCAACGCCTGCCAAATTCGCAATGCCAAACTGCGCGGAGGAAACGACTGGTTAAGGTTTCTTTTCTATCACATTAGCTGAATGACAGCTCTCAGATTGGTCTTCATCAGCATGCCTTTTTCGCGTTATCCCAGCCTTCGATCGAAACCTGCCGAAACGGTAAAGACGGACAGTCTTCAGACAGAAGGCGACGACCAGTTCGCGGAGCCATCGCGACGCAATCCGGATGCGGCGATCCTGGACCCTGACCGGCTTCCGACCTGGCAACGCCCCTTCGTGCTGGGACCGAATGTGCGCTTCACACGCACCCCGCACAAGAACACCTCAGAGACGCCCCCGGCCGCGACATGCGAAAGGACGGAGGAGCATGACGGGCCGCCATCACGCTCGCCGGCCGTTGCGCTTCAGGATCGCATAGCCGACGAACTGCCTGCCGGGCGAGGGAGGGCGAACCGCATAACCAGCCGCTGGTGCCTCTCCAGGCCGAACCGACGGTGCTGGTGGATTTCCTGTTCCAGCCGATCGGCGCACCGGAGAATGATGCAGAATTACCGAACATCACTGAACCGGGGTTTGGGCCTGAACCGGAGCCTGGACCTGAGCCCGATCGTCTTGCGGAAACGACGGAGCAACCTTCAGCAACCAATGACGAAAGCAAAGTGAATATTGCGCACGCGCCCTCAATCTCTGACACGCACGACGCCCAGCCAGCAGAAGCGGTGAGTGAAGCCAACGAAACGCCAGAAGGGGAAGCATATCTTGCCTTCGTTCCGGATGGGCTTGCTTTCGAGATGATGGCGCTCGGCCTTTCGAAGGCGTAACGCCGGCCGCAGAAGCTGACGCCGCCGCATGCACAGACGACGATTGCGCCGATGACGCGTATGCCGACGATGACAGCACGCTATGGACAGCAACCTCGGACGCGGTGGAAACCATCACCAATGAGCCAGAAGTAAAAGCGGAGGAAGGCCCGTCGCCGGTCGCACTTTACCGCCAGGTTCTGCTCCACAGCCCGACACAGCGCGGCACAAGCGACCGCATTGACGAACAGGTCGCGCATGCGGACGAAGACCCCGCCGATGAGAGCGATGACGGGTTCGGCGAAATGTATGAGGATAAACCGGAAGATGATCAGGAAGACGATAGTGCCGCCTTCACCGACGAGGTTGTCTGCCAGCCCGACATCCGGCGCGAAATGGAGCCGGAAGAGGACGAAACGCCAGAGGCCGTCACCGAGCCACTACACGTGCTGGCGAAGCATGAACAAACCGATTTCCTGTTCCCCTCGATCGAGCTTCTGCAGGCGCCGTTTTCGGACGAAACCAGCGATCTAAGCCAGGAAGTGCTGGAACAGAGCGCCGGCCTGCTGGAGAGCATTCTGGAGGATTTCGGCGTCAAGGGCGAGATTATCGATGTCCGTCCGGGGCCCGTCGTCACGCTTTACGAATTCGAACCGGCGCCGGGTGTCAAATCATCGCGGGTGATCAATCTCTCTGACGATATCGCCCGGTCGATGTCGGCGCTTTCGGCCCGCGTTGCGGTTATTCCCGGCCGCAATGTGATCGGCATCGAGCTTCCGAACGAAGAGCGCGAGACGGTCTATCTGCGGGAGCTTCTTGAAAACCGCCTCTACATGACGACGGATTTCCGCCTGCCGCTTTGCCTCGGAAAGAATATTGGCGGTGAGCCGGTGGTCGCGGAACTCGCGAAGATGCCGCATCTTCTCGTGGCCGGCACCACCGGCTCGGGCAAGTCTGTCGCCATCAACACCATGATTCTGTCGCTGCTCTATCACCTCCGGCCGGAAGAATGCCGTCTGATCATGGTTGATCCGAAGATGCTGGAACTGTCAGTCTATGACGGCATTCCGCATCTTCTCACCCCGGTCGTGACCGATCCGAAGAAGGCCGTTCTTGCGCTGAAATGGGCTGTGCGCGAAATGGAAGACCGCTATCGCAAGATGTCGCGGCTCGGCGTTCGCAATATTGACGGGTTCAACAAGCGTGTCGCCGAAGCGCGTTCCACAGGCGAAACCATCATGGTGTCGGTGCCCACCGGCTTTGACCGCACGACCGGCGAGCAGATTTTCGAGGAACAGGAACTCGATCTCTCGGCACTGCCCTACATCGTCGTCATCGTCGATGAGATGGCTGATCTGATGATGGTTGCCGGCAAGGAGATCGAGGGTACCATCCAGCGTCTGGCGCAGATGGCGCGCGCTGCAGGCATTCATCTGATCATGGCCACGCAGCGGCCCTCGGTCGACGTGATCACCGGCACCATCAAGGCCAACTTCCCGACGCGCATCTCGTTCCAGGTGACCTCGAAGATCGACAGCCGCACGATCCTAGGCGAGCAGGGCGCAGAATACCTGCTGGGGCAGGGGGACATGCTGCACATGAAGGGTGGCGGCAGGATCGCCCGTGTCCACGGTCCCTTCGTGTCCGATCACGAAGTAGAGAAGGTCGTCGCTCATCTGAAGACGCAGGGCACGCCGACCTATCTCGGCAGCGTTGTGGTCGACGAAGAAGAGGAAGACGAGGGTAAAGAGGAAGCCGCCGTCTTCGATGCGACCGATATGGGTTCCGACAGCGATGACGTCGACGATCTTTTCGCAAAGGCCGTGAAGATTGTTCAGCGCGACAAGAAGTGCTCAACCTCCTATATCCAGCGCCGCCTGTCGATCGGGTACAACCGTGCGGCGTCCCTGGTGGAGCGCATGGAACACGAAGGCCTTGTCGGCCCTGCCAATCATGTCGGCAAGCGCGAGATCCTCGACACCGCCGCACCGGGCTGACCCTGTGTATCGACGCTGGATTGATGCCGCGCCAGAAAAAGTGAAGTGGCCCGGGAAACCTGCACCGCGGGGATAAATGGAATTTCTGCCTGATTTCGGCTTAGATGCCGGGACCAGGAGATACCATGACGAGACGACCGCGCCGGAACCATAGCCCGGCTTTCAAGGCGAAAGCGGTGCTTGTCGTCATCCGGGGTGAGCAGACGCTGGAGAGTGATTTTTAGCTGGAGCGCTCGGCAAGGCGGGATTGCCGGGGGACAAGAAATGATCGGCCTCGGGCATAAGCTATCCGTCGTGCGCCAGGCCAAGCTTCTCTGCTTCAGCCGTGGGGCAGTGTCTATTGTCTGCCTCATCCTGTGTCAGACGGCGATCTGGCTTTGATGCGGCGGGTTGATGAACTGCATCTCGACTACCCGTTTGCCGGAAGTCGGATGTTGCAAGGGCTTTTGAGAGGCGAAGGGCTGGAGACTGGGCGGCTGCACGTCGCCACGCTGATGAAGAAAGCGGAGATCGCCGTCTCGATGGACGGTAAAGGCGCATGGCGCGACAACGTCTTCGTCGAACGGCTCTGGCGTTCGATCAAATACGAAGAAGTCTACCACCACGCCTACAAGACCGTGTCCGAAGCCGGCGCTGGCATCGGCAGATATCTGACCTTTTACAATAGCCGCCGTCCGCACTCATCGCTTGACCGGAAGACACCCGATCAGGCCGACTTCAACGCGCTGCCAGCAATATCGGCGGCGGCATAACGACGCCGGAAACCACTTAAGAACGAGCATCAGCCTGTCCAAACAAACCGAGCCAGATCAGACTTTGCGAACAAACTCCGACTTCAATTTCATGGCACCGACACCATCCACTTTGCAGTCGATATCGTGATCGCCCTCAACAAGGCGGATATTCTTCACCTTGGTGCCAACTTTGATCACCTGCGATGAGCCTTTGATTTTCAGGTCTTTGATCAAGGTGACAGTGTCACCATCGCTCAATGCGTTGCCATTGGCGTCGACAAAGGTGGGGGCGTCGTCTGTTGTGGCTTCGACCGACCATTCATTGCCGCATTCCGGGCAAGTCAGAAGTGCTCCATCTTCATAGGTGTAAGGTGACTGGCATTTGGGGCAGGGTGGGAGTTCGCTCATGGTCGTTCCTTTGCTGAAGAGGGATTATCCATCCATGCACCGGCACCTGAAATAAAGCTGCCCGTCTTTCGTGGAGTGTATTTTCAAAGTGACGCCGCCGATTTATCTGCGGCGTTTAAGGCTGGCAATGCTGTAGCGATCATGCGCTCTGGTGTCGAGGGGCAACGACGTTTTGGCAATAGTGAGAAAAGCAGCGGCGCTTCTCACACTGCTCATCCTGGTCGTGTCTCAAACAGAGACTGTCTAGAATTTTGTGCCCTGGCGTTGTTTCAGGACATAGGGAAACGTTCTTCGAACATGATTGCGAGCTGGCTTTTGACGGCGTGCCATTCTCGCACTGAACGCTTCCACTCGGTTGAGGTAGCATTGAGGGCCAGATAGATCAACTTGGCCGCAGCCTCATCGCTCGGGAAGTGTCCGCGCGTTCTGACGGCGCGCCGGATTTTCGAGTTCAGCGCCTCAATGGAATTCGTGGTGTAGATCAGCCTGCGCACCTCGGGCGGATAGTCGAGAAACGGGATGACCTCGTTCCAGGCCCGCCGCCAGCTTGGCGCGATCGCCGGATAGCGCCTGGCAAGGTCACTGTCCTCGAAAGTTGCCAGCGCTTCTTCCGCCGCCTCGATATTCACGGCGGTGTAGACCGTCTTGAGCGCCTTGGCGACGGCCTTGCGGTCCTTGTAGCTGGCGAAATTCATGGAATGGCGCAGGAGATGGACAATGCAGGTCTGAACCTGCGTCCTCGGGAAGGCTGCCTCGATGGCCTGCGGAAAGCCCTTGAGGCCGTCGACCACGGCGATCAGAATGTCCTGAACACCCCGGTTGCGCAGATCGGAAAGCACGCTGGCCCAGAATTTGGCGCCTTCATTGGCCTGGAACCACAGGCCCAGCACGTCGCGCGTGCCGTCCGGAAGGATCGCCAGCGCCACGAACACCGCCTTGTTGGAGACCGCGCCGTCGCTGCGGATATTGACCCGGATCGCGTCCATGAAGACGATCGGATAGCAGGGCTCCAGAGGCCGGTTCTGCCATGCCGTGACCTCATCCATCACGCTATCGGTGATGGCGGAAATCAGGCCGGGGACGCCTCCACGCCGTAGATTTCCTCGATATGCCCCTGGATCTCCCGGGTCGTCATGCCCCGGGCATACATCGAGATGATCTTGCGGTCGAAATCGGGAAAGCGGCGCTGGTATTTGGCGATCAGCACCGGATCGAAGGTGCCGTTGCGGTCGCGTGGGATGTCGAGGACCACCTTGCCGCTGTCGGTGGTCACCGTCTTGCTGCTGCTGCCATTGCGGCGGTTTGCCGGCTCGTTATGGCCTTCGGGCACAGCCTCAGCCCGCTCTTCGTCGAGATGGACGTCAATCTCGGTGCTCAGGGCACGTTCGGCCAGTGCTTTCGTCAGTTCGGACAGAATACCATCCTTGCCGAAAAGGTCACCGGGCGAGCGCCCTTGCATCAGGCGGTCCAGGAGTTCTTTGTCGATGCTCATACGTGGGTCTCCTCAAAGAGCAGTTACCACGCCAGAGCACAAAAATCAGGACAGTCCCCTCAAACAAGGCCACGACCTTTCAGCATCGCTTCTGGTTCGGTCATCACCAAAGGAGACCGACATGAATAGCACCAAAGTCGCCATCACCCAGATTATCAAGGCCATGCAGCGCCGACGCCGAGGGCAGCATGAAATCAAGAGTTTTGCCATACTTGTCAACGGCGCGACAAAAATACATCCACTGGCCTTTGACCTTGATGTAGGTTTCGTCCATTCGCCAGAGGCCGATGGGGTTTGATTTCCTGCTTTTCGTTCGCAGAGCAATCCGGCCAAATAATTCATGACCCATCTATTCAGCGTCGCGTGATCATCAAGGTTTCAAATCATCCCGAAATTTTGCGACAAAACCCAGAGCCGGCCATTGGAGCAGGCCCGCACCGATCGAGGCCCGTGGCATGGACTGGCCCGTGCTTTCATCAAGCCTGCGCTCGAACACACAACACGACGCTTCCCGCTGCCGCCTCAGCGACAAGCGTCCCCGCCCTGCAAGCACTATCATCGAAAGGACGATGAGATTTTTTGAATACATTTTGTCGACATACCGGATCCAACAGCGTATTCATAAAGCGCGGGCGGCGCTGGCCGCTCCTGTTCCGCAGGATCACCCGATATTCTGCAACGCGCGAATGAATGTGTCGGCACCTGAAGACAGGGGAAGAGGCAGCTATGGCCGCAGAGACGCCAAAACCGAAGGCCCGCGGATCCGGAACCCAGCAGGTTTACGAGACGCTGCGCAGGGAAATTCTGGCTATGGAGCTGAAGCCGGGCAGTCCACTGGACGAGGTCAGGTTATCGGACCGTTTCGGCATGTCGCGCACCCCGTGCGTGAGGCTCTGCTGCGGCTTTCAGGCGATGCGCTGGTGACCACGCTGCCTAACCGCAACACGATCGTTTCCGCTATCAACTTTGCTGAGATGCCACACTATTTCGAAGCATTGACGCTGATGTACCGGGCCACGACGAAGGGGCCGCATCGCGGGCACCGCAGAGACAGGCGATGATGCACGTCAGGAACCGTCAGGACGAATTCGTCGCGGCTGTGGAGGCCCATGACGCCTTTGCCATGATCGAGGCCAATCGCGAGTTTCACGTCGCCATAGCCCAGCTTGCCGGCAATGCCTACTATATCCGTTTCTTCTCGCGGCTTCTTGACGAGGGTCGGCGTATCCTCCGCTTATACTATTCCACCTTCGAGGACCGGCTGCCGCGTCAATATGTCAACGAACACGAGGATATCATCGCTGCGATCGAAGCCGGGGACACCGGCAGGGCCGACCGGCTCGCAATCGCCCATGCCGATCAGATCGTGCGCCAGATACAGGAGTATCTCGCGCGAGAAACGGAACAGGCAAGCGCGCTATCGCTTGAGTAAAAATTCGGATTGGCGGGCGCATTAAATCCCTGAATAACAACAAAAACAACATCTTGGTTTTTACACGAGGAACTTGATGGAAAACGGACCTGACGCTGACGCCGTTGTTATCGGCGGTGGGATCATCGGATGCATGGCCGCGCGCTATCTGCTCCAGGCCGGACGGAGGGTGACGATACTGGACCGCAGCGCAATTGCCGCGGGTAGCAGTGCGGGCAATGCCGGGATTCTCGCTTTCCCCGAAATCGTGCCGATCCCATCGCCGGGGATCACCTGGAAAGCGCCCGTATGGCTGCTCGATCCACTGGGGCCGTTGACGATCCGGCCCGCCTATGCGGCAAGGCTAATACCCTGGTTCTGGCATTTCTGGCGGGCCAGCTTCAGGAAAACTTCGAACGCGGCATGAAGGTTCAGTCCAGCCTGATGCAGCTGGCGGCTACCGAATACGAGCGTATCCGCAGGGACGATCACCTCTCGGAATTTGTCGTCAACACCGGCACGCTCGACCTCTATGACAGCGAGAAGAGCTTCCGCGCTGCGACTCCGGAGTGGGCAGGAAAGCGCAAGGCGGGATTTGACTTTCACCGCGTCGGCCGTCACGAGATCGAAACGCTTCAGCCCGGCCTTGCACCGCAGTTCGAGAATGCGATTTACGCCGATGACGGTTTGCAGATTTCCGATCCGGCCGGTTTTACCCGCACAGTCGCCAAAGACTTGCAAAGAGCAGGGGGCACAATCAGAATTTCAGAGGCGGTGGCCCTGGAGCCGACGGAGAACGGCGCGCGGATCCGCCTTGCCGGTGGCGGCTCGATTGAGGCCCGCACCGTGGTGGTTGCCTGTGGCGCATGGTCGAAAACGCTGGCGAAAAGCCTTGGCGAGGCGATACCGCTCGACACCGAGCGCGGCTACAACACCACTCTGCCGGCAGCTTCTTTCCCGCTGAAACGGCAGCTCTATTTCAACGATCATTCCTTTGTGGTTACACCGCTGAAGGATGGCATCCGGGTCGGCGGCGCGGTGGAGTTCGGCGGCCTCGACCTGCCTGCCAATTTCAAACGCTCTGAAATGCTGCTGAAGCTCGCCAAACGCTTTTTGCCGGGACTTGAGACCAGCGGCGGCGAACAATGGATGGGTTTCCGGCCCTCCATGCCGGACTGCCTGCCGGTGATCGACCGCTCAAAGGCCGCGCCGAACGTGATCTATGCCTTCGGCCACGGCCATCTGGGATTGACCCAGTCAGCGGCGACAGGGCGGCTGGTCGCCGAACTTACCGCACATCAAAAGCCAGCTATCGACATCGAGAACCTGCGTTTCGACCGGTTCGGCTGACAGTGGCGGACGGATCAAAGCTTCGATCCGCGCCAAAATGAAAACAGGAGAGGCAAGCAAAATGATGTCCGAAAACCGCCCCGCACCGATCAGCGACGAGGAGCGCAAGGGCCGGATTGCGCGTCTGCGCGCGGCCATGCAGGCTTCGCGCGCCGATGCCGTGCTGCTGGGTTCCACAACCAGCCTCACCTATTTCACTGGCCTTGTCTGGCATCAAAGCGAGCGTCTGGTTGGTGCGCTGATTACCGCCGACAGCCTGACCTATATCGCGCCGGCCTTCGAGGTTTCAAAGATCGAAACGCTGGAGCGGCTCGATGGCGATATCGCGGCATGGCAAGAGCATGAAAGCCCGGCAACGCTTGTGGTAAAGCTTCTCGGACAGGGCAGGGTGCTGGCGCTTGATGACGCATTGCCGTTTTTCGTCTATTCGGCGCTCGGCCGGCAGATCACGCCGGAACGGCTGATCGACGGCGGGCCGATGATCTCGGCGCTCAGGACGGTGAAATCACCGGCGGAAATCGCGTTGATGCAGTATGCGATGGATGCCACGCTTACGGTGCACAAGCGCGTTCATGCATTGATCGAGCCGGGTATCCGTGCCTCGGAGGTCGTGCGTTTCATCGACGAGACCCACCGCGCGCTTTGCGGTTCGGACAGCACCTTCGCGATCTGCTCTTTCGGAGCGGCGACGTCACTGCCGCATGGCGTCGATGACGACCAGACCTATGGCGAAGGCGATATCATTCTGGTCGACACCGGCACCATTGTCGGCGGCTATCAGTCAGACATGACGCGGACCTATGTGAAAGCCGAGCCGTCGGCTGAATTCGCCCGGATCTGGGCGATCGAACGGGAGGCGCAGCAGGCTGTTTTCGACGCGGCGAAACCGGGCGTTTCGGCTGAAACCCTTGATGATGCGGCGCGCCGCGTGATTGCCGCCCATGGCCTCGGTCCGGATTACCGCCTGCCCGGTCTGCCGCACAGGGCTGGCCACGGGCTCGGCATGGATATCCACGAAGCGCCGTTTATCGTGCGCGGCAACACCACGCCGCTTTCCCCGGCATGTGTTTTTCCAACGAGCCGATGATCGTGGTTCCCGACCGATTCGGCGTCCGGCTGGAAGACATCATTTACATGGGCGGAAACGGACCGGTATGGTTCACCACGCCCGGCAAAGGCCCGACAGAGCCGTTTGCCTGACGCACGGCCCATCCTTATCCATGAGGCAGCGTGCGGCCTCGCACTTGTGCGACACCACGCCTGAACGGAGACGACATGAGCGAAGACTTCGAAACCATTTCAAGCGATGAGGCGAGGGCGCTGGGCGAGGGCCTGTTGCTGGCCGCCGGTTATTCCGGCGACCATGCCCGCACCATTACCGATTGGGTCGTGCGCGCGCAGATGGACGAGTGCCATTCGCATGGTCTTTACCGGCTGATCAGCTGCTGTGAGCTGATCGAGCGCGGCAAGGTCGATCCCGCCGCCACGCCGGTTGTCGAAGACCGTGCGCCGGCAATCGTGCGTGTCGATGCGCGCCATGGCGTTTCGCTTTCCGCCTTTGAGGCAGGACTTCCCGTCCTCACTGAAAAGGCAAGGCATTGCGGGATCGCCGCCCTCGCGATCAACAATTGCTTCCATTTTTCAGCGCTCTGGCCGGAGGCCGAGACGATTGCCGAAAAGGGGCTGGTCGCGATTGCCACCACCGTCAGCCATGCCTGGGTCGCGCCTGCCGGCGGCAACAAACCGGTGTTCGGCACCAACCCGTTTTCGTTCGGCTGGCCCCGTCCGGGCAAACACCCCTTTGTGTTCGATTTCGCCACCTCGGCGATTGCGCGCGGGGATATCGAACTGCACCGCCGCACGGGGGTACCCTTGCCGGAAGGAACGGCGATCGATGCCGACGGCAAGCCCACAACCGACCCGGAGGTTGCGGTTGAAGGCGCCATGCTGACCTTCGGCGGCCACAAGGGGTCGGCACTGTCAGCCATGATCGAACTGCTCGCCGGGCCGTTGATCGGCGATTTGACCAGTGCTGAATCCATCGCCTTTGATGACGGCGACAAAGTGGTGCCGCGGCACGGCGAGCTGATCATCGCGTTCGATCCGGCATCGTTTCTGGGGCAGGCGGCAACCGACAATCTGAAGCGCGGCGAAGCGCTGTTTACCGCAATAGAAAGCCAGGGGCCCGCCTGCCATCCGCAAGGCGCTATCGGGCACGTGCCCGCAACCAAAAGACCGGCACCATGCCGGTTAAGCATAATGTGCTCGATGAACTGCGGGCACGGTCGGCCGGACTGCAAACAAAACCGATTTGAGCGCAAGGCCGGGCAACAGGCAAAAGTCTGACGCCAGAGATATAGGTTCGATAATACATATTATGGAACCTATATCTGCTTTTATGAACCTCGAATGGAACTGAAAGCCATCCGGTCAAGTTCGACACCTCGGCCCCGTCCGTCGCGGCGCGCAGCGTCGTCACTGTCGAAGGCCTTTGATGGTGTAGAACGGCTGCCGACGAGCAAGCGGAAAGATTAGATCACAATCCCATTGCGGAAAGGGTCATCGGGCTGAAAAACCAGTTCGGCCACAGACATGACATAGGCATTGCCCGTGATCGACGGAATCACGCCGCCATTGTCTCCGGCCCTGTAGGACAGTCTGTAGGTGGAACCGATGATGCTCTCCTGCACGATAGCCTGGCCTTCATCCAGTTGCCTTGCAGCGGCCAGGCAGGCCAGTCGCGCCGAACAGCCGGTCCCGCAGGGGAGCGGTCATAGGCATCGTCGGGGCAGAGCACGAAGTTACGGCTGTGTGCCGCGCCGTCTCCGGAAGGTCCGTAGAAGATGATATGGTCGACCGGTTGCCCGTCCTCGCCGCCGATCTTCTCAGTATTGAGGGCGGTCCGGGTGGCGATCGCGAGATCGGTCAGCGCGCGGATATTGTCGTGTGACACCCGGATCGGGCTCGGGTCGACCAGAAAGAACCAGTTGCCGCCATAGGCCACATCGCCTGCAACAGCGCCGAAACCCGGCACATCGACCGTGACGCCCGCCGCGACCCGGCGGCTTTCGATATTGGTGACCGTGACCGTGCTGGCATCATGCACCATAACCGTGACGATACCGACCGGCGTTTCGATACGGTGAAGACCTGTGCCGATCCGGCCCATGTGAAAAAGCGTGACAGCCAGGCCGATGGTGCCATGGCCGCACATGCCCAGAACGGCCCCGACATCGAAATAGATCACGCCGGTGACGCAGGAGGGATCGGTCGGCGGCACCAGCAGCGCGCCGACCATGGCGACCTGACCGCGCGGTTCGAGCACCACGGCGCGATATTCATCGTAATAGCGGGTCGCAAGACGCGCCGCACGCTCGGAGAGCGGGCCGGAACCGAGGTCGGGAAAGCCTTCAAGGATGACTCGCGTCGGCTCGCCTGCGGTGTGGCTGTCAATCACATGCATACGGTGCTCCCTCGCGCGGCCCGGATATTGTCAGGCGGCCCAGTTGGTGTACCAGATCCTGAACTGACTGTACTGCTCTTCGACAAACGCCTGCTGCGATGCTGTCAGGGCGTCTGTCTCGTTGAAGTGCAGGGTATATTCCGCGTCACCGTTCAGCACCATCAGGTATTTGTAGAACAGCACGAGGTCGACGCCCTCATCGAATTTCGACAGCACCATCAGCGCTTCTTCAAGCTCTTTTGCCTTCGCCCGTGCCTCGGTGTCGCCAGCAGCAGAGGCCTTGCACAGCGAAACCAGATGTAGCACCTCTGCGGGAAGCGCGTTGCCGATGCCGGTGATCGCCCCGGTGGCGCCGCATTTTACGAAACCGTGAAACACCTGGGTATCAACACCAACCATCAGGGTCAGATCGTCATCGCCGGAGGTGATGTGTTCGGCAGCATAGGAGAGTGAGGCCGCACCGCCGAACTCCTTGAAGCCGATCAGGTTGGGATGCTCGTCGCGCAGGCTGAAGAACAGGTCGGCCCGGGTTTCAAAACCGTAATGAGGGCTGTTGTAGATCACTGCGGACAGACCGTTGGCCGCCGCGAGAATGGCCGAGAAATGCGCCCTCTGAGCCGAGACCGAGGTGCCGCGCGACAAAACGCGCGGAATGACCATCAGACCCGCAGCGCCGACGCGGGCGGCGTGCGCCGTGATCGCCACAGCCGATTTCGTGTTTATAGCGCCGGTTCCCACGATCACCGGAACGCCAGCCTCGACAAGTGCCTCGACACCCTGCATCCGCTGTTGGTCGGTCAGAAGCGGCCAGTCGCCCATCGACCCGCAATAGACGACGGCCGACATGCCAGCATCGACAAGCTCCCGGCCCTTGCGGGCGAGCGCTTCGAAGTCTGGCGTGCGGTCAGCCTTGCAAGGGGTCATCAAGGCCGGAATACAGCCGGTAAAGATCGTATCGCTCATCTGGAATCCTTTCGCATTTACAAGGAAATCGGGCCGGCGGGGCAATGAGCGAGCACCCGCTCGCGGTCGAGGTCTGAGGCCGTTATTCTGCCCCTCACTAGCACCGCTCCTGATGCTTGTCGACAAATAAAATACAATGAAAACCGGCTAAAGCGGCAGGCTCAGAGCGGGATCGATGAGACACTGCGCGAATCTGCGGAGATGTAGGCGCGGATCTGGCGCACGATCTGATCGGCGTGGGCAACCGCCAACCGGTCGGATTCCTCCTCGTCCCGCGCGATCATTGCGCTGACAATGTGTTCATGCTCAGCGACATACCGGTGCGGCAGGTCGTCATTATAGGAGCGGTAATAGAGACGCAGAATGCGCCGCCCGTCGTCCAGAAGGCGCCGGAACAGGCCGGTATAATATTTGTTGCGGCCCGCCTCGGCGATTGCGACGTGAAAATCGCGGTTGGTCGCGATCATGCTAAACACATCCTTCGCTTCGACAGCCTCGGCAAAAAGGTCCTGATGCGCACGGATTCCGGCAAGGTCGGACTCGGTGTAGTGGATCGCCGCAAGTCTCCCCGTCACGCGATACATCAATGTGAGGGCATCGAAAAATGCTCCCAACTGCACGAAGTCAATGTTGGACACGATTGTCGTGCGGTTGGTCAGCGCTGTGATCAGCCCCTCGGCCGCAAGCCGTACAAGAGCCTCCCGGATCGGGGTGCGCGACATCGCGAACCGCTCCGACAATTCTGTCTCGTCAATGGGACTCCCCGGCTCGATCCTGAGTTCGATGATTTCATTGCGCAGGGTTTCATAGACGTGGGCGACGCCGCCCCGCGTTTGACATGAAGGCTCTGGAGCGCACTCTGCTCTGAAGACGTTTTGGCCATTGTGTTCCGGTTTTCCTCACTTTCCGCCACTATGCCCCACCCTCAGGACACAATCTATCACAGGCTTCAGATTTTAATTGTCGACACACTCGACTTCAGAGAACACCGCCCAGGTCTCAGCCGCCCCAGCCTTCCAAGACAAGCAGTGCCGCAACCATCGTCGGCGAAGCGGCCACACAAGTTTCATAAAACCGAAAACCTGCTGAAACAGAACTGTCACAGTATCGGTGCATTGATTGCGCCGTGAGTTGCACAGCTGTGCAAAACCTATCCAGACCTGAACGCAGCCGCTATCCGGGCTTTCAGGCCAGTTGCCAGGACACTTTCATGAGCGCGATCGAAATCAAAGCTGTGGGCAAGTCTTTCGGCAAGACCGAGGTGTTGCGCGGTATCTCGCTGTCCATTCATTCGGGTGAATTTGTTGCCGTGCTTGGACCGTCGGGTTGCGGCAAGACCACGCTTTTGCGCGCGCTTGCAGGTTTCGAGCCGGTTGACCGGGGAACGATCCACATTGGCAATGCGCTGCTGTCTGGTGAGGGCAATCATATTCCGCCGGAGGAACGCGGCATTGGGGTTGTGTTTCAAAGCTATGCGCTCTGGCCGCATATGAGCGTTGCCGGCAACGTATCCTATGGCCTCAGGGTCAAGGGCATTGCGCGAAAGGAGCGCGAGGCGCGCACGGCAAAGGTTCTCGAACTCGTTGGCCTCAGTGAATTTGCCGAGCGCCGCCCTGCCGCCCTTTCCGGAGGCCAGCGCCAGCGCGTCGCGCTTGCCCGCTGCCTTGCCATGGATGCCGGTGTGGTGCTGCTTGACGAGCCTCTTGCCAATCTGGATGTCCATCTGCGCGGTGAGATGGAGGAGGAATTTTCGCGTTTTCACAGAGAATCCCGCGCGACGATGTTCTATATCACCCATGACCAGTCGGAGGCGCTGGCACTGGCCGACCGCGTCGCGGTCATGGATCGCGGCATGATCAGCCAGTTTGCCAGCCCCGCTGAACTCTACAGCCGACCTGCCAATGAGATGGTCGCCACATTCATCGGCGAAGGCCAGCTTGGCGCGATCGAAGACTTTCAGCCCGACCGCAGCGGTTTTGGCTTTGCGCGCTTTTTCGGTGAGCCGGTGCGTCTGCGCTGTCATCCCTCCGCCATCGCCCGGTCTTCTGCCCGCGTCACCTTTCACCCCGGCGACCTGAGACTGACCGAGACCGGCGGGATTGCCGCCACGATCCGCCGGATCACCTATCGCGGTGATATCCTGCGGGTCGAGCTTTCGGCCGGACCGCATCACCAGACCCTTTTCATGAACGTCCCTGCCCCGGCCTGCATCGAGTCCGGACAGCGCGTAGCCGTCACGCTTGCAGACGGCTGGGTCCTTCCGGACCTCACACCCGAAGAAACCCTTGTTTAGCTCTCAACAATCGAGGAAATCCCCGATGAAACTCTCCATGCTCGCCCTTGCCACCGTCAGCACGCTCGCTTTCTCCACGGCGTACGCTGAAGAAACCATCACGCTTTACACAAGCCAGCCGCCGGAACAGGCCCAGGAAACCGTGGATGCGTTCGAAGCCGCCAACCCCGAGATCAAGGTCAACTGGACACGCAACGGCACCTCGGCGCTGATGAACGTCATGCGCGCCGAAATCGAAGCCGGCCAGATCCAGCCCGACGTTCTGCTGGTTGCCGACCCGATCAATCTCGGTACACTGAAGGCCGAAGGCCATCTGATGGCCTATCCGCAAGCGCCGGTCGATGGCTACGACCAGGCTGCCTATGACAAGGACATGACCTTCTTCGGCACCAAGGCAATCACCACCGGCATTGCCTACAACACCGAAATCGCCGAGCCGGTCAAAAGCTGGAACGATCTTCTGATCGAAGACAATCGCGGCAAGATCGCGGTTCCGAGCCCGCTTTATTCCGGCGCTGCGCTCAACCATCTGCACGCCCTGATCAACGATCAGAACATCGGTTGGGGTTTTTATGAAGGTCTCAACGATCTCAACATCGTGCCTGAAGGCGGCAACGGTCCGGCCACCAAGGCTGTCGCCTCCGGGATGGCGAAATACGCCATCATCGTTGACGCCAACACGCTACGCGCCAAGGCCGACGGTTCGCCGGTCGACTACATTGCCCCGAAGGAAGGCGTTTCCTTCATCGGCGAGCCGGTCGCGATCATGAGCACGACCGAGCACGAGGACGCGGCAAAGAAATTCGTCGACTTCCTGCTGTCCAAGCAAGGTCAGGAACTGGTTTCTGCCCAGGGCAATATCCCGCTGATGCCGGGTGTCGCTGCGCCGGAAGGCTATCCCGATCTCTCCTCGATGAAGCTGATCGGCTATGACGTCGATGCCGCTGTCGAGAACAACGATCAGGTCCGCGCGCAGTTCGCCGACATCTTCGGCCTGTAATCGCAATGTCACTTTCGACCACAGCCACGGGGAGCGTCCGTTCTGGACGTTCTCCACCCTGTCGGGAGCCTTGCGGCACGAGCGCACGCTGATGCTGGCTCTGGCGCTTTTTGTCGGCGTGCTGTCGATCCTGCCGCTCGGGCGGCTGGTCTACGCCGCTTTTGTCACCAGCACCGGCTTCGAGCTTGACCGCGTAGCCGATGTTCTCGGCGGCCGGCGCGTGCTGGAGGCGACCATAAACACGATCTGGATTTCGCTTGCCGCCACCGTGCTTGCCACAGTTGCCGGCACCTTTGCCGCTCTTCTTGTCGGCGCCAGCGACATGCGCGGGAGAACCGCCTGGGTATTCGGCTTTGTGCTGCCGCTGATGATCCCGCCGCAGGTGATCGCGCTTGCATGGATCCAGGCCTTTTCGCCCGCAAGCCCGGTGATGAACTTTCTCGGCCTTGCGCTTGAGCCCGGCATGCGGCATCCGCTCTATCTCGTCCAGCGGCATTGTTCTTCTGCTCGGCATCTATAATGCACCGCTTGTGTTTCTGGCGGTACGCGCCAACCTGCGCCGTGTTCCAGCCGATCTGGTGGAGGCCGCCCGCGCCGTCGGAGCCTCGCCCCTGAGAGCAACATTCGGCGTCATTCTGCCGCTGATCCGTGGCGGTATCTTCGCCGGGGCTGCGCTGGCTTTCGTTTCCTCCATCGGCAATTTCGGCATTCAGGCCATGCTCGGCATTCCCGCCCGCGTATCAACGCTGATCACGCTCATTTATCGCCGGCTGAATTCCTATGGTCCGTCCGCCCTCAATGACATGGCGCTTCTGGCACTGCTGCTGGCCGTGCTGACGGTGCTGGGCATGGGCCTGGCCGGCTGGCTGAGCCGCATGGGCGACCAGCGCGTCGACGGCGCATCCAAGCCGTTCAAATTCCCGCTTGGCCGCTGGCATCTTCCAGTGACCGGGCTGGCCTGGGGCTATCTCGTGGTCGCGTTGGCTCTACCTCTTTCCGCGCTTGCAGGTTCCGCTCTGGTGCGCGGCTACGGCCAGCCGCTCACTTTCGAAACGCTGACCTTCGAAAACTTTTCCAATGCGCTTTTCCACCATGAGGGCATCCGTGAGGCCTTCTTTACGAGCCTCTGGTTGACGGGTCTCGCGGTTGCCATTCTCATCCCGGTTTCGGTGGCGCTTGGCTATTTCCTCAGTTGGCGCCATGGCGTGGCCCCGCGGCTTCTCTATCTTTCCTCCCAGCTCGCCTATGCGCTTCCCGGCATCATCATCGGCGTTGCCATGATCCTGTTTTTCCTGAAGCCCCTGCCGATCATGGGTACGAGCCTCTACGGCACGATATGGGTGATCCTCGCGGCCTATCTGTCCAATTTTCTGGCGCTGGCACTGCAGCCCGTTCTGGGTGGCTTCGCGCAGATCGAGCGCGCGCTGGATGAGGCTGCACAGGTGGTCGGAGCAGGCATCTTCCGCAGGCTGAAAGACATTATCCTGCCCGTTCTGGCTCCGGCGGCGGCGGCAGCCGCCATTCTGGTGTTCATGACCGCCATAAATGAAATCCAGACCTCTGTGCTTTTGGTCTCATCACGCGCGCAGACCATCGGCCCGATGATCATCTTCCTTGAGGAGGCCGGTTCATCGACGCTTGCCGCCGCCGTCGGCTGCCTCATGGTTCTGGTGATCCTCACGCTGATGCTTGTCAGCCTGACCTTCGCTCGACAGCTTCCGCAAGGTGTATTGCCGTGGCACGACTGACAGTCATCAGCGGACTGAACAGCAAGAGCGCCGCTATCTTTCTGGTTGAGGCAGGCGGCAAACGCATTCTCTTCGACTTCGGCGACGGGCTGGAGCCCGGCGAACACCCCGACATCTCCGGCCTCGGCGCAGCAGAAGCCGTGTTCCTCAGCCATGCCCATTCAGATCATGCTGGCCTGCTAAGCAGACTTGAAGAAATCGGCACGCCGCCCGTCTTTGCGAGCGCACGCACGCTTGGCTTTCTGAACGGCAGCCTGAGACCCGAACTGTCACACGCGATTCCGGAGCGGGGAACCTTCAGTTTCGAGGGGCTGACGCTTTCGACCGGGCGCTGCGGTCACGCGCCGGGCGGGATCTGGTTTCATCTCGCCACCGAAATTGGCGGTTTCATCTACACCGGCGATATCAGTCTGGAATCGCGCGGCATGCCGCTAGATCCGTTTCCACGCGCGCGAACCCTGCTGATCGATGCGTCCTATGGCGACCGCGACCTGCCGTTGGAGGCGCAGATCCAGGCCATTGCCGAAGAGGCGAAAAATGGCGCGGTGCTGTGTTGTCCCGCAGCCGGCCGTGGCACGGATATGGCGCTGGCCATGGCTGCTCACGGCCTGGACGTCCATGTCAGTGACGTGATTTTCCGCGAGACGAGAATGACGGCCGGCAAGACATTCCCCGTCGTCGATGCGCAGTCCGCCAGACCGGATCAGGTCATCATCGCCACCGAATCCAACGGTGAAGCCGGCCTTTCGGCAGACCTTCTGGTGCGTGATGGCTTTCGTTTCATTTTCTCAAGCCATGTCCCCAACGGCACCCCGGCAGCGGAACTGATCGCCCGAAAGCGGGCTTTATGGATGCCCTGGAATGTCCATCCGCGAAAACGCGATGTCGTCGCCCTTGCTGATAATTGCGGCGCGGAGCGGGTTCTGCCGGCCTTTGTCGACATGACGACAGCCCCTGAACTTGCCCGCGCACTTGGTCAGCGGTTAACACTGGATACCGAGATGGAGATTTGAATGGCAAACGGAAAACGCCTCGGCATTCCAGACCATGTACCCGAAGCTGAAGCACGCGAAGATGTCCGCCCGCTCCTTTATCCGGTGATCGAGGGCTTCGGCCCGCACCGCAAGACGCTCTACCTGGGCAATCTCGCCGCCGCCGAGGATAGCGAATGCCTGATGGATGCCGCGATCACGGAAACGCTGAACGTGTCAATCAACATATTTCCAGGTCCGCTCATCCTGCCTGACGGCGTTCACGTCCGCCGCTACCAGATCGGCATGATCGACGGCGCCGGAAACAGTCCGTACCTGATGGCTGCTGCCGTCAACACCGTTCAAGGCCTGATGAGCGGATATGTGCCCGCCAAACCGCATTATCCCAAACATCGCAACGGCCATGTGCTGGTCCATTGCCGCGGCGGACGTTCGCGCTCAGTCACCGTGATTGCGCTCTGGCTTTCGGCCTTCGCCGGTGAGCGCTTCGGAAGCTTCCGTGCCGCACTTGCGCATCTGCGCAGCTGCGCGGACTGGACGAAAACTATCCGCTGCCCCCCATGCTGGCCCTTGCCGAAGACGTGCGAACGCGCAACCTTCTCGGGCAGCAACCAACGACCTGAGGCAGGGCATGGCCGACAAGTTTGTTTCCGCATCCGATGTTGCCCGTCTGGCGGGCGTTTCCCGGTCGGCCGTCTCGCGCACCTTTACGCAAGGTGCCAGCGTTGCGCCGAAAACACGGGCACGGGTGATGAAAGCGGCAGAAGAGCTTGGATACCGCGTCAATCTTCTCGCCCGCACGCTGCACAAGGAACGGTCTGACCTCGTCGGCCTTGTCGGGGCGAACCTTTCGAACCCCTATATCTCCGCGCAGGTCGATGCCTTGACCGCCGCACTTTACCGCAACGCGCTGCAATGCATGCTCCTCAATCTGGCCAGCGCCCGGAATGATGTTGAGAATGCGCTTTCGAAACTGCTGGAATACCGGGTTCGTACGGTCGTGCTCCTGTCCGGCGCGGTGCCCGATACACTGATACGGCTGGCGGGCGCCAATGGTACGCGCCTTGTTCTCATCAACCGTCCGCTGCCGGACAATATCGGACATGTCGATCAGATCGAGGCCGATTCGGCCGCCGGGGTGCAATGGCCGCGACACGGTTGATTGCCGCGGGCTGCCGGAATGTGGCCGTCGTACTCTCATCCTCACGCACGTCTGCAAAGCTTGCTCGCGCGCAGGCATTTATCCGGGTCATGGAGGAAAACCGGATACAGGTCACGCAATGGAGCCAGGGGCGCAACACCTATGAAACCGGCGTCGAAGCCGCCCATGGCCTGCTCGCCACGCCGGGAATAGACGGTGTTTTCGGCGTGACCGACGAAATCGCGCTTGGAGTCATGAACACGGCCCGTCATGAACTCGGCCTTTCGGTGCCTGACGATGTTGCGGTGATCGGGTTTGACGATGCCCCGATTTCACAATGGTCGTCACATCAACTGACAACCATCAGGCAATCGCTTTCATCCCTGACCGAGGCGACGCTTTCTGCCATCATCGGTCCGGCAGATGCCCCGTCGTCGCACCATTTCATTCCAGTGAGCCTTGTCGAGCGTGGCTCGGTCAGGCGCGAAAAGCTGTAGTTTCGGTTTCCATCTGCATATCTTCAAAACGAAAATCATTCTGGCTGCCACATGACCTCACACAGTCACCGGATGATCTTGCGCATTGAACCGTGCCGCAGTTTTTTCAGACCTGAAAAATTCCGAAACCCTCGATTTCCGCGACCGGCTTCAGATGTGGCCAACGGTCACTGTCGTGGAGGATGATCAACCGGGTGAGATCGCCTTCTATCGCCTTGTTGATATTGTCGATGGCCTTGAGCTGATCCCAGGTGCTGCCGGCGGCATTGGCAAGCGGCGCATAGACGCCGTCATTGTTGTGGCCGCAGATATTGCGTTTGCCGTAAATGCAGTCGCCGGCGACGACGACCCGACCGCGCCCGGTTTGCAGAATGACGAACTGCTGGCCGAGCGTATGGCCCTCACCGAGACGCAAATGCAGGCCGGCAAAGTAGTTGTCATGATCGCCGTCGACCAGATTGAGCCGGTGCTCGAGCGAGGCGTCATAGGCAACGCGAATATCGTCCGGGTTGATGATCTCGCTCAGTGCCGAGAATTGCGGCGGCAGAGCCAGAATTTCCATCCAGCTCAGGTATTCCCGTTTCTGCAGGTGGACCCTTGCCTTCGGATAGGCGCTGAGCCCGCCCATATGGTCGAAATGCGCGTGTGAGAGAATGACGTCGGTTACGTCATCGGCCGCCACGCCAAGTTCGGCAAGCATGATCAGCGGGGATATCCAGAAGGGAATCCCGAATTTCTCCGCAAAGGCGGCGCCGCTTCCTTCTTTCAGAAAACCCGTATCGATCAGCACGATCCTGTCAGCGCTGCGAGCCAGCACGAACGAAAACGGCAGATCAACAACGCCGGCGTCGTGCGCGCCATGGATGATGCCAGCCACAAGCTGATCCTTTGAGCGCGCATATTCGATAACGTGGACATCCCAGAGCATGTCGGTCATTTCTATCCTCCCTGATTTCTCAGCTTTCGGCCAAAGACCGGCCGAGGCTCGACAGACCGACGGCCACGATCAGAATGGCACCTTGCAGAACATATTGCGAGAAGGTCGGCGCGCCGAAGATGTTCAGCCCATTAAAGCCAAAGGCAATAATGAGCGCGCCGATCACCGTTCCCAAAATGTGGAATTCACCGTCACGCAGCGTCGCGGACCCGAGAAAGACTGCCGCAAACGCCGTCAGCAGATAGCTGTCGGCAGCACTGGCCGTGCCCGAACCGAGACGCGAGGCCAGCAAAATTCCAGTCAACGACGCACACATGCCGGAAATCACAAAGCCAAGAATCTTGATGCGATCAACCGAGATGCCCGCCAGGCGCGCTGCCGCCGGATTGCCGCCGACCGCCTGAATTTCCTGACCGATGGGCGTGTGTTCGACCAGCACCCAAAGGGCGATGACGACGAGCACCATGAAAACGATGTTGTTCGGGATGCCGAAAAGCCAGCGTCCGAGCGAAATATCGAGAAAAGCGTCCGGAACGCCGGAGACGATCGGCACGCCGGCGGAGTAGGCAAAGGCCAGCCCCGTCAGAATGGTGCCGACGCCGAGTGTCGCGATCACCGAATTGACCTTGAGCTTTGTGACCACCAGACCATTGACCAGACCGACCAGCGCGCCCGCCGCAATAACAACGACGATAGCGACGGGAATCGGAAGGCCGGTGCTGACGATCAGCCCCGTCACCAGAATGCCGTGCAGGCTTGCTGCAAAACCGACCGACAAATCAAGTTCACCAACGATGACAGCCATGGTCAGCCCGCTGGCGATGATCATGGTCAACGAGGCCTGATTGAGCACGTTGGTGAAATTGTAGACCGTCGGAAAGGCATTTGGCGAGAGAAGCGAAAACAGCACGATCATCGCGAACAGGCCGATAATGGTGGCGTAGCGGGCAAAAAGCCCAGCCGCGCCTTGGTCTGAGCGGAAAGTCTGCGGTTGCCCACACTGGTATCAGTCATCTGTTGAGTTCCCGGAATTAAGACGCCTGAGCGTAACTTGCTTCAATGATGGCGTTTCGGTTCATGTCCTGGCCGGTCAGTTCCCGCGTGATAAGGCCTTCGACCATAACAAGAACACGGTCGCAAAGATCTGGCAGCTCATCAGGCTCGGAAGAGATCACAAGCACGGCCATGCCTTGCCCGGCGAGATTTCGGATTAGGCGATGAATTTCGCCGCGTGCGCCGATATCGACGCCGCGTGTCGGCTCATCGAGAATGAGCACATCCGGCCGGCGCAGAAGCCAGCGGCCAATGACCACCTTTTGCTGATTGCCCCGGAAAGCCTGCCGACCGGCGTGTCAACGCTGTCTGTCTTGATGGCGAGATCGCGAATGACCTCCTCGGTTTTCGAGCGGCGCTTGCGATAGTCGATCAGAGGCAGGGCCGGAGATCGTATGATATTGGAGAGATTGGCAATCTGCATGTTAAACGCAAGGCTCTTGGTCAGCAGTAGACCCTCCGAACGGCGCTCTTCGGGCACAAGGCCGAGCCCCTTGCGGACAGCCTCGCTCGGCGAACGCGGCGCGAACGGCTTGCCGTCAAGTTCCATCTGCCCGCCATCGACACGGTCGACGCCGTAGATCAGACGCGCCAGTTCGCTGCGCCCGGCTCCGACGAGACCGCCGATGCCCAGAACTTCGCCCTTGTGAAGCGCCAGATCGACACCCTTGACCATGGGAAGACGTTTGAGCCCTGTAACCGAAAGCACCACAGGCCCCTCGATCAAAGACCGGTTTTCCTCCCGTGCAAGCGGCTGAACCGCGCCGCCGACAATCGCCTCCACCAGTTTCTCCCTGCTCAGCGTATCGCCTTCAAGGCAGGCGACCGACGTGCCATCACGAAACGCCGTAACCCGGTTGCAAAGGCGCATGATCTCATCCAGCCGGTGCGATACGTAAAGCACAGCGACACCGGAGCGCGAAAGATCTTCGATGATTTCGAACAATCGTTCTGCTTCATTCGCCGAGAGCGATGCGGTCGGCTCATCCATCACGATCAGCCGTGCCTTTCGCACCAGAGCCCGGCAGATATTCACCAGCCAGTTTTCCGCTGTCGACAGGGTCTTCACATTGGCCGAAAGCGAGGCTTTGAGACCGACTCTCCTGGCAATCGGCGCGACGTCCTTTTCGATCGCGGCCCAGTCGACCCACCCGAAGCGGGTTTTCTTGGGCAGGCCCAGCATGATGTTTTCCATCACGGTCATGGATGGAATAAAGGCGAGCTCCTGATGAATGAAACTCATGCCGAGATCCGTTGCCTGGTGTGGCGTCGTCACGACAACATCGCGACCGTCGATCCTGATCCGGCCCTGATCGGCACGGGTCAACCCCGCCAGAACCTTGATGACGGTCGATTTGCCGGCGCCGTTGGCGCCGACAAGACCGTGGACCTCGCCGGCGCGCAGGTTGAGCGAGACGCCCTTCAGCGCATGAACACCGCCATACGACTTGACGATATTCTCAGCCTCCAGAAAGACCGTCTGTTCTTCTGGGCTTCTTTTCATTGTTTCAGCCTGCATGTCAGTCATCCGAACGGCCTTTGCCGGTCCCTTGCCCAGTTGCCGTAGGCGTCGGGATGCTCTTCGAGGAAGGCCTCGATATTGTCCTGGGTAACGAGAATGGCCGGAACCTCAACAGCCCGCGGCTGCCAGTCAGTTTCGGTGATAATCGTATCGAGCAGCATCACCATATCGTAGCCTTCGGTATAGCTGTCTTCCCAGGCGGTGGCGGTCATGTGCCCGCGACGGATATTTTCCAGCGCCTGGGCATTTCCGTTGACGCCATAAACCTCGACGTCGGTGCGTCCCTGCTGGCGCAGCGGTCCAATCGCCCCGATCGCCGGATCGTCCCAGCATCCCCAGATCGCCAGATTTCCGTCGCCCGGCGGGCGCGAGGCAAGCCAGGCATTGGCATATTGCGCACCGTCTTCCAGATAGCCGGGAATACGAACCTCATTCTTGGTGACCTTGATATCGGGATAATCCTTGAGTTTTTCGTCAAGAAGAACCTCACGGTTGCGGCAAACCTCGCCCGTGCGATACGTCAGCGCCAGAATATCGCCCTTGCCGTTGAGATCGGCGATCATCTTTTCAATCACCGGTTCGGCGATCGGTGCACCCGATCCATTGGTGGAGGCCACCGAACGGCCAAGGCCGCCGCCCCAGGTGACAACGGGAATATCCGCGCTCTCAGCCGCGGCCAGGCCCGCGCCGATCGACGAATACGGAAACACCATATCGATAATTCCGACAGCCCCCGGCCGGCAAAATTCTGGATCGCGGAGTTGGCCTGATCGGCGCTGCCGGCCGCATCGACGACATCGACATCCCATCCCAGTTCAGCGGCGGCCGCCTTGGCGCCGTTGATGTAGCGAACATTGTTCGCCTCATTGGCGGCGATCGACACGATGCCCAGCAATTGGGGCTCCTGCGCCAAGCTGGTGGATGCTGACGCGACAATTGCACTCACGGCAAGCGCCGAAAAATAGCGGTTTTCATTATTTCCTCCCTTGGGTCCTCACCCATCACTCTGGCGAACACCAGAAAAACGTTTCGCTAGATAACCCCAAAAACGACTTTCTAGCAAGACTATTTTAAAAAATGTCTTTCGATCTTACTGTTATTGTTCTATTTTGCGATTTGAACATATCAGCGAACCGTTTAGCGGAGGGTAGATTGGCAAACATTAAGGACGTCGCAAAGGCAGCAGGCGTGTCGCCTGCCACGGTGTCGGCGGTTGTCAATGACACTGCCTATGTGAGCCCAGCCCTGCGCGCCCGTGTTCTCGAAGCTGTCGAGAGCCTCAACTATTCGCCGATGTCGGCGGCGCGCAACCTGAAGCGTGGCCGCAGCCAGTTGATCGCGCTTGCGGTCGCCGACCTGCATAACCCATTCTTCTCACGCCTGGTCTGCGCAGCAGAAGCCGCCGTGAGCGCCTGGGGTTACAGTCTGGTCGTGTTCAACAGTGACGAAAAGCCTGAAAACGAACGCACAATTCTCGCACGCATCCGCTCGCTTTCCTGCGATGGCATGGTGCTCGTGCCGATCGGCAGCCCCGAGCGCTATCAGCAGTTCTGGCGTGACCCGGCGGCCCCGCCGCTTGTGCTCTTCGGTCGTGAGATCGGCGACAACCGCTTTGACGCCGTGACACTCGACAATGTCCTGGCTGGCCGTCGAACGACGCGGTACCTGCTCGATCTTGGCCATCGGAAAATCGGTTCGATCACCGGCCCCACATTTCTGAGCACTGGCGCGGGACGCCTGCAGGGCCTGCTGCAGGCAATGGAGGAACGCGGACTGAAGCCAGACCCCGAACATATCCGCTCGGGAGACTTTCGGGAGGAAATAGCCTACTCGGTTGCCATGGAAATGCTGCAGCGCCCCGATCGCCCGACGGCAATCTATGTGGCCAATGGCCTGATGGCGCTTGGAACAATGCGGGCCGTCAATGATCTCGGTTTGCGTTGCCCGGAGGATATCTCAATTGCCTCCACCGACACATTGCCCGGCGTCGGCGGCCTCAGGCCCCGCTTGACCCGGACGGAGCATCCGCTGGGGGAAATGATCGATCAGGCGGTGCGGTTCCTGATGGACAGGATCAGCAACGAAGATGCGCAGACACAGGGCCGCCGGGTGACATTCCCACCCGAACTGCTTCTTGGCGACAGCTGCGCCGCGCAGTAACATTCTACCCGGGCCATTTATTCGCCAAAAGGCTCGGCCCCGCCCTGATCCCGGGCAAACGGCGCGACCATCGGACCATCAGGGTCCAGCACTGGCCGCACCGTCAAGGTTAACCGGAAGCGTTCCTAAAGGCGGGCACCTGTCCCGTCTTCAAAGAACGACGCTTTCGCCACATCGGCGGTGACGGACACCGGCTCTCCCGTCTCACAATGCTCTTCCTGGCTCAGCCGGTGCGAGAGGGTAATGCCCTCGAAATCCGACCAGGCCAGAATATCGCTTCCCATCGGCTCGAGGAGAGAGACCGTCCCCGTCCATGCGGCATCTCCGGCGTTGGCAAGGTGCAGATGCTCCGGACGCAGACCAAGCGTTGCCTTCTGGCCGTCTTCGACCTTTCCGGCGAACGGATACCCGTTGACATCAAGGCTGAACGAACCGGACCTGAAGACAAGGCCGTCATTTTCGGCAAAAACGCGCCAGCGATCTTATTCATCGCCGGTGAGCCGAGGAAGGTGCCGACAAATTCATTGGCCGGTTTGTTGTAGACATTCAGCGGCGTGTCGAGCTGCTGGATAATGCCGTCCTTCATCACCGCGATCCGGTCGGCAAGCGTCAGCGCCTCGATCTGGTCGTGGGTGACGTAGATCATCGTCGATCCCAACGCCTTGTGCAGCTTCTTGATTTCAAGCCGCAATTCTGCGCGCAGTTTGGCATCGAGGTTCGAAAGGGGCTCATCGAACAGGAAGATGTCGGCGTCGCGCACCAGTGCCCGACCGATCGCGACGCGCTGGCGCTGGCCGCCGGAAAGTGCCGAGGGCTTGCGGTCGAGCAGCTGGGTGATCTGAAGAAGCTCGGAGGCCCATTTCACTTTCTTCTCGATTTCCGGGCGGGGAACGCCGGCGATCCTGAGGCCGAAAGACATGTTCCGCTCGACGGTCATCGTCGGATAAAGCGCGTAGGACTGGAACACCATTCCGATACCGCGATCCTTGGGATCGGTCCAGGTCACGTCCCGGTCATTGAAGTGAAGCGTGCCGCCGCTGACATCGGTGAGCCCGCCGATCGCGTTCAGCAGCGTGGACTTGCCGCAGCCGGACGGACCGAGAAGAACCAGAAACTCGCCATCCTTGATCTGAAGGTCGAGACTTTTGACGACGTGGACATTGCCGTAGCGGATGTCGAGATTTTCAATTGCTACAGAACTCATGGACTTATCCTTTCACGGCGCCGGAGGCGATGCCGCGCACGAACCAGCGGCCGGAGACCAGATAGACGACAAGCGGAACCATCGAGGTCAGAATGGTCGCCGCCATGTTGACGTTGTAGGCGCGTTCGCCCGTGGTCGTGTTGACGATATTGTTGAGCTGGACCGTCATCGGCAGGTTGTCGCGGCCAGCGAAAACCAGGCCGAGCAGGAAGTCGTTCCAGATCGCCGTGACCTGCATGATGACCGCCACAATCGTGATCGGAACCGACATTGGCAGAATGATCGAGAAGAAAATCCGCCAGAAGCCGGCGCCGTCGATGCGGGCGGCTTTGAACAGCTCGACCGGCAGACCTATGTAATAATTGCGGAAAAGCAGGGTCATGACCGGCATGCCGAAGATGATGTGAGTGAGCACGATACCGGGAAGCGACCCGTAGATACCGGCCTGGGCATAAAAACGGACCAGCGGATAGATGAACACCTGATAGGGAATGAATGAGCCCATCAGCAGGCAGGCAAACAGAACATTCGCGCCCTTCACCTTCCAGAAAGACAAGGCATAGCCATTGATCGCGCCGAGCAGGATCGAAAGAATCACGCTCGGGATCAGGATCTTCACCGAGTTGAAAAAGCCGACTTTAAGGCCGTTGCAGTCAAGCCCGGTACAGGCGCTCGTCCAGGCCTTGACCCAGGCGTCGAGCGAAAAATGCTGCGGCAACGCGAAGATCAGCCCGAGGCGGATTTCTGTCCATGCTTTTGAACGAGGTGACAAGCATCACGTAAAGCGGCAGGAGGAAAAACAGCGCGACGAAAAACAGGAAACCGTAGACGCCGAAGCGACCCCAAATATCCTGGCTGCTCACAGGTCGTTTTGAAACGGATGACTGCGTCATGACGCCCTCCCGTTCTTGCCGAAGTACTGGGAATAAAGAACCGGAACCATGATCAGGAGCACCGTGATCAGGAGAACGGTCGACGCCGCTGTCGCAAGCCCGATATTGGCGCGCTCGAACAGATTGTCCATGATGAACTTGGCGGGGACTTCACTCGCCGTTCCGGGACCGCCATTGGTCATGGCCACGACCACATCATACATCTTGACGATCGAAATCGACAACAGCACCAGCGAGGTGATGATCATCGGCCGCAGCATGGGCAGGACGATCGAGAGATAGACACGCCACGACGGGATGCCATCAATGCGGGTCGCCGACCAGATCTGGCTGTCGATCCCGCGCAGGCCCGCCAGAATGAGCGCCATCACCAGCCCGGACCCGTGCCAGACGGTTGCCAGGATGATGGCGTAAAGCACCTTGTCCGGATTGACCGTCCAGTCGAGTACGAAATCCGGGAAACCGAGATCGCGCATGGTGGCCTGAATGCCGAGATCGGGATTCAGGATCCACTGCCAGATCAGACCTGCCACCACGAACGACATCGCATACGGGTAGAGGAAGACCGTCCTGAAAAGACTTTCGGCGCGCACATTCTGGTCGATGAAGATTGCCAGAAGCGTACCGAGTACAAAACAGATGAGCAGGAAGAAAAAGGCAATGATTGCCAGGTTCTCGAGCGAAGTCACCCAGCGCGACGTTTCGAACAGCCTTGTGTACTGGGCAAAGCCGACGAAGTCGTCTTTCGGCAGCAACCTTGAGCTGGAAAACGACAGCCGGACGGACCACAGCATCGTGCCCAGATAGGCAAAGACAACCACAATGGCCATCGGCAGCAAGGCAATATAGGCGAGCAGATTTCGCCTGATATGCCGGGTAAAGGCAGCGGCGTTCAACGGAACCTCCCTTGAAACGGGAAGGAGACGTCACGCCCCCTCCCGCACTTTTGTTCGTGATGGCTGGCTTAGCCGTTGAGTGCCTGATCGAAGCGCTTCACAGCTTCGTCCACCGACATGTCGGTGTTCCACAGTTCGGTGACGACATCCTGGACGGAACCATAGATGTATTCGGCCATCATCTGCGAAGCATCGGGGGACTGGCGGCTCGGATCGGACATGATCTCAAGGCCGAGCTGGGCGCAGGCGTCGAGCTTCGAGACATCAACGTCCGAGCGGATCGGGATCGAGCCCTTGAGGTTGTTGAACGCGACCTGGGTTTCAGGATCGGTCATGACCTCGACCAGCAGGCGCTGTGCATCGATCTGCTCGGCATCATCGGTCTTCGGGAAGACGAAAACGTCACCACCCAGAACATAGGGAGAATCGGGGCGCAGACCCGGAATGCAACCATAATCCACTCCGATTTCCTCGCCTGCCTGCTTGAACTCACCCTTGGCCCAGTCACCCATGACCTGGAAACCGGCCCGGTCATTGATCAGCATGGCAGTGGTGTCATTCCAGTTACGCCCGGGCGAAGCGGAGTCGACATAAGGCTTCAGCGCGATGAAGGTCTCGATGACCTCCCGGAATTCCGGCGAATGGATCGCATCTTCATCCTTGTCGGCATAAACGGCCTCCCAGAGCGCGCCGCCGCCGACATTGGTCAGCACTGCGGAGAAAAGCGAGTTTTCCTGCCAGCGCTGGCCACCAAGCGCCAGCGGCGTGATGCCGGCTTCCTTCAACTTGTCGAGTGCAGCGAAAAACGCGTCCACCGTTTCCGGCGGATTTTCGATACCGGCCTGATTCAGCGCATCGACCGAGTACCAGATCCAAAGCGGCATATGGATGTTGACCGGAGCGGCGTAGTATTTGCCGTCGATCTTGACGGCATCAACGATCGGTGCGGGAAGAATTTCGTCCCAGTTGTTCGCCATCGCGACGGCATCGATATCGTTCAGCAGCCCTTCCTCAACGATCTCGTGATATTGCTGCGAGGTATTGAAAAGCGCTGCAGTTGACGGATCGCCGCCGATGATGCGGTTGATGGCGGCGCTGCGCGCGGCCGAACCGCCGGCCACGGCGCTGTCCTGCCAGTTGCCGCCCTGAGCATTGTAAGCATCGGCAAAAACGCCGATTGCAGCCGATTCACCGCCGGACGTCCACCAGTGAATAACCTCGGCGTCAAGTGGTTCCTGCGCGTTTGCTGCGCCGGGCATTGCCACGGCCAGCGCCAGAGCGGATGCGGCAACCGCATTCTTCAAAATAAACATATTTCCTCCCCGAAAGGGTCATCTGAGGGACCATGTGGTCCAGTCAAAAGTGATATTGATCTCAAAAGTGGGATCGGTTCCAATTACAACGGCAGGCACTTGATTTTGTCAATGGTTCCTGCAAAAAAGATGGATGCATTTCAGAAGAGATGTTGTTTTTGAACGAAACCCGTTGAATAATAATGCGATAAGGCGGAATAGCCTTGAAGTACGGTGGAGGGAGTTCGACCATGGCTACGGTTAAGGATGTCGCAAAATTGGCGGGCGTCGGCTCCGGAACAGTCTCAAGATACATTTCTGGAAACGGTTCCGTTTCCAGCAAGGCCGCAGAGAAAATCGAGCGGGCGATCAAGCAGCTCAACTACCGTCCCAACAGCATGGCCCGGTCGCTGTCGTCGCGCCGGTCAGATTTGATCGGTGTGTGGGTGCCGTCGCTGGAAGGGCCGTATTATCACATGATCATCCGCGCGGTTGAGCAGGAGCTACGTCTTCACAACAAGCACATGATCCTCGCCAATGCCGAGGACGCCCAGTCCGACGCCGATCGCCGCGACCATTTCGATTATCTGGTCAATCGCGATTGCGACGGCATTTTGATGTCATGCTCACTGCAAGGCACATTCGAACTGGCCCGCACATCCGAACATTTCTCCAATCTCGTCCTGCTCAACCACCAGGCCGATGCGCTGGCGGGCCGGTGCTTTTACATCGATCACGAACTCGGCGGCCGTCTCGCCGCTCGTCACCTCACCAACCTCGGCCATGAGAAGATCGCGGTGATCACCGGGCGCCTTTCCGCGCAAGACGCCCGCCAACGCCATGACGGTTTTCTGGATGAGATCAGCAAGCTCGGAAACGCCATTCCCGAAAGTTGCGTCGTCGAGGGCGCGTTCAGTTATGCCGCCGCCGAACGGCTGGTCGGCGCCTTCCTCGACATGGATATCGACTTTACCGCTGTGTTCTGCGGAAATGACAAGGTCGCCATGCTGCTGATCTCGGAGCTTAACAACCGTGGGATTTCGGTTCCGCGCGATGTTTCGGTTCTCGGTTATGACGATGTCGATTTCGCCGCTTACACCGCCCCGCCGCTGACCACGATCCACGCACCGATTGACGAGATGGCCCGCTCGGCCTGCCGGCAATTGCTCAATCTTACCTATGACATGGACCTCCCGTTTCAGGAGCGGTTCGAGCCCTCGCTTTGCGTCAGGCGCTCGACGGCCGCGCTGAGCTGAAAGGCCAAACACTAACACCAACGCATAACGAGAACCGGATGACTTCCTTCATCGAGAGCGGACAGCGTTTCCGCCTGAACGACCCGACACTGGCACCCAACGCTGCAAGCTACCTCTGGAACCGGAAGATGATGATCCAGATGAGCGCGCGCGGTTACGCCGTCAGCCAGTATATGGATCCCGAGCCACGAAAATATGCTCATGTTCCGACGATCGCCGCACAGACATTCATGCAGCCGGAGCAGGATTATTTTCCTCATCATCCAGGCCGGTTCTTCTATATCCGCGACAACGAGACCGGTGACCTGTTTTCAGCGCCTTACGAACCGGTGCGCGCCAGGCTCGATTACTTCAGCTTCGAACCCGGTGTTTCGGATATTCGCTGGGTTATCGAAAAGGGTGGCGTGCGCGTCGAACTGCGGCTTGACCTGCCGGTCGAGGACGTGACCGAAATCTGGACTGTGCGGGTTACCAATCTCACGGACTGGCAAAAATCGCTCTCCTTCGTGCCGTTTTTCCCGGTGGGCTATTCCTCATGGATGAACCGTGGTGGTCATTTCGATGCCGGCCTGAACGCCATCGTCTGCACCAGCGTGACGCCGTATCAAAAGGTCGATCAATATTTCAAAAACAAGCACCTGAAGGACATCACCTTCTTTGCTGCCGACCGGAAACCCGACTGGTTCGAGGTTGCACAGGTCGCCTTTGAAGGTGAAGGTGGGTTGCACAACCCCACCGCCCTTCAGGATGGCGGACATCTTCGGGGTGGCGACGCAAGCTATGAAAATCCGGCCGGGATCATGCAGTGGGACCTTGCCCTTGCGGCGGGCGCGTCGGAGGAATTCCGCTTCGTGTTCGGCCCTGCCTTCGACGAGGCTGAAATCGCAACACTGACGGAGAAGTATCTCAAGGGCACGCTCGAAACGACCCGGCGCGACTATGACAGCTATATCCGTTCCGGCCTCGGCAATCTGGAACTGCACTCTCCCGACGAAGATCTCAATCACTTCGTCAATTACTGGCTGCCGCGCCAGGTCTATTATCATGGCGACACAAACCGGCTGACCACCGATCCGCAGACCCGCAACTATTTGCAGGACGGGCTCGGCATGATCTTCATCGCGCCGGAAAAACACGCAGCGCCATCCTGAAAACCGCCAGCCAGCAATTCATCTCGGGTAAGGTGCCGGACGGGATTCTTCTCAGGCCCGACACGGAACTGAAGTTTATCAACCAGATACCGCATACCGATCACGCCGTCTGGCTGGTTATCGCTACAAAAGCCTATATCGACGAGACCGGCGACCGCGCAATCCTTCATGAACAGGTTGCGTGGACTGACAGCAGCGAAGAAGCAACGCTCTACGAACATGTCACCCGGGCCTTGCGGTTTCTGGCCGGTGAAGTTGATGAGCGCGGCCTGCCCTATATCGCCCAGGGCGACTGGTGCGACCCGATGAACATGGTTGGCTACAAGGGCAAGGGAGTTTCAGGCTGGCTGGCCGAAGCCTCAAGCTTTGCGATGACGACGTGGGCCAACATTTGCTGCGCCGAAAACGACAGCGAAACCGCCGAATGGCTTAAGCGGGAGGCTGACAAGCTGATTGACAGCATCAATCGCCACCTGTGGGACGGAGCCTGGTATGCACGCGGCATCACCGATGACGGCGTGGCATTCGGCGTTCAAGCCGATCGTGAAGGCCGTATCTACCTGAATACACAGAGCTGGGCATTTCTCGCCGGCGCCGACGACACTGCCAAGAGGGCCAGCATGCTGCAGGCAATCGATGATCAGCTCGACACGCCCTATGGCGCGGCCATGTTCGCGCCCGCCTATACAGCGATGCGCGATGATGTCGGCCGGGTCACGCAGAAATGGCCAGGCAATGGCGAAAACGGTGCGGTCTATAATCACGCCGCCGCATTTTACGCAGCTTCGCTTTATCATATCGGCGAGAAGGAACGCGGCTTTGCCGTGCTTTCGAAAATGCTCACGCGCCCCGACGTACAGGACATCAGGACGCGCGGGCAATTGCCGCTTTACCTGCCGAATTATTATCGCGGTGCCTATTATCAGCATCCCCGCACGGCCGGACGCTCCAGCAATCTTTTCAACACCGGAACGGCCTCATGGTACTATCGGCTGGTGATTGAACAGTTATGCGGGCTTCGCGGCGATGGTGACGGCGTGGTCATCGCGCCGCAGCCACCGGCGGAATGGGGCGCATTCCGGTTTACCCGCATGTTCCGGGGTGCGACCTTCAGGGTCAGCGTCGAAAGGGACAAATCTGCGGGCGTCTCCGTCGACGGCAAGCCCCTTGAAGGCAACAAGATCGACCATGTCAAAACCGGCAAGACCTACGACGTCGTGGTCCGACTTGAATAGGCAAGATTATAAGGCTTTCTGTCGTGTATCTGTCTATTCATCATCCTGAAGACGAAGGCTGAGCCGCCCCGAATCTCATCTCTTCAAGATTCATGGTCAATTCAGTCATGCCATAGATCTGGACCGACGGCGTTGTCATGCCGGTGGTCCGGAAGCGCCGGTCCGGCAAGGGCCGGATGTTCTGTGCTCCGCTCGGGCACATGGCGAGCGGGTTCAAATTTCCGGAGATGGCAGATATCTTCCGCCGCCTGAATTACGCCAGACAAAATGCCCGGGTGAGACTTCGGTGTAGATTTGCGCTTTCGTCGCGTAGTCGAGCGGACGGATCGGGCTTTTAAGTTGAACAACCTGACCGCCGCGCTTCTCATCATCGACGAGTTGGGCTTCGTGCCACTCTCAAAGACTGGTGCAGAGTTGCTGTTCGAACTGATCTCGCAACGCTACGAGCGCGGGACCACTCTGATCTCCGGCAACCTACTTTTTGACGAATGGATGGAAATACTGGGGTCGGAGCGACTGACCGGCGCTCTGCTGGATGGCGTCCCCCACCACCTCAACATCCTGGAGATGAATGGCGACAGCTATCGTCTCGCCGAGCCGCACGCCTTTTAGCCCCTTTGCCTGGCGCAGAAGCCAGTCGCCCGCAAGCGTCAGACGCAGCTAGTGCCCTCAGCAAAAGAAACGGCGAGGTCTTGCGGTTGAGACACCGTTGCAGAATCTCGTCCTGTGCAGCCACCCGCATCACGACGACGCCCTCTCATGTTGCTGGGTCAGATCGGGGTCGAAGATCAGCGAGCGATGAGCAGCAACCCCGGCCATCACGCCGGAGGCCGCCGCAATGGTCGCGTTCGCCATGGGGCTTGCGAGATCGCCGGCGGCAAAGACACCGGCAACCGTCGTCGTCTGCATCTGGTCAACCGCAATATAGGGTCCGGTCGGCCCATCCCGCATTTCACAACCTAGCTGAGCCGCAATATCGCTGGAAGGCGCGGTTTGAGGCGCGAGAAACAGGCCCGCAAGCGGGACCGTTCGCCCGTCTTCAAGCCGCACGGCTTCAAGCGCCGGGCCGGATCCGATGAGTTCCGCCACCGGCGTATCCTCGATCTCCACACCACGTTTTTTCAGCGATTGCTCCTGCTCTGCAGTCGGGCGGAATGCCGCTCCCGTAAACAGAGTCGTCGGCCCCCAGTCAGGCAGCAACATCGCCTGATGCTGGGCCATTTCGTCTCGCGCCAGCACGCCAACCGGCTGCCGGTTGAGTTCATAGCCATGGCAATAGGGGCAATGAAGCACGCTTGCGCCCCAGCGCTCGGCCAAGCCGGGCAAATCCGGTAGGCTGTCGCGTACGCCATACGCAAGAATGATCCGCCGCGCGGTGACGTCATTGCCGTTGTTCAGAGACACACGGAATCCAGTGTCCTCACGACTGGCTGACAGTGCCGCTCCATCTTGAAAACGAACGCTCGGATAGGCGCTCAATTCTGCGCGCAACCGCACCCTGATATCGGCCGGGCTCCGCCCGTCCTGCCCCGGAAATCCGTGCGATGCCACCGCAAAGCGGTTTCGGGGCATGCCGGTATCCAACACCAGCACCGGTTTTCGCGCCCGCGCGAGCTGCATGGCGGCGGACAGTCCGGCAAAACTGCCGCCGATAACGAGGACATCATGATCCATAACTCGATCCTGTGTTTGAACTTAATGTATCTTTATGAGTTACATGAAATTTGATGCTGAAGCAAGACATGAAACTTTCATTGTTGCGTGATCGCTGCTAAATGCAGGCCATCAGAAAGCAAGGAGCCCATGTCATGCCGCGCGATCTCCGTCTGTCCCGTATGCTGCATGTGCTGATCCATCTCGATCGGCACGTCGAACGCGCGACCTCGGATCAGATCGCCGGAATGATTTCCACGAATCCGGTCGTGGTGCGGCGCATGATGGCGGGTCTGCGGAAAAAGGAGATCCTGATCTCGGAAAAGGGCCACGGCGGTGGCTGGCAGCTCGCAAGACCGCTAAACGCAATATCGCTGCGGGATGTCTACCAGGCGATAGGCAGCCCGCCACTGTTCAACATCGGCTCCGGCGCTGACCCCACCGACTGTCTGGTGGAGAAGGCCGTCGACGCCCGACTCGACCTCGCGATGCAGGAGGCTGAACGCAAGCTGTTGAAGCAGTTCTCCGAAATCTCGGTGGAAGACCTGGCACATGATTTCGAGCAGCGGTTTGCCGCGCTTCAGGGCGACGCGGACGAGGCCAGCGCCAATGCAGCCTTCAAGCACTTCAGGACCGATGGATAATCAGCGTCTGGATGCCGGATCGTCAGCCGGCATCGCGCTTGATCGCCATAATCGAGAAGTGGCCTGACGACAAAGACCCACGCTCTCGTTCATGTTGACGGGTTACCGATTGATCTGCGCCTGTCGGAGGGACAACATGCAGACTGTCGCTTCGCCGGGGATCAGCCCGCCAGACTTCATGCAGGAACGACACTTTTGGCCGATCGTCGCCAAGGCAACGCTTTCACATTCCGTTCGGCCTTGGCGTAAGGTTTCTGCAGATCTTGTTAGTCCCCGCCAGCGGACAGTTCATGGGCGGCGGCCTCCGCGACATCGCCGCCACCGACAATCGCCGAGACCACAGCCGTCATATCGGATTCGGCGGTTACAAGATTGGCGGCAGCACGGCCCTGATGCAGCACCACGATCCTGTCGGTCACTGACAGGACGTCATTGAGACGGTGTGAAATCAGGATAACGCCGATACCCTCGCGTTTCAGCTGCCTGATCAAATCGAGCACACCTTGCACTTCGCGCACGGCCAGGGCGGCCGTGGGCTCATCCATGATCACAATCCGCGGATTAAACGTGAGCGCGCGCGCAATCGCAACAGACTGTTGCTGCCCGCCAGAAAACGAACCGACCGGGCGATTGATTGCGGGCAGCCTTGCACCCAGCCGGTCGATCATCGCCTGAGCCTCGTCGCGCATTTTCTTGCCATCAACGAACTGCATGCCGAGAATACTGCGTGTGGGTTCGCGCCCGAGAAAGATATTGGATGCAACGTCCTGTTGTTTGGCAAGCGCAAGATCCTGATAGATCATCTCGATGCCCTTGGCCCGCCGTTCACCGGGCGTATTGGAAACAATATCCTCGCCATCCATGGTGACCGATCCTGAATCGGCGGTGTACATACCGGTAACGATTTTCATCAAAGACGATTTGCCCGCGCCATTGTCGCCGACAAGACCGACCACCTCTCCTGCGCCGACGGTCAGATCAACGCCATGCAGCACGGAAACGGCGCCAAAGCTCTTGGTGATACCTTCTATTTTCAAGAGACTCATACCCGACTCTCCTTTCTGAGCTGCCACTGGTCGATAAAGACCGCAATGATCAAGACACTTCCGATCGCCATTTGCTGGTAATAGCTCTGGACCGCCAGAAGGTTCAGACCATTTTGCAAGACGCCCATGATCAACGCACCGACCATGGTTCCCAGAATTGAACCGCGCCCGCCAAACAAATTGGTTCCACCGATGATCGCCGCGGTGATCGCGGTCAGCTCATAGGTCAACCCGGCCGTCGGATCACCCGAATTGATGCGGCTGGAAAACAACAGACCTGCCAGTCCGGCAAGGCCGCCAGACAGCGTATAGAGCAGAAAACGATGACGGCTCACATTGATGCCGGCGGTGCGGGCGGCGTTCTCACTGTCGCCGATGGAAAGCGTGTGCCGTCCGAATTTTGTAAAGGCCAAAACGATATGCATGATGAAGGCCGTGGCCAGGAAGATCAGGACCGGCATGGGAATACCGAGCGGTCGCCCCTGGCCTAGATAGACCATCGCTTTCGGCAAACCGTAAATCACGCGCCCGTCGGAGATCACCAGCGCCAGGCCACGTGCAATGCCGAGCATGCCAAGCGTGACAATGAAGGCAGGCACAAAGGCGCGCGTGATGATCAGGCCATTGACGGCGCCAGCCAGGGCACCGGCTCCCACAGTCGCGATCACGGCAATGGGCGTGGGCGCACCCAAGTTGACAGCAAAGGCAGCCCCGACAACGCCTGAAAGGCCCATCACAGAGCCCAGCGAAAGATCCAGACCGCCGGAGCTGAGCACGTAGGTTGCCGCGATTGCCAGGACCCCGATGGTCGATGTTGCAAGCAGGATATTCAGCATATTGCTGACCGACAGAAAGTATGGCGACAATGCTGTCATCGCTACACAAAGGATCAGCAACACGATCAGGCTTTCAAGGCGAATATGCAATCGCTCGATTGATGCGGATTGAAGCCTGCCCCATATGCCCTGTCTGGGGTGGGCGGATACTGTTTTCGTATTGGTCATGGAGATCTCTCGGGAAGCAACTCACAGCCGGTTGAGGGCCGCAAATTCCGAAGTTGCGCAAGTCAAAGCGATAGGCAGGGCCGACGACAGGAAATCCGCCGGCCCCGGTCCCAATTGCTACTTGACGTATTCGAGTATCGGGTCGGTGCCTTCATCCAGAAGGCTCTTGGTCAAGACCAGCGTCTGCACGCTGATCTGCTTTTCGACCATGCCGCCATCGGCGACCTTTTTCGCGTTCTCGATCGCTTCCATCCCGACAAGGTAAGGCAGTTGCGCAACCGAAGCGGTCAGACGGCCATCCTTGATCGATTTGACGGCATCCGAGTTGCCGTCAACGCCGATGATCACAACATCACCACCCTTGCCGGCTGCAAAGACACTTTCAACAGCACCAAGCGCCATACCGTCATTGGCGGCGAAAATGCCCTTCAGATCCGGGTTGCGGGTCAAGATATCGTTGGTGATGTTAGCGGCTTTGCCGCGATCCCAATCACCGGGCAGCGACGCGACGATGTCAAGACCTGGCGCCAGCTCGGCAAGGCGGTCGGCAAACCCGGTAGTCCGCTTCTCGCCAGTGATGTTGCCCGACAATCCCTCAATGACCAGAACCGGCCCCTTGGCATCGCTACCGAGTTGTTTCGCCATGTATTCGGCGCCCTGCGCTCCGGCCTTTACATTGTCGGAACCAATGGAGAATGTGATGTCGATGCCTTCCGCCTTGAGAATGGCCGGATCGAGGTTGCCATCAAGATCCACAATTTCAATGCCACGTCCCTGCGCAGTCTTCAGGCAAGGCAGAAGATTCGTCGAGTTGATTGCCGCAGTGATCATTGCCACCGGATTGCGCTCAAGCATGGTATTGCAGACATTCAACTGGCTTTCTGCTGCCTGATCGTTCTCCACCGCCTGCATATAATACTCAACGCCCGCATTCTTTGCGCCGGCTTTCACGCCTTCCGCCATCGCACCCCAGAACGGGTTGGCCAGCGTCTTCATCAACACGCCGTATTCGCCATCAGCCATCGCCGGTGCGCTCGATGCCATCAGCATCAGCGCAGCGATGCTCATCTTGCTTGTCATGTTAACTCTAAACATTGCGTTCTCCTCCAATTGAACAATGTTGCAGACTGAACTTTGACCTCCTCGTTCAGTCCACCTCTCTCTCAGTCGATTGACGACCGAACAGTTGACAGGTTTCCAGATGTTGCTCTGGCGGGCCCTGCTCCTCATCGCTGGCGCGTGCCAACAATATTTTCAGCGCCCTTTGCGCCATCGCCTCCACCGGCTGTGCTACAGCCGTAATGCTGGGCCAGGTTGTCTGCATCCAGATCGCGTCATCAAACCCGACAAGGCACACATCATCGGGTATACGCAGGCTTCGCCGGCGCAATTCTGAAAGCACCAGCAATGTCGAATGCTGCGACAGGAAAACACGGCCGTTGGATAGCCATCGCCAGCAGTATCGAAATAGCTGCGAATGGCCTGCCGCTGGGTATCCAGCGTTTCATCGGAAAGAAGCGTATCAATCCTCACATCAGGATCGCACTCCTTGATGCGTGCGCTGAAACCCTCTGTGCGCAAGCGGATCGACTTGGATACACGCGTCGCCCCGTGAAGCAGAATTCGGCGGTGGTTTTGCGCGACCAGCAAATCGGCAACCGACGCGGACGCAGCACTGTTGTCGGCCGTGACGGTGTCGTAGCGGTCATCGATATTGACGCGGTCGACAAGCACGGCGCGCATATCAAGTTCGCGCAGCTTCTCCGCGCCAAGGCCTTTTTCCGAACGCACCGGCACAAGGATCGTGCCCATCACGCGCCAGTCATTCATGCGTGCAACAAGATCAGCCTCGCGCATCTCGCTTCCACGGGCAGAGGCGACGATCAGGTGGTATCCGGCCTCCTCGGCCTCCTTTTCAAGCTCGGTGACAAGAGCTCCGAAGAACGTGCTTTCAAGATCAGGAACAATTGTCCCGATAATCCGTCGGCGTTCATTGCGCAGGCCCGAAGCGATCGGATCCATCCGATAGTTAAGCTCGTCCATGGCAGCGCGGACACGCTCCACATTCGGCTTTTTCACGCCCGCCATACCACGCACAACCTTCGACGCTGTCGCCGCCGAGACCGAAGCTCTTCGGGCAACATCGTGGATTGTAGGTCGGCGGTTTGCGGTCTTCTTTGACATTCGCTCTTGCTTGGTTGAGGAGCATTGGAAATCTCAATTTGACAAAAAATAAATCAGTTTACTTTAAAAGTAAATCGGTTTATTTTTTCATCAGGAGGACACTTAATGCCCGTCACTGACAAACCGCTCGTTATTTGCGCACCTCAGCCGCGCAGCCTGGATCTCATCTTTACCCCTGAAAAACGCCGCCTCCTTGAAGACCGCTATACACTTGTCGAGACGACAGATGATCAGGTCGCAGCGCTGGATGAAAACGTGCTTGCGAATGCGCGTTATATCCTCGGCCAGCCGCCGATTTCAGCTGAAACGCTATCGTCTCTGAAATCGCTGCGCGCAGTGATAAATGTCGAATCCAACCTGATCGACAACATGCCTTATGAAGAGGTTTTTGCGCGCGGGATTCATGTGATCACGACAGGCGCGGTGTTTGCAGTGCCGGTGGCCGAAATTGGCCTTGGCTTTGCCATTGATCTCGCCCGTGGCATTACCGATTCCGATCTTGCCTTCAGAGAGGGAACGGAAAAATGGGGCGGTGAAGGCAATGCTTCCGCCAGGCTCCTCACCGGTTCTGATGTAGGCATTATCGGATTTGGCGATCTGGGACGGGCGCTCAACCGCCTCCTGTCCGGTTTCCGCTGCAATATCAAGGTTTTCGACCCGTGGCTGCCGCCGTCCATTCTCGATGATCACGGCGTTATGCCTGCGTCACTGGAAGACGTGCTCACGCAGTCCGATTTCATATTCGTGATGGCCGCCGTCACCACTGAAAATCGTGGTTTTCTGGGTGCAGAGGAGTTTTCGCGGATGCGCAAGGGCGCCGCCTTCATTCTCCTGTCGCGCGCAGATGTGGTTGACTTCGATGCCCTTCTCGATGCGGTCGGTTCCGGCCATATCGTTGCGGCAAGCGACGTATTTCCGGATGAACCGCTGCAGATGGACCACCCGGCCCGATCTGCCCGGGGCCTCTTGCGGTCTGCTCATCGCGCAGGCGCGATCGATGTCGCATTCAAGCATATGGGCGATATGGTCCTGGAAGACATGGCATTGATGGACCAGGATCTTCCACCCCTGCGTTGCAAACGGGCAGAGCGTGAAACAGCGCGCCGCATGCGTTCAAAACCGGTCGATGTGAACTAGGGCGCTTCCGCATTTCCCGGACACACTTCGCAAGTACGAACAGGCGATGTCAGCATGACATTGAGGAGAACGACATGAAATTCGGTATCTATTATTCCTATTGGGAAAAGGAATGGAGTGCGGACTGCCTCCGTTATGTCGAGAAAGTCGCAAATCTTGGTTTCGATATCATCGAAATCGCCGCCCATCATGTCAACAACTACAGCCCGTCTCATCTGGATGAAATCGCCCGTTGCGCCCGCGAAAACAATATCGCGCTCACGTCCGGTCTCGGGCCGTCGGCCACGCGAAACCTGTCGTCTCCGGATGCCGAAATTCGCAAAGCCGGCCGCGCCTTCTTCGAGGAGACGCTCACCAATATCGCCAAGCTCGATGTCCATATCATTGGTGGCGCGCTGCATTCCTATTGGCCGGTGGACTATTCCAAGCCTGTCGACAAGGAGGGCGACCGCGCCCGTGGTGTTGAAGGCATTGCAAGCCTTGCCGATTTTGCCGCAGATCTGGATATCACGCTGTGTATCGAAGTTCTGAATCGCTTCGAAAACCATGTGATCAACACCGCCGAAGAGGGCGTCACCTTCGTCCGTGATGTTGGCAAATCAAATGTGAAAGTGATGCTGGACACCTTCCACATGAATATCGAGGAAGACAGCTTCAGTGCCGCAATCCGCACCGCAGGCCCCCTTCTGGGACACTTCCACACAGGCGAGAACAACCGCCGCGTTCCCGGAAAAGGCCGCATGCCCTGGCACGAAATCGGAACAGCATTGCGCGAAATCGACTATGCCGGTGCGGTGGTGATGGAGCCATTCGTCAAGACAGGGGCGGCATCGGAAGCGATATCCGCGTCTGGCGCGATCTGAGCGACGACGCGGATGAAGCAAAGATGGATGAAGACGCCCGTCAGGCATTGGCCTTTTCCCGGTTCGTGCTGGGCGGCGACAACAGCTGAACCAGGCCGCACATCCCGGTCAGCTGAAACGGGTCATGATATAATTCGGCCTGGTCGGCCCGTTTAGTGTGAGCAAGGTATCGGGTTGGTCTGGTCGCTGCGCTGAGACGCCTGTCAGGGACAAGACGCTTGCCAGTCCGTATCCGTTCGCACCGGCGATATCGTGGTCGGGGCTATCGCCAATGCAGACAATGTGCTTGCGGTCAGGGTATCCGACAAGCCCATGGGCATGGTGATAGATCGGCCCATAGGGCTTTCCGACCCGCGTAACCTCGCCGCCGAGATGTTCATAAAGATCGGCAAGCGCACCCGCTGATGGAAGCACAGTTCCTCCGGAGAGCTTTTCACGATCCGGATTGGTGCAAATGCACGGAATACCGCGCTGCGCAGCAGGCGCAAGCATCTCGCCATAGCGCACCATGGATATGCGTTCTGTTTCACTGCCCGAAATGACGATGATATCGGCCTGGTCAGCCTGTTTGACGGGCTCCCACCCCATCCGATCCGAAAGATTGCGATCGCGGCCGCTGGACAGTGTGAAACATCGGGTTCCTGCCCTGCGGCTGAGCGCGACATCACCATTTTCGATCAATGACACGGCAACATCGCCCGAGGTCACGAACGCGTCATAGGCGCTTCTGGCAAATCCGATTTTTGTGAGCCGCTCTGCGTTATATTCACCGCTGCGACCGGAGTTTGACAGGATAATGATACGGGCACCGCTTTGCTTCAGTTGCGACAATGCTTCGGGGGCATCCGCATAGGCCTTTTCACCATCGCGCAATACGCCAAACTGATCGATGAAAAAGACATCGTAGTGCGCACGCAATCCGCTCAAAGTGGTTGTTGGCGGTATTTCAGTCATTGGCTTGCCGTCCTTGCAAAACCAGCCGGGCAGTACCGGCAGCCGCTTCCGTCGATGACGATGCGGCAAAAGGCACGTTGAGTATGCGCTGACGGATTTCGGTCCAGCCCTGATTTTGCGCGCCTCCACCAACGGTTCGCACCGTTTTCGGCTTCGGCGCGCCAAGCTCGGCCAATCGCTGATAACCGAGCGCTTCAATTGCAGCTATGCCCTCCAGAACGCCCTGGAAAAACAGCGCGTCCCGATCCGGTCTTGGCTCAAGCCGTGGCGGATAGGCCGGATCGCTTACGGGAAAGCGCTCCCTGGCTTGAGCAGCGGATAATAGTCAAGCCCCGTTGGTCGGGATGGGTCAAGTTGCCTGGAAAGGGCGGCCAGCCGCTCATCGCCAAAAAGTGCGCGAATGACACCGCCGCCAGTATTGGAAGCGCCGCCAACCAGCCAGATATCGCCGATCCGGTGGCTGTATATGCCATATTGGGGCGCTGAAATGGCACAATCGGAGGCAAGCTTCAAAACCAGCGTGGACCCAAGCGCGGTGACGCCATCACCCACTTCGCCCGCACCGGTCGCCAGAAACGAAGCACATCCATCCGTCGTACCGGCATGAACCCGGCACTGATCTGAAAACCCCAACCCCACAGCGCGCGCGCCGACAAATGCATGGGCCACACCGGCGCGCAACACCTCCGGAAGCAGTTCAAGGTCAAGACCGGCCTTTTCCAGCCATTCCGGCCAGCACTCGTTTTGCAGGTCATAGCCCGTTTTCAAAGCGTTGTTCTCATCGCTGACGGCCGCACTGCGATGCGCCAGCTGAAATGCAACCCAGTCTGCCTGATGCAGGATTTTATACGTGCCTTGAGTACGCGCCAGCATGATGGCACGCGCTGCGGGCGATATTGCGCCGCGCGACGGGCTTTCCGCCGGAGCGAGGTCTTCGACGGCTTGCAATATGGATGTATCGCCACAGGTATCATTATAAAGGCTTGCATGACCGATGGGCCGGTATTGCCGGTCCACGGCAAGCAATGTGCCCGACGTTCCGTCAACGGCAATCCCTTCAACAGCTCGAAGATCGCAAAGCCCGCCCAGTTGTTCGAGGCATGTCCGGGCCCCGGCCCACCAGGCCAGAGGGTTGCGGTTTTCATCGGCGGTGGCAAATGCGCATGCCGCCGTCGCGGTTACATCGCCCTGGCTGTTGAGGGCAACGGCCCGTGTTCCAGACGTCCCGATATCAATGCCGACGGCAATCGGCATCCTGTCTTCAGTGTCGATCACGAAGCCGCTCCGTTTGCGCGGTCGAGGGCCTGGCGATAGCTTTCAGCCTCCCAATGGGTGAGTTCGTATTCGGCAGCTCTCGTCCAGATAGCAGAGCGTTTCGCCAACCGGAATTCGGGTCGTCACTTCCGCCAGGCATCGCGCCATAACATCACATCCCTGGGAAGCGTCCTTGCGCAAAAGAACACCCTTGCCCAGGATAAGCAGGAGTTTCGGGGCCTGCCCTTGCGCCGTCTCAAGCGAGATCCAAAACTGCTGCGATGCTCTGACCGGGGGCGACAACGCCGATACGGGTACCAAGAAAAATCACATGGTCTGGATAAAGGCTCCCTTGCTGGCGATATCACTGGCATGTGCGTTCAGCGCTGTGTCGTGAATGGCCGGATCCGTTGGCAGGCGGTACGCGGTGTTTTTGAAAGCTGCGTCAAGCCATCAATGTCGGGCACCATTTCGACATCGCCCTTCGGTGTGGCAACGGCCTTGGTCACCAGCTCCACACGTTGCCGCGTTTCCTCCACGGTCTTGCCCGTGACAATGATGCCGTGGTTGAACAGAAACAAGACATCAGGCGCTTGCGATGCAACAGCATCGATGGCTTCGGCCAGCGGCGTTCCCGGCCGTCGATAGGGCACGAAGCAAAGGTGAGCTCGGGCGCATGCGCTTTCATCCGCTCGCGGATGAGTTCTTCGCGCCGCTCGACAACGACCAGCGCCAGCGTGTGAACACAATGAAAATGGGCAACAACGGCTTGCGGCAAGACCGCATGAAAACTGGTTTCTATGGAAGGCCGCAGTCCGTTGGTATTCAAGTCCTTGACGACAAAATCCGTGGCCTTTTCCGCTCTGGGGTCCCGTTCGCGCAAGGCCTTGATCAAAGGCGCGACCTGCACGGGCACCATGATGTCGCGTTCGAGCGCATGCGCAAGCCAGGTGCCAGATGCCTTGACCCACATGATGCCGTCTTGCTTTATCGAAGTGTTACCGCCCGCCCCTGAGTGCGCTCTATATCCTGCCCAAGATGTGCGGACAGCGTCAGGAACTGTTGAAATTGCGGATCTTTCGCAACGGGAGGGGTGTCGATTGCGGCATGACAGTACCTTTGAGTACGCGATGCAGCTCGCGCATGAAAGAGTTTGATGGTCGGGGACGGGCACGCACTGCCCGCCCCTCATTTTTGAAACGGTGTCATCGACGACTGGAACGTTTTATGGCTCTAGAAGTCAAAGTTGTTGATGTTGCTCTTGTTGTAGACGAACGGCGCGCCGAGCAGGACTTCACTGCCATTGATAACCGACAGCTCACCGAGCTTTCCGGCTTCAACCGAGGTATCCCCGGGCTTGAGCGTACCGTCTGCCGTGGCGCGCAGAACATAAGCCGCTGCATAGCCAAGATCGACCGGGTTCCACAACACCACAGATTTAACGCAATCGGCCTCAACATAGGGCTTCATTGCGTTGGGCGTTGCCAGGCCGACAACCGCAACGGAACCGCAAAGGCCTGCCTGGGTTACCGCATCGGCAGCAGCCGGCGTGGCAACACTGGTCATGCCGACAATGCCCTTGAGGTCCGGGCCATATTTGTTGATCAGCGTGTTTGCCTGGTTGAAGGAAAGGATATTGTCTTCCTGCGCTTCGACGGTTTCAAGCCACTCCATGTCGGGATGGCATTTTTGCTGATAGGCAGCCATCTCGGCAATCCAGCGTGCCTGGTTCGGCGTCGTGAATGTCGACGTGACGATAGCAAAGGCACCGTCTTCGCCGATCTCATCGGACAGATTGTCGATTACCGACTTCGCGATACCATTGAACTGAGCCTGATTGACGAACCACTGCCGTGAATCGGGCTCTGAATTGGCATCATAACCGACAACGTTGATGCCGGCAGCCAGAGCCTTTTTCAACACCGGGGCAATGGCCACCGGGTCGTTTGCAGCATAGAGAATGCCGTCGACGCCGCTGGTGATGTAGTTATCAATCAGCGTAATCTGGTCGTCGATATTTGCCCTTGTCGGACCATCGGTCTTGACGTCCATCGTACCCATTTCGGCGGCTGCGTCGGCGATCCCCTTGGATGTAGCGCTAAAATAGCCGATCCCGACCAGCTTCGGGATATCGACAACAGTCAGCGTTTTGCCCATGCGATCAGGCGCATCTGTCGGGGTGCCGCCATCATATGGCATCGCTGCCACTTCTGCGGGCGTTCCGTCGCAAGCCAGTGGATTGGTCGGCAGATCGTCACCACCTGTCCATGATGATTGCTGCGCGTGTGCGACACCTGCTGCCAGCGACATGGACAGCACCGTCGTAATCATGATCTTATGCATAGTCTCTCCTCCAAATATACAACCACGGTAAATCATACGGCATGACCGCAGTTACAGGTTCCCTACCGGCTGCCGTTCCGGTGAAACAGATTTGTTAAAAGAATTGTCCCGATCAGCACGGCGCCGATCAGCACGACGGTTCCTTCTCCCTTAACGCCGGCCAGGAGAGCCCGTTTTTCAGTCCCTGAATCAGAACAAGCGCGATGAAAGTGCCGGCGATGGTACCGCGCCCGCCATAAATGCTCGTGCCTCCCAACACGACAGCTGTGATGGCATCAAGTTCGAGGCCGGTGCCCATGTCGGAGCGTGTTGTGGAAACGCGCGATACAAAGATGACGCCGGCAAGTGCTGCGGCAAAACCGGATGCAGTGTATATCGCCAGTTTCGTGCGATCGACCGGAAGCCCTGAAAAGCGCGCGGCGACCTCATTGAACCCGATGGCGTAGACCGTACGTCCGATGCGGGTTACGCCGAGAACCAGCGCACTGACCACCGCAACCACGAGCAGGATCCACAATTGCGTTGGCACACCGGCAAATTCGCCTTGGCCAAGCACGTAAAACCAGTCCGGATACCCACGCACGGAGCGTGCCTGGCTGATGCCTTCGGCGATCCCGCGATAAAGCGCCAGCGTTGCAAGCGTTGCAATCAGGGGCGGCACTGAAAACCGGGTTATGATCACCCCATTGCCAAAACCGGCAAGTGTTCCCGAGATGATCGCAAGGATCATCGCAGCAGGAAGCGGCATTCCCAGATTTTTCCAGAACACTCCCATCAAAATAGCGGTGAGACCAACGATCGAGCCGACCGAGAGGTCGATGCCGCCAGTGGCGATCACAAAGGTCATCATGATCGCAATCAGCCCGACCTCAGTCATGAGGCGCCCCTGATTGAGCAGATTGTCGACCGTGAAGAAGCGATCCGACTGAAAGGAAAGGACAATCAAAACGATGACCGTGAGAACGGCCAGTATCGTTTCGTGACGCAGGATTTTGCGAATATGCATCGGCGCTCCCTCAGCGTTTGTTTCTGCGGCGCATGACATCAACCAATACGGTTACCAAGATCAGCGTGCCGATAACCGCACGCAGCCAATAAGCCGATACATTGGTGAAGATCAGTGCGGAGCCGATGGTGGCGAAGAGGATGGCGGCAAATGTCGATCCGATGACCGTCCCGGTTCCACCAAGGATCGAAACACCGCCAATAACGGCGGCCGTGATCACGGTAAGTTCGAGGTTCGGCGGGACCGTCGACTGGATGATCTGCAATTGGGTTGCAAACAGAATGGTGGCAAGCCCTGCAAACGCCCCATGGATCATGAACACGATCATTGTGCGTCTTTCGATCGGAATACCTGTCGCGCGGGCCGCTTCAGCGTTGCCGCCCATTGCATAGAGCGAACGCCCAAAGGCCGAGTAGCGCATCCAGAAGGCGGCCAGCAGCGTCAGCGCCACCATGAAATAGATCGGAGCCGGAACGCCGAACGGTTTAAGCTGAGAGATCATAAACGACTTTGGCAGTCCCGATATCCAGTCGCCGCCGGTCACAGAGATCAACCCGCCGCGCAGGATCGACATCATGCCGAGCGTGACCACAATGGATGGTATGCGGGCATAGGCAACCAGGATGCCAACCACCATGTTGATCGCTGCGCCAATGACGACCGGCGCAAGCCAGGCAAGCCAGACCGGATAGCCGGAAACGGCAATGGTGCCGGAAATCGTCGCGAGAACACCGATCAGCGCGCCGACGGAGACGTCGATATGGCCGGTAATGATCACCATCGACATGCCAATAGCCGCCACGGCGATATAAGCGTTTCCTGCAAAGATCGTGTTCAGGTTCCGCACACTCAAAAAGCGTGGATTGTAACTGCCTACAACGATCAAAAGCACAATGATGGCGCCGAGAATGACGATTTCCTGGCCGTATTCCGTGTAGAGCTTTTTGAAAAACCCAGCCCGGCTTGTGGCGCTTCGCCGCCCGAAAGAGCCGTTGTCTTCTGCTACCATCATGCCGCATCCATTTTCTTTTGCTCTGCGGTCATCGCCATTCCCACGCTTTCCGGTGTGGCATCCGCGCGATCTATTGTCTCGACAACGGAACCGTTGTTGATGACCATGATACGGTCACTCATTCCCAGAACCTCAGGCAGCTCGCTGGAGATCATGATGATCGCGAGACCTTTCTGCGCAAGCTCCCCCATTACCGCATGAATTTCGGCCTTGGCGCCGACATCGACGCCGCGGGTCGGCTCATCGAGAATCAGGATTTCTGGCTGTGTCTCCAGCCACTTGGCGACAACGACTTTTTGCTGATTTCCGCCTGAAAGCTCACCCACGGCTTGGTGCACATCACCGCGTGAGCGCACCCCCAGGCGTTTCACGGCCGCAAGCGCGCGCCGCGCCTCTTCGGCAAACGGTATGATGCTGAAGGTCGTCATCCGGTCCAGCGATGCCATCGAGATGTTCTGACTGATGGGTAACGGCTTGACGAGCCCCTGCAATCCGCGATCTTCAGGGACGTAGGCTATTCCCAGATCGCGGGCGCTGCGGGGCGATCGGATGACTTCCTGCTTGCCTTTGACCCGGATCGTGCCAGATGTGGCAGGCGTAATTCCGAACAGTGCCAGAGCCAGTTCTGTGCGACCGGACCCGATCAATCCCGCAACCCCGAGGATCTCACCGCGCCGTAACGAAAACGAGACATTTTTGACCAGCGGGCCGCAATTCAGCCCCTCGGCTTCGAAAACAACCTCGCCAATATTCGGCTCGACTTTTGGGAAAAGCTGCTCGATGGCACGCCCGACCATCATCGATACCAGCTTGGCCTCATCAACCTCGTCAATCGCGTGCGTGCCGATCAGCGCGCCGTCGCGCAACACAGTCACGCGATCCGCCAGTTCGAAGATTTCCGACATGCGATGGCTGACATAGATGATCGCAACGCCCTGCGCGCGCAGCTTTTTCACCACATCCATCAATTGGTCGACATCGGCCTGGGGAAGAGACGCTGTCGGCTCGTCCATGATCAGGACGCGCGCATCATGGCTGAGCGCTTTTGCGATCTCGACCCGTTGGCGCTGGGCAACGGACAAGGTCGAGACCTTGGTGTCGGTGTCCAATGCATAGCAATCAAGACTGTCGAGCAGGCGACGCGCACGCGACCGGGCCTCTGCCCAGTCAATGCCACCCCAGCGTCTCCGCGGCGAATGACCGAGAAAAATATTCTCCGTGATGGTCAATTCCGGGAAAAGCAACAATTCCTGATAAACCGTGGCGATGCCGGCCCGGCTGGCATCCCGTGTGGTTGAAAACGAGACGGGCTGGCCTTCGATTTCGATCACACCGCCGCTATCGGGTGCATGGAGCCCCGATAGGATTTTGATCATGGTGGATTTGCCAGCGCCGTTTTCCCCCAAAGGGCATGAACCTCGCCTGGACGGACATCAAAATCGATATCCTTTAGCACCTGTACGGCACCAAAAGACTTCCCGACGCCGATCAGGCGCACGAATGGTTCGTGTTGCTGAGACACTTGATCCTCCTCCGACGGTCCGGGCGGTTTCTCCTCCGCGCCCGTTCGTTCTTGCGATAACTACGCACGAAGATTGCAAATCGTCAATATTTGATTGTAAATAATCTCTCTTGCGCTTTTGACGCAAATTGGTCATCAAAAAGGCGAGGAAAAGAGGAATCTCAATCATGAAAGCAGATGGAGGCGAACAAGAACGCCACAGGCTGATCCAAAACACCTTGGCCGATCAACCTTTTGCGACAGTGAAAGACCTGCTCGCGGTCGTGGACGTCTCGCCAGCCACCGTCCGGCGCGATATCGCCAAGCTTCACAAGGCCGGTCTTATCCGAAAAGTGTTTGGCGGTGTGGCACTGCCGGAGAACGCGACAGCACCCCGTTTTCATGCGCGGCCATTTGCCGAAAACAGGGTTTTGAATGTCGATACCAAACGCGCCATAGCCCAATGCGCACAAGACTTGTGTCGCGATGGCGACACCTTGATCGTCAATGGCGGCACGACCTGCTTCCTCTTCGCACAGCTTCTGGCCAAGAGGAGCGTCAAGATCTACACCAACTCGATGCCGGTTGCCTCCGCCCTTTGGGAGAGTGGCACCTGTCATTTGAATGTTGCAGGCGGCGATCTCTACCGCGAACCGGGTATCATATTTTCCCCATCTGCACCCGAACCGGATCTTTATGCCTCGAAATTTTTCATTGGCGCCCAAGGCTTCGGGCCGAATGGCGTGCTGGAATCAACCCCTTGATTGTCCGTGTTGTCAAAAGCCTTTTAAACCAGGCAGATGAGGTCATCGTTCTGGCCGACAGCTCGAAATTTGACATCCGCGCACGCCATTGCGCGCTCCCAATCACGCGCATCGACACTTTGATTACCGATGATCGCATATCGGAAGCCAACGAAACCATGCTTCGCAACGAAGGCGTTGAGGTCGTCATCGCATTCACCAAACACCTGACCGGTGCCCAGACAAATGCGAAGACAGGCGTACAGGAATGACGATGGAAACCGTGCAACTTACCCCCATTGAGGACTATCTGTCAGGCCCGACCATGGCAGTTTTCGATTTTGGAAAAACAAACGCCAAAATGCTGGTTTTCAACGAAAATGGTGCGACGGTCGCCGGGTGCCGCACGGCGCCACGCTGGATTGAAGTTAATGGCCGGCGGGTGATGGATGATCACTATTTGTGGACATGGATGCAGGCCGCGTTGCGTGGCGCTGCGGTTTCATACAACACTGATCGTGTGATGGTTTCCGCCCATGGCTGCACATTTGCCGCAGTTGAAGGTGATCATCTGGCTTTACCAATTCTCGATTATGAAGCGCCGATCCCGGCAGATATCCGACAAGCATTCCTGAAGGTCAAACCGGACTTTGCCGAAACCGGGGCGCCGGATCTTCCAAACGGATTTAGCTACGGCATTCAAGTCTACTGGATGGCGCTGGCCGAGCCCGAGGCCTTTGGGGCAGCAACGGCGATTCTGCCCTATGCGCAATTCTGGATTTGGCGGCTGACGGGAAAAGCGGTGTCTGAGGTAAGTTATCTTGGCTGCCATTCGCACCTCTGGGCACCCTACAGTCAGGATTTTTCCAGCCTCGTTGACACCATGAACTGGCGCCAAAAATGCCACCGCTGATCCGTGCAGGGCTGCCAGTCGGATCGTATGAGCTTTCGATGGAAGACGGTACGCGTCATGCAATGACCGTGCACAACGGCGTTCACGACAGCAATGCGGCTTTTTCCTTCTACACCAATCTCGGCTATAGCAACTTCACACTGGTCTCGACCGGCACCTGGGTGGTCACCATGAACACGGATGCCCCCTATTCGGTCATGGATGAAAACCGCGACATGCTGACCAATGTTACTGTCGACAAGCAGCCGATTGCCACCGCCCGTTTCATGGGCGGACGCGAGTTTGACCTTATTTCGGAAAAAGCGCGGGTCGCGATAACCGCCAGTGATATTCAAGCGGTCATCGACAAGCAGCAAATGGCGCTTCCAAGCTTTGCAGATGGCGGTCCGTTTCCGGGCAGGCACGGCAAGCTGATCGGGCCTGAAGCCAACTCGGCCCGCGAACGGGCCGCTATTGCCACCCTTTATCTTGCCTGCATGACCAATCTGACCCTCGATCTTCTTCAATCGAATAATACGGTGGTCATTGATGGCGGGCTTTCAAACAACGCGATGTACGGCCCGCTGATCAACGCATTAAGACCGTCCCAGACCGTCTTGAACAATGAACAGGCAGAGGGCACGGCCGCAGGTGCTGCAGCGTTGGCCTTCGGCTCATTCACCAACTCGCCATTTAAGGATCCGTGCAAGGTCTGCGAGACGGTTCAGCTGGAGGGGCTTGAGCATTATTATGAACGCTGGCGGATGATCTGCCTGGAAGAACAATAGGGCACCGTAAAGTTGACCTGTCGGTGATCGACCTGTGCGATCTTTCAGAATGACCCAAGTCGCTCTTGATCGCCCACGCGGGTGTCATCGTGGCGGTAAGCCGCAAGCTCATGATAACCGCAAACGCCCTGTCCAAAGCGCGCCAGAAGCGGGCCCTCAAACGTCATGAGAGATATGGTTGCTAGAGCCTGTAAGTCATAAACGAAATCATTGCGAGGTTCCCTTTCGTCGATTTAGCGAACACGCATTGCCGCAGCGCTGCATGATGACTTGACGGGTCGCCCTGCTGCGGAGCGCATTTTCGGCGGACCTGTAGGCTGCGAGGATCAAAGTTTCTCACGACACTGTCTTGGGGGCCTGCGCAGCAACGACAAGACCTTCAAAAAGGCGCTGGTGACAAGCGAACAGGACCGCCCGAAGGTTTCCGATCATGTCCCATGACGTGGTTTAGCAGTTTCGCGGTGTTCTCCTATAAACGGCGGAGCAGAAGTCGGACACGAACGCGGCGGGATAGTCCAGCCGCGGGCGGCGTAGAGGAGGAAATCGGCGTGGTGGAACCGAACGCTTCGGAAATTTGTACCCAGCTCACGGTCCAGGAGCAGTCCGTTTCCGCCGTATTTCGTGAACGGATGGACATAGAATATGGCATCACGATACAGGTGTGGCTCGATCACGCCGCCACCAACTATTTCGACGCAACATCGGGAAAGGCCCATCCCTTCGGCTGACAGTGTCCATTCTCGAAGGAAAACCGATTTCACCCAAGCGGCGGCAGCGACTGAAACGGGTCAATCACCAGAACCCCGAGGGGTTCGAAATGACGGACATTGCGGGTCAGCACCGTCAATCCATGGGCCTTTGCAGTCGCGGCGATGGCAATATCGGCAAATCCCGGCTGATGGGCGCGGGCAGCATCAAGTATTTCACCGGCGGCATACGCACATCGAAGATCGAAGGCCAGCAGCTTTTCGGCATAGAGATATTCAATGCTTTGCCACCATGCCCGCAACCGTTCAGCCTTGGCCGTCGCCAGTTCTCGCTCCGCCTTTGCAATCCCCGATCTGACCTCCGAGGCCGTGATCACCGACAGGAACAGATGGTCGCTTGCGTGATCAAGCCAGTCGATCAACCCCGTCTCCTCCTTTCGTCTGGAGGGCGCAAGCGCGGAAATAACATTGGTATCAACGAGATACATCAAAAATCGACGGGCCGGCCGGGCTTGTCATTGCGTTCGGCAATTGTGTCTTCATCTCCCGGATAAGCGGCCAGAAGCTGACCGAAACTGGGCACGTGGGAAAGCTTTTCCTACTCTTCGTAGGACAAAACAACGGCTTCTTTCCGACCATGACGCGTAATCACGGAAGGCGTGCCGCGCACCGCCTGGTCGACAACCGCCGAAAAGGTCGCCTTGGCATCCCTGAGCTGGATTTCCTTCATCATTGTCATCACCGTTTGTAACCACTGTAGTCACACATAATTCATCTCCCCGCGTTTCACAAGGGCTGGGCGCTTTGACCGAATGGGATGAACTGAAGTGGTCCGGCAAAACTGGGCATGCTGCCAATCACAAGCCCGAACCAGGTCTGGTGTGGCGACATGACTTACATTCCGGTACGGCGCGGGTTCCTGCATCTCGTGGCGATCATGGATTGGGCGACGCGGAAAGTGCTAAGTTGGTGCCGCATGGCGTCTCTGCGTGATCTGACCCTAGGCCGCAAACCGGTCCGGAAACGCAGGACCACTTCAGTGTAGCTCGGCAGGCCCATCTGATAACTGCGTCGGCCAGCCGCCATTCGGCCAACGTCAGACTCTCATAGATACGGGCCGCAAGAGCGCGCATGTTATTCTATCCACCTTCCAGCGAGCCTAATGAACGCGCGACAGTTTTTTCGCGTAAAGCTGAATGTGAAAGAAACGACGTTGAGCCTTTTGATGAGAAATGCTTCAAATGAAGCGTCAATAGCTCTCAAAACTGCCCAAATCCTGCTTTTGAGACGCGGTTGACAGTTTGTCGGAGGAAAGAATGACGGGCCTTGAACATCTTGTCAGCTACAGATCGAGCGATCCGCTCGATGCCGAACACTATATGAAACGCTCTTTCTGCGATCATCGTCTGGAGGTCTATGCCGGGCGCGAAGTCAGCTTCCGTCACAACGCTGTCAAATCCGCCCATGGTGCTTTCAACTGCCTCGAATATGGCACCGAGATCGAGGTCAGCGCGCCGGGGTTTGAAGAATTCTACATGCTGGAGATGCCGCTTGCCGGCGGTGTACGGATTGATTTCGGAAAGTCCGAGATCAGCTCCGCGCCCGGCAAGGCGCTGCTATTGTCGCCCGGCCCCCGGTTCCGCTCGCGCTGGCACGCTGAAACGCGGCAATGGATGCTGCAGATCGACCGCTGCAGGCTCGAGCAGCGCGTTGCCCGGCTGACCCATGGCGCGAATACACAGACGCCGATCTTCGACCCGGTCATCGATCTGAAAACCGGTCATGGAAAGCGGCTTCTGGAAGAATTTCAGCTCCTGTCCGCCGATCTTGCCAAGGAGGGCGGCGACGGTGATCTCCTGCGGGAGGGCATCACCGACAGGATCATCAATCTGATCCTCGCCAATATCCCGTTTCTGAACGGAAAGACAGTCGTCCCCGACCGCCTCGCCGCAACGCCGCGCCATGTAAAGCGGGTGATGGATGCATTTCACACCCGTTTCGGGGAGAAGCTATCGATGACGGCGCTTGCCTCGGAGATCGGCGTTTCCGAACGCGCGCTCTACGAGGGTTTCCAGCGACACTATCAGAAAACGCCTTATGAAATGCTGAAGCGGGTGAGGATGGAAGAGGCCCGCAGACTGATTGTCGATGACGGCCAGCCGGTCGGCGCTGCAGCGCGGCGCGCCGGCATCCAGCACCTTGGCCGTTTCTCTGCGAGCTATTATGAAATCTTCGGCGTGCTGCCGTCGGATGATGGCAAAAGCCGCCACTGACACCTAGCCTTATCCACATCCTGCATAAATCCGGCATCAGGCCGTGATCGGAGCCCCTTGGCGGGATGACAATCCGGTGACATTGCGGCATCGTTGCCTGATCTGCGGGGCTATCACCTCCGCAGCACATGCAGGACGATACTGAGGCAGGATTGAAATGAACATAGGCGTGAAGGCGGAGGCGAACGAGCGGCGCGCTCTGCCGAAAACACCACTATTGAGCTGCTATTTTCCGCTCGGCGATGAACGCGTCTCGACGGAATTGCTGGATGTCTATGCAGGCGAGGGCGTCGATATCATCGAGATTGGTATGGCGTCGCTCGATCCCTATCTCGATGGCAATGATGTTCGCGCTTCCATGGAGCGCGCTGATCGCCGCAACTGGCGGGCAGATCTCGACGCCGTCCTCGCTCGGCTTGCCTCATATCGGAAGCCACCGCGCGCCCTGCTGATGACCTATGCCGATGCCGTCCATCCGGGCCTCGACACGCCAGACCTGTGGCGCGGGCTCGACAGTCTGCTCGTAGTCGCAAGATCCGACGATCCGCTGGCCGTACGGCTGGAACGACAGGCCTCCGATCACGGCGTCCTCATATCGCCATTCCTGGCGCTGCCGCTCGATGAGCGCGATCTCGCAAGGGCACGCGAAGCAGAATTTTATATAATGCTTCAGGCGCATGACGGTCCGACCGGGCCGCGCGCCGTGCTCGACCCTGCCAATGAAGACCGTATCGCACGGCTGCACGCGGCAGGCGCACGGGCACCTATCCTGCTCGGCTTCGGAATTTCCGAAGGCACTCAGGCCCGCCAGGCCATGACGCTTGGCGCCGATGGCGTCATCGTCGGTTCGAAGGTGCTGCGAACGTCGCTTGAAGGACGCGCACCGCTTGCGACGCTTCTCGCCGATCTGAGGAGCGGGCTTGATGCGTGACGATGCCTATGTGATCGGGTTCGATATCGGCTCCACCGCCGTCAAGGCCGGGCTTTTCACCCTTGGCGGCGATGTGATCGATCACTGGAGCCGCAACTATCCGACGGAAAGGCCAGGCCCGGGCATCGTCGAACAAAACCCGCAACACTGGATCGATGGCATACGCGACGCCATTAACGGCCTGCTTGACGGGCGCGATCCCGATCGCGTTGCAGCCGTCGGGCTTTGCAGCCAGGTCAATACCGATGTTTTCGTGGATGCTGCCGGCCAACCGCTGGCACCGGCGATCGTCTGGCAGGATGTGCGCGCCGCGCGCGAGGCCGAGGCGCTCGACCGCACGATCTCGCCGGCCGACAAAAAGCCTGGTGGGGCGCCGAAATGCCGATCGGTGCGAGCCATTTGCTTGCCAAGATGATGTGGTTCAGGAAACACCGTCCGGACCTTTATGAAAAGACCCGCTACGTTCTGTCGCCCAAGGACTATTGCCTGCTGCGGCTGACGGGAAAAGCGGTCGCCGACCCGATCGCATCCTTCGGTCATGTCGGGCTCGACCTTGGCTATATCGATCCACTGATCGCCCGCGTCGAGGGTGCCGCCGATCGCCTGCCGCCACTCGGTTTCTTCACGGACATCGCCGGCGAGATGAAGCTTGGCAGCCACGCCCGGTGTGTTCCCGTGGTCGTCGGCACCATGGATGCCTGGGGCAATCTCTTCGGCTGCGGCGTATTTAGGCCCGGACAGGGCATGTATGTCTCCGGCACCAGCGAGATCCTGGCGCTTGCCGGACAGAAGCGCATCGGCGCCCCCGGCGTCGTCACCTTCGCGACCGTCGATGGGCTGGTCGTCAATGCCGGACCGACGCAAAGCGGCGCGGATCCGCTGCGCTGGTGGAGCCGGACGGTCGGCGTCGAGCCGGGGATGTTGCAGCCCTTGCCGAAAAAGCGGATCGCGATGGCCGTCCTGTCCTGTTCCTGCCGCATCTGGAAGGCGAGCGCGCACCGCTCTGGGATGCGGATATCCGGGGATCGTTCGTCGGCCTCGACAGCCGCACCGGGGGCCTGAATTCGCGCTTTCCGTGCTGGAAGGCGTTGCCCTTTCGGCTCGTCAGCTTTTCAGCTCCCTCACCGATGCCGCCGGTTTTCGCCCTGACTGGCTGCTTTATGGCGGTGGCGGCGCGCGTTCGGATCTGTGGAGCCAGATTCGTGCGGATTGCCTCGGGGTCGCCCTTCACAGGTTTTCCTATAATGATGTCGGCTGTCTTGGCGCCGGCATCATGGCGGCCGTCGGCGTCGGCGCATTTTCAACCATTGCCGAGGCCGTACCGGCGATGACGTCAGTTCAGACGATATTTGAACCGGACCCCAAGCGTGCGCGGCGCTATGACCGCATGTTCGAGGCCTACGTCAAGGCCATCGACGCGCTGAAGCCGATCGGAATCATAGAGACGGACGACCCGATCCGTTAACGGGTCCCGGATAAATCAAACAAGGAAGAGGAAGAGGAACAGTATAATGAAAACAATCAAGACCACACTTGCAGCCTTCGCGCTGACACTTGCCGGTCTCGTCCGCCGCGCTTGCGACAGATGTCACCATTCTCACCCCTATATCAGCTCAATCCCGACCAACGAGATGGCTCAGAGCTTCAAGACGGAGGGCGAGAAGCGCGGCTGGGACATCACCGTCATCGACACCCGCAACGACTTCGGCCAGCTCGCATCGCGCCTGGAAGACACGGTCAACGCCAAGGCAGATGCGATCGTGCTGATCTCGACCGATCCGGGACAGGTCGGCGATCAGGTCGACATGGCCGCCGAAGCCGGCATTCCGATGATCTCGCTCGACGGCTCCAAGCACGAAAATGTCGCCGTCAACGTCACCTCAAACAATTTCGAGCTTGGCACCCAGCTTTCCGAAGCGCTGTTCGATGCGCTCGGCGGCAAGGGCAATATCGTCAAGTTCTACCACTCCGCCCATCCCGGCGTGCACCAGCGCGAACTCGGCCTTGACGCGACGCTGGAAAAATACTCGGATATCAATGTGATCGCTGAACACTTCGTCAAGGTGCCCGGTCCTGTCGATGACGGCCGCATCGCCATGGAAAACATCCTGCGTCAGTACGGCGACCAAATCGACGGCGTCTGGGCAGCATTCGACGATCCGGGCATCGGCGCGGAACTGGCGACCGAATCCGAACTGCCGGACTCGAAGCTCATCATCATGGGCATTGACGGCAATGCGCAGGCAATCGACATGATCAAGTCCTGCACACATTTCAAGGGTACATTCCGTCAGGACTTCCCGGGCATGGCGGCCGCTGGAGCCGAACAGCTTGAAAAGATCCTCGAAGGCGGCGCGGCAGATAGCGATGAAATTTATGTGCCGGCCGTTCTGATCACGCCGGAATCGCTTGGCGTGACCTGCCCCTGAGGCATCATTCCGGTCGCCCGTTCCGCCCACGGGGCGGTCGATCGGCTCCGCTTTAACTTCTGCAGGACTATGACCATGTTGCTGAGCATCAAGGCGCTTGAAAAGCGCTTCAGCGGAACGCGCGCGCTTGACGGCGCCTACCTCGATGTCGGGGCGGGTTCCGTACACGGCCTTCTTGGCGAGAACGGCGCGGGAAAATCGACGCTGATCAAGACACTGTCCGGGCTTTTGAAGCCCGACGCCGGCGAAATTCTGATCGACGGCAAACCGGTGACGATCGAGAATGTTCACCATGCCGAGACACTAGGCTTCCGCTTCATCCATCAGGAGCTGAGCCTGGTGCCGCATTTTAACGCTGTCGAGAATGCCTTTGTCGGCAGACACTACCCCAAGCGCGGACCATTCATTGATCGGCGCGCCATGGCCGAGAAGATTGCCGAGACCGCGCGTGATATTGCTCCGGACCTGCCGCTTGATGTGCCGGCGGCGCGGCTGACGACCGGCCAGAAACAGCTTGTCGAGATCATCCGGGCGCTGATCGGCGAGCCGGCTCGGCTTGTCGTGATGGACGAGGCCGACGGCTTCGCTTTCGGACGGCGAGGCGCGGCGGCTCTACAGGGCAGTAGAACGGCTTTCAGAGCGTGGCGTCGCCGTGATCTTCATTTCCCACCGACTGGACGAGGTTGTGGAAATCTGCGACCGCTTCACCGTTCTCAGAAACGGCGCAACCGCCGGTTCCGGCGAAATCTCAGAGATCGACCGCGCCGGGCTGGTTCGGCTGATGTCGGGGCGCGATGAGGTGCGGCTTGCCCAAAGGCCGGCCGAAACCGGAAATCCCGTCGTGCTGAAGGTCCGCGATCTACCCTTCGGCAACCATGGCTCGGAGGTTTCCTTCGATATCCGGGCCGGCGAAATTCTGGGGCTCTACGGCCTCGTCGGCGCGGGTCGTTCTTCACTGATGAAGATCGTCTGGGGCGCGACCTCCCATGATAAAGGTGGGATATTCCTCAATGGCAAGACGCTCCGCCCCGGCCGGATCGGCGACCGGATTGTTTCAGGCGGCGCTTATGTACCGGAGGATCGTCGCCATGAAGGGCTGATCACCAGCCGAACGATCGCGGAAAATCTCGCCATCGCCAATCTCGCAGCCGTACGTCTGGCGGCCAGCCTTCCCTGGACAAGCGTTTCCGCGCTGAAGCGACGCGCGGAAGAGGTGAGGAAGGCGCTTTCGGTCAAAATGGGATCTCCTTTGACAGGCCGCTGACGCTTTCGGGCGGCAATCAGCAGAAGCTTCTATTCGGACGCTGGCTCGGTCGCCCGATCCGCCTTCTCATTCTCGATGAGCCGACGCGCGGCGTGGATGTCGGCGCCAAGTCGGAAATCCATGCGGTTGCGCGCCGCTTTGCCGATGAGGGTGCGGCGGTGCTGATGACCACATCCGACATGGATGAGCTTCTTCAGCTGTCCTCGCGCGTTCTCGTGCTCGCCGGCGGGGAGGTGACCGCAGAACTTTCGGGCCAGGCGCTCACCCCGCCGGCCATCATCGATGCCGCATTTCAACATCAGTCACGGAAAGACCCTGCAGCATGACCGGTCTCGTCAGACGTTACGGCACGCTTGCCGCACTTGTCATTATCATCATTGCCTTCTCGATCGCGTCACCGGACGCCTTCGGCTCGGCCAATAACCTGATCAACATCACCCAGCAGATGACCCTACTCGCCATTGTTGCGATCGGCGCGACCGTGGTTATGGCTGTCGGCGAATTCGATCTGTCGACAGCCTCGATCGTTTCCTTCGGCGGGATCCTCGTCGTCGTGCTGTTCAAGCTTGGTGTTCCGGCCCCGCTCGCCTGTCTTGTCGTGCTGGCAGCGGCCTCGGTTTTCGGGGCGATCTCCGGCTTTGTCGTGGCACGGTTCGAGGTGCTGTCCTTCATCGCAACGCTTGCCGTCGGCACAATCATCGGCGGCATCACCTTCTGGCTCAGCGAGGGCGCGACGCTCTTCGGTGACATTCCCGGCGGCTTCCGCGATATCGGGCGCGGTCGTACGCTCGGCCTGCCGACGCTGACCTGGTGGCTGGTCGGCATCGCCATTGTCGCCTGGCTGATCCTCGACAAGTTCGAGGTCGGACGCAGGCTTTATGCGATCGGCGGCAACCGTGAAGCCGCCCGTCTTGCCGGCGTCAAGATCGTCTCCAACACCATGTTCGCCTTCATCATTTCGGCGGTGTTTTCGGCTCTTGTCGGCATTCTTTTGACGGCGCGCATCGGCTCGGCGGGCCCGACCGGCGGTGGCGGCTATCTGCTTTCGGCCTATGCGGCGGTGTTTCTCGGCATGACCGCGTTTCGCGAGGGTGAAGCCAATGTGCCCGGGACGCTGGTCGGTGCGGCCATCATCGCCGTGATCGGCAACGGGCTGACCATCCTCGGGGTTTCGACATTCCTTCAGGATATCATAACCGGCACCATCATTCTTGCAGCCGTTCTGGTGCGCCGTGTAGGAAGGGCCTGAAGATGACGCGCATTCACGCAACCCAATCTCGCGCGGGCCGCTATGGCTCCTTCGGCGGTCAGTTCGTCGCCCCCGTCCTTTTGCCCGTGCTCGACCGGCTGGACGCAGCCTACCGCGCGGCATGGTCGGACCCTGCCTTTCATGCCGAGCTCAATGTGCTGTTTAACCGTTTCGTCGGCCGCCCGACCCCGCTCTTCGATGTGCCGTCATTTCCGGCCCGTACGGGCGGTGCACGAATCGTCCTGAAACGCGATGACCTGACCTTCAATGGCGGCAATTACGCCAACTCCGCCGTCGGCCAGTGCCTGCTCGCCCGCCGCATGGGACTGTCGGGTGTGGTGACCGATACGGGCTCCGGGCAGAACGGCATAGCCGCCGCAGCAGCAGCCGCGCGTTTTTCCATGCGGTGCACCATCTATATGGGCGCGCGCGACGCCGCCGTCCAAGCGGCAGCGGTGAAGAAGATGCGCCTCTTCGGCGCGCGTCTCGAGATCGTCGATGACGCCGACCGCGCGCTGAGTGCTGCAACCAGCGCCGCAATCCGCCACTGGATGGGACATTCGGAGACCGATGCCTATGTTGCCGGCGCGCCGATCGGCCCGCACCCATTCCCGGAAATGGTGGCGGCGTTTCAGTCGGTCATCGGTAAGGAAACGCGGCTGCAGCTGATCGAGGGTGGCATTTTCCCGGCGGCGCTGTTTTCCGCTGTCGGCGGCGGCTCGTCGACCATCGGCCTGTTTTCCTCCTTCGTCAGCGATCCAGCGGTCCGTCTCATCGCTGTGGAGGCGGCGGGTTCAGGCGCGCCCGGCGCTCTTGATTCCGCGCGGCTTTCACATGGACAGCGCGGCATTTTCCACGGCGCAGAAACGCTGGTTCTCTCCGACGCGGAGGGCCAGATCCTGCCGGCCGCCTCAATCGCGCCGGGTCTTGCCTATCCGGGATCGGCGCCGCAGCTCGCCGATCTTGTCGAGCGCGGCCGCATTGAAACCATGTCGGTTACAGACGAGGAAGCGCAAAAGGCAGTGCGCCGGCTTGCCGAGACGGAGGGCGTGCTCCTCTGCCTCGAGGCCGGCCACGCACTGGCAGCAGCGTCGAAGATTGCCCGCACCATGGAGCCGGACGAGGCGGTGGTGATCATGGCGCCCTCATCCGGCGACAAGGACATCGATATTCTCTGGCAGGAAGACTGATATGGTGAAGAAGACCCCACAAAAACAAACCGGATCGACGCGCTTTTCGACAGGCTTCAAAAGCAGGGTCGAAAGGCCTTCGCTACCTTCACCGTCGGCGGCGATCCGACGTTCGATGAAAGCCTCGCCCGGCTGAAGACCTTCGTTTCCGCCGGGATCGATCTCATAGAGATCGGCTATCCGTTTTCCGATCCGATCCTCGACGGCGCGACGATCCAGAAGGCCAATAGGCGGGCCATGGAGGCCGGCGGCAACCTATCCGGCACCATCAAACTCTGCCGGGCCTTCCGGGAGGACGATGACACCACGCCGCTGGTGCTGATGGGTTATGCCAATCCGATCATGGCACTCGGTGTCGAGCGCTTTGCCGAAAAGGCGGCGGCGGCCGGGATCGACGGCATCATCGCCGCCGACATGCCGCTGCGCGAAGCCGACGCACTGCTGGATGCGCTTTTCCGACACGGGCTCTACATGATCCCGCTCGCTGCCCCGACGCTCGATGCTGCGGATTTCGCCGTCGGCCGACCGGGGCTCGGCGGCTTTCTCTACTGTATCCCGGTGGTCGGCCCAACCGGCGGACCATCTGCGCCGCAGTCCGCGATTGCCGAGGCCGTCGAGCGCTGCCGGCGTCAGAGCAGCCTGCCCGTCATGGTGGGCTTCGGCGTCAAGACCCCGGAAATGGCCGCGGGCGTTGCAAGCGTGGCCGACGGTGTCATCGTCGCAACGGCCCTGATCGACGCGTCCAATGCGCTGCAGCAACAATTCCCGCAAGCCGGTCCTGCCCTGGAACAAGCCCTTTCAGACAGGATCTCAACCTACAGGGTTGAGATCTAGAGTAGCCGTATCGATCAGGGGGCTTGGCAAGGCGGACCAGCACCTTGGGCCAAGGTCTCATACGCGGCCGAAATCGCCCCTGAAGGCTTGCGAGCGCATAATGGCTGTCAGAGTTCGCACTATATGTTGGGGCGTCTCCAGCCGCGCTTGTCATGCGCTGCAGCCATGGCGTGGACGGCGCGTTCGATCTCGAAGCCCTTGTCGAAATCAATCACGCAGGCAGACTTTCCGGCCATGGTGGCAATCAGGTGGCGGCACTCGATCGCCTTGAGGTCGTTGAAGCCACGCCCGTGACCGGCCCAGTCGGCCCGAAGCTGCGTGTGTAGTTCCGTTCTGTTTGGCAGCAAACGGAACCACAAACCACTGAAACCGCTCAAGTCTTGTCGAGTTGAGCTCTCAGGAAGCGCGACATGCCGCTCCCTGACCTTTCAGAATGCCGCGCGATATATCGCGAGCGCATCCTCTTCAGAAACCGGGCGTGGGTTGTTGACCAACAGCCTGGTCTGGTTCATCGCGTCAGATGCAAGTGTCGGAAGGATTTCCTCGGGGATATTCATTGCTCTGAGAGAGGGTTGCAGACCGCAAGCGCGTGACAAATTCTCAAGGCTCTCGCAGAAGGCAACGGCCCTTTCCTGCCCCTCCAGAGCCGAAAGCTCCGGAAATACGAAGGGGGCGAGTTCGGCATAGGGCCCGGGCGATGTCACAATGTTGAAGCGCAGAACATGCGGCAAAACCAGCGCATTGGAAAGGCCATGCGGAATGTGGAAGTGCCCGCCCAGCGGATAGGCAAGCGCGTGAACCGCAGCGACGGGAGAATTTGCAAAGGCCTGCCCGGCCAGCATTGACCCCAGAAGCATATCCGACCGCGCAGCCACGTCCGAACCATCCTTGACGGCTTTGAGCAGGAGCGGCCCATCAAGGTCAGAGCCTGCGTAGCCAGCATGCGCGATAACGGGTTGTTATTGGGGCTGGCCGACGCGAATGCCTCGATCGCGTGAACCATGGCATCGATGCCGGTTGCCGCCGTTATGTGCGGAGGAAGTCCGTAAGTCAAAGCCGGATCAAGTACAGCGACATCCGGCAGTAGCACAGGCGAGACCACGCCCATCTTCTCGCTGGCGCCGGTGGTGACAATGGAAATCGGCGTGACTTCGGAGCCGGTGCCCGCGGTCGTCGGCACAAGGATGAGCGGCAGGCGCCGGCCACGCACCTTGTTCACGCCATAAACATCTTCAAGCGTTTCGTTGCCCTGCACCAAAAGCGCGACAAGCTTGGCGACGTCCAGCGACGAGCCGCCGCCAAGGCCGAGAATGCCTTGCGCGTTGGCCGCACGCGCCTTGTCCACTGCGGCAAGCACCACATGCTCCGGCGGATCGGCCTCGACATCGCTGAACAGCTCCACGGCAATGCCGCCATCGCTCAGAAGGCTCACCGCACGTTCAACAATTCCCGTCCCCATCATACCGGGATCGGTTACGAGCATGACGCGATCACCGATCTGCGCCTTCACCAATGCCGCCAGATTATCCAGAATGCCAACACCAAATCTTATCGACTTGGCGGTGTCGAATGCAAATTTATCCATTGTCTTCCTCCAAATGCAGTCTCAGCGGCTGAAACTGAAGCCAAACAGCGCAACAGGCGAAAAGCCGGCGGTCGCGATGAAGACCTGTGCCGGCATTCGCGATTAAGGTCGGGGTGACTTCCCGAACCTCGATATGCTCAGGAAAAGCCCGCGATCTGTTTGATGCGCCTATCGGGCACGAAAATGCCGGGATCGATGACCTGCATTCATCCGGAGATCCCGCCAATCTGCAACGCGGCAACGCGGCGCGCCATTGCCCGCTGCTGCTCGGGGCTCTCGTCGGAGCGCGGGCGATACCAGATCGTCATCCAGTTCACCGCCCCGAGCATGCCTTTGACGGCCAACGACATATCGGCATCCCGACGAACGCTTCCATCCGCCTGACCTTCGCGGAAAGCTTCGACGAAAAGCTGTTCGAGATCGGTGTCTGATGTCCATGATCTCGTCGAGGCTGATGCGTTGTTCGGGGGTGGTCGCGCTCAGGCGATGCATATGGACGCCCTGCACGACAACGGCTTCATAGGCGATGTTCTGCATCATGGTCAGGGCATGCGTCTCTAGCATGCGCTGCAGTTTTCGCGGCCGGTTCCTTCATCCGACTTCGCTGCCGTCACCGCGTCCATCAGACGCCTCATTCCTTCGCGGTGAACCTCGAAGAAGAGATCGGTCTTGGATCGGAAGTAATGGTAGATGCGACCCTTGGTCGCGCCCAGGCGTCGCGCAACATCATCAATGCTTGTGCCCTGGAACCCCATTTCGGTGAAGCAGAGCGCAGCGCAGTCCAGGATTTCGACTACACTCTCACCGAGAGTGCCCGAATCCTCCTGACCTCTGCTCTTCAACGCCCATTCCCGGTGCATGTCTTGTTTGGCCACCCGTTCCCCTGCAGTCAACGTCCTAGGCTCGTGCCCGTCCAGCCATAAAGCTGATCGCGAGGTCGGACAACAAACTTCGCGTCGGCATCAGGTCTGGACAGTTCGGGATTCGCATACTACTGGGTATGTTGCAAGAAAAAACTCAGGTTTACCCAGGAGGACCAAGATGACCGAAACCGTTTCCGCTCTCGTTTCCGATTGGGTACGCGTTGACCAGCCGATGGTCGACCGGTTCGCCGACGCAATCGATGACCATCAGTTCATCCATGTCGATCCAGAGCGGGCGAGAACCGAAACCGCCTATGACGGCACCATCGTGCACGGCTTCTACCTTTCATCGATGCTGACGGCCTTCGCCCGCAGCGCGCTGCCCCGGACAAAGCCAGGCGTTGTCGAGGTGAATTATGGATTCGACAAGTTGCGATTCCTTACCCCCGTCCCGGTCGGCTCGCGCCTGCGCGGAAGCTTTACGCTGGAGAGCGAGACACCAAAGGCAGGCGGCATCCTTCGCAGTTACGACGTGCGCGTTGAAATCGACGGGTCGGAACGCCCCGCTCTTGCGGCCAGCTGGCTGGTTCTGACGGTCGGGGACTGAGATCGAGGAAACGGGTCAGCGGCGCGCGACAGAAACGAAATTGGTCAAGACAAACAATTCGGAGGAGATACATATGTCAGTTTCATTCAAGGATCAGGTGGCGATCATCACCGGCGCTGGCGGCGGACTGGGTCGCTCGCACGCCCTCACGCTCGCCAAACACGGCGCAGCGGTTGTGGTGAACGATTTCGGCGGCGCGCGTGATGGCAGCGGCGGTACTACAGAGGCCAGCGAAGCCGTGGTGCGGGAGATCACCGAGGCGGGCGGGCGCGCCATCGCCAATGCTGGCAACGTCACCGCAGAGGCCGATATGCAACAGATGGTGGGCCAGGCGCTTTCGGCCTTCGGACGGATCGACGTGCTGATCAACAATGCGGGTATCCTGCGTGACAAGTCCTTCGCCAAAATGGAGATCGAGGATTTCCGGCGCGTGGTCGAAGTCCACCTGATGGGCACGACAATCGCGACCAAGGCGGTCTGGGCACAAATGCGCGAACAGAAATATGGCCGGATCCTCGTCACATCATCGACGTCGGGCAGCTATGGCAATTTCGGGCAGTCCAATTACGGCGCCGCCAAGATGGGCGTATTGGGGCTGATGAACGTGCTCCATCTCGAAGGTGCGAAATACGGCATCCATGTCAACGCCATCGTCCCCACCGCGGCGACGCGGATGACCGGCGACATGATGGATCCGGCCATGCTGGAACTGCTTGCGCCCGAACTGGTATCGCCCGCAGCGGTATGGCTGGTGAGCCGTGATGCCCCCTCGCGCATTGCGCTGCTTGCAGGCGCTGGCACCGTCGCCCGCCTTGCGCTGGTCGAAAGCCAGGGGTCTGCTTCACTGGTCAGGACTTCACGCCCCAAAGTGTGGGAGAACGTTTCGACGAAATAGCGAACCTCAACGACGAGATCGAAGTGATGACCGGTCTCGACCACGTCGATCGGATCATCGCCAACGCACGCGAGGCTCTCGGGAAGAGGGGTTAGAGCGATGAGCGAACGGCTCCCACCCCTTTCGCCCGGCGCTTACGCCTGGCTCTACGAGACAGCGCCGCAATGGAACGATTGCGACATCTACGGTCACGTCAACAACGTGTCCTACCTTTCGTATTTCGACACGGCGATGAACATAGCACTGCTGGAGCATGGGGCGCTCGACCTTGCGGCCGAGGCCGAAGGTCCGATCGGCCTGGTGGTCCAGAACGGCGCTCAATTCTTCAAGGAAATCACTTTTCCCGCCCGGCTCGGCATCGGCGTCCGGATCGAAGCGATCGGCCGGACCAGCCTGACCTGGGGTTTCGGCCTTTTCGAACAGCCGGATGCGACATGCTGCGCAAGGGGCCGTTCTCGTCCATGTCTATGTCGACCGGGCCACCCGACGCCCAACATCGCTCACGGCTGAACTGCGGTCCTGCGCAGAAGCGCTGTTTCGCGATCCTGCCGCCGACAACAAGGAGACCCCGCAATGAGGGAAGCCGTCATCGTTTCGACCGCCCGCACGCCGATTGGAAAGGCGTATCGCGGCGCATTCAACGCCACCAGCGCACCCCGGCTGATCGGCCATGCCATCGAACACGCCGTCTCCCGCGCAGGCGTTGACCCCGCACAGATCGAGGATGTCGTGATCGGCGCCGCCCTTCAACAGGGCACCACCCATATGAACATTGCCCGCACGGGCCTTTTGCGCGCCGGCCTTCCCGTGACCGTGGCGGGCCAGAGCGTCGACCGGCAATGCGCGTCGGGCCTGATGGCGATTTCAATCGCTGCCAAGCAGATCATCGCCGACGGGATGTCTATTACAATCGGCGGTGGCGTCGAGCAGATATCTCTGGTTCAAACGTCCGAAATGAACACGCGCCACTGGCAGGACCCCTGGATCAACGAGCAGATTCCGGCGACCTATATGTCGATGGTGGAGACCGCTGAAATCGTTGCCCGCCGCAATGGCGTGAGCCGCGCGGCACAGGACGCCTACGCCCTCCAGTCGCAGCAGCGCACCGCCGCCGCACAGGCTGCTGGCAAGTTTGACGACGAGATCGTGCCGATCACCACGGTCATGCAGGTCACCAATCGCGAGACCGGCGAGACCACGATGAAGGAAATCACGCTGGAACGCGACGAGGGCAACCGTCCCAGCACGACGCTGGAAGGGCTGGCCGGCCTCGCCCCGGTCTTCAGGGACGGTCAGCAGGTGCAGCAAGGGGAGTTCGTGACGCCAGGCAACGCCTCGCAATTGTCCGATGGCGCTTCGGCAGCGGTCCTGATGGAGCGGCGCGAAGCGGAACGCCGGGGGCTCTCCCCGCTCGGCCTCTATCGCGGGATCGCAGTGACTGGCGTATCGCCGGAAGAAATGGGCATCGGCCCGGTACCTGCGGTCAGCAAGCTGCTTTCGACCCACGGCCTGAGCGTCGGCGACATCGGCCTTTGGGAGCTGAACGAGGCCTTCGCCGCCCAGGTCATACCCTCGCGCGACCAGCTTGGAATTCCGGACGAACTGCTGAACGTGAACGGCGGTGCGATCTCGATCGGCCATCCTTACGGCATGTCGGGCGCGCGCATGGTCGGCCACGCCCTGATCGAGGGAAACGGCGCGGCGCGCGCTATGTCGTCGTCACCATGTGCGTGGGCGGCGGTATGGGCGCGGCGGGGCTTTCGAAGTCCTGTAGGTCAGGCTTCAAAAACAATGAGACGGCCACGGCGGCCGTCTCAGTTTGATCGTCCTGAATACTTGGCCCGCCCGGACCATCCGCACACGGGGAGCCTCAGCCGAGACCAGTCGGTCGATTGAGCCATACCGGGTAAGGTTCGTCCCGCTGGACCTTTTCCAGCGTCTCGAGGCGCGCCGCAGCGGCGGGCGGAAACGGGCTGCACGCGGCGCGCCGGATTTGCGGGCGACGTGCAGAAGCACCTGCTCGCACCAGGCCAGCCGCTCCCCGCTTTCGTCGAGCATCTCCTGATAGAGGTGCATCCGCTTGGCATCGACCGCAAGCACCCGCGTGCTGATTGTGAACGCGTCACCTTCATGGCACTCGCGCTGATAGCCGATCCGCATCTCAAGCGTGTAGAGGGTGGCTTCGCTTTCGGCCCGATAGGCGTCGTCAAGCCCGACCTCCTCCATCAACGCGGTGACCGCCCGTGAAAAGGCTATGCCATAGGCAAAGTCACCCATGTGACCGTTGAAGTCGACCCAGTCGGGAAGCACCCGGAACGCGCGCGTTGGTATCTCGGTGTTCATGGCTTTCTCCTGACGGCCAGACGATGGCGAAACTCGCCCACGATCCCGCGACGGAAGAGCAGAACGCAGACGATGAAGGTTGCGCCGAGTGCGGTTGTAACCGGAAATCCGGTGGTGGCGAGATAGTTCTGCAGGGTCACGACAAGCCCTGCGCCCACGATCGGGCCGGCGATGCTGCCGATGCCGCCGAGCAGGGTCATCAGGATCACCTCACCCGACATGTGCCAGTTCACATCCGTCAGCGTGGCGAACTGGAACAGAAGCGCCTTGAGCCCGCCGGCAAGCCCGGCAAATCCAGCCGACAGAACGAAGGCGCCGAGTTTGTAGCGTTGCACCGAGTAGCCGAGGGAAATCGCTCGCTGCTCGTTTTCGCGGATGGCCTGCAGGATCATGCCGTAGGGCGAGTGCACGATCCGCCAGATTGCGAAGATGCTGGCGACGAACACAACAGCGAAGACGTAGTAAAGCACGGTGCTGTCGGAAAGGTCGATCAGCCCGAAAAGGCGGCCGCGCGAGAAACCCTGAATGCCGTCCTCGCCGTGGGTGAAGGGGGCCTGCAGGCAGAAGAAGTAGAACATCTGCGCAAGCGCGAGGGTGACCATGGCAAAATAGATCCCCTGCCGACGCACCGCCAGAAGCCCCATGGCCAGGCCCAGCACAAGTGCTGCACCAACCCCGGCGAGAATGGCGAGCTCGGGGGTCACCTCCCAGACCTTCAGCGCATGCGCTGTGGCATAGGCGGAACCGCCGAAGAAAGCTGCGTGACCAAAGGACAGAAGACCGCCATAGCCAAGCAGCAGGTTGAACGCCGACGCGAAGAGCGCAAAGCACATCAGTTTCATCAGCAACACAGGATAGACCCAGAGCGGCAAAACCATCAGTGCGGCAATAAGCACAAGCACCAGGACGCGCTGTAGCCGGTGCGGACGGGTGGTCTCTGCCACCGTCTCGAATTCCTCGGCTTCGATCATCTCAGTATTCCTTTCCGAAGAGACCGGCAGGGCGCACCATCAGGACGGCCGCCATGATGACGAAGATCACGATGTTCGCGGCCTCGGGGTAGAAGACCTTCGTCAGCCCCTCGACAATGCCGAGGAGGTAGCCGGTGGCAATGGCGCCCAGGATCGAGCCCATGCCGCCGACAACGACCACCGCGAAAATGATGATAATCATGTTCGACCCCATTGTCGGGCTGACCTGAAAGATCGGTGCGGCGAGCACGCCGGCGATACCCGCAAGCGCGCAGCCGAACGCGTAGGTCAAGGTCAGCAGCAGGGGCACGTTGACCCCGAAAGCCTGCACAAGGGTGGAATCTTCGGTTGCAGCGCGAAGATACGAGCCGATCTTGGTTTTCTCGATCAGCGCCCACGTGCCGAAGCAAACCACCAGCGATGCGACGACGACCCAACCACGGTAGATTGGCACCGTCACGAAATCGGTGCGCAGGATGCCCTTCATTTCGGCCGGAGCCGAAAAGGGTTTGCCGGATGAACCGAAGAAATGCTGGAACAGCCCTTCCAGAAGCAGCGCCAAGCCGAATGTGAAGAGCAGGCCATAAAGGTGGTCGAGATCATAGAGACGGCGCAACATGGTGCGTTCGACCAGGGCGCCGACAAGGCCCACGATGACAGGCGCAAGCACAAGCGCACCCCAATAGCCTAGCCCCAGATATTGGCCCAGCATCCAGGCGGTGAAGGCGCCGAGCATGTAAAAGGCGCCATGAGCGAAGTTCACCACCCGCAGGAGCCCGAATATAACCGCCAGTCCGAGAGACAGCAGCGCGTAGAAAGAACCGTTGATAAGCCCGATCAAAAGCTGTCCGGTCAGCACCACCAGCGGCACGCCAAAAATCATTGTCATGTCAAACCCCCAGGGCCTTGTTCAGCGACTCGCGCCTGCCGGACAGCTCCGTCACGGCAAAGCTGTCAATCATCCTGCCTTGATCCATGACGTAGAAATGATCCGCGATCCTGGCAGCGAAGCGAAAATTCTGTTCCACAAGAAGAACGCTGAGCCCGTACGTTTTCAGCACCTTCAGCATCTCGCCGATCCGGTCAATGATCACCGGCGCCAGACCTTCGGTCGGCTCGTCAAGCAGGATCATGCTGACGCCGGTGCGCAGGATGCGCGCGATGGCCAGCATCTGCTGTTCGCCGCCCGAGAGCTTGGTGCCCGGGCTGTGACGCCGCTCCAGGAGGTTTGGAAAAAGCGTGTAGATCTCGTCGAGTGACATTGCCTTGCCGCTACCGGCGACTACAGGCGGCAACATCAAATTCTCTTCCACGCTGAGCGAGGCAAAGATGCCGCGTTCCTCAGGCACAAAGCCGATGCCGGCATGCGCCACCCGATGCAACGGCAGGCGCAGGATCGACCGCTCATTGAACTCGATCGTTCCGCTGCGCTTGCGCACGATGCCCATTAGACTGCGCAATGTGGTGGTCTTGCCAACGCCGTTGCGGCCCAGCAGGGTGACCGTTTCGCCCGGATAGACATCGAGATCGACGCCGTAAAGCGCCTGACTCTCTCCGTACCAGGCCTCGAGGCCGCGCACTTTCAGCTGTGCAGGCCCCTGCCCTCGCGCGTCGTCGATGATGCGTCAGTCATCGTCCTCAGTCCCCATATAGGCTTCGCGCACGCGTGGATCGGCGCTGACCTCGGCATAATTGCCCTGCGTCAGGATCTCGCCACGCTGCAGCACGGTGATGTCGTGGCCAATGTCGGCAACAACCTTGATATTGTGTTCCACCATGAGAACGGCACAGCCTTGTGCGACATCGGCAATCAGCCGGGCCATCCTCTCGACGTCTTCCTGCCCCATGCCCGCGAGCGGTTCGTCCAGAAGCATCACCTTCGGATCGAGCGCCAGCGTGGTCGCGATCTCCAGCGCGCGTTTGCGGCCGTAGGAAAGGTCGGCCGCCCTGTGATCGGCCATGTCGGCAAGACCGACGCGGCCGAGAAGCTCCATTGCGCGCGGCCTGAGCCGTGAAAGGCTGGAGAGCGGCCGCCAGAACTGCACGGCAAGCCCGTTTGGTCTTTGCAGGGCCACACAGACATTGTCCACCAGAGACATATCTCCGAACGTGGCCGAGATCTGGAACGACCGGGCAACACCGAGACGGGCAATATCGGCCGGCGCCATCCGGGTGATATCGGTCTCGCCATACATGATCGTCCCCGCGCTCGGCTGCAGAAACTTGGTCAGCAGGTTGAACACCGTGCTTTTGCCTGCCCCGTTCGGACCGATCAGCGCGTGGATCCGACCGTGGAGGATATCGATATCGACATCCTTGACGGCCTGGAAGTTCCCGAAAGTCTTACTGAGACCCCGTGCCGACAGTGCGGCACGGGCCCTCTCCGGCGCAATACGCGCCGAAACTTTAGCCATCATCATGATGTCGCCTTTACCCGTCGATGAGCGGGCAATCGCTCTGGTCGATCGGCCGGAACGCCTCGTCGCCCGGAATGGTGCGCAGGACATTGTAATAATCCCACGGGCCCTTCGCTTCCTCGGGTGTCTTCACCTGGACGAGATACATGTCATGGACGACGCGACCGTCCTTGCGCAGATAGGCATTGTGGTTGAAGAAGTCGTCGATATCCATGCCGCGCATGGTGTCCATGACCTTGGAACCGCTCTTGGCCTGGCCCGAGGCCTCTGCCGCCTTGAGATAGTTCATCACAGACGAATAGACGCCGGCGTGCACCATGGTCGGCATCTTGCCGTCCATCCGTTCGCCGAACCGCTCCGACCATGCGCGGGTTTCATCGTTCGTGTCCCAGTAAAACGCGGTCGTCAGCGTCAGGTTCTGCGCGATATCAAGGCCGACGCCATGAACATCGGTGAGAAACAGCAACATCCCGGCGATATCCTGTCCGCCGGCGGTGATGCCGAATTCCTCGGCCTGCTTCAGCGCCGTCATCGTGTCGCCCGAGGAATTGGCAAGCGCGATCACATCTGCCCCCGAAGCCTGGGCCTGCAGCAGGTAGGATGAAAAATCAGAGGTTTCCCGCGGATGCAGGACGTCGCCGACGACCGTACCGCCGGCAGCCTCGACAGCCGCCGTGGTATCGGACTCGAGCGCATGGCCGAATGTGTAGTCAACGGTCAGGAAGAACCACTTCTTGTCGCCTTCCAGCGTCATTGCGCGGCCGGTTCCGTTGGCAAGCGCGTAGGTGTCCCAGGTCCACTGTGCGGTCGACGGCGAACAGGAAGCACCGGTCAGGGCCGAGGAGCCCGCGGTCGATATCAGCAGTGCGGTATCGCTTTGGCGGGTGATCTCCTGCACGGCGAGCGCCACCGATGATGTCGGCACATCGGCAATTGCGATCACGTTCTGCTCATCAATCCAGCGGCGCGCCAGCGTCGAGCCGACATCCGGCTTGTTCTGGTGGTCACCGACGATGACTTCGACCTGCTCGCCCAGGAGCTTGCCGCCGAAGTCCTCGACCGCCATCTCTGCCGCGACTTGCGAGCCCTTGCCCGAAAGGTCGTAGTTCATGCCCGACATGTCGGTCAGGACGCCGATCCGGTACGGCTCGGCCTGCGCGCCCGCCGCGAGCGCGACAGACAAGACCGAAGTCAGAATGGCCTTTTTATTACAGTCATAAAAATTCTCCTCCCATTTGGCACCGCTCAGGGTGCATATAAAGCCAGGCGATCCCACGCACCGACCGATGATCAGGCCCCGCCGCCGCCCTCTGCAAGCAGCTTGGCCAGCATAAACTGGTCGCCCTCTGCGCCTTCGGCCCAATTCCGGCGGGCGTGGGCGTCGATGGCGGATTTGGTCATACGAAGTGGCATCGACGGAATTTCCGCGATCTCGTCAGCCCACGCCTTCGCCACCTCAAGAGCCGCACCTTGAGGAACCTTGCGGTCGGCAAGGCCGAGCGCCAGCGCCTCGTCAGCGCCGATCGTCTCGTCGCAGCACAAAACCCTCTTGGCGCGACCCGCCCCGACGCGTTCGGTGAGGAGCGACAGCCCGCCCCAACCAAGCGTCATGCCAAGGCGCACCTCCGGGAAGCGGAGATAGGCATCTTCCGCCATGACCCGGAAGTCGGCGCAAAGTGCAAGGATCGCGCCACCGCCAATGGCCGGCCCCTCAAGTGCGGCGATGACAATTTGTGGCAGCCGCCGCCAGGCGGTGCTCATGCGTATGCCCGCATTCATCGAGAGATGCCTTGCGACAGCCGAGCCCTGCGAGTTCCAAAGTCGGGTATCCTTCAGATCAACGCCTGCAGCGAAGATTTTGGGCGTGCCAGCCAACACCACCACCGAAACGTCGGGATTGAGCGAAAGCTCAGTCGCCGCCGCCTCCAATGCCTCGATCATCGCATGATCCAGCGCATTCGCCTTCCCGCCACGGTCGAATCGCACCGTTGCGATCGCACACTGAACCTCAATCTCCACACCTGACATTTCGGTCATTTTCCTCGCCATTTTCCCGCCACCATGCGACATACTACTAAGTATGTTGCACATTGAAGCCCAACAATGCAATATGAAATATGCGAGGACGAGGAGCGCGACGCGCGTCCTGAAGTTGACTTTTTCTGAAGGAGGAGAACATGGACCGGATGTCTGAGGACAAGGCCCATAAGACCGTTGCACCGACCGATCCGGCACTTGATCGAAAGCGTTCCGTTTTGCGCTATATCCTTGATGGATATGCCCAAACCCAGCCGGAGGCACCCTTCGTTCAGTTCTGGCCCGGACCGTCATGGACGTATGGCGAACTGCATCGCAGGGTCCGCCTCAGGGCCGGCGCGCTTGCCCGCGCCGGCGTAAAGCGGGGCGACCACGTGCTCTGCCTCATGGGCAACAGTCCCGATCTTTTGTGCAGTTGGTTCGCAATAAACTATCTCGGCGCGGTCTATGTGCCCATTAACACCGGCGCGCGCGGACACATGCTCGAACACATCCTCAGCGATGCCGATGCGCCTGTTCTGATTGCACAAGCAGCACTGGTCGAGCGGCTGACAGAGGTAAACCCCGGCAAGGTGAAAACCGTGCTGGTGGTCGAGGGCGAAGCCACAACGATCGCGGGCTATGACATCCAGAAGCTTATCGATCCCAAGACCGAGGATATTGAAGCGCTGACCCTGTCCCAGCCGATCGAACCCTGGGATCTGCATGCGATCATGTACACATCGGGCACAACCGGCAACGCCAAGGGTGTGATGAGCACCTACGCACAGCACTACACCATGGGACCGGATGCGTTCGACTGCGTCGAAGCCGATGACCGCTGCATGATCTGCGGCCCGATCTTTCACTGCGGATCGACGCTCTATGTGAACGCCATGCTGGCGCGCGGGCTTTCGATCGGAATGATGCGCGAGTTCAAGACAGACACGTTCTGGCAGGCCGTTCGCGAGACCGGCGCGACCTATTGCCTTCTCCTCGGCGTGATGGCCGCCTTCCTGCTGAAAGCCCCGCTCGCCCTGATGACCGCAACCACCCGCTGCGCCGCGCCTTCATAACGCCCTTTGGCGAAGACGGCCCACTTTTGCAGAGCGTTTCGGCGTTGAAGCGTGGACGATATACAACATGACGGAGATCGCCAGCCCTCTGCACGCCGGCCCCGGCATAACGACCAAGGGGATCGCCGGCACTCCGCGCCCCTGGTGCGAGCTTCGTATCGTCGACCAAAACGACATACCGCTGGGTGCGGGAGAGGTGGGCGAACTGATCATCCGTTCGCACCGTCCCTGGGCGCTAATGGCCGGCTACTACAACAATCCTGCGGCGACAGTCGAGGCAATGCGCAATGGCTGGTTCCACACGGGCGACAGCTTCCGGCGAGATGAGGAGGGAACCTACTACTTTGTCGATCGGCTCAAGGACATCATCCGGCGTCGCGGCGAGAACATCTCTTCCTTCGCGCTGGAGAGCGAGGTTCTGAACATGCCGGAGATTCGCGAATGCGCCGCCGTTGCGGTGCCTTCCGAGTTCACCGAGGACGAGGTCATGATCATCGTATCGCCCGCCGGCACACAAAGCATCGATCCGGCTTCAGTCATTGACCGGCTTTCTGCAGCGCTGCCACGTTACATGGTCCCGCGCTACCTTCGCGTCCTCGACGATCTGCCGAAGACGGCGTCGGGCAAAGTGCAGAAGCACCTGTTGCGCAAGGACGGCATAACCGCCAGCACTTGGGATCGCGAAGCAGCGAAGCCTGTCCGCGCACAGGCCTGACCCCGGCATTTGCGATCCCGTTCGCACCGCCGCAAACAGTTCGGTCCGCCCCAGTGCGGGCCAGCCACACCGTCTCTATCTCGGGTAGATGCCCGCAGCATCGACCAATTTCGCTCGAACACCGAGAACCGTGGCCGGAGCAGATAGATCCAACGGGAGGCCATCGGCTGCCGGGAAAACTCTATTTTGCCACTGCAGATATGCAGTAATTCCAGCGACGCTTTGTCACAGCGGTTTCAACCGGCAATTTGCATGCAATTGCTCACGTCAAAGTAAAGACACTGATCGCAGATGCAGACGTTTCGCCCATCGCCGCTCCTGCTTGAATTGGAGCGTATCTCTACGAACGAAATAGGCTGTCGCAACTCATCAACAATCGGGAAGAAAAAGTTTTCTCTATCTCGGAGTTGAAAAGCCCTCCACGCGGAGTGGCGAAGTCGATGATTGCATACCCCAAAAGCCACGAGCGCCGAATTTGGGCTCTGACGCACTTTTGCTGATGTTTAGCTTCTACAATGCGCCGATCAACCGTGCCTGCAGCAGATCGAGTTTTGCTCTCCCCTACATTTGGCGTTTGAGCGGCTTCAGTCTTGTGATCTGCCCTTCCGTCTGTCCAATTGACCATGGTGAGAGGATTGCGTTTCTCACAGCGTCAGGGTCTTTCTCAACACTTCCGGCAAACTACCCGATCAGGCGCCCTTGGTCGCTTTAAGCCATTCATCGTTCTTTCGTGCGGTCTTCGAGCGGATCATGGACTGGAAGTCGCCAATGGCCCTGCGGGCAATGACGAGGGCCGGAACATTCACTTCGTTCGCTGCCACCAGGATTGCCTCAGAATTTGCCAAGTCATCGCGAGCGACTGTTGATCCACGGCAATCAGCCATCCAACGAGCGTGGTCGTGTCCGGAATACGTCGAAGCGCCGAGCGCGGCAAGAATGTGGCACTTTATGCGCTCCATCGATAGGATTTCGACTTCGAACTGCTGGATCAAAGTGCGCTTCCAGAACATTCAAACGGAGACCGAGCTACCGAGACAATGCAGATAAGGACTGCGCACAGGCAACCGGAGTGAGAGGGAGAACCTGCGTCTCATCTATCGCCTCCGTCATCGCCGCCTTCCGCGTGAAGACCCGGCCAACACCAAACAGAACCGGGCTATCATAGCCGACCTCCGCCATGCCATCGCTCAAACCGGCGAGCGTGCCGTACCAGCGCCTCTCATCCGGGCGGCTGGTATTGGATGCGATCAGGACCGGAGTTTCGGGTGGCAGGCCTTCTGCGATCAGTCGCGCGCTGATCTCGCCGGCGGTGCGACCGCCCATGTAGAACATCGTCGTGGTCGTCGGATCGGCGATGGCGCGCCAATCGAGATCAGTGGGCAGCGCGCCCTTTTCGAGTGCCCGGTAACGAAACGCACCGACTGAGCACAGTCGCGATGGGTGAGCGAGGTGGTGGTGCCGGCGGCCAGCGCGCTTGCCGCGGTGATGCCCGGTATCACAGAAACCGGGATACCCGCTTGCTGAAGAACCATAATTTCCTCGCCCGCGCGTCCGAAGACCGAGGGGTCGCCGGATTTCAGCCGCACCACGCGCCGTCCCGCCCGCGCCAGATCGAGCATCATCCGGTTGATATCCTCCTGCCGGCAGCTTTTCCGCCCGCCGCGTTTTCCCACCAGCATGCGCTTGGCCTCACGCCGCGCCAGTTCGAGGATTTCCGGCGAAATCAAGTCGTCGAACAGTATGACATCGGCCGATTGCAGCGCCCTCACTGCTTTCAACGTCAGAAGTTCCGGGTCGCCCGGCCCCGCGCCGACGAGCGTGACGTTACCGGCTTGCGGTGAGGCCCCGATCTGCGTCGCCCTTGCCAGAAGCCTGTCTGCGACACCCACATCGGGGCTGGCGGAAAAGCTCAGATCGACAAAGTGCTCCCAGAATTCCCGGCGCGCGCCGCCCGGTTTCAGCCGGACGCCGACCGCATCGCGAAGCCTTGCGGCAAGGCCAGCCCATTCGGAAGCGCCTTCGGCAGCAACGTCTCAATCCGCCGGCGGATCGCCTGGCCCAGAATGGGGGCTGCGCCATCGGTGGAAATGCCGACGACGACCGGCGAGCGATTGACGATCGAGCCGAACTGGAAATCGCAGTAGGCCGGCTTGTCGATGACATTGACCGGCACGCCTTCCGCTTTCGCCCGCGCGCGGAAGGCGCGGGCCTTCGCATCGTTGTCACAATCGCCGAGCGCCAGATGCATGTCGCGCCAGTCCGCCTCCGACCAATGGGTTTCGCAAAGGCGAAGCTTGCCCTCTGCCTCGAGGGCGCGCAGTTCTTCGGCTGGCGCTTCCCGTCCGAGGAAGACGGTCACATCGGCCCCGGTCGCCACCAGAAGCTCCGCCTTCCAGGCCGCCGCCTCGCTGGCGCCGGCGACCAGCACCGCCTTTCCCTTCAGCCGAAAAAACAGCGGCAGAACGGCGAGGTCCTCCATGCGGGCTGGTGTTTTTGCGCGTGCGGCAGCCATGGCCCGCCTCCCTATTCCGCCGCCAGCGGCAGGGCGGAAAGCGCGATGAACAACCGTCCATCGTCCACCTGCACCGGATAGGTCTGCACCTCGCCCTCATCCGCGCCTTGCGCCGTGCCGCTTTCCAGTGAAATTACCATATTGTGCAAGGGGCAGGTCACGGCCCTTCCGTGCACAATGCCCTCGGACAGCGGACCTGCCTTGTGCGGGCAGCGGTCGTCGATGGCGAAGACCTCGTCTTCCGCGGTGCGGAAGACGGCGATACGCCCGAAAGCCGTGTTGACGCAACGCGCGCCGCGCTGCGGGATATCGTCGATATGACCGATGGCGATGAAATCACTGCTCATGATGGGCTCCTCATTCCGCCGGCTCGGGATGACCGACCACGGCCATCGGCTTGAATTCATGCTTGTCCTTGCCGGAGACGCGCTCCGACCACGGGTCGACCTGGGCGTATTTCTGACTTTCGACGAAGCGGGCAAAATAGGCCTTGCGCTTTTTGGCATTGTCCATGATCTGGGCGCGAACCTCGTCATAACCGATGCGCTTCGCCCATTTGTAGATCCGCTCCAGATAGCGCGCCTGCTCGCGATACATCTGGGTGAGCGCCACGATGTGCTCCAGCGCCTCGTCCTCGGTCTTCACCATGCCGAGCACTTCCGTGCCGCGAATTTCCAGCCCGGCGGCACCGGCGAAATGGATCTCGAAGCCGCTATCGACACAGATCACGCCAATATCCTTGCAGGTGGCCTCGGAGCAGTTGCGCGGGCAGCCGGAGACGGCGAGCTTGAGTTTGGCGGGCGTCCATGAGCCCCACATGAATTTCTCAAGCCGGATACCAAGGCCGGTCGAATCCTGCGTGCCGAAGCGGCACCAGTCGCTGCCAACGCAGGTCTTCACCGTGCGCAAGCCCTTGGCATAAGCCTGGCCGGAGATGAAGCCGGCCTTGCCGAGATCGGCCCAGACCGCCGGCAGATCGTCCTTCTTGATGCCCAGCATATCGATGCGCTGCCCGCCGGTGCATTTGACCGTCGGGATGTCAAATTTATCGACAACATCGGCAATCGCGCGCAGTTCCTTTGACGACGTCACCCCGCCCCACATGCGCGGCACCACCGAATAGGTGCCATCCTTCTGGATATTGGCGTGGACGCGTTCGTTGATGAAGCGCGACTGATAGTCGTCGGCATATTCGCCGGGCCAGTTGCAGACGAGATAGTAATTCAGCGCCGGGCGGCATTTGGCGCAGCCGCAGGAGGTCTTCCACTCGAGTTCCTGCATCACGGCGGGAATGGTCTTCAGCCCCTTGGCGCGGATCAGGCGGCGGACATCGTCATGGCCGAGATCGGTGCAGCCGCAGACCGGCTGAACGGCTGCGGGGTTATAGGCATCCCCCAGCGACAGCGCCATCAGCTGTTCCACAAGCCCGGTGCAGGTGCCGCACGACGCCGAGGCTTTTGTGTGGGCGCGGACATCATCGAGCGAGGTCAGGCCCTTGTCCTTGATCGCATTAACGATCTTGCCCTTGCAGATGCCGTTGCAGCCGCAAATTTCCGCATCATCGGGAAGCGCTGCGACGGCGGCTGCCGGATCGGCGTCGCCACCGCCCTGATAGGCCCGTCCGTAGATCAGCGTCTCGCGCATTTCCGAGACATCGGTTGCGCGCTTCAGCATGTCGAAATACCAGGGGCCGTCGGCAGTGTCGCCATAAAGCACGGCACCGATCACGCGGTTATCCTGCAGGATGACGCGCTTGTAGACGCCGCGCGTGGCATCGCGCAGCACCACTTCCTCACGATCCGGCCCCTCGGCAAAGTCGCCGGCCGAAAACAGCTTGATGCCGGTGACCTTCAGCTTGGTGTTGACATGCGAGCCCTTGTATTCGGTCGAGCCACCGGCAAGCCGGTCGGCCAGAACGCCGGCACTTTCGTAAAGCGGCGCGACGAGACCGTAGCAGGTGCCGCGATGTTCGGCGCATTCGCCGAGCGCGAAGATGGCGGGATCGGACGTCGCCATGCCGTCATCGACGACGATGCCGCGATTTGTTTCGAGCCCCGCATCCTTGGCGAGCGCCGCCGCCGGGCGGATGCCGACGGCCATCACCACCATGTCGGCGGAGATGATGCGGCCGTCCTCCAGCTCGACGCCCTCGACCTTGCCGTCTCCAAGGATTTGCTTGGTGTTGGCCTTGGTAATGATCTCGATACCGCGTCTGTCCAACGCCTTTTCCAGCAGATAGGCGGCGGCCGGATCGAGCTGCCGCTCCATGATCGTGTCCATCAGATGCAACACGGTGACGCTCATGCCGCGCTGCTTCAGCCCATAGGCCGCTTCAAGGCCCAAAGCCCGCCGCCGATGACCACCGCATGGCCCTGCCCCTCGGCAATCTTCAGCATCCGGTCCACGTCATCCAGATCGCGATAGGCGAGCACGCCCGGCAGATCGTGGCCGGGCACCGGGATGATGAAGGGCGAGGAGCCGGTGGCGATCACCAGCCGGTCGTAGGATGCGGTGATGCCGTTTTCGGCGGTCACGGTCTTCGCCTCGCGGTCGATCTTTGAAACCTTCGCGCCGCGATGCAGCGTCACGCCACGGGCTTCATACCAGTCATCGCCATGGATGATGATATCCTCATAGGTCTTTTCGCCCGAGAGCACCGGTGACAGCATGATGCGGTCGTAATTCACCCGTGGTTCGGCGTTGAAGATGGTGACCTCGTAGAGGCCGGGCGCGCGATCGAACAGTTCTTCGAGCATCCGCCCGGGCGCCATGCCGTTTCCGATAATGACGAGTTTCTGGGCCATTGTGTCTACTCCGCTGCGAGGCGTTTGGTGATATTTTGCCGGTCGATGCGCTGATCGCGCTTCTCCCGGATCGCGGCCAGTTGCGCTTCGGCGGGCGAAGCGCCGCCTTCATATACCTCCAGGAATTCCAGCAGTTCTTCGCGGTATGCGTAATAATCCGGATGATCGAGCAGGGCTTTTCGCGAGCGCGGACGCGGCAGGTCGACCTCCATGATGTTGCCGATGCGGGCATTTGGTCCGTTCGACATCATTACAACCCGGTCTGCGAGCAGGATCGCCTCGTCGACATCATGGGTCACGCAGATGGCGGTAACCTTGGTGCGCGACCAGACTTCCATCAGCACCTCCTGCAACTCCCAGCGGGTCAGACTGTCGAGCATGCCGAAGGGTTCATCGAGCAGCAGCAGCTTGGGCGACAGCGCGAAGGCGCGGGCAATGCCGACGCGCTGGCGCATGCCGTTCGACATATCGGCGGCCGACCGGTTCATGGCATCGCCAAGACCGACGCGCTCGAGATAGTATTCGACGACATCGCGACGTTCGGCGGGGCTCGCTTTGGGATAGACCCGGTCAACGCCGAGAGCGACATTCTCGCGGGCCGACAGCCATGGCATCAGCGAAGGGGCCTGAAATACCACGGCACGATCCGGCCCGGCACCGGAAATCTCGCGCCCGTCGAGGATCACGCCCCCGGCATTGATCGGGTTCAGGCCTGCCGCCATGGAAAGCACTGTCGATTTGCCGCAGCCGGAATGGCCGATGATGGAGACGAACTCGCCCTTCTTCATTTTCAGGTCGAAGCCGTCGACCACCGTCAGCGGACCCTTGGGCGTCGGATAGATCTTGATGACGTTGGAAAACTCGACATAGCCACTCTCGATGGGTGACTGAGCCTTTTCGCGATAAGCCGCGGGCAGTGGCTTCGACGTTGACTTGATCGAAATCGGGACCACGTTCGGAAGCGTTTCCACCCGGGCGGTTTCCGGTTTGGCGCTGAGGCCGACATCCATCAGATATTCTGTAATCGACGCACGCAGATGGATGAAATCGGCATCGGAATTCATTGCCGCACGCTCGCGCGGCCGCGCAATCTTCACGTCAAAAGACGGGCCGAAGGTCGCATTGGGGCCGGGCGTCAGCGGCACGATCCGGTCCGCCAGAAGAATGGCCTCGTCGACATCATTGGTCACAAGGATGATGGTCTTCTTCTCTTTCTGCGAGATATCGGCCAGTCTCGTCCTGAAGCTTGGCGCGCGTCAACGCATCGAGCGCGGACAAGGGTCTCGTCCAGCAGCAGAAGATCGGGCTGCATGGCCAGCGCACGGGCCACGGAAACGCGCTGGCGCATGCCGCCGGAAAGCTCTGCGGGTTTGCGGTCGCGGGCATGATCCAGCCCAACCATCACCACATAGCGCTCAACGAGTTCCGCGCGTTCTTTCGCCGTTTTTGCTGATGCACGGCATCGACCGCGAGGCACACATTGGCCTGAACAGAAAGCCAGGGCATCAGCGCGTAGTTCTGAAACACGATGCCGCGCTTCGGCGACGGACCCTCAACCTTTTCGCCGCGAAATCTGATTTCGCCGTTATCCGGCTTTTCAAGGCCCGCGAGCATCGACATCAGCGTCGTCTTGCCCGCCCCGGAAAAGCCGAGGATCGCGATAAATTCACCTTCTTCGACATCGAGCGAGATGTCGGCAAGAACCTCATTGCGTTTCAGGCCTTCGCCGAAGCCCTTGTTGACGTCTTTGAGCTGAAGAATGGTCGACATCATGCCCTCCTTACCGGTTCGCCGAATAGGTGAAGGCGGTCTGCAGCGCGAACATCACCCGGTCGAGGAAGAAGCCGATCAGGCCGATGGTGATCACCGCGACGATGATGCGGGCGAGAGAGTTCGAGGAACCGTTCTGGAACTCGTCCCAGACGAATTTGCCAAGCCCGGGGTTCTGCGCCAGCATTTCCGCGGCAATCAGCACCATCCAGCCCACACCGAGCGAAAGCCGCATACCGGTGAAGATCAGCGGCAGCGAGGACGGCAGCACCAGCTTGCGGATCGTCGTCCAGGTGGAAAGCTGCAGCACCTTGCCGACATTGACGAGATCGCGATCGATCGAGGCAACGCCGAGCGCGGTGTTGATGATCGTCGGCCAGATGGAACAGAGCGTCACCGTGATCGCAGAGATCACCATCGACTTTGGCAAAAGGTCGTTCTGGCTTTCATAAAGCGCCGCGACCACCATGGTCACGATCGGCAGCCAGGCCAGCGGTGATACCGGCTTGAAAAGCTGGATCAGCGGATTGATCGCACCCTCGAAGGTTTTCGACAGGCCGCAGGCGATGCCGACGGGAACGGCGATGATGGTGCCGATGACAAAGCCGAGCGCGACCGTCAGCAGTGAGGTCCAGATCTGGTCGAAATAGGTTGGCTTTCCGGTATAGGGCCGCACCTTGACGCGGTCGGCATAGCCTTCGGCAATCAGCATCTGGTTGCGCTCGTCCTGGCGGGCGTAAAATTCATCGGCCTTTTGCCGTTCGGCAACATGATCGTCGACCAGCGCTTCGGCCTGTTGAAACACCGCCGCCGGGCCGGGGATCGCGCCAAGCGAGGTCTGCACTTTCGGTGCCAGGAATGCCCAGGCCGCCAGAAACGCCAGAATGCCGATCATGGGCACAAGCAGCATCTGTTTGAGATCCGCCCATTGCTCCGACGGTGTATCGCCGGCGGCCAGTTTCGAAAGCGGCACCACAAAACCAAGACCGAAGGGGCAAGCACCTTGCCCGCGCGGTTGATCCGGGCGATGCGGCGCTCTCGGCGCGCCGCAATCTCGGGGTCCAGCATGTCTGTTGCAATCGTCATGATGTTCTACCCTTCTGAATTTGCCCTGAATTCAGCCGCGCTCAGCGACCGGCAATCTTGTTGCCGTCGATCACATCATCGCCCTTGAGACCGATCGGGAAGCTTTCGAGATAGGCGTTGGGATGGCGCCCGTCATAGGTCACGCCGTCGATGAACTCGTTGGTCGCGGGCTTGTAGCCGTCAGTATCGAACGGAAAATCCTCGGGCGAAGCGTGGCCCTCATCGATAAGCAGCCGGGCCGCTTCCAGATAGATATCAGGCAGGTAAACGGATTGAGCGACATCGCCGTACCAGCTGTCATCCCTGGGCTCGGCGATCTGGCCCCAACGGCGCATCTGGGTGAGATACCAGACGGCGTCGGAATAATAGGGATAGGTGGCAAAGTGACGGAAGAAGACGTTGAAGTCTTCCGCCGGGCGCTTGTCGCCCTTTTCATATTCAAAGGTGCCGGTCATCGAATTGGCGATCACCTCGGCATCGGCACCGACATATTCCGGCCGCGACAGGATCTCGACGGCCTCTTCACGGTTGGCATTGTCATTCTCGTCCAGCCACATCGCCGCGCGGATCAGCGCCTTTGTCAGTCCCAGCGTTGTTTGCGGGTATTTTTCGGTAAACGCGTCCGTCAGGCCGAAGACTTTTTCTGGGTTATTCTTCCAGATATCGTAATCGGTGACGACCGGAACGCCGATGCCTTTGAAAACGGCGGCCTGATTCCACGGCTCGCCGACGCAATAACCTTCAATCGTGCCAGCCTCCATGGTGGACGGCATCTGCGGCGGCGGCGTGACAGACAAAAGCGCTTCGGCCTGGATCTGGCCGGAAATATCGCCCGGCGAGTAGTAACCGGGGTTGATGCCGCCGGCCGCCAGCCAGTAGCGTAACTCGTAATTGTGAGTGGAGACGGGAAAGACCATGCCCATCTTGAACGGTTTGCCTTCGGCGCGGTAGGCATCAACCACCGGCTTCAGCGCATCCGCCTTGATCGGGTGCTCGGGTTTACCGTCTGCACCGACCGGAATATTTTCTTTCATCCGGTCCCAGACCGAGTTCGAGACCGTGATCGCATTGCCGTTCAGGTCCATCGAGAACGGAGTAACAATGTGCGCCTCGGTGCCATAACCGATCGTCGCCGCCAAAGGCTGGCCGGCCAGCATATGCGCGCCATCCAGCTCTCCGGTAATCACCCGGTCCAGAAGCACCTTCCAGTTGGCCTGCGCCTCCAGCGTCACATAAAGCCCTTCATCCTCGAAGAAGTGCATTTCCTTGGCAATCGCCAGCGGCGCCATATCGGTCAGCTTGATGAAGCCGATGGTCAGTTCATCCTTTTCCGGAAACAGCATCTCGGCATGCGCATTTGCGCCCGCAAAAACGGCGGAACAGAACATCGTGGCAGTGCAAAGGAAATGGCGCATAGCGTCCTCCAGGTGGATCGGTCATGTCGGAAAAACAAAAAGCCGCCTAACGGTCTTCGGGCCAGTTCTGGCTCGAATGCGTTGGCGGCGTTGCCTGATGCCCTCCATTGGGCACCGAATTCTTGAAACCTATGGAACCACAGAATACCGCCTCATACAAGCGGCGCGCCCATATTTTTGCATAAAAAATATCATTACTAACAAAATGAGCAAAAAATAGGCATCTGCATGATCAACGCGCACCGGACAGCCGGTCAAACACCGTTTTTTGCTGCGCAATATAGGCGCCGACCTGATCGGGATCGAAAGTCCGGCCATCAAAGAAACCATCCGGACCGAGAACGAGGCCACCGGCACTGGCACCGACAGGGGTCGGCACCTTCAGAGCACCTTCCACCTTGAGGCTGGCGCCCGGCAGTGGTGTGTGCAGCGGCTGCAAGGCCTTGCGATAGATATCCGGCCGGTAGCTCATTTTCGCGATCTCGGCGTTCTCGGCGGAGTGATCGCAAAGCCCCCAGCGCACGATCTGGCTGTAGAACCACAGCGCGTGGCTTTGCCACGGAAAAGTCGCTGCCTTGTCCGAGGTCAGGAAGAAATCCTCGACCGTTCTTTCCGCCGTGTCGCTGATCGCCACCGTGCCGGAAAGCAGCGGCTTAAGCATGGCTGCATCAACGTTCAGATGATGGGGCGCCGACAGAATAGCGGCAAGTTCCGCGTGATTTTCCGGCTTCGCCGCCCAGATTGAAGCACGATAAAGACTGCGCAGGAGTGCCGCGACCAGTTCCTCATTCGCGCTGACAAAATCGGCAGGAAGCGCCAGAACCTTTTCCGGGCTGGAACGCCAGATCTTGGCCTTGACGGTGACGACGCGCGCCACACCCCGACGCGCAGCCATCGTGTTCCATGGTTCCCCGCGCAATAGCCGTCGATCCGGCCGGCTTCGACCGCGTCCGGCATGAACGGTGGCGGCAGGACCACGATCTCGATATCCCGGTCGGGATCGATACCATTGGCGGCAAGCCAGTAGCGCAGTTCAAGATTATGGCCGGAAAACACATAGACGACGCCGAACCTCAGACGCGGCAACCCTTCAGCCTTGCGCTTCTCGATCACCCGCTTCAGGGCTGCACCGGCAGTTGCCGGGTCGAGATCGTTCAGATCGCCCGCATCCTCCATTTCGCGGCCAAGTGCGGACGAGAACCGTGACCGCATTGCCACCGAGCCCCAGCGCTATCGGCGCGATCAGCTTCGATGATAAGGGAAACAGGCCGAGATTGGCCGCGATCGGCATCGGCGCGAGAATATGGGCCGCCTGAAGATTGCCGACCGCCAGCCGGTCGCGGATCGCGCTCCATGAGGTCTCGCGCGTGAGGCGAACATTCAATCCCTCCTCCACGAAAAAGCCCCTGGCCTCTGCAGCCAGAACGATGGCGCTGTCGAGAAGCGGTACAAATCCGATTGAAAGGTCCTGCATCTCTATTTCTCCAGCATCTCGAACGTCATGATAAGGCTTTGGGCCACATCGACAATCTTGCGGTTCTGGTCCATCGCCGTGCGCCTCAACAGCGCATAGGCCTTTTCCTCATCCATGCCGCGCGATTTCATCAGCAGCGCCTTGGCCCGATCGATGACCTTGCGGTTTTCCAGTTGGCTTTTGGCCGCTTCCAGCTCCTGCGCCATGCGTGAAAAAGCATTGAAACGGGAAATCGCCATATCGAGGATCGGCTTCACCCGCTCCTGCTTCAGCCCGTCCACGACATAGGCGGAAACGCCAGCATCAACAGCAGCGTGGATCATGTCGGCATCGGAGCGGTCGACGAACATGGCGATCGGTTTTTTCACCGAACGCGACAGCAAAAACAGGCTTTCCAGCATGTCACGATTGGGATTTTCGATATCGATCACGATCACGTCGGGCGCCTGCCGCTCGATAATCCGGGCAACACCGACGAGTTCCTCCACCACGGTAACATTATGGTGGCCGGCCTTGAGCAGGCCCTCCTTGATAATGGCCGCGCGGATCGCATTTTCATCGATGACAAGGATCGCCAGATCGCTGTTATTCATGAGTAAGGCAGGACCTTCCGCACCAAACATTCAATAGATGTCACGCATATAGCGTTTTTCCTTCACGAGCATGTTAACGTAGCCCGCCGCCGCTGCGCGCGATAGCCCGCCATGCGTCTCGGCAATGGCCCTGAGCGCGGCATCAACATCTTTCGCCATCCGCTTGGCATCGCCACAGACGTAGAAATAGGCTCCGTCCTGAAGCCATTCCCAGAGCTTGCACCCTTGTTCGGCCATCCGGTTTTGAACATAGATTTTCTCCGGCTGGTCCCGTGAAAAGGCCGTATCGAAACGGCTCAGCAGACCGTTCTTACGCCAGCGTTCCATCTCATCGCGATAGTAGAACCCGCTTTCACGGCTTTGCTCCCCGAAGAACAGCCAGTTCGGGCCCCTCGCCCCTCGGCCTCGCGGTCCTGCAGGAACGCCCGGAACGGCGCAACGCCCGTACCTGGCCCGATCATGATAGCAGGTGCTGCGGGATCGGCGGGCGGGCGGAAATGCGCCTGTTTCTTCACCGCGATCGTGACCGGTGCGGACCCGGCCCGATCCGCGAGGAAGGAGGAGGCGACACCCTTGCGGCTGCGGCCATGGCGCGCATGGCGCAGCACCGAAACCGTCAGGTGGATTTCGTTCGGCTTCACCTTCGGGCTCGAGGCGATCGAATAAAGCCGCGGCTGAAGTTTCTTCAGATGCGCGCAGAACTCCTGTCCATCCGCTGGCTTCGGCGCCATGGCGAGGATATCAGCCACCTGCCGCCCAAAGAGCCAGTCATTGACCCTCTGCCTGTCCGCGCCGTCCACCAGCGTCTTCAACGTTTCGTCGCCACTACACGCCGCCCACCATTGCAGGAAATTCTGCGTCGGCTGGGCGATCTCGAAGTGATCGCGCAGGGCCTCGCCAATGCCGATATCGTGCCCGTTCAGGCCGGAAATGGGCGTATCTTCCCGCAATTGCAGATAGCCGAGGATTTCATCGACCAGTTCCGGACAGTTGCGCGGCATGATGGAGAGCGCATCGCCCGCCTCATAGGCAACCGGCTCCTCGACCCGGAATCCGAACTGGCGCACCTCCTTGGCGCTGCCTTCGCCGCTCAAAAGCCGGTTGACGCTGAGCGTGGCCGGCACGGCATTCCGGCGCTCCGACGGTCCCGCCTCCGGGGCCTTCTTCGCCGGTGCCTCGGACCTCGCCGTACCGGAGAACACGGAGATTGCCGCCGCCAGCGCGTCCCCCTCCTCGCCCGCATCAAGCATACGGCATACGGCGAGACGGTTTGCCCCGAGCTGCCCAAGCCTGGCGTCAAGCTTCCGGCCAAAACCGCAGAACTGGTCGTAGGAACTGTCGCCAAGCGCGATCACGGCATAGGAAAGCCTCTCGAACCGTTCCGCCTTTGAAAGCGCGGACCAGAAGTCCGCCGCGTGATCGGGCGGATCGCCATCGCCGAATGTGCTGACGACAAAAATCGCCGGGTTCCCGGCCGCAAGCGCGTGCGGCCCGACGTCGTCGAGCGCCCGCAGCGCGGGCCGATAGCCCGCCTCGCCAAGCGCCACGCACACATCAGAGGCCACCATTTCCGCTGTGCCGGTTTGTGACGCGTAGAAGACGGTAACCTGCTGGCCGGTCTGGCACTCCTCCGGCTGCCGCCATGCGGCAAGCTGAGGGTTCAACCGCGCCGTCGCCGGTGTTTCCACGACCGTCTTCCCTCGACGCGCCGCAACCTGACCGCTGTCACCTTGAACTCCGGCTGGAGCGAAACCGGATCGACGGCGTCGCCGGTCACGGCATTGACCGCCAGTTGATCGCCGAACACATCGTTCCAGTGGAACGGCGCGAACAGGGCGCCCGGCGATACCCGGTCGGTGATGAGCGCCGGCAATACCGCCTCGCCATGACGCGAGGTCAGCGAAATCCGGTCGTTCTTATCGATTTTAAACGCCGCCGCATCGTCGGGATGGATCTCCGCGAAGGGCGATGGATTGAGCTTGTTCAGCCGGGAAACCCGGCCGGTCTTGGTCATCGTATGCCACTGATGCTGAAGTCTGCCGGTATTGAGGATGAAGGGATAGTCTTCGTCCGGCACCTCCGCCGGCCCGTTATGCGCACGCGGCCAGAACCGCGCCCGACCGCTTTCGGTCGCGAATTTCAATCGCCCGTCAGGCTTCCGATAACGCGCAGGGTTGCGCGCTGTTGTTCTGGCTTCGGATGCCGGCCACTGGATGCTGCCTTGGCGCAGACATTCATGCGTGACGCCGGAGATATCATAACCGGTCGCGGGATTGGAAAAATGCCGGATTTCATCGAATACCTCTGCCGCGCTCTTATAGGTGAAGGCGTGTTCATAGCCCATGGCGCAAGCCACTTTCGCGATGATCTGCCAGTCCGGCAGCGCCTCGCCCGGCGCCGTCGCCGCCGCCGCTGTCAGTGCCATATTGCGCTCGGAATTGACCATGACGCCATCGGCCTCGAACGATACCGCCGCCGGCAGGAGGATATCGGCATAGGGCGTGGTTTCGGTTTCGGCATAGGCATCCTGAACCACCACGAATTCAGCGCGTTCAAGCGCTGCCGTCACGGTCTTGCGGTTGGCGACACTGGCCACCGGATTGGTGCAGATGACCCAGGCGGCCCTGATCTCACCCGCCTTCATCGCCTCGAACATGGTGATGGTGCCGGTCCCTTCTTCGGCGCGGATCGTGCCCGGCGCAAGGCCCCAGCGCTCTTCGCAGAAGAGCCTGTCGCCCTCAACCAACGCCGAGCGCTGCCCCGGCAGGCCGGGTCCCATATAGCCCATCTCGCGCCCGCCCATGGCATTCGGCTGCCCAGTCAGCGAGAACGGCCCGCTGCCGGGACGACAGATCTGTCCCGTAGCAAGATGCAGATTGCAGATCGCATTGGTGTTGAACGTGCCCTGGACCGACTGATTGAGTCCCATGGTCCAGAACGTCATGAACTCACTGGCTGCGAGCACCATATCGGCTGTCGCCCTGATGTCCTCAACCTTGAGGCCGGTGATCGCCGCGACCCGTTCCGGCGGATAATCCGCGAGAAAGGCCGGCATCCCAGCCCAGCCCTCGGTATGGGCCTCGGCAAAGGCCTCATCAACACCGCCCGCTTCGGCAATCAGATGCAGGATACCGTTGAGGAGGGCGAGATCGGTTCCGGATTTTGGTGCGAGATGTAGGTGAGCCTTTTCGGCGGTCGCCGTGCGGCGCGGATCGACGACGATCAGCTTCGCGCCCTGTTTCACCCGGTCCATCATCCGCAGGAACAGGATCGGATGGCAATCGGCCATGTTCGAGCCGATCACCAGAAACAGATCGGCCGTCTCGATGTCATTATAGGATCCCGGCGGCGCATCCGCGCCCAGCGACAGCTTGTAGCCGGAACCGGCGCTTGCCATGCAGAGCCTGGAATTGGATTCGATATGGCGGGTGCGCAAAAACCCTTGGCAAGCTTGTTGGCAAGATATTGCGCCTCCATCGACATCTGTCCGGAGACATAAAGCGCAATGGCGTCGGGGCCGAGTTCGTCGGCGATGGCGCGCAGCCGTTTGGCCGTCTCGGCGATTGCCGCATCGGCGGAGGTCGTCGCGGGCGCAATGTCCGCCCCCTGCGGACCAGCGCGGTTTCGAGACGGCCCGGCGCAGAGATCGCCTCATGGGCGGTCTTGCCTTTGGTGCAGAGCCGCCCGCGATTGGCGGGATGATCCTTGTCTCCCGACAGCCTGACGATCCGACCGTCCTCGACATCAAGCACCACGCCGCAGCCGACGCCGCAATAGGGACATACGCTTTTGACACGCTCTACGCTCATCGCAGCCTCCGGCCGTTCTGGTGGTTGCTGACAAGGCGCAAGCGGACATGGCAAGCAGAATTGATGACCCGCCGGGGTGGCATCGGCTTTCCTCGCTGTCTAGAATGAAAACAAAAAAGCCGCGGCATCATGCGAAGCGCTTCCACTTGGGAAACGGTTCTCAGATCCGCAGCTTTGCGATGGAATGCCCGCCATTGGACATCGTTTCGTAAACGATAGTCCGACACGCGACGACTTTCAAGCCGCTGCCTGCCGATTTGCCGATGAAGCGGAAAAGCACAAGGGAGGAAACAGCATCATGCCGGTAAAGATCAAACGGGTCTATGACCAACCCGACAACTCCGACGGCCTGCGCGTTCTCGTCGACCGTCTCTGGCCGCGCGGCCTTTCGAAGGACAAGGCCTGCATCGACCTTTGGGCAAAGGAAGTCGCCCCTTCAAGCGACCTGCGCAAATGGTTCGCGCACCGGAAAGATCGGTGGGAGGCTTTTCAACGACGCTATCGCGTGGAGCTTGCGGAAAACGCCGCGCTTGATGAACTCTGCGCAAAGAGCGAGAAAGACACTGTGACATTGCTCTATGGTGCCCGCGACCCATGCATCAATCATGCGCGCGTCCTTGCGGCCGTGATCGCGGAAAGGAGCAGCTGTCAAACCGAGGTGGAACGGTCGGACGAGATGCGCGGTGGAGGTGTCATCGCCACCGTGCTTTCTGCACGAACTGGACCCGGCCTGGCTTGGAACGGAAAGCCGCGACGACAGCGGCGCACCGGCGGATCGTGAAAAATCCGACTGGCAGCCCTCGCACAAGAACCCCGAGCGTGGTAGCCCGGAATAGCGTTCAGAGCGACCGTCCGCCAGACGAGACGATGCTGAATTCGTCGTCTTCGACCCTGCCATCCTCGCGCACGGTCAACCGCCAACGGCGATTGCCGATGCGGAAAGACAAACGCCACCGCCCCGCATCCTCACCATCACCCCGTTCCACCGACGACCGGACCAGCCCTCTCGCCGTCTTCGCATGCAAATCATCGAGGTTGAGGCCAAAGCGGCGGGCGAGCCTCTCCGCGCCAATCTCGAACTCGCCGTCCTCGTTGCGTTCGATGAAAAGCGCGGTCTGATCGGCGGTCATGCCCCTCCCCGTTTCCCGGCTGGCCGGACGGCGCTGCAAGATCGGCGTGCCCGATCGGGCACAGACCGGTCGTATCCTCGCCGCGATGAAAGCCGATGGCCAGACGAAAGGAATGAGCAATCCGCAGGGCCCTGTCGACAAACAGCGCCGCTACCTCTTTCGGGCAGGTGGCCTCCACCGTCTCGGCAAAGAGCTGCAGCCAGCGCTGAAAATGCCGTTTTTCGAGTTCGGGGATGGCCAGATGCGGCGGCAACGGACGCCCCTGATACCGCGTGGTGCGCAGCAGCGTTGAGGACCAGAAATCGCACATCCGGGCGAGATGCCGGGGCCAGCCATCGGCGGCGATCCGACTGTTGAACACCGGCCCCAGCAACGCATCCTCGCGAATCCGATCGTAAAAGCCATGCACCACGGCCTGGATCATCGTCCGTCCAGAACATCGGGAAGCGGTCTGCCGTCAATGATCACCGTGCGTGCGGGTGCGGAACGACCTTTCATTGTCTTGGAACCTCTTTGTGTTGAAATTGGAAATTCGGGTTTCAGCCCGGGGGCGATGTGCCTTGAGTTTGGCAGGGTCAGTTTCGATCCGGTCAGCGCCAATCAAATCGAGACAATAGGGGATCGCCGGAAACACAGCATTCAGACAAAGTTCGATTGACGCCGGACGGCCCGGCAGGTTGACGATCAGGCTCTTCCCGCGCACCCCGGCGGTCTGGCGCGAGAGAATCGCGGTCGGCGCCTGCTCGAGGCTGACGCGCCGCATGAGTTCACCAAAGCCCGGCAATTCCTTCTCCAGCACAGACTGCATTGCCTCCGGCGTCTGGTCGCGCGGCGCCGGTCCCGTACCACCGGTCGTCAGGATGAGATCGGCGCGGGCATTGTCGCAAAGTTCCATCAGCGCGCCAGTCACCGAGGCTGTCCCGTCCGGGATGATTTTCCGGCGCAGGTCATAAGGGGACGTCACCGTCTCCTTCAACCAGGTCTCGATCATGGCGCCGCTTTGGTCTTCATATTCGCCCGGCTGGCGCGGTCGGAAACGGTCAAAGCGACAATCAGCATCTCATCCTCCAAGCTCCGACATCGTCCGTGCGATGCCATCAACGTGGTCGTTTGTAATCGAAAAGGCGTGCCCTCGGGCTTCATCGCCACCGCGCGCGAGATCAACGCGTCGACGGGCCGATCATCATCGCTTACCCGCAGGGCATCGCGCAAGCCAACCCGCCCTTCATTTCCCATGCAGGTAAAAAGATCGCCGGTGGCACTGACGCGCAGGCGATTGCAGGTGGCACAAAAATCGCAGGACAACGGCGTAATGAATCCCAACAGGCCACCGGTTTCGGCGACCCGAACATAGCGCGCCGGCCCGCCGCTGCTGACGGCAAGCGGCTCAAGGGTCCAATTTTTCGAAAGCGTCTCGCGAAACTTCAACAGGGAAAGAAAGCTCTCCCGGCGATCATGCTGACCGTCGCCGAGCGGCATTTCCTCGATCAGCGTCAGGTCCATGCCGCGGGCATGGGTAAAACGGATCATCTCATCCACCTCCTGCTCGAATGCGCCGCGCATGGCAACCGCATTGATCTTGACCCTGAGGCCTGCCGCCTGCGCCGCCTCGATCCCGGCGAAGACCCGTTCGATCCGTCCCCAACGGGTGATCGCGCGATAACGCTCCGGATCAAGCGTGTCGAGCGAGACATTCACCCGGCGCACGCCATGGGCAAAAAGCGCTTCCGCGTAACGGTCCAGCAGCGTGCCGTTGGTGGTCAGCGTCAACTCGTCGAGCGCGCCGGTTTCAAGATGGGCGCCAAGCATGGCGAACAGCGTCATGATGTTCTTGCGCACCAGCGGCTCGCCGCCGGTGATCCTGATCTTGCGCACGCCGCGCGCGATGAAGATGCGCGAAAGCCGCTCAAGCTCCTCAAGGTCGAGGATCTCGCGGCGCGGCAGAAACGTCATGTTCTCGGACATGCAATAGGTGCAGCGCAGGTCGCAACGATCCGTCACCGAAAGCCGGAGATAGGTTGCCGTACGGCCGAATCCGTCGACAAGCGGGCAAGGCCCAACCTCCCTTATCGCGCGTTCATGCCGCATCGTCAGTCCTTCCTGCGCGAGCGACGGCTGAAAGGCTCCAGTCGAGAACCGCGTCAACCTCCGCCGGCAAGGGCTGCGACAGGTCACCGGCAAAGGCGTGCCAGTCATCGAGATAGGCCTCCTTCACCGAAGTTAGCATCGGCACGCCTGCCAGAAACGCTGCCTCGAAAACCGAGCGCAACCCGCCGCCCTGCGCTTCTCCCTTGCCGAAACGGTTGAGAATGAGAAGATCCGGCTGCGTCCCGATCCGAGTCTGGGCAAAAACGGCGGCTTGCGAAAGCGCATTGAAATCCAGCCGGCAACCGCGCGCATGCGCGCCGAGCGCCTGCATGATCTGCCAGCGCCGTCCGGTCGCAATATCTTCCAGGTCAACGGCGCCGCAGCACTGTCCGTCATCCTTTTCGGCATGCTGGACGAAGCCTTCCACCCGCTGGCCCCTTGCGCGCAGCCGACGCGCAACCGCTTCCAGAATCCGGTCGGCGGCGTCATCCTGCGTAAACGGGATGAAGGCGAGCGATCTGTTTTCAGATATCGCAGTTTCCACGATCGCCATCACAACCCCCTCTACCCTACTGCACCAGCGGTCCGTCGGCGCCGCCAATCTCAATGCCCTCTATGGAGGCTTCCGCCGCCAGAACGGCGATGAACTGCTGAACAGCCTTTGACCAGGAGGCAGCCTCCAGCCAGGCGGCGATGCGCGGCCTGACCGCCTCGAACGGCAATTGTTCCCCGTCGATCCGCCGGTCCATGCGGATGATGTGGTAGCCGTAGCGGGTTTCAACGGGCGAACCCGTCACCTCGCCTTCCGGTAGCCGCATCAGCACCGCCTCGAATTCCGGAACGGTGCTGCCCGGCGAAAGCTGTCCGAGATTGCCGGCATGTTCCGCCGACGGGCAGGCCGACCGAGCCCTCGCCAGTTCGCCGAAGCGAACCGCGCCGGTTTCCAGATCCGTGATCATCTGCTCAGCCTCCGCGCGCGCCTGCCGCCGGGCGGCCTCGTCGGCCGGATTGGCGGCAAGCAGGATGTGGCTCGCCTCGAAGATCGGTTCGAGCGGAAACGGTCCCGGTTGTTCTCATAAAACCGGCGGCATTCGACTTCGTCGGCCGAAGGCGCGTCGACCACCATCTCGATCAGCGCCCGGATCTTCGCATCCTCGGCGGTTTCGTTTCTGCCGTCGGCGGTTGTCTCCGGCGTGCCGGTCACCTGTTCTTCTGCGGCCTTCTGCAGCAGCAGTTCGCGGATGACAAGCGCCTCAGCCGCCGCCTTCAGCGCTGCTCCGGGATTGTCAGCCGGGTGGTTCTGGGCCTCGGCGAGGATGGCGCTTTCGGCAATTGCCACCCCGTTGACGGAAATCTCGGAAAACACCGGTCGCGCTTTCGGCGGGATTTTTGTGTCGACGGCTTGATAGCCGCTGCCAGGTTCGGGTCCGGCGCCGGACGTTTGCGGTTGTTGCTGTGTGAAAAGGTTAGCCATTGTGCGTCACTCCGCCGGTTTGCCGTTGATGCGCGAGCCATCGCCCTTCTGCCGGGCAACCTGATAGCCGGGCCGCCAGATATAGCGCACCGGAACGCTCAGCATGTGCACCAGTCGCGTGAAGGGGAAGACGAGCAGGATGGTGAGGCCGAGGAAAATATGCGCCTTGAAGATCCAGGCGGCATCGGCGACGTAGGACGAGGCGGCGAAATTGAAGGTGAAGATGCCCTGCGCCCAGCTCATGAATTTCACCATCTCATGACCGTCGAGATGATGGAGCGACACCGGGATCGTGCCGAGACCGAGCAGGAGCTGCAGCCAAAGCAGAATGATGATCATCGTATCGCTGAAGGTCGAGGCTGCGCGCACCCGTGCATCGAACAGGCGGCGGTGAACCAGCAGGGTCGCGCCGACGATACCGAAAACCCCGGCAATGCCGCCGGCGACGACGGCCAGCAACTGCTTGGCGCCATGACTGACGCCAAGAGTGTCGAAGACCCAGATCGGCGTCAACAGGCCGACGACGTGACCGGCGAAAATGAACAGAACGCCGACGTGAAAGAGCACGGAGCCCCAGATGAGTTGTTTGCGCCGCAGCAACTGGCTGGAGCCCGACCGCCACGAATAGGGCTCGCGGTCATAGCGAATGACGGAACCGAGGATCAGCACCGTGAGTGCGATATAGGGATAGATGCCGAAAACGAGAGTGTTGAGATAGGCTGACATGGCTGCCTCCTAATTCGAAAGGGGACCGGCGACATCGCCGGGTTCGCGCTCTGCCGCGCGCATGCGTGTTCTGAGCCTGTCCGGCCCACAATCGCCTTCACCGGCATTGCCGCCGAAGGTGACGGCTTCTTCTTCCCATATGCGGTCGAGTGCCTTCAGGTCGTCGGGATTATCCTCCGGCGCGGCCATCAACTCCTTCAGAAGCTTCTGATCGGCTTCAGCCGATGACAGCAAGGAGAGCGCGGCGAAGGCCGAGGCGTAGACAGAATCCCGTTTCTTCAGGCGCTCCCCGATGGCCTCGGTGATGTGCGCCGTCTGGCCAAGCAGTTCATCCACCTCGGCCTTGGGGCGCGTTGACAGAAATTCCAGAAACAGCGGCAGATAGTCCGGCAGCTCCTTCGCATCGACCTCAAAGCCGCCCGCCTCATAAAGCGCCATCAGGTCGACCATGGCCTGGCCGCGATCGCGGCTTTCGCCGTGGACATGTTCGAACAGGTGCAGCGACAGCGAACGGGTGCGGTCGAAGAGATAGACATAGCGCTCCTGAACCTCATAGAGGTCACGGCCTGTCAGGTCGCCTATCAGCCGCCCCAGAACCACGGCGGCAGCTTCGGGCACGGCAGAGGATGCCAGCGCCGCCTTCAGCTCCGGCAAATCCTCCAGCAATTCCCGCTCAGGATAGGACAGAAGCAGGGAGGTTATTTTCAGGGCGGTGTTCATCAGACCTGCTCCTTGAAGATATCGGTGGGCGTTTGCACTACTTTGCGGCGTCCGGCACCGAACAGTTCGGTTTCAGATGAGCCGCCCGAACAGCCATTGCCGAACGAGAAGCCACAGGAGCCGCGCACGTCATAGGCATCCTCGGAAATCTCGCGGTGCGTTGTCGGGATCACGAAGCGGTCCTCGTAATTGGCAATCGCCATTATGTGATACATGTCTTCGATCATCTGACCTGTCAGGCCAACGCGTTCGGCAATCGCATCGTCATCCACGCCGTCGACGGTTTTGGCGCGCATATAGGCGCGCATGGCGAGCATGCGTTCCAGCGCGGTCACCACCGGTTCTTCCTTGCCCGCCGTCAAAAGGTTGGCGAGGTAGCGTACCGGAATGCGCAGCGATTTGACGTCCGGCATATCGCCATCGAGACCGAGCTTGCCGGCTTCGGCGGCCGACTGCACCGGCGAGAGCGGCGGCACATACCAGACCATAGGCAGGGTGCGGTATTCCGGATGCAGCGGAAATGCGACCTTCCAGTCGATCGCCATCTTGTAGACCGGGGATTTTCTCGCCGCTTTCAGCCAATCCTCGGGAATGCCGTCCTTGCGGGCCTGCTCGATGACAGCCGGATCGTTCGGATCGAGAAAACCTTGAGCTGCTCCTCGTAAAGATCCTGCTCGTTTGCCGTCGAGGCGGCTTCCGAAATCCGGTCGGCGTCGTAGAGAATGACGCCGAGATAGCGGATACGCCCGACGCAGGTTTCCGAGCAGACCGTCGGCTGACCGGCCTCGATGCGCGGGTAGCAGAAGATGCACTTTTCCGATTTTCCGGAATTCCAGTTGTAATAGATCTTCTTGTAGGGGCAGCCGGAGACGCACATGCGCCAGCCCCGGCACTTCTCCTGGTCGATCAGGACGATGCCGTCATCCTCGCGCTTGTAGATCGCGCCGGACGGACAGGCGGCGACACAAGTGGGGTTCAGACAGTGCTCGCACAGGCGCGGCAGATACATCATGAAGGTGTTTTCGAACTGGCCGTAGATTTCCTTTTCGACCCCTTCGAAATTCACGTCCTTCGAGCGCTTCTCGAATTCGCCGCCCAGGATTTCCTCCCAGTTCGGCCCCCATTCGATCTTCTCCATGCGCTCGCCGGTCAGCTTCGAGCGCGGCCGTGCCGTGGGCATGGTCTTGCTTTCACCGGCTGACTGGAGATGGCCATAGTCAAAGTCGAACGGCTCGTAATAGTCGTCGATTTCCGGCAGATCCGGATTGGCGAATATCTTGGCGAGGATACGCCATTTGGCGCCCATCTTCGGCTCGATCTTGCCGTTTTTCTTGCGGACCCAGCCGCCATTCCACTTTTTCTGGTTTTCCCACTCCTTGGGAAAGCCGATCCCCGGTTTGGTCTCGACATTGTTGAACCAGGCGTATTCCACGCCCTCACGGTCTCGTCCAGACGTTCTTGCAGGTGACGGAGCAGGTGTGGCACCCGATGCATTTATCGAGGTTGAGCACCATGCCGATTTGCGCGCGGACCTTCATTCTGCGGCCTCCTTTCCAGCAAGGCTTGGGGTCTCGTCCATCCAGTCGACACTTTCGAGCTTGCGGACGACGACGAATTCATCGCGGTTGGACCCGACGGTTCCGTAATAGTTGAAGCCGTAGGATTGATGGGCGTAGCCGCCGATCATGTGGGTCGGTTTGGGAATCACGCGGGTGACGGAGTTATGAATGCCGCCGCGCTGGCCGGTCAGCGGCGAACCGGGCGTGTTCACGATCTTTTCCTGCGCGTGGTACATGAAGATCGTGCCGTCCTTCATGCGTTGGGAAACGACCGCGCGGGCGACGAGCGCGCCATTGGCGTTGTAGACCTCGACCCAGTCATTATCGACGATACCGGCGCGGGCGGCATCGGGCTCCGATATCCACACCACAGGTCCGCCGCGATTGAGCGTCAGCATCAAAAGGTTATCGGTATAGGTGGAGTGAATGCCCCATTTCTGGTGTGGCGTGATGAAGTTCAGCACCAGATGCGGCTGGCCGTCGAGGCGCGCCTCTATTGCCGGCGTCACCGTGCCGGTGTCGATCGGTGGGCGGTAGACGCAGAACCCCTCACCGAAGGCCCGCATCCACAGATGGTCCTGATAAAGCTGCTGACGCCCGGAGAGTGTGCGCCACGGGATCAGTTCGTGGACATTGGTGTAGCAGGCGTTGTAGCAGACCTTTTCCGATTCCAACCCCGACCATGTTGGCGAGGAAATGATCTTTCGCGGCTGGGCGACGATATCCCGGAAACGGATTTTCTCATCCTCTTTCGGCAAAGCCAGATGGCTATGATCGCGCCCGGTGATCACCGAAAGCGCGTCCCAGGCCTTGACCGCGACCTCGCCGTTGGTTTCGGGCGCGAGCATAAGAATAACCTCGGATGCGTCGATATCGGTGTCGATCTTCGGGCGACCTTTGGAGGCCCCCTCTTCCGTTACCGTGCCATTCAACCTGCCAAGCAGTTCCACCTCATGGTCGGTGTTCCATGAAATGCCCTTGCCGCCATTGCCGAGCTTTTCCAGCAGTGGACCAACAGAGGTGAACTTGCGGTAGAGATTGGGGTAGTCCCGCTCGACAACCGCAACGTTTGGCATGGTCTTGCCGGGCACCGGATCGATCTCGCCGTTTTTCCAGTCCTTGACGTCGAAAGGCTGGGCCAGTTCGCCGGGGGTGTCGTGCAGGGTCGGCACCAGCACGATATCCTTTTCAACGCCAAGCACTTCCGGCGCGACTTCGGAAAACCTCTTGGCGATCCCCTTGAAAATCTCCCAGTCCGAGCGTGACTGCCAGGCCGGATCGGCAGCACTGGTCAGCGGATGGATGAAGGGGTGCATATCCGAGGTATTGAGGTCGTTCTTCTCGTACCATGTCGCCGTCGGCAGCACGATGTCGGAATAGACGCAGGTCGTGGACATGCGGAAATCGAGCGTGACCAGCAGATCAAGCTTTCCTTCCGGCGCCTCGTTATGCCAGACGACGTCCTTGACCTCCAGACGGCCCTCTTCACCGAGGTCCTTGCCCATCAGGCCATGCGACGTGCCGAGCAGGTGCTTGAGGAAATATTCGTGCCCCTTGCCCGAAGACCCCAGCAGGTTCGACCGCCACACGAACATGTTGCGTGGCCAGTTCTCCTCCGCATCCGGATCGTCGCAGGACATGGAAAGCGTGCCGGATTTCAGCGCATCGGCGATATAATCCACAGGCGTTTTGCCGGATGCTTCAGCCGCGCGCGCCACTTTGAGTGGATTGGTACGCAATTGCGGGGCAGACGGCAGCCAGCCCATCCGCTCGGCGCGGATATTGTAGTCGATCAGCGTCGCGTCCCACGGGCCTTCCGGCGCGGTCGGCGACAAAAGCTCATCAACCTTGACCGTTTCGTAGCGCCACTGGTCGGTATGGGCGTAAAAGAACGAGGTCGAATTCATCTGGCGCGGCGGACGCTGCCAGTCGAGCCCGAAGGCAAGCGGCAGCCAGCCGGTTTGTGGCCGCAGCTTCTCCTGACCGACATAATGGCTCCAGCCACCGCCCGACTGGCCGATACAACCGCACATCACCAGCATGTTGATGATGCCGCGATAGTTCATGTCCATGTGGTACCAGTGGTTCAGTCCGGCCCCGAGAATGACCATGGAGCGGCCATTGGTCTTTTCCGCATTACCCGCAAAGGCGCGAGCGGTCGCGATGATCTGCTCGCGCGGAACGCCGGTGATCTTTTCCGCCCATGCCGGCGTATAAGGCGTTCCATCGTCAAACGAGCTTGCGACGTTGTCGCCGCCGAAGCCACGGTCGAGGCCGTAATTGGCGACGAAAAGATCGAAGACCGTGGTGACCACTGCCTCGCCATCCGCAAGCGCGACACGGCGGACCGGCACCTTGCGCATCAGGACGCTGTCGTGATCGGTGCCTTCGAAATAGTCGTGCTGGCGGCTGCCGAAATAGGGAAAGGCAACGTCTTCGACGCCGTCATGGTGTTCCGCAAGGCTCATGGTCAGATCGACGTCAGCGCCCGAGCCGTCTTTCTGCTCAAGGTTCCACTTGCCCTTTTCACCCCAACGATAGCCCGCCGAACCGCGCGGGGCGACAGCAGCGCCGGTCTTTGCGTCGAAACCGACCGTCTTCCATTCGCCATTGTTGGTTTCGCCCAGACCACCTTCAAACTCCGAAGCGCGGATGAAGCGCTCAGGCACGTAGCGGCCATCCTTTTTCACCAGCCGCACCAGCATCGGCATGTCGGTATAGCGGCGACAGTAATCGTCGAAATAGCCGACCTTCCGGTCGAGGTGATATTCGCGCAGGATCACATGGCCGAGCGCCATGGCAAGCGCGGCATCGGTTCCTTGCTTGGGGTGCAGCCAGAGGTCGGAGAATTTCGCGGCTTCCGAATAGTCCGGCGACACGACGACCGACTTCGTGCCCTTGTAGCGTACCTCCGTATAAAAATGCGCATCCGGCGTGCGGGTCTGCGGCACGTTGGAGCCCCAGAGCATCAGGAAGCCGGCATTGTACCAGTCGGCCGATTCCGGCACGTCGGTCTGCTCGCCCCAGGTCATCGGCGAGGCCGGCGGCAGATCGCAATACCAGTCGTAAAACGACATGCAGGTGCCGCCGAGCAGCGACAGGTAGCGGGACCCGGCCGCGTAAGAGACCATCGACATCGCCGGGATCGGCGAAAATCCGATGACGCGGTCGGGCCCCCACCTCTTCGCAGTGTAGGCGTTGGCCGCCGCGATGAGCTCGTTGACCTCGTCCCAGGTGGCGCGCACGAAACCGCCAAGGCCGCGCACCTTTATATAGTCGGCCCGCTTTTCAGGGCTGTCCTGAATGGCTCTCCAGGCTGCAACCGGGCTTTTGTCCGCACGCTCCTTGCGCCAGAGCTTCAGGAGCCGCGCCCGGATCAGCGGGTATTTCACCCGATTGGCCGAATACATGTACCAGCTGTAGCTGGCTCCGCGCGAACAGCCGCGCGGTTCGTGATTGGGCATGTCGGGGCGGGTGCGCGGGTAATCGGTCTGCTGGGTTTCCCAGGTGACGATCCCGCCCTTGACGTAGATCTTCCATGAGCAGGAGCCCGTGCAGTTCACGCCATGGGTGGAGCGCACGATCTTGTCGTGCTGCCAGCGCTTGCGATAGGCATCCTCCCAGTCGCGGTTTTCATTCGTGGTCACGCCGTGACCATCGGAGAAGGTGTCAACATTCTTGCGCGCCAGAAAGTTGAGGCGGTCGAGGAGAAGAGACATGATCCGTTCCTTTGTTTCGGGCGATTAGCAGGGCACCGGGGCGTTGCGGCGGGTGTAGAACAAGAAGGTCAGCACGGCGCAGAGCACGTAGAAGATGCCGAAGCCCCACAGCGCCATATCCGGTCCGCCGGTCATCGAGATCGAGGTGCCGTAGGATTTGGGGATGAAGAATGCGCCATAGGCGGCGATCGCCGAGGTAAACGCGATGATGGCGGCGCTCTCGCGGTCGGTCTGCTTCTGCAGGGTGCCGGCATCCAGTTCCGGCATCAGGCGCGGCACTTCGCGGCGCATGATTGCCGGGATCATCTGGAAGGTTGATGCGTTGCCGACGCCGGTGAGGAAGAACAGCGCCATGAAGCAGGCGAAGAAGGCCCAGAAATTGCCACCCACCCCGCCATGCGGCAGGAATTGCAGCACGCCGACCACGGCTACAAACATGCCGACGAACGTCCAGAAGGTGACACGCCCGCCGCCGAAGCGGTCGGAAATCCACCCGGTGCCCGCCCGGCTCAGCGCACCGACCAGCGGGCCGAGGAAGGCATAGGAAAGCGCATTGACCTCGGGGAACTGGGTTTTCATCAACAGCGGGAAACCCGCCGAATAGCCGATGAACGAGCCGAATGTGCCGGTATAGAGGATGCACATGATCCAGTTGTGGAACCGCGAGAAGATCACCGCCTGATCGGCAAAGGAAGCCTTGGCCGAGGCTATGTCGTTCATGCCGACATAGGCGGCGATGGTGGCGACGATGATGAACGGCACCCAGACGAAGCCGGCATTCTGCAGCCACAGCTTTCCGCCATCGGTCAGCGCCTGCGGTTCGCCGCCAAGTGCGCCGAAAACGCCCATGGTGATGACGACTGGCACCAGGAACTGCATGACCGAGACCCCGAGATTGCCAAGCCCGGCATTCAAGGCCAGTGCATTGCCCTTTTCGGCCTTGGGGAAAAAGAAGCTGATATTGGCCATCGACGAGGCGAAATTGCCGCCGCCAAGACCGCACAGAAGCGCCAGAACGAGAAAGATCAGATAGGGTGTTTCCGGGTTCTGCACGGCATAGCCGATGCCCATGGCCGGCAGCAGCAGCGAGGCGGTGGAAAGCGTGGTCCAGAGCCTGCCGCCAAAGATCGGCACCATGAAGGAATAGAAGATCCTGAGTGTGGCGCCGGAAAGACCCGGAAGTGCCGCCAGCCAGAAGAGCTGGGCGTCGGTGAAATCAAATCCGATCGCGGGAAGCCGTGCAACGACGACCGACCAGACCATCCAGACCGAAAAGGCCAGAAGCAGCGCCGGGATGGAAATCCAGAGATTGCGTTTGGCGATCTTCCGCCCGGTCTGTTCCCAGAAGATTTTGTCCTCTGGATTCCATTCGGTGAGCGTCGCCGCCGACGTCTTCGGCGTCATGCCCTCGAATTCCGGCAGTTCCGGCAGCGCTACGTCGTCCACCCGGTTGCGGCGCTCCATCTGACGGATGGAAAGATGCATCCATGTGAGGGCGACGAGCACCAGCAGGAACAGGAAGGCGAAGCAGGTGGTATAGACGCCTGTCAGATCCAGCAGCGTGCCGAACACGATCGGCAGGACGAAGCCACCGAGCCCACCGATCATGCCGACAAGGCCCCCGACCGAACCGACATTGTCGGGATAATAGACCGGAATATGCTTGTAGACCGCCGCCTTGCCGAGGCTCATGAAGAAACCGAGACAGAAGATCATCAGCACAAAGGCGCCAAAGCTCATGGCGGTCGTGAAGATGATGTCGCCGCCCTTGGCATGGATCGTGTAGCTCGTCGGCGGGTAGGACAACATGAACAGCAGAAGCAGCGCAAAACCGAAAGTCCAGTACATCACCGAGCGCGCGCCGAACCGGTCGGCCAGATGCCCGCCATAGGCGCGGAACAGGCTGGCCGACAGCGAGAACGCCGCCGCGGCCATGCCTGCGGTGCGGATATCGACGCCGTAAACATCAACGAGGTAATGCGGCAGCCACAGCGCCAGCGCGACGAAGGCGCCGAAGACGAAGAAATAATAGAGCGAGAAGCGCCAGACCTGCAGGTTCTTCAGCGGCGCGAGCTGGGCCGCGACCGAACCGGCCTTCGCGCCGGAACGGCGCCTGGCTTCAAACACCGGATCATGTTTCGAGAACACGAAGAAAATGACGGCGATGGCGGCAAGCGCAAAGGCCCAGACATTGGCGACCGCCTGCCAGCCGAAGGCAACCATGACGAAGGGCGCGCAGAATTTGGTGATCGCCGCGCCGACATTGCCCGCCCCGAAAATACCGAGTGCGGTGCCCTGCTTTTCCGGCGGATACCAGTGCGAGACATAGGTGACGCCAACGGCAAAGGAACCGCCGGCAAGACCGACGCCAAGGGCCGCCAAAAGAAAGAGCGGATAGGTCGAAGCGCTGGTCAGGAGCCACGTTGCCGCAGCAGCCAGCAGCATCTGTAGCGGGAACACCAGCCGCCCGCCATATTGCTCGGTCCAGATTCCGAGCATCAGTCGGGTCAGCGAGCCGGTCAGCACCGGCGTTGCCACCAGAATACCGAACTGGGTTTCGGAAAGGCCGAGTTCACCTTTGATCTCGACCCCGATGATGGCGAAGATCGTCCAGACCGCGAAGCAGACCGTAAAGGCCACCGTGCTGAGACCGAGCGCGCGGCGCTGATCGCTTCGCGGAATACCGTCAACTGCAGACATAAAATGCCCCCAAGGCTCGAGCGGAAGCCCGCTCATTGGAAATTGTGCCTGAGAGCTAGAAGGTTTTGCAGCCCCGCGAAGTTGACCTAAGTCAAGCTTGACGGGTGACGCGAGACAAACAAGAATTGGGCGTGAAATTGCCTTCTCGCGCTGAAATCATCGTCAAATCGAGCGGTTGCGGATGCCGGTTGATGCTGCTAAATTTATCAATTAAGAACACGAAAAAATCAAGGCATAGAGATGCGGTCATCCGATTTGCCCCAGGTGCGGGCGCTCGGCCTGTTCAACAGCATGGGCGAGGAGAATTTCGAGGCGCTGATGCAGGCGGCCTATCTGCAGACCTTTCCACCACAGCTTGACCTCGTGCACGAGGGTGATCCGGCGGACTTTCTCTATGTCGTGATCGAGGGCTGCGTCGAGCTTTATGCCAACGCCAATCGTCGCGAAGCGACGATGGCGATGGTTCATCCGGTCAGCGCCTTCATACTCGCCGCAGTCTTGAAGGACGCGGTCTATCTGATGTCGGCGCGCACACGGGCGCGTTCGAAAATATTGCTGATCCCTTCGGAAAACGTCCGATCGATCTTCGAGCTCGATGACGCCTTCGCAAGGGCAATGGTGCTGGAGATGGCTGGTAGCTATCGCTATGTCATCAAGGAGCACAAGGGTCTCAAGCTGCGCAGTTCCGTCGAACGGCTGGCGAACACACTCCTTCGGTATGATCATGAATTCGGCACAGGCACCGGCGCCTTCGAGCTGCCCTATGACAAGAGAACGCTGGCCTCACTTCTCGGCATGACGCCGGAAAACCTCTCGCGCGCCTTCAATACGCTGAAACCTTACGGCGTTAAGGTCAACGGAACGACAATCCTGCTTTCCGACAGCAAATCTTTGGAAACACTTGCTAAACCGACACCGCTGATCGACAATCCAAAAACTTGATTCTGTTGCTACAACCGAACAGCCTACCTCAACTTGCCCCGCCGGTCAGAGGGGCATTGTTGCAATGCGATCAGCCCCCGGACGAGATAAGTCAACCCTTTGGATTTTTCATACAACGCGCCTGAATTCTGGACGACCAAGCTCAGTTATCCGGTTAAGAACACGGACGCCGATCTTTGCTTCAGTCGTCTGATTACCGGAGGGATGATGTCACACTAGTTCGATGAGGCAAAAGAGTGATATTTCGGGTGGTTTCATACCGCCATTTGGATCACGGCTTTTCACTCAGCCATGGCTTTGAGCCGATGGATGTGAATGGACATTGCTGATTTCTTGTTGTTTGGCGGGCATTGCCAAGTTGCTGAAGCGAGATTTTGAAAGTGCGCGAGGGCGACGATTATGGCCTCATTTCGGTAGCATAGTCAGCTCAGAGACAGAATGCATAGGTGGCGTTGCCATTGAGAAGTTGGACAAAGGCCAGTGTCGTCGGCAGGGCGACAGCCGTATTGAACACGGCTCCGCCCGGATAGGCCGTAAAGCAGGGCCGGCCGGAAACATGCGTGTCCGGGAAAAATCAATCAGCGCTTCACCCAACACAGAATCATGTTTTGTGCCTCTCACATATCGCCAGCCATCCCGATTGTGTCATGCCGCAGGAAAGAAATGTTCCTTGTTAGGCCATGGCGTGAGCCCCACTTCCGTTCCGGGGTGGGCGTCGAGCTCGCCTTCCGTTCGCGCCACAAACAGGCCGGCGCCATCGACCTGGATATGCGCGATGGTTTCCGCACCCAGTTTTTCGATATGCCGCACCGTGCCGTGCCAGCGGCCTCGGTCCGGTGCGACGATTGCCAGATGTTCCGGGCGAACACCGTAATAGCCGATATCGACCATGCCGACGTCGGCACCCTTGAACAGATTCATTTTCGGCGATCCGATAAAACCGGCCACGAAAGTGGTCCGGGGTTGTTATAGAGGTCCATCGGGGCGCCGACCTGCTCGATATTGCCGCGCGACAGGACAACGATCTGGTCCGCCATCGTCATCGCCTCCACCTGATCGTGGGTGACGTAAACCATCGTCGCCCCCAGTTTTTCGTGCAGTTCCGCAAGTTCGACGCGCATCTGACCGCGCAACGCGGCATCGAGATTGGAAAGCGGTTCGTCGAACAGAAAGACTTTCGGCTTGCGCACGATTGCCCGGCCGATCGCCACACGCTGCCGCTGGCCGCCAGAAAGCGCCTTGGGTTTGCGATCCATGAGTTCGCTGAGCTGCAATATCTCTGCCGCCTCGCGCACCCGCGCTTCGCGCTCGGCTACCGGCATCTTTGCCAGTTTCAGACCGAAGCCGATATTGTCGGCCACCGTCATATGCGGATAGAGCGCGTAGGACTGGAAGACCATGGCGATGCCGCGCTCGGACGGCTCGAGCCCGGTCACATCCGCCCCCCGATCCGGATCGTCCCGCCGGACACTTCCTCCAGTCCCGCGATCATCCGCAACAGGGTCGACTTGCCGCAGCCGGACGGCCCCACCAGCACCGTGAACGAACCATCGGGAATGGAAAGCGACAGGTCGGGGATAACCTCGACCGAACCGAACGCCTTCTGGACATTAGTAAGCTGAACATCCGCCATATGAATCTCTCCCAAGCATTTTTGCCGTTAAATCTCTCTGAATGGTCAGCGGCTCATTCGGCCACGGCCAGGACCTCAACCGTTCTGCGGACCAGCCGAACCTCGCCTTCGGGGTTTTCGGGAAAGTGCTGCATGGTAATCCACACAAGGCCATTGCACGCCGACAGCTCCACAAGCCCCCGGTCGACATAGATCTCGAGATCGAAAACCTCTTCGGGCAGGCAGACCGAGAAGGTGCTGGCAAACAGCGGTGCGATCTCACTCGCCCATTTCTCATCGCGGTGAACGTGAAGGGCCGGCTGGCCGTCCTGACGGCGCAGCTCCAGCTGCGGGACATCTTCACCGAAAAGATAAAGCGACCATTCGCCTGCCGTTTCCGCTTCCTCGAAGCGCAGGCGATAGGTGCCCGCCGCCGGGCCAGAAGGCTGCCGTTCGGCCACGGGAAATGCCGTTCGAACCATATCCGGCACTGTCTGCGACAGACGAAGGCCGTGGGCCGTGCGCCGAAGTGAAAGCGAGCGGGGTAGGCTGAACGCATGACGGTAATCCAGCGTCGGCGTCAAAAGCGCATAACGCCAGTTGCTGGCCCAGGCTACTGACACGGGGCGCTTCCCGGAATTGAAGAAGGTCTGGGCTGCATAGAAGTCCCGGCCGAAATCCATCCAGAATACGGTCTCGGGCGGATTGGCGTTGGTGAAGGTGTGACCGTCGAAGTCACCGATGAAGTATTGTGTGCCGGAACCGCCGGAGTAGGAACCATGGGCGATGCCGACAATGAGAACCCATGCCGTTCCGCCGTCTTCAATCTCGATCTCGACCAGGTCGGGGCATTCCCACGGCGCTTCGTCATGATGGCCCTGCCCAAGCCCGAAACTGCTCTCAAACCTCCAGTCATGGAGGTCGGACGAACAGTAGAAGGAGACGGCCTGGCCTGTCGTCAACACCATGATCCAGCGCCCGCTTTGTGCGTGCCAGACAACCTTGGGATCACGAAATACAGTCTCTCCGTTATTGGTCAAAACCGGATTTCCATCGTCTCTTTCAAAAACGGTGAACGTCTGATCGACATTGACCAGGCACTGGTTCTCGTCATCGCGCCCGTCCGGCGCCTTGCGGTGGGCCGTATAGAAGAGCTTGACCTCGCCTTCCGGCGTCGCAATGGCGGAGCCCGACCAGCAGGCGCCCAATTTATCCGGATAAAGCGCGACCGGTTGATGCTGCCAATGCACGAGGTCGTCGCTGACGGCATGCCCCCAGTGCATGGTGCCATGACCGGTTTGGTGTGGGTCGTGCTGATAGAATGCATGCCACTGGCCCTCATGGCAGATCAGGCCATTTGGATCGTTGAGCCAGCCGACAGAGGGTGAAAGATGAAGGTTCGGACGGTGAGAGCATTTAGTCATGGACGTTAACCTTTGACGCCGGAACTGGTGACGCTTTCAACGAATTGCCGCTGAAGAACGAGGAAGAGGAGAATGACCGGAATGGCCATGGAGACAGCGAAGGCCATGATGTTGCCCCAATAGGCCTTGTTGCTGTCGAAATAGGCGGACATGGCGACCGAAAGCGGCCTGAATTCCGGCCCCCGCGTCACCATGATCGGCCACAGATAGCTGTTCCAGATTTCCAGGAACTGCAGGATCGCAACCGCGGAGATCACCGGCTTGGAAAGTGGCAGGGCGAGGTGACGGTAGGTCTGGTAGAAGCTGAAACCGTCGACGCGAGCGGCCTCCATCAGCTCTTTCGGAATGCGGGTGAAGAACTGGTAGAACAGAAAGATGGACATCGCATTGGCGACGCCAGGCAGGATCTGCACCTCGTAGCTGTCGATGATCCCGGCCCAGCTTGCCATCATCAGCTGCGGCAGGACGAGGCTTTCCGCCGGGACAACCAGGATGGCGAGGATGAGACCGAGTAGCATCTTGCGGCCGGCGACCGTTCCCTGCGCCAGCACGAATGCGGCCATGGAATTGAAGATCACCGAAATGACCAGCGTCGTTGCGGTGATGAATACCGTGTTGAAGAGATAGCGCAGGAACGGATTGACCGGGTCCGTCCAGACTT